>CAVOFS010000015.1:0-200193 GCA_963695055.1 uncultured Actinomycetota bacterium | reverse complement strand
GCTCGGACCGGGCGGTGTTGCTGTAACCTATCGCGGGAGCGGGTCGGCCCGGCTCATCCCAAAGTGCGTCTGTGACGTCAGGAGAGCCGGAGGCGGGCCAGCAACGGGTTGTGATCGCTGTGGTAGTCGCGCAGCACCTGCTGTCCGCGCAGCGTGATCTCGCCGGACTCGTCGTCGTCCCGGTCGAGCCAGACGTAGTCGATGTGCCGCCCGCTGGGCGGATGCGTCGGCACCGCAGGGATCCCGAGCTTCTGGTACGTCGAGACCGCGGTCCCGCTGAGCTGGCTCAGCGGGGCGCTGTCGGAGTGGTTCGATGCGGCGGACCCGGCGTCGAAGTTGAAGTCGCCGGTGCCGATCACCCAGCGCGCTCCGGACCGCTCCCAGATCGCTGCCATCCGACGCAGCTGGACCTGGGCCCGTTGGGCGTTGAGGGTGGGCGCCCAGCGGCCGGGGTCGTCGACGTCCTCGATACGACGCGGCAGGTGGGTGTCGATGACCGTCAGCAGCCGGCCGGTCTCCCGGTGACGGAGGGTCACCACGGCGACCAGACGCGCGGCGAACGGATAGCTGCCGCGACTCACGGCGACGCCCGGCGCGACGTCGACCTGACGCGCCGAGACCAGCGTGAACTCGGCGCTGCGCCACGACACGGCGACCTCGGAGTTCGCGCCATCCCGGGTGAAGGTGCGGGTGGTCCACCCCGACACCTGGTGAAGAGCCGGTCCGATGCGGGAGGCCTCCTGCCAGCCGATGACGTCGACGTCGTCGCGGCTGGTCACCTTCTGGATGTCGTCTCGCGCCTCATCGGCCGGGAGGCTGTAGAGGGCGTTCATGCTGACGACCCCCAGGTCGACCGGCGCCAGCTCGACCGGCCGGACCCCGCCGCCGGCCTGACCTGCGCGAGCCGGGGACAGCTGCAGGCCGCGCACGATCCGCGGCTCGACGTAGCGCGGCCCGGGTCCCGACTGGACGGCCGCGGTCGGCTGGGCGGCCGCGAGCGTCGGCTGCTCGGCGACGAACGGCGCGACCACGAAGCCGAGCACGGTCGCGGCCAGCAGCAGCGGCGGCGGACCGGCCCAGCGGCTCAGCCTCCGGGGTCGCCGATCTGCGTCACGGCGCCCGGGACGGACCCGTCGGACCACGCGGCTTCCCCTCGGCTCGGTCGTCGGTTGCTCCGAGTCACGCTAGCCCCGACCGCCCCTGTGGTCCCGCAGGTCACGGCCGTGTCGCCCGATTGTCCTGAGTCAGGCCCGCCGATGCGCAGAGGGAGCGCGCCAAGTACCGTCGGGCGCTGTGAGCACCCCGCAGCCGACGTACGAGCAGCTCCTGGATCTGCCGGCCTTCACCGCGCAAGCGGTCCCCGCCGCTTTCGAGGACATCAACGGTCACCTCAACATCCGCCACTACGTCGGGATCGCGAGCGAGGGTCTCGACGAGTCGCTCGAGCCTGTGGGCATCCCGCAGAACTGGCCGACCCTGTCCGGCCAGGGCGTCTTCACCGCAGAGCACCACCTGACCTACCTGTCCGAGCTGCGCACCGGCGACCGGATCTCGGTCCGGGTCCGCCTGGTCGGCCGCTCGGAGCGCGGCGCCCATGTCGTCGTCTACCTGCTCGACGACACGCACGAGAGGGTCAGCTACGTGATGGAGGAGATCTTCCTCCACATCGACATGGAGAGCCGGCGTACGGCGCCGTGGCCCGACGACGTCGCGGCCGCGATCGACAAGCAGATCGCCGCCGACAAGACGCTCTCCTGGCAGCCCACGCTCTCCGGCTCGATGGCGCTGCGCTAGCCGCTCGCCGACCTGGTCCGATGAGCCTCGAGCCGACAGCACTGCTCGGCACCTGGTCGCTGAGCCGGGTCGTCCAGGACCGGTACGCCGGGGAGCGTCGCGACGTGCAGGGCACCGCCACGCTCACCCTCGAGTCCCCTGACCGGATCCGCTGGTCCGAGGAGGGGACGATGACGTGGGCGGGCCGGTCGGTGCCGGTCAGCCGGACGCTGTACGTCGAGCGCGACGCGAGCGGCTGGTTCGTGCACTTCTCCGACGGGCGCCCCTTTCATCCGTGGGCGGTCGGCGACTGGGTCGACCACCCGTGCGCGCCGGACCACTACCGCGGACACGTCCAGACCGAGGGTGACCCGGTCACGCGGTGGACCGTCGAGTGGCGGGCGACGGGACCCGAGAAGGACTACGTGATGACGACCGAGCATGCGGGGCGGGCCACGCAGGGCGCTCGCGGGCGACCATGACGAGGCCGGCCACGGCGGCCGTGATCGCGAAGCCGGCGACGATGAAGAACCCGGCGACGAACTGGGTGTAGACACTGAGGTCGATCATGGGAGTGCTCCTGAGCAGAGGTGGCGCCGGGGCTTGTCCCCGACAGGCACACCATCTCCGTCAGCGCTTGGGACCGACTGGGAGCCGACTTGGAACGGTCAGTCGTGGGGGTGCATGACGCGGTCGTAGGCGTCGTTGAAGGCCTGGAGCTCGTCGTGCAGGGCACGGGCTCGCTCGGACCCGAGCTCGGTGAGCACCCGTGACAACAGCTGCACCCGCAGCGCGGCGTCGTGCTGGAACGCGCTCTCGCCGGCCTTCGTCGGTCGGACCGGGCGGCTGGCGCTGCCGGCGACCTCGAACCGCTCGACGTACCCGTGGTTGATCGCGCCGTTGACCTGGCGGTTGACGGTGGACTGCTCCAGCTCGAGGTGGGCCGAGATCTGGCGCAGCGTGCGGGGCTCCCCGTCGTTGAGCAGCCAGAGCAGCCGGAAGGCCGAGTCCTCGAGGATCGAGCCGTCCGGCGGTGCGGGCTTGCGCTTGCTCATCCGCAGGAACTCGTCGGTGATCGCGCGGTGCACCACGGGCAGCTCGGGGTCGGCATCCAACAGCACGCAGCACCTCCTGGTTCGACAGTTCATTCAAGCGTATGTATCGTACATATGTACTGGCCATAGTTCGAAGGGTCCCCATGTCCTCCCAGCCGTCCTCGACCGCGCCCACACCTGTCGTCGCGTCGATGCCGATCGTGACCGTCGTCGTGCTCTGCCTCGGCGGCATGGCGGCCGCCCTGACCCAGACCATGGTGATCCCGATCCAGGGCGAGCTGCCCGAGCTGCTCGGTACCTCGGCCTCCAACGCGTCCTGGGTGATCACCGCGACCCTGCTGGCCGCCGCGGTCACGATGCCGATCGCGGGCCGCCTCGGCGACCTGTTCGGCAAGCAGCGGGTGCTGGTCGCGAGCGGGACCATCCTCACCGTCGGTTCCGTGGTCTGCGCGATGTCGGACACGCTCGCCCCGATGATCGCCGGTCGGACCATGCAGGGCCTGGCGATGGGTTTCATCCCGGTCGGCATCAGCCTGATGCGCGAGGTCACCCCTCCGCACCTGACCAACACCGGCATCGCCGCGATGAGCGCCACCCTCGGCGTCGGCGGATCGATCGGCCTTCCCCTCTCGGCCTGGCTGGCCGGCAGCTACGACTGGCACCTCCTCTTCTGGGTCTCGACTGCCGTTGCCGCCGTGGTCACGGTGGCCGTCGTCGCACTGGTCCCCCATGTCCATGACGCGCACGGCGGTCGCTTCGACGCACTCGGTGCTGTCGGTCTCGCCATCGGCCTGGTCGCGACCCTGATCGGCGTCACCAAGGGCAACGACTGGGGCTGGGGGACGGCCGGTCCGTGGCTGCTGATCGCGGCCGGAGCCGCCGTACTCGTGCTGTGGGCGACCTACGAGCTGCGCACCCGCGACCCGCTGTGCGACCTGCGGGTGACCGCCCGCCGTCCGGTGCTGCTGACCAACCTGGCCGCGATCGCGATGGGCTTCGGGATGATGGCCCAGGCGATCGTGATCCCCCAGCTGCTGCAGATGCCGCGGGAGACCGGCTACGGCCTGGGCCAGAGCATCTTGCACGCCGGACTCTGGATGGCGCCCGGTGGCCTGATGATGCTGGTGTTCGCACCGATCTCCGGTCGCCTGATGACCACCATCGGCGCCAAGGCGACGCTGATGATCGGCGGCGTCGTTCTCGGTTGCGGCTACCTGGTCGGCTTCTTCCTGATGAGCGCTCCGTGGGAGCTCCTCGTGGCCTCCATGATCATGAGCGCCGGTGTCGGGATCGCGTACGCCGCGATGCCGACCCTGATCATGGGCGCGGTCCCGCTGCGTGAGGCCGGGTCCGCGGTCGGCATCAACGGGCTGATGCGCTCGATCGGCACCACCGTCGCCTCCGCGGTGATGGTCGCCCTGCTCACCGGCTTCACCCGGGACTTCGGCGGGGTCTCCATCCCGAGCGAGACTGCCTACCACGTGTGCTTCCTGGTGGCCGCGATGGCCGCTTTCGTGGCCGTTGCCATCACCGCCGCGATCCCGATGTCGGCGAACGCGGCCGCCACCGAGGCGGCCCAGCCGGTGTCGGTCAAGTAGGTCTCGATGAGCATCGGCGGGTTCATCCACGACGAGACCCCCAATGTCGAGCTGGACCTCATCGAGGCGACGTACGGCCCACTGACCGAAGCCGTGCGCGACCTGGTCGACGCGACGATCCGGAGCACGGTCGCGCCCGAGGAGGCCCGTACGGCTCAGCTCGAGATCGAGGCGGTGGTGGCGCGGCTGCGCGCCCAGCAGACCCCTGGCCCGGCCGGGGTGCGCTACAACTCCGAGGGCCGCGCCTGGAACTGGGGCAACGCCGTGGTCGGCCTGCGCAACGCGATCGCGCCACCCCTGGAGATCACCCACGTGTCGTCCGGGCTGGCCCATGCGTCGGTCGACCTCGGCGCGGCGTACGAGGGTCCGCCCGGTCTGGTGCACGGTGGTGTCGCCGCGATGCTGCTCGACCACCTGATGGGCGAGACCGCGGCTGCCGCCTTCACCCGCGTCACCTTCACAGGCACGCTGACGATGATCTACCGTCGCGGCACCCCCCTCGGCCCGTTGCGCCTGGACGCGCGCATCGACCGCGAGGAGGGGCGCAAGGTGTGGGTGGTCGCCTCGATCGGTGACGCGGAGGGGCCGACGGTCGAGGCCGAGGGCGTCTTCATCATCCCGAAGTGGGCGACAGGAGAGCAGTCATGACCGACCTGCTGAGCGACCGGCTGGAGGCGTTGCGCTCGGGGCCGTCGTCGTACGACGACCTCGAGCAGCTGTGGGCCGACTGCTCGCCGGTGCGGGCCGCAGACGTCCTCGGCTCGTGGGCCGGCTCGGACTTCGGCCCCGGGCATCCGGTGCACGAGATGCTCGCGACCTCGCGCTGGCACGGCAAGCGGTTCGATTCGACCCACCGAGCGCACCCGCTCATCTGCCGAGGGCCTGACGGCGACCTCTTCTCCAACGCCGAGCTCGGCCAGGGGCTGGCGTCGCTGTGGGACATCGAGTTCCGCGGCGAGGTGACCGCCTCGATGGTCTACGACGGGCAGCCGGTGATCGACCACTTCAAGCGGGTCGACGACGACACCCTGCTCGGAGTCATGAACGGCAAGGGCGTGCGCCACGAGGGCCAGCTCTACTACTTCACCCTCGAACGGGAGTCGTCCTGATGCCTTGGTCACGTCACGAGCTCGAGACCGCCTTCCAGCACTACCAGGACGAGGTCGAGAAGGCCTGCGCCACGCGCAACTGGGACCTCTTCGCGGCGCTCTTCACCGAGGACGCGACGTACGTCGAGCATGCCTACGGCAACTTCGAGGGCCGCGAGGCGATCCGGGTCTGGATCACCAAGACCATGACGGCCGACTTCCCGGGCACGGAGATGCCGCACTTCCCGATCGAGTGGTACGTCGTCGACGAGGAGCGCGGGCGGATCATCTGCGAGGTCTTCAACCAGCTCGCCGATCTCGGTGACGGCAAGCGGCACGGCGCCAGCAACATCACCATCCTCACCTACGCAGGCGACAACCAGTGGTCGTCCGAGGAGGACGTCTACAACCCGATGACCTTCCTGCGCGCCGTACGGCGCTACTGTCGAGCCGCCCGCGAGCAGGGCTCACTCTCGCCCGAGGGCGAGGCCTGGATGGCGACGTACGGTTCCTAGTCGAGGTCGAACTCGTTCCCGAATCAGCCCCTGGTCAGCGGTACGCCGAGCCGCGACCCGAGGTCGTCGTACGAGATCCCGAAGGTCTCGCGCACCACGACGCCGTCCGGCGTGATCTCGAAGGTCGCGACGTCGGTGTAGACCCGGTCCACGCAGCCGACGCCGGTCAGCGGGTAGGTGCACGACGGCACCAGCTTCGGCGTCCCGTCCTTCGCGAAGAGCGTCATCATCACGTAGACGCTCTTGGCGCCGATCGCCAGATCCATCGCGCCGCCGACGGCCGGGATCGCGTCCGACTCGCCCGTGTGCCAGTTGGCCAGGTCGCCGGTCGCGGAGACCTGGAAGGCGCCGAGCACGCAGACGTCGAGGTGGCCCCCACGCATCATCGAGAACGAGTCCGCGTGGTGGAAGTACGACGCGCCAGGCAGCTCGGTCACCGGGAGCTTGCCGGCGTTGGTGAGGTCCGGGTCGACCTGGTCGCCTGTCGCTGCCGGGCCCATGTTGAGCATGCCGTTCTCGGTGTGCAGGACCACCCCCGAGCCCGGCGGCAGGTGGTTGGCGACCAGTGTGGGCTGGCCGATGCCGAGGTTGACGAACGAACCGGTGGGGATGTCGCGCGCTACGGCGGCGGCCATCTCGTCCTTGCTGAGACTCATCCTTCGACACTCCCCACGCTCACGACACGGTCCACGTAGATCGACGGCGTCACCACCGTCTCCGGATCGAGCGCGCCGACCTCGACCACCTCGCGCACCTGCACGATCGTGGTGGTCGCGGCCGTCGCCATGACTGGTCCGAAGTTGCGGGCGGTCTTGCGGTAGACGAGGTTGCCCATCCGGTCGGCGAGGTGGGCACCGATCAGTGCGACATCGCCCCGGAGCGGGTACTCGAGGACATAGGTCCGCCCGTCGATCTCGCGGGTCTCCTTGCCGTCGGCCAGGGGCGTGCCGACCGCTGTGGGGCAGAAGAAGGCACCGATCCCGGCGCCTGCGGCGCGCATCCGCTCGGCGAGGTTGCCCTGGGGCACCAGCTCGAGCTCGACCTTGCCCGCGCGGTAGAGCCCGTCGAAGACCCAGGAGTCCTTCTGCCGCGGGAAGGAGCAGACCACCTTGCGGATCCGGCCCTGGGCGAGCAGCGCGGCCACGCCGGTGTCGCCGTTGCCGGCGTTGTTGGTGACGACGGTCAGGTCGGTCGCGCCCTGGTCGATGAGCGCGTCGATCAGCTGCACGGGCATCCCGGCCATGCCGAAGCCACCGACCAGCACCGTCGACCCGTCCTCGATCCCGGTCACCGCCTCCGCCGCGGAGTCGCAGATGGTGGTGGTGCTCATGACACGTTCTCCAGCACCACCGCGAGCGCCTGGCCGACGCCGATGCAGATCGCGGCGACGCCGTACCGGCCTCCGGACTCCTGCAGCCGGGCGGCGAGGGTGCCGATGATCCGGCCGCCCGAAGCACCGAGGGGGTGGCCGATCGCGATCGCGCCACCCTTGGCGTTGACGATCTCAGGATCGATGTCCCAGGCGTCCACGCAGGCGAGCGACTGCACGGCGAAGGCCTCGTTGAGCTCGACCGCCGACACGTCGGCCCAGGTGATGCCGACCCGCGCCAGGGCGCGGTCGGCCGCCTCGACCGGCGCATAGCCGAACATCGGCGGCTCGACGGCGCTCACGCCACGACCCGCGATCCGGGCGATCGGGGCACGTCCGATGCTCGCCGCGGCAGCCTCCGAGCCCAGCAGTACGGCGGACGCGCCGTCGTTCAGCGGCGAGGCGTTGCCGGGGGTGATCGTGCCGTCCTTGCGGAAGGAGGGCTTGAGTCCGCTGAGCTTCTCGGCCGATCGAGCCGGGGCGGATGCCCTCGTCGCGCGTGAGCTCGACGCCGGCGACGGGCACGACCAGGTCGGCGTAGAAGCCGGCCTCCCAGGCCGCGTCGGCGAGGTTGTGCGAACGAGCCGCGAACTCGTCCTGGCGCTCCCGTGAGATCGAGAACTTCTCGCCGAACAGCTCGTTGGCCTCCCCGAGCGAGACCGTCCACTCCGCCGGCATCCGGTCGTTGACCAGCCGCCAGCCCAGCGTCGTCGAGACCGCCGTGACGTTGCCGGCCGGGAAGGCGCGGGACGGCTTCGGCAGCACCCACGGCGCCCGGGTCATCGACTCGACCCCTCCGGTGAGCACCACGTCGGCGTCTCCGGACTCGATGGTGCGCGAGCCGATGATCGCGGCGTCGAGCGACGAGCCACAGAGCCGGTTGACAGTCGTCGCTGGCACGGAGACCGGCAGCCCGGCCAGGAGCACCGCCATCCGGCCGACGTTGCGGTTGTCCTCGCCGGCCTGGTTGGCGCACCCCCAGACGACGTCGCCGATCAGTGCCGGGTCCAGGTCGGTCCGGTCGAGCGCACCCGTCACCGCGGTCGCGGCCAGGTCGTCCGGACGCACCTCGGCGAGCGCACCGCCGAACCGGCCGAACGGAGTGCGGACTGCGGCGTACACGAAAGCTGAGGCCATGCCGGCGAGCCTAGGCCGACCTGACTCATCAACTCCAATACCGAATGTGGCTTGATTGATAATCTGAATGCATGGAATTGCGTCACCTCAGGTCGTTCATCGTCCTCGCCGAGGAACGCCACTTCGGTCGCGCCGCCACCCGGCTGCACATCGCCCAGCCCGCGCTCTCCCAGCAGATCAAGCAGCTCGAGCGCGAGCTCGGCGTCTCGCTCTTCACCCGCTCGACGCGACGCGTCGAGCCGACTGAGGCCGGGATCCGCTTCACGGAGCACGCCCGCACCGTGCTCGGCGATGTCGACCGCGCCGCGGCCGACATGGAGCTGCTGGCCTCCGGCCACGCCGGACGGGTGTCGGTCGGCTTCATCGGCACCGCGACGTACGACGTGCTCCCCCGCGTCGCCCAGGAGGTACGCCGGGAGCTGCCCGGCGTCGACCTCCAGCTGCGCGGCGAGCTGCTCTCGCCGCAGCTCCTCGACGGACTGAACGACGGCAGCTACGACCTGGCCCTGCTCCGCCCCGACTCCAGCACCCACCCGGCTCTCGTCGTCCGCGCGCTGAGAGCCGAGCGTCTGGTCGCCGTACTGCCGAGCGGGCACCCGCTCGCGCGGCGCCGTCGGATCGAGCTGTCCCTGCTGGCGGGCGAGGCGTTCGTGATGCACCCGTCGGGCCACCGCTCCTCGATGCACGAGCACGTCCTGCAGGCCTGTGCCCACGCGGGCTTCGAGCCCGCCAGCATCCTCGAGGTGGGAGAGACCGCGACCCTGGTGGTCTTCGTCGCGGCCGGCCTCGGTGTCGCCCTGGTCCCTGAACCGGTCCGCAGCCTCGGCCTCGAAGGGGTCGCGTACGTCGCCCTCACCGACCCACCCACCGTCGACCTGGCCCTCGCCGGCCGCGCCGCCGAGAGCTCCCCGGTCGTCGCCCGCGTGGCCGCGATCATCGACGCCTGCGTAGCAGGCTGAGGTGCGCGACACGCAGTACATTTCAGTGATGACCGAGCCGACGGTCCTGATCTCGGACGTGCAGCCGACGGCGCCGCGACGTACACAGCCCCGGCTGTGGTGAGAGGTTGACCTGATGGCTGCGGCCAGAACCACGAGCTACGGGTCGCTCGCCGCCGATCTGCGTCGAGGCGATCCTCGACGGAGAGTACGGCGACGAGGACCGGTTGCCGACCGAGGCCGAGCTCGCCGTCAGCCGGGGTGTCAGCCGGCAGACCGTACGGCGTGCGATGCAGGAGCTGGTGAGCGAGGGCCTGGTCTACCGCGTCGCAGGGCGGGGCACCTACCCGGTCGGCCGCTCGGACCGCTACCTGCGACACCTGGGCTCGATCGAGGACCTGATGAGCCTGTCGCTGGACACCGACTGCGAGATCGTTCACCCGTTGCAGCGCCGGGTCGATCTCGCTGCCGCTGGTCGGCTGCGACTCGGCGTCGACACCGTGCACAGCGTGTCGTTCGTCCGTCGGCACGGTGCGGTGCCGTTCTGCTACACCGAGGTCGCCCTGCCCAGCGACGTCGGTGAGCGGCTCGAGGATATCCCCGAGCTGACCAGCATCGGCGCCGTGAGTCGGGTGACGGTCATCGGCCTGGTCGACGGCCTGGCAGACCGCCCGATCGGGGACGCGGAGCAGAGCGTCACCGCCACCACGCTTGCCGGCCGAGCTCGCCGAGCACCTCGTGCCCCCCCCGGGACGGCCGTCCTGCGGATCGACCGGCTCTACTTCGACCCGCGCAACCGGCCGGTCGAGCTCGCGATCAGTCACTTCGATCCCGACCACTACTCGTACCGCGTGCGTCTGCGACGTCACCCGCGCTGACCACGTTCGCGTCGGTGTGGTTGACATCACGTCGGGGTCGGAGCATGGTCGGATCACGGCGAATTTGGCCGTACAAATCGAGCGCGCCGGGCCGGCCACTCCCCGCCAACGGAGGCAACGGATGAGCACAGCGAACTCGGTCAGCATCATTCCGTGCGGCGCGATGACCGCCGACCTGACCTGGCTGCTCCTGGCCCCGGGCCGAGCGATGCAGACGCGCCAGATACCGTGGCCAACCCGCGCGAGTGGACCGACGTGCCCTCCCACTGCGTGCTCGTCGACACCCCCGACGGCAAGCTGCTCTGGGACACCAGTTGTCCCCGCGACTGGGAGGAGCACTGGAAGCCGACCGGTCTGCAGGACTTCTTCCCGTACGACAAGGTCAGCGAGGAGGAGTACCTCGACTCGCGACTCAAGGCCCTGGGGGTCGCGCCCGGCGAGATCGACTACGTCGTGCTCTCGCACCTGCACTTCGACCACGCGGGCAACGTGAAGCTGTTCAAGAACACCAACGCGAAGCTGGTCTGCTCGGCACCGGAGAAGGAGTTCGCCTTCGGCTTCGACGGCCCGTTCAACGGCGCACACCTCAAGGCCGACTACGAGGACCTGGAGTTCGAGACCGTCGACGGCGACGTCGACTTCCTGCCCGGCGTCAGCTTCATCCAGACGCCCGGCCACACCATCGGCAGCATGTCGATGAAGGTCGACCTGCCCGACTCCGGCACGATGATCTTCACCTCCGACGCGGTCTACATGGGTGACAGCTACGGCCCGCCCGCGGTGCCCGCGTCGATCGTCAACAACCTCGAGAGCTGGTTCAGCTCGGTCGAGAAGCTGCGCAAGATCGGCGAGCAGACCAACGCCACCATGGTGTTCGGGCACGACCCGGAGCAGACCACGAGCTGCGCACGGCGCCGGACGGGATCTACACGATGAGCGAGGCACCCGACCACCTCACCGAGGAGACCATCTTCACCTGGGGTGCGCCCCCGCTGA
This sequence comes from uncultured Actinomycetota bacterium, assembly GCA_963695055.1. GTDB lineage: Bacteria > Actinomycetota > Actinomycetes > Propionibacteriales > Nocardioidaceae > Nocardioides. The sequence continues at coordinate 188,846 of CAVOFS010000015.1, read as the reverse complement.
AGTTCGGCGCCGGCGCCGTCGACGAGATCGGCTTCGAGATGGCGCAGTTCGGCGTCAAGCGCGTCCTGATCCTCACCGACCCGACGATCAATGCGAGCGGCATCCCGCACCGCATCGCCGGACCTGCTCACGCAGAACGGGATCAGCTCCGAGATCTTCGACGGCGTCCACGTCGAACCGACCGACGACAGCATGGACAAGGCCGCGGGGTACGCGCGGAGGCCGGCCCGTGGGACGGCTTCATCGCCGTCGGCGGCGGCTCGTCGATCGACACCGCCAAGGCGGTCAACCTGATCGATCACCGACGGCGGCGAGCTGATGGACTACATCAACAAGCCGATCGGGCGGCGCCAAGGCGCCGTCGCGGTCAGCTCAAGCCGCTCATCGCCATCCCGACCACGGCGGGCACCGGCTCGGAGAGCACCGCGATGTGCGTGCTCGACGTGCTGTCGATGAAGGTCAAGACCGGCATCAGCCACTGGCGGCTGCGCCCGACGCTCGCGATCATCGACCCGCTGCTGACGCTGTCGCTGCCGGCCGAGGTCACCGCGGCATCGGGCATGGACATCGTCTGCCACGCGCTGGAGTCGTACACCGCGCGCTGGTACGCGTCCTTCGACCGCAAGACGCCCGAGCAGCGCGTGACGTACTGCGGCTCGAACCCGGTCTCGGACCTGTGGTGCGAGAAGGCGATGGCGCTGGTCGCGAAGTCGTTCCGCAGGCGCGGTGCACGCACGGCGACGACATCGAGGCGCGCAGCGACATGATGCTCGCCGCGACCTTCGCCGGGCATGGGCTTCGGCAACTCCGGCGTGCACATCCCGCACGCCAACGCCTACCCGATCGCGGGCATGGTGAAGGACTACCACCCGGCCGGCTACCCCAGCGACGAGGCGATGGTGCCGCACGGGCAGTCGGTGTCGCTGACCGCGCCCGAGGCGTTCCGGTTCAGCTTCGAGAGCGCCCCCGAGCGGCACCTGCGTGCCGCGGCGATGCTCGCGCCGGACCACGACAAGCGTCAATCGCGAGTCCGAGCAGCTGCCCGAGCGCGCTGAACGCGCTGATGCGCGACATCGGCATCCCGAACGGCATCGGCGCGGTCGGCTACACCGAGTCCGACATCCCCGATCTCGTGCCCGGCACGATGAAGCAGCAACGGCTGCTCGCCACCTGCCCGCGCACGCCCGACGAGGACGACATCGCCGGATCTTCGCGAACTCGATCGAGAACTGGTGACGCTGATGCCGCTCTACGACTTCCGCTGCGACACCGGCCACCGGTTCGAGCAGCACGTCCCGATCACCGGTGACGCCGCACCGGCCTGCCCGACCTGCGGCGTCAGCAGCACCAAGCTGCCGTCGGCCGGCGCCCTGCTCGGCCGGGCGAGCGCCGGACTGTCGCTGGACCGGATGCCGCAGACCTGGCGCGGCACCTACAACGGCGATCCTGACTACATCGCGGGGCTGCGGACCGCAGTGGTCCGCGCGGCAGCGGCTGGAGGCCGAAGTACCCGGAGATCGCCGGTGACCAGCGGCCGGTCCTCGCGCACGAAGGACGCTTCCACGACGCCCCGCTACGCGCTGGGGACGTCGACCTCGGCGGACCGGCAGGCGGCCACGGGCACTCCCACAGTCACGGCCACTCGCACGGTCTCGCGGCGGAGCCGACGACCCCGGGCACGTGACGCCCGGGCTCGACCTGCTGGCGGGGGTGCGTGTCGTCGACTTCACCCAGGCGCTGTCCGGCCCTTTCAGCACGATGATGCTGGCCGATCTGGGCGCCGATGTCGTGAAGATCGAGGCACCCGGTCGCGGCGACGACTCCCGGCACTGGGGTCCGCCGTTCGTCGGGGACGACGCCGCGTACTTCATGGCGGTGAACCGCAACAAGCGCAGTGCCGCACTCGACGTGAAGAGTGCCGTCGGTCGGCAAGCGGTGCTGGGCCTCGTCTCCCGCGCCGACGTCGTGGTCGAGAACTGGCGCCCGGGCACGGCGGCGCGGCTCGGGCTGGACCCGGCCACCCTGCGCACCGACAACCCCGGTCTCGTGATCGCCTCGATCAGCGGCTACGGCCAGGACGGCGACGTCCGTGCGGGCTACGACCAGATCGTGCAGGGCACCTCCGGCGTGATGTCGCTGACCGGACCGCCCGGTCACCCGGTGAAGTGGGGCGTGCCGGCCGCCGACCTCGCTGCCGGGATGTTCGCCGCCACCGCCATCGTCGCTGCGCTCTACGAACGTCGGACCTCGGGCCGCGGTCACGACCTCGACATCGCCATGCAGGACAGCCTGGTCGCGATGCTCACCCACCACGCGGCGAGGTACCTCGCCACCGGTGACCTGCCGCCGAAGGACCACAACGGACACTCGACGATCGCTCCGTACGGCACCTTCGAGACCGCAGACGGGTACGTGAACATCTGCGTCGGCAACGACGCCCAGTTCGCTCGGCTGTGCATGGCCCTGGAGATGCCGGAGCTCGCCGTACAGCCGCGGTTCGCGACCAACCCGCTCCGGCTGAAGTCACAGCCCGAGTTGTTGACGCCTGTTGAGTTCGCGACTGCAGGAGATCGGCACCGACGACGTGATCGCCCGGCTCGAGCAGGCCGGGGTGCCCGTCGGAGAGATCCAGGACCTCGCGCAGGTGCTGCACGACCCCGACCTACGTCGCCGCCAGATGGTGCTTCCGATCCATCGCGACGGGTACGGCGAGTCCGAGGTCGTCAACGGGCCGTGGAAGGTCGACGGCCGTTCGAGCGCGGTCTACCGCCAGCCCCCGCGCCTCGGCGAGCACACCGAGGAAGTCCTGGCAGATCTCGAGGCAACCGACGCAGAGACCACCGACCCGTCGACGAGAGGACCAGCATGACCCCGACCGCGCCGCGTGAGCTCGAGCAGTTCCGGCTGTTCATCGACGGGCAGTCAGTCGACGCGTTGTCCGGCCGGACCTTCGAGTCGCAGGACCCGTACCTCGAAGCAACCCTGGGCGAGGGTCGCCGACGGCGGGCCCGACGACGTCGACCTCGCGGTCGGCGCGGCACGGGCCGCCTTCGACGGAGAGTGGGGGCAGCTGACGGGCTTCCAGCGCGCCGCGATCATGCGCCGTGTCGCCGACGGCATCGCGGCCAACGCCGACCGCCTCGCGCGACTCGAGGTCCACGACTCCGGCAAGCTGCTGCGCGAGATGCAGGGCCAGCTCGCGGTGCTGCCGCAGTGGTACCTCTACTTCGCGGGCCTCGCCGACAAGATCGAGGGCCGTACCGTGCCGCCGGTCGAACCCGAACTACTTCGGCTACACCGTGCGCGAACCGGTCGGCGTGGTCGGCGCGATCACGCCGTGGAACTCACCGTTGCTGCTGCTGACCTGGAAGCTCGCGCCGTTGCTCGCCGCGGGAAACACCTGCGTGGTCAAGCCTTCCGAGCACGCACCGGCCTCGACGGTGGCGTTCGCCGAGGTGCTCTTCGAGGCGGGCCTGCCGGCCGGCGTGCTCAACGTCGTCACCGGCTGGGACCGGTCGACCGGCGAGCGGCTCGCCGCGCACCCGGGCGTCGACAAGGTCGCGTTCACCGGGTCGACGGCGACCGGCATCAAGGTCGCGCAGGCGGCGATGGCGAACGTCAACCGGGTGACCCTCGAACTCGGCGGCAAGAGCCCGCAGATCGTCTTCCCCGACGCCGACCTCGACGCCGCCGCCAACGGCCTGATCGCCGGCGTGTTCGCGGCGACCGGCCAGACCTGCATGGCCGGGTCCCGGCTGATCGTGCACGAGGACGTCCACGACGCGTTGATCGCGAAGGTGGTCGAGCGGGCCAACACCATCACAGCTCGGCGACCCCACCGACCCCGCCACCGAGATGGGACCGGTGGCCAACCGGCCGCAGTACGAGAAGGTGCTCGGGTACCTGCAAGGCGCTGCCGCCGAAGGGGCGACCTTCGCCTGCGGCGGTGAGCCCGACGCCGAGCGCGGCGGCCTGTTCGTGAAGCCGACCGTGGTCACCCACGTGACGCCGGCGAGCACCATCGTGCGCGAGGAGGTGTTCGGCCCGGTGCTCGCGGCGTACACGTTCTCGACCGAGGCCGAGGCGCTGACGCTGGCCAACGACACGCCGTACGGCCTCGCCGGGCGCGGTCTGGACCAAGGACGTGCACCGAGCGCACCGGGTCGCGGCGAAGATCCGCGCCGGGCACGGTGTGGATCAACGCCTACCGGGTCGTCGCCCCCAACATGCCGTTCGGCGGGTTCGGCGCCAGCGGCATCGGCCGGGAGAACGGCATCGACGCGATCAACGAGTACCTCGAGGAGAAGTCGGTCTTCGTCGAGCTGACCGGCGGCACCCGGGACCCGTTCCAGCTGGGCTGACCCCCGACGTGTCCCCGCAACGGGTCCAGACTGAGCTCGGGCCCGGCGCACCGGCGCCGGAGCTGCAATGAGGAACCCCATCTATTTTCTGCGTTCTGATCAACTCGCCGGTCTTTTGTCCGATGGTGCACGAGTGCACACACTCCGTCGCCGGCCGCCACGACCCGGGTTTCGCGCCAGGACGGCGCTGACGCTCGCTCTCCTGGTCGCCATCTCCTCGCTGGTCACCGGGGTCGCCATGGTCACGGAGCAGTCGGCCACGGCAGCGGCACGGGCATCGATGCGGGCGGGACTGACGGTGTCACCGCGCGTGTACGTCGGCGGTCAACGACTCACCTGGAGCGGGAACGTCGGGCACCCGGGGCGACGAGCACTGGAGCTCCAGTTCAACATGGGCAGCGTCGTCGGCAATCACTGGTCCACCGTCGACGGGTTCCGCGCGCACACGCGCGCCGACGGCAGCTTCTCGTTCGGCTACCCGGCGCCCAGCATGTTCAACATCCACTATCGCGTGAAGGCCGGGAGGTACGTCACCCCCGCCCGACTGTTCCACGCGAAGACCCAGGACCTCACCGTCCAGGTCACGGGACGAGCGCAGAACAGCACCAACGAGCCGGGGCGGGTCGACGAGGGCCAGTCGTTCGGGATCACGGTGAACACCACGCCCACCAACATCTACCGCAGTCCCGAGGCGCAGGGGCTTCCCGTGCTCCTCGGGCGAGCGCTCACCCTGCAGCAGCGGGTCGGCGAGAGCACGTGGCGCACGGTCGCCAGGACTGCGGTCGGCGGCGACGGGTCCGGGACCTTCTCCGGTCTCGAGGACCCAGCCGGCGTCTCGGTCTACCGGGTCCGTCAGGAGGACTACCTCACCGAGGGCAACCAGATCGGCTGGAGCCAGTCCTTCCCGCTGTACGTGCTCGTCGGCCAGGATGCCCAGGACTGGTACGACCGCAGCCACGGGGTCGACCAGGCCGGCACGCCGGCGCCCGACCGGACCGGCTCCCTGGGTCGGCAGCCGCAGACTGCAAGCCAGCGCTACTCGTGGTTCCCGTCGGTCTTCGACTTCGCGTGGGAGTACGGCCAGTCGCTGTCGAGCGCGCCGTCGCGCGGTACGAGTCTCCATGGCAGCTGGGCGGACTACTCCAGCGGCACCGGTCGGGTCTCGAAGTACAACGGCGGGCTCGCGATCGACAGCAAGAGGTACGCCGGAGCCGGGCCCGGAGACTTCGGAACGACCGCGGCGACACTGCACGGCAATGCCATGACGTACGGCCGCTGGGAGACCAGCATGCGGATCCGCAGCTCCTTCGAGCGGGGCGGAGGCAGCTACGAGGTCCTGGCGGAGCTCGTCCCCGAGAGCGCGAACGACTACGACTGCGGCTCCCACGACATCACGATCGCGAGCATCTCCCCGTTCTCGAAGCAGGTCAGGTTCGGGGCCCAGTCGGAGCAGCACCAGTGGTCGGGTACGACGCGGGCGGCGTACACGCCCCTGGCCAACGCCTACAACGTCGCGGTCGAGGTCGAACGGGGCCACATCACCTGGTTCCTGAACGGCTCACCGGTCGGCTCGGTGACCAGCAAGGAGGCAGTCCCGGGTGTGCCGATGACGATGCGGCTGTCGCTGCGCGGTCACGGCGACGCCGAGATGAACCAGACCGGTCTCATCTCCGACTGGCAGCGCGGGTTCCCGGCGACCACCGGCAAGGGCACACTCAGCAAGAACCGGCTGACCTCCGCGAACGCATCGACGTCTGACTGCGGGGCGTCCTGACCAGGATCGAGACCTCTAGCGGCCTCAGGTGACCAGAGCACCGACCCCGAGCGCGACAACGCTGAGGGCGATGAGCATCGCCAGCAGCGGCCAGACCCACCGGAGGTAGGTGCCGTACGGCACTCGCGCGATGGCCAGCCCACCCATGACCACCGCTGAGGTGGGGATGAAGAGGTTCATGATCCCCGAGGCACTTTGGAAGGCCGTGACGACGAGCTCTGCCGGGACGTCCGCGAAGGACGCCAGCGGCGTCATGATCGGCATCGCCACGGTCGCCAGGCCCGACGATGACGGGATCAGGAACGACAGTGGAAGGAAGAGCGCGAACATCACCAGCGCGAAGCCCGCCTGCCCGACGTCGCCGAGCGCCTGCTCCGCCCAGTGCAGGACTGTGTCGGTGATCTGACCGTTGTTCATCACGACCGTGATGCCGCGGGCGATGCCGATGATCAACGCGACGCCGAGCAGGTCCCGGGCGCCGTCGACGAACGAGCCGGTCAGGTCTTCCTCCGACAACCCGGCGATCAGGCCGATGATGACGCTGAACAGGAGGAAGGACGCCGTCATCTCGGGGAACCACCACCACAGCGTGGGGATCGGGAGGTTCATGTCCTCCCACGGGATGACGCCGAACATCATCACGCCGAACGCGAGCCCGAAGACCGCCAGGATCGCCTTCTGGCGACCGGTCAGGTCGGCTGTGGTCTCACCGGCCTTGAAGTGCTGCTCGTTCTTCTCCCGTAGGCCGGCGATGACCGAGCGCGAGGGGTCGGCCTTCACGCGGTCGGCGTAGCGGAGCACGAAGAAGATGCCGATCACGAGCCCGACGATGAGCATGACCAGGCGAAGCACCAACCCATCACTGATGGAGACACCGGCGAACCCGGACGCGATCCCGGTCGCGAAGGGGTTGATCGTCGAGCCGAAGGTGCCGATCCCGCAGCCGAGCAGGACCACGGCGGCACCCACCAGTGCGTCGTACCCGGCAGCGATCATCACGGTGATCACCAGCGCGTAGAACGCCAGGCTCTCCTCGGCCATTCCGTAGGTCGAGCCACCGATCGCGAAGACGATCATCAAGATCGGGATCATCCAACGCTCGCGGCCCTGGAGCTTCTCGACGAGCTTGCCGATGCCGTTCTGGATCGCACCGGTCCGCATCGTGATGCCCAAGAAACCGCCGATCACGAGGATGAAGAGCGCGACGTCGATCGCCCCGAAGAGGGTGCCGTCGTTGTAGTAGCTGATGTTGCCCTTGTTGTTCTCGATCCCGTAGAGCCCGTTGATCGGGGCGGTCAACGAGTCGACCAGGATCCGCGACGGGTGCGAGTCCACCTCGTGGTAGGTACCCGGGATCGGGCTACCGTCCTTCGTCAACTCGTAGAGCCCGGCCGGGACGATCCAGGTCGCGATCGCCATCACGACGATCAGGGCGAACAGGATCGTGTATGCCGACGGCAGCTTGAAGCCCCGGCGGGACTCCGTCGGAGTTGCGGCGGGTGCGTCAGACATGAGGATCTCCTGGTGAGACGACAGGCATCGATGCGGTCACCGCTTCGTCCTCCCACGGATGGTCGGCCAGCGGAACCTTGAAGCCGATATAGCCGTAGAGGACATCGAGCAGCGGACTGAGGATGTTGAAGAAGCAGAACGGCAGGTACGCCGCCGTGGTGACGCCGAGCACGCCCGACATGTAGGCGCCGCAGGTGTTCCACGGGATCAGGGGCGAGGTGACCGTGCCGGAGTCCTCGACCGCACGGCTGAGCACCTGGGGAGCCAGCCCGCGCCGGGCGAACTCCTTGCGGAAGGTGCGCGCGGGCAGCACGTCCGCGACGTACTGGTCGCCGGCGATGATGTTGAGCCCGAGGCCGCTCGCGTTGACCGCGGCGATCAGGTCCCCGCGCCGCTTCGCCTTGGCCACGATCGGCTCGAGCAGTCGCTGGAGGAAGCCGGCGTGCTCCATGACTGCGGCGAACGACAGCGCGCCGAGGACCAGCCAGATCGTCGTGAGCATGCTCGCCATGCCGCCGCGCGAGAAGAGATCGTCGATCTGGGGGACGCCCGAGTGGCTCTGGAATCCGGTGGCCATCGCGGCGTACCCGGCCTTGAGGGAGGTAGCGACGGGGCCGAGGGACGGGTCGTCGACGAACGCGACCACGGCGTCCCACTGGAGGAACGGCGCGAGGATCGCGGCGAACAGTGCGGAGCCCAGGATCGACAGGAACGGCGGCAGCTTCATGACCGCGAAGACCACGAGCAGCGCCAGGGGCAACAGGTTGAGGGCGGAGATGTCGAACGCCTTCGCCAGCTCCGCGCGGACCTCGTCGACGCTGATCGCGGAGTCGGCCACCGCGGAGCGCCCGAGGAAGTAGAAGATCACCAGACTGATCCCCAAGGCAGGTCCGGCTGTCCACACCATGTTGCGCACGTGGGTGCCGACGCTCAATCCGCCACCAACCAGCCGCGGGACCAGGATGGTGGTCTCCGACAACGGCGTCATCTTGTCGCCGAAGTAGGCACCGCAGATGACCGCACCGGCAGCGATCGCCTGGTCGAGGCCGAGCACCGTGCTCATCCCGACGAACGCGACCCCCAGGGTGCCCGCCGTGGTCCACGAGCTCCCGGTGACCATGCCGACCAACGCACACACGACGGCCGCCGTGAAGTAGAACCAGGTGGGGCTGACCAGCCGGATGCCGAGGTCGACGACGGTCGGGATGGTGCCGGCCATGTTCCAGGTGCCGATCAGGGCGCCGACGGCGAGCAGGATGAACACGGCGCTCATCGCGGCCGTGACCCCGGTGACCGCCGCCTGCGCCACCGACTCAACCGTGTAGCCGTTCTTGAACGCGATCAGGCTCGCGAACGCTGCGGCCAGCAGCAGTGCGACCTGGAGCGGTCCGTCGGTGGCGCTGATGCCGAAGAGCCAGATCGTCAGCGCCAGCAGCCCGATCAGGACGACGATCGGTGCCAGGGCGTCGAGCAGGCTGGGTGGCCGTGGCTGCCTCATCGCTGGTTCCTACCGGATCACAACGCTGGGCGTGGCACCGACATCGTCGCCGTGGTGGTGGTCATCGCCCCGGGCCCAGCCGAGCAGGCCCACGAGCAGCAGGACGGCGACCCCGACGATCGCCCAGCGCACCGGGGTACTCACAGCGGGTCCCGTTCCAACGGGCAGGTCATACAGTGCCCGCCTCCGCGACCCTTGCCGAGCTCGAAGCCCTCGATGGTGATCACCTCGATGCCCGCCTCGCGCATCTTCGCGATCGTGTGGATGTTGCGCTCGTAGGCGATGACGACGCCGGGCTCCAGTGCGACGACGTTGTTGCCGTCGTCCCACTGCTCGCGCTCCTGCTGGTAGGCGTTGCCGCCGGTCTCGACCACGCGCAGCTTGGGTACGCCGAGCGCGTCGGCCACGGCCGGCAGGAAGCCCTCCTCCTCGGTGACGTGGAAGTCATTGCCGTTGACCCCGGGACGAAGGCTGATCGCGCGGACCTGGTTCATCACCTGGGGATAGACCGTGACCGTGTCCCGATCGAGCATCGTGAACACGGTGTCGAGGTGCATGTGAGCGCGGTCCTTGGTCATCACGACCGCGATCACCCGCTCGGCACCGCCGCTGGCGAACAACGACCGAGCGACCTGCTCGATCATCCGCGCCTGGGAGCGCTCGCTCATCCCGATGAGTACGGTCCCGTTGCCGATCGGTTGCACGTCACCGCCCTCGAGGGAGGAGCGGCCGAAGTCCTCGATGTGGAAGCGTCCTTCGTCACCGAGCTCGGGGTACCAGTACTCGAAGTCGGCTTCGGCGAACATCGGGTGGTAGCGGTAGATGGCGGCGACGTTGTAGGCCTCGAGCCGCCGCGCCTGCCAGAACATCGGGTTGATCGAGACTCCGCCGTACATCCAGCAGGACGAGTCGCGTGTGAAGAGCGTGTTCGGCAGCGGCGGAAGCACGAAGATCGTGTCGTCGTCGACCGCGGCAGCGATCACCGACTTGGACCTGAGCCGGCCCACGTCGAGGCCGGACTCGGCGACGGTCAGGCCACCGATGAGGTGGGTGGCCAGCTTGGTCGGAGACATCTCCCACATAGCCGCACGAACGTCATCGACCAGGGAGACCCCGACGGTGTACTCCGATGCCGTCGTCTCGATCAGACGACGACGTCCCTCGTCACTGGCAGCGAGCGCCTCGCCGAGGAGATCCTGCAGGATGTACACCTGGACATCGCGCTCGCGCATCCTCGCCACGAACTGGTCGTGCTCGTACTGTGCGCGCTCGACCCAGAGCACGTCGTCGAAGAGGAGACCGTCGTGGTTGGTCGGTGTCAGTCGCTGCAGGCTCAGCTCCGGTCGGTGCACCATCACCTGGCGCAGCCGGCCCACTTCTGAATGCACTCCGAACGTCATCACTCCTCCGTCCCGGGCACGACCTGGGTGCCCGCTTGTCCGTCGACAATCTGCTGGATCTGGGTCAGCGAGCCGATCGCGGCCCGCCCACCCGTGGACTCGACGAAGCGGCACGCCGCCTCGACCTTGGGACCCATGGATCCGGCCGGGAAGCCGATCCTGCGCAGCTCTTCCGGCGTGACCCGGCCGAGGGCGCGCTGGTCCGGGGTGCCCCAGTCGGCGTAGACCGCGTCGACATCTGTTGCCATCACGAACACGTCGGCCTGGACCTCGCGGGCGAGAAGCTCGCTAGCAAGGTCCTTGTCGATCACGGCCTCGACACCGATCAGGGTGGTCTCGGCCGACGGCAGGAACATCGTCGGCACCCCCCCGCCGCCCGCGCAGATCAGCATCACGCCGTGCTCGAGCATCCAGCGGATCGGCCGGATCTCGAAGATGTGACGGGGTTCGGCGAGGGGACGACCCGACGCCAGCTGTCGCCGTCGGCCTTGAAAGTCCAGCCCTTGGCCACGGCGAGGGAGTCCGCCTCAGCCTTGGTGTAGATCGGACCGACGAACTTGGTGGGGTTCTGGAAGGCCGGGTCGGCGGGGTCGACCTGCACCATGGTGAGGATCGTGGCCAGCGGGACGTCTTGCGGCATCACGTTGCCGAGCTCCTGCTCGAGTACGTAGCCGATCATTCCCTCGGTCTGGGCACCGAGGACGTCGAGCGGGTAGGGGTCGACGTCGGCGTACGCGGCGGCCTGCAGTGCGAGTAGGCCGACCTGCGGCCCGTTGCCATGGGAGAGGACCAGCTGGTGCTCGGCGGCCACCGCCGCCAACGAGGGGGCTGCGCCGCGGACGTTGAGCCGCTGGTTCTCTGCCGTCATGGGTTCGCCCCGCTTCAGCAGGGCGTTGCCGCCGAGTGCCACTACGACGCGCATCGGAGGTCAGTCTCCGAGCGTGGCGACCATGATCGCCTTGATCGTGTGGAGTCGGTTCTCGGCCTGGTCGAAGACGATCGAGTGGTGCGACTCGAACACCTCGTCGGTCACCTCGAGTCCGTCCATGCCGTACTCCTGGAAGATCTCCTCGCCGACCTTGGTGTCGCGGTTGTGGAAGGCGGGGAGACAGTGCATGAACTTCACCCGCGGGTTGCCGGTCCGCGCGACCACGTCGGCGTTCACCTGGTACGGCGTGAGCAGCTTGATCCGCTCCGCCCAGACACTCTTCGTCCTCGCCCATCGAGACCCAGACGTCGGTGTAGAGGAAGTCGGCACCCGAGACGCCCTCGTCGACGTCCTCGGTGAGGGTGAGCCGGGCCCCGGTCTCCTCGGCGATCGCGCGGCAGGTCTCGACCAGCTCGGTCTCGGGCCACAGGTCCCGCGGGGCGCAGAGCCGGACGTCCATGCCGTACTTGCAGCCGCCGACCATCAGCGAGTTGCCCATGTTGTTGCGGGCGTCGCCGAGGTAGGTGAAGGCGATCTCGCTCAGGTGCTTGTCGCTGTGCTCGGTCATCGTCAGGACGTCGGCGAGGATCTGGGTCGGGTGGAACTCGTCGGTCAGTCCGTTCCACACCGGCACTCCGGCGTACTCCGCCAGCGTCTCCACGTTCGCCTGCGCCGAACCGCGGTACTCGATGCCGTCGAAGGTCCGGCCGAGCACCCTGGCGGTGTCCTTCATCGACTCCTTGTGGCCGATCTGGGACCCGCTGGGCTCGAGGTAGGTCACATGGGCGCCCTGGTCCTTGGCCGCCACCTCGAACGCGGTGCGTGTCCGGGTCGAGGTCTTCTCGAAGATCATCGCGATGTCCTTGCCGGCGAGCCGAGGCTGCTCGTAGCCGGCGTACTTCGCGGCCTTGAGATCGGCGGACAGCTTGAGCAGGAACTTGAGCTCGCCGGGGGTGAAGTCGAGCTCCTTGAGGAAGCTGCGGTGACGAAGGTTGAACGACATGTGATTTCTCCCCGATCAGATGGCTGTGGTGATGCCTGTCGGCTGAGCTGGAGTGCCAGCGGCGTTGCGGCGGATGAAGAGCTTGATGACCTCTTCGACGACGATGATCGAGACAGCGATGGCGATGCAGATGGCCCACTGGTTGAAGGAGAGGCCGGTAGTGCCGAAGATCCGCTGCAGGAAGCCGAGTGTGGTGATCGCGATGATCGCGATGATCGCGATGGCGTAGCGGCGCAGCTGCACGATGCCGGGGAAGGTGTCCCGGTTGAAGATCGTCTCGGTCTGGTCGCGACTGAGCAGCGCGGCGAAGAGGTGGAAGATCGACAGAGTGGTCAGCAGCATGGTGGCGGCGACGATGCCGCCGCCGTGGTGCGTCGCCGATCTGGTAGGCGACCAGAGCGCCGACGGTCATCACCGCACCCTGGATGCACAGCCGGATCCAGTTGTTGCGAGACAGCACCGGTGCACCGATCGGCCGCGGCGGGCGGCTCATCAGGCCGCGGGCGGGCTGGTCGAACCCGAGGGCGATGGCCAGCGGGATGTCGACGACCATGTTCAGCCACAGGATCTGGAGTGGGTTGAGCGGCGTACCGCTCGCGATGCCGATGATGCCGGCGCCGATGAAGATCGCGATGTAGGCGACCAGGGTGGACATCTGGAAGCGGAGGTACTTCAGCAGGTTGTCGTACAGGGTGCGGCCGTAGGACACGGCACCGACGATCGTGGCGAAGTTGTCGTCGGTGAGGATCATCACCGCGGCCTCCTTGGAGACCTCGGTGCCGGTGATGCCCATCGCGACGCCGATGTCGGCGGTCTTCAGCGCGGGCGCGTCGTTGACGCCGTCGCCGGTCATCGCGACGACGTTGCCCTTCTCCTTCAGGAGGCGGACCAGGCGGACCTTGTCCTCCGGTGCGACGCGGGCGATCACCCCGATCTCGTCGAGTTCGGCGATCAGTCGCTCGTCCGGCATCGCGGCGAACTGGGCGCCGGTGATCGCCCGGCCCTCGATGCCGAGCTCGGTGGCGATCGCGGCCGCCGTCGTCGCGTGGTCTCCGGTGATCATCCGCACCCGGATGCCCGCGTCGTGACACTCGGCGATGGCGGTCCGCGCCTCCGGTCGCGGTGGGTCGACGATCCCGACCATCGCGAGCAGGGTGAGGTCCGTGACGTGGTCGATGAGGTCCCCGCCGGCCTCGACCACTCCCGGTTCCAGGTCCCGCTGGGCGACCACCATGACGCGCTCGCCGGCGTTCGCGATCTGGTCGTTGACCTCGCTTGCGAGGTGGCGGTTGTCGTCGGTGATCGGCAGCAACCTGCCGTCGGGGTGACGGATCGTCGTGGCCCGGGCGATGAGGACGTCCGGGGCGCCCTTGACGTAGCAGCGCACCACCGGGCTGCCGTCGTCGGCTGTCATCTCGTGGAAGGTCGCCATGAACTTGTAGTCGGAGTCGAATGGCACCTCGGCGACGCGGGGGATCGCGGCACGCGTCTCGGTGATGTCGAGGCCGCCCTTGGCGCCGAGCACGATCAGGGCGCCCTCGGTCGGGTCGCCGATCAACGCCTCGCCGTCCAGGACCGCATCGGCGCAGAGCACCATCGGCAACAGGTAGGGGTCCAGGTCGTGCCGCTGGCCGCCGACATGGTTGATCTCTCCGGCGGTGCTGTAGCCCTCGCCGGTGACGGTGAACCGGTGCTGCCCGGGGATCACCAGCTCGCGGGCAGTCATCTTGTTGAGGGTCAGGGTGCCCGTCTTGTCCGAGCAGATGGCCGAGGTCGAGCCCAAGGTCTCGACGGCGGGCAGCCGCTTCACGATGGCGTTGCGACGAGCGATCTCTCGGGTGCCCATCGAGAGCAGGGCGGTCACGACGGCCGGGAGACCGGTCGGGATCGCGGCGACGGCGAGCGCCACGCCAGTGACGAAGAGGGTGTCGAAGGACTCGCCTCGGGCCAGCCCGAGGAGCACGACGATCACCAGGGCGACAGCTGCGATCGAGGCGATGATCTTGGAGAGTGAGTCCAACTGCTTCTGCAGCGGAGTCTTGCTGGTCTCGGTGTTGGCCAGCATGTCCGCGATGTGACCGATCTCGGTCTCCATGCCGGTCGCGGTCACGATCATCTCGCCGCGGCCCCGGGTGACCGCGGTGTTCATGTAGGCCATGCAGGTGCGGTCGCCCAACGGCACCTCGTCGCCGAGCACCGGGTCGGTCGACTTGCCGACCGGGAGGCTCTCCCCGGTCAGCGCGGCCTCCTCGATCTCCAGGGTGGCCGCCAGGATCACCCGGCCGTCGGCAGGAATCCGGTTGCCGGCCTCGACGAGCACGATGTCGCCCGGCACCAGATCGCCGGCGTCGATCTCGACCGCGACACCGCCGCGGCGTACCCGGGCGATCGTCTTCATCATCTGGGAGAGTGCCTTGACGCTCTCCTCGGCCTTCGACTCCTGACGCAGCCCGATCACGGCGTTGAAGACCGTGAGACCCGCCAACACCGTCGTGGTGCCCGTCTCTCCGGTGACCAGCTGGTTGACCACCGCCGCAGCGAGCAGGACCCACTGCATGAAGTCCTCGTACTGGCGAAGGAACGCTCGCCACCCCGGCTCCTGCTTGCCCTCGGAGAGGCGGTTGGGGCCGTACGTCGTCAGCCGCGCCACGGCATCCGCCGCGGTCAGCCCGTGCTCGGGCTCGACGCCCAGGTCGCTGGCGACCTCGGCTGCCTCGGACGCGACCGGGTTCCGGGTGCGTTGGACGGCGATCTGGGCGTCCTCGGTCGTCATCGGAGCTCTCCTGAGTTGCCTGGGCTTCGATGCTTACGGGTGCGAAAGCGACGAGCATCACCCGAAAGGGGTGGGCTTCAGTGAACTCGATCCTGCCGACACGGAGTCCGAGCCGATGCGGAAGAAGGTCAAGCTGGGATTCCGACACTCAGCTCCCGCAAGACGTCCTACGGATGGAGCATCCGCTTGCTCTCTCCGTATGACGTCCGACGACAACGGACCGCTACAACCCCTGGGCGAGCCGCCGGTACGCCGCGCTCCAGCGCAGCTCCTGCTGGAAGCGCCGGGTCGTTGTGTCGGCGTCGATGACCAGCGCCTCCACGCCGCTCATCTCTGCGAAGTCCTCCCAGACCTCGCGACCGACCGCCTTGGACAGCACCGTGTGGTGGGGCGCGCCGGCCATCAGCCAAGACTCGGCGGAGACTGACAGCGACGGCCGTGGCTCCCACACCGCGCAGGCGACGGGCAGGTTCGGCAGCTGCTCGTCGGGCTCGACGACGTCGATCTCGTTGAGGGTCAGCCGCAACCGGTCGCCCAGGTCGGACAACCCGGCGACCACGGCCTCGCCGGGCGCGGCGGTGAAGCGGAGCCGCACCGGGTCCTCGCGATCGCCGATGGAGAGCGGGTGGACCTCGAGCGTCGGGCGACCGCTCGAGATCGACGGGCAGACCTCGAGCATGTGCGCGCCGAGGACCTTCTCCTCGCCGGGGACCAGGTGGTACGTGTAGTCCTCCATGAACGAGCTGCCGCCAGGCTCGTCGCCCTCCATCACCTTCGCGGCCCGCAGCAGCACCGACGTCTTCCAGTCGCCCTCGCCGCCGAAGCCGTAGCCGTCGGCCATCAGTCGCTGTACGGCGAGCCCGGGCAGCTGACGCAGCCCGCCGAGGTCCTCGAAGTTCGTGGTGAAAGCACCGAACCCGCCCGCGATGAGGAACTGCCGCAGACCCAGCTCGATGCGGGCGCCGTACCGCAGCGACTCCTGCCGGTCGCCGCCGGGCAGCAGCTCAGGCGAGACGACGTACGTGTCGGCGTACTCGCTGACGAGCTTGTCGATGTCGGCGTCGCCGACCTGGTCGACGACGGCGACCAGGTCGTTGACACCGTGAGTATTGACCGCGACGCCGAAGCGGCGCTGCGCCTCTACCTTGTCGCCCTCGGTGACGGCGACATTGCGCATGTTGTCGCCAAAGCGCACCAGGTTGAGGGTGCTCAGCTCGTGGCGACCCATCGCGGCCCGCACCCAGAGCGCCGTACGACGGGCGACCTCGGGCGAACGCACGTGGCCTGCGACCGTCTTGCGCGCGATGCCGAGCCGGGTCTGGATGTAACCGTGCTCGCGGTCGCCGTGGGCGGCCTGGTTGAGGTTCATGAAGTCCATGTCGATCGTCGACCAAGGCAGCTCCATGCCAGCCTGCGTGTGCAGGTGCAGCAACGGCTTCTGCAACGTATCGAGCCCGGCGATCCACATCTTCGCCGGCGAGAAGGTGTGCATCCAGGTGATCACGCCGACGCACTGCGGGGCGCTGTTGGCCTCGAGCATCTGCAGGTGGATCGCAGCCGCGTCGAGCAGCACCGGCTTCCACACGACCCGCAGCGGCATGCTCTCACCGAGCTCTCGGGCCACCTCCTGCGACTGCTCCGCGACCTGCTCGAGCGTCTCCCGCCCGTACATGCCCTGGCTCCCGGTGAGGAACCAGATCTCGGGCGCAGTGGTCGTCATTTCTCTCCTCCGTGGACCAGCGCGTCAGCGCTGGCCGTAGACGTTCTGGTAGCGGTCGAACAGGCGGTCGACGTCGGGGGCGGCGATGGCCACGGACGCGCCGAGCTGCCTCGAGATGTGCACGGTGCGGGCGACGTCCTCACACATGACGGCGGCCTTCACGGCTGCGCGCGCGGTCGGCCCGACAGTGAAGACGCCGTGGTTCTGCATCAGGACGGCCGGCGAACGGCTGCGGCGGAGCGTGTCGACGATGCCGCGGCCGATCGAGTCGTCACCGATGATCGCGAACGGTCCGACCGGGATCTCCCCGCCGAACTCGTCGGCTGCCATGGTCAGCACGCAGGGCACCGGCTCGGCGCGCGCCGCCCACGCGGTGGCGTACGTCGAGTGCGTGTGCACGACGCCGCCGACCTCGGGCAGCTCGCGATAGACGTAGGCCTGCGCCTCGGTGTCGGACGACGGAGCGTGCTCGCCGTCGACCACGACACCGTGCAGGTCGCAGACCACCATGTTGGCGGGCGTCAGGTCGTCGTACGAGACGCCGCTCGGCTTGATCACCATCAGGTCCTGGCCCGGCACCCGCGCCGAGACGTTCCCGGCGGTCCACACGACGAGCTGGTAGCGAGTCAGCTCCGCGTGCAGCGCGGAGACGTCGCGCCGGATCGCGGCGACCGTGGCCCGGGCATCGGCGACGGCGCTCACCACGCCTCCGCCGTACGATGCCGGTCGACCGCGGACCGGCGGATCGCCTTGAGCCTGCGCATCGCGCGGTCGCGTCGACCGAAGTGGTCGTGCAGCGCGAGGTACTGCTCGAACAACTCGTCGTAGACCTGGGCCCGGGCCTCGGCGGGCAGGTAGGCCGCTCGCTCAACCTTGCCCATGCTCTTCGCCGCCGTCGACACGTCGGCGTACGCGCCGGCCGCGACCGCGGCATGGATCGCGGCACCGAGGGCGGGGCCCTGCTCCGAGCTGATGAGCGACAGCGGGAGGCGAGTGACGTCGGCGTAGATCTGCATGAGCAAGCGGTTCTTGGCGAGACCACCGGCGACGATGAACTCCTCGACCGGGACCCCGCTGTCCCGGAAGGTCTCCACGATCACCCGGGTGCCGAAGGCCGTGGCCTCGAGCAGCGCGCGGTAGACGTCCTCGGGCCTCGTCGACAGGGTCTGGCCGATGATCAGTCCGGAGAGCTCGTGGTCGACGAGCACCGAACGGTTCCCGGAGTGCCAGTCGAGCGCGACCAGCCCGTGTTCGCCGACAGCCTGGGAGCTCGCCAACCGGGTCAGGTGCTCGTGCACCGACTCACCGGCGGCCGCCGCGGCCTCGGCGTACGAACCAGGGACCGCGTTGGCGACGAACCAGCCGAAGATGTCACCGACTCCGCTCTGCCCTGCCTCGTAGCCCCAGGCGCCGGCGACGACGCCGCCGTCGACGACGCCGCACATGCCAGGCACCTCGCGCAGCACGTCGGAGTTCATGATGTGGCAGGTCGAGGTGCCCATGATCGCGACCATCTGGCCGGGTCCGACGGCCTGCGCTGCGGGCGCGGTGACGTGGGCGTCGACGTTGCCGACCGCGACCGCGATGCCCTCGGGCAGGCCCGTCCAGGCGGCCGCCTCGGCGGTGAGGGTCCCGGCACGGTCGCCGAGCTGGCCGATCGGCTGGTCGAGCTTGTCCGCCACGAAGCCGCCGAAGCCCGGCGCAAGCGCCTCGAGGAACTCCACCGTCGGATAGCTGCCGGCCTGGTAGATGCCCTTGTAGCCGGCGGAGCACGCGTTCCGGACGTAGATCCCGGTCAGCTGCCACACGATCCAGTCCGCCGCCTCGACGAAGCGCTCCATCCGGTCGTACGCCGCGCGGTCGTCCTCGAACAGCTCCAGGCCCTTCGCGAACTCCCACTCCGAGGAGATCAGCCCGCCGTACCGGGGCAGCCAGGCCTCCTGGCGGTCGGCGGCCAACCGGTTGATCCGGTCCGCTTGCGGCTGCGCGGCGTGATGCTTCCAGAGCTTCATGTAGGCGTGCGGGCGACCGGCGTACTCCGGCAGCTCGGAGAGCGGCGTGCCGTCGACGAGCGTCGGGACCATCGTGCAGGCGGTGACGTCGGTGCCGATGCCGATTACGTCCGCGGGGTCGATCCCGGCCGCCGCGACGGCCGCCGGCACGGCGACCCGCAGCACCTCGCGGTAGTCCTCCGGCACCTGCAGCGCCCAGTCAGGCGCCAGCGCGGTCCCGTCGGGCAGCACCCGCTCGAGCACGCCGTGCGGATAGGGGTGGGTGGCACTGCCGAGCTCGGCGCCGTCGGAGACGCGGACGACGACCGCGCGACCCGAGAGGGTGCCGTAGTCGACTCCCACGACGTAATGGTCCCGGTCGGGCATGTCCTTACTTCCTCTTCGTCGGTCGAGCCCGCGCACCACTGCTGGCGCGGACCACGAGCTCGGGGCTGATCAGTCGTTCGGGTGCGGGCCCGCCCGCGAGGGCGGCTTGGATGATCTCGATGGTGCGGTGGCCCACAGCGGTGAAGTCCTGGCGGACCGTGGTCAGTGGCGGGATGAGGTACGCCGCCTCGGGAATGTCGTCGAACCCGACGACGCTCACGTCGCCGGGCACGGACCTCTCCGCCTCACTCAGCGCCCGGAGCAGCCCCAGCGCCATCTGGTCATTGGCGCAGAACACCGCGCTGACGTCATCCCGGCGGGCGATCTCGAGACCGGCCTCGTAGCCGCTGCGGGCAGACCAGTCGCCCTCGACGTGGTGGGCGGGGTCGAGCCCGGCCGCGCGCATCGCTTGCTGCCACCCGGCCAGACGGGAGCGCGCCTCGGTCCAGGACGGCGGCCCACCCAGGTGCAGGACCTCGGTGTGCCCGAGGTCGATCAGGTGCTGCGTGCCGAGTGCCGCACCGGCGACCTGGTCGACCCCTACCGTCCAACGGGTCTTCGACTCGTCACCCTCGACCACGATGACCGGCGTACCGAGATCCTCCTGGGCACGGGCCACCTCGAGCGCGTCGTCGGTGCCACCGATCAGGACGATGGCCTCGACGCTCTGGTCGCGCAGGTGGCTGATCGCGTCGACGAGCTCCTCGCGGGTCAGGCTCTGAAGGTTGGCCGAGCTGACGAAGTAGCCGGCCTCCCGCCCGGCCGCTTGGATGGTCCGGTGCACGGTGCTCGGCCCCCAGAAGCCGGCCTTGGAGCCGATCACCCCGATCGTCGCCGAGCGGCGCGTCACCAGCGCCCGGGCCGCGGCGTTGGGGCGGTAGCCGAGCTGGCGAATCGCCTTCAGCACGCGCTCGCGGGTCTCCGGCCGGAGGTTGGTCTGACCGTTGACGACCCGGGAGACCGTCTGGTGCGAGACGCCGGCCAGGCGCGCGACGTCGGCCATCACCGGCGTCCTGTCGACCGGTGGCCGCCGGGCGGTCTCGGTCACGACTTCCGCCGGGTGGCGAAGCGCTGGACGACCACGAATGCGAGCAGCAGCGCGCCGGTGATGATGCGAATCCAGTAGGAGCTCAGGGTGCCGTCGAAGGAGATCAGCGTCTTGATCATGCCGAGCACCATCACGCCCAGGAGCGAGCCGACGACGTATCCCCTGCCACCGGTGAGCAAGGTGCCGCCGATGACGACCGCCGCGATCGCGTCGAGCTCGGTGCCGACCGCATGCAGGCTGTTGCCGGACAGGATGTAGAACGAGAAGAGCAGGCCGCCGAGCGAGGCGCAGAAACCGCTGATCACGTAGACGCCAACCTTGGTGAAGGCCACGCGCAACCCCATCAGCATTGCTGAGCTCTCGTTGCCGCCGATCGCGTAGACCGTCCGCCCGAAGCGGGTCCGGGCGAGGACGTACGCCGCGATCGCGACGGCGAGGAGCGCGATGATCGCAGTCCACCGTAGGTAGTAGTCGCCGACGGTGACGGTCTTGAACGCCAGGTTCGTGAACGTCGTGTCGTTGATCGGGATCGACTCGACGCTGATCAGGAAGGTCAGGCCGCGGGCGAGGAAGAGCCCCGCCAGCGTCGCGATGAACGGCTGGATGTCGAAGTAATGGATGAGCAGGCCCATCAGCAGACCGAGCAGTGTCCCGGTCACGAGCACGGCCGCCATCGAGAGGTACGGCGGCCAGCCCAGCTGCAGGGTCCTTGCCGCGATCATCGTCGACAGCGCCACCACCGACCCGACCGAGAGGTCGATGCCGCCGGTCAGGATCACGAAGGTCATCCCGACGGCCAGCACGATCAGGAAGGCGTTGTCGATCAGCAGGCTCAGCAGGACCTGGGGATCGGAGAAGCCCTCGTAGCGAACCCCCCCAATGGCGAACATGCCGATCAGCAGGCCCAGCGTCGCGAGAACCGGCAGGTAGCGCGGCGGCGGACTGTAGCCCTTGACGCGGTCCCAGAGGGAGTCGGCGGGGACGGTGGCGGTGCTCATGACATGCCTGCCTCGGCGAGAACGGGTGCGGTGCTGCCGGGACCACCAGGACCGCCGGATCGTCGTACCCGGAACGCCGAGCGGGCCTTCGGCGACTGCAGGAGGCACACAGCGATCACGACGACAGCCTTGAAGAGGTAGTTGAGCTCGGACGGGATCCCGATGTTGTTGACGGTGCGGGCCAGTGTCGCGATGAAGAGCGCGCCGACGAGGGTGCCGGCGAGGGAGAACCGGCCGCCGGCGAGCGACGTACCCCCAATGACGACGGCGAGGATGGCGTCGAGCTCGATCCACAGGCCGAGGCTGTTGGCGTTGACCGAGTTGGTGTTGGCGGCGATCACGAGGCCGGCGATGCCGGCGCAGAACCCGGAGAACGCGTAGACCGTCCAGATGATCGTCCGGGATCTGACTCCGGCGAGCCGGCTGGCCTCCGGGTTGATGCCCACGGCCTCGATGAGCATCCCGAGCGCCGTACGCCGGGTGAGCAGGGCGGTCAGCGCGAAGACGACGAGCGCGAGGATGAACGCCACCGGCACGGTCAGCACGTAGCCGGTGGCGAGGTCGCTGAAGTACGTGTTGTGGACCGTGGTGATCTGGCCGTCGGTGATCGCCATCGAGATGCCGCGGCCGGCGACCATCAGGACCAAGGTCGCGATGATCGGCTGGATGCCGACGACGGCGACCAGGAAGCCGTTCCAGGCACCGAGCACGATGCAGACCGCAAGCGCGTAGGTGCAGGCCATCACCGCCGTGGTCAGCGCGCCCTCGTCGCCGGCGCCGACGATCCGGGTGCAGGCGACGGCTGCCGAGATCGCGGCGATCGCCCCGACCGAGAGGTCGATGCCGCGCGTGGCGATGACCAGGGTCATGCCCAGCCCCACGAGCAGCACCGGCGCGCTGTTGCGCACGATGTCGATGAGGTTGCCGTAGAGGTGTCCGTCCTGCATGCGGACGTGGAAGAACGACGGCGTCGCGATGACGTTGACGAGCAGCAGCACGAGAAGGGCCATGATCGGCCACACGAGCTGGTGGCGAAGGACCCGCTGGAGGCCGGTCGGTGTCTCAGGCACGGGAACCCTCCTCCTCGCGAGTCTCACCCGCGATGATCTCGAGGACGTCGCCGACGGTGACGTCGGTATTGGGACGCTCGTCGATCTTGCGACGGTCACGCATGACCACGAGGCGGTCGCTGAGTCGGAGGACCTCTTCGAGCTCGGCGGAGATGAAGACCACGGCCATGCCCTGAGCAGCGAGCTCGGCGACCTTGGCCTGGATCTGCGCCTTCGCTCCGATGTCGATGCCGCGGGTCGGCTCGTCGAGGATGAGGACCTCGGGGTCGGTGATCAGCCAGCGCGCGAGCAGCACCTTCTGCTGGTTGCCGCCGGACAGGTTGCGCATCAGGACCGTCGCGTCGGCCGGCCTGATGTCGAGCGCCTGCACGTACTGCTCGACGAGCTTGGTCCGGGTGGCCTGTGGGATCGGGCGCAGCCAGCCGCGCGACGCCTGGAGCGCCAGGAGCATGTTGTCCGCCACCGTGAGGTCGCCGACGATGCCCTCGGCCTTGCGGTCCTCGCTGGAGAAGGCGACCTTGCGGTCGATCGCGTGCCGGGGGCTGCGCAGCCGACGACGCTCCGAGCGGATGACGACGTCGCCGGTGTCGGCGGTGTCGGCACCGAAGAGCAGACGGGCGAGCTCGGTGCGACCGGAGCCCAGCAGGCCGGCGAGGCCGATCACCTCGCCGTCGTACAGCTCGAGGTCGGTCGCCTCGAGCGAGCCCTTGCGCCCCACGCCGATGGCCTTGAGCACTGGCGCTCCCGACTCGTCGGCAGTCCGGGCGCTGACCTTGCGGTCGAGGCGTTCGAGGACCTCGAGCTCGCGCCCGATCATCAGCTTGACCAGCTCGAGCTGGGTCGTCTCGGAGATGAGCCGCTCCTCGACCAGCTTGCCGTTGCGCAGGATGGTCATCCGGTCGGCGATCTCGTAGACCTGGTCGAGGAAGTGGGAGACGAAGACGATCGCGACGCCCTGGTCGCGCAGCCGACGCATCACCTCGAACAGCTTGACCACCTCGTCGGCGTCGAGGCTGGAGGTCGGCTCGTCGAGGATCAGCACCCGCGCCTCGACGTCGACGGCACGAGCGATGGCGACGAGCTGCTGGATCGCGATCGGGTGCTCCCCCAGCTCGGAAGTGGGGTCGACGTCGATGCCGAGGCTCTCGAGGGTCGCCCGGGCCCGGCGGTTCATCGCCCGCACATTGATGGCGCCGAACCGGCGGGGCTCGCGTCCGAGCAGCATGTTCTCGGCGACGGTGAGATTCGGGAGCAGGTTGACCTCTTGGTACACCGTGCTGATGCCCGCTGCCTGCGACGCCGCCGGGGAGCCGAACTCGTGCTGCTGGCCGCCGACCAGTACGGTGCCGGAGTCGATCGAGTAGACGCCGGTCAGCGCCTTGATCAGCGTCGACTTGCCGGCGCCGTTCTCGCCCATCAGCGCGTGCACCTCACCGGCGTTGAGCCACAGCGAGACCTGGTCCAGCGCACGGACGTTGCCGAAGGTGATGGAGATGTCCCGCATCTCGACGACTGGTCCCTGTGCGTCCGAGGCGGCCTTCGGACCGTTCGCGTGCTGTAGGTCCATCTGGGTCATCTCGCCCCCTTCACGAGTGAACTCTTCCTGAGAGATCTAGCGGTGGTCACGGCGGCGGCGGCGCCGGGTCCGACCCTGATGTCATAGGGAGGACCCGGCGCCGCCGTTCAAGGATGTCGCTGCCAGATCAGTACTGCCGGTCGGGCAGCGCCTCGATGGCCTGCTCCTGGGTGAAGGTGGTCTCCTCGGTCAGGATCCGGGGCTCGACCTCCTCGCCGTCGAGGACCTTCTGGGCGATGTCCATCAGCTGCGGCCCGAGGAGCGGGCTGCACTCGACGATGAAGTTGATCTTGCCCTCGGACAGCGCCACCATCCCGTCGTGCACGGCGTCCACCGTGATGATCTTGATGTCCTTGCCGGGCGTCAGACCTGCGGCCTCGATGGCCTCGATCGCACCCAGGCCCATGTCGTCGTTGTGCGCGAAGAGCACGTCGATGTGGTCGTCGGACTGCAGGAACGACTCCATGACCTGCTTGCCGCCGTCGCGGGTGAAGTCCCCGGTCTGCGAGGCGACCACCTCGATCGACGGGTCGGCCTTGATGGAGTCCGCGAAGCCCTCGCCACGGTCGATGGCCGGCGCCGCGCCCGTCGTGCCCTCGAGCTGGACGACGTTGATCGCGCCGTCGCCGTCGATGTCGGCGTCGGCGGCGTTGTCGACGACCCACTGGCCGGCCTTCTGACCCTCGACGACGAAGTCGGAGCCGAGGAACGTCTTGTAGAGCGAGGTGTCCTCGGAGTCGACGGCGCGGTCGGTGAGGATGACCGGGATGTTGGCGGCCTTGGCCTCCTGCAGGACGGCGTCCCAGCCGGTCTCGACGACGGGGCTGAAGGCGATCACGTCGACCTTCTGCTGGATGTAGGAGCGGATCGCCTGGATCTGGTTCTCCTGCTTGCCCTGGGCGTCGGTGAACTTCAGGTCGACGTCCGACTCCTTGGCCGAGTCCTGGATCGACGTGGTGTTGGCCGTGCGCCAGCCGCTCTCGGCACCGACCTGGGCGAAGCCCATGGTCGATCGAGCCGTCGTCCGACGCCGTGGCGTCGCCGCCGTCGGAGTCACTGCCGCACGCGGTGAGCGCGAACGCGCTCAGGGTGATCGCGCTCGCCGCGATCAGGGTCTTCTTCAGCACTGGTCTTCCTCCAGATCGTCGGGCTCTCCACCCTGTGACCGGTGTCACTGAGCGATGAGTGTGAGCGCTAACATTCCTCGCCGTCAACCCCCGTGACCAGATTGTTTCCAGAAATGTGAGCGCTCACTTTGGTGGCGCCGGGATGTGAACGATCCAACTCCGTCACGCGGTCGATGCGGGACGTCCGAGAATCGCCACTCGAGGACGGCGCGGTACTCCGCGCCGGGCCGGAGCAGGGCCGTCGGCCACTCGGGGTGGTGCGGGCTGTCCGGGAACAGCTGGGGCTCGAGGGCGATGCCGTCGCCCTGGCGGTACAGCCGTCCGCGGGCACCGGTGCGAGCGCCGTCGAGGAAGTTGCCGGTGTAGACCTGCAGCCCCGGCTGGTCGGAGAGCAGCTCGAGCCGGGTGCCGGTGCGGGGTGACTCCAGGACCGCATGGACCCGCAACCCGTCGCCGCGGACGACGAAGTTGTGGTCCACCCCGCGGGCGTCGACGAGCTGCTCGTGCTCGGCGCGCAGGTGCGCACCGAGGCGCGACGGCGTACGGAAGTCGAAGGGGGTGCCGGCCACCGGCGCGTGCTCGCCGAGCGGGATGCCGGTCGCGTCGACCGGCGTGAACTCGTCGGCGTGGACCGTCAGCAGATGGTCGTCGATCGTGCCCGCGCCGTCGCCATCGAGGTTGAAGTAGGCGTGGTTGGTCAGGTTCACCACCGTCGGGGCGTCCGTCGTCGCCGACATCTCCACCCGCACCGCGTCGCCGTCGACGCGGTAGGCGACCCGGACCACGACCTCGCCCGGGAACCCCTGGTCGCCGTCGGGGCTGATCGAGCTCGAGCACGACCTCGTCGGCCTCGTGGGATACCACCGTCCAGGTGCGACGGTCGAACCCGTCGGGGCCGCCGTGCAGGCTGTTGCCACGGTCGTGGGCGCCGACCCGGACCTCACGGCCCTCGATCGGGAAGCGGCCGCCGGCGATGCGGTTGGCGTAGCGACCGATCGTGCCGCCGAGGTAGTCCGAGCTCGCCAACCGGGCGGCCACGTCGGCATGACCGAGCACGACGTTGCGCCGCACGCCGTCGCCGCCGGCGACCTCGAGCCGGTGCACGGTCGCGCCCAGCGTGAGCACCTCGAGCACCGGGCCGGGCGGGCTGCCGATCGTCAGGCAGCGGACCGGTCGACCGTCGGGCGTCGTACCGAAGAGGGTCTCGCGCACGATGTGAACGTTAACATCACCGGGCCCCGCGGCCGTCGGGTCCGGCGGTGGAGCCGCGCACGACCAGCCGCGGCCGGATGAGGGCCTCCGTCGGGCGCCGGCTCGCCGCCGAGGGCCCGCAGCGTGAGGTCGACGGCGCGACGTCCGAGCAGGGAGAACTCCTGGTTCACGGTGGTCAGCCCGGGCCAGAAGTAGCCCGCCTCCGGGACGTCGTCGAACCCGACGACGCTGACCCGGCCCGGCACCTCGACCCCGCGTTCGTGGAAGGCCCGCAGGACGCCGAGCGCCATCGCGTCGTTGGCCACGAAGACGGCGGTCACGTCGAGGTCGTCGGCGATCCGCTGACCCGCGTCGTACCCGCTGCGCGCCGACCAGTCCCCCGCCAGCTCCGGACCGGGCAGCAGGCCGCGGGCCGCGTGGGCCTGCTGCCACCCCGCCCGCCGCTGTCCGGCCTCGACCCAGTCCGCGGGGCCGGTGACGTGGGCGACCCGGCGGTGGCCGAGGTCGAGCAGGTGCTCGGTCGCCAGGCGCGCGCCCGCGACCTGGTCGATCCCGGACGCCATCGCCTGGCCGTTCGTGACGCCCTGGACGAGGACCACCGGCACGGGCAGGTCGAGCGACAGGGCGCGCTCCGTCGCGCTGCGGTGCGCGACGGCGATCACCAGGGCCTCGACGGCCTCGTCCAGCAGCCGGTCGACCGCTCCCTGCAGGGACTCGGGCGAGAAGTCGGAGACGCCGACCAGCGAGACGTCGTACCCCGCGGCGTGGCCGGCCTCCTGCACCGAGACGGCGATCATGCTCGGGCCGTGCAGCGCGAGGTGCGCCGAGATCATGCCGATCCGGCCGGAGCGGTTGGTCGCGAGCATCCGGGCCGCGTTGTTGCGGCGGTAGCCGAGCTCCTCGATCGCGGCGAGCACCTTGGTGCGGGTGCCCTCCTTGACCAGGGTGGACCCGTTGAGCACCCGCGAGACCGTCTGGTGCGAGACGCCTGCGACCGCGCGCGACGTCCGCCATGCTCGGCGCCCGCCCGCGCGGTCCCGGCGCTGCCCCCACTCCCGCCATGAAGGCATGGTAGGACGCCGTGATCGCGCGTACGCAGCGGGTTCGGCGCGCCGGTGCAGACGTGCCTGTCTTCCCTGCCTCTTCATAGAGGTCAAGCCCCGGGAGGGTGTGCGTCCCGTAGAAGGCGATCATCTCCAGGTGGTGCGGGCCAATGTTGGCGAGGTAGACCTCGTCGTAACCTGCGTCGACGTATTGCCAGATCTGGGCGAAAAGGCACGCGCGCCTGTGTCAGGAGGGTCTGGGGTGGTGTTGTTGTTGGGCCTCGATCACGGCCGCCGCGGTCCGGGTCAGCGTCTCGCCGGACATCTCCGCGCGGCGCAGCAGCAGGTCGTAGGCCGCACCCATGTCGACGTTCTCGACGTACGCGATGACGCCCTTGGCCTGCTCGACGAGCTCGCGGGCGCTGAGGGCCTCGTGCAGGCGGGACGCGGCCTGCTCGGCTGAGATCGGCATCGAGTAGATCACGGCGAGCGTGGCGATGTCGGCGAACGACTGACCGACCCCTGCCTCCATCGGCCCGGCGGGCCCCGCGGCTCGGAAGACGTTCAGACCCCCGAGCACGGTGCCTCGCCATCGCATCGGGAATGCCTCGACGCTCTCGAAGCCCGCGTCGACGATCGCGTGTCCGACCTCGGGCCACCGGTCGGTGAGGTGGTCGACTCCCGAGACCATGAGGGCCTCGTTGGTCTCGATCACGTCGATGCAGGGACCGGTCGAGCGTTGCATCTGCAGCAGCTCCAGCTCGGTCGCCCGGTGCGAGGTCGCGCTCAACAGCGAGAGCTCGCCCGCGGCGTCGCGCGTCAGGATGGCCACCGCATCGGCTCCCATCACCGTCGAGCAGTCGGTGACCAGGTGATGGAGAATGTCGGCCACGTCGGGCTCACCGTCCACCAGCGCCGAGACCGTGTCGGCGAGCGCACTGGCAACACCGCCGTCGGTGGACATCAGGAGTCACTTCCGTCCGGGTCGATGAAGACGAGCTCGCGTGCCGACCACGGCGCGGCTGATCTCGGCGACCGAGGCCTCGTGGGCGAACGCGTGGGCACGCAGGACCGCCAATGCGTCGGCCGGGCTGACGCCAAGCTGGGCGACGATCATGCCGGTGCCTTGCGAGACGGTGTCCCGCTCGGACCACAGGACGTGTTCAGTCGTCCTCGACGGGGACGCCACCGACGATCGCCGCACCCAGCACGTCGGCGAGGAACTCGAGATCATCCGTGGTGCGAGCCAGCGCCCGACTCGGGCCGGACATGCAGGCTCACCACCCCGACCAGGATCTGCTCGGGCCGCATCGGAAACGCATAGATCAGAGTCGAGGAGACCGCCGACGGTACCGACTTCGTCAGCACCGGCCAGCGGCGTGCCTGCTCCTCCCACGACGAAGACACCACCGCGCGAGCGGTGCGGAAGGCATCCAGCGTCGGCCCCTCACGCAGGGCGTCCTGGACATCCTCGACCAACGACACCAGGTCGTCGGTGACACAGAGCAGCGTCCGCTCCGAGGTGGCGAACCCGAGCGAGATAGCGCCGCCGTCGGCGTTCGCGAAGCTGGTGAAGGCCCGACACAGCCGGAGCGGAAACGGGTCCTGCGGAGCGATCCGGGCCAGCTCCTGGGTGAGCTCGATGACCAGGGTGGAACGGTCTGGCACAGCGGCCACCTTCTCGAGGAGCGGAGTTGTCGGTCTAGCCGTGCGCCCTGATGACGGGCGCCTGAGCGGTGTCGAAACCGTTCGCGATCGCCCAGCCGACCGCCTGCGCGCGCCGGGTCACCCCGATCTTGCGGTACCCGGTGCGGATGTAGGACTTGACGGAGTTGATGCTCAGGTACAGCCGATCAGCGATCTCCTGGTTGCTGAGCCCCTGCGCGATCAAGGCGATGACCTCGGCCTCACGATGCGTCAGACCGTGCTCGCGGCCCGGCCACCCCACAGTCTCGACGACTGAGCTCGCCGGCACGTCGGAGGGTCGGACGATCTCGCCAGCGTGCACCCGTTCCAACGCGGCCACGATCTCCTCCGCCGTCAGCGACTTCGGCAGGTAGCCCGCGGCACCACGGCACAAGGCTTCATCAATCCGTTGCGGCTCCACGTTCCAGCTGAAGATCACCACCTTGACGCTCCCGCTCCGGACCAGGTCCGCGACGTCGAGGTCGTGGTTGTCGGTGTGGCCGAAGGTGTCGTACAGCACGACATCCACATCACCGCGCACCGGCAACGTCCCGACGTCGAGCTCGACCACCCGGACCCGGTCCGCATGTGGAGCCAGGATGGCCGCGATCCCCGCGACCACGATCTCGTAGTCGTCGACGACCGCGACACGCACCGGACCCCCAGACAGCGGAACCATCCCGCCAGCATAAGCCTGTCGCGTTCGGATGGCGGGTCAGAACCCACGGCTTCGACACCCGCCCGAGGACCGGTGCAGCCGAGGTATCGGACCGGCGAGCGGTCGAGCCCACCTACGAAACACGGGTAGTGGGCGGTGCACCGGGCAGCAAACACCGACTCGCGAGACAGGCGGTTGACGCTTCTACCAGTCGCGAGCGCCCTGCTCGGCCGCCGTGAGAGCCCGATCGACCGAGGTCCCGTGCTTACGGACGAACGCGACCGTCCCGCGACGAGAGCCGGAACGGTAGGCAACGGCGACAAGCTCGTCGGCGACGGCCTGGTCGATCTCGGTGACGGCCGTGAGGTCAACGATGAGATGACCGTCGGTCAGCGGGGAGAACGTGTCGAGAGCCTCATGGACCTTGGAGAGATCAGCGAGATGGCAGCTGCCCTCGATGCGGAGCCGGTGCGTATTCGCCTCGTAACGCAAGTTTGTCATGGTCGCTCCCGCTCCCCTACCGAGCCGAACGGACGAGAGACACCGGCTCTCCGGAGCGGAGGACAGCAGCGTTCGGTAGGCGCTGCGTGACGGTGCGCAGTTGACGACTCCCGATGGGGACGACGGAGGCGTAACCAGGCTGCAGTCGTTGGGTTGCTTCGGGTAGCAGGTCCAGGCGGAGCGCCTCTTCGAGGCCGACCGCCCTTGCGAGTAGGTGCGCCCTCGGCGCGTCCAGCCAGAGAGAAGAGAAGAAGTCCATACCTTCGCCTCCCAACCTGACTGCCTGGTCGGACCGATGCCCCACCGATGAACGACGCTTGCTGCCTCTCGACGATAGGTCGCCACAGGCCCCGCCGGTTCACCCCAAAGGACAGGTACTGGCGAACGCCGTGGTGGGTACGGCGCGCGCTGAGCATCGAGGTGCTCGACGTGAAGCGACGTACGCCTACATCTCGGGCCAGGACTGGTGGTCGCCGCCGGCTGCAACGACAGCTTCGGCGACTTGGACCTCGCTCAACCCGGCGCGACGAGCGGCGTCGACCAGACGCTGGTGCGCCTCGTCCGCGGAAATGCCCGCGGCGGCCATGACCAACCCGACCGCGGTCTCGACCAAGGCCATGTCTGCGAGCACCCGCGGAGCTTGACGGGCAGTCTCGAGGGTCGAGAAGGACAGGTCGGCGTTGGCGGTCACGGACCTGGCTCCGGTCAGCGCCTTCGACAGGTACCCGGCCGCTCCGCGTTCGATGGCCTCAGCTGCGACGTCGGGCCGCAGCTTCCACTGCACGCCGCACGCCGCCACGGAGCCGCATAAAAGTCCACCCGTCTGGGTGGGGTCGCCCAGATACGCGGGGGTAC
Organism: uncultured Actinomycetota bacterium; assembly: GCA_963695055.1. Lineage (GTDB taxonomy): Bacteria > Actinomycetota > Actinomycetes > Propionibacteriales > Nocardioidaceae > Nocardioides. Next base: position 157,725 of record CAVOFS010000015.1, on the reverse strand, counting down.
TCCAAGTACCTACCGAGGAGGCACCATGGATTCGAGCACGCCCGCCAAGGCCGTCAAGAAGGCAGTCAAGTCCACCGTCGAAGGCGCAGCGGCCCTGGTCGCCGAGAAGCTCGCCGACCTCGAGCGACCCGCCATCCCCGGGACTCCAGGGTCAGGAACACCGACCGTGGCCGAGCCGACCAAGCCAGTCGAACCGCTGCCGCCGAAGCCTGACCAGGCCGGTCCCGAGCGCCGCACGGCGAGCGGCGTCGACACCGACGCGAGCCCGACCGACGTCGGCGCCCAAGGCCGGTTCCTGACCACGTCTCAAGGCGCGCGGCTGCGCGACTCCGACCACTCCCTCAAGGCGGGCGAGCGCGGCCCGACCCTGCTGCAGGATCACCACCTGCGCGAGAAGATCACGCACTTCGACCACGAACGGATCCCCGAGCGGGTCGTGCACGCCAGAGGCGCCGGTGCTCACGGGATGTTCGTCGGCTACGGCAACGCCCGCTCGATCACCCAGGCTGGCTTCCTGGCCAAGAACGTCGAGACTCCGGTGTTCGTCCGGTTCTCGACCGTCCTGGGCTCGCGCGGGTCGGCTGACACGGTGCGCGACACCCGCGGGTTCGCGACCAAGTTCTACACCTCTGAAGGCACCTTTGACCTGGTCGGGAACAACATCCCGGTCTTCTTCATCCAGGACGGCATCAAGTTTCCGGACGTCATCCACGCCGCAAAGCCGCACCCGGACCGCGAGATCCCGCAGGCCCAAAGCGCGCACGACACCTTCTGGGACTTCGTGTCCCTGCACACCGAGGCCCAGCACCACACGATCTGGAACATGTCCGACCGCGGCATCCCGCGCTCGTACCGGACCATGGAGGGCTTCGGTGTCCACACCTTCCGGTGCGTCAACAAGGACGGCGAGACCTCGCTGGTCAAGTTCCACTGGAAGCCGAAGCTCGGCGTCCACTCCCTGACCTGGGAGGAGGCACAGCTGATCGGCGGGATGGACCCCGACTTCCACCGCCGCGACCTCTACGACGCGATCGAGGCAGGCGCATACCCGCAGTGGGAGCTCGGCGTGCAGGTCTTCGAGGACACCCCCGACGAGATGTTCAACGGCATCGACCTTCTCGACCCCACCAAGCTCGTCCCCGAAGAGCTCGCTCCCGTCCAGCCCATCGGGCTGCTGACGCTGACGCACAACCCGACGAACTTCTTCGCAGAGACCGAACAGGTCGCCTTCCACCTCGGCAACCTGGTCCCCGGCATCGACGTCACCAACGACCCGCTGCTGCAGGCGCGGCTGTTCTCGTACGTCGACACCCAGCTCACCCGGCTCGGTGGCCCGAACTTCCACCAGATCCCCATCAACCGGCCCCACGCCCCGGTCAACGACATGGTCCGCGACGGGTTCCACCAGGACGCCGTCCACGGAGGCGTCGCGCCGTACAAGCCGAACTCGCTCGACGGCGGTTGCCCGTTCTTCGCCGGCGGCGCGAAGGACGGTGCATTCGTCGACGTCCCCGCTCACGTCGCCGAGGCGGTCAAGGTCCGCGCGAATCCGACCTCCTACGACGACCACTACAGCCAGACCCGACAGTTCTGGCTCAGCATGAGCCCGCCCGAGAAGGAGCACATCGTGCTCGCCTACACCTTCGAGCTCGCGAAATGCTTCGAGCAGGCGGTCAAGGAGCGCCAGCTGCTGGCCCTGGCGAACATCGACCCCGACCTGTGCGCCCAGGTCGCGGCCGGCCTCGGGCTCGCGGTGCCGGGCCCGACCGAGCCGCTGGTCGACCTGGACCCGAGTCCCGCACTGTCGCAGATCGGTGACAGCGTGGCCGACGGACGGTCGCACTCATCGGCATCGTGGTCGACCCCGACCGGCGACCTCGCCGGCGTCGACGGCGTCGCGCAGCTGTGTCGGCGGCCGGGATGGTGCCGCTGGTGGTCGCGCCGCACGGCGGGAAGCTGCCCGACGGCACGCCCGTGCAGCGCACCTTCGCGCGACCCGCTCGGTCGAGTTCGACGCCGTGCTCGCTCGCCGGCAGCCCGCTCCCGGCCCGACGCGCTCGCCGGCCGCGACAGCAAGGCCGGCGAGGACGGTGCGCCAGAGCTCGACCCGCGGGTCGTGCTGATGCTCCAGGAATGCCTTCCGGCACGCGAAGGCCATCGGCGCGTGGGGCGCCGGCGTCGATGCGCTCGAGCTCGCCGGGGTCGCCGGCGCACCCGGTGTCGTCACCGGCGACGACCCGGCAGCGGTCTTCGCCGAGCTCACGACTGCCCTGGGCGCTCACCGCGTCTGGGAGCGCTTCGCCACGGCCCTGGGCTGATGGTAGCGGTGGCGTCACTGCGACCTGCCCGCAAACCGCTGCACCCCGACGGCGACGTGAATGTCCCCGCCCAGCCCGACAGCCTCGCGGCGGTGAGCAGGCTCCGCGAACCCGCCTCCCTCACCGCGCTCGACGCTCACGCTCCGACCACTCCACTCCGACACCTTCCCGACATCTGACCCGACTTCTGAGGAGATTCCCCGTGTCCACTGACGCCATCGTCATGCTCAAGGACGACCACAAGGTCATCCTCCGCACGTTCCGCGACTTCGAGAACGCCGGCGACGACGCCCACCAGACCAAGGGCGACCTGGTCGCCAGGATCATCGAGCTCCTCACCGTGCACACCTACCTCGAGAACGAGGTCATGTACCCCCGCGTCCGTGAGCTCGTGCCCGAGCTCGAGGACGACGTCCTCGAGTCGTACGAGGAGCACCACGTCGCCGACGTGCTCGTCATGGAGCTCGTCGGCATGAAGCCGACCGACGAGCGCTTCACCGCCAAGACCACCGTCCTCATCGAGAACGTGCGCCACCACATCGAGGAGGAAGAGGACGAGTGGTTCCCGCAGGTCCGCGAGGCCCTCGGCCGCAAGGTCCTCCAGGAGATCGGCGCCGAGATGGCCGAGGCCCGCAAGAAGGCGCCCGCTCAGCCCGGCTCAGCCGAGCGCGTTGAAGAAGACCATCGACGCCGTCATCTCCTGACCCGGCGCCCCGCTACCCAAACGGCTGGGTCGTCACCAACGTCGTCGGAAGGACACCCATGCGGATCGTCATCACCGGAGCCACCGGGAACGTCGGCACCGCACTGGCTCGCCGCCTCACCAGCAGCGGTGACCACGAGCTGGTCGGCGTCGCGCGACGGGTCCCCGACGGCCAGGTCGGCGGCTCGAGCGCGCTCGTCTCCTGGGTGAGCGCCGACCTCACCGACCCGGCCTGCCAGAGCCTGCTCGCGGCGAGACGTTCCGCGGAGCTGACGCCGTCGTCCACCTCGCCTGGGGGCTTCCAGCCCTCCCACGACCTGGCCTACCTCGACGACGCTCGGCGTCGGCGGCACCGCGACGGGTCCTGGACGCCGTCGCCGCGCAGCGGCGTGCCGCACCTGGTGCACATGTCGTCCGTGGGCGCGTACTCGCCCAAGCGCGACGACGAGCCGGTCGACGAGAGCTACCCGACCGAGCGGCGTCCCGTCGTCGCCGTACAGCCAGCACAAGGCGCAGGCCGAGAGGCTTCTCGACGCGTTCGCGGACGAGCACCCCGACGTCACCCTCACCCGGATGCGGCCCGGCATCATCGGCCAGCGCAGCGCCGGCAGCGCGCTCCTGCGCTACGGGCTGCCGGCGCTGCTCCCGGCCCGGCTGTCCGCAGCTGGTCCCGGTCCTGCCCCTCGACGGTTCCCTGCGCATCCCGATGGTGCACGCCGACGACGTCGCGGCCGCGTTCGACCTGGCCCTCACCACCGGCGCGGGTGGTGCGTTCAACCTGTCGGCCGGGCCGCCGGTCACCGTCGACGACATCGCGCAGCGCTCGGCGCCCGTCACGTCCAGGTGCCCAACGCGTCGTGCGCGCCGCGGTCGCCGGCTCCTGGCACGCCCACCTGCAGCCGATCGACCCCGGTTGGATCGACCTCGCGTACAACGTCCCGCTCCTCGCCCGGGCAGGGCCGCCCGCGAGCTCGGATGGAACCCGGTGCACGACGGCGCCGTCCGTGCTCGCCGAGGTCATCGACGCGATGACGATCCACCGCGCACGCCGACACCCCGCTGTCCACGTCCACGCAGCGCACTCGAGGCAGTCGCGGACTGCGCCGCGAGAGACAAGCCGGTCTCCTGCCGACGTCGACCTTAGACGCTCTGCCGGAGCACATTGTCCTCCCCGGCGCGGTTCGGCGTGCCACCCGCGAGGGTGGGTTGAACGCGGGCTCGACCGGGCACCGGATCTTCACCAAAGCGCTGGGTGAAGCTTCACTCCGGACGTTCTGGAGGTCCGAGCTCGGGCTGTCGTGACCCGTTCGCCTCGCGGTGGCGGGTCACGATCTACGTTTCGATACCGCCGTACCGCGGTGAAGGCGCGGGACCCGCTGCTCACCCTTTCGGAGGCGGTGCCAGGTAGCAGCCACCGCCCCGGGCCGGGGAGGCGTCGGCGGGTCAGGCGTGGATGTCTTGCGTAGGCTCGCCGCCATGCCCGCATGGTCGTCACCGGTCCGCATCGCCATCAACGACGACTACGACCTCGTCGTTGTCGGCGTGGCAGCTCTCCTCGCGCCGTACCCTGACCGGATCGAAGTCGTCGAGCTCGACTCGAACGAACCCACGACCAGCGTCGTCGACATCGTCCTCTACGACACGTTCGGCCAAGACCAGGGCGCGAAAATCGACTTCGACAACCTCTCGACAGCCGGCACACCGAAGGTCGTCGTCTTCTCCTGGAACCTTCAACCTGAACTCGTCGAAGGCGCGATCTCGAACGGCGCTGCCGGCTACCTGTGGAAGGGCATGCCCGTCGCCGACATGGTCGACGCCCTCGAGAAGGTCCACGCGGGCCACACCGTGACCCCACCCGAGGCCAGCCACCCCGACACCGACGCCGGCGCGTGGCCCGGCAAGGAGTTCGGCCTCTCCGGACGCGAAGCCGAGATCGTTGCGCTCATCACCCAGGGTTTCACCAACCAGGAGATTGCCGACAAGGTCTACCTGTCCATCAACTCGGTCAAGACCTACATTCGCACTGCCTACCGCAAGATCGGTGTTCAGCGCCGTTCCCAGGCGGTCGCGTGGGGTCTGAACAACGGGTTCGCACCCGATCACGTACGCACCATCCGCCCCGACCGCGGACCGAGGTACTGATCAAGCTGCGACAGCAGGGGCAATCCCCCTGCTGATCGAGACCTTGTCTCATGACGGCACCACTGAAGTCGTCGAGATGACGGCTCCAGACCGTCGGGGCACTGACCACGGTGAGCATCGACGAGGACGTCATTACGGGGCCCGGACTTCTGCGGCGCAGCGCCTACCTCGTCGACGGACGTGTGGCGCAGACGTCCGGCTCTACGGGGTGAAGACGACCTTGATCATGCCGTCCTCCTTGGCCCGGAACTTCGCGTAGGCCTCCGGCGCGTCGGCGAGCGGCAGCCGGTGGGTGGCGAACGACTCGGTGCCGAGCGGGTCAGCGTCGTCAAGGACCAGCGGCAGCAGGTCGTCGGTCCACGCCCGGACGTTCGCCTGACCCATCCGCAGCTGGATCTGCTTGTCGAACATCTGCATCAGCGGCATCGGGTCCGCCGCACCGCCGTACACGCCGAGAAGCGAGACCGTCCCACCGCGACGTACGCACTCGATCGCGGAGTGCAGCGCTGCGAGCCGGTCGAAGCCGACCCGGGTCATGAGCGGACGTGCCACGGCATCGGGCAGTAGCCCGACCGCCTTGATCATCTTCTCCGCGACCGGGTTCCCGTGCGCCTCCATGCCGACGGCGTCGATCACCGAGTCGGCACCGCGCCCTGAGGTGCGCTCGCGAACCTCGCCGGCGAGGTCGTCCGTCGCGTCCAGGTCGATCGTCTCGGCGCCGATCGCGCGGACCCGCTCAAGCCGCTCGGGCACTCGGTCGACAACGATGACGCGGTGGCCCTCGTGCAGCGCCATCCGAGCCGCCATGTCGCCGATCGGTCCAGCACCGAGGACCAGCAGCATGCCGTCGTCCGGCAGGTCGGCGTACCGCAGGCCCTGCCACGCCGTCGGCAGCACGTCGGACAGGTAGACGAACCGGTCATCCGGCGGGCCCTCGGGCACCTTGATCGGGAGGAAGTCGGCGAACTGCACCCGGAGGTACTCCGCCTGGCCGCCGGGCACCGCGCCGTACAGGCTGCTGTAGCCGAGCAGGCTCGCACCAGTGCCGTGGTCGCGGTTCTGGGTGGTCTCGCACTGGCTGTGCAGACCCTGCGAGCACGTCCAGCAGGAGCCGCAGCTGATGTTGAACGGGACGACAACCCGGTCGCCCACCTTGAGATCCTTCACGTCCGGGCCGACCTCCTCGACGACACCCATCGGCTCGTGCCCGACGATGTCGCCCGGCGTCATGAACGGCGCCAACGGCTCGTACAGGTGCAGGTCCGAGCCACACAGGCCGGTGGTCGTGACCCGGATGATGGCGTCGGTCGGGTCGACGATGGTCGGGATCGGGGACGTCCTCGACGCGGATGTCTCGACTGCCTTGCCAGGTCACGGCCTTCATCTGCCACCTCCAGAGTCATCACGCACAGGATCGTCGGCGGACCTCGGCGCCATCTCGCTGCGTGAGGGACGATCTCCCGAGGTCCGCCCTACCCACACCTGATGTGTCCCGTCACACCCAAGCGAAAACCACCCGTCCGGGTGGACCCTTGCGGGGTCTGTGCCCAGCATCACCGACGGCAAGCGCTCGACAGAGCGACCTACGTCCCACGTCGGGAAAGTGACGTCGATACCTAGATTGTCTGTGTATAGTGCCGTGCATGGGCGCCAACCTGATTCGCGGCCACCTCGAGGGATTGCTCCTTGCTGTTCTCGTCAACGAACCCGGACACGGGTACGCATTGAGCCAGCGCCTGGCCGCGCGAAGCGACGGGCAGCTCGCCGTGCCAGAAGGATCCTTATATCCAGCTCTCAAGCGTCTGGAGCGCCTCGGGCTCGTGGAGAGCTCGTGGGCGAGTGCAGAAGGCCGCCGGCGAAGGGTCTACGCGTTGTCGGATGCGGGTCGACGACAAGCCACTACAGCGGCCCGCGAGTGGAAGTCGTTCTCCACTGTGGTCGACCGGGTGATGGAGGGCCTCGGATGAGCCCCGTCGACCGGTTCCTGGCCGAGCTCGACGCGGCTTTGCACGCGCGTGGTCGGACGCGCAAGAGGCTGCTGGTCGAGTGCCGAGATCACTTGGAGGAGTCCAGTGCTGCGCACGGCCCGGAGGAGGCGGTTCGCCGATTCGGGCCTGCGATGGATCTGGCGCGCTCCTTCGATACGGAGTTCGCAGCGCGTCGCAGTCTCCAGGCGACCGCCCTGTCGGTCGGCGGTGTCTTCGCTGTTGGCGCATCCGCCTTGGCGATGCTCAACGCCGTCGACACCCACGCGTCTGCCCCAGTCGGGTGGGCGGTGGTCTTCTTCGGTAGCGCGCAGGCGTCCGCCGCGTGCATCTTCCTGGCTGTGCTGCGCGCCGCAGCAATGCGACGCGAGATCGCTACGCATGACGAGGTTCGGCTGCTTTGTCGACGTAACACGATGGCTCTCGGCTTCGCTCTTCTGGCGCTCTTTGCCGTCGGTGCTGCCGTGCCAGGTCAAACAGCGGCATGGAAGGTCTTGGCCGGCCCCACCGTTGTCGCGATTGCCGCATTGAGCGTCACCAGGGTTCATTGGCTCACACGCAAACTGGACCCTCACCGGTCCAACATCGTTCGGACACCCTTGAGCGACGCCGCGACTCTTGCCGGTCGCTCCAGCGACGCACCGGTGTCCCGCTTGCGTTCCGGCGCGGTCCTGACGCTCGTGGTCCTTCTCGCCGCGGTCGCAGCTTTCACGTGGGACCTGCTTGACCATGGCTCGGTGGCCGCTTCGGGCGCGGTCGCAGCCATCGAAGCGGCGATGGCCCTCGGCGGGTTCTTGTTCCTCGGGCGCGGTCTGGGGCTGCACACCGTGACTCTCTCCCGATAGGAACAAACGCGTAGCGGCCGGGCGTGGAGGTCGATCAGCTGATCCATGGACGGGTGAACGACAGCACCCGATCCCCATCCAGATCGGCCAGCGACACTCCAGCAAACCCCATAGCGGCCTCTGAGGTTTGCCAGCGGAACCGGTGCTCCTCAGCGGTCACTGCGTCGGCGATAGCCCGTCCCGCATCGGCGGCGCTCTGCGCGTTCGCGAACGCACCCGCAGTCCGATCGGCGTAGGCCTGCAGTAGCTCTGCATAAGGGCCCTCGATCGCGGGACGGTCGGCATTGGTGACGAACTCGCTGGCGACAGCGGCCGGCTCGATCACGCTGACCCAGACACCAAACCGCTCGGCGACCGCAGCAAGTGACTGCATGAATCCCTCGACGGCGAACTTGGCCCCGCAGTAAGCATCGGCAAAGGGTTGGCCGACGACTCCTCCGACGCTGGTGACCGTGAGGATTCGCCCACGCCCGGCCTCGCGCATCGCAGGGAGGACCAACTTGGTCAGAGCAACGGGGCCCAGGTAGTTGACGCTGAGTTGCTCTTGGATCTGATCCAGCGACAGTTGCTCGGCGGTCCCGACCATGCCTCGACCAGCGTTGTTGACCAGGGCCGAGATCGGGCCGTGGTCGGCGACGATGCCAGCGATCGACGCGGCTCTCGCAGGGTCGGTGACGTCAAGCGCTCGCACGTCGAGACTGACACCAGCATCAGAGGCCGCCGCCCGCAGGCGATCCGCGCGCTGCGGATCCCTCATGGTGGCCACCACGTCAAAGCCTCGGGTCGCCAGCTGTACCGCGGCGTACATCCCCATGCCTGATGAAGTTCCAGTGACCAGGGCAACATCCATGACGGCACTGTAAGGCGTGCCGTCCACGCGCGGACCGCGTCTGCACGCCTGGTCCGGAGCCAATCGCGCCGGTGACGTCGAGGGTCGAACTTGAGAATCGGCCCGACCGTCATACCTGCCACGGGACGCGACCCGGAGGCATTCGCGGTTACCCAGGTCGTGACCCCCGACAGCGGAGCGATCAGCAGCGATCCGGAGCTGGCTCGCCAGAACCTTCAACGTGTCGCCGGCCAGCTCGGTGTCGACGTCGTCCTCACCGCCCGCCAGCGGTGGGTGCCCGCCTTGATCGGGGCCGGTACGGCAACGATCAGATCGCCTGCGAGCGGTTCCTCAGCATCAACACCATCACGTCTGCGATCCGCGGCCGCTACGCGCGTCGGCGTGCGTACCCGCGCTCACGGGCCGTCGCCTGGGCGAAAGCCCTCCAGGCGGGGTGTCGGCAGCGACGAGCACAAACGCGCGGAGGACACGGGTTGTCGAGCGGGAAGCATGCCCGCGGTCTACATGTGCGTATCGGGCGCGCGTGCGGTGTTCGCGGAGTAGCGTTGCGCCGCGACACCCTTGGATCCTCGGGCTCGCGTTGGATGCTGCGGCGCAGTCCGTCGGCAGTGCACGGACCCAGGCGGCCGAAGTGACGACGAAGCGTGACAACACACAGTGGGCAGGATCAGCGCTGGCTCTCCTGGCTCTCGCGGTGATGGTCGTGCTCGACCTGGTGATACCGCCCGACTACGCGATTCTGACGTCGCTGTTCGGGTTGGCGCCGCTGATCGCGTGCGCGGTGGTGTCGCCGCGGGGCACCGCTGTCATCGCGGCGCTCGCGTTCGTCGCGGCCATCCTGTCCGGGGTCTGGAACGACACACTCGGGACCGCTCAGCACAACGTGCGTCTCCTCAACGTCGGCCTGATCGGGGTCGCGGCCGTCGCGATCGCGACGGTGCGGGTTCGTCGTGAGCATCGATTCGCCGAGGTGTCGCAGATAGCGCAGGCCGCCCAGCGCGCCATCCTCCCGGCCCTTCCCTCGCGGGTCGGCCACGTCGGTATCGCAGCGCGCTACCAGTCCGCTGCCAAGGGTGCCCTGGTGGGCGGCGATCTCTACGACTGCTACCACTCCGAGGATCGTGTCCGCCTGGTTGTCGGGGACGTCCGGGGCAAGGGGATCGCCGGGGTGGAGCAGGCGGCCCGGGTCATCCGCGCCTTCCGTCAGGCCGCAGCGCTGCGTCCCGACCCTGGTCGAGGTCGCCTGCGAGATGGACGAGTACCTTGCTGGCTTCTTCGGCGAGGAGGAGTTCGTCACGGCGCTGCTCGTGGACGTCACCGACCCCGACGAGCTGCGGGTCGTGTCAGCGGGTCATCCCGGGCCCCAGCTCGTGGGTCGGGCCGGTGCGGTGGTGCTTGAGCTCCCGCCCGGGCTGCCCCTGGGGCTCGGGCTCGGCAGCCAGCTCAGCGGGTACGCCGAAGCCATCATTCCGTGGCGCCGCGGTGACCGGTTGCTGCTGTACACCGACGGGCTGAGCGAGGCCCGCGACCGCAGCGGTGAGTTCTTGCCGGTCGCCTCGCTCGCCCCGCGGATGCGGACGGGAAGTGTCGAGCAGGCGGTCGACGAGATCGTGGCCGCCGCTGCCGCCCACGTGCCCGGGGGAAAGCTGGACGACGACCTTGCGGTCGTGCTGATCCAGAACCTGACCGAAGATCGCGAGTCGCCCGGCGCCAAGACCCACCAAGCCGGCGGTCAGCAACTACGAGCCGTCGCCGCGCCGTAAGCCCACACGACGGGCCGCGTTTCGGAGCGCGCGACCATGCTGCATCCTGGGCGCACAGGGGCACCCACCGTCAGTGCGCGAACCAAGCCCCCTGGCTCGACGATCGTCGTTGAGAGCCGGCGTTCGATGAACGCCCCCCGAACCCCTCGCGTGTGACAGATGGAGGAGGGGCAGGGTGCCACCGGCCCCTCCCCAATCACCTGACGCTTGCCACGGCCTTTGTGATCACTGCGACGACGGCCTTGGGGTGGGAGATCATCACGTCGTGCGCCGACTTGATCGTGCGGATCCTGGCGCCGGCTCGTCGGGCCATGAAGCGCTGGCCACCGGGCGAGATCGCCCGGTCCTGGAGGGTCACGCAGGTCCCAGCTCGGGAGCGTCTTCCACGCCGGTGCGCCTGACGGCTCGGTGAACGCGAAGGCCGACAGCGGACGCTGGGTGGCCGCCATGGCGGCGGCGGTGCTGCCTGTCCTGGTCGCCGGCGAAGATCTTCCGGAAGAGGTCTGGGCGGATGTAGAGGTCGGCGTCCTGGCCCTGGGGTGCGGCCGGGTTGGCCACCGGCCGGACGACCAGCGACTCCTGGGTGAGCAGCGAGCCCGGGTAGGTCGCCTGGTCGTACGACGTCGCGACGCTGGTGCCCTCGGCCGGGATGAAGGCCGCGACGTAGACGAGGGCGACGACGTTGTCGGCACCGCGGGCGGCGTTCGTGATGACGGCACCCCCGTAGGAGTGACCCACGAGGACCACCGGTCCGTCGATCGTCGCCAGGACCGAGCGGAGGTAGTCGGAGTCGGCCGAGAGCCCGCGCAGCGGGTTGGCCGGCGCGATCACCGGGTAGCCCGCCTTGCGCAGCAGCGTCACCTCCTGGGTCCAGCCGGTGGCGTCGGCGAACGCGCCGTGGACCAGCACGATCGTGGGTCGCGTGGCGGCGACGTGGGCGTGATCCGCCGTCTGCGCCTGAGCGGGCGCCGACGGCCCGGCCAGGGAGCCGAGAGCGAGCACGCATGCCGTGAGCACGGCCGCGGTGCGACCACGCCGGCGTGCGGACGCGGGTGTCGAAGAAGTCATGATGGGGCCTTTCGCTTGGCTGGGTGCGAGCAGGTCCAGACGCTAGGAGCCGTCGGTCCCACCGGGCTTGAGTCGGGCGACTGAACCGCGGTAGCGCGCGAGGACGACGAAGTCGGCGTCGCTCCAGTCCGCGAAGCTGCCGGGCCGGCCCGCGAACGGTGCCGCGCACGCGGTGAGCGGCAGCTGCCGGGTTGAGCAACGACCTCACGACGCCGCGGACCAGCAGATCGGCGATCTCCGGCTCGACGGTCGTGCCGTCGGCGCTGAAGCCGACCCCACGCGTGACGGTGCGCGCTGCATCGGCGGCGTGCGCGAGCAGACGAGCGATGTCGGCCTCGTCGGCGACTCCGGCAGGGCCGAGCAACGGCACGACCGCGCTGGGTCCAGGTAGTGGCTGCATCGGCAGATCGTGCGCCGAGCGAACCCGGCACGGCTTCAGTCGCACGACCGAAGACCCACGGCGGGCATCGGACCTACGGTCGCGGTCCGACCGAGTGAAGGAGCAGGACATGACGGACGTCGACCGGATCGTGATCATCGGTGGCGGTGCCGCCGCAGGCAGCGCCGCCGCCCGGCTGCGCGAGACGGGCTGGCAAGGCGACCTCACGGTCGTGACCGACGAGCAGCACCCGCCGTACGAGAAGCCCCCGCTCTCGAAGTCGGTGCTCATCAAGGGCGCCGACCCCACGACGGCGTACGTGCGACCTCGTGCCTGGTACGACGACGAGGGCGTCACCCTGCGGCTCTGCGAGCGGGTGGTCGCCATCGACGCCGAGTCGCACAGCGTCCGCACCACTGACCGCGAGGTCCCCTACGACCGGTTGCTGATCGCGACCGGCTCCCGACCGCGGCCACTGGACCGCGGACTGCTGCGCGGTGGACACGGTCCGACCCTGACCTACCTGCGCACCATCGACGACAGTCTGCTGATCCGGTCGGCCATCGAGCACGAGGCCCGGATCGCCATCATCGGCGGCGGCTGGATCGGCCTCGAGATCGCCGCAGCAGCCCGCACCTGGGGCTGCGAGGTCTTCGTCATCGAGCGTGGTCGGCTGCCCCTCGAGCGAGTCCTCGGCCCGAGGGTCGCCCAGCGGTTCCTCGACCTGCACCATCAGCACGCGGCCACGATCCTGACCGGTGCGCAGGTCGCGTCGGTCGAGGCGGGAGAACGAGTCGCCCGCGTCAGGCTCACGGACGGCACCTTCATCGAGGTCGACCTGCTCGTCGTGGGCGTCGGCGCCGTCCCGAACGTCGAGCTCGCCCCGCCAGGCATCGTCGCGGCCGCAGGCGGCATCGACACCAACGAGTTCCTGCAGACCAAGATCCCCGGGGTCTACGCAGCCGGTGACGTCGCCCGGCCCTACCACCCGCGATACGGGGCACCGATCCGCGTCGAGCACTGGGACAACGCCGTCCAGCAGGGCGAGCACGCGGCCGACAACATGCTGGGGCGACGGCACGCCGTACGACCGGCTCCCGTACTTCTTCACCGACCAGTACGACCTCGGCATGGAGTACGTCGGGCACGTCCCGCCCGGCACACCGACCGAGCTGGTCGTGCGAGGCGATCTGAGCTCCGACGCCTTCACCGCGTTCTGGACCCACGACGACCGGGTCCTGGCCGGGATGCACGTGAACTCGTGGGACGCGATGGCCGAGATCCGGGCGGTCGTCGAGGACGGTGCAGTCGCTCGACTCAAGCCCGACGACGGCGCCCGCTCCCTAACTTGCTGAGAGTCCGCAACCCGAGCATCCGTCCAACAGAAGCGAGACCACCATGTCCGGCAAGACTCCCGTCATCTTCATCCACGGCCTCTGGCTGCACGCCACCTCGTGGCAGCCGTGGGTCGACCTGTTCGCCCAGGAGGGCTACGACCCGATCGCGCCCGGCTGGCCCGGCATCCCCGCGACCGTGGCAGGCCGCGCGAGGCCACGACTCCCTGATCGGCGGCGTCGGCATCGACGACGTCGTCGACCGCTACCAGCGCGTCATCGAGGGCCTCCCGTCGCGACCGATCCTGGTCGGCCACTCCTTCGGCGGCATGATCGCCGAGAAGCTCCTCGGGCATGGACCTCGCCCGCGCGGCGATCGCGATCGACGCCGCCCAGATCAAGGGCGTCCTCCCGCTGCCGCTGTCGTCCCTGCGCTCGACGCTGCCGGTCTTCAAGAACCCCGCGCAACAAGAACAAGGCGGTGTCGCTGTCGCTCGAGCAGTTCCGCTACGCCTTCGGCAACGCGATCAGCGAGGAGGAGTCGCACGACCTCTTCGAGAAGTGGTCGATCCCGGCGCCGGGCAAGCCGCTCTTCGAGGCCGCGGCCGCCAACTTCTCCCTGCACTCCCCGGCCAAGGTCGACACCGACAACGACGAGCGCGGACCGCTGCTGCTGATCATGGGCGGGCAGGACCACACCGTGCCGGAGGCGATCACCAAGTCCACCCTCAAGCAGTACAAGCACTCCTACGCCCTCACCGAGCTGATGGAGTTCGAGGACCGCGGCCACTCGCTGACGATCGACCACGGCTGGCGCGAGGTCGCGGACCAGTGCCTCGCCTGGCTCGACAAGCAGGGGCTCACCGGGAGCATGTGATGGCCAAACGCTGCCTGCTCACGCATCGCACGTCAGGAGCTGACGCGCGCCGATCCACTCTCCCGCTGGTCGCAGCGAGCGCATCCTGCTCGGGAGCGAAGGCGGGTCGCGGATGTCGGTCCTGGCGCTGCGCTCGGACCCCGCAGTCAGCCGAGCGCCTGGACCGCCCCTGGACGGTCCAGGTGCTCGCGGGCCGGGTGCGGCTGCGGTACGACGGGGTCGCCGCGGTCGGGTTCCCGGGCGACCTGCTCATGGGACCGGCTCATGCGGTTCCCTGCACGCCGAGGACGACTGCGTCGTGCTGCTGACGCTGGACCCTCAGACAGTCGACGCGCCAGCAGCTGAGCCAGGACGGCGTCATGAGCGACGCGCGGCACCGGGTGGTGGTGATCGGCGGCGGCTTCGGCGGGCTGTTCGCGACCCAGGCACTGCGGCGGGCGCCTGCGGACGTGGTGCTCGTGGACCGCACCGGCTACCACCTCTTCCAGCCGCTGCTCTACCAGGTCGCGACCGGCATCCTGTCGCAGGGCGAGGTGGCCCGGCCGCTGCGCGAGATCCTGCGCCGACAGCGCAACGCCAGCCTCCTGCTCGGCCAGGTCGACCGCATCGACCTGACGGCGCGCACCGTGACGTCGACCGCGCTCGGGCGCACCACGGTCACGTCGTACGACAGCCTCGTCGTCGCCGCTGGCGCCACCCACTCCTACTTCGGCAACGAGCGCTTCGCCGAGCACGCGCCCGGGCTGAAGTCGCTCGACGACGCCCTCGAGATCCGCGCGCGGATCTTCGAGGCGTTCGAGCTCGCCGAGAGCAGCCGACGACCGCGACGAGCGGTGCCGCCACCTCACCTTCGTCGTGGTCGGCGGCGGGCCGACCGGGATCGAGGTCGCCGGCCAGATCGCGGAGCTCGCCGCCCACAGCCTGCGACGCAACTACCGCAACGTCGACCCGGCCGACGCGCGCGTGGTGATCCTGGAGGCAGGCCCGGCGATGCTGCCGACGTTCGGGGACGGCCTGTCGGAGCGGACCCGGCGCGACCTCGAGCGGCTCGGCGTCGAGGTCCTCACCGGCGCGCGGGTCGTCGACGTCGACGAGCGCAGGGTCCGCTACGTCCTCGACGGCGTCGAGCACGAGATCGCGAGCACCACGAAGGTGTGGGCCGCCGGCGTCGCCGCGTCACCGCTCGGAGGTCTGCTCGCCGAGGCCGTCGGAGGTACGCCGTCGCGGTCCGGGCCAGCTCGTCGTACGTCCGGACTGCACGGTGCCCGGCCATCCGGAGGTGTTCGTGGTCGGCGACCTGATGAGCGTCCCGGGTGTTCCCGGGCTCGCGCAGGTGGCGATCCAGAGCGGCCGGTTCGCGGCCGGCGTGATCCAGGACCGGTTGGCCGGCCGCACCCCGCCCACCGAGTTCCGGTACCGCGACAAGGGCACGCTCGCCACCATCGCCCGGTTCCGCGCCGTCGCCCACCTCGGCCGTCTCCGGCTGTCCGGGCTCGTCGCCTGGCTGCTGTGGCTCGGCGTCCACCTCGTCTCCCTCAACGGCTTCCGCAACCGCGCGACGGTGACGATGCACTGGGCCGTCACCTTCGTCCTCAACGGACGCGCCGAACGGGCCGCGACCCCGCTCCAGGCGCGGCACTCGCCCGACCACCCCGACTCACCCCTCGGAGGAGCCCCATGAACGCCACACCAATCCCGACCACGATGCGAGTCCTGCGAGCGCACCATCGCGGTGGACCCGAAGCCCTGGTGGTGGAGGAGACACCGACACCCCAGCCAGGTCCCGATGAGGTCCTGGTCGCGGTGCACGCCGCGGCGATCACCTTCGACGAGCTCCGGTGGGACGAGACCTGGTCGCACCTGCCGAGCACGCCGTCGCACGAGTGGTCGGGCGTCGTGGCCGCACTCGGCAGCGGCACGGCACAGACCTCCGGCCTGACCGTCGGCGACGAGGTCTTCGGCATGGTCCCCTTCGACCGCGACGGCGCCGCGTGCGGAGTACGTCGTCGTGCCCGTCGACCTGGTCGCTCCCAAGCCGGTGTCGCTCACCCACGTCGCAGGCCGCCGCCCTCCCGCTCGCCGGACTGACCGCCCAGCAGGCTCTCGTGGACCACGGTGGCGTCGGACCGGAGGACGACGTCCTGGTGCTCGGCGCAGCCGGAGGCGTCGGTGCCTTCGCCGTCCAGCTCGCGCTCCGACTCGGCGCCAGGGTCACCGCGACCACGTTCGCCAAGGACCTCGAGTACGTCGCCGCGCTCGGTGCTCATCAGGTCCACACCCCCGACGAACCGCACCGCGCGCCGCTCGCGATCGGCTCGTACGACGTCGTCCTGGACACCGTGGGCGGGCCAGGGCATGCGCGACGGCGATGGCCCTCACCCGCCCAGGCGGCACCTACGTCACGCTGCAGGAGCCGGCCCCGGCCGACCGGGTCGCCGAGCTGGGCATCACCGGCACGTTCTTCGTCGTCACTCCGGGGCACGAGAGCCTTCGCCAGCTGGGCTCCGAGGTCGACTCCGGGCAGCTGCGGGTGACCGTCGCGTCGACGTACCCGCTCGCCGAGGGGCGCGCCGCCTTCGAGAGCGGCGCGCTCCCCGGTCGCGCCCGGGCAAGACCGTGCTGGTCGTCCGGGACAGCGACGCGTGCCCCGATCTCGCTGACCGACTCGCGCACCAGCTGCTCGCACGCGACCACGTCGAGCGGACGCAGCTCGCGACCGTGTACGGCGGCCACCAGCACCGGCTCCGGCAGACCCTGATCGCGCTGGCGGCCGGCAGCGAGCTCGCCGACCATCTCGGCCCGGCGAGGCCACCCTGCAGGTCATCAGCGGCCGCGTGGTCCTGCACGCCGGCGATGAGTCTCGCGAAGGTTCGTCGGGGACTTCTGGTCGTCCCGCGCGGCGTCATTCCTGGCAGCCGTCGAGGACTCCGCGTTCTGCTGACCGTGAGCACCGCATCTACGTCAGATGACGTACGCGACTGAGTCGCTCGACTTCCTACGGTGGCCGTGCCGCACTAACGGGAGGTCACCATGTCCGTCACTTCGCCAACAGCCACCGCCGCGAGAGCACTCGAGGGCGACTACGCAGAGCTGCTCCGCCGGTCGGTGTTTGCGCGATCGAGGTCGGCAACTGGCCGCAAGCGGCCGAGGACGCGGACGAGTACCTGGCGCTCGCCGAGACGACGGGCAGCCCGAGGTGGTCGCGCGGGCCGAGGCCGCTGCCGGGATCGTCGCCGCGGTGCAGGGCGACGCGACAGCAGCCCGGGTACTGCTCGCGCACAGCGAGCGTGCGGCCGCCCGTCGGGGCCTCGGCCGGCCTGCTCGACGTCGTCCAGCTGGGGCGGGGCATCGAGGCCCTCTGCGCGGACCGGTACGACGAGGCCTGGGCCCTGCTGCGCCAGCTCGCCGTGTCTGACTCCGGATCCTCGGCCTGGGTCCGGATGGTCGGCGGTCGGCTATCTCGCGGAGGCAGCACTGCACCGCCGCGACGAGGCCGCGGCAGCGACAGTCCGCGCGGCAGTGCAGGAGCTGAACCATTCGGGGTCGACACCCGCCCTGGTGGGTGCGACGGCGTACGCGCGCGTGATCGGCAGCCGCGGGAACGGGACCGACGCCGCCTTCGACCGGGCGCTGGACGAGTGTCCCGCCGACCGGGCCTTCGACCGGGCCCGGATCAACCTGGCCCGGGGCGTCTGCCTGCGCCGCGAGCTCCGGGTGTCGGACTCGCGGGAGCCGCTGCTCGAGGCGCTCGTGGCCTTCGAGCGGCTCGGCGCGACGGCCTGGGCCGACCAGGCTCGCGGAGAGCTGCGCGCGACCGGTGCGCGGCGGGTGCGCCGTGAGCTCGGGGTCCCCGAGAGCCTGACCGCTCAGGAGCTGCAGATCGTGCGGATGGCAGCCGAGGGGCTGTCGAACCGCGAGATCGGACAACGTCTCTTCCTGTCCCACCGCACCATCGGCTCGCACCTCTACCGAGCGTTCCCCAAGCTCGGGGTCGCGGCGAGATCACAGCTGCGAGACGTCCTCGCCGGAGGCGCAGATCTGCAAGGATGAAACGAGCGGTGCCGACCCTGGCCCGGTCCCGCCCGGGCTCGTCCTGGAACCTCGAACGAGGGGGGTGCGAAGCGCCGTGAGCAGCGACAGCGTCGAGCAGGCCCTGCCTCTAGTCGGCCGCGAGGTCGAGCTGGAGCTGCTCCAGCGACTGGTCGGACCCGACCGGGTGACCGGCGAGAGCCTGGTCATCGTCGGCGACGCCGGGCTGGGCAAGAGCAGGCTGCTGAGCGCCGCTGCCGAGACAGCCCGGCAGGGCGGCTGGACGGTGCTGCGCTCGCGCGGCGGACGCAGCGAGACCGAGCTCGCCTTCGCCGGGCTGCACCAGCTCGTGCACGGTGTCCTCGACCGCAGCGACCAGCTCCCCGAGTCCCAGCGCTCGGCCCTCCACACGGCCCTCGGACTCGAGTCGGACGACGACGAGCCGACGCCCCTACGGGTCGGCGTCGCCCTGCTCTCGCTGCTGTCCGCTGTCGCGGCGGAAGCGCCCCTCCTCCTCGTCGTCGACGACGCGCAGTGGGTCGACTCCGCCTCGCTCGATGCACTGGCGTTCGTCGTACGTCGTGCCGAGGAGGAGCCGATCGTGCTGCTGGCCGGCGCGCGCGGCGTGGTCCCGCCGCGGTCGCTGGCGCCGCTGCCCCGCCTCGTGCTCGAGCCGCTCGGGCCTGCAGAGCAGCGCCGACCTGCTCGACAGCCTGCCGACGCCGCTGCGCAGCCACGACCACCAAGCGGTCCTCGCACAAGCGGCCGGCAACCCGCTGGCCATCGTCGAGCTGGCGCGCGCCGTGTCCGCGAAGCCGAGCGCGGCCCTGCGGTGGGCGACGACACCGCTGCCACTGACCGACCGCCTCTACGAGGTCTACGGCACCAGCCTGGTCGAGCTGCCCGCGACCACCCGGCAGGCGTTGCTGCTGGCCGCGGTCGCCGACGCTGGTGACGGGGCCGTCCTGCAGGTGGCGACGGCCGAGGTCTCGACTGAGGACTGGCGCCCGGCCGAGGACGCCGGCCTCGTCACTCTCGACGACGGCGTACGGTTCCGCCATCCCCTGCTGCGAGCTGCGGTCTACCGTGCTGCGTCCACCGGCCAGCGACGAGAGGCACACCAGGAAGTGGCGGATCTGCTCGTCGACTATCCCGACCGTCGTGCCTGGCACCTCGCGGCCACGTCCGTCGCCCCGGACGAGGACGTGGCTGCTCATCTCGAGACCAGTGCACTTCAGAGCAGCCGCCGCGGTGCCTACACCGAGTCGGCGAGGGCTCTCGAACGAGCCGCCGAGCTCAGTGCCGACGCCGAGGGCCGGTCCCATCGGCTGCTGCGAGCCGCCGACGCCGCGACCCGTGCAGGCGACGCGGGCTGGGTCCGCGAGCTCCTCACCTCGGTGCGCGAGTCGACTCAGGACCCGGAACTGCTTCGCGTAGGCGCCCACCTCGAGGCCTACGCACTCGCGACGACGCTCGACCACGACTCGGCGCGGCAGGCGCTGCGGCACAGCATCCGGATCTCGCTGGAGGACGACCCCTTGTCGGCGCTGGGATCCCTCACGACAGCGGCTCTCGTTGCTCAGTTCACCGGAAATGAGTCGATGCGTCGGGAGGTCGTCGGGTTCGCGGCCGAGCTGGACGATTCGCTGGCCGGCAACCCCGTCGAGGCGCTTCCCATCGTGTCGACCGCGCGGCTGTGGATCGATGCCGCCGTCTCTCGGTCCGGAGACCAGGCGCCGCTCATCGCGCGTTTGTATGACCTGATGGACGACGAACTCACGGATCCGGACGTGGCGATGACGTTGGGCGCTGCAGCGCAGGTCCTGGACGAGGTGACGCCGCCGTTCTCCTCCTCACCGACGCAGCGGACCGCGCGCGAATGCGTCACGACGGCTTCGTGGCCGCCGCGACGCTCAACGGCCTGGCCTGGTCCTGCGTCTTGCGGGGGCGGTGGGACGAGGCGCTGGCGGTTGCCCACGAGGGCTACCAGATCGCGCTCGCCGGCCGCCAGGAGATGCACCGTCTCAATGCCATCGCCGCTGAGGGCATGGTTGCAGCACTGCGTGGCGACGTGCGTCTCGCGCACACCCGCATCTCGTCCGTGCTCACCGCCATCGACCCGGACGCCACAGGTGGCATTGCTGCTCGAGCGCGACAGGCGTCCGCCTTCGTGGCGGTGGCAGGAGGCGACCACGCTCTTGCCTTCCACGAGTTGTCGCTGCTGTTCGACGCCGACGGCACCCCGACGCACTACCAGCTGTCGTGGTACGGCTTGGCCGACCTCGCCGCTTCCGGCATCCGCTCGGGGGCGATCGAGGAGGCTCGGTCCCTGGTCGAGACAGGCGCTGACCCAGATCGCGGGACCGTTGCGGCCACGCGTGCAGCATGCACGTCGACCGCGCCCAGGCTCTGTTGGCCGAGTCCGACCGTGCGGAGGAGTTCTTCCACAGCGCGGTCGGCGGAACGGACCTGCACGTCCCCTTCGAGCTGGCCCAGGCTCGGCTGGACTACGGCGAGTGGCTCCGCCGACGGCGTCGGGTGATCGAGGCGCGCACCATGCTCGAGGCTGCGCGCGAGGAGTTCGAGCGACTCGGCGCCAAGCCCTGGCTCGAGCGCACGATGATCGAGCTGCGCGCCTCCGGCATCAGGTACGACGAGCGGGCACCCGACCTCTTCGGCCAGCTGACGCCCCAGCAGCAGCGAATCGCGCGGCTGGCGGCCTCGGGCCTGACCAACCGCGAGATCGGCGAGCGGCTGTTCCTGTCACCGCGCACGATCAGCACGCACCTGTACGCGATCTTCCCGGTCCTCCAGATCACCGCCCGCGCGCAGCTGCACGAGGTCGTGCCCGTCGAGGGCGGGAGGGTCTAGCCGCTACGCGGGGACCACGAACGGGAACGTCTCCTGGCTGCGCCGGATGTCGGTGGCCCTCAGCCCGGTCGCGACGGCCGAGTTTGTGGCGAGCGAGAAGACGACCTCGGGGGCGTTGTCCGCCAACCGACGGCCATTGAACCGGGCGAACCCGAAGGCGGCCGGTGACCCAACGACGTAGCGCAGCACGTCCGGGACGATGCGCTCCATGACGCTGTCGGCATACGCGCCGGGCCGGTCTGACGTGCCGACCCGCGCGACGGTCGCGGCGATGAGGTCAGCGACCTCGGGCCCGTAGGCAGCCGCGTCGTCGGCGGGGTGGGTCTGCTGGTGATCACCGGTGCCGTCGCTGTCGAGCGGCCGGAAGAATCTCGCAGATCAGCGGCAACCCGCTACGCCCGACCTGATGCCACTGCCCCTCACCCGTCGCCAGCCTGGTCGTCGCCCACGTGCCGATCTGCCGACCCGTGGTCAGTCCGTCGACGCCCACCGGCACCGTGAGGACGATCGACTGAACTGTCGACCCGGTGTAGCTGTCCTCGGCGACGCCGCGCACCCACCGGGTGAGGTCGACGTCCGCACCGCGTCGTACGACGTCATCGACGTCGTGCAGCTCGCCGGAGATCGAGATAGAACGGGTCGATGGCCGGTCCGGCCCAGACCTCGGCCGCCGTCGCGGGTCACGATCTCCTCGCCCGTGCGCCCACTGGCGATCAGCGTGCCCGCAGCCTCGTCGTGGCCCGCATCCGGCGCGGTCAGCCTCTCGACCGTGAACGGCTGCTGGCGTTGCTGCGCCGGTAGGAAAGTCAGCCGGTAGGTGAGGCCCTCGCGTTCGTGGTGGTCGAGGTGGATCCGGAACTCATAGCGCGCGCCGGCGTGAAACGGTTCCGGAGGCGCACCGTCGGCGACGGGTGTCCTGAGGTTCATCACCAGGACGGTGACCCCCTCGGCGTCGAAGACGTAGAGGTCGGCGATGTCCAGACGGGAGTCCCCGCTGGTCGAGGACGTGTCAAGGTGCTGAGACATGGTGGGACCTCACTTTCAGCTGAGCGGATACGGGCGCCGGTCGTGCTGGACGGACACCCAGTGATGCGTCGTGAACTCATCCACCGACCACCGGCCTCCGAACCGGCCGAGGCCCGACTGCTTCTCCCCGCCGTACGCCGTGTTGTCCTCCTCGTTGACCGGGGAGTCGTTGACGTGGGTCATGCCCGCCTCGACCCGCAGCGCGAACCGCACTCCTCGCTCGTGGTCGGCGGTGTGCACCGCACTGGAGAGCCCGTACTCCGTCTCGTTGGCGAGTCGCAGCGCGTCCTCCTCGCCGTCGGCCGACACGATCGTGATGGCCGGCCCGAAGACCTCCTCCTGGGCGGTGGCGACACTGTTGGAGCCGAGCAGGACCTGGGGCGGCAGCGTCAGGCCCGCGGGGCCGATCGGGTCTCCGCCGAGCACGAGGCGAGCGCCCTGGCCCACCGCCCGGCTCACCTTGTCCTGCACGGACTCCAGCTGGCGGGCACTGATCACCGGACCGACGAACGTGGCCGGGTCGGCCGGGTCACCCACCGTCAGGGTACGTGTCCTGGCGACGAACGCCTCGACGAAGTCGTCGTGCAACGAGGCGTCGACGATGACCCGGTTGGCGATCATGCAGATCTGGCCCGAGTTGTAGAACGACCCGAAGACGGCCGACTCCACCGCGTACTCCAGGTCCGCGTCGTCGAGGACGACCAGCGGCGCGTTGCCGCCGAGCTCGAGGAGCAGCCTCTTGATGCCGGCCTTCTGCGAGATCCCGATCCCGGTCTCGGTCGAGCCGGTGAACGAGACGACCCGCGGTGTCGGGTGCGAGACCAGGGCGTCCCCGACCTCGCGGCCGGACCCGACCACCACGCTCAGCAGCCCGGCGGGGAGACCCGCCTCCTCGAGGATGCGGGCCAGCAGGAGCCCGCCGGTGACCGGGGTCTGGGACGACGGCTTCAGCACCACGGCGTTGCCGAGGGCGAGCGCCGGAGCGAGCGTGCGGGCGGTCAGGTAGACCGGGAAGTCCCACGGGCTGATCAGGCAGACCACTCCGACCGGCACGCGGTAGACGCGGTTCTCCTTGCCGGGGATGTCGGAGGGCAGGATGCTGCCCTCGACGTGGTGCGGCATCCCCGCGGCCTCGAGGAAGACGGCCCGTGCCACCGCGAGCTCGATCTCGGCCTTCGCGATCGTGCCTCCGGACTCGGCGACGATCCAGCTGCGGATCTCCTCGTGGCGCAGGGTCAGGAGGTCCGCCGCCGTGCGCATGACCGCGGCCCGCTGCTCGGGGAGCCAGCTGGCCCACTCTCGCTGAGCCACGACCGCCGCGGCGTACGCCGCCTCGACGTCCGCCGGTCCGGCCAGGTGGAGACGGGTGAGCTCGGCCCCGCTCCAGGGGTCGGTGTCGACGAGCTCTCCGGACCCGCCTCCGGGGCGCCAGGTGCCGGCGATCGGCATGGTGTCGAACGTGCCCAACGACGTGGTCGCAGTGTTCGTCGGTGTGGTCATGGAAGCTCCTCCAGCAGGTGATGGCAGGAACGTAGATCCGACCGGTGTCACCGGGCTTGAGTCGGACGACTGAGTCCGTCGCCGGTCAGTCGCCACTTGGGTCACACGACTCAAGCAACCGCGCCGTCGTCGGTTCCTAACGTCGATCACGAACGGCCTCACCCATCCGACGGAGGAACCATGACGACAACGCTCGGCCAGCCGACCACCGAGACCCACCACGCAGACGCCTACGAACGCGTCATCGACAACCTCGACGCGAACTTCGGGGCCGCGCCCACCCGCCGCGCCGCGCACGCCAAGGGAGTGGTGCTGACCGGCGCCTTCACCCCGTCGCCGGACGCGGCCAGCATCACCCGTGCTCCGCACCTCAACGCCGGCCGGGTGTCGGTGGTGGCGCGCTTCTCCAGCTTCCCCGGCGGCCTCGCGCACCCCGACGCCGCGCCCGAGTGCAACCCTCGCGGTCTGGCGGTCCAGTTCCGTCTCGACGACGGCTCGACGACCGACCTGCTCGCGCACTCGATCAACGGCTTCCCCGGACGTGTCGTCGAGGACTTCGTCGACTTCCTCGCCGCGATCGCGCCCGGTGGTCCCGGCCCTGAGGACTACCTCGCCGGCCACCCCGCGGCCGCCGCGTTCGTCCACGCGATCCAGACCCACGGCACGCCCGCCAGCTTCGCCACGCTCAGCTACTGGCCCGTCAACGCGTTCCGCTTCCAGGCCGCCGACGGCACCGAGAGCATCGGCCGCTACGTCTGGACCCCCGTGGCCGGCCACCACGTCCTCGAGGAGAACGTGGCCGCCGTCATGTCCGACGACTTCCTCACCGACGAGCTCCGGACGCGCCTGACCCGCGGGGTCGTGTCGTTCGTGCTGGAGCTGCAGGTCGGCGAGCCCGGCGACATCACCGACGACGCGAACGCCCAGTGGCCGGCCGACCGCCGTACCGTCGAGCTCGGCACCCTGCACCTGACCCACCTCGTCCCGGACAGCGTGTACGCCGAGCAGGGACTGTTCTTCGACCCGGTTCGACTCGTCGACGGCATCACGCTCTCCGACGACCCGCTGCTGGTCGGTCGGACCCGGACCTACCCGCTGTCGCTGGCCCGCCGCCACAGCGGCGGATGAGCCGCGTCCGAGATGAGCCTGGTCAACGTCGCCGTCATCGTCGCGATGGCGGCGGCGGCACCGCTGGTGGCTCGAGCAGTGCCTCGGGGTGTGGTGCCGGGCATCGTGGTCGAGCTCCTCGCCGGGCTCATCGTCGGACCGCACGGACTCGGCTGGATCGCCATCGACGGGCCGGCCGACACGCTCGCTCTGCTCGGGGTGGCGTTCCTGTTCTTCCTGGCGGGACTGGAGATCGATCTCGGCGTCATCCGTGGCCTGCGTCCTCGCGCGGTCGCTGGTCGCGTACGTCGTCGGCCTCGGCCTGGCGCTGGTCGTCACCCTCGTCGCTAGCACGTCTGCGGACCTCGTCTCGGCTCCGGTCCTGCTCGCCGTCGCACTCTCCGCCACGGGTCTCGGGCTCGTGGTGCCGCTCCTGCGTGACGCTCGACTGCTGACCACGCCGGTCGGCCAGAGCATCGCCGCAGCGGCGAGCGTCGCCGAGTTCTCCGCGGTCGTCGTGCTCGCGTTGGGGTTCAGCAGCGGACACTCTCCGCTGCTGAACGTCTCCCTGCTCGGTGCTCTCGTCGTCCTCACCATCGGCGTCACCGTGGTCGGGCGGCGGCTGGGTGCCCGGGATGCCGTGACGGCGCTGGTCGACCGGCTCTCGGACGGCACGACGCAGCTGCGCGTGCGCCTGAGCGTGGCGCTGGTCGTCGGGTTCGCCGCACTGGCGCAACGGCTGGGCCTCGAGGTCGTACTCGGTGCGTTCTTCGCCGGCGGCATCCTCAACGTGCTCGACCACGGCATGCGACGACCGCGACTTCCGAGGCCGCCTCGACGGGATCGGCTACGGGTTCCTGATACCGGTCTTCTTCATCGTGAGCGGCGCCAAGCTCGACCTGTCCGCGCTGAGCTGGTGGCCAGACGCACTCGTCGTCGTACCTCATGCTCGTCCTCACGCTTGCTTGTCGCACGTGGCTTCCAACCGCGTCTGCTGCGCTGGGTCCGCGCGAGACGACCGTGGGAGCGGGCCTGCTCTTCGCCACTCACTCCCCTTCATCGTCACCGCGGCTCAGGTCGGCCTGGACGACGGCCGGCTCGACGCGGCAACCGCCTCCGCGATGACCACAGCGGGCCTGATCGGAGTCTGCCTGTTCCCGGTCCTGGGAATCCGACGCCTCCGAGCTGGACCGGTCAACGCGGTCCGCGCGGCGGATTCCGAGCATGTCGATCTGAGCACCTGACGCAAAAGACTGGTGGAGTGAGTGTGTCGTGGGTCAACCAAACATGCGCCTGCTGCGTCCTATGGGCATGGCGCATCCGAAGCTTGTCAGCATCTCCATCGCCCTCGTTTTGCTGGGAGTTCTCCCGTCATGCGCCAACGGTTCAGCACCGCCGTCGGACCCACTCAGCCTCGCCAGTCCCGTGGCGACAGATACGGGCACGCCCACCGCTGAGGAGGCGCCGACTGGTTCGCCAGGTGCGGAGGAGAGTCAGAGTTCGCAGGTATCGCAGGGCCGGTACACCGTCGTCGCGGCCGACGGGCTGACCAGGGGCGAAGCGAAACTGGTCCGTGCCTTCATCCGCTTCGCGGTGTCACCCACGCCGGGGCAGTTGGCTGCTGTGCCGTTCGCTGAGCCGACCGTGACGCTGGTCTTCGGGGAAGAGAGGCAGGTCGCGACTGCGGACCTTGCGGACACCGAGAAGTGGATGCTGAGTAACGACGTGGGTACAGCCTCTGCGCTCGACTCAGTGTCTCGCGAACTGACTCTCGCTGAGCCAGGACAACAGCCGATCTTCTTGGCAACCACAGACGGACTGCTCCTGTGCGCAGACGGTTCAGACACGGTACCGACCAAGCAAACCGGTCAACTGTTCGTCATGGTCGCCAGTTCGACCACCCCACCGTGCGCGGAGGGCTTCCGCGTCACGCTGGAACTCGACGCGGGTAACGCCATCTCAACTGTTCGCCTCGCGGTCAGAGAGCCCTGACACATATATCGGAGCGGTCCTCCATACGCCCTCGCTTCGCCGCCCGGCCGAAAGACCGGGCACCGGCGCCCATCGAGCGGGTCCGGAGCTGCTGAATCTGGCCCCGGGGGGCCGCCGGGGGCCGCCTCGTGATCGAACCGGCGAATGGCATCGTGCGTCCGCGGGCCGTCTGTGCTGGTCGAGCTGGGATTCTTGGTGGAGCCGCCTGTCAGAATCGAACTGACGACCTTCTCATTACGAGTGAGATGCTCTACCGACTGAGCTAAGGCGGCGCACTGCCCGACGACCGCGGTCTCCGGACAACCTGGAGAAGTATACGGACGCCGGTCCGGTGCACGAAAACGGCACCAGGACCGACGTCCGGGGGGCCTCACGAGGTACGACGAACGCGACTACGCCGACCCGCGAGGAGTCGGGGCGATCAGGCGGCGAGGGTGACCTTGCTGGCCGTGGTGGCCGACTTGCCGGTGAGCAGCGTCTGCTCGGTGCCGCACCAGCAGGTGAACGCGACGACGATGCCGTGGTCGGTGTTGGTCACGGCGCTCACCTGAGTCGGGAAGATCAGCTGGCGCTTCTGGCACGCGGTGCACATGTGGTCGAACATTGAGGACCTCCCTCGGAGTGGGCGATTAGTTTCCGCTCTCTATTGTTCGACAGATGTAGACATAGGGGTAGCCTTGCTTTCCTTCAGAAGTCAAAGGATTGTCCTATGCTTTCGGTGCACCAGCTCACCTGCTTCCTCGCCACCTACGAGCACGGATCGCTGACGGCGGCGGCCGAGAAGCTCGGCTACGCGCAGCCGTCGGTCTCCGAGCAGATCCGGGCCCTGGAGAAGTCGCTCGGCGTCCAGCTCTTCCGTCGTGTCGGCCGCGGCGTCGTCCCGACCACGGTCGCTGACACGCTGCGCCCGCACGCCGAGCGGGTCCTGGCCGCGGTCGATGACGCGCGCCAGTCGGTGCAGCGGGTGAAGAGCTTCGAGACCGGGACCATCCGCTTCGGCATGTTCGGTACGGCGCGTCTGTACGCCGGGGCCGGGCTGGTGGCCGATGTGCTCAGCCGCTACCCCGGCGTACGGGTCGAGCTGATCGGCCAGAACTCCACGGACGTCCAGGAGGACCTGCGCCGCGGCCGGATCGAGGCGGCGATGATCGCCGTACCGTCGGTCAACAGCGAGGGGTTCGACGTCACTCCGGTCGCTCGGGACGAGCTCGTGTACATCAGCACCGACCCGGCCCACCTCGAGAACCCGATGACCGCCCACCGCCTCTCGCTCGCGTCGCTGGTGATGCCGGAGACGACCTGGCGCGCCGACGACTCCACCCGCAAGGTGCTGCGTCAGATGCTGCACGAGACGGGTCGGAACCCGCAGACCCGGATCGAGGTGGAGGACGTCGAGACCGCTGTCGAGCTGGTCGGCATGGGGTACGCCGACTCGGTGATCCCCAAGGGCGCGGCGGTGCAGCTGCTGCCGCGCCTGGCCCCGAAGGCGGGCTGGGTGTCACTGCGTCCGCGGCAGTACGACATGTTCGCGATCGTCAGCCGGGCCGGCGCGACCCTCTCCCCCGCCGCCAAGCTGATGATCGAGCTGGCCACCAAGCGGATCCAGGACATCGCTGAGCCTGTGTAGGTGCGTCTACTGTCGAGACATGACAGCCGAAGCCGTGGTCCGCGACCTGCTCGAGCACCTGGCCGCCGGGGAGGTCGAAGACGCGATCGACCTGCTCGACGTCGAGGTGGTCTGGCGCAACACCTTCCTGCCCGACTTCCGCGGACCCCAGGTCGCCAAGGCTCTGCGCGACATGGTCGGCCGCGGCATCGACTTCGATGTCGACTTCCACCACGTCGCCGTCAACGGAGACGTCGTGCTCACCGACCGCACCGACGTGCTGGCCTACGGCAAGTGGCGCAGCGCCTTCTGGGTGCGCGGCACCTTCGAGGTCCGAGACGGCAAGGTCGTCCTCTGGGACGACGCCTTCAGCTGGATCGACGTGATGAGCTCCGGCGTGATCGGGCTGGTCAAGGGCATCCTGCCGGGCTGACCACGTCTCAGCAGCTGAGCCCGTCCTTCGGCACGGTGCCGTCGATCAGGTAGTCCTCGACCGCCGAGTCGACGCACTCGTTGCCCTGGTTGTAGCCGGTGTGGCCGTCTCCGTCGCGACTGACCAGGACACCCGAGTCGAGCTGGTCGGCGAGGTGCACCGCCCACTCGTACGGCGTCGCCGGGTCGCGGGTCGTGCCGATCACCACGATCGGAGCGGCTCCCTTGGCATGCACCTCCCGCTTCGGCTCGCTCGAGGTCGCGTCGATGCCGCCGCAGTTGGTCGCCCCCCACGCGAAGACCCGACCGAAGGTCGGTGACTCCTTCTCGTACTTGGGGATCAGGGCGTCGATCTTCGCTTCGGGCACGAACGCAGGATCGTCGAGGCAGCTGATCGCGGGGAACGCCTCCATCAGGTTGTCGGTGTAGCCGCTCGGTCCGCGGGACGCGTAGCTGTCGGCGAGGCTGAGCAGCAGGCTGCCGTCGCCGTTGAAGGCGTCCTGCAGCCCCCGGCTGAGGTAGGGCCAGAGTTGCTCGCTGTAGAACGCGTACGCAATGCCGGTCGACGCCGTGCCCTCGGTGAGCTCGCGGTCGTCGAAGGCGGTCGGCAGCGGCTGAGCGTCCATCTGGTCGAGGAACGCTCGGATCCTGGCCGCGCCCTCGTCGGTCGTGTCGCCGAGGAAGCAGTCTCCGCCGTCGATGCAGTCCTGGAGGTAGCTGTCGAGCGCCGTCTCGAACCCCGCTGCTTGCTGCAGCCCGAGCTCCAGGGAGCCGACCGACAGGTCGATGGCGCCGTCGAGGACGAGCCGCCCGACGCGGTCCGGGAAGAGGTCGGCGTACGTCGCGCCGAGCTGGGTGCCGTAGGACGCGCCGAAGTAGTCCATCGTCGACTCCCCGAGTGCTGCGCGGAGGATGTCCATGTCGCGCGCTGCCTCGACGGTGGTGATGTGGGAGGCGACGTCGCCCGACTTGTCGGCGCAGCCACGCCAGAACGTCTCGTTGGCGGCGATGTAGGCGTCGGCCTCCTCCGCGGAGTCGGGATCGGGGTCGCGGGCCAGGTAGGTGTCGAGGTCGTCGTCGCTGAGGCAGTCGACCGGGCTGCTGTCACCGGTGCCGCGCGGGTCGAACCCGACCACGTCGTAGGCGTCGAGGACCGGCTGGCGGAAGACCCGTTGTGCGGCGGCTGCGTAGTCGGTGCCGGGGGCGCCCGGCCCGCCGGGGTTGACCACCAGCGAGCCGATCCGCTGGCCGGGGTCGGCGGCCGGCACCTTGAGCAGCGCCAGGTCGAGGGTCTCGCCGGACGGGTCGTCGTAGTCGAGCGGGACGGTCAGCGTCGAGCAGACCCGGCTGCCCTCGCAGGCCCTCCAGCTCAGCGTCTGGGAGTAGTACGGCGCCAGCGCGGGGTCGGGAGGGTCGGTGGCGCCGGGCTTCGGGGTGGTCGTCGGGGCGTCGGTCGGGGCTGACACTGTGCCGTCGGAGCCGGAGCCCGAGCCGATCGCGACCAGCACGGCCGTGCCTGCCATGCCGACGAGGAGCGCGACAACGAGGATCACGACGACGACCCGCTTCACCTCGCTCGCACCTCGGGGGCAACCAGCGCCAGCATCATCGACTCGAGCGCGAGGGCGGGCTGCACGTTGAACTCGAGCATCTGCTCGCGGGCCTCGAAGATCGCCGAGATCCGGCGCAGCTGGGCCTCGGGAGAGCCGGTGCGGGCGAGCAGCTCGACGTCGCCGCGGATCTCCTCGTTGATCAGCTGGCCGGTGGCCCCGGCCGAGACGGCGATCGCGTCGCGATAGACCGACACCAGATCCATCAGGCCGCGGTCGACGACGTCGAGGTAGCGCCGCTTGGCGCGCGACTTCTGCTCCTTCTCGAGGTCACGCAGCGCCGGAGCGTACTCGCGCGGACGACGGCCGCGCTCGACCACGCCGAACGCCTGGTCGAGGTCGGTCTTCTCACGGGCGTCGAGGTCGCCGGTGAGTACGTCGGCCTCGTCCTTGGCCACCTTGGCCAGGTTGGCGGCGGAGTCCATGCACGGGCCGAGCCCGGTCAGCCGGGCCGGCATCGCGACGACCTCGCGGCGCCGGTTGCGGGTCGCCTCGTCGCGGGCCAGCGCACGGGCCCGCCCGATGTGGCCCTGGCTGGCGCGCGCGGCGTACGACGCGAGAGCGGCGTCGACACCGTGGTTGCGGACCAGGAAGCCTGCGACGTCCTCGGTGGTCGGCGTGGTCAGGGTGACCAACCGACAGCGGGAGCGGATCGTGGGCAGCACATCCTCGACCGTCGGGGCGCAGAGCATCCAGACGGTGCGGGGGGCCGGCTCCTCGAGTGCCTTGAGGATCGCGTTGTAGGACTGCTCGGTGAATCGGTCGGCGTCCTCGACCACGATGATCTGCCAGCGTCGTCCGACCGGGGCGAGCGCGGAGCGGCGGACCAGGTCGCGCACCTCCTTGACCCCGATCGAGAGCCCCTCGGTGTTGACCACCTGGACGTCGGCGTTGCTGCCCGCGAGCACGGTGTGGCACTCGTGGCAGACCCCGCAGCCGGGACCCTCGGGCGGTGCCGCCACGCACTGGAGCGCGGCAGCGAAGGCGATCGCCGCGTTGGAGCGGCCCGAGCCAGGGGGCCCGACGAAGAGGAACGCGTGGCTCATCCCGCGTCCTTCGGACGCGTCTCGCAGCGCCTCGACCACCGGGCGCTGGCCGACCAGGCTGTCCCACACGCTCACCGGTGGACCGCCCGGACCAGCAGCGGCGCGACCCGCGAGCGGATCTGCTCGGTGATCTCCTCGACCGGTGCGCGGGCGTCCAGCACGAGGTAGTGGTCGGGATCGGCCTCGGCCATCGCGACGAACGCCGCACGGACCCGCTCGTGGAACTCCACCGACTCGCCCTCGATCCGATCGCGCCCGGCGAACCGGCTCAGGCCGTGTCGGGGGTCGAGATCGAGCACGACGGTCAGGTGCGGACGCAGGTCGTGGGTCGCCCACCGAGCGATGTGCTCGACCTCGCCCACCACCAGCGACCGACCGGCGCCCTGGTAGGCCAGCGTCGAGTCGACGTAGCGGTCGGTGATCACGACGTCACCGCGCGCCAGCGCCGGGAGTACGACGGTGTCGACGTGCTCGGCCTTGTCGGCGGCGTAGAGCAGTGCCTCGGTGCGGTCGGAGAGCTGGCCGGTCTCGGGGCTGAGCACGATCCGGCGAAGCTCGCGCCCGACGATCGTGTCGCCGGGCTCGAAGGTGAGCAGCGTGGCGAAGCCCTGCTCCTGGAGCCAGTCGCGCAGCAGCCCGGACTGGGTCGACTTGCCGGACCCCTCGCCGCCCTCGAAGCACACGAAGACGCCGGTGTCGGCATACCTCCCGTTGCTCACGCGGTACAGAGTAGGTGGAGGCACCGACCGACACCCTCCACAGGTCCACCGCCGGATCGTTCATCTGGTGCACCGGATCAACCACACTTCCGGCTAGGACTTCTTGGCAGCGGCCTTCTTGGTCGTCTTCTTGGCGGCAGTCTTCTTGGCCGCCTTCTTGGCCGGAGCCTTCTTCGCGGTCTTCTTGGCCGCCTTCTTCGCCGGGCCCTTGGCGCGACGCTCGGCGAGCAGCTCGGCCGCGCGCTCGAGGGTGAGCTCCTCGATCGAGTCGTCCTTGCGGAGGGTGGCGTTGTACTCGCCGTCGGTGACGTACTCGCCGAAGCGACCGGCCTTCACCACCACCGGCTGACCCGACACCGGGTCGTTGCCGAGCTCCTTGAGCGGCGGCGCCGCCGCGGCCCGACCACGCTGCTTGGGCTGGGCGTAGATCCGCAGCGCCTCGTCGAGATTGATCGAGAGCAGCTGGTCCTCGGCGGTCAGCGAGCGGGAGTCGGTGCCCTTCTTGAGGTAGGGCCCGTAGCGACCGTTCTGGGCGGTGATCTCCTCGCCGTCCTCGGCCGTGCCGACCACGCGGGGCAGCGAGAGCAGCTTGAGGGCGTCGTCGAGGGTGATGGTGTCGAGCGACATCGACTTGAAGAGCGAGCCGGTGCGCGGCCTTGTCGTTCTTCTTCGCGTCCTCGGGCAGCACCTCGGTGACGTAGGGACCGTAGCGACCGTTCTTGGCGACCACCTGCAGCCCGGAGTCCGGGTGCACGCCGAGCTCGATCTCCTCGCCGGCCGGGTTGGCGAGCAGCTCCTTGGCCTTGGCCATGGTCAGCTCGTCGGGCGGCAGGTCGTCGGGCACGTTGGCGCGCACCGCGAACGGGGTGCCCTCGTCGTCGGGACCCTCGAGGTAGGGGCCGTAGCGGCCGACGCGCAGGTGCACTCCGGAGTCGTCCCCGCCGATCGGGAAGGTCGCCAGCTCGCGCGCGTCGATGTCGCCGAGACCGTCGACCAGCGGCTTGAGGCCGGCCACGCTGTCGGAGCCGTAGTAGAACTCCGAGAGCTCGGTGTTGCGGTCCTTGCGACCGCCCGCGATCTCGTCGAGGACGTCCTCCATGCCGGCGGTGAACTCGTAGGACACGTGCCGCGGGAAGTGGTCCTCCAGCAGCCGGACCACCGAGAACGCCAGCCAGGCCGGCACCAGGGCGGTGCCCTTCTTGTAGACGTAGCCGCGGTTGAGGATCGTGCCGATGATCGAGGCGTACGTCGAGGGCCGGCCGATCTCGCGGTCCTCGAGCTCCTTGATCAAGGTGGCCTCGGTGTAGCGGGCCGGCGGCTTGGTCTCGTGACCCGAGGCGCTGATCGAGGCCGCGGAGACGGCATCGCCCTGCTCGAGGTTGGGCAGCCGGGTCTCGGCGTCGTCCTTCTGGCCACCTTCCTCGGTGCCCTCGACGTAGGCCTTGAGGAAGCCGTGGAAGGTGATCGTGCGGCCGCTGGCCGAGAACACGACGTCCTCGCCGGTGGTCGCGGCGCCGCCGAGCCGGACGGTCACGGTGTTGCCGACCGCGTCCTTCATCTGGGAGGCGACGGTGCGCATCCAGATCAGCTCGTAGAGCCGGAACTGCTCGCCGCTCAGGCCGGTCTGCGCGGGGGTTCGGAACGTCTCGCCGGCGGGGCGGATCGCCTCGTGCGCCTCCTGGGCGTTCTTGACCTTGCTCGTGTAGACCCGCGGGGTGTCGGGGAGGTACTCGGCGCCGTACAGCTCGCGCACCTGCGACCGCGCCGCCTCGACCGCACCACCGGAGAGGGTGGTGGAGTCGGTGCGCATGTAGGTGATGAAGCCGTTCTCGTAGAGGCGCTGGGCGACCGACATGGTCACCGACGCGCTCATGCCGAGCTTGCGGCTGGCGTCCTGCTGGAGCGTGGTGGTGCGGAACGGCGCGTACGGCGAGCGACGGTAGGGCTTCGCCTCGACCGAGCGGACCTCGAACGTCGACTCCTGCAGCCCCGCGGAGAGCGCCTCGGCGCGGGCGCGGTCGAGGTGGACGACGTTCGCGCTCTCCTTGAGCAGGCCGTCCTGGCCGAAGTCGGAGCCCCGGGCGACCCGGACCTCGTCGACGGTGTGGAGCTTGGCGGGGAACATCCGCTGGTCGTGCTTGGAGCCGGCGTCGAAGGTGCCCTCGAGGTCCCAGTACGACGCGACGTGGAACTTCATCCGGTCGCGTTCCTTGTCGACCACGAGGCGGGTCGCGACCGACTGCACACGGCCGGCGGACAGGCCGGACATCACCTTGCGCCACAGCACCGGGCTGACCTCGTAGCCGTAGAGGCGGTCGAGGATGCGGCGCGCCTCCTGGGCCTCGACGAGGTCCATGTCGAGCTCGCGCGGGTTGTCGGCGGCTTCGAGGATCGCCTGCTTGGTGATCTCGTGGAAGACCATCCGCTTGACCGGGATGCCCGACTTCGGCTTCAGCTCGTCGAGCAGGTGCCAGGCGATCGCCTCGCCCTCGCGGTCCTCATCGGTGGCGAGGTAGAGCTCGTCGGCGTCCTTGAGCAGGCCCTTGAGCTTGGAGATGTGCGCCTTCTTGTCGCGGGGCACGACGTAGTAGGGCTCGAAGCCGTTGTCGACGTCGACCGCCAGCCGGCCCCAGGGCTTGTCCTTGATCTTGGCCGGGGTCTCGGCGGCGCTCTGCGGGAGGTCGCGGATGTGGCCGATGGAGGACTCGACGACGTACCCCGAACCGAGGTACCCACCGATGGTGCGGGCCTTCGCCGGGGACTCGACGATCACCAACTTGTGTGCCACTGGACCTGTCATTCCTTCGCTGAGCTGGAGACGGAGCACCACGAAAGGGGCTCACGGCCGAACACGGTAGCGCGTGTTGTCGACAACTGATTCCCGAGCGTCTCGCGGGAACGGTCGAGGCGGCCCTCAACCTTCTGGCCCGGTCACCCGTCAAGGCAGAGTAGATGAGAGACGATCGGGTGGCACGGAGGCCGACCATGGACGAAGACTTCGCGAAGTTCGCTGCGGTGCAGATCAAGCCGCTGCTGGGCTTCGCGCACGCCCTCACGGCCAATCGGCACGACGCGTGGGACCTCACCCAGGAGACGCTCGCCCGGATGGGTGAGCGCTGGGGCCGGAGCCGATTCGACGAGCCGGCGGCGTACGCCCGGACCGTGATGGTGCGGCTCAACATCGATCGGATCCGACGACTGCGGCGCGAGCTGCCGGTGCTCGGCGGGCCGCGCGACGAGGCGTCGGTCGAGGTGGTCGGCGACGTCGACGGCTGGCTGATCGAGGCGCTCGCGACGCTCAGCCCCCGGCAGCGCACCGCCATCGCCCTGCGGTACGTCGAGGACCTCGACCTCCGCGGCATCGCCGAGCGGATGGGCTGCTCGGAGGGCACGGTCAAGAGCCAGCTGTCCCGCGGGACCGAGCGGCTCAGGGAACACGCGCGCCGACACGGCGCGATGCCGAGTGGCACCGAGAGCAAAGGACTGACGCGATGACGAGGACCGACGAGGAGATCACCGCGCCTTCGAGCGGCTGGACGGCGCCCTCGCGCCGCCGATGGACGGGCCGCAGCGGATCGGCGAGCGGATCGCCGTACGCCGCCGGCGGCGCCGGGCCGCCCGCACCGGCCTGGCCGCCGTGGTGGTGGTCGGCGGTCGTCGGCGGGGTGGCGCTGACACGCAGCGGCGACGACGGCAACGGCGCGCAGGTCGCCGTCGACCAGCCGAGCGGTCCCCCGGTCAGCACGCTGGTGATGACCCGACCGGACGGCTCGACGTACTCCTTCGACGACGTGACGGTGAGCTGCGACGCCCCGAAGGTGTCGGGGAGCCGGGGCAGAGTCCGCAGCCGGACGATCTGGACCTTCAGCCCGATCGAGTTCACGGTCAAGGACGACGCCGGGCCGTCCGAGCCGTTCCTCTACTTCGACGGGATCTGGTCGACAGGTCGAGGGCGACCAGACCTTCACCTACCCGAACGACTGGGAGATCGGCGACTCGGACGCACTACCCGTTGGTCCTGTTCGTCGCCGACAGCGAGGGCAACGCCGAGCGCGGCAACGAGGTCGTCGAGCGCCGAGCAGGGACGCCGCCGGCACCGTGCGGGTCCTCGAGGCGTCCTGCTCGCCGACGCCGGTCCTGCGGCTCGAGGTCGACATGACCCTCGGCAGCGAGGTCAAGCAGCAGCCGCTGACGTCGCCGGCACCCTGCGATAGCTCGGGCGGACCCGACGAGGAAGTGCCACCGTGTGGGCCCTCACGATCGGAGGCGCCCAGGTCACAGCGTCAGGAACCCTTCGGCGACCAGCTCGCGCACCGCCGGCAGATAGGCGTCGCGGGTCTGCGGCGGGGTCCAGCTCGAGGAGCTGGGCCAGCGCGTCGAGGATCTGGCCCACGCTGAGGTCGCCGTCGCAGGCGCCGACCAACGCCGCCTCGACGGTGTCGGCCTGGCGGGCGCGGCGCAGGCCCCTTTGCTGTCGCAGGACCACCGTCTCCGGGTCGCCGGCCCCGGGGGCCCCGCTGCGTCTCCTGGCGTACGTCGGTGCGCACCAGCAGGTGGGAGTCGAGGTCGACCCGCGTGTCGACGCCCGCGGCCCAGTCGCGGATCGCCGGCGCGATCGGCTGCTCCACGTCGTACGGCCATTCGAGGAACTCACGCTTCGAGCCACCGCTGCGACGCAGGTTGATCCAGCCGAAGCCGATCCCCTGGACGCCCTGCTCCTCGAACCACGACAGCCAGGTGTCGTAGCGGACCAGGTAGTCCGGGGCGCCGTGCTGGCCGGCGTCCTTGAGCCACAGCTCGACGTACGACGCCGGGTCGATGACCTCGCGCTGGACGACGAAGGCGTCGCAGTCGTCGGCCACCCAGGAGTCGAGCCGGTCGGACCAGGGCTGGCCGGAGGGGATCGCCCAGTTGGCCAGGACCTGGCACCAGCCACCCTCGGTGAGGTGGTCGGGAGCGGCCCGGACGATGTGCTCCACGACCCGGTCGCCGGGCAGCCCGGAGTCGCGGTAGACGAGCCGCTCGCCGGTCGCCGGTGAGATCACGAACGGCGGGTTGGTCGCGATCAGGTCGAACCGCTCGCCGGCGACCGCCTCGAAGAAGGAGCCCTCGCGGACCTCGACCGGGGTGCTGATCTCGTTGAGCTCGACGTTGAAGCGGGCGAGCGTCAGCGCCCGCTGGTTGACGTCCGTCGCGACGACGGAGCCGCTGTGGCCGGCCAGGTGCAGCGCCTGTACGCCGCAGCCGGTGCCGAGGTCGAGCGAGCTGCCGACCGGCTCGCGCAGCGTCAGCTGGGCCAGCGAGGTCGAGGCCGAGCTGATCCCCAGGACGTGGTTGGCGCTGACCCGGTTCGGGCCGCCGTCCAGGCCCGGGGTGAGGTCGCTGGCGACCCACAGGTGCTGGCCGTCGACGTCGTACGGACGGACGTCGAGGCGCGCCGCCACCTCTCCGACGGTCTGCTCCAGGAAGCCGGCCGCCGCCATCCGGTCGACCAGGTCCGGCAGTGCGCGCTCGGCGGCGTCCAGCGGGACCGCGGTCTGCAGCAGGAAGAGTCGGATCAGCGTCTCGACCGGGGAGCCGCCGGTCGTACGGCGCAGCGCGGGCGTCGTCTCGTTGCGCATCAGCGCCTCGTGCGCAGCCGTGCCGAGCACGTCGGCGACACCGTCGTAGGTGAACCCCGCGGCGACGAGTGCGGACCGCAGTCGATGCGGCAGGCCGGAGTTCGAGGTGGGAGTCACCCCAGGAGCGTAGGACGTCGGGAGATCGCACCGACCCGCCCGAAGCTCTCGGGCGGGTCGGTGCTCGGTCAGGCCGGTCGGCTACGGACCGCCCGGAGCCCCGAGCTGCTGGGTCGGAGCCGGGTCCGTCTCCACGACGGGCGGTGGCGGCGGTGGTGCCGTCGTCCCGGAGTCGTCGTCGCCGAGCTTGACCTCGCGCTGCTTGGAGATGACGACGGAGGTCGCGATGATCGCGACCGCCACCACGGCGATCAGGATGCGCAGCACGTCGTGCTGGTCCTTGCCGACACTCATCGACACGACGGCGCTCGCGATCAGCAACGAGACCAGGTTCATCACCTTGATCAACGGGTTGATCGCCGGACCGGCGGTGTCCTTGAACGGATCCCCGACGGTGTCGCCGATGATCGTGGCCTCGTGGGCCAGCGACCCCTTGCCACCGTGGTTGCCGTCCTCGACGATCTTCTTCGCGTTGTCCCAGGCACCACCGGAGTTGGCCAGGAAGACCGCCATCAGGGTGCCGGTGCCGATGGCCCCCGCGAGGAAGCCGGCCAGCGAGGTCGCGCCGAGTCCGAAGCCCACGGCGATCGGCGCGAGAACCGCCAGGATGCCGGGGCTCACCAGCTCTCGCAGCGAGTCCTTGGTGACGATGTCGACGACCTTGCCGTACTCCGGCCGCCCGGTCCCCTCCATGATTCCGGGGATCTCCCGGAACTGGCGGCGGACCTCGTAGACGACCGCTCCGGCGGCCCGGGCGACGGCGTTGATCGCCAGGCCCGAGAAGAGGAACACGACCGCGGCACCGAGGAGCACGCCGACCAGGACGGCCGGGTTGAACACCGCGAAGTCGAGAAGGTTCCGCTCGTCGTCGGACGGGCGTGCCTTGAGCACCGCCTCGGCGACCGAGGTCGCGTACGAGCCGAACAGTGCGGTCGCCGCGAGGACCGCGGTCGCGATCGCGATGCCCTTGGTGATCGCCTTGGTGGTGTTGCCGACAGCGTCGAGCTCAGTGAGGATCTGGGCCCCCTCCGGGCTGACGTCGCCCGACATCTCGGCGATTCCCTGCGCGTTGTCGGAGACCGGGCCGAAGGTGTCCATGGCGACGATCACGCCGACGGTGGTCAGCAGGCCGCAGCCGGCCAGAGCCACCGCGAAGAGGGACACGGTCAGGGCCGCGCCGCCGAGCAGGTAGGCCCCGAACACGGCAGCGCCGATGACCAGCGTCGTGTACACAGCGGACTCGAAGCCGACCGAGAGGCCGGAGAGGATGACGGTGGCCGCGCCGGTCAGCGAGGTCTTCCCGACGCCCTTGACCGGGTTGTACTCGGTGCCCGTGTAGTAGCCGGTGAGCGCCAGGATTCCAGCCGACATCACGATGCCGATCACGACCGCGGTCGAGGCGACGATCCGTGGGTCGCCGTCGTAGTGGGCGTAGAGCAGGCCGAACCCGGCGAAGCTGCTCGGCAGGTAGGCGAAGGACAGGATCACGCAGGCGACGGCTGCGATGGCCGACGACAGGTAGAACGACCGGTTGATGGTGGTCAGACCGTTCTCCCCGGCCTTCGGTCGGGTGAGGTAGACGCCGGCGACCGCGGTGAGGGCGCCGATGGCGGGGATCAGCAGCGGGAAGACCAGACCCTTGTCGCCGAAGACCTGCGAGCCGAGGATCAGCGCAGCGACCAGGGTCACGGCGTACGACTCGAACAGGTCCGCCGCCATCCCGGCGCAGTCACCGACGTTGTCGCCGACGTTGTCGGCGATGGTCGCGGCGTTGCGGGGGTCGTCCTCGGGGATGCCCTTCTCGACCTTGCCGACCAGGTCGGCACCGACGTCGGCGGCCTTGGTGAAGATGCCGCCACCGACGCGCATGAACATCGCGAGCAGCGCGGCACCGAAGCCGAAGCCCTCGAGCACGTTCGGCGCCTTGTCCTGGAAGAGCAGCACGACCATGCTGGCGCCCAGCAGGCCGAGGCCGACGGTCAGCATGCCGACCATGGCGCCGGTCCGCAGACCGATCCGCATGGCCGGCTCGCGGCCCTCGTCGTTGGCAGCGGCCGCGACGCGCAGGTTCGCGCGCACGGCCAGGTTCATGCCGAGGTAGCCCACCGTTGCGGAGAACCCGGCACCGATGATGAAGAAGACGGACCGGAAGATCCGGACCGAGGTGTCGTCGGCGGGCAAGGCGAGCAGTGCGAAGAACGCGATCGCCGCGAAGATGGCGAGCGTCCGGAACTGCCTCGTCAGGTACGCGTTCGCGCCTTCCTGCACGGCCTGGGCGATGGCCTTCATGTTGTCGGTGCCTTCGCCGGCGGCAAGCACTTCCTGGCGGAACATCGCTGCCATCGCGAGCGCGCCGAGCGCGATCAGTGCGACGACGATGACCAGGACGAGGTTGCCCCCGGAGACTTCCACGACTGCGGGACTGATTCCCGTCATGCGTTTCCTCCTGCGTGTGATGCAGATCTCACGGACGACGCGGAGTCTACGCACGGGAGACCGCTCAGACGCACGGACATGTGACCCGCGCCACACGGCGAGTTTCGGCCGCGGACGCGCCGTACCTACGGCAGGGGCAGGGTTCTACGGCCGAGAGCCGGCTCGCGCCGGCGGTCGATCAGCTGCCGGCGAGGGCCGCGTCGGCGGTCTCGTGGATCACGAAGACCTTCGCGAGACCGGTGATGCGGAAGATCTTGAGCAGCCGGTCCTGGTTGCAGACCAGCTGCAGCGAGCCGTCGTGGGCGCGGACCTTCTTCAGGCCGCCGACCAGGACACCCAGCCCGGTGGAGTCCAGGAACTCGACCTGCTCCATGTCGATCACGATGTCGTAGACGCCCGCGGCGACCAGCTCGGTGATCTTGTCCCGCAGCTTGGGCGCCGTGTAGACGTCGATCTCGCCACCCACGGCAACGATGGTCTTCCCACCGGCGTCGCGCGTCGTCAGAGTCAGGTCCACCAGTGTCTCCCGGAGCATCTTGATAGGTCGGGACAATAAAACCACGCCTGCCCCGTCCCGCGCACAAAGTACGCGAGAGTCGTCGGGACGACGCCTGGCTGGCAGGGTACGACGAGATGCTCGCCTGAGTGGCTCCGGGGTCCGCCTGTCGGTGCGCTCAGGGACAATGGGTGGTGTGAAGTCTGCGGCGGCATCTCGCACGTTCGGCGTGGCCGAGCTCGTCGACC
The DNA here is from genome assembly GCA_963695055.1 of uncultured Actinomycetota bacterium. Taxonomy (GTDB): domain Bacteria; phylum Actinomycetota; class Actinomycetes; order Propionibacteriales; family Nocardioidaceae; genus Nocardioides. Next base: position 116,605 of record CAVOFS010000015.1, on the reverse strand, counting down.
GGCTCGCGTCCGTGCCCGGTCGTGAGGACCGGCTGCGCCATCTCGAGACCCTGCCGCCGCGCCCGGCGGTGCACGCCGACTGGCCGGAGTGGGCCGACGGCGAGGTGGTCGCGGCGTTTCGTGCCCGAGGCATCGACCGGCCCTGGCAGCACCAGGCTGCGGCCGCCGACGCCGCTCACCACGGCCAGCACGTGGTGCTCGCCACCGGCACCGCGTCCGGCAAGAGCCTGGGGTACCAGCTCCCGGCCCTGACCGCGGTCAGCAGGTCGCGTGGCCCGCGCGGACAGCGGGGCGCGACAGTCCTCTACCTCGCACCGACCAAGGCGCTGGCCCAGGACCAGCTGTCCGGCATCGGATCGCTCGGGCTCGACGTCCGCGCGACCACCCACGACGGCGACAGCAGCCGCGAGCAGCGCGACTGGGCCCGCGACCACGGCGAGTACCTCCTCACCAACCCCGACATGCTCCATCGCTCGTTGCTCCCGAGCCACTCCCGGTGGGCGTCGTTCCTCGGCTCGTTGACCTACGTCGTCGTCGACGAGTGCCACCACTACCGCGGAGTCTTCGGTGCCCACGTCTCCCATGTGCTGCGCCGGCTCCGCCGCGTCTGCGCGACGTACGGCGCCTCGCCCACGTTCGTGCTGGCGTCGGCGACCGTCGCGCAGCCGGAGACCGCTGCCGGGCGGCTGACCGGTCTCGACGTCGTGGCGATCACCGGCGACGGGTCGCCCCGAGGCCAGGTGGCCGTGGCGCTCTGGGAGCCGCCGTTCACCTCCTTCACCGGCGAGAACGGTGCTCCGGTGCGTCGTGCCGCGTCGTCCGAGACCGCCGACCTGCTCGCCGACCTGGTCGCCGAGGACGTCCGGACGCTCGCCTTCGTCCGGTCCCGGCGTGGCGCCGAGCAGGTCGCGATGACCGCTGCCGAGCTGCTCGCCGAGGTCGACCCGTCGTTGCCGGCGCGGGTCGCCTCCTACCGCGGCGGCTACCTCCCCGAGGAGCGTCGCGCCATCGAGGACTCCCTGCGCCGCGGCGAGCTGGTCGGGCTGGCCGCCACCAACGCACTCGAGCTCGGCATCGACATCAGCGGTCTGGACGCCGTGCTGATGGCCGGCTTCCCCGGCACCCGCGCGGCGTTCTGGCAGCAGATCGGGCGTGCGGGCCGCGACGCCCAGGATGCGCTCGGGATCCTGGTCGCCCGCGACGACCCGCTCGACACCTACCTGGTCAGCCACCCTGAGACGCTGCTCGGGCGCCCCGTCGAGGCCACCGTCTTCGACCCGTCCAACCCGTACGTGCTCGGACCCCACTTGTGCGCGGCCGCCCAGGAGGTGCCGCTGACGGAGGCGGACCTACCGATCTTCGGGCCGACCGCGCGGGAGGTCGTCGACGCGTTGACCGACGCCGGAATGCTGCGCCGGCGGCCCCGAGGGTGGTTCTGGACCGACCGACGTCGCGCGTGCGACCTCACCGACATCCGGTCCGTCGGTGGTTCTCCGGTGCAGCTGGTCGAGGCTGGGACCGGCCGCGTGGTCGGCACCGTCGACGCCTCCGGCGCCCACTCGAGCGCTCACCCAGGCGCGGTCTACGTGCACCGCGGCGAGACCTGGCTCGTGCGCTCGCTCGACCTCGAGGAGCACGTCGCGGTCATCGACCGGGCCGATCCCGACTACTCCACCACCGCTCGCGAGATCACCGACATCTCGATCGTGCAGGAGCGCGAGCACGCCGTCTGGGGCGACTGCCGGCTCAGCCTCGGCGAGGTGGAGGTGACCCACCAGGTCGTGGCCTTCCTGCGCCGTCGTCAGCCGAGCGGCGAGGTCCTCGGCGAGGAGCCTCTCGACCTCCCCGAGCGCACCCTGCGCACCACGGCGGTCTGGTGGGCGGTGCCCGACCATGCGCTGGCCGCGGCCGGGCTGACCGGTGCCGATCTCCCCGGGTCCGCGCATGCGGCCGAGCACTGCTCGATCGGCCTGCTGCCGCTCTTCGCGACCTGTGACCGGTGGGACATCGGCGGCGTGTCCACCGCGGTCCACCCCGACACCGGTCAGCTGACGGTCTTCGTCTACGACGGACATCCCGGTGGGGCGGGCTTCGCTGAGCGAGGCTTCCGCGCGGCTCACGAGTGGCTGACAGCGACCCGCGACGCCATCGTCTCGTGCGCCTGCGACGACGGCTGCCCGTCGTGCATCCAGTCGCCCAAGTGTGGCAACCAGAACAACCCGCTCGACAAGGCCGGAGCGGCACGTCTGCTGGAGCTGCTCCTGGGCTGAGGGCGGCACCGATGTCACCGGTCCGGCCCTGGCCTCGGCCGTCAGGTCGGCGTGCTGGCCCAGCCAGCGCGGCCCGGGTACGGAGACCCGGACGACGAGCTCGCGACCGGTCGGCGTACAGCGGGTCAGCGCTGCGTCGTTGGCGGCGGCGGTGATCCCCGCCGACGAGCACCCGTCTTGGCCCCGGCTCATGGCTGAGGCACCGGCGAGCGCCGCGAGGTCGGCGGCCGACTGAGCCATCCGGTGCGCCCGCACGATCGCGGTCACCACCCCGAGCGCGGCGCCGAGCAGCAGGAGGAGCGACAGGCAGGCGACGGCGAACACCGTCGCCGACCCGTGCTCGTCCTGTCGCCCGGTCACGGCGCCCCTTCCTCGGTCGCCGCGATCGCCTGGGCGGACACGGTGACTGCCGGCAACGCTCCGAAGAGACCGCCGGGCCCGGTCACCCGACCGACGACGACGGCGGTGACCTGGGTGCCGTCGTCGTGGACGGTGACCTGGCTGCCCGCCGGCGCGACCTCCTGACCCCGCCCGACCGCAGACGCCTCGCTGTCGCCGCGGGCGACGGCGCGAGCGGTCTCCCGCGCGGCATCGACTGCCCGCACCTGAGCCGCACCCACGGCGAGGAGCCAGACCAGCCCGATGGTGACGGCGATCAGCAGGGGTAGCACCATCGCGAGCTCGGCGGTGGCCGCTCCACGCTCGCCCCGGCGAGCGGACCTCATCCGATGCCCAGCAGCCCGAGCACGTGGTCGAAGAGGGTCCTGAGCAGCTGGTCACCGAAGCCGCCGGTGAGCAGCTTGTAGAGCAGCCCGGCGAGGCCGGCGCCGGCGGCCGTGCCGACGGCGTACTCCGCGGTCGTGATGCCCCACTCGTCGTGACGGGGCAGGTCGTTGAGGGCCATGAGAGTCTCCGTTTCCCGACCGCCCGATGCGGTCGATGTCGACGACCCTCGGCGATCGCGAGTCCGGTCGCACCACTCGTCCGGGCCGCTGTGGAAGGCCCCGCCGCGAGTGCTGCCAGTGGACGTTTGGTGGCCCACGGGTCAGAGGTCGAGGGTGGCCAGGAGCGCGACCACGAGGGGGACGATCCCGATCAGGATGAACGACGGGAGCAGGCACAGCCCGAGAGGTACGGCGGCCTTCACGCCGACCGCCCGCGCACGCTCCTCGGTCTCGGCTCGGGCACCGCGAGCGAGCTCGTCACCGAGTCGCTCGACCGAGGCCACGACGGGAGCTCCGCTCGCCTGCGCCCGGGCCAGGGCCCGTCCGAGCCTGGCCAGCTCAGGGTCGTCGGCGAGCGCGGACCAGACCCGCACCGGGTCGAGCCCGAGCGAGAGCCGCGCCGCAACGCCGGAGAGCCGATCGGCGGCGGCGCCCGGGAGTGCCGCACAGACCACCGCGATCCCGTCTGCGGGAGCGGCACCGGCGCGCAGGGTGGCGGCGAACAGGGTCACGACGTACGGCAGGTCGCGGCTCACCGCCTCACGTCGGGCGCGGACGTCCGCAGGCTCGGCGCGGCCGATGACGACCCAGGCACCGACCGCCGCGGCGATCCCGGCCAGTGGACCTGCGCGACCCTGGACGAAGACCCAGGCACCGACACCGGCGAGCCCTGCCCAGAGCAGTCGGTGACGGTGCAGCCAGTCGGCACCCGGCCGAGGTGTGCTCACGACGCGGACCTCGCGGAGCGCGGGCGAGACCGGCATCAGCAGCGCCGCGGCCAAGGCAGCGCACAGCACCGGCACCCACGTCGGCACCACCATCACGCCGCGTCCTCGGCGGCGTGGGCGATGGCCTCGATCCACCACAGGCCGGCGAACCCGAACGCCAGCCCGGCAGCGAGGCAGGCCAGACCAGCGGGTGTGCCGAGCAGGAAGCCCCAGGGGTCACCCCCTGCGCCTGAGCCCATCGCGAGCGCAAGGATCGGCAGCCCGGCGACCAGTCGTGCGGTCGCCCGAGCCGAGGCCAGCTCTCCGGTCACGACCCGGCGCGTGGCAGCCGCGGCACGGAGGGACTCGGCGATCCGGTCGACGGCGGCACCGAGTCCCTCGCCGGTGCGGTGGGCAACCTGCCAGGCCGCCGCGACGATCCGCAGGTCACGAGCACCGTCGAGGGTCGCGGCGAGGGCCCGGAAGGATGCGGGCACGTCGGCGCCGACCCGGAACGCCTCGGCCACGATCGCCAGCGGTGGCCAGGCGACGGCCGCCCGGTCGAGGCAGTCCCCGGGCGGCCTGCCTGCGGCGAGCTCGCCGGCGATCAGCTCGCAGGTCTCCAGGACCTGCGCCGACACCGCCTCGGCGGCTCGTCGGCGACGACGGCGCCGCCAGAGAGCGACCGCAGCGACCATCGCGCCCGCTGCGACCAGCACCAGGGCGGCGAGCCGAGGTGTCGCCAGGACGAGCAGCGCCGCTGCACCGCCCAGGGAGACCACTCCGACCAGGCCGACCTGCGGGAGCGCGCCGGCGCCTGGGAGCCGCACTGGGGGTCGGACGAGCAACGCGACCGCCAGTGCCGCGGCCGCGACCGCGACGGCGGACCAGCCGGTCATCGGAGCCGCTCCGCCAGCATCGGTGCGCCCGGTCCCGGGGTGCCCTTGCCGTGCGGGTCGACGTCGAGCGCAGCGGCCATCGACACCAGGCCGTCGGGGCCACGCTCAGGCACCGCGACCTGCCGCAGCCGGCGTACGCCGTCGGGTCCGCGGGCCAGGTGCAGCACGACATGGACCGCCGAGGCGAGCTGGCTGTGCGCTGCGTCGCGACCGAGCCCGGCGGCCAGCGCCAGGGCCTCGATGCGCGCAGGGACGTCGAGCGCCGAGTTGGCATGGAGGGTGCCGCAGCCACCTTCGTGGCCGGTGTTGAGGGCGGCGAGCAGGTCGACGACCTCGGCGCCTCTGACCTCACCGACGACCAGCCGATCAGGACGCATCCGCAGCGCCTGTCGGACCAAGGTGCGTACGTCGACGGCCCCGGCGCCCTCGATGTTGGCTGGTCGCCCCTCCAACGCGACGACGTGCGGGTGGTCGGGGCGCAGCTCGCTGGCGTCCTCGACGACGACGACACGCTCGGCGGGATCGACCCGCGCGAGCAACGCCGCCAGCAGCGTGGTCTTGCCGGAGCCGGTGCCGCCACTGACCAGGAACGCCAGCCGGGACCGCACGATCGCCTCGACCAGCTCGGCCGTGTCGGGCGTGAGCATCCGCCGCTCCAGCAGCTCGTCGAGGGTGAACCCCTGCCGCCGCGGCACGCGCAGCGACACCATGGTGCCGGGCCGGGCCAGCGGAGCGAGTACGGCGTGAAAGCGGGTCCCGTCCGGGAGCCGGAGGTCCGCGTAGGGCGTCGCGTCGTCGAGCCGACGACCGCCGAGGGCGGCCAGCCGTTGCGCCAGGCGGCGTACGGCGGCCTCGTCGGGGAACCGCACCGCGGTGAGCTCGAGACCGGCACCGCGGTCGAGATAGACCCGCTCCGCCCCGTTGACGAGTACGTCGGTCACGTGCGGCGTCCTCAGCAGCGGCTCGAGCGGTCCGGCGCCGATCACGTCGCGACGCAGGGTCTCGTAGACGTCGAGCACCGCGGCGTCGCCGACCGGACGGCCGGTGGCCCGCAGCGCCTCGGCCACCCGATGGGGGGTCAGCTCGCCCGGCGACCGGGCGAGCCGGTCGCGGACCGCCTCCAGCTCGGTCATGCCGCGACCGGCGCGATCAGCGCCAGCTGGTCCAGCACCTCGCCGGCCGCCCGACCCAAGGACCCGCGGCGGGACCGCACCGGGCCGAGGCCGAGGTCGATCGCCTCGCCGAGGCCGCGTTGGTCGCTCATCGTGGCCAGCACGGGGACCCGTGTCGCACGCTCCACCGCACGTGGGTCGACCCCGTGCCCGCGCAGCACGATCCGGACCGTGGTCGGATCGGGATGCCGGGCGCAGATACGGGCCGCCGAGGCCACTCCGGCAACAGTCGGGACCACCACGACCAACAACCGGTCGCACCGTGCCGCCACCTCGTCGACCACCGGGTCGGCCGTGCGCGGGAGATCGACGACCACCACGTCGTGGCCACGACGGGCGGCCGAGAGCACCTCGCGCACCGCGAACGCCTGCAGGCTGCCGGGGGTCCCGGCGTGCCAGGTCAGGGCGCCGAGTCCCTCCCGTCGAGGCAGGGCCTCGCGCAGGGACCGGGCGCTGAGCCGGCCGGTGGTCTGGCACAGGCCGTCCCACCGGACCCCGTCGCGGTCCTCGAGCCCGAGCACCCGGTCGACACCGGGACCGAGCGGGTCGGCATCGATCACCACGGCTCGGCCGCGCCGCCCGGCCAGCTGACCGAGGGCACATGCGAAGGTCGTGGCGCCCGCTCCCCCGCTCCCGCCGGTCACGCCGAGCACCAGCCCCGCCGGACGCTCCGGATCACCCAGGTCGGTGAGGGCCTCGCCCAGCCAGGCCTCGGACCTCGGCAGCTGCGCGACGCTCTCCGCTCCCAGATCCACGGCCAGCCGGAACGACTCGTCGGGCACCGGGCCCCAGGCGACGACGTGCACCCGGGGCCGGCGCGACGGTCCGATCCGGGCCAGCTCCTCGGCGATGTCGAGCCCGACGAGCACCAGCCCGGCGCCCGCCCAGCCGCGCAGCGCGGCGCCGCCGTCACCGGCCACATCGGGCGTGACACCGGCGGCTGCGGCCAGCCGGAGCAGCTCGTCGAGAAGGGACTGGTCGCGGGTGATGACGAGGGCTGGGCTCATGTCGACGATGGTTCCCGCGCGGGCCGACAACCGGGGCGGACGACGAGATCCCTTGTGCACAAGGGAGTCCGACGACTGGGCTGTGGAGACGCCGTGGGCCCACGGAACCGGGCGGCGGCCTACGATCGACCCATGGCGCCTCGCCCGACCGCGGCCTTCTTCGATCTCGACAAGACCATCATCGCCAAGTCGAGCACGCTCGCGTTCAGCAAGCCCTTCCAGGCCGGGGGGCTGATCTCGCGGCGCGCCGTGCTGCGGTCGACGTACGCCCAGTTCGTCTACCTGGTCGGCGGCGCCGACCACGACCAGATGGAGAAGATGCGGCACTTCATGTCGCAGCTCTGCGCAGGGTGGGACGTCGCGACCGTCAACGAGATCGTCGCCGACACCCTGCACAACGTCGTCGACCCGATCGTCTACGACGAGGCCGTCTGCCTGATCGAGGAGCACCACCAGGCCGGGCGGGACGTCGTGGTCGTCTCCGCCTCGGGGACCGAGGTCGTCGGGCCGATCGCCGCGATGCTGGGAGCGGACCGGGTGATCGCGACCCGGATGGAGATCGTCGACGGGTGCTACAGCGGCAACATCGAGTACTACGCGTACGCCGAGGAGAAGGCACGGGCCATCCGCGACCTCGCCGACGACGTCGGCTACGACCTCGAGGCGTCCTACGCCTACAGCGACTCGGTCACCGACGTCCCCATGCTCGAGGCCGTGGGCCACTCCCACGCGGTCAACCCCGACAAGGAGCTGCGCCGGGTCGCGGCCGAGCATGGCTGGCCGATCCTCGTCTTCACCAAGCCGGTTGCGCTGCGCGCGCGGGTTCCGCTCCCGCCGGCAGGTCCGACCCTCGCCGCCCTGGCCGTCGGCGGGGTGGTCGCGGTCGGCGGCGTGCTCTGGGTCAACGCCCGCAGAAGGCGTCTCGGCGCTTGAGTGAAAGTCAACCCTTGAAGGTCTCGGACAACAGGCGTACACAGGTCAGTAGAACTAAAGAGAATCTGCATGTGAGCCGGGTACCCACGCGGCGATCTACCCTTCCTACAGGGCGCTTGCCAGTCCGGGACACTCCCGGGGCAGCAGTTGACAGTGCACGCTTGGTAGCCATCGGTCTCACGTGTCAGCGGCGGCATCCGGTCAGCACTTCGAGACCCGGGTGCCGCTCGCGTTTCAGCGTCATCTGATCCGCAGCGGGCTCGCTTCGGCGCCCGCGGCGTACGCCTCCGCCGCGTAGAGCAGCCAGGCCTGGATCCCCGCCTGTCCACCGTCCCGGTAGCCACGCAGGTTCGACTCGTACGCCGCCCGCAGCGCGAGGTGGCCCGCCTCGGGGACGACCAGCGACTTCTCGTCGACGCCCCGGGCCACGAGCACCAGCCGCTCGGCGGCCCGCGCCACGATCCCGTTGTGGGACCCGAACGGAGCCGATGTCGCCAGCTCGGCATGGACCACCGCCGCCTGCACCAGCGCCGGCGCGGTCGTCGCTCCGGTGACCAGCTCGGCGATGCCTCGCAGGTGGTCGGCCGCATCGCCGTTGCGTGGTCGGCCGCGAGACTCCGTGGGCAGACCCGCGGCAGCGAGGGCATGGATCCGGGCCAGTGCCTGCAGGGGTGATCGGGTCAGCGCCGGTGCCAGGCCGAGCAGCTCGGTCGACACCCGCACGGCGTCGCCCGCGGTCTCGTCACCGGCGCCCTCACGGATCTCCATCAGGGTCGCGGTCGACCCCTCGAGCACGGCGCTCGCGTGCGCGCCCCGGAGCAGGCTCTCGCCCGTCATCTCGGGAGAGGTACGGCGTAGTCCGCGGTCGCGCAGCATCACGTCGATGCCGTCGCGGGCAGCGGCGTACGCCGACGGAACACCCTCGAGGGAAGCGAGCTGGGACAACGGGTCTGCGGTCACGAATCCGAGGCTAGCGGCGGGTACGGTGAGCCCGATGACCGACCAACCCTCACCCGCCCGCTCCTTCGGCGACGTTGCCGAGGCCTACGACCGCGCGCGGCCGTCGTACCCGACCGAGGCCGCGGCCTGGCTGGTCGGCAGCGAGCCGGTCACCGTCCTCGAGCTCGGTGCCGGCACCGGCAAGCTCACCGAGGTCCTGGTCGGGCTCGGTCACGACGTGCACGCCACCGACCCCGACGAGCAGATGCTCGCGGTCCTCCAGCAGCGACTGCCCGACGTGCCCACCTCGGTCGCGTCCGCGGAGGCGATCCCCGCGCCCGACTGGTCCTACGACGTGGTGGTGGTGGCGCAGGCATTCCACTGGTTCGACCACGACCGTGCGTTGCCCGAGATCGCCCGCGTGCTCAAGCCCGGCGGTCGCCTGGCCGTCGTGTGGAACGCCCGCGACGAGCGGATTCCCTGGGTGCGCAAGCTCGGCGCTCTGATCGGCAACTCGGCCGAGACCCGCAGCAACCACGTGCTCGAGGAGACGACCGTCTTCGGCGAGGTCGAGGAGACCGACTTCAAGCACTGGCAGGTCGTCGACTCCGTCTCGATCCAGGAGCTGGTGCTCTCACGCTCCAACGTCGCCGTGCTCGACGAGGCCGGGCGAGCGGCGAAGCAGGCCGAGGTGCTGGCGTTCTACGACGCCTACGGCCGAGGCATGGACGGCATGCAGCTGCCGTACGTCACCCGGTGCTTCCGCACCGTCGTCGCCGAGCGGCCGGAGCCCGCGGAGGACGTCTTGGAGGTCGCACCCACAGCAGCGCCCGCCGACGACATGCTGCTCATCGACTTCCGCTAGCCGATGGCTCGACCGTGGCGACGACGGCATCTCGGGACCGAGGCCGACCGCGCCACGTTCCGGACGCTGCACAGCGCGTCCCTCGCCTCGCCGGCTCTTCGTGAGGGGCTGACCCGGGCCAGCGCCGAGCGCAGCATCCGGCACCTGCACGACCTCCTCGGCAGCCCTGCCCTCGCGCTCACCGACACCGCACACGCCTTGGCCTGGCACGGCAGCGGCCAGCACCACGAGGACCAGTGCGGTCGGCTGGCGGTGCAGACCGTCGAGCGAGGCAGCACCAAGGTCTTCGACCGGAGCGACCTGCCCTGCGACGAGATCGGCTGCGAGGTCCGCACCGCGATCGTGAGCCCGCTCGTCGTCGAGGAACGGGTCGTCGGCACTCTCCAGGTCTTTGCGGTCACTCCGACCGCCGGCCTCGCCCGGGCCGCCGACGAGGTCGCCCAGTGGGTCAGCGCCCAGCTCGAGCTCGCCGAGCTCGATGCGTCCCGCACCCGGCTGATGGAGGCCGAGGTCCGCGCGATGCGCGCGCAGATCAGCCCGCACTTCATCTACAACTCGCTCGGTGCGATCGCCAGCTTCGTCCGTACCGACCCCGACCGGGCCCGTGAGCTGCTGCTGGAGTTCGCCGACTTCACCCGCTACTCCTTCCGCCGCCACGGGGAGTACACGACGCTCGCCGAGGAGCTCCGCTCGGTCGAGCGCTACCTGCTGCTCGAGCAGGCGCGCTTCGGCGATCGGCTCCACGTGACACTCCAGATCGCGCCCGAGGTGCTACCGGTGGCCGTGCCTTTCCTCTGCATCCAGCCGCTGGTCGAGAACGCGGTCCGGCACGGTCTGGAGTCCGCGGAGGGAGGCGGCTCGATTCGGATCGTCGCTCGCGACCAGGACCTGGATTGCGTGATCGAGGTGGAGGACGACGGGGTCGGGGAGGACCCCGACGTCGTACGGCGCGCGCTGGCCGGTGACGCCGCCCTCGACTCCGTCGGTCTCGGCAACGTCGACGGTCGGCTGCGCACGACGTTCGGTGACGACTACGGCCTGGTCGTGGAGACGGCACCCGGCGCCGGCACCAAGGTGACGGTCCGGGTGCCGAAGTTCAGCCCCGGCGTGCGCGCCTGACGTCCCGCGAGCGCCTAGGGTGTTGGCTCATGACAACGTGGCACAGGTCACACCTGGAGCGGACGTGAGTGCTGGCCTGCGCGTGCTGGTGGTGGACGACGAGCAGCCGGCCCTCGCGGAGCTGGCCTTCCTGCTCGGCCGGGACGACCGGATCGGCGAGGTGCGCACCTGCCTGGGGGCCGCGGAGGCGCTGCGGGTGCTGCGCGACGAGTCGATCGACGCTGTCCTGCTGGACGTCGCGATGCCGGGTCTCTCCGGTCTCGAGCTCGCAGCGGTGCTCGCCAACTTCACCGATCCGCCGCCGGTCGTCTTCGTCACCGCCTACAGCGACCACGCGGTGGAGGCGTTCGATCTCAACGCGGTGGACTACCTCCTCAAACCGGTACGTGAGGACCGGCTCCGCGAGGCCGTACGCCGCATCTGCGACAACGATGGCGCCAGCCCGGCACCCGAGGACACACTCGCGGTCGAGCTCGGCGGCGTGACCCGGTTCGTGGCCCGCTCCGAGGTCCGGTACGTCGAGGCGCAGGGCGACTACGCCCGCCTGCACACCGACAGCGAGAGCCACCTGGTCCGGATCCCGCTGAACAGCCTCGAGGAGCGGTGGCGAGACTGCGGCTTCGTCCGCATCCACCGCTCGCTGCTCGTGGCCCTCGCCCACGTCGAGGAGGTGCACGTGAGCCACGGCCGGTACTCCGTCGTGGTCGCCGGCACCGAGCTCCCGGTCAGTCGCCGGTCCGCTCCCGCGCTACGCGACCTGCTGCGCACCCACCCGGAACGACCGTGACCACGGAGTCCACCGACCCCGAGGTTCGGGTCCGGGTCACCGGGCCCTGGAGCGGCCAGCGCCGACGTACGTCGGTGGCCTCCGAGATCGATGCCCGCACCGAGCTCGGTGACGTCTACATGCGGTCGCTGGTGCGCTCGCAGCTGCGGCTGGCCGTCGGGACGACCGTCGTGCTGGCCGGCACTGTGGGCCTGCTCCCACTCGGGTTCTGGCTGATCGAACCGCTCCAGCAGACCCGGATCGGTGGAGTCCCGCTGGCCTGGTGGATCCTCGGACTCGTCGTCTATCCGTGGCTGGTGGTGCTCGCGGTCTCCTACGTGCGGCGGGCCGAGCGCAACGAGGCCGCCTTCCGCGAGCTGGTCGATTCGCGCGAACCCCCGTGAGCACGTTCGCGGCCATCACCGGCATCCTGGCGGTGACGCTGCTGACGCTCGGGGTCGGCGCGTTCGGCCTCCGCTTCTCCCGTACGACGAGCGACTTCTACGTCGCCTCACGCTCGGTGGGACCGGCACTCAACGCCAGCGCGATCAGCGGCGAGTATCTCTCCGCGGCATCCTTCCTCGGCGTCGCCGGCCTCGTCCTCAGTCGCGGCGTCGACATGCTCTGGTACCCGGTCGGGTGGACCGCGGGCTACCTGGTGCTGCTGCTGTTCGTCGCCGCACCGCTGCGGCGATCGCGCGCCTACACGCTCCCCGACTTCGCCGAGCTCCGCCTCGAGTCGCGTCGAGCCCGGAGGGTGGCGAGCGGGCTCGTCGTCCTGATCGCCGTCCTCTACCTGGTCCCGCAGTTCCAGGGCGCCGGGCTCACCGTGCACGCCCTGACCGGCGCACCCACCTGGGTCGGTGGGGCGATCGTGGCTGTGGTCGTCATCGTCACGGTGGTCTCCGGCGGGATGCGCAGCATCACCCTCGTCCAGGCGGTCCAGTACTGGCTCAAGCTCTGTGCGCTGCTGATCCCGCTGGCCGTCCTCCTGGTGCACCATCGGGGCGGTACAGCGGCAACGACCGGCAGCCTCCACGAGACCGACTGGCTCGAGCCCATGCACGGGCAGCACAGTCTGTATCTCACCTACTCCCTGATCCTCGCCACCTTCCTCGGCACCATGGGCCTCCCCCATGTGGTCGTGCGCTTCTACACCAACCCGGACGGCCGGGCAGCGCGGCGTACGACGGTCGCGGTGTTGTCGCTGCTCGGCCTCTTCTACCTCCTGCCGACGCTGTACGGCGTGCTCGGCCGGCTCTATGCGCCAGGCCTGGCCAACTCCTCCCGCGCCGACTCCGTCGTGCTCGTGCTGCCCGGTCAGATCGGCGGCGGCAGCACCGCCGACCTGCTCACCGCGGTTCTGGGAGCCGGCGCGTTCGCGGCGTTCCTGTCGACCTCGTCGGGGCTGGTGGTGTCCATCGCGGGAGTGGTCGGGCAAGACGTGTTCGGTCGCTGGCTGGCACCGGTCACGGCGTTCCGCGTCGCCGGCGTCGTCGGCGCACTGGCGACGCTGGGACTGACCGCTCTCTCGTCCGGCCTGGCCGTGGCGCACGCCGTCGAGCTCGCCTTCGCGGTCGCCGCCTCGACGTTCTGCCCGCTGCTGCTGCTGGGGATCTGGTGGCGCGGCCTCACCGCTGCCGGAGCGATCTGGGGACTGCTCGCCGGTGGTCTGCTGTCCGCCTCGGCCGTGCTCGGGGTGATGCTGGGAGCTTCGCCCGCGGGCTGGCCGGGCGCGCTGCTCGCCCAACCGGCGATGTGCACCGTGCCGATCGCGTTCGCCACGATGATCGGCGTCTCGCTCGCTGACCCGCGCTCATCGGCCCGCCCACCTGGCGAGCACCATGGTGCGACTGCACGCACCCGAAGCCCTCGAGCTGGACCGCGGCGGCTTCATCCCCGTGGCGGAGCGGACCCGCGACCGCTCGTCGTAGGGAACCGACCGTTCGTCGCACTGTGACGTCGCACACATCGCCCGGTTGGCGCCGCTGGGCGATGGACCACTCCGTCGTACTGGCCCTCTGCTCCCCGGGTTCCTAGCGTCCGACGGGACCACACCTACCCGAGGAGCTGACATGTCCACGACCCCCGAAGCTCGTCCCGCCCCCGGATCGCACATCGCCGATCCCGCGCCGCTGGGACTCGCCGCGTTCGCGCTGACGACCTTCGTCCTGAGCTTCGTCAACACCGGACTGTTCAAGGTCGAACCCGTCGTCTTCGGTCTCGCGCTCGCCTACGGCGGCATCGCGCAGTTCGCCGCCGGCATGTGGGAGTTCGCCAAGGGCAACACGTTCGGCGCGACGGCGTTCTCGTCGTACGGCGCCTTCTGGGTGTCGTTCTGGTGGCTGACCGGCCACACCGACCTGAGCACCTTCGATGCCGGCGATGCCGCGAACAGCATCGGCCTCTTCCTTCTCGCCTGGGGCATCTTCACGGCCTACATGACCATCGCCGCAGCTCGGGTGAGTGGTGCGGTCCTCGTCGTCTTCGCGTTGCTGACGATCACCTTCTTCCTGCTCGCCATCGGTGAGTTCGCGACCTCGGAGACCATCCACAAGGTCGGCGGCTGGTTCGGCCTCGCCACCGCGGCCGCAGCCTGGTACGCCTCCCTCGCCGGAGTGACGGCGTTCACCCACAAGCGACAGGTCTTCCCCGTCGGAGTGCGCTGACCCGGCTCGTGGTGGCCGTCACAGCGGCCTAGTGTGGGGAACGACGTCAGGAACAGGAGAGGAGCCGTGAGCGAAGAGACCCTGTCCAACCTTCTCAAGGAGGACCGGCGGTTCGAACCGCCGGCCGAGATCGCCGAGAACGCCAACCTGAAGGCGGAGGCGTACGACCGCGCCGCGTCCGACCGGGAGGCGTTCTGGGCCGAGCAGGCCGAGCGGATCGACTGGGACCAGACGCTGGGACCGGGTGCTCGACTGGGACGACCCGCCGTTCGCCAAGTGGTTCGTCGGCGGCAAGCTCAACGCGGCGTACAACTGCGTCGACCGGCACGTCGAGGCCGGCCGCGGCGACAAGGTCGCCCTCCACTGGGTGGGCGAGCCCGTCGACGACAAGCGAGACCTCACCTACGCCGCAGCTCAAGGACGAGGTCTGCAAGGCCGCCAACGCGCTGACCGACCTCGGAGTCCAGACCGGCGACCGGGTCGCGATCTACCTGCCGATGATCCCCGAGGCCGTGATCGCGATGCTGGCCTGCGCCCGGATCGGCGCACCGCACACGGTGGTCTTCGGCGGCTTCTCCGCCGAGGCGCTGGCCACCCGCATCGTCGACTGCCAGGCCAAGGTCGTCATCACCTCCGACGGCGGCTACCGCCGCGGTGCGCCGGCGGCGCTCAAGCCCGCCGTCGACGAGGCGCGTGGCAAGACCGCCAAGACACGGTCACGTGGTCGAGAAGGTGCTCGTCGTCACGCCGTACCGGCCAGGACGTCGAGCTGGGACGACGACGTCGACGTCTGGTGGCACGACGCCGTCGACACGGCCTCGACCGAGCACGCAGTGCGAGTCTTCGACTCCGAGCACCCGCTCTACGTCATGTACACCTCGGGCACGACCGGCAAGCCGAAGGGCATCCTGCACACCACCGGCGGCTACCTGACCGGTGCGTCGTACACGCACTGGGCGGTCTTCGACCTCAAGCCCGAGACCGACGTCTACTGGTGCACGGCCGACATCGGCTGGGTGACCGGCCACTCCTACATGGTCTACGGCCCGCTCGCGAACGGCGCGACGCAGGTGATGTACGAAGGCACGCCGGACGCCCCCGAGCGCGGCCGCTGGTGGCAGATCATCGAGGACTACAAGGTCACGATCTTCTACACCGCACCCACCGCGATCCGGTCGTTCATGAAGCAGGGCCGCGAGATCCCGGACCGCTTCGACATGTCGTCGCTGCGGATCCTCGGCTCGGTCGGTGAGCCGATCAACCCCGAGGCCTACGTCTGGTACCGCCACGTCATCGGCGGCGACCGCACCCCGGTCGTCGACACCTGGTGGCAGACCGAGACCGGCATCGATCATGATCAGCCCGCTGCCCGGCGTGACGCACGGCAAGCCCGGCTCCGCGATGATCCCGATCCCCGGCATCGCCGCCGACGTGGTGACCGAGGAGGGCGAGTCGGTGCCGAACGGCTCCGGCGGCTACCTGGTCCTCACCGAGCCGTGGCCCTCGATGCTGCGCACCATCTGGGGCGACGACGAGCGGTTCAAGGACACCTACTGGGCGAAGTACGCCGAGCAGGGCTGGTACTTCGCCGGCGACGGCGCCAAGAAGGACTCCGACGGCGACCTCTGGGTGCTCGGCCGCGTCGACGACGTCATGAACGTCTCGGGTCACCGGCTCTCGACCACCGAGATCGAGTCGGCCCTGGTCTCGCACCCGAAGGTCGCCGAGGCCGCGGTCGTCGGCGCCAAGGACGAGGACACCGGTCAGGCGGTCTGCGCCTTCGTGATCCTGCGCGACGAGGCCGGCGACGGTGGCGAGGACATCGTCAAGGACCTGCGGAGCCCACGTCCGCAAGGAGATCGGCCCGATCGCGACGCCGCGCCAGATCATGATCGTCCCGGAGCTGCCCAAGACCCGCTCCGGCAAGATCATGAGGCGGCTGCTGCGTGACGTGGCCGAGCACCGCGAGGTCGGCGACGTCACCACCCTCGCCGACTCCACCGTGATGGACCTGATCAAGGACAAGGAAGGCGCCGGCGCGCTCCGAGTGAGCCGACCCGGCGCCAGTTTCCCTTGGTACCCGCCGACCCGGCGCCAGTTTCCCCTTGAAGGTGGAAACTGGCGCCGGGTCGGCACACTTCTGGTGGAAACTGGCGCCGGGTCGGCAAGTAGGGTGAGCCGGGAAGTCTGGTCGGCATCATTCCGCCGACCCTCCCGAGGAGCCACGTGACCGACAGCCCTGACGGCAACCAGCCCCGCCTCCGCCTGTTCGCGCGCGGGTCGTTCCTCGAGAGCTCCCGGGCCGCCGACATCCTGCGCGCCGAGACGACCGGCGGCGTGCTGCTGATCGCCGCGGCCGCCATCGCTCTGGTCTGGGCGAACACCCCCTGGCGCGACGCGCTACTTCGACCTGCGCGACGTGGTCGTCGGCCCGGAGGCACTGCCACCTCGACCTTCCCGCGAGCGCCTGGGCGGCGGACGGCCTGCTGGCGATCTTCTTCTTCGTCGCCGGTCTCGAGCTCAAGCGCGAGTTCGTGGCCGGGGACCTGCGCGAGCCGCGCCGGGCGGCGCTTCCGGTCGTGCGCGGCCATCGGCGGCATGGCTGCGCCGGCCCTCATCTTCGTCGCTCTGGAACCTCGGCTCCGACGACCTGATCGGCTGGGCGATCCCGACCGCGACCGACATCGCGTTCGCGGTCGCCGTGCTGGCCGTGATCAGCACCCACCTGCCCTCCGGGTTGCGGACCTTCCTGCTGACCCTCGCCGTGGTCGACGACCTGCTCGCGATCACCGTGATCGCGATCTTCTACACCGATCACCTGGATCTGAGGTTCCTGCGGCCTGGCGCTGATCCCCATCGCCGTGTTCGGCTTCCTCGTCCAGCGGCGCATCCAGTCCTGGTGGCTGCTGATCCCCCTGGCGCTCGTCGCCTGGGCGCTGGTCCACGAGTCGGGTGTGCACGCGACCGTCGCCGGTGTGCTGCTGGCCTTCACGGTCCCCGTCACACGTCGCGACGGCGGCGACGGCCGTGGTCTTGCCGAGCACCTCGAGCACCTCGTCCGCCCGATCTCGGCGGGTATCGCCGTCCCGATCTTCGCCTTCTTCGCCGCCGGCGTGTACGATCGGCGGCTGGACCGGCCTCACCGACTCCCTGACCGACCGGGTCGCGCTCGGCATCGTCTTCGGACTGGTCCTCGGCAAGCCGATCGGCATCGTCGGGATGCACCTGGCTGCTGCACCCTTCACCCACGCCGATCTCGACGACGAGCTGGCGCTGGGTCGACGTCGTCGGGATGGCGATGCTTGCCGGGATCGGCTTCACCGTGTCGCTGCTGATCGGCGAGCTCGCCTTCGAGCGACGCCTCCGACGACGGCGAGCACGTCAAGGTCGCGGTGCTGGTGGGCTCCCTGATCGCTGCGGGCACTGGCCGCCATCGGTGCTGCGCGACTGCGCAACCGCGTCTACCGCCACCTGTGCGAGATCGAGGAAGCTCGACACCGACCACGACGGCGTACCCGACGTCTTCGAGACGGACGGCTCAGGGACCGGTGATCCGCGTCGGCAGCAGTGCCCCGAGCACCGACGGCAGGGTGATCGCGCCGACGAGCGCGACCTTGGTCCCGGCCCCTCGACCACCGCGACGAGCGGGCTGCGCTCCGCCGCCATCAGGGCGGCGACCTCGAGGACCGACTCGTCGGGGCCGACGATCGGGCAGCCTGGTCCGGTCCTTGGGCAGCAGCTCGGCGACGGTCCTGCCGTCGAGCGGCGTCGCACATGTGGTCGACGAAGTCGTCGTCGACCACCCCGGCCAGGGTCGCGGTCGTCGCGGATGTAGCTCGGGGATCATCAGCCGGAGGACCTGCGAGCCCGGTAGCACCGCGACCGGGCGATCGTCGTCGTCCACGACGATCAGGCCGGGTCGGTCCTGCTCGGTGAGCAGCCGGGCGGCGTCGACAGCCCCGGTCTCCGGCCCACCGTCGGGTACGGCTTCGCGAGCGTCACGTGCCTTCACGGCGACGACGCTATCCCACAGCCTCGCCGACGTCGACCGCCGCGACGGGTAGGGTCGGCCGAGGTGTGCCGGGAAGTCTGGTCGGCGTCGTCGACTCGACCCCTCAGGAGCCCCTCGTGGCCATCGCCGCCCTCATCATCTTCGTCGGCGCCTACGTCCTGCTGGTGACCGAGAAGGTCCACCGGACCGCCGTCGCGCTGGGCGGTGCCGCGCTGATGCTGCTGCTGCGCATCACCGACGCCGACGCACGCCTTCTTCTCCGAGGAGACCGGCATCGAGTGGAACGTCATCTTCCTGCTGCTCGGGATGATGATGATCGTCGCGGTGCTGCGGCAGACCGGCAGTCTTCGAGTACGTCGCGATCTGGGCGGCCAAGCGCACCCGCGGCCGGCCCGTACCCGCTGATGGTCATGCTCGTGCGTCCTGACGGCGTCGCCTCGGCGCTGCTCGACAACGTGACCACGATCCTGCTCATCGCGCCGGTGACGTTCCTGGTCTGCGAGCGGCTCGGCCTGCGGCCGGTGCCGTTCCTGATGGCCGAGGTGTTCGCCTCCAACATCGGCGGCACCGCGACCCTGGTCGGCGACCCGCCGAACATCATCATCGCCGCCCGCGCCGACCTCAGCTTCAACGACTTCCTCGTCCACCTGACGCCCATCGTCGTCGTGCTGATGGTCGCCTTCTGCCTGCTCTGCCGGTGGCTGTTCCGCCGCGACTTCGTCGTACGACGCCGAGCGCGCCGCGTCGGTGATGCGCCTGAACGAGCGCGAGGCGATCACCGACCCGGCCTGCTGGTGAAGGCGCTGGCGGTCCTCGCCCTGGTCGTCATCGCCTTCGTGCTCCATCCGGTGCTGCACTACGAGCCGTCCGTGGTCGCGCTGCTCGGCGCCGGCCTGCTCCTGCTGATCACCGAGGTCGAGGTCGCCGAGGCGCTGCGGGAGGTCGAGTGGCCGACGCTGGCCTTCTTCGCCGGCCTCTTCATCATGGTCGGCGGCCTGGTCGAGACCGGTGTCATCGACCACGATCGCCGAGGCGCCGGCCGAGGCGACCGAGGGGCGGCTCGGGCTCGGCGACGATGGTCCTGCTCGGCGGGTCCGCAGTGCTGTCCGCGCATCGTCGACAACATCCCGTACGTCGCCACGATGAGCCCGATCGTCGCCGAGCTGGTCGCTGCCGGCCACGGTGACGGCGGTCAGGTGCTGTGGTGGGCCCTCGCCCTCGGCGCCGACCTCGGCGGGAACGCCACCGCCATCGGCGCCTCCGCCAACGTCGTCGCGCTGGGCATCGCCGCACGCGAGGGGCACCCGATCGGGTTCTGGGAGTTCACCAAGTACGGCCTGGTCGTCACCGTCGTGTCACGGTGACGCTGTGCGTGCCCTACCTGTGGCTGCGGTACCTCTGAGCACGTTCTGTCTCCGATCGGTATGGTCGGTCCTGTCAGCACCGAACGACCAGAGGACGCGCATGGCGCAGCAGGTGAACGACCAAGACCCCAGCATCGGCCGCCTGGTCCACGACGCGAGCCGAGACATCTCCACGCTGGTCCAGAAGGAGATCCAGCTCGCGAAGTCCGAGCTGAAGGTCAGCGTCCAGGCCGGCGGGATCGGCATCGGGCTGTTCGCGGCCGCGGCGTTCATCGCGGTGCTCGCGATCATCATGCTGTCGTTCGCGATCGCCTACCTCATCAACTGGAACGGCGAGGGCCTCGACCTGCACTGGGCGTTCTGATCGTGTTCCTCTTCTACGTGCTGATCACCGCGCTGCTGATCTTCCTCGGCATCCGCAAGGTCAAGCAGGTGCGCGCGCCCGAGCGGGCGATCGAGCAGGGCAAGGCGATCCAGACGGCCCTCAAGGGCCAGAAGACCGGCTGACCCGACGGGGGCGAGCTCAGCCGCGCAGCGATCGCCTGTGTCGGCCTGGGACGAGCTCGCTGATCCCGGTCGCCGGCGCTGCGACGACACCTGGTCGGCGGTCAGCGCGTAGCCGGTGTCGTCGTCGGTGACCGAGGCGGCGAACACGACGCCGACGACGTCGCCGTGCCGAGGAGACGATCGGGCCGCCGGAGTTGCCGGGCCGGATCAGCCCGCGCAGCGAGAAGACCTCGCGGATCACCGCGCCCTCGCCGTAGATGTCGGGCGAGCGCAGGCGCTGCTCGGAGCGGATCCGGCCGGGCTGCACGTCGTACGGGCCGTCCTGCGGGTAGCCGAGGACGGCGACGCCGTCCTGGGCGGCTCGGCCGTCGCGGTCGAAGCGCAGCGTCGGGGTGTCGCCGGAGTCGAAGGAGAGCACCGCGACGTCGATGTCGGGGTTGTAGTAGACGACGTCGGCGTCGACGGAGCTCGTCGCCGATGTACACCTCGGGGTCGTCGACGCCGGCGACGACGTGGGCGTTGGTCATCAGCCGGTCGGGGGCGTAGAGGAAGCCCGTGCCCTCGACGCCGCGACCGCAGTCGTTGGTGCCGCGGATCTTCAGGACGCTGGCGGCGGCCCGCTCGACGTCGGGGTCGCTTGAGCAGCCGCTGGGGGCCGGGACCGACCTCGACGATCCGCTCGGGGGCGAACGGCTCGAGGTAGCGCGGGAAGAAGCTGGTGCCGACCACGTCGTTGAAGCGCCTGCAGCGCGCCGCCGGCCGACGCCGGCAGCACCTCGTCGACCTGGGCGAGCACCGTCGAGCTGCGGACCATCGGGGTGATCGCCGCCGATCCGCGAGCCGGAGATGGCGACGCCGAGCGCCCAGGCGACCAGGAGCACGGCGACCGCGCTGAGCGCGGCGCCACCGACCGCGTCGATCGCCCGGACCGGCTGCCAGGTGATCTTGTCGCGGATCTGGGAGCCGGCGAACTGGAAGCACGCGCCTGGCCCAGCGACGCGGAGAGGATCACGATGAACAGCGCGCCGAGCGAGACCAGCAGCGACGGGTTGGCGTCGCCGAGGGCGACCGGGCGCCAGCCAGACGCCGAACAGGCCGCCGAGCAGCAGGCCGGTGGTCGCGAAGGCGCCGGTGACGAAGCCCTGCCAGTAGCCCGAGAGGGCGTAGGCGAGGACCAGGACGACCAGCAGCCAGTCGAGCAGGTTCACGCCGTCCTCCGCGCTGCTCGTCCTCGATGTCGAGCGAGCGCGGGCGCGACGTTGGCGGTCGGCGCCGGCGAGCATGTACGCCGGGAGATCGCGGACCGGGTCTCGGTCCCAGGGCCGCGATCCAGCCCGAGGAACTCGAACAGCCGGGCGATGATCCCGCCGGTGAAGCCCCACAGGATGACGTCGTGGTCGGGGCCGATCAGGAAGCCGGGGCTCTGGTAGCCGCTTCCGGTGCGCGCGGGCCCGACGGTGATCCGGTGGTCGGGGTCGACGCAGCTCGCTGATCGGGACGTGGTGGATGGCGTGCACCTCGGCGCGGCTCGACCACCGACACCTGACTGGGCTCGCGCCACCAGCCGAGCACCGGGGTGACCGCGAAGTTGCTCGGCGGCAGCCACAGCTCGGGCAGCTCGGCCGAAGACCTCGACCGACTGCCGGGTCGAGCCCGACCTCCTCCTCCGCCTCGCGCAGCGCGGCCTCGACCGACGCTCTCGCCCGGGTCGAGCGAGCCGCCGGGGAAGGACACCTGGCCGGGGTGGGAGCGCATGTCGTGGGCGCGCTCGGTGAGCAGCAGCTCGCCGCCCTGCGGGCCCTCGCCGAAGAGCATCAGCACGGCACCGAGCCGGGCGTCGCCGCCCGGGCGGGGGCGTGAAGCGGGTCAGGTCGTCGGCCCGGATCGACGCGGGCCGCCTGCTCGACGGGCGCAGCCAGTCGGGGAGGCCGGTCACAGGTCGGTCCCGAGGTGCTCGTTGACCAGGTCGACGAGCTCGTCGACGGAGGTCGACGCCGCCGAGCGACCGGCTCGGCGTTCGCCGTCGGCGTCGACGAAGGCGAGCGATCGGGACGCCGCGGATCCGGCCGGGAACGGTCGACTCGGCCTGGAGGTCGCCGCCGCGGTCGGCGAGCAGCGGGTAGGTGACGCCGGACTTCTTCGGCCAGCTCGATCGCGCGGCCCGGTCTGCGGGTCCTGGTAGTCGATGCCGAGCACGGGCACCTGGTCGCCGTACTGCTCGTAGAACTCCTGCGAGCGCCGGCATCTCCTCGCGGCACGGTCCGCACCACGACGCCCAGAGGTTGACGATCATCGGGCCCGGCAGGGACGGACAGGTCGACGTCCGGGCCGCCGCCCAGGCAGGGCAGCGTCACGGCCGGGCAGCCCGCCGGCGACCGGGTCGCCGGACCCGGGCGCGCAGTCCTCGATGCCGGCCTCGGCCTTCAGCTCCGCGCAGCTGCGGGGTGTCGACGTCGATCTGGGCGCCGGCCGGGACCCGGGACGTCGCTGGAACAAGCCGGCGAGCAGCAGCACAGCCGCGACGAGCGCGGCCGAGACGGCCTTCCTCATGCGCGACCCTCGGTCTTGACCAGCTTGGCAGCGGCCTCGGGGTCGGTCGGGCCCTCGCCGTACGACGGGCACCAGCTTCGCGACCGGGCAGGCACCGCACGCGGGCTTCTGCGAGTGGCAGACCCGACGGCCGTGCCAGATCAGGTGGTGGCTGAGCATCGTCCAGTCGCGCTTCTCGAAGAGCGCGCCGACGGCGTGCTCGGCCTTGACCGGGTCGGTCTCCTCGGTCCAGCGGAAGCGGCGGGCGAGCCGTCCGAAGTGGGTGTCGACGGTGATGCCGGGGATGCCGAAGGCGTTGCCGAGCACGACGTTGGCGGTCTTGCGGCCGACACCGGGCAGCTTGACGAGGTCGTCGAGGCGCGCGGGCACGGCGCCGCCGTGGTCGGCCGACCAGCGCGGCGCTGAGCTTGAGCAGCGACTCGGTCTTGGCCCGGAAGAAGCCGAGCGGGCCGACGATCCCCTCGAGCGTGGCCCGGTCGGCGGCCGCCATCGACTGCGGGTCCGGGTAGGCGGCGAACAGGGTCGGGCGCACGGCGTTGACCCGCTTGTCGGTGGTCTGCGCCGACAGCACGGTCACCACGAGCAGCTCGAACGGGTTGTCGAAGTCGAGCTCGCAGCGAGCATCGGGGTAGGTCTCGGCCAGCGCCCGGTCGATCTTGCGAGCGCGCCGGACCAGTCCGGTGCGGGTCTCCCCGGAGGCGGGCTGGTCGGACACGGGCCAAGAGTACGGCGGCGCTCCGACGTCGCCGATTCGGGATCGCGCGCGACTTTCGGACGCCGGTAGTGCTTGTGAGGTTTCACACTGGCTAGGATCGACTTTGGAACCCGTGCGTTGCTCGCGGGTCATGGTCACGAGGAGGAGTCCGTGGACAACGACGTACTCCGTCAGGCTCCGCTGTTCAGCGCGCTCGACGACGAGGCGGCCACCGCCCTGCGCGGCTCGATGGCCGAGAGCCGTCTGCGCCGAGGCGACGTGCTGTTCCACGAGGGCGACTCGGGCGACAAGCTCTACGTCGTCCTCGAGGGCAAGGTGAAGCTCGGTCGCACCTCCTCCGACGGGCGCGAGAACCTGCTCGCGATCCTCGGCCCCGGTCAGATGTTCGGCGAGCTCTCCCTCTTCGACCCCGGCCCGCGCTCGGCGACGGTGACCGCGGTGACCGACGCGACCTTCGCATCGCTCTCCCACGAGGACCTGCTGCGCTGGCTCGAGGGCCGCCCGGTCGTCGCCCGCGGTCTGCTCGCCCAGCTGGCCGGTCGGCTGCGCAAGGCCAACGACGTCGTCGCCGATCTGGTCTTCTCCGACGTCCCCGGCCGGGTCGCCAAGGCGCTGCTCGACCTCGCGGACCGCTTCGGCCGCACCGCCGACGACGGCATCCACGTCCACCACGACCTCACCCAGGAGGAGCTCGCCCAGCTGGTCGGCGCCTCCCGCGAGACGGTCAACAAGGCGCTCGCCGACTTCGCGTCGCGCGGCTGGCTGCGGCTCGAGCCGCGTTCGGTCGTGATCATGGACGTCGAGCGCCTGGGCCGCCGCGCCCGCTGAGAAAAGTCGGTCCCGGTGACCCCCGGGCATGCTCCGCAGTGCGTAGGAGGAGTGAAAGGGGGCTCGGGCCGCTGTGACTGACGAAGACGACTTCCACGCGTTCGTCGTGGCGCGCACGCCTGCCCTGTCGCGTACGGCGTACCTCCTGACCGGGGACGCCCATCTCGCGGAGGACCTCGTGCAGACAGCACTCTTCAAAGCAGCGCGGAGCTGGCATCGCATCCAGGGTGACCCGGAGCCGTACGTCCGGCGCATCCTCTACACGCAGAACATCTCCTGGTGGCGCTCGCGACGTCACGCGAAGGAGCAGACGCTCGGCACCTACGACGTGCCGGCGGCTGGGACCGACCTCGACCTGCGCCTCACCCTCGAGCAGGCTCTCGCCCGGCTGACCGTCCGGCAGCGGACCGTGCTGGTGCTGCGCTACTTCGAGGACCTCACCGAGGTGCAGACCGCGGCCGCGCTCGGCATCGGATCCGGCACCGTGAAGTCGATCGGCCGGCAGGCGCTCGCCCGGCTCCGAACCCTGGCTCCCGAGCTGGCAGACCTGGTGGGCGGGACGACATGAGCCTTCACGACGAGCTGCAGCAGATCGCCGCTCGAGCGAGCGTGGCCGACGTGCCCGCCGACACCTGGACGCGGGGCCGACGCTCGCGCAACCGGCGACTCGGGGCAGGAATCGCGGCGGCGGCGGTCGTCGTTGCGCTCGCGGGAGGTGCGGTGACCTCATGGTCCGGGCAGTCGAGCGATCCACCGCTCGCCGCCGGCAGCGGAGGTGCCCTCCCGAGCATGCTCTGGACGCTACCCGAGGACGTCCACGTCACCCCGGAGGCCGGGCTGGCGATCGGGCCCGTCTCCGCGGCGTACGTCAGCTCCGACGCCCAGGGCCGCGGACGGGTCGTGGCCGTCACGGCAGCCGACGGCGACTATCACGTGATCGCTCTGGCCGACGGATTCACCGGATTCCACGCAGGCCCGGAGCAGTCCCTCGCGCTCTCGCCCGACGGCCGTTCATTGGCCTACACCTGGGCCGGGACGCCGACCGCCGACGCGGCCACCCCGACAGGTATCCGGATCGTCGACCTCGTCTCGGGCTCGGAGCGCGACGTCGCTCTCGAGGGGGGTCAGGGCATCCTGGTCCGTCGGATGACCTGGTCCCCCGACGGGGAGTGGCTCGTCTGGTCCGGCCAGGTCTCGACCCACTGGGGCAAGGGGCGCCGCAGCTTCGGCGACGAGGAGGCAGCCGGCCTGGTCGAGCCCGGCAGCGAGACCAGCGCGACCCTGCCGCCCAACCCGGACCCCGACGGCGTCCGCGAGTACGCCGTCGGCGACGACGGACGCGTCGCGATCCTGGACCAGGACCGGATGACGATCTGGCGCGACGGCACCACCGTGTCGCAGCGCTCGACGCGGCCGCGCGGCACCTGGTCCATGCAGGCCCAGGTCGGCACCGACGCCGTCCTGGACCTGCGGCAGGGCTACGACAACGGCGTGCCCCTGGTGCAGCACACCGCCACGGACTCCTTCGGCACCCTGCCCCAGTCGTTTCGAACCCTGAGCCCGCTCGGTTGGACTGCGGACGGCCATGCCCTCGGGGTGATCGACGACGGTGCGTCGGAGGACGGGCCTGCGATCTGGGCCGGGTGGCTGGACCCTGAGTCCGGTAGCACCTACTCCGGTCCGGTCGTGACCCTCGAGCAAGGTGCACCCGACTCCCTGACCGTCGCCAGCGCCCTGTCCGTCGACGCCGATCTGCCGACGCCGGTCTGGGCTGATGACGGATCGAGCAGCGTGTGGTGGTGGATCGCCGGCGCGGGCGTGCTGGTGCTCGGCGGCGGCGCGCTCGTCGTCCGTCGCTACCGGCCGGCGAGGTAGGCGAGCTGGGCGCGGACCGACCACTCGGCCGCTCCCCAGAGCGACTCGTCGACGTCGGCGTACACGACCTCGACCACCTGCCGCGGCAGCGATTCGTCGTCCGCGGACTCCGGGTTGAGGGTGACGCCGAGCTCGCGCAGCGCCGACTCGACCTGGGCCAGCCGCTCACGTCGGTGGGCGAGGTAGAAGTCGAGGATGCCGATCGCGCCGTCGAGCACCGGACCGTGGGCCGGCCACAGGCTGTGCACCTCGCCGCCGGTGACCAGCGAGCGCATCTTCTCGATCGAGTGGAAGTACGGGCCGAGCTGGCCGTCGGGGTAGGCGACGACCGTCGTCCCGCGCCCGAGCACCATGTCGCCGGTCAGCAAGGCGCCGTCGCCGGGCACCACCAGGGAGATCGAGTCGGCGGTGTGGCCGGGAGTGGTGAGCACCCGGACCTCCAGACCGTCGAGGTGCAGCACCTCACCGTCGGTCAGGGGCTCGCCGTCGAGGCAGTACGCCGGGTCGAGCGCGCGGACCGCACAGCCCTTGCGGGCGGCGAACTCGCGAGCCACCTCGGAGTGGTCGAAGTGATGATGGGTGAGCAGCACCAGTCCGACCTCGCCGGATTCCTCGGTCAGCCGGTCGAGATGGCCGTCCTCGAGCGGACCCGGGTCGACCACGATCGACCGGCTCGCGCCGGGCTCCCGCAGGATCCAGGTGTTGGTGCCGTCGAGCGTCATCATCCCGGGGTTGGGCGCCAGCAGGCAGCGGCCACGCTCACCGAACGTGCCGCCGGACCAGGTCGTCATGGACGCCGCCGCGTCGCCACCAGCGGCCGCAGCCGTTCCGGCATCGACAGCGTCCACCCGTCGCCCAGCGGCTCGACCGATGGCGTGAACATCTCGACCGACCGCGCCGCCGCCACCTCCAGCACGTCCTCGGGCGAGGCGTGGGTGCCGATCTCCATCGAGGTGAGGTACGTCGGGGGCATCAGCGCGAGCTCGCCACCGTCGGCCTGCTCGGCGGCGACCCGTGCGGGGATCCACTCGACCGACGACGACTCGGTCGACACGTCCCGCGTGACCTGCCCGGTCGGCAGCGAGGCCACGAAGAACCAGGTGCGGTAGCGCTTCGGCTCGAAGATCGGCGTCAGCCAGGCGTCCCAGACACCGAGCAGGTCGGTGCGCAGCACCAGTCCGCGCCGGTTGAGGAAGTCGGTCATCGACAGCACCCGCGACTCCAGGGCCACCCGGTCGACCTCCCAGTCGTCACCGGTGGTGTCGGCGACGACTGTCGACTCCGACGCACCGGCCAGCAGCACGCCGGACTCCTCGAAGGTCTCGCGGACCGCAGCGCAGACGAGCGCCCGTGCGGTCTCCTCGTCACACCCGAGGCGAGCGGCCCACGTGACGGGCGAGGGCCCGGCCCAGGCGACGGCCGTGTCGAAGTCGCGCTTGTCGACACCGCCGCCCGGGTAGACGGCCATGCCGCCCGCGAAGTCCATCGAGACCTGGCGGCGCAGGTAGTAGACCTCAGGCCCCTCGGCCGAGGGTCGCATCAGGATCACGGTCGCGGCGTTGCGCGGGTCGGCCGGGACCTGACGGCCCTCGTCGAACTCGCGGGCGACCTCGACGAGCCGGTCCGGCAACGGGACCGGCGGGAGCGGGATCCTCACGCCGGCCGCCTCACTGGGCGATCCGGACGACGATCTCGACCTCCACCGGGGCGTCGAGCGGGAGGACGGGTACGCCGACGGCCGAGCGCGCATGGACACCGGCGTCGCCGAAGACCGTGCCGAGCAGCTCGGAGGCACCGTTGGCGACCTGCGGCTGCCCGGTGAAGTCGGGAGTGGAGGCGATGAACGCGACCACCTTCACGACCTGGGCGACCCGGTCGAGGTCGCCGATGACCGACTTGACCGCCGCGATCGCGTTGAGCGCGCACTGCTGGGCGCACGCGGTCGCCTCCTCGGGGCTCACCTCGCCACCGACCTTGCCGGTGACCATCAGCTCGCCGTCCTTCATGGGCAGCTGGCCGGAGGTGAAGACCAGGTCTCCAGAAGTCACGGCCGGCACGTACGCCGCGACCGGCTTGGCCACCGAAGGTACGGCGAGCCCCAGCTCGGCGAGCCGGTCCTCGGGGGCGCTCATGCGATCGGCCGCTTGAAGTAGCCGACGAGGTTCTCCGGGTTCATGCCGGGTGCGACCTGCACCAGCTCCCAGCCGTCGGCCCCGAAGTTGTCCAGGATCTGCTTGGCGGCGTGCGTCAGGATCGGTGCTGTCAGGTACTCCCACTTGGTCATGGCTGGCACCCTACCCGCGGGAGTCAGACCACGAACGCGCAGAACTCGTTCCCCTCGGGATCGCCGAGGACCGTCCACCCGATCTCGTCGTCGCGGGCCCGCAGCACGCGCGCGCCGCGTTCGACCAGCAGGTCGAGGTCGGAGACCTCGACGTCCCAGTGGATCCGGTTCTTCACTGTCTTCGGCTCCGGGACGGGTTCGAACACCAGGAACTCGAAGGGCGCTCCCGGGATCGCCTCCACGGACTCGCCGTCGCCGCCGTCCTCGAGCCGTCCGCCCAGCACGTCGGCCCACCAGGCCGCCTGGGCGCGGGTGTCGTGAGCGTCCACCACGATCTCGTAGAGCCGCCGGTCGGGCACCACCTCGCGCGGGAAGGCGCAGAGCTCGCCACCCTCCGGGTCGCGCAGCAGCTTCCACGGGAAGGAGTCGACGTCGAGCGGCGTCGCCCCGAGGCCGAGCAGGTCGGCCACGTCCGCCACGTGCACGTCGAGGTGCACCCGCTGCTTGACCGTGACCGGCTCGGGCACCCGAGCGAGCCACACCGTCGACTGTGGAGTCGGACCCCGGAGCTGCACCATCTCGGCATCACGCCGCTCGACCTCGAGGCCGAGGGCCGCGGCCCAGAAGGGGCCGAGCACCAGCGGGTCGACGGCATCGATGCTCAGGTCCTTGAAGCGGGCGATCGGGGTGCTCACCCGCCTCATCATGTCCCACCCGTTTGACCTCGACCATGGTCGAGGTCCTACGGTCCCGGAGTGACCCTGACCGGCCCGAGTGCCACCGGATCCACGGAGCCTCGCCCGCGCCTGCTCTCCCCGACGTACGCCGCCACGACGATCGGCATGTTCGCGTTGATCGCGTTCTCGGCGTTCGAGGCGACAGCGGTCACCACGGTGATGCCCACCGTCGCCCGGGAGCTCGACGGCCTCGACCTCTACGCGCTGTCCTTCGCGGCGCCCCTCGCCAGTGGCGTGGTCGGCATGGTGGCCGCCGGCGCGCGGGCCGACCGGCGCGGTCCCGTCGGCCCGCTCCTCGTGGCGCTGGTGCTCTTCGCGATCGGCCTGGTGGTCTGCGGCACGGCTCCGTCGATGGAGGTCCTGGTCGCCGGCCGGGTGCTCCAGGGTCTCGGCGGCGGCGCGATGACCGTCTGCCTGTACGTCGTGGTGGGGCTGGTCTTCCCCGCGATCCTGCAGCCGGCGGTGTTCGCGAGCTTCGCGGCGGCGTGGGTGCTGCCGTCGCTCTTCGGACCGGCGGTGGCGGCCTTCGTGACGCATGCCTTCGGATGGCGCTGGGTGTTCCTCGGCGTCGTGGCCCTGGTCGCGGTGTCGACGCTGCTGATCGTGCCGGCGCTGCGCGGCCTCGAGCCGCGTGACGAGGCCGGGGAGTCGTCGCGCGCCCGCCTGGCCTGGGCGGTGGTCGGCGCGACCGCCGTCCTGGTCCTCGAGCTGGTCGGCTCCCGAGACGGCGCGGTCGCTCTCCTCGCCGTCCTCGCGCTGGGCGTCGTGGTCCTCTCGCTGCGCCGACTGCTGCCCCCCGGCGCCCTGCTCGGCCGCCGCGGCCTCCCAGCGGTGATCGGCACCCGTGGGTTGCTGAGCGCGTCCTTCTTCTGCGCCGAGGCCTACATCGTCTTCGTCCTCCAGGTGCGCTGGGGGCTCACCCCGGGCACCGCTGGGCTGGCCCTGACTGCCGTCGGTCTGGTCTGGGCCGGATCCAGCCAGGTCCAGTCCCGGCTCGGGCCGCGGGTCTCGGACGTCTCGGCGATGCGGTGGGGCACCGCGCTGGTGCTGGCCGGCACGGGCGCCCTCGTCGTGGTCGTCGTTGTCGACGGACCGGCCGTGCTCGCGATGGCGGCGTACGTCCTGGCCGGGGCCGGGATGGGCTTCGGCTACCCCCGCACCGGCGTCGCGATGCTCGGCGCCTCCACCGACGCCGATCGCGGCTTCAACTCCTCGGCGCTCTCGATCGCCGACTCCCTCGGTGGCGCGCTCGCCCTGTCGCTGTCGGGCATCGTCTTCGGGGTCGCCACCCGGGTCGACGTCGACCCGTTCGTCTCGGTCTTCGTGCTGGCGACCGTCATCGCCACGCTCGGCGTACTCACGGCGTCGCGGACGGCCTCTAGGGACCGGTGAGGGCGGGCTCGGTCTTGTCTCGGACCTCGTCCTCGGTGACACCGGGCGCCAGCTCGACCAGCTTCAGCCCGTCAGCGGTGACGTCGATGACGCAGAGGTCGGTGATGATCCGCTCCACGCAGCCGCGCCCGGTGTAGGGCAGCGAGCACTCCTCGACGATCTTGTAGGTGCCGTCGCGCGCGACGTGCTCCATCAGCACGATGACCCGCTTGGCACCGTTGACGAGGTCCATCGCCCCGCCCATGCCCTTGACCATCTTGCCGGGGATCATCCAGTTCGCGATGTCACCGCTCCTCGAGACCTGCATCGCCCCCAGGATCGCCGCGTCGATCTTCCCGCCCCGGATCATCCCGAACGACGTGGCCGAGTCGAAGATCGACGCACCCGGACGCAACGTCACGGTCTCCTTGCCGGCATTGATCAGATCCGCGTCCACGCCGTCCTCGGTCGGGTAGGCGCCGGTGCCGAGCACGCCGTTCTCCGACTGCAGCACCAGCTCCACACCCTCAGGCACGAAGTTCGGCACCAACGTCGGCAAGCCGATCCCGAGGTTCACGTACGACCCGTCGCTCAGCTCCGATGCCGCCCGCGCGGCCATCTCCTCACGCGACCACCCGTGACCAGCCATCAGGCCCGCACCGTCCTCTTCTCGATCCGCTTGTCAGCAGCCTGCTCCGGGGTCAGCGCGACCACCCGGTGGACGAACACCCCCGGGGTGTGCACCTGCGCCGGGTCGATCTCGCCGGGCTCGACCAGCACCTCGACCTCCGCGATCGTGACCCGACCGCACATCGCGGCGAGGTTGTTGAAGTTGCCGGCCGACTCCCGGTAGACGAGGTTGCCGTGCCGATCGCCCTTCCAGGCCCGCACCAGACCGAAGTCCGCCACGATCGCCTCCTCCAGCACGAACTCCCGCGGACCCTCCGCCGTGTCGAACACCTGGGTCTGCTTCGCCGGCGACGACACGACGACGTTGCCGGAGTCGTCGTACTTCCACGGCAGACCGCCCTCAGCGACCTGGGTACCGACACCGGTGCCGGTGAAGAACGCCGCGATCCCGGTCCCGCCCGCCCGCATCCGCTCCGCCAGCGTGCCCTGCGGCGTCAGCTCGACCTCCAGCTCACCGGACAGGTACTGCCGGGCGAACTCCTTGTTCTCCCCGACGTAGGACGACACCATCCGCCGGATCCGCTTCTGTGCCAACAGCAGCCCCAGACCCCAGTCGTCGACACCACAGTTGTTCGACACCGCCTCCAGGTCAGTGACCCCGGACTGCAGCAACGCCTCGATCAGCACCGACGGGATCCCGCACAGCCCGAACCCCCCGACCGACAACCGGGCACCATCCCTGATGTCCGCGACCGCCTCTGCGGCCGATCCGACGACCTTGTCCACCACGTTCTCCTCGCTGTGTGACCCCGGTCTCCTGATCCTAGGGGTGCTCAGGAACGGTCCTTTAGGCTCCCCTACATGTCCGCCCCCCACGACTGGTCGAAGGTGCAGCTGCACGTGGTGACCGGCAAGGGCGGCACGGGCAAGTCGACCGTCGCGGCCGCGCTCGCGCTGGGCCTGGCGTCCCAGGGACAACAGGTGCTGCTGTGCGAGGTCGAAGGTCGCCAGGGCATCTCCCGGATGTTCGACGTCGACCCACTGCCCTACGAGGAGCGGCGGATCGCGACCGGTCTGCGCCACGACGGACGCGCCCCCGGGGTCGTGCACGCGCTGCACATCGACCCGGAGTCGGCGCTGCTGGAGTACCTCGCGATGTACTACAAGCTCGGCCGCGCCGGGCGAGCGCTCGACCGGTTCGGGGTCATCGAGTTCGCCACGACGATCGCACCGGGTGTGCGCGACGTGCTGCTCACCGGCAAGGTCTTCGAAGCGGTGCAGCGCAACCGGCGCAACCGCAACGCCATCAAGTACGACGCCGTGGTCCTGGACGCGCCGCCGACCGGCCGGATCACTCAGTTCCTCAACGTGAACGACGAGCTGGCCGGTCTGGCCAAGGTCGGGCCGGTCAAGAACCAGGCCGATACCGTGATGACCCTCTTCCGCTCCCCGCGGACCGCGGTCCACCTGGTGACCGTGCTGGAGGAGATGCCGGTGCAGGAGACCGTCGACGGGATCGCCGACCTGGAGGAGGCGGGGCTGCCGATCGGCGGCATCATCGTCAACCAGCTCCGCCCCCGCGACGTCGCGACCGCCGACCTCCGGGCCGCCCTGGAGGGCACCCTCGACACCGCCGGGATCGAGGCCGACCTCAAGGACGCCGGCGTCGATGGCGATGCCGGGCTGGTCGACAGCCTGGTGGCCGAGGCCCGCGACCACGCCGAACGTCGTGCGCTCGAGGACGCCCAGCGCGCGGTGATCGGCAAGCTCGGACGCCCGACGTACGAGCTGCCGCGGCTGGCCGGTGGCGTCGACATGGGCGGGCTCTACGAGCTCGCGGCCGACCTGAAGCAGCAGGGACTCGGATGAGCGGCTCCTCCAAGCGGTCCCGGACCCGGGTCGGACCGCTCGCGACCAGCCCCGGACCCGCGCCCGTGATGGACATCGACGCCCTGATCGACGACCCCGGCACCGGGATCATCGTCTGCTGCGGCTCCGGCGGCGTCGGCAAGACCACGACCTCTGCGGCACTCGCCCTGCGTGCGGCCGAGCGCGGCCGCAAGGTGGTGGTGCTGACCATCGACCCCGCGAAGCGGCTGGCGCAGTCGATGGGCATCGAGCAGCTCGACAACACCCCCAGACCGGTCCTCGGACTGCACACCAACGCCAAGGGCAACCGACGCGGCGGCAGCCTCGACGCGATGATGCTCGACATGAAGCGCACCTTCGACGAGGTGGTGGAGAGCCAGGCCACCGCCGAGAAGGCGCGGCTGATCCTGGACAACCCGTTCTACATCGCGCTGTCCAGCTCCTTCGCCGGCACCCAGGAGTACATGGCGATGGAGAAGCTCGGCCAGATCCACGCCGACGCCCAGCGCGACGGCACCTACGACCTGATCGTGGTCGACACCCCGCCCTCGCGGTCGGCCCTCGACTTCCTGGACGCACCGGAGCGGCTCTCGAGCTTCCTCGACGGGCGGTTCATCCGGCTGCTGCTGACGCCTGCGAAGGGACCGGCGCGGATGATGACCGCCGGGCTCGGCGTCATCACCGGCGCTCTCAACAAGATCCTCGGCGCCCAGGTGCTGCGCGACATGCAGACCTTCGTGTCGGCGTTCGACACCCTCTTCGGGGGTTTCCGACAGCGCGCCCAGAAGACGTTCCAACTGCTGCAGGCCGACGGTACGGCGTTCCTCGTGGTGGCTGCACCGGAGCCGGACGCGCTGCGCGAGGCCGCCTACTTCGTCGAACGGCTCGGGGAGGACGACATGCCTCTGGTCGGGCTGATCGTGAACCGGGCCAGCCCGGAACCCCGAGGCAGCCTGTCGGCCGACGAGGCGATGGCGACATCGGCTCGGCTGCGGCAGCACGACCCCGACTCGCTCACCGCCGGGCTGCTGCGGCTGCACGCCGACCAGACCCGCATCGTCGAGCGCGAGGCGCGGCTGCGCGCGCGGTTCGCGGCCGCTCACCCCCAGGTGCCGACGGCGGTGGTGCCTGCGCTGCCCGGCGATGTGCACGACCTCGCCGGACTGCGCCGGATCGGTCAGCTCCTGACCGAGCCCCGTTAGACGGAGACGGGCTTCTCCGTCAGCGGCGAGCCCTGCTCACGAGCGTTCTCCAGTACCGAGCGCCAGGAGGCGTTCGGACGACGACGCAGCAGCGCACGGCGCTCCCGCTCGGTCATCCCACCCCAGACCCCCCACTCGATCTGGTTGTCGAGCGCCTCAGCGAGGCACTCGGTGCGCACGGGGCAACCCGCGCAGAGCTGCTTGGCCTTGTTCTGCTCAGCCCCTCGCACGAACAACTGATCCGGCTGTGCCTGGCGACACGCTGCAGCGCTCGCCCAATCGTCAACCCACATGTTGATGTCCCCACATCGTTCCGAGTCAGGCGGCGCCCCCATGACGCCTACCCGGGATAAATCCCCTCGGGCTAGAGGTTAAGGAAATGTTCGTGATCTAGACAGACCCCAAGGGTTCAGATTCCCTAGCCCGTTCGGACTAGTCCGAACGGGCCATCGAGGAATCGGTGCCGGCTGGGCCGGTCCCGTATCCTTTGGCGCATGTCTAGGCCCCGAAACGAGCGCCCTACTGCCGCCCGCGTCACCTCTCACCTGCTGGTGATGGTAGCGGTCGCGGCGACGATGGGCGTAGTCGTGGCGGGCCTGGCGATCCCGTTCGCCGGACTTCTCGGCGTCGGGGCTCACAATGTCGCCAAGGCGATGGGCAACCTGCCGGCCGAGCTCGAGACCGATCCGCTCCCGCAGACCACCCGCGTGCTCGACACCAACGGCAACGTGATCGCGACGCTGTACGACGAGAACCGCGTCAACGTGTCCCTGGACCAGGTCTCTCGGATCATGGTCAAGTCGATCATCGCGATCGAGGACTCCCGCTACTACGAGCACGGTGCGCTCGACCTGCGCGGCACGCTCCGGGCGCTGGTGACCAACCAGGCCAGCAGCGGCGTCGTCCAGGGTGGCTCGTCGATCACCCAGCAGATGGTCAAGCTGACCCTGGTCCAGCAGGCCGACACCAAGGCCGAGCGCGCAGCCGCGACCGATGACACCTACGCGCGCAAGCTCAACGAGCTGCGCTACGCCATCGCCTTCGAGCAGCACCACTCGAAGGACTGGATCCTCGAGCGCTACCTCAACATCGCCTACTTCGGCGACGGCGCCTACGGCATCCAGTCCGCTGCTCGCCACTACTTCGGCGTCAACGCCAAGGACCTCGACCTGCGGCAGTCCGCGATGCTCGCCGGACTCGTGAAGAACCCGACCGGCTACGACCCGACCAACGCACCCGACAGTGCGCTCGAGCGCCGCAACGTCGTCCTCGACCGGATGGCCCAGCTCAACGTGATCTCACGGGCCAAGGCCGCCAAGGCCAAGGACACCAAGCTCAATCTCCACGTGATCCCGGCCAAGAACGGCTGCCTCTACTCGAGCGCGCCGTTCTTCTGCGACTACGCCATGAACTACCTGCTCCACGACGCCCGTCTCGGCAAGAACGTCGCGGAGCGGCGCAAGCTGCTCCGGACCGGCGGCCTGACCATCCACACGACCGTCGACATGGCCGACCAGGCCGCCGCCCAGAAGGCCGTGACCGACCACGTCGGCCGCGGCGACCAGGCCGTCGGCGCCCTCGCGATGGTCGAGCCACGCACCGGCGAGGTGAAGGCGGTCGCGCAGTCCCGACCGATGGGCACCAACGAGAAGATCGGCGAGACGTTCCTCAACTACAGCGTCCCGACGTCGTACGGCGACTCCGCCGGCTTCCAGGCCGGGTCGACGTTCAAGCCGTTCGTGCTCGCCGCCGCCATCAACGAGGGCATCCCGCTCAGCACGTCGTTCAACGCTCCGCAGAGCATGGTCATCCCGACGGAGGAGTTCGCGAACTGCCCCGGCCAGCCCGGGTTCGTCGGTCCCTGGAGCGTCAGCAGCTCGACGTCGTGGGGCAACATGGACATCTACCGCGGCACCCGCGAGTCGGTCAACACGTTCTACGCCATGCTGGAGCGCGAGACCGGTGTCTGTGCCCCGTTCAAGATCGCGCAGGCCCTGGGCGTCCACCTGGACTACCCGACCGGTGACGCCACCCACCAGCCCGAGCGGGTGCCGACCTTCGTGCTCGGCATCGCCAGCGCCAGCCCGCTGGAGATGGCCGAGGCCTATGCGACCTTCGCCGGCCGCGGCCTGCACTGCGATTCCCGCCCGGTCACCTCGATCGAGGATGCCTCCGGCACCGAGATCCGCGACTACCCCGCCACCTGCCAGCAGGCGCTGCCGGAGTCGACCGCCGACGCCATCAACGACGTGCTGCGCGGCGTGCAGGAGCCGGGTGGCTTCGGCTACGACCTCGGCGGCACCGGGCTCACCGTCCCGTCGGCAGCCAAGACCGGCACCACCACCGAGGGCAAGTCCGTCTGGTACGTCGGCTACACCCCCCAGATCGCCACGGCCGCGATGATCGCCGGTGCCAGCAAGGACGGCGGCAAGCCGATCGCACTGGGCGGCCAGACCATCCACGGCTCCTACATCTACGACTCCCAGATCTCCGGATCCGGGTTCGCCGGTCCGATGTGGGCCGAGGCGATGCACGCCATCCAGGGCCGGCTCTCTCCCGAAGACTTCGTCGAGCCATCGGCGACGCTGGTCAACGGCGTTCCGACGACGGTCCCGAGCGTGTCCGGCATGAGCGTCTCCGAGGCGGAGAGCACCCTCGAGGGTGCCGGCTTCAACCCGATCCGGGGCGGCTCCGCCGCGTCGGCGTATTCGGCGGGCACTGTTGCCTACACCTCACCCGGAGGCGGGTCCACGGCCCCGAGCGGCTCGATCATCACCATCTACGAGTCGACAGGTGTCCCACCGCCGCCCAGCAACCCGGGTGGCGGGTCCCCTGGCAACGGTGGGAACCACCACGGCGGCAACCACGGCGGCAACCACGGCGGCAACCACCGCGGTCGCTGACCTCAGGCTCCGAGCTGGCGCCGTACCTCTGCTGCGACAGCACCGCCGTCGGCACGACCCTTGACCTGGGGTTGGACGAGGCCCATCACCTTGCCCATCGCCTTCATGCCCTCACCGGCGGCACCGACCTGGGCGACAGCGGCGGTGACCAGGGCGGCGATGTCGTCCTCGGTGAGCTGTTCGGGCAGGTACTCGGCGAGCACGGCCGCCTCGGCGGTCTCCTTGGCGGCCATCTCGGGCCGGCCGCCGTCCTCGAACGCCGTCGACGCCTCGCGCCGCTTCTTCGCCTCGCTCGACAGCACCCCGATGATCTCCTCGTCGCTCAGCTGTCGAGCCTGCTTGCCGGCCACCTCGGCGTTGGTGATCGCCGAGAGCACCATCCGCAGGGTGGAGGACCTGATCTCGTCGCGTGACTTGATGGCGGTGGTGAGGTCAGCACGCAGGCGGTCCTTGAGGTCGGTCATACCGGCCATTGTGACAGCCTGGGTCCGTGAGCTCCTCCCACTTCCTCCGGCGCAGCCTGCCGACCCTGGTCGGCGCCGGGGCGCTTGCCGGTGCCGCGCTCACGACGTACGCCGTCACCGAGGCGCGCGCCTACACGCTGCGTGAGGTGACCGTGCCGGTGCTACCGCCCGGCAGTCCCGACCTGCGGGTGCTCCACCTCAGCGACATCCACCTGACCCCCGGCCAGACCCGCAAACGCGAGTGGCTGCGCGGCCTCGCCGCGCTGGAGCCCGACCTGGTCGTCGACACCGGTGACAACCTGGCGCACGTCGACGCCGTCCCCGCCGTCCTGGAGTCCCTCGGGTCTCTGCTCGGCGTCCCGGGAGTGTTCGTCCTCGGCTCCAACGACTACTACTCGCCGTCGCTGCGCAACCCGTTCGCCTACCTGCTGCCCGACACCGGCAGGCGACGCACCGACACCCCTCTGCTGCCCTGGCGCGACCTCACGCGCGACCTGACCGAGGCCGGCTGGCTCGACCTCACCAACACCCGCGCCGACCTGACGGTGCGTGGCGTTCGACTCGCCTTCGCCGGCGTCGACGACCCACACCTGGGCCTGGACCGGCTCGAGGACGTCGCCGGACCAGCCGACCCGACCGCGGACCTCCGGGTCGGGGTCGCGCACGCGCCGTACCTGCGGGTCCTCGACCAGTTCGCCTCCGACGGCTACGACGCGATCCTCGCGGGGCACACCCACGGCGGCCAGGTCTGCCTGCCGGGCTTCGGCGCCCTCACCACGAACTGCGACCTCGAGCCGGAGCGCGCCAAGGGTCTGCACCGGCACCCGGCGGCGTCGCGTCCCGGCGATCCGAGGTCCTCCTGGCTGCACGTCTCTGCCGGGATCGGCACCAGTCCGTACGCCCGGATCAGGGTCGCCTGCCGTCCGGAGGCGACCCTCCTGACCCTCACGGCGGTCAACGGCTGATCCGATTTCAGGGGCCCGGAGGTGCTCAGGTATGGTTGCCCCCGGTCCGCTCCGGTGGGCCGTTCGGGCTGTGGCGCAGCTTGGTAGCGCGCTTCGTTCGGGACGAAGAGGCCGCAGGTTCAAATCCTGTCAGCCCGACCATGTGATGTCTCAGGACATCGGCGACACCCGGACCTACGAAGGTGGGTCCGGGTGTCCTGCATGTCGACGCCGATTCGAAATGGCCATATCGTCCAGAGGGCCGGCTCGTCGTGGGCCTGTGGCCGACGAGTCGGTTGCCCGACTCCTTGGCGATACGGAGGAGGCAACACATGCACCCGATATTGCGCACCCGAACAGCGGCCATCGCGGCCGTCACGATCGCGCTCACAGCGGCCTTTGCCGGTGGGGCGGTCGCAGCCAGCAAGATCACGTCTGCAGACATCAAGGACCACACGATCCAGTCCAAGGATCTGAAGAATGGAGCGGTGCAGACCAAGCAGGTCAAGGACAACTCCCTCAAGTCCGACGACCTCAAGAACGAATCAGTCAAGTCCGAGGACCTCAAGAACGGCACCGTCGCGACCGAGGACCTCAAGAACGGATCGGTGACGGCGAGCAAGCTCGCGCCGGGAGCGATCGCCTTCCCCAACTCGCTGTGGAGCACCGTTCTCCGCAACCAGTCCGGCGCCGCCCAGAGCTACCTGCAGGCCGGACCCACAGGACAAGAGCCCATGGGTTCCGGGAGCCTGGCCCTGAAGGTCACGGGGACGTCCGACCTGGCCGCGTTCGGAGACTCGATCGACTTCCTCGGCGTCCCACTGGCCAGCATCACCGAGCTGGGCTACTCGACGTACTCTCCCGATGGTGCGTCAACGGCGGTGCCCTCCCTTCGCCTCGAGATCAA
Organism: uncultured Actinomycetota bacterium; assembly: GCA_963695055.1. GTDB lineage: Bacteria > Actinomycetota > Actinomycetes > Propionibacteriales > Nocardioidaceae > Nocardioides. Next base: position 77,153 of record CAVOFS010000015.1, on the reverse strand, counting down.
CCCGCACCTGGTCTCGGGTGTCGGCGGGACACTGGAGTTCACGACGCTGACCTACGAACCGCCGCCCGCTGGGTCAGGTTGGGTGACACACGCGGACATCCAGGACGACGCCCACTGGTACCTGAGCGGATCTGAGGGTGACGAGATCAACTGCACCCAGCCGAACATGTGCACCTTGACGGAGGTCACCACCAGGCTGGTCGACCACGCGGACGCTGACCCCGCAGCCCCGGCGATCAGCAGCGGCGTCTACTTCGGCCTGGGATCTGGCCTTCCGGCGACTGAGGCAGCGGTCGACGAGTTCGTGTTCAACGGCTCGGTGTTCGACTTCGAGCCCAGCGGAGTCTTCCTCACCCCTGCCTCCTGACAGCAGGACCCCGCAACGCCGACTGCTTCGCCGTCGCCCACCTGGTGACGGCGAAGCAGGGGCATCGGCCCGGCCGCGGACCGACGGCGTGGACCGATCGGCGCTCGTCGGCATCCCAAGCGCGGCTCGACACCCCGCATACAGGGTATTTCAGCGAGGCAGGGTCGCTCCATCGCGCGTGCCGGCGCAGCATGTGGGGATCTGACCACCAGCAGAGGAGAGAGCCATGCACACGTCACGAATCCGTGCCCTCGTGCTCATCGTCATCGCGGTCCTGGCCGGAGCGCTTCTCATCGCGCCGTCCGCCGATGCTGCACAGCGGGTGTCGGCGAAGCAGAAATTCCTGCTCGTGTCGACGTCCTTCAGTGACGGCGCACCGATGACCATCGTGGCTACAGGTGCGCTCCACGCCTCCGGCAAGGACATCGCCACCGGCAAGCTCACCGACCGGTTCAAGTTCCCCGACGGGAACTTGAACCTCCGGCGCGAGCTGGTGGGCAAGGGCCACGACACCTTCGACAAGAAGGCCTGCTACGGGACCTACACCGAAAAGGGGACCTGGAGGATCAGCAGCGGCACCGGCGCCTACACCGACGCGAAGGGCCACGGAAGGTACACCCTCCTGGTGCAGATCTTCGGCTGCGACCGCCACGTCAAGCCGGATCAGGTCGTGGTCATGGTTCACGCCCGGGGTCGACTGAGCTACTGAGTCGACCGAACTACCGGGCGGCCAGAAGCTCCGCGATCTGGACGGTGTTGAGGGCGGCACCCTTGCGCAGGTTGTCGTTCGAGATGAAGAGCGCCAGACCGCGGTCGTCGTCGACGCCCGGGTCCTGACGGATCCGGCCGACGTACGACGGGTCCTGACCGGCTGCCTGCAGCGGGGTCGGCACGTCGGAGAGCTCGACGCCCGGTGCGCCCGCGAGCAGCTGGGTGGCGCGCTCAGGCGTCATCGGTCCGGCGAACTCGGCGTTGATCGCCAGCGAGTGCCCGGTGAAGACCGGCACCCGCACGCAGATGCCGGAGACCTTGAGGTCGGGCAGCCCGAGGATCTTGCGCGACTCGTTGCGGAGCTTCTGCTCCTCGTCGGTCTCGTTCAGCCCGTCGTCGACGATCGAGCCCGCCATCGGCAGCACGTTGTAGGCGATGGTGCGGACGTACTTGTCGGGCTCGGGGAACGTCACCGCGGCGCCGTCGTAGGCGAGCTCACGGGCCTTGTCGCCGGCCGCCGCGACCTGGGTCGCCAGCTCCTCGACGCCGGCGACACCGGAGCCGGAGACGGCCTGGTAGGTCGACACGATCAGCCGGGTCAGGCCGGCCTCGTCGTGCAGCGGCTTGAGGACCGGCATCGCGGCCATGGTGGTGCAGTTCGGGTTGGCGATGATCCCCGAGCGCGCCTCGCTGAGCGCCTCCGGGTTGACCTCGGCGACGACCAGCGGCACGTCGGGGTCCATCCGGAAGGCGGACGAGTTGTCGATGACGGTCACACCTGCTGCGGCGAACTTCGGCGCCAGCGCACGCGAGGTCGAGGCGCCGGCGGAGAAGATCGCGATGTCGAGACCGGCGGGGTCGGCGGTCGAGGCATCCTCGACGACCACCTCGCGATCCGCGAACGGCAGCACGGTGCCGGCGGAGCGCGCGGAGGCGAAGAAGCGGATCTCCTCGATCGGGAAGCCGCGCTGCTCGAGGATCTGGCGTACGGCGACGCCGACCTGGCCGGTGGCGCCGACGATCCCGAGGCGGACGGGGCGGCTCATCGGCCGGTGCCGCCGTACACGACCGCCTCGACCTCGCCGGAGTCCAGGTCGAACGCGGTGTGCGTCGCACGCACGGCGTCGTCGACCTGCGCCTCGTCGACGATCACCGAGATCCGGATCTCGGAGGTCGAGATCATCTCGATGTTGACGCCGGCCGAGGCCAGCGCGGCGAAGAACTTCGCGGTGATGCCGGGGTGGGAGCGCATGCCGGCGCCGATCAGCGAGACCTTGCCGATCCGGTCGTTGTAGAGCAGCTTGTCGTAGCCGACCTCGTCCTGGATCCGCGCCAGGGCGCCCATGGCGACCTGGCCGTCCTCCCGCGGCAGCGTGAACGAGATGTCGGTCAGCGCTGTCGCGGCGGCCGAGACGTTCTGGACGACCATGTCGATGTTGGCCCCGGTGGCGGCCAGCGCCTCGAAGATGCGCGCCGCCTCGCCGACCTTGTCGGGCACTCCGACCACGGTGATCTTGGCTTCGCTCCGGTCGTGGGCGACGCCGGCGATGATCGCCTGCTCCATCTGTTCGTCTCCTGACTTGCTGTCCGGGATGACCCAGGTGCCTTCCTTCTGGGAGAAGGACGAGCGCACGTGGATCGGCATGTCGTAGCGGCGGGCGTACTCGACGCACCGCAGGTGCAGGATCTTGGCGCCGGCCGCCGCCATCTCGAGCATCTCCTCGGTCGAGATGCGGTCGAGCTTGCGGGCGGCGGGGACGATCCGCGGGTCAGCCGTGAAGACACCGTCGACGTCGCTGTAGATCTCGCAGACGTCGGCGCCGAGGGCAGCCGCCAGAGCGACCGCCGTGGTGTCGGAGGCGCCGCGACCGAGCGTGGTGACGTCCTTGGTGTCCTGGGAGACGCCCTGGAAGCCGGCGACGATCGCGATCGCGCCTCCTTCGATGGCGGCCTCGATCCGACCCGGCGTGATGTCGATGATCTTCGCCTTGCCGTGGACGGAGTCCGTGATGACCCCCGCCTGCGAGCCGGTGAAGGACTGCGCCTTGTGGCCGAGCTGGGCGATCGCCATGGCGACCAGGGCCATCGAGATCCGCTCGCCGGCGGTCAGCAGCATGTCGAGCTCGCGCGGCGGCGGGAGCGGGGTCACCTGCTCGGCGAGGTCTCGCAGCTCGTCGGTGGTGTCACCCATGGCGGAGACGACGACGACGACATCGTTGCCCGCCTTGCGGGTGTTGACGATGCGCTGCGCCACGCGCTTGATGCCGGCGGCATCAGCAACGGACGATCCGCCGTACTTCTGCACGACAATGCCCACGGTTGGTCCTTGATGCTCGGCTGCTCTTCCAGCCGCAGAGTCTACCGGGGCGGCAGGTCGCCGGATTCGAGCATCTCATCAGCGGCGGCGAGCTGGTCCTCCTCGCCGACGAAGTCCGCATCCAGCCGGTCGTGGGCGACCACCGAGAGCAGCGCGTTCAGCGCCGCGCCGGCCAGGTTGCCCCAGTTGGAGACGTAGGAGAACTGCCACCACCACAGCGCCTCGGAGATGTTGCCGCGCCGGTAGTGACGCAGGCCGTTCTCGAGGTCGGTCGCGATGCTGGTCAGGTCGTCGGAGAGCTGGCTCTCGACCATGTCCGGGTCATAGGGGTCGAAGACGAAGCTGTAGGTGTCGACGCTGTCGAGCGTCACCGCCAGCCGCATCCGCATCCCGTCGAGGTCGGGCTCGGGGCCGACGTCGGGCTGGTACTCGGCGGACGGGGTGAAGTCACGCTGCGCACCCAACCGGGCACCCGCGAGCAGCACCTGGCTGATCTCGAGCAGCAGCAGCGAGATCGCCCGGCCACCGTCGGCCTCACGGGCGATGGCCTTCAGCGCGATCAGGAAGCTCTCGACCTGATCGGTGATCTGCTGGGCGAACTCCTCGGTCTCGGCGTCCAGGGGCGCCCAGACCACACTCTCGGACGTCGGATCAGTCTCAGTCATCTGCAGATCGTCTCCCTACGAACGCACGGCCCAAGGTCACCTCGTCGGCGTACTCGAGATCACCGCCTACGGGCAGTCCACTCGCCAGACGCGTCACGCGCAAGCCAATCGGCCTGAGCATCCGGGTGAGATAGGTCGCGGTGGCCTCACCCTCGAGGTTGGGATCGGTCGCGAGGATCACCTCCGTGATGGTGCCGTCGGCCAGCCGGATCATCAGCTCGCGGATGCGCAGCTGCTCGGGTCCGATCCCGTCGATCGGCGAGATCGCCCCCCCGAGCACGTGGTAGCGGCCGCGGAACTCGCGGGTGCGCTCGATCGCGACGACGTCCTTGTACTCCTCGACGACGCACAGCAGCGCGGGGTCGCGCCGCGGGTCGCGGCAGATCCGGCACTGCTCGTCCTCACTGACGTTGAAGCAGATGGTGCAGAACTTCACCTTGGCCTTGACCTCGATCAGGACGTCCGCGAGGCGCCGTACGTCGGCAGGCTCGGCCTGCAACAGGTGGAACGCGATCCGTTGCGCGCTCTTCGGACCGACGCCCGGCAGCCGGCCGAGCTCGTCGATCAGATCCTGGACAACACCTTCGTACAACGCTAGAACCCGAGCTGACCGGGTGCGCCGCCGGCCAGCGGGCCGAGGGCCTCGCCGGCGAGAGCGTCGGCTTGAGCCTTGGCGTCGCGGTAGGCGGCGACGATCATGTCGGACAGGTCGGACAGGTCGTCGGCGTTGTCACCGTCGAACCCGCCCGCCTTGATCTCGACGCCGACCAGGTCGCCCACGCCGTTGATCTGCACGGTGACCGCGCCGCCTGCGACGGTGCCGTCGACCACGGTCTCGGTGAGCCGGGCCTGGGCGTCCGCGAGCTGCTCCTGCATCTGCTGGGCCTGCTGGAGCAGGGCGTTCATGTCGAAGCCTCCGCCGCCGAGCGCCTCGAACGGGTTCTGGGTCATCGGATGGTCCCCTCTCGCTGGAACGTCATGGGTGGCGGATCTCCTCGATCATCTGGGCACCGAGCTCGCGCTGGAGCAGCTCGGTGGTGCTGATGCCTTGATTGTCGGCGTCGAGGTCGTCGGGGTGGGCATCGGCGTCGGCGTCTGCCCAGCTGGGGCCGGTGTCGGCCCGAGTCTCGTCGGGACTGCGGGTCTGCTGGATGGCCTCGCGAGCGGCCGAGATCGACTCCGGGTCCGGCGTCGGCTCCGGCGTCGGCCCCGGCACTGGCGGGGCGGGGACTGCGGGGCGGACCACCGTCGGCGTCCCCTCGGCCTGGGCGCTCGGATCGATGACGGTGTCGATCTTCCAGGCCGCGCCGACCACGTCGATCGCGGCCTGACGCAGGACCTCGTCGCAGCCGGCGCTGAGGAAGGAGTCACGGGCGCCGACGTTGGCGAAGCCGAGGGTGAGCGTGGTGGCATCGACCCCGATGACCTGGCAGTTCTGACTCAGGTGCATCCAGGCCAGCCGCCGACGGGCCTTGGTCGCGTCGACGATGTCGGGCCACAGCCGGCGTACGTCGGTCAGGCTCAGCCCACCTGCCGGCGCAGGCTCGGCAACGGGCTCAGCGACAGGCACCGGGGCCGGCTCGGCGACAGGCACCGGGGCCGGCTCGGCGACAGGCACCGGGGCAGGCACCGGGGCGGCCGGAGCAGCGGGCTCGGGACGCGAGGGAGTGGGCGCCGGGCGGTCCTGCACGGGCGGTGCCGGAGCGGCGACCACCGGCGTCGGGTCACCACCACTGATCGTCAGCCGCTTCTCGAGCCGGTCGAGGCGGGCCAGCACACCGTCGGTCGTGTGGTCGGCCCCGGGCAGCAGCACCCGGGCGCAGAGCAGCTCGAGCAGCAACCGGGGCGCCGTCGCACCGCGCATCTCGGTGAGCCCGGTCGCGACGATGTCGGCGGCTCGGGTCAGCTCGGACTGCCCGAACCGCGCGGCCTGGGCGACCAGACGCTCACCCTGGTCCTCGGAGACGTCGATCAGCCCGGTCGCGGGTGCGTCCGGCACGGCGGCCACGATCACCAGGTCGCGCAGCCGGCGCAGCAGGTCCTCGGTGAACCGACGCGGGTCCTGGCCGGTCTCGACCACCTTGTCGACCGCGGCGAAGACAGCCGCACCGTCACCGGCGGCGAACGCGTCGACGACGTCGTCGAGAAGGGTGTCGGGCGTGTAGCCGAGCAGCCCGGTCGCGAGCTCGTAGGTGACTCCAGCCGGCCCGGCGCCACCGAGCAGCTGGTCGAGCACGGACAGGGTGTCGCGGGCCGAGCCCGCGCCGGCGCGGACCACCAGCGGCATCGCCACCGGGTCGATGGTGACCTGCTCCTTGGCGCAGAGCTCACCGAGGTAGGTCGACATCAACCGCGGTGGGATCAGCCGGAACGGGTAGTGGTGGGTCCGGGACCGGATCGTCGGGAGCACCTTGTCGGGCTCGGTCGTCGCGAAGATGAAGCGCAGGTGGGGCGGGGGCTCCTCGACCAGCTTGAGCAGGGCGTTGAAGCCCTGCGTGGTCACCATGTGGGCCTCGTCGATGATGTAGACCTTGTACTTGCTGCGCACCGGCGCGAAGAACGCCTTCTCGCGCAGGTCGCGGGCGTCGTCGACACCACCGTGCGACGCCGCATCGATCTCGATCACGTCGATCGACCCGGGGCCACCGCGGGCCAGGTCGCGGCAGCTGTCGCACTCGCCGCACGGATCGGCCACCGGCGCCTGCTCGCAGTTCAGCGCGCGAGCCAGGATCCGGGCCGACGTGGTCTTGCCGCACCCGCGCGGGCCGGAGAAGAGATAGGCGTGATTGACCCGGTTGCTCGCGAGGGCGGCCCGCAGCGGCTCGGTGACGTGGTCCTGACCGATGACCTCGGCGAACGTCTCGGGCCGGTAGCGGCGGTACAACGCGAGGGGTGACTCCACGCCTGAACCCTAACCACCGGTGCCGACAGCCGGTAGCCGGCCGGTCCAGGCATGAAGAGGCCCCCCGCGCACCCGACAGAGCTCGCTGACCCTTGCTGCCTTCCGGCCCTGGGGGAGTTAGGCAAGATATCGCCACACGGGGGGTTGGCCAGAGTCTAGGTGAGCGGTCCGGAGCAGACCAAGACGGGGTAGGCGGCGTACCGGGCGATTTCACGCCCGCGCTCGCGACCGGTACTCTCCTCGGCGGAGGATTCGCCTAGTGGCCTATGGCGCTCGCTTGGAAAGCGGGTTGGGTGTGAAAGCCCTCAGGGGTTCGAATCCCCTATCCTCCGCCATCACCGACGGCGTCGCATGCGAGTGCGGCGCCGTTCGTGCGTTCACGACCGCGTGATCCGCCGACGCGCGAGCACCGGGCGCAGCAACAGCGCGACGACGAGCACGCCGCCGCCGATCAGACCCCACCACACCGCGTTCTCGCGGGTGCGGGCCAGCAGGTCGGACTCGGGTTCGGGGGCGGTGGCCTCCACCCTCTGGTCGACCTCGGTGACGGTGCGCTCGACAGCACCTTCCGACGAGGGCGCCAGCGGGCGGGTCAGCGCCTCGTAGGGCTGGACCACACCGGCGCCGACCAGCGGCGTGGGGTCGTCGACGGTGCCGCTGGCGGTGTTGACCAGCCGGGCCACGGCCTGGTCACCGGTGTCGTCCCGGTACACCTGGAACAGCAGCGCGAGCACGCCGCTGACCTCCCCCGCAGCCGCGGCGGTGGAGATCGGGTTGACCAGGCAGGTCGCGCCGTTCAGGCCGTACGAAACGGCGCCGAAGGTCGGTGCTGCGACAGTGGTCCGGGAGTTGCGCACGACCTCGTCGGTCGCGGGGGTGCCCGAGCCTTCTGAGGTCGAGTTGACCACCACCACCCCCGGGTAGCCCGCCGGGTAGAAGAACTGGGCGCCGTCTTCGCCACGGTCGTGCGGGTCGGCGTACGCCGGCTTCTCGGACTCGTCGTCGAGCCGGTCGCCGCTCGCGGCGACCACGACGAGCCCCTTGTCGAGCGCGTTCTGCACCGCCTTCCGGAGGGCGTCGCTGGGTCGCGTCGTGAACCCGACGGTCGCGATCTTGATGTTGTGGTCGTCGCGGTGCGCCACGACCCAGTCCAGGCCCGCCGCCAGCCGGTCGGGGTCCGGCGCCCCGTCCACGTAGACCCGGACGTCGATGATCTTCGCGGCTGGTGCGACCCCGATCGGGTCGTCCTCGTCTCGGCCGGCTCCGGCGATCAGGCCGGCGACGATCGTCGAGGTGGGGTCGACGTTGTCGCCACCGACCTCGGAGTGCACGGCGATGACCGGGATGCGGTCATCGGTCGGCACGCGCACACCCGACCCCAGCACCGCGACCCCGATCGGCACCTTGCTCGGCGGGGCAGCACGCCTCACGACGTCCTGGGCAGCGACGATCCCCAACCGCTCCAGTGCCGCGCTGTGCTGCGTCGTGTCTTCCGGGGTGATGCTGGCATCGGCGTTGATGCACGCTGTGTCCGCGGCGACCGCCGGCGCGACCGAGACCCCGAGCAGCACGCTGCTGGCGAGGGCGACCAGCACCGACGCGGTCAGTCGTTGCCGCACGAGGTTGCCTGGTCGCTGGAATCGGGCGGCAGGAGTGCGGCCTCGCGCGACAGGTTGACCCCGCAGGCGAACAGCTTGATCCAGGTGTCGGGCACGACGACGACCGGGAAGTCGCCGTACCCGAGCAGCTCGGCGGTGTCCTCGTCGACGAGCGGGTTGGCCCCACCGTTGGAGTCGATGACGTACGGCGACCCACGGTCGGTGTCGGCCCAGCCGCCGGAGAGGACGTAGGCGCCACGGCCGAGGTCGACGACCTGGTCCTTGAGACCGGGTTCGAGGTCGGCGGAGCTGTCCGGGTCGACGGGCATGACGAGCCGGGCCACCGGGGCCTGGTCGTGCTCCGCGATCAGCTGAGCACAGGGGACAGGCATCGAGTCGGCCGGCACCTGCTCGGGCCAGTGGGCGGGGTCCAACGTGTCGTCCGGCGCGTACTCGGTGGGCGGCGCGTCGGACTGCTTGGGCACCACCACGTTGCGATCGTCGTCGACCACGTTGCGGTAGACGGCGGACTCGAACTCGCTCAGCTGAAGCGGACCGTCGTCGGTGATCAGCAGGTCGGGGCCGTCAGCTGTCTCGACCAGGTCGCCGTACTGCAGGTCGTCGGCGGCGTCGCCGTACGGCGCCCGTTGGCCGGCGTCCACGATGTGGAAGCTGCTCCAGTCGAGGGCGGCTCCGGTGGGGAAGAGGTTGAGCCAGTCGCGACCGACGTGCACGGCGCTCGCCGACGTCTGGAGGCCGAGCGCGCTCAGCAGGGTGTCGGTCCGGGTCCCGCCGTCGCCGGTCTTCTGCGGAGGGACGGGATAGAGGTAGGCGCCGGCAGCCAGACCGGCGTCGTCCTCGGTCGGCACCACGACGTAGAGGTGGCCGTTGTTCTCGACGGTCACGCCGAGGGTCTCGGGCGGGACGACCACGTCCGGGCTCTCGGAGATCGTCACCCTGATCCCCGTGTGGTCGGCGGTGCACGCGGTCCAGCCGCTGTCGATGAGCCGGGAGGACGTCGGCAGGCTGGCCGAAGCGCCGAGGATGCCGATCTCGTCGCCGATCCGCTGGTCGTCGATGGTGTCCTGGTCGAGCATCGTGGGGGTGGCGTTGTCGGCGCCGAGGATCAGCTTGGCGCTCGTGGAGTTGATGACCGGCTGCAGCTCCGGGTCGTCGCTCTCCTCGGTGATGACGTAGGCCGCCCCGTCGCCGGTCGAGATGATCAGGCCCGGATCCTTCCAGTCCGTCGGCGCGGTCGGCGCGAAGACGCCTGCGATCGCCGCCCCGGCGACCAGCAGCACCGCCAGCGCCAGTCCGCCGACGACGGTGCGACCCGGACGCGCCGGCTCGACCTCCCGGCCACCGGGCGCACCGGAGACGAAGGCGGTGACCAGCCGGCGTCGGCTGAAGGAGTAGGCCTCGACGAGGTCCTTCTTGGTGGCCACGGTGTGGTGCCTACCCGCGGATCGAGGAGAACAGGCCGACGGCGATGACCACCAGCGGCAGCAACAGGAGCAGGGCAGACCGACTCGGCGACGTCACCGAGCCGGCCGCGGCGGACCGATGCCGAGCTCGGCAGCAGCGTGGTGGCCAGCAGCACAGCCCCCGAGGCGGCGAGGATGACAGCGACCGTGGGTCGCCAGTCGGGATACAGCCAGAGCGTCGAGACCGAGACCGAGACCAGTCCGACGATCCCGGAGACCAGGCCGACCAGGACCTCGGTCCCGGTGCGGTACTGGCGGGTCCGCAGCATCACGACCAGGCAACACGTCACCGCGAGGATCGTGCCGGCCACTCCGAGCGAGACGGCGAGCGGCGCGATCAGCACCAGCAGCAGTCCGACGGTGGCCGAGACGGCGATCAGGATCTCGTGGGCGATCCGCGCGTCGGCGCCGACGCGGACCGGATCGATCGGTCGCGGCTCGGAGGTGATGTCGGCGACGCTGTAGAGCTGGTCGACCGAGGTCCCGGTGGCGCCGAGCGCCAGCCACGGGAAGACGCTGCCGACGATCACGACCAGCACCAAGGTGACGGTGAGGACGACGGCGGGGTCGAACTCGGCGGCCTGCAGCAGCAGTCCGGTGGAGAGGAAGATCGCGCCGGCTACGACAGGCGGGATCACCAGGGTCCGACCCTCGCCGAGGCCCACCAGGCAGATCAGGCCCGCTGCCATCGCGCCGCCGCCGGCGGCGGCGACAGGTAGGCCGAAGAAGGGGTCCTCGGTGACGAGCATCAGGCCCGCGACCGCGGCGTACAGCGCACCCATCCACGCGACCGCGACGGCGGCCTCCCTCTCGTGCTGCGCGCGCGAGAGGACGACGGCGCCGGTGACCAGTGCGGCCGCGACCACGACGGCGGAGATGCCGGCGAGCAGCGATCCGCGCTGGATCAGCAGGGCGACGGCACCCAGCGCCATCAGCAGCCCCGCGGCACACAGAGCGGTACGCCGGCCGGAGGCCGGCTCCCACGGCTTGAGATCGTGCTCGACGACGTCGGTCATCGCCTCGACGACATCGTCGTAGACACGCGGCGGCGGGTCGTCGACCCCGGCGCTGACGGTGAGCAGTCCACCGTCCTCGATGCCCTGGATGACCAGGCCGGCGTCCGCGGCGAGCGCGCGACCCTCGGCCGTCACGACGCGGTAGCCACCGTAGACGGTGGCGGCGTCGAGCAGGCCGACGCTGCGGGCCAGCTCGGGCACCAGCTCGGCGACGGGTACGGCGCCGGGCAGGACCAGGTCGACCCGGCGGGTGCCGGATGCGACCGTGACCCGGACCAGACCCGACGTGCCCGTTGGTGCTGGAGCGCTCCCACATCTCGGAACGACGCCGCGCCGCGCTGGTCCGCGGCCTTGTAGTCGGCGTTCGACTGGTGCACGGTGTTGCTGGTCTCCTGGAGGAGGCTCTTCATCTCCATCATGGCGTTGTCCCACTTGGTCTTGGCGACCTCGTAGGACTGCTGGGCGTTACCGGTCCAGTCGCTGCGCAGCGGCGCGAGCTCCTGCTCGAGGCGGTTCAGCCGGTCGTCGATCTTCTTCACCGCGGTCCCGAGGTCGGTCGCCGCCGTGTCGAGGCCGGCGTGGTTGACGCGAAGTCCGTCAAGGCTCATCTCAGACACTCCTTGATCCTGGTCCGCGTCAGCCGAGTCGGCCGGCGAAGCGGTTGTAGTTGGAGGACTGGTCCTGGTCGGTGCTCAGGTTGTCCTTCTCGGTCTTCGTCAGCGACGCCTCGAACTCGTTGAGGGCGTTCGTGATGACACGCTGCTTCTCGGTCCAGGCCTGGTGGAGCGCGAAGAACGCGGTCCCGCCGGCGCCGGCCCACTTGCCCTGGATGCCGGAGATCTGGCCGTCGAGCGCCTTGCTGAGGCCGTCGAAGTCCTGTCGTGCCTCGGCTACGAGTCCAGCCGCGCGGGTGAGTGTGTGGTCACCCTGTCCCATCTCTGCTGCGCCTTGCGACATGTCGCCAGATCCTTCCCCTAGATGTGTGGTGGCGATCTGCTCGGAGCCAGCCCGAGCCGGTCAGACGTCGATTACCCGAGGCCCTAGGGGCTAAACATCACGACGTGAGTTGCCACAGGCTTGTGAATTCCCACAGCTCACGGAACCAGCCGGCGGAAACGACGAGGGAGGCGAGGGCGAACGCACCGCACAGTCCCTCGGCCACTTCCGCGCGACGCGACCACCACGCAGAGCGCCAGCCCCGACCCACGGCGACCGCCACGATGACCAGGGTGAGCGCCAGCCCGACGGCCGCCAGGGCCAGCCACCAGCGTCCACCGTCCTGCATCGTCGCGAGGAGGTCGACGCCGAGGGCGGCCCAGCATCCCAGGCCCGCCGTACGCAACAGGGCACGGGGCGCAGCGTGCCGGTAGCTGCGGGCGGCGAGCAGCAGGGCACCACCGGCGAAGCCGACCAGGCACCGGGCGCCGATCCGGTCGATGGACAACGTGGCGGTGGACAGCAGCAGGGGCGCAGCAACGGCGGCGACCGCGAGCACGGCGGCCGTTGCTGCCGTGAGGATGCGAGTGCCGCGAGACGCGACCTCGGCGATGGCCGCCGGAGGCACCACAGATCGACCGCGCTTGCCACCGGCACGCTCGCGGGCAGTCCACGCGGTGACGGCGAGCCGCTCCAGGTCGATGAGGTACTGGTCGGGCACGTCGACAGCGGAGCCCGGCACGAAGCGAGCAGCGAGCACCGCCAGCAGGAGGAGCACGGACCACGCGAGCTCCGGCGACCCACCGATCAGGGCCAGCAGCGCAGTGGTCCCGAAGACCACCGCGCCGCCGATGATCCAGACCTGGAGCTCCTCGTCGGCCTCGCGACCGAGGGCGCGCCCGACCGCAGCGGCCAGCGCCGCTGCAAGGCCGCAGACGCCGATGACCATCGGCAGCCGCTCGGGGTGAGGATCCCAGGCCAGGGCGAAGGTCGCGCCCACCGCGAAGGCCGGCGCGGCCATGACCCGGTGCCGGCTGAACCTGCCGACGGGAAGCACCCCGATCACCGCGCCGGCGAGGAGCACGCCGACGCTCAGGATCCGAGCCCGGTCCGATCCGGAGGTCCCTGCGGACCAGCCTGCCAGCACGGCACAGGCTGCCGCGACCGCGGCGACCACCGGGACGAGGGCGCCGAGACCCCGGTGATCCTGCACCGTCCCGGCGTGGTCGATCCGGCGGCCGGCGGCCGGGACCACCGCGTCGGTGGCGACCAGGAGATCGCCGGTCTCGATGCCCGCGTGCGCGAGCGCGACGTCGGGAGCCAGCAGCGCACCCAGCCGGGTGCAGAGGGTGGGCACGACTCCGAGGCCCGCCTGGCGCGCGTACTCCTCGGCCACGTCGGCAGCCACGGCACCAGCCGGGACGACCAGGTCGAGGACGCCGACGGGACCGTGCACACTGAGCGCCAGGCTCTCGGCGGTTCGGTTGGTCACCACGCCGACAACCTTCCCCCAACCAGGGAGGCGTCAACCACCCTCGCAGGGGGTAGTTGCTCCTCGTGACCACCAGGAGGGGACGTTGACGACACTGCGCGGGACGCGGCTCGACGAGCCGGAGATGCCGTCCGGCCGGATCGAGCTCCAACCTCCGCCTCAGATCGAGCCGAACGAGGGCGCCAGCGGCGTGCTCATGAACGCCATCCCGATGCTCGGCAGCCTCGGTTCGATCGTGCTCGTGGCGACGATGGGCAAGTCGAACGGCGGGCGCGGGCTGATCGCTGCCGGCATGTTCCTCTTCGCGACCCTCGGATTCGTGATCGTCCAGATCGATCGGCAGCGCAAGCAGCGCAACCAGCAGGTCACCGGGTCGCGCACCGAATATCTCCGTTACCTCGCCAACGTTCGGAAGGTGGCCCGTGAGGCCGCTGCCCAGCAGCGCCGTGCGCTCACCTGGCACCACCCCGACCCGTCCGCCCTTCCGGCGCTCGCCGAGGAACGGTCCCGGGTCTGGGAGCACGGCTCGAACGACCCGGGCTTCATGCAGGTCCGGTACGGCGTCTGCGCACAGCCGCTCGCCCTCGAGCTGGTCCCACCGGAGAGCACACCCATCGACCAGGTCGACCCGGCCGCCGCGTCCGCGCTGCACCGGCTGCTCGTCGTGCACCGTCTCCAGCCGGACCTGCCCGCATCCATCGACCTGCGCGCCTTCGACCGGCTGGAGGTCTGTGGTGCCGAGGAGCCGGCGCGCTCCTTGGCCCGCTCGTTGATCTGCTCGGCCACGGCGTTCCACTCCCCCGAGAACCTGGTGGTCGCCGTGCTGGCGTCCGAGCACAATCTCGCCCACTGGGACTGGGTGAAGTGGCTGCCGCATGCCCAGAGCGCCCAGCAGTCGGACGCGGTCGGGCCGATGCGGATGGTGTCGACCTCGCTGGCCGACCTCGCCGCGCTGCTGCCGCCCGACCTCAGCGAGCGTCCCCGGTTCGGCGCCGACGAGCGGCCGCCGACCCCGCACCTCCTTCTCGTCATCGACGGCGGCGAGCTGCCGCCCGGCAACCACGTCATCCCGCCCGATGGCCTCCACGGGGTGACCCTGCTCGACCTCCCGGCCCGGTGGGACGAGCTCGAGGACTCGACCCGCCTGCGCCTCCAGCTCGACGGAGAGGCCACGACCGACGGGCGTTACCCGCTGCTGGCCCTCCGGCTGCGCGAGGAGCCGATCCGGGCTCGAGCCGACCAGTGCCCGATCGCGACCGCCGAGGCGTTCGCGCGGCGGCTGGCCCCGATGCACACGGTCGCTGCCGGAGCGGTCGACACCAGCAGTGGCGAGATCGCCGGTCCCACCGACTTCATGGAGCTGCTCGCGCTCGGCGACGTGCACACGCTCGACCCGAGCCGCGCCTGGCGTCCCCGCCCGGCCCGCGACCGCCTGCGCGTCCCGATCGGCCTCGGGGAGGGTGGGTCGCTCGTCCACCTCGACATCAAGGAGTCCGCCCAGCAGGGCATGGGCCCGCACGGTCTGGTCATCGGCGCGACCGGCTCGGGCAAGTCCGAGTTCCTCCGCACCCTGGTCCTCGGCCTGGCGATGACGCACTCCCCCGAACAGCTGAACATGGTGCTCGTCGACTTCAAGGGTGGTGCGACGTTCGCCGGGATGTCCGACCTGCCACACGTCTCCGCCGTCATCACCAACCTGGCCCAGGAGCTCACCCTGGTCGACCGGATGCAGGACGCCCTGTCCGGTGAGATGGTGCGCCGTCAGGAGCTGCTGCGCGAGGCGGGCAACTTCGCCTCGATCCGCGACTACGAGAAGGCCCGCGTCGGCGGTGAGGACCTCGCCCCGATGCCGTCGCTCTTCGTCGTGGTCGACGAGTTCTCCGAGATGCTGTCGGCCAAGCCCGAGTTCATCGACCTCTTCGTGGCGATCGGGCGGCTCGGTCGCTCGCTCGGCCTGCACCTGCTGCTCGCCTCGCAGCGACTCGAGGAGGGCCGGCTGCGGGGGCTCGAGTCACACCTGTCCTACCGGGTCGGCCTGCGCACCTTCAGCGCGACCGAGTCGCGAGCGGTTCTCGGCGTACCCGACGCCTACGAGCTGCCGGCCGACCCGGGTCTCGGGTACCTCAAGCCCGACCCCTCCACGATGCTGCGGTTCAAGGCGGCCTACGTCTCCGGGCCGCCCGCCGGCCGGGTGCGGGTACGGCGCGACGAGGTGGGACACGTGCGCGGCATCCTCCCGTTCACCATCTCCGAGGTCCAGAGCCTCGAGGTCGCCGAACCCGATCCGGAGCCGGTCGTCCTGGAGCCCGGTCCGGGCGAGTCGGAGACGCTGCTCGACATCGCGGTCGAGCACATGCGCGACCACGGCCCGGCCGCGCACCAGGTCTGGTTGCCGCCCCTCGACGTTCCCGACACCCTCGACGACCTGATGCCGGACCTGACGTCCGACCCGCACCTCGGCCTGGTCTCCCCGCAGTGGCGTCGGCTGGGGGGCCTCATCGTCCCGCTCGGCACCGTCGACCGACCGCGCGAGCAGCGCCGCGACACCTTGACCGTCGACCTGGGCGGGGCTTCGGGTCACGTCGCCGCCGTCGGCGGTCCACGCAGCGGCAAGAGCACCCTGCTCCGCACGATCGTCGCCAGCATGTCGCTGACCACGACCCCGCAGGAGTCGCAGTTCTTCGTGCTCGACTTCGGCGGCGGCACGTTCTCGCCCTTCACCGAGCTCCCGCACGTCGCTGGCGTCGGCACCCGCTCCGAGCCCGACGTCGTACGCCGGATCGTCGCCGAGGTGCAGGGCGTCGTGGACCGGCGCGAGGCGTACTTCCGCGCCAACGGGATCGACTCGATCGAGACCTACCGGTCCCGGCGCACGGCCGGTCGGGCCGATGACGGCTACGGCGACGTCTTCCTCGTCATCGACGGCTGGAGCACGCTCCGCGCGGACTTCGACGACCTCGAGGGGGAGATCCAGCAGCTGGCCTCGCGTGGGCTCACCTTCGGCCTGCACCTGATCGTCGGGGCCGCGCGCTGGGCAGACTTCCGCGCTGCCATGCGCGACCAGTTCGGCACCCGCCTCGAGCTGCGTCTCGGTGACCCGATGGACTCCGAGATCGACCGAAAGATCGCGGCGCTGGTGCCGACCGGTCGACCCGGTCGCGGGCTCGTGCACAACAAGCTGCACTTCCTCGCCGCCATGCCCCGGATCGACGGCCGCGTCGACGCCGAGACCATCGGCGATGGCGCCGGGGACCTGATCAAGCAGATCTCGGCGGCGTGGGGCGGGCCTACCGGCCCCAAGCTCCGCCTGCTCCCCGAGCGGATCGAGCTCACCGCGATCCGCGAGCTCACCGCGCCGGCCGACGACGACCGCCGGCTGCTGGTCGGCCTCAACGAGAAGGACCTCGGCGCGGTGTCGCTCGACGTCGACGCCGAGCCGCACCTGCTGATCTTCGGGGACGGCCAGTCCGGCAAGAGCGCCGTTCTCCGGTCCTACGCCCACGAGATCATGCGCACCCGCTCACCGCAGGAGGCGCAGCTGGTGGTCGTCGACTACCGCCGCTCGATGCTCGGCGAGGTGCCGGAGGAGTACCTGCTCAACTACCTCACCTCCAGCACCCAGGCCCAGCCGGCGCTGGGCGACCTGGCGTCCTACCTCGAGAGCCGGATCCCCGGGCCCGACGTGACCCCCGACCAGCTCCGCAACCGGAGCTGGTGGCAGGGCGCCGAGGTCTTCGTGCTGGTCGACGACTACGACCTGGTCGCCACCCAGCAGAGCTCGCCGGTCCAGGCGCTGACCCCGTTGCTCGCCCAGGCTCGCGACGTCGGCCTGCACCTCGTGGTCGCGCGCCGCTCAGGCGGCGCGTCCCGGGCGCTCTACGAGCCGGTGATCCAGTCGCTGCGCGACCTCGCGATGCCGGGCCTGCTGCTGTCCGGCAGTCCCGACGAAGGTCCGCTCCTCGGCAACCAGAAGCCGCTGCCCGCACCTCCTGGCCGCGGTCGGCTGGTCACCCGCGACCGTGGCGTCGAGGTCGTGCAGATGGCGTGGTCCGAGCCGACCCTGTGATCCTCAGACGTGGGTGTGCTCGCCCGGGCCGTTGACCTTGGTGCCGGGCAGGTCGGCCAGGTTGTAGGTGATCTCGAACGTACGCCGGTAGCCGGTGTGGGACACCCGCCAGCCGTCGGCCGTGCGCACGTAGCGATCGGAGTAGAACGCCGCACCCTCGAGCATGAACTGGAAGGCCGGGACGATCACCTTGTCCTGCAGGTACCACCGAGCCGTGGCGGTGTCGCCGTCGACGGCGATCTCCGGGTGGTGGACCTGGTGCATGGTCAGGAACCCCTCCCCCAGGTTCTCCTTCATGTACGCCACGAGCGCGGCCCGGTCGGAGAACTCCAGGCCGTTGTAGTCGCCGGTCGCCTCGGGCACGAAGCAGTCGGCGAACTCGTCCCACTGCTTGGTGTCGAGGGTGCGGAGGTAGCGGTACTTCAGCTGGCTGATCGCGGTGATGTCGTCCACAAAACTAGAACGTATTGCAGTTTTGACCCCGACGACAGCCGAACCTTTGACCTGCTCGTAACAGTGGGTCAACCTCCCGGCGATGTTGGCGGCGCACTCTTGAGGTCAGGGAGCCACCGCGTGGCTCCGGGACACCGAACACACCGTCATGGGAGGCAGTCATGGACAACACCACGAGCCCGGAGCTCGAGATCGACCGGCTGCGGGAGGTGCGCGCCGAGCTGCGCACCCGGCACGCTCAGGCGCTCACCTCGCTGATGGACGAGCGCACCGACCTGCGCGGCGTGCACGCGCTGGCCGATCACTTCGACGATGCCGTGCGCTGGACTGCCTGACCCCGCTGAGGGAAGCAGGGACGAGGGGTACGTCGTTATAGTCGCGGCGTGATCTTCAAGCGCGTCGGTGATGGGAGGCCCTATCCCGATCACGGACTCTCGTCCCGGGCTTGGGCCGCCGTACCGCCACGCCAGGTTCGCCTGGACCAGCTGGTCACCACCAAGGACACGCTCCAGCTCGCCGCCCTCCTCGACGAGGACTCGACGTTCTACGGAGACCTGTTCGCCCACGTGGTCGAGTGGCGCGGTGAGTACTACCTCGAGGACGGCCTGCACCGGGCACTGCGCGCCGCCCTGCACCAACGCAACATCGTCCACGCGCGCGTCCACGCGATCGAGGGTTGATGAGCCAGGGCGCCCGGACTGCCGCGACGTTGGCCGTGCTGTGCGCCCTGCTCGCCGTCGGAGCTCTCTGGGGCTGGCACGCCACGACCAAGCCGCTGCCCGCGAAGGCGGAGAGCCCGGTCTGCGTGTCGACGAGCGTCGCCGCAGGCGACAAGGTCTACCCCCAGCAGGTCACTGTCAGCGTCTACAACGCCAGCACTCGGGCGGGCCTGGCCGCCCGCAGCATGCAGCTGCTCACGGACGTCGGATTCGCCGAGGGCACCAGTGGTGACGTCAGCGGCGGCGTCACCAAGGTGCGCGATCTGGACCAAGGATCCCGACAGCCCGGCGGTCCGACTGGTCGCCAGCCGGCTCGGACCCAAGGTCGTCATCGAGAAGCGATCGGCCCCGGGCTCCGGCGTGACCGTGGTGGTCGGCGACGGGTTCGAGGACCTGGTCAAGGGCAAGCGCGCAGTGGTCGCGAAGTCCGACGCCCAGATCTGCAGCCCGCCGGTCGCCTAGCGGCTACGGTTCACGCCGGCCGGGCTTGTCGCCGAGCCACTGGGCCAGCCGGCCGTGCTCGCTGACCTGGCGCAGCCGCTCCTCGGTCTGCTCGCGCAGCTTGCGCGGCGTGACGACGAGCAGGTCGTCGCCGTGGCGCAGGACGGTGCGCCGCTCCGGCACCAGGGTCTGGTCGTCGCGGACGACCATCGAGACCGACGCCCCCTGCGGCAGCCGGAGCTCGCCGACCTCGACGCCGTGCATCTTCGAGACCGGGCTGATGGTGACCTGCAGCAGGTCGGCCGCCACGCGTTCGAGCGGTGCCGCCTCCATCTCGAGTCCGCGCGGCTCGGAGCGCCGGGCCACCTTGAGCACCCGCGCGACGAGCGGCAGGCGTCGGGCCGGTGAGCAGGGTGTAGAGCACGACCATCACGAAGACGACGTCGAAGAGCTGGGCTCGGCACCGTCGACGTCCTCGGCGAGCGGGATGGTCGTGAGCACGATCGGGACCGCGCCGCGCAGGCCGGCCCACGAGATGAAGCGCCAGCTCGCGCCAGGGCATCGGTTGGATGACCGCGCTGACGAGCGACCGACAGCGGTCTCGCGACCAGGGTGAGGATCAGTCCGGCCGCGATCGCGAGCCCGACGTTGCCCAGCGTGATCCGGTCGGGTGAGAGCAGCAGTCCGAGCATCACGAAGAGCCCGATCTGCGCGAGCCAGGCGACACCTTCGGCGAAGGAGCGCGTGGCCGCGCGGTGCGGGAGCTCCATGTTGCCGAGCACCAGCGCTGCGACGTACACGGCCGCGAAGCCGGACCCGTGCACGAACGCGGAGGCGCCGTACGCGAGGAAGGTGAAGGTCAGCACGGCGAGCGGATAGAGACCGGAGGACGGAAGGGCTGCCCGGCGCATCACCCAGGCACCACCGAAGCCGGCGGCGAGGCCGATCGCCGTACCGACCAGGAGCTCGTAGACGACGATGCCGAACATCGCGAACACACCGTGCTCGGCGGCCGCGCCCGTCGACACCAGGGTCACCAGGACGACGGTCGGGGCGTCGTTGAGGCCCGACTCGGCCTCGAGCACGCCGATCAGCCTCTTGGGCAGCGGGACGACCCGAAGGACGGAGAACACCGCCGCTGCGTCCGTCGGCGAGGTGACCGCGCCGAGCAGGACCGGCGAGCTCCCACGGGAGACCGAGCACGTAGTGGGCGCCGAGGGCGACGACGGTGACCGAGACCGCGACCCCGATCGTCGCCAGCGACAGACCCAGCCGCATCGACGGCTTGACCTCGCTCCAGGTCGTGGTCAGACCACCCTCGGCCAGGATGATCGCCAGGGCCAGGAACCCGAGGGAGTGGGCGACCTCGGCGTCCGAGAAGTGGATGCCCGCGCCGGACTCGCCGAGGGCGACGCCCATGAGCAGGTAGATCAGCAGGCTCGGGAGGCCGGCCCGTGACGAGAGGCGGACCGCGAGGATCGCGAGCAACGTGACCGCAGAGCCCACCAGCACGAACGTGTCGAGCTGGTGGACGTCGAACGACACGGGTCACCTCGGCGATCGTCGGGGCGGCGAGACCGCAGTCTAGCGGTCCCGGCATCGCACAAAACTGCAACATGTTCTAGATTTGCGCCATGAGCAAGGGCACCGCAGTTCCCGACGTCCTCCCGGCCACGGTGCTGGACGCAGACACCCCGACGTACGACGTGATCGTGGTCGGTTTCGGCATCGCCGGCGGGTGTGCCGCCCTCGAGGCGGCCAGGGCCGGCGCCCGGGTGCTCCTGCTGGAGAAGGCGGCCGTCCACGGCGGCACGTCCTCCATGTCGGGCGGCCACTTCTACCTCGGCGGCGGGACGGCCGTGCAGACGGCGACCGGGCACGCGGACTCGGCCGAGGAGATGTACAAGTACCTCGTGGCCGTGTCCAAGCAGCCCGAGCACGACAAGATCCGCGCCTACTGCGACGGCTCGGTCGAGCACTTCGAGTGGCTCGAGGCGCTGGGCTTCGAGTTCGAGCGCTCGTACTACCCCGAGAAGGCGGTGATCCAGCCCGGCACGCAGGGGCTGATGTTCACCGGCAACGAGAAGGTCTGGCCCTTCAAGCAGGAGGCGGTGCCGGCGCCACGCGGCCACAAGGTCCCGGTCGCGGGCGACACCGAGGGCACCAAGATGGTGATGGACCTGGTGCGCAGCGAAGGTCGAGGAGGCCGGGGTCGAGGTCCGCTACGAGACCGGCGTGACCAACCTGGTGGTCTCGACGGGCTCGACCGACGGGGACGGCGCGGTCGTCGGGGTCGCCTGGAAGTCCTTCGAGCAGACCGGGTACGTCGCGTCCTCGGCCGTCATCGTCGCGGCCGGTGGCTTCGTGATGAACCCCGACATGGTCGCGACGTACACGCCCGTCGCTCGGCTCCAAGCTCTTCACCCTGGGCTCGACGTACGACGACGGGCTCGGCATCCGCCTCGGCCAGTCGGTCGGCGCGGAGCTCAAGCACATGGAGGAGCCGTTCATCACGGCGCCGATCTACCCGCCGTCCGCGCTGATCAGCGGGATCCTGGTCAACCAGGACGGGCAGCGCTTCGTCGCGGAGGACTGCTACCACTCGCGCACGTCGCAGTTCGTGATGGAGCAGCCCGACCACGCGGCGTACCTGATCGTCGACAGCGAGCACGTCGAGTACCCCAAGTTCCCGCTGGTGCCGCTGATCGACGGCTACGAGACGATCGAGGAGCTGGAGACGGCCCTCGAGCTGCCCGCCGGCTCGGTCGCGAAGTCGCTGGACCGCTACAACGAGATGGCCGCCGCCGGCGAGGACCTCGACTTCCACAAGGGCGCCGAGTGGCTCGTCGCCGCAGGGCACCGGGCCGTGGGCGGTCTTCGACCTGCGGCTCGGCAAGGCGATGTACGCGGGCTTCACCCTCGGCGGCATCCGGGTGTCGGTCGACGGCGAGGTCGTCCGCCCCGACGACTCGGTCGTCGAGCGGTCTCTACGCCGCCGGTGCGTGCGCCTCCAACCTGGCCCAGGACGGCAAGGGCTACTGCTCCGGGACCCAGCTCGGCGAGGGGTCGTTCTTCGGCCGTCGGGCTGGCCGGCACGCTGCGGGTTTCCCCGGCTGACCGGGGAAACCCGCCGACACGCCGTTGTCATCGGCGTGTCGTGCGGTTTCCCCGGTGCGCCCGGGGAAACCCGCCTCACCCGTACGCTCCCCCCATGACCAACCGGTTCCAGGTGGCCAGCCGAGCGAACGTCCCGCCCTTCCACGTGATGGACCTGCTGGCAGCGGCGACCACACGCCAGCGCACGCACGGCGACCTGCTCAACCTGCTGGCCGGGCAGCCGATGACCGGCGCTCCGCTCCCGGTCCGCGAGGAGGCCAAGCGGCTGCTCGACTCGGGCGACCCGATGGGCTACACCCCAGCGGCCGGGGTGCTCGAGCTGCGCGAGGCGATCGCCGCGCACCACCAGCGCATGCACGGGATCGAGGTGGGCCCCGACGAGGTGATCGTGACGACCGGCAGCAGCGGCGGGTTCCTGCTGGCGTTCCTGGCGGCGTTCGAGGTGGGCGACCGGGTGGCGATGGCCCGCCCCGGCTACCCCTGCTACCGCAACGTGCTGGCCGCGCTCGGCTGCGAGGTCGTGGAGATCCCGACCGGTCCCGAGACCCGCTTCCAGCCGACCGTCGAGCAGCTCGAGCAGGCTCAGGCCGGGGGCGCCATCAAGGGCCTGGTCGTCGCCAGCCCGGCCAACCCGACCGGCACCATGCTGCTCCCGAGCGAGCTGCGCCGCACTGGCGACGTACTGCGAGGAGCAGCAGATCCAGCTGATCAGCGACGAGATCTACCACGGCATCGAGTACGCCCCCCTGATCGGCGGAGCGCACCTGGCGCGCAGCGCGTGGGAGACGAGCCGCGAGGCCGTCGTCTTCTCCAGCTTCTCCAAGTACTTCTCCATGACCGGCTGGCGGATCGGCTGGATGCTGGTGCCCGAACGGCTGCGTCGTGCGGTCGACATCCTCACCGGCAACTTCACGATCTGCCCACCGGTGCTCGCGCAGTGGGCCGGCCTCGCGGCCTTCAGCGACGCGTCGTACGACGAGCTCGACGGCCACGTGCGCCGCTATGCCGACAACCGACGGGTGCTCCTCGACGGCCTGCCCCGCCTGGGGATCACCGAGCTGGCGCCGGCCGACGGCGCGTTCTACGTGTACGCCGACGTCGGCCACCTGACCGACGACACGATGCGGTTCTGCCACGAGCTGCTGGCCTCGACGGGTGTCGCGGTCGCACCGGGGATCGACTTCGACACCGTCGACGGCGGCCGGTTCATCCGGCTCAGCTTCGCTGGTCCGGGCGGCGAGATCGAGGACAGCGCTGGAGAGGCTGTCCACAGCGCTCCACCGCTGACGTTTCTCCACACCGCACGCCCGGCGAGCCTCCTCGTATGTTCGCCGACACCAGCGCCATCCGGGCCCATGCTGTCGCCCTGCGCGTCCGGGCCGACCGAGATCCGAGCCGAGGCCGGCCGCCTGGTCGCCCGTGCCGACGCCACCGCCTGGGAGGGGCTGGCCGCCGACGCGATGCGCTGGCACACCCGCCAGCGCGCTGCCGCCCTGGACCGGACCGCCGCGCTGCACGACGACGCCGCCGACGCGCTCGAACGACATGCGAGCGCGGTCGACGCGGTCACGGGCCTGGTGGGCGACGTCGTCGACGACGTCGTCGAGCTGTTCCGATGAGCCCGGTCACCGGGCACCGCGAGCCCGGCCGGATCACCTCGGTCACCGGTGGCGTCGGCGGGCTGGCGGCGACGTACGACGCGGTCCGCGACGCTCGCCACGACGTACGACTCGGCCGGCGACCTGCTGCGTGGCTGGGCCGCCCTCGGTGCGCGCGTGCTCGTCGACCCCGACCTGCTCTCGTCGGCGCCGCTCGCGCCGCTGACCTTCGCCGAGGCCGAGCACGCCGTGATGGCCGCGACGACCGGCGCCGACGGGCTCCTCGTCGAGTCCTGCGGGTGGGAGGCCGACGCGCTCGCCATCAGAGCGGCGCTCGCCGCCCTCGAGCTGGCCGACGACTCGGCCGACCGCGCCATCGACGAGCTCGACCGTCAGCTCGGCTACCTGGCCGGCGCTGCACTGCGGGCCTTCGTGCCGGTGCTCCTTCCGATCGTGTACGTCGGCCACCGTGACCTGCCTCCCGAGCTGCAGGCACGGCTCGGCGGCGAGGTGGAGCAGTGGCTGCTCGACCATCCCGGCCTGGTGCAGCACGCGTTCAACGGTGGCGGCGGCCTGCTCAGCGGCCTGCTCGGCGCCGGCTCGCTGATCCGCGACAACAGAAGCGGGGCCCGCCTGCTCGGTGGCCTGTACGCCGACGGCACCGCGCGCATCACCGGCCGCCCCGACCTCGACGTACCGTCGAGCGGCGTCCAGCCGAGGAGTCTCGCCACCCTCCTCGGCCACCTCCGCGAGGTGGCCGCACTGTCTCCGGACCCCGGCTCGGCAGACAACGGCACCATCGAGATCCAGTCGTACGACGCCGGCACCGACCACGCTCGCCACGTCGTCTACCTGCCCGGCACCGATGACCTGACCACCGTGCCGTGGGAGCAGGACCAGGACGTGCGCGACGCCGGCACCAACTTCCGCAACATCGGTGGCGAGGCGACGGTCTACGAGCGCGGCATCCTCGACGCGATGGCCGCAGGCGCACATCCATCCCGGCGATGCCGTGCTCCTGGTCGGCCACTCCCAGGGCGGGATGGCCGCGGCCGCGATGCTCGCGCGGGGCAGCGACTTCACGATCACCAACGTCGTCACCGCCGGGTCGCCCACGGCGCAGGTCGACGGCTTCCCGAGCGGTAGCCACGTGCTCTCGCTCGAGCACCGCGGCGACATCGTCCCCCTCACCGACGGCGCGCCCAACCCAGACTCCCGCGAACAGGTCACTGTCACCTTCGACGAGGGCTCCACCGGGCTGGTGGACAGCCACGGCTACGGGCACTACCTCGACGGCGCGCTCGCGGTCGACTCGAGCGACGACCCAGCAATCACCGAACAGCTCGACAGCCTGCGCAGCCACGGCTTCCTCGCCAACCCGGGCTCGGTCGCGCCCACCATCTCCAGCCAGGTCTTCCAGATCGTCCGGGACCGCTGAGCAGAGGGGAGCGGGGGTGGGACGCCCGGCCTCACAGCAGGTCGTCGAGCCGGGCGAGGAGCGAGTCCTTGACCGCCTGGGTGACCGCGGTGTCGAGCTGGGCGTTGAGGTCGTCCTCGTTGTCGAGGTTCGCCAGGAGGGCGTGCAGGTCGAGGTCGTCGATCGTACGGATGAGGACGTCGTCGGTCTTCAGGACCGCGTTGACCACGGAGTCCGGGAGCGCGCGGATCGCCGCCTCGAGGAGGCCGTTGAGCTCGGCGGAGTCCAGAGCGTCGTCGACCAGCTCCGAGGCGGGCGGCAATGACCCCTCGTCCTTCATCTGCAGGACCGCGGACGACAGGCCCTCCTGCAGGGCATCGATCTCCGCGTCGGTGCGGGCACCGGGTTGGGCGAGCTCCAGCGTGAGCGCCTCGCGACTGACGTGCAGGCTGCACGCGGCGTTGTCGATGCCGAGAAGCACGAGGCGCTCGGTGAGGCCGTCGATGCCGTCGGCCTGCGAGGCGACCGGCCGCGTCGCACAGGGATCGGCCGGCTGGAGTGGTTCGTAGGTCGCCCCTCCGGCGGCGAGCTGCACCGCCAGCACTCCACCGACCAGGGCGAGGGCGGCTGCCGGCATGATCGCTGGATGAACCCGTCGGCTCATGACGTCGCCCGCCGTCGAGGCACGATCACGGTGAGCAGGGCCAGGAGAGCGAGGCCGGCCCCGATGAGGAACGAGTCGCGGAACGCTCGCGTCGCGGCGCGCTCCAGCTGGGCATCGAGGTCGCGCTCGAGGTCGGCCGCAGCGGGACGCTCGTCGGGGTCGAGGTCCAAGGTCGCGAAGGCGCTGTGCAGGTCGGGGATCTGACCCTGCTGCTGCGTGAGCTGGCCCCCGAGCGATCGCGCGATCGCGATCTTGTCCTCTGGAAGCAGCGGGGCGTCGAGCACCAGGGCCGTGATCGCCTCCTGGGCGGGGACCTGGGCATCTTGCAGATCAGTGGTGAACACCGGGGTCAGGATCGCCAGTCCGACGACGACACCGATATGGCGTGCGCTGATGGTCCACCCCGCGTGCTGAGCTCTCGGCAGGCGCATCTCCATCGCCTGGGTCGTGAGCTGGTCGACCGTCAGCCCCAGCCCGAGCCCCACCAGCGCCTGGGGCGCGATCGTCCACACGAGCTCGGCCGAGGGCAGGAGCGCGAGCCCGACCAGTCCCCCGGCGATGAGGAAGCAGCCCACCGCGACCTCCACCTCGCGTGGCGGTTGCAGGAGGCGGCTGATCGGACGTGAGGCGAGGGCCGCGATCGGCACGATGGACACCGTCAGCGCCGCGGTCGCCGGGCTGTGCTGCCAACCCTGGACCAGGAGCAGGACCATCAGGAACAGCGCCGCCGTGAGTGCTGCCGACAGCAGGGCCAGGGTCAGGTTGGGACGGATCGCCGGGCGATGTCGGTCCGGCGTGAACGCTGGTACGGCGCGGACAGCGAGCGCAGCGGGCACCGCCAGTACGGCGACCGGCACCTGGACCACGAAGATCGCCTGCCACGAGACCGCCTCCGTGAGCAGCCCGCCGGCGACCGGTCCGGTGGCCGTGCCGACCACGCCGGCCGTGATCCAGACCGCGAGTCCGCGACGCTCACCCCACTCCGCGACCATCAGCTCCAGGCACCCGACCAGCGCCAACGCACCTCCGAGCGCCTGCACGCACCGAGCCGCGATCAGCACATCGATCGAACCGGCCGCCGCGCAGGATGCCGAGGCGCCGGCGAACACCGCGATCCCGACGGCCGTGAAGACGGACGGCCGGGCCCGGTCGAACAGCACCGCCGCCGGCACAGCCACGAGGCCCAACACCAGGTTGAACGAGATCAGGACCCACGCGACCTGCGCGACGGTGGCATCCAGCTCCACCAGGATGTTGGGCAGCGCGAGCGTCACGATCGCGGAGTCGGCGAGCACCATCGCCACCGTGACCGCGAGCAGAGGAGCCACGGCGCGACGCACCGGGCCATCCTCGCAGGACCGGCTACAAGATGTCGTGCACGAACTCGCCGAGCTGGGTGAGGTTGCGGCACTCCACCATCGGCACCACCGCGCCGTAGCGGGTGGCCACGGAGTCGCCGGTGTCCCAGTGGCGACGGTGCTCGGGGTTGAGCCACCATGCGTGCCGCGCCGAGCCCGCCAGCCGGGTGAGCACGTCGAGCTGCAGGTCGGCGTAGTTGGAGCGTGCGTCGCCGAGGATCAGCAGGGACGACTTCGGGCCGAGCGCGTCGGCGTACTGCTCCTCGAACTTCACCAGCGCCCGGCCGTAGTTGGTGCGTCCCCAGAGGGCTGCCTGGGAGGTGCTGGCGGCGAGGTCGGTCATCACGTCGGCCAGGTCCGCGCCGGGCCGGAAGAGGTCGGTGACCTCGTGCACGTGGTCGATGAAGGTGAAGGCCCGGACCTTCTCGAACTGGTCGCGCAGGGCATAGGCCAGCAGCAGCGTGAACTGCGCGAAGTTGGCGACCGATCCGCTGACGTCGCAGAGCACGACCAGCTCGGTGCGGTGCGGGCGCTTCGGCTTGTGGTGGGTGACCATCGGGACGCCGCCGGTCGACATCGAGGCCCGGACCGTACGGCGGAAGTCGAGCGGTCCGCGCCTGCGCGCATGGTGCTCCTGGGTGAGCCGGGTCGCCAGCCGACGGGCCAGCGGGTAGATCTCGCGCCGCATCTCCTCGAGGTCGGACTTGCGAGCGGCCATGAAGTCGAGCCGGTCGATGGTGGGACGGATCGCGACGTTCGCGACGTGCTCCGGCCCCTTCTCCTCGGCGATCCGGCGACGCGCGTCGGCCTCGACCATCGAGGTGAACTGGCCCACGCGGCGCCCGGCCTCACGTCGTGCCTCGTCGTCGACGCGACCCTCGGCCAGGAGCGCGGCGACGATCTTGTCGACCAGCTCGGACGGTGCGACCCGCTGCAACGCGGTGTAGGCCGACCACGACGACAGCCCCGGTCCGCGACCCGGCATCGCCCCGAACCGCGCGACCATCTCGGCCGCCAGCTCCGTCAGCGTCTGCTGGTCACCCTCGGCGATCGCGTCGAGCAGCTGCTCGCGGAAGCTCGCCAGCGCGGCGGCGTTGTCACGGGCGCCCGACTCGTCGGTGTCCTCGTCGCGCTCCCGCCCGACCCCCTCGCCGATCATCCGCGGGAAGTAGAGGTCGAAGAGCGCGTCGAAGGTCGGCCGCTGCGACTGCTTCTTGAGCAGCGTGGCGGCGTACCCGGCGTGCACCGTCGAGCGGTCGTCCCAGTCGAGCGCGCTCAGGGCGGCGACGGCGTCCAGGTCCTCGGCGAGCGACACCGACAGCCCGGCGGCACGCAGCGCCTCCAGGAAGGAGATGTGCCGATCGACGAGGCCGCTCATGACCGGAGTCGGAGCTCCTTGATCGCGCGGGTGTGGTCGGAGGAGTGCTTGAGCACGACGCCCAGGGTGTCGGCGACGGCCTTCTCGTCGAGCTCGCCGATCTCCAGCGCCACCAGGGTGCGAGCCCAGTCGACCGACTCCGCGATCGAGGGCGCCTTCTTCAGGTCGAGGTCGCGGAGCCGGCCGACGGTCGACACCAGCTGACCAGCCACCAGGTCGTCGAGATCGGGGACCTGGGAGGTGACGATCTCCTTCTCACGCTCGGCATCGGGGTAGTCGAGGTGCAGGTAGAGGCAGCGCCGCTTCACGGCCTCGGACAGCTCGCGGGTCGCGTTGGAGGTGAGCACCACGAAGGGGCGGCGGATGGCGGAGACCGTGCCGAGCTCGGGGATGGTGACCTGGAAGTCGGAGAGCACCTCGAGCAACAGGCCCTCGACCTCGACGTCGGTCTTGTCGACCTCGTCGATCAGCAGCACCGTCGGCTCGTCGCGCCGGATCGCGGTCAGCAGCGGCCTGGTGAGCAGGAACTCGTCGGTGAAGATGTCGTCATGGGTCTCCGACCAGGTCTGGTCGTCGCCCTGCGAGGACTGGATGCGCAGCAGCTGCTTCTTGTAGTTCCACTCGTAGAGCGCGCGCGCCTCGTCGAGTCCCTCGTAGCACTGCAGCCGGACCAGCTCGGCGCCCGTGACCTTGGCGACCGCCTTGGCCAGCTCGGTCTTGCCGACCCCGGCCGGACCCTCGACGAGCATCGGCTTCTCCAGCGCACCGGCGAGGTACGCCGTCGTCGCGGTCGCATGGTCGGCGAGGTAGCCGACCCCCGCCAGGCGGTCGACAGCGTCGGCGGGCGAGGAGAACCAGGAGGTCGGCTGCGGCATGCACCCATCCTCGCCTACGACAGTTCCTGGACCTCGGGGGCTCCGAGGCGGTGGCGCTGCGCGAGCTCCTGGTAGTACGGCGGGTTGTGCTCGATCCAGAACTCCGACGACGTGCCCTCGATCGGCTTGGTCGGCTTGGCCGGGATGCCGGCGGCGACCATCCCACCCGGGATCTCGGTACCGGGCGTGACCACGGACCCGGCCGCGACCAGGGTGCGCGGGCCGACCTTCGCGCCGTCGAGGAGCGTCGAGCCGTTGCCGATCAGCGCCTGCTCGCCGACCTCGGCGCAGTGCACGACGCAGCCGTGGCCGACGGTCGAGTTGGCGCCGATCACCAGGCTGGTGCCGGGTGCTGCGTGCAGGACCGAGTTGTCCTGGATGTTGGCGCCCGCGCCGATCACGATCGTGCAGATGTCGGCGCGGAGCACGACGCCGTACCAGATGCTCGCGCCGGCTCCGACGGTCACGTCGCCGATCAGGGTCGCGGTCGGCGCGACGAAGGCCTCGGGGTGGACGCTCGGGCGCTTGCCCTCGAACTCGTACAGCGGCATGAGGACATTCCACACCCACCCGGTCGGCCTCCGTCACGGCGGTCTCAGACGCGCCACCTCGAGAACCGCCTCTCCAACGCGACCAACCCGTAGTTGACCGCGAGGCCGAGCATCGACGTCATCAGGATCGCGGCGTACATCTTCGGGATCAGGAAGTTGAACTGGGCGTAGTTGATCAGGAAGCCCAGGCCGGCGTTGGCGCCCACCATCTCGGCGGCGATCAGCACCAGGATCGCGGCAGCACCCGAGATCCGGATCCCGGTGAAGATGGTCGGGATCGCGGCAGGGAACACCACCTTGCGGAAGGTCGCTGCCGGCGACAGCCCGAGCACCCGCGCCGACCGCAACAGCTGGGGGTCCACCGTCGCCACGCCCGCGATCGTGCTGAGCAGGATCGGGAAGAAGCAGGCGTAGAAGACGATCGCGATCTTCGACAGCTCGCCGATGCCGAGCACCAGGGTGAAGACCGGCAGCAGGGCCAGGGCGGCCGTGTTGCGGAAGAACTCCATGATCGGCGTGAGCAGCTCACGCACCGGGCGGTACCACGCCACCGCAGCACCGAGCGGGATCGCGATCACGAGCGCGGCCACGAACCCGACTCCGGCCCGGATCAGGCTCGCCTTGGTGTGCTTCCACATCTCGCCGTCGCGGACCATCTCCCACCAGGTCTGCAGCACGACGTGCAGCGGCGGGAAGAAGTAGGAGTCGACCAGGCCGAGCCGAGGGGCGAACTCCCAGATCCCGGCGAGCAGCAGGACGCCCAGCAGGCCGCGCACCCACGTGCCGGTGCTGCGCGATCGGGACCGTGCGGACTTGACGCCCGCGGCGGCCTCCTGACGCGGGTTGGGACGAGCCTCGATGCTCTCCTCGATCACCGAGCTAGGCAACGCCACGCACCTCCCTCAGCTGGGGGCGGACGGCCTGGTGGCGCAGCAGGCTCCAGATCCGGTGCCGGTACGCCGCGAACTCCTGGCCGGCCCTGATGTCGACGTCGGCGGCGACCGAGCGGTCGAGGTCGATGGTGATCGTCTCGGTGATCCGCCCGGGACGTCCGGTCATCACCGCCACCCGCTGGCCGAGGAAGACGGCCTCGTCGATGTCGTGGGTGATGAAGACGATCGTGGTGCCGGTGCGTCGCCAGATCTCGAGCAGCTCCTCCTGGAGCCGCTCGCGGGTCTGCGCGTCCAGCGCACCGAACGGTTCATCCATGAGCAGCACGCCCGGCTCGTAGCAGAGACTCCGTGCGATCGCGACGCGCTGCTTCATCCCGCCCGAGAGCTCGCTGGGGAGCCGGTCGGCGAAGTCGGTGAGGCCGACCAGCTCGAGGTAGTCCCGCGCCACCTCGGCCCGCTCCGCCTTGCGCAGACCACCGCGGGCCTCGAGCGCGAACTCGACGTTCGCCTGCGCGGTGCGCCACGGCAGCAGGGTGTACTGCTGGAAGACGACGCTGCGGTCCAGTCCGGGACCGGTGATGACCTTGTCGTCCACGCGAACCTCGCCCGACGTCGGCTGACTCAGGCCCGCGATCAGGTCGAGCACTGTCGACTTGCCGCACCCGCTCGGGCCCACGACGGTGAGCAGCTCGCCCGCGGCGACGGTGAGGTCGAGGTCGTCGAGCGCCACGAACTCCCGGAGCCGCTTGTCGTCGGCGCCCTTGACCAGGAAGGTCTGGCGTACGCCGTCCAGCTCGATGCGCGAGCTCATGAGGAGGCCTCCTCGTTGAAGTCGTTGGTGTAGACGTCCGAGGGCTCGATGTCGTCGGGGTCGACGTCACCGCGGCTGCCGAGCCAGTCCAGCCACAGCGAGATGTCCTGGTCACGGATGGAGGCGTCCGGCGTCGGCACGCCGGTGCTGCCGGGCCAGTTCGCGTCGACGGCCTCGACGTAGTCGCCGTAGCCGTTGTCCTTCAGCCAGGCGTCGTAGACCTTGAGCACCTCGTCGCGCTCGTGCGAGTTGATGTACTCGACGGCCTTGGCGATGCCGGTGGTGATCTCGGTGGCGGCATCCGGGTTGGCATCGAGGAACCGCTCCTGCAGCACCGCGCCACCGCCGTTGTAGGGGCCGATCACGTCGGTGTCCTTGAAGACCGTGCGGATGCCGCCGCGCTGCTCGGCGACGTGGAGAGGGCCGCTGCTCAGGTAGGCGGCGTCGATCTGACCCGCGCGCAGCGCCTCCTCGGTGTTGAGCGGAGGCAGCACGACGAGGGTGATGTCCTTGATCTCGTCCGCGGTCAGCCCCTCCTTCTCGAACCAGGTGTCGAGCACTGCCTCGAAGTTGGCGCCGAGGGTGTTGACAGCGACCTTCTTGCCGATCAGATCCCGTGCGGACTTGACGGGCGAGTCCTTGAGGACGACCAGCGACTGACTGACGTCACCGCTCGACCCGTACGTCGAGACCACGGCCTTGATCGGCGCTCCGGTGGCGACGAGCTGCGCGGTCGCGCCGAAGAACGGGCTGCTCGCGATGTCGACGTCGTCACTGACCAGGGCCTGAAGCGACTGCGGTCCGCCGGTGACGTCGCCCTTCTTCTCCAGCTTGATGTCCTTCAGGTAGCCCAGCGCGTCGGCGAGCTGCACCACGTCGACGGTGCCCGCCGCTGACTGGTAGCGGAGCGTCGTGGTGCCGTCCGAGTTCTCGGCACCGGCGTTGCCGGAGCAGGCGGTGAGCGCACCCAGGGTGAGCAGCACGCTCGCCCCAGCGGCGATGCGTCGGAAACGTGCGGTGGTGTGGTGAGTGGTCATGCTGGTGCCTCCTCAGGCCTGGCCGACTGCGATGGGGTGGTCTGTTGCGTACTGGCTGTCGGGCCGCGGCAGTCCGTAGTGGTCCCGCAGCGTCGATCCGGTGTACTCGGTGCGGAAGAGCCCGCGATCCTGGAGGATCGGCACGACCTGCTCGATGAACGAGTCGAGGAGCTGCGGGTAGAGCGGCGGCATCACGTTGAAGCCGTCGGCTGCGCCGCCCTCGGCCCATTCCTGGATGATGTCGGCGACCTGGGTCGCCGTACCGTGCACGACGAAGTGACCGCGGCCGCCAGCCAGGCGGTGCAGCAGCTCCCGCAACGTCGGCCGGTCCCGCTCGACGATGTTGGCGACGACCTGCCGACGGCTGCGGGTGTTGTCGAGGACGTTGCCGGCGCCGCCGAAGAGCTCCGTCGGCACCCGATCGTCGAGCTCGAGGTGACCCAGGCTGACGCCGACGAACTTCTCCAGCTGGACCAGGCCGTAGGCCGGGACCGTGAGCTCGTTGAACTCGCGGTAGAGGTCCTCGGCCTCCTGCGGGGTGTCGCCGATGAACGGGCTGATGCCCGGCAGGACCTTGACGTGGTCAGGGTTGCGACCGAAGCCGCGCACCTTGCTCTTGATGTCGTTGTAGAACGCCTGGGCGTCGCCGAGCGTCTGGTGCGCGGTGAAGATCGCCTCCGCGTTGCGGGCCGCGAACGCCCTTCCCTCGTTGGAGGATCCGGCCTGGATGTAGACCGGGCGCCCCTGCGGCGAACGCGGCGAGTTGAGCGGCCCACGGACCCGGAGGTACTGGCCGACGTGATCGATCGTGTGCAACCGGTCGAGGTCGAGGTAGTGCCCCGAGTCCCGGTCCGCGAGCACCGCACCGTCCTCCCAGCTGTCCCACAGCTTGCCGACGACGTCGACGAACTCCTGGGCGCGGGCGTAGCGCTCCTCGTCCGACGGAGTGCCGGAGAGCCCGAAGTTGCGCGCGGCGTCCGCGCTGTAGGTGGTCACGATGTTCCAGCCCGCTCGGCCACCCGAGATGTGGTCGAGGGAGGCGAAGAGCCGAGCCAGGTTGTAGGGCTCGTTGAAGGTCGAGGAGGCCGTGGCGATCAGGCCGACCTTGTCGGTGACCGTGGCGATGGCAGTCAGCAAGGTGACCGGCTCGAGGTGACCGGTCGGCCGGTAGGGGGTGTCGGTGATCGTCGCCGGAACGTCCGCGAGGAAGACCGCGTCGAGCTTGGCGTCCTCCGCCTTGCGGGCGATCTCCTGGTAGTAGCTGACGTCGACGATCCGTTCGGCGCTGCTCTCGGGGTGTCGCCAGGAGGCCTCGTGGTGGCCGGTGTCGTGCAGGAAGGCGTTCAGGCTCAGGTGACGGGTCATCAGGTTCCTCTCGTCGGGTCCAGACACAGCAGGTCGACCGACGACGGCACACGGAGTTCCTCCGATGTCGATCGAACGACCGACGCCTAATATGTATTAAGTCGCGTGATTTTGTCGAGATTGACACGCGTGTCTCGCGTCACACCGACTCGAGGGGTGGCTGGAGACCCGGCTCCGGGCCCGGAAATGCCGAAACGCCCCGGGTCGAAGACCCGGGGCGTTCATGCTGGCTGGCGGTGGCGGTGGAAGTTGAACCCGCGCCGCAGAGGAGTGCGTCACGCCTGAGATACCGACCGGTCGGTCGGTCTCGCCGACTCTGTCCTGCTGGGGCGATCCTCAATCGGCCAGAAACCGCACGCTCGTGGCAGCCGATGAGCGGACGAGCCCGGGGGATATTCAGACGGCGAGAGCGGTCACTTGGAGCGGGTCCATTGTCCGGTCCAGATGAAGCCACGCACGCCACACGCGTCGTGCCCGCCCACTGGCTGCAGCGTGAGGGTGTTCCCGGACACGGACCAAAGGTAGGTCGCGTCCGGGCCATTGTTCTCGCACCACCAGCCCGAGAGTCGAGCTGTGTCCTCGTTGTTGCGGTACGTGACCGAGCCTCGAGCCTGGAAGGTGCGCAGGCCGGGCACCCAGTCAGTTTTGAACTCGGCACCTGCGCCCGTGTTCCCGTCGTAGCGACAGGGCTTCGATGTGCACGGGAACTCGTCGTGGATCCACCGGGGGTCGAAGGTCAGTGAGTAGATCCCCTGTGGCGTGAGGGTGTCGGTCGGGTTACCCGGGCTGCCACCCGCTGGCGCTGCGGAGGTGTTGGCGACCAGCCGGTGCCAGGTGCCGGCAAGCTCGGCAGGGACCGCGGGCGGCGCCGGCACGGTCGCTGTGACCGTATCCACCGCGGTGGTCCCGTCGGATGCCGAGGCGCGGACCTCGAAATCGTGAGGGCCGGGAGTGAGGCCTGACGTGACGAGGTAACCGCCGTCATCGGCGTAGACGTAGGGCGCCTCGTGCTCGGTCCAGGCGACCTGATCGTCGATCATGAAGTCCACCGCCTCGATGGGTCCGGTTGCAGTGACCGACCACTTGATGCGGTGAGGCAGCACGTCCAGACCGTCGAGCGTCGACTTGACGGCAAGAGCTGACGTCGAGGGCGCCGGGGTCGAGGTCGGGGTTGCAGCGCCAGGCTCGGTCGTGCCTGACGACGGCTCGGCCGCGGACTGCTCAGAAGATTCTCCGGAGCAGCCTCCGAACACAGCGACGGCGACGATCACCGCGCAGACATTGCACCATCTCATGCCTAGAGTCCTCCCGGTTATTGCCTAGGCCGGCCCGCGTCACTACCCGACTCGGAGTTGATGCTCCAGAACCAAAGGATTACGGCAACGCCGACCGCGGCGATGACGAACCCGGCGATCAACTTCTGGCTGCTGCTGTCCGCTTCCGCCATCTTGCAAGCATCCAATCATCGAGGGGCGCCCGCATCCCCAAAGTTCGGCTCGGCGCCGGATGATCCACTCGCCGGAACCACCCCATACATCACCTGAGGCGGGGGAGGTTCCAGTGGAGTTGTGCTCAGATGTGCTCACCGGGCCGTCCGAGAATGACAATGGGCCCCGATTCACGCTCAAATCGGGGCCCCATTGACTGGCGGTGGCGGTGGGATTTGAACCCACGGTGGGTTTGACCCCACACAACATTTCGAGTGTTGCACCTTCGGCCGCTCGGACACGCCACCGCGGGAGAGATTACCGGAGGGGGTCGGTGGCGACGAAATCGCCCTCAGGGCGCCCAGGAGGGGTCGCGGCCGGTGGCGCCGGCGAGCCGGTCGAGGGCAGGCGCGTCGGCAGGTACGGCGACCGGAGGGCCGAAAGGACCCTGGTCGCGGGCACCCTCGGGCACCTCGAAGCCCCGAGCGAAGGACAGGCTGGCGAGCACGGACGCCTCGTCGGGCGCATACTGCTGGCCGGTCGACCTGGCGAGGTCCCAGCCGTGCACGACCACCTCGTCGAGAGCGACCAGCGCCGCGATCGGAGCAGGCATCTCGATCGGGCCGGCCATGGTGAGTCCGTCGTACGCCGCAGGGTCGGTCCAGGCCGCAGCCAACCGGTCGAGGGCGGCCGGGATCTCCGAGCGCCACTCAGCTGAGAGCCGCGAGCCGTCGGCGGATGGTTGTCCCCCACCGGGGATCGGCTCCTTGCGGGCGGCGAGAGTGAAGGCCAGGGTCAGCCCGGCGACGTGGTCGAGCAGGTCGCCGACGGCGTACGCCGGGCACGGGGTCGGGTTGCCGAGCTGGTCGTCACCTACGCCGCGCACGAGCGCGGCGACGGCGGCCGTCGCCGGCCCGAAGTCGAGGATGTCCATGTGAGCTCCGACCGGCTGCGGGCGCCGGACTCATCGGTGCACGACCAGCACGTGCAGCACGCGCGGACCGTGGACACCCTCGACCCGGTCCAGCTCGATGTCACTGGTGGCTGAGGGTCCGCTGATCCAGGTGTGGGGGCGCGACGGATCGAGCAGGGGCAGCGCGTCGGGCACGTCGGGCACGACCTGGTCGGTGCGCACGATGCACACGTGCAGGTCGGGCACCAGCGAGATCGCCCGCCGCCCCTGGCCGGGGCCGTGGTCCATCACGATGGTGCCGGTCTCGGCGATGCCGACCCGGGCCTCGGTGACCACCGCGTCGTAGGCATCGAGCTCGTACGCCGTGAACCCGGCGTCCTCGTCGGCGCCGACCACCACGACCGACAGGCCGGCAGGTACGACGACCCGTGCGCCCGCCGGCAGCGCGGCCGCCACCCGGGCGGACAGCTCGGCGGGCGAGCACCGCTCGACCACCGCCTTGTAGTCCTCGACCCGCTCGACGAAGTGAGCGACCACGTCGGTCAGGGGGGTGATCCGCGGCGCCGGCGGGACGACGTACTCCGTCTCGACGCCGTCGAGAGCGGAGCGGACCTTGCGGAGGATGTCGTCGCGTGCGGTCATCGTCGGCCTCCGTCGGTGCGCTTCCACCAGGTGCGGAAGGACTCCTTCGGCGGCGCCGGGAGATCGCGTGCGGACGTCCACTTCGAGGCACCGAAGCGGCGAGCGACCTTCATCCCGAACCCGGTGAAGCGCTCCCCGAAGGCGAGGCGCCGAGCGTCCGAGAAGGCGAAGGCGGTGGCCCTCATCGCCACCGCCTCAGGTGTGGGCACCCCACCGCGGTGGGCGTCGACGACCTGGGCACGGAGGTCGACCAGCACCGAGGGGATGTCGATGAGCACCGGACAGACCTCGAAGCAGGCGCCGCAGAGCGAGGACGCGTACGGCAGCGAGTCGGTCTGCTCGTCCTCGCCGACCCCCTTCAGCAGCGGGTTGAGGATCGCACCGATCGGGCCGGGGTAGACCGATCCGTAGGCGTGACCGCCGGTGCGCTCGTAGACCGGGCAGACGTTGAGGCAGGCCGAGCAGCGGATGCAGCGCAGCGCCTGGCGCCCGACCTCGTCGGCGAGCGCGTTGGTACGGCCGTTGTCGAGGAGCACGACGTGCACCTCCTGGGGCCCGTCGCCCGGCGTGACGCCCGACCAGGTGGATGTGTAGGGGTTCATCCGCTCGCCGGTCGAGGAGCGAGGGAGCAGGCGCAGCAAGGGATCCAGCCCGTCCCAGGTCGACACGACCTTCTCGATCCCGACCACGGAGATCAGCACCTCGGGCAGCGTCAGGCACATCCGGCCGTTGCCCTCGGACTCCACGACGACCAGGGTGCCGGTGTCGGCGACGGCGAAGTTGGCCCCCGAGACACCGACCTTGGCACGCAGGAACTTCTCCCGCAGGTGCACCCGCGCGGCGCCGGCGAGCGCCGCCGGGTCGTCGGTGAGATCGGCAGGTGCGGGCCGCCCGACGGCGGCCATCTCGGCCAGGAAGATCTCACGGATCTCGGCGCGGTTGCGGTGGATGGCCGGCACCAGGATGTGGGAGGGCAGGTCGTCTCCGAGCTGGACGATCAGCTCGGCCAGATCGGTCTCCCAGGCCGCGATGCCCTCAGCCGCGAGTGCCTCGTTGAGGCCGATCTCCTGGGTGACCATCGACTTGACCTTGACGACCTCGTCGACCTCGTGACGCTTCACGATCGCCGCGACGATCGCGTTGGCCTCGGCCGCGTCGCGCGCCCAGTGCACGGTCGCACCGTTGGCGGTCAACGACTCCTCGAGCAGCTCCAGCTGGTCGCCGAGGGTGCGCAGGGCCAGCTCCTTCACGCCCGCGCCGGCCAGTCGCAGGGCCTCCCAGTCGCTGTTCTCGTTGACCTCGTCGACGAGGCGCTGCCGCTTCGCCCGGATCGTGCCGGTGGCGTGCGCGAGGTTGTGCCGCAGCTGCGCGTTGCCCAGCGCCTCGTGGGCCGCGACCGGGAACGTGGGCATCCCGACGAAGGTGCCGCTCATCCCTCGCCGGCTTCCGTGGCCGCCAGGATCTCGGCGAGGTGCACGGTGCGCACGCCCGCCTGCTGGCGGGTCAGCAGGCCGCCGATGTGGGTCAGGCAGGAGTTGTCGCCGGCGACCAGGACCTCGGCTCCGGTGTCGCAGACGCGGCGCGCCTTGTCGGCGCCCATCGCGACCGAGGTGTCGGCGTTCTTGAGCGCGAAGGTGCCACCGAACCCGCAGCACTGGTCGTCGCCGGGCAGGTCGAGAAGGGTCAGCCCTCGCACGGCCTCGAGGAGCCGACGGGGCCGGTCGCCGACGCCGAGCATGCGCAGTGAGTGGCAGGTCGGGTGGTAGGTGACCGTGTGCGGGTAGTAGGCACCGACATCGGTGACGCCGAGGACGTCGACGAGGAACTCCGAGAGCTCGTAGACCTTGGGCGAGGTCTCGGCGACCGCCGCGACCAGGGACGGGTCACCGGAGCGACGGGCGACGATCGAGTGCTGGTGCCGCGCACATCCGGCGCACGAGCCGGAGGGCGTGACGACCGCGTCGTACCCCTGGAAGACGTCGACGAAGGTGCGCACCACCGGCACCGCCTCGTCGAGGTAGCCGGTGTTGACCATCGGCTGGGCGCAACAGGTCTGGCCCTCCGGGAACTCGACGTCGACGCCGAGTCGGCGCAGCAGCCGGACGACGGCCTGTCCCGTCTCCGGGTAGAGGGCGTCGTTCATGCAGGTGACCATGAGCGCAACGCGCATGTCCCCCATCATCGACCAGACAACCGGGCCGCCGCTGCATCCCAGTCCGAGTCCTTGGCGGCGCCGGAGCGCGGCTCGAAGCGTCGTACCTCGTGCGTACGGCGCACCAGTGCGCGCATCGCGGCCAGGTCGGGCAGGTCGGCGCCCAGCGCACGCGCCTGCACCAGGCCGTTGCCGAGCGCGGCGGCCTCGGCCGGACCGGCGAGCACCGGGACGCCGAGGGCGTCGGCGGTGAGCTGGCACAGCAGCGCGTTCTGCGAGCCACCGCCGACGACGTGCACGACGTCGACCGGCCGACCGGCCAGCTCGGCCGCCGCCCGGACGTGGCGACGGTAGGCCAGGACCAGGCTGTCCAGGATGGTGCGGGTGATCGCGACCGGCGTGCGCGGGATCGGCTCGCCGGCCTCCTCGGCCAGCTGCTGGATCCGCGCGGGCATGTCGCCGGGCGTCAGCAGCCTCGGGTCGTCGATGTCGACGACGGTCCGCAGCGGCGGAGCGTCAGCAGCGCCGGCGAGCAGGGTGGGCAGCGTGGCCTCCACGATCCGCCGGTCCGACCAGGTGCGCAGCGACTCCGACAGCACCCACAGACCCATCACGTTCTTGAGGAAGCGCACGGTGCCGTCGACGCCGCCCTCGTTGGTGAAGTCGGCGGCACGCGCCTCCTCGGACAGCACTGGGGCGTCGAGCTCGAGGCCGACCAGCGACCAGGTGCCCGACGAGATGTAGGCGAAGTTCTCCTCACCCTTGGTCGGCACCGCGGGCACGCCGACGATGGCCGAGGCGGTGTCGTGGGAGCCGACCGCGATGACGGGTACGCCGGGGCGCCCGACGTACTCCCCCACCTCGGGGAGCAGCGGTCCGACCACGGCGCCCGGGTCCCGCAGCGGGGGCAGGATCGACCACGGCAGGCCCAGCCGCTTGGCCAGGTCGAGCGCCCACTCGCGCGAGCGCACGTCGTACAGCCCGGTCGTCGAGGCGTTGGTGCGCTCCGCGCCGACCTCGCCGGTCAGCCAGTAGGACAGCAGGTCGGGCAGCAGCAGCATCGTCTGCGCAGACTCGAGCGCGGCGCTGCCCTGGGCGGCGACCAGCTGGAAGACGGTGTTGAACGGCAGCTGCTGCAGTCCGGTGACGTCGTACAGCTCGGCCGCGCCGACCGTCTTCAGCACCCGCTCCGGGACGCCGTCAGTGCGGGTGTCGCGGTGGGAGTAGGGGTTGCCGAGCAGGTTGCCGTCATGGTCGAGGAGGCCGTAGTCGACCGCCCACGAGTCGATGCCGATGCCGTCGAGCCGGCCGGTGCGAGCCACCTCGCGGACGCCGACCAGCACCTCGCGGTGGATGCCGAGCGCGTCCCAGAAGAGCGAGCCGCGGACCGGCACGCCGCCGTTCGGGAAGCGGTGCATCTCCTCCAGGTGCAGGGTCCTGGCACCGATCCGGCAGGCCATCACCCGCCCGCTGGTGGCGCCCAGGTCGACCGCGGCGAC
This sequence comes from uncultured Actinomycetota bacterium, assembly GCA_963695055.1. Classification (GTDB taxonomy): domain Bacteria; phylum Actinomycetota; class Actinomycetes; order Propionibacteriales; family Nocardioidaceae; genus Nocardioides. The sequence continues at coordinate 36,289 of CAVOFS010000015.1, read as the reverse complement.
GCGGACCGGCTCGCTCATCGCAGGAACGCGGCTGCCACGCCCGCATCCACCGGCACGTGCAGGCCGGTGGTGTGCGACAGGTCGGGACCGCACAGGACGAAGACCGCGTTGGCGATGTTCTCCGGCAGCACCTCGCGCTTGAGGATGGTGCGCTGCGCGTAGAACTTGCCGAGGTCCTTCTCCTCCACGCCGTAGACCGCGGCGCGGTTGGCACCCCAGCCACCGGCGAAGATGCCGGACCCGGCGACGACCCCGTCCGGGTTGATCCCGTTGACCTTCACGCCGTGCTCGCCCAGCTCGGCCGCGAGCAGCCGGACCTGGTGGGCCTGGTCGGCCTTGGTGGCGGAGTAGGCGATGTTGTTGGGCCCGGCGAAGATCGAGTTCTTCGACGAGATGTAGATGATGTCGCCGCCCAGGCCCTGGTCGATGAGCACGCGCGCTGCTGCCTTCGACACCAGGAAGGAGCCCTTGGCCATCACGTTGTGCTGGAGGTCCCAGTCGGCGGCGGTGGTGTCGAGCAGCGACTTCGACAGCGACAGGCCGGCGTTGTTGACGATCAGGTCGAGGCCACCGAACGCCAGCACGGCCGCGTCGATCATCGCCTGTACGGCGCCCTCGTCGGACACGTCGGCGGCGACACCGATCGCGACGTCCGATCCACCGATCTCAGCGGCCGCGGCCTGCGCCTTCTCCAGCGACAGGTCGGCGATCACGACGCAGGCACCTTCGGCTGCGAGCCGCTTGGCGGTCGCCTTGCCGATGCCGCCGGCGGCTCCGGTGACCAGCGCGATCCGGGTGGCGAGCGGCTTCGGCGCCGGCATCCGCTGGAGCTTGGCCTCCTCGAGCGCCCAGTACTCGATGCGGAACTTCTCCGCCTCGTCGATCGGTGCGTACGTGGAGATGCCTTCGGCACCGCGCATCACGTTGATCGCGTTGGTGTAGAACTCGCCGGCCACCCGAGCTGTCTGCTTGTCCTTGCCGTAGCTGAACATGCCGACGCCCGGGACCAGGATGATCAGCGGGTCGGCGCCACGCATCGCGGGGCTGCCCTTCACCTTGTTGCGGTCGTAGTAGCCGGCGTAGTCGGCGCGGTACGCGTCGTGCAGCTCGGCGACGCGCACCTTGACCTTCTCGATCGAGGTGTCGGCCGGCAGGTCGAGGACCATCGGCTTGACCTTGGTGCGCAGGAAGTGGTCGGGACACGACGTACCGAGCTCGGCCAGGCGGGGGTGGTTGCGGCTGGCCAGGAAGTCCAGCACCACCTTGTCGTCGGTGAAGTGACCGACCATCGGCCGGTCCTGCGAGGCGACGCCGCGCAGCATGGGCGCGATCTCGGCAGCGCGAGCCTTGCGCTTGGCGGGGCTGAGCGGCTCCCACTTCTTCACGCGAGCGCCGAAGGGGTTCGCCTTCGAGTTGGCCCTGATGTACTTCTCGGCGGTGCGAATGATCCAGAGCGCGTTCTTCTCACACTTGTCGCTCGTCTCACCCCACGCCGTGATGCCGTGGCCGCCGAGGATGCAGCCGATCGCCTTCGGGTTCCGGGCCTTGATCTCGGCGATGTCGAGACCGAGCTGGAAGCCGGGACGGCGCCACGGCACCCACACGACCTTGTCGCCGTAGATGGTGGAGGTCAGCGCCTCGCCGTCGGCGGAGGTCGCGATCGCGATGCCGGAGTCGGGGTGCAGGTGGTCGACGTGCGGGGCGTCGACGAGGCCGTGCATCGCGGTGTCGATCGACGGGGCGGCGCCGCCCTTGCCGTGCAGGCAGTAGTCGAACGCCGCGACCATCTCGTCCTCGCGGTCGACGCCGGGGTAGACGTCGACGAGCGCGCGCATCCGGTCGAGGCGGAGCACGGCCAGGCCGGACTCCTTCAGGGTTCCGAGGTCGCCGCCGGAGCCCTTCACCCAGAGCAGCTCGACGTCCTGGCCGGTGACCGGGTCGGTCTCCGTGCCCTTGGCCGAGGTGTTGCCGCCCGCGTAGTTGGTGTTCTTCGGGTCGGCGCCGAGCCGGTTCGAGCGAGTGATCAGATCTGCCGCTGTCGTCATCAGTTCCATCCTGCCTGGGTGCCGCCAACGCGGTCCGCTTCGATCTGTTCCTGGTAGCCGCTGTCGAGGAAGGCCCGCATCGGGTTGGCGGGGAGTCCCCGGCCCTCGCGCCATCCGGCGAGGTCGGCACGGACGTCGGTGTAGAAGGCATCCATGAAGATCTCGTTGGCCAGCAGCACGTCACCGGCCTCCTGTGCCTGGGCGAGCGCGTCGGTGTCGACGAGCAGTGCGCGCGCCGTCATCTCCTGCACGTTGAGGACCGACCGGATCTGGCCGGGGATCTTCTTCTCGATGTTGTGGCACTGGTCGAGCATGTAGGCCACGTCGCTGTCGGGCCCGAACGCGCCGCCCCGGATGCACTCGAAGAGGATCCGGAAGAGCTGGAACGGGTCGGCCGCGCCGACGATCAGGTCGTCGTCGGCGTAGAAGCGGCTGTTGAAGTCGAAGGAGCCGAGCTTCCCGAGCCGGATCAGCTGGGCGACGATGAACTCGATGTTGGTGCCCGGCGCGTGGTGGCCGGTGTCGAGGCAGACGAACGCCTTGTCGCCGAGGGCGCTCACGTGGGCGTACGACGTACCCCAGTCCGGGACGTCCGTGTGGTAGAACGCCGGCTCGAAGAACTTGTACTCCAGCACCAGTCGCTGCTCGTCGCCGATCCGCTCGTAGATCGTCGCGAGGCTCTCGGCCAGCCGGTCCTGGCGGCCGCGCATGTCGCCCTGGCCCGGGTAGTTGGTGCCCTCGGCGAGCCAGATCTTCAGGTCGCGCGACCCGGTGGCGTCCATGACGTCGATGCACGCGAAGTGGTGGTCGATCGCCTTCTGCCGGATCTTCGGGTCGGTGTGGGTCAGGGCGCCGAACTTGTAGTCGTCGTCCTGGAAGGTGTTGGAGTTGATCGTGCCGAGCGCGACACCGAGGTCCTCGGCGTAGGTGCGCAGGGCCGAGAAGTCGTCGACCAGGTCCCACGGGATGTGCAGGGAGACGCTGGGAGAGAGACCGGTGAAGCGGTGCACCGTGGCAGCGTCGGCGATCTTCTCCTCGACGGTGCGCGGGGTGCCGGGACTGCCGAACACCTTGAACCTGGTGCCGGAGTTGCCGTAGGCCCACGAGGGAACCTCGATCGCCTGGCCCTCGAGAAGGGGGGCGATCTCGCTGAAGGTCGTCATCTCACATCACTTCTTGTACGTCGTTGGGGAGCTGGTCCTCGAGGTGGAAGACCTCCTCGAGGAGCAGGAAGCCTTCGTCGGGTGCGCGGCCGTCGATGCCGGTGAAGAACCCCGCCATCTCGGCCTGCCAGCGGGCATTGACCTCGGTGCGGGCCATCGCGGCCTGCGCGGCCTCGATCGAGGTCGGTGTCTCGACGTAGCCGATGAGCAGCCCGTCGTCGCGGAGGAAGAGGGAGTAGTTGAGCCACCCGGTCTCGTGGAGCGCTCGGACCATGTCGGGCCAGACCGCGGCGTGCCGGGTCTTGTACTCCTCGATCCGGTCGGGCCGGACCTGGAGCTGGAAACAGGCGCGAGGCATCGATCCGCTCCTTCCGTGACGGTGGCGGTGGTGGTCGTTGGCTGCGGGGGTTTCGAGACGGGATCCCGCAGGCCCCACTTCGTGAGGCCTGCGGGTCCCTCCTCAACCTGGCATCCGGTCATCTCCCGGAGCGGGCTCCGGGAGATGGGTGCTCAGAACTTGTACTGGTCGATGTTCGACTTGTCGAAGACGAACGGATCGCCGAGGACGACGACGCCGTCGGCGCCGACCGTGAACGAGCCCAGGTCGCCGGCGTCGAACTTGTCGCCCTCCTTGCCGGTGATGGTGCCGTCGACCAGAGCCTTCGCGGCGTACGCCGAAAGGGTGCCGAGGTCGGCCGGGTTCCAGAGAGCGAACGAGGTGACGGTGCCGTCCTTGACGAACTCACGCATCTGGTTCGGAGTGCCCAGCCCGGTCAGCGCGACCTTGCCCTTGGCGTCCGAGGTCGAGAGGTAGCGCGCCGCGGCGGCGATGCCGACGGTGGTCGGCGAGATGATGCCCTTGAGGTCCGGGTGGGCCTGCAGGAGAGCAGCGGTCTTGTCGAAGGACGTCTGGTCGTCGTCGTCGCCGTAGACGGTGTCGACGAGCTTGATGTTCGGGTGGTTCTCGGCGAGGTCCTTCTTCATGAGGTCGATCCACGCGTTCTGGTTCGTCGCGTTGGCGGCTGCGGAGAGGATCGCCACCTCGCCCTCGTCACCGATCTGGTCGGCGATCAGGTCGACCTGGGACTTGGCGATGCCCTCGGCCACGGCCGGCTGGACGAAGATGTCGCGGCAGTCGGTGTTGGTGTCGGAGTCGAAGGTGACGATCTTGGTGCCGGCGTCGCTGGCCTCGTTGAGCGCATCACACAGCGCCTCGGGGTCGTTGGCCGACACCACCAGGGCGTCGACGCCCTGCTGTGCGGCGGTGTTGATGAACGGCACCTGGCCGTCGGCCGAGCCCGTGTCGGGGCCGACCTGCTCGTACGTGCCACCGAACGACTCGACGGCCTTCTGGCCCGCCGCATCGCTGATGTCGAAGTACGGGTTGCCCAGGTTCTTGGGCAGGAAGGTGACGGTGATGTCACCGCTGGCGCTGCCGCCGTCGCTGCCGCCGTCACTGTCGCTGCTGCCGCAAGCGGTCAGGGCGACGCTGGCGATCATCGCCACCGCGGCCAGGGCGGTGACCCGCCGGTTCCGGAACTTCATGGTGCTCACCTTTCGTTGGTGCTTTCTTGGGCAGCGACCGCTTGCCGGTGCTGGCCGTTCATTTCCGAGCTGGAAGGTACCGCTTCCCCGGCCTCGTCGGGACCAGAGGTCCTTGGCCCAGCCGAGGAAGCTGGTGGAGATCACCGAGAGCACGAGGAGCGTCCCGATGACGATGTTGATCTTGTTGACGGTGTAGTTCTCGAGCCGCATGGCGCTGGAGATGACGCCGATGAGCATCACTCCGGCGATCACGCCGTGGAGGGCGCCGCGGCCGCCGAAGATCGACACGCCGCCGAGCAGCACGGCCGCGATCACCTGGAGCTCCAGGCCGGTGGCGTTGTCACCGCGGGCACTGCCGAAGCGCAGTGTGTAGTAGATGCCGGCGAACGCCGAGACGGCGCCGGCGAACACGAACAGCAGGAACTTGGTGCGGGCGACGTTGACCCCGGTGAAGTGCGCCGCCTCGTCGTTGAGCCCGATCTCGAAGACTCCCGCGGCCGAAGGGCGAGAAGTGCAGCAGCAGCGCGGAGGCGATGGCCAGCACCGCGAACGGGATCAGGATCATCGAGTACGACGAGCCGTCGACGATCCGCTCCTTGGCCAGGTCGGTCCACTTCTCCGGGAAGTCGGTGACCGCCTTGGTGCCGAGCAGGCCGACCGCGATGCCGCGGTAGAGGGCAAGGGTGCCGATCGTGACCGCGAGCGACGGGAGGCCGACGTACGCGACCAGGAAGCCGTTGAAGGCGCCGCAGAGCGCGCCGACCAGGATGGCGATCAGGCCGGCGACCGGGATCGACAGGCCGGCGTCGGCGTGGAGCTGAGCCGACCAGCACGCTGCTCAGGCCGACCACGCTGGCGACCGACAGGTCGATCTCGCCGGTGATGATGATCATCGTCATCGGCAGCGCGATCAGCAGGATCGGCGCGATGTCGAGGAAGAGGTAGTAGAAGGTCAGCGGGCCGTTGAAGAACTCGACGTTCTTGTTCGAGTAGAGGATCACGGCCACGAGCAGCGCGATCACCGCGAACTCGCGGGTCACCAGGGCGCGGCGCCACAGCGGGCGGGAGTACGCCGGGTAGCTGCGGGTCGACCCCTCGGGGCGGCTCACCACGGAGGTGCTCATGACTGCTCCTTCGTCTCGTCGCGGGCGGCGACCAGCCGGCGTTCTTGTCGGAGGGACAGCACCCGGTCGAGGACGACAGCGGCGATGATCAGCGCGCCGACGACGGCTCGCTGCCAGAAGTCGGAGATCCCGACGACCGGGAGGGCGCGGTTGATGGTGACCAGCAGGAAGGCGCCGATCGCGGCACCCCACACGGTGCCGCTGCCACCGAAGATCGCGACGCCGCCGATGACTGCGGCACCGACGGCCTGGAGCTCCATGCCGTAGCCGGCACCGGAGCTGACCGTGCCGTAGCGGGCGGCGTACACGACACCGGCGAGGCCGGCGAGCGCGCCGCACAGGACGAACGCTCCGAGGACCCGTCGCTTGGCGGGAAGTCCGTAGAGCACGGCCGCGTCAGGGTCGGAGCCGATCGCGTACAGCTCGCGGCCGCCGCGTGCGGTGTAGAGGTAGTAGCCGACCGCGGCCAGGACAGCCAGGCCGATGATCGTCAGCACCGGGATGGTGAGGATCTGCTTGGTGCCGAGGTCCAGGAACGAGCTCGGCATGTCGGAGGCGTTGATCCGGCTGCTGCCGGCCCAGGTCAGGAAGATGCCGCGGTAGATGTAGAGCGTGCCGAGGGTGATCACCAGGGCCGGCACGTTGAAGAAGGTGACCAGGAAGCCGTTGATCAGGCCGAGGAAGGCGCCGAACGCCAGGCCCGCGAGGAAGACCAGGACGATCGGGATGCCCGGGTGATCGACGAAGAGGTTCCCGGTGAAGTACGCCGTGAGGCCCAGGATCGAGCCGACGGACAGATCGACGTTGCGGGTGATGATCACGACCGCCTGCCCGATCGCGAGCAGGAGCAGCAGCGAGGGCGTGAGGAGCAGGTCGCGCCAGCCGTTGGAGCTGAAGAGGAAGGTCGGGCTCTTGAGAGTGGTCAGCGCGATCACCAGGACCAGGACCGCTCCGACGGCGATCTCGCGGGAGCGGAGCAGCTCACCGAGGACCCGCTTGGTGGGTGAGACGGCGCTCGGCTCGACGAGCAAGGTGTCACTCATGCGATCACCTCCGTGGTGTCTGTGTGGGTGATGCGTGCGGTCGCGGCGTGCATGACGGCCTCAGGGGTGGCGTCCTCGCGGGACAGCTCGGCGGTGATCCGGCCTTCGCAGACCACGAGCACGCGGTCGGCCATCCCGAGCACCTCGGGCAGCTCGGAGGAGATCATCAAGATCGCCAGGCCCTCGCCGGCCAGGTCGGAGAGCAGCCGGTGCACCTCGGCCTTGGTGCCGACGTCGATGCCGCGAGTCGGCTCGTCGATGATCAGCAGCTTCGGCTCGGTGGCGAGCCACTTGGCGAGCACGACCTTCTGCTGGTTGCCGCCGCTCATCGTCGTGGCGGTCATGTCCAGCGCGCTGGTCTTGACCTCCAGCCGGCCGGCCCAGGGGCCGGCCGCTCGGTTCTCGTCGGCGTTGGTGAGCAGACCGGCGTGCGTGAGCCGGCCACGGATGACTCCGGCGACGTTGCGGGCCACGGAGCTCTCGGTGACCAGCCCCTGCTTGCGGCGGTCCTCGGGGACGAACGCGATGCCGGCCTTGATCGCCGCGCGGGGCTTCTTGGGCGGTACGGCGGACCCGGCGACGCGGACCGAGCCGGCGTCGTACCCGTCCACGCCGAAGACGGCGCGCGCGATCTCGCTGCGGCCGGCGCCGACCAGGCCCGCCAGGCCGACGATCTCCCCGGCACGGACGGTGAAGCTGATGTCGTGGAAGGTGCCCGTCGAGGACAGCCCGGCGACGTCGAGGACGACCTCCCCGATCTCGGCCGGAGTCTTCGGGAAGAGGTCGCCGACCTCCCGGCCGACCATGCGGGACACGATCTGCTCGACCGAGGTCTCGGCGATCGCGTCGGTCGAGACGTAGTCGCCGTCGCGCATCACCGTGACGGTGTCGCACAGGGCGAACACCTCGTCGAAGCGGTGCGAGATGAAGACCAGGGCGCGACCTTCGTCGCGCAGGCTGCGGGCGACCGCGAAGAGCCGGTCGACCTCGACGCCGCTGAGCGCCGCGGTGGGCTCGTCCATGACCAGGACGCTGGCGTCGAGGGAGATGGCCTTGGCGATCTCGATGATCTGCTGGTCGGCGATGGACAAGCCGCGGGCCGGACGGCGCGGGTCGATCGAGACCCCCAGGCGGCTGGAAGAGGCCGGTGGCCTCGGCGTACATCGCGGAACGGTCGATCCGGCGCGACCTGCCGACCGGCTGACGGCCCATGAAGATGTTCTCGGTGACCGACAGGTCGGGGAAGAGGGTCGGCTCCTGGTAGATCACGGCGACGCCCGAGGCCTTCGACTCGGCGGTCGAGCCGAAGTCGACAGCCTTGCCGTGCAGCTCGAAGACGCCGGAGTCGCGGCGGTGCACCCCGGCGACGATCTTGACGAGGGTCGACTTGCCGGCACCGTTCTCACCCACCAGGGCGTGGATCGAGCCCGGCGTCACGCTCAGGCTGCCGGAGCGCAGGGCGACGACCGCGCCGAAAGACTTGGCCACGTCACGCAGGACGAGGGCCGGGCTCGTAGGCTCCGGACCGGTCATCGTTGCTCCTCGTGTTGAAAGGTTTCAATCCGTCGTCCCGTAACGTAGGTGACCGCTGTCACAGCCGTCAACCGGTTGGGCGAAACTTCCATGACACAATTCGGTATCGATGCCGTTGATCGTTTCAACAACACCCACCTGGGAGGTCCGATGAGCGGACGCGACGCCCACCCGCGCAACGCCTCCGTCAAGGACGTTGCCGCTGCCGCAGGGGTCTCCCTCGGCACGGTCTCCAACGTGCTCAACCGACCCGACCGGGTCAGCCCCGGGACCCGCGAGCGGGTGCTGAAGGCGATGGCGGAGCTGGGATTCGTGCGCAACGAGTCGGCACGGCAGCTGCGGGCCGGTTCCAGCCGGACCCTGGCCTACGTGATGCTCGATGCCGCCAACCCGTTCTTCACCGATGTCGCCGCCGGCATCGACGAGGCGGCGGAGACGGCCGGCCTCTCCCTGGTGCTGTGCAACAGCCGCAACTCCGCCGACAGAGAGGCCTCCCACCTCACCCTGCTGGAGCAGCAGCGGGTCCAGGGGCTGCTGGTCACTCCGGTCGACCCCGACTCACCCACCCTCGACGAGGTCGCCCGCCGTGGTACGCCTGTCGTGGTCGTCGACCGCACCCGGTCCGACCAGGCCTTCTGCTCGGTGGCCGTCGACGACGTCCTGGGCGGCCGACTCGCGGTCGAGCACCTCCTCGACCGCGGCCACACCCGGGTCGCGTACATCGGCGGACCCACCCACCTGGGTCAGGTCCGTGACCGCCTGGAGGGCGCGCGCGCGGCCTGGGCCGCCGCCGGCCTGCCCCCCGACTCCCTGACGTGGCTCGAGACCGCGGCGATGACCGTGGCCGAGGGCCGCGAGGCCGGAGCCCGGTTGTCCGGTCTGCCCGCCAGTCGCCGACCGACCGCGGCGTTCTGCGTCAACGACCTGCTCGCCCTCGGACTGCTGCAGCACGCGATCTCGTCCGGGGTCCGGGTGCCCGAGGAGCTCGCCATCGTCGGGTACGACGACATCGAGTTCGCCGCAGCAGCCGCCGTACCTCTGACGTCCGTGCGCCAGCCCCGGCAGCTGCTCGGGCGCACCGCCGCCGAGCTCGTGCTCGACGAGGCCGGCAACCCCGAGCACACGCACCGGCAGGTGCTCTTCACCCCGGAGCTGGTCGCCCGGTCCTCGACGCTGGGCTGAGCTCTTCGGCCGGCCCGCGCTCAGTCACCTGGTGCCCGATGACGCTTGATGGCGGAGGAGATGCCGATGAGTCCACAGGCGAGGACCACGACCCCGCCCACCATGACGAACGCTGGCGGGTTGGCTCGGGGATCCTCATGGGTCGCCCAGATGGTCCCGGCCGCCGTGATGGGCGGGCCCAGGAGCACGCAGGCGAGAGCCCACCTGCTGCTGGTGAGACCCGGGGCGACCAGATGTCCGAGATTGCGGCGCACGGAATCGGGGAGCCGGATGTAGGCGATGACCGCAAGGCCCATGATCACCGCACCCCAGCCGAGCAGGACCCAGCCTTTGTAGGGGATCTCGGCGTGGCCCAGCACCTGCAGGCCCAGGAGGGCGATCACGAACAGGATCCGGATCAGCGCATCCAGTGACCCGGTGAGTGCGCGCCGAGCGTGGGGCGATGTCGGGTCCGACGCGAGCACCGTCGTGACGGTGTCGAGGGCGGCAAAGGGTGTCCGCCGCACATCTACGGTGGCGAGATTGAGCTGGGAGAGCGCGTTCGTTGGGTCGATCGCCAGCGCCTGTTCGTACGCCGCTCGGGCACCTGCGCGGTCCTTGGAGTGCAGGACGTAGCCGACTGCGTGCCACGAGGCACTGTCGTCGGGCGCAAGCCGCAAGCCCTCGTGCGCAGCTCGGAGCGCGCGGGCATGGTGCCCGACCCGGTGCGCGAGGCTGTACGCAAGGCATTGGTGGGCCGCAGCAGCGTCCGGCTGCAACCGGATGGCCTCTGCGGCGGCGCGCGAAGCCGGTCGATAGCTGCCCGACTCGCACAGGGCTTGGCTGTGGACCAGATGCAGGAGCGGGTCATCGGGAGCGCTCGCCAGCCCATAGCGGGCCCACTCCAAGGCGGCGTCCACCTGGCCGCGCCCGAGACAGGCCACCACCATCAACCGAGATGCATCGGCATCGCCAGGATTCTCGGCGACCAGCGCAGCGAGCTCGGCCTGCGCCTGCTCGAAGCGCCGGAGCTCGAGCAGGTGGGCTGCGCGCTGCAGACCGGCGACGTTCACCGGCGACGCCGTCGTCCCAGGTAGGCAGCCAACTCGTCGTAGCTCCCGTCCTGGTTGGCGAACATGGCGACATTGCGCGCCATCTCCAGCCACGGCCCGGTGGACGCTCGCACCGAGCGCAGTGCCAGCTCGATGTCACCCTGCCCGATCATCCGGACATCTCCGGTCTCGACGGCATCGAGCAGCGCCAGCTCGGCGGCGCTGTCGCACGCGTGCGCGATGTCGGCGCCGCTGAAGCCTTCGGTGACACCGGCAAGCGTGCGGACATCCACGCGTTCGACCGGCCGGTCGCGCAGGTTTGCCTCCCAGATGGCCACCCTCGCCTCCAGGTCGGGCGGCAGGACGAGGATCGTGCGGTCGAGCCGACCCGGGCGCCGAAGTGCTGGGTCCACGTCCCACGGGTGATCGGTGGCGGCCAGCACGAAGACGCCCTCGTTGGACGCCGCGACGTCGTCGAGCTCGAGCAGGAGCTGGTTCACCGTGCTTCGCATGGCGTCACTGTTGAGCCGGCTGCGCTTGTGCCCGATCGCGTCGACCTCGTCCAGGAAGATGACGCAGGGCGCGCTGTCCCGAGCCGTCTCGAAGAGTCGGTGAAGGTTGCGCTCGCTCTCCCCGACGTACATGTCCAGGACGTCCGCCAGGGACACCGCCAGGAAGTCGGCCCCCAGCTCACCCGCCAAGGCCCGGGCGATGTAGGTCTTCCCGCAGCCCGGCGGCCCGTACAGAAGCAGTCCGCCGCGCAGGCTCTTGCCGTACAGCTGCCGCAGCTCCTCGTTGCGCAACGGCGCGAGGAAGGCCGCATTGAGTCGTTTCTTGACCTCCTCCATCCCACCGACGTCGGACAACGCGATCCCGGTGGCCTCGACCCGGTGGGGGGCGTGTCCTGACCTCAGCCCGTCGCCCAAGTCCCGCTCTGCCTCGTGCCAGTCGAAATCGTCGCCCGAGGCGTTGCTCCCCTGGTCCGAACCCGACAGCGCCTGGTACATCAGCGTTCGACCCGCCGGCGACTCCGGGTCGGTGCGGAGCAGGTGAGCGGCGTGCGCGACGACCTCCGAGCGTCGCCCGGCGGCCAGGAGCAGCTCTGCCAGGTGTGCTCGCAGCGCGACGTCCTCGGGAGCTGCCACCAACGCACGCTCCATACTCGCGATCAGCTCGTCAGCCACCTCGGCAGAGTAGAGCCGACCACACAGGTCGCGTGCCCGAATTACCCAAGCTCGGCGAGGGTGTCCTCGACCCAGTCGGCGACGTAGGCGTTGATGTGCGGCATGTGGTCGAGGCCGACGTGCTCGGCGGCGCCCTCCTCCACCGTGAAGATCCGCAGCTCGCGCTTCGGACTGTTGACCGCCTGGTCGTAGGACTGGTGGGCGTAGTCCACGGAGATCTGACGGTCGTTGGCGCCGTGCGCGATCAGGAACGGGACGGTGATCTTGTCGACGACCCCGTTGAGGTTGACGCCCTCGGCGTACTCGATGAACGCGTCGACGTCGTCGTAGCCCCAGACCCAGAGGACGTGCTCCCAGTAGTGCGGGACCGGGTTCTCGCCCTCGCGCAGCAGCCGCTTCTTCTGCACCTCGCCCCAGTTGTGGTTGGCGCCCCAGACCGCGATGAACTTGATCCGCTTCTCGAAGGCGGCGGCACGCGGCACGTAGTAGCCACCCAACGACCAGCCGACCAGGCCGATCCGGTCGGCGTCGACGTCGCTGCGGGTCTCGAGGTAGTCGACCTGCGCCTTGGCCCAGTCCTCGGACTCGATGCGGGACTTGAGGTCCTGGAAGCGGAGCGCCTCACCGGACCCGGGATTGTCGATCATCAGCACCGAGACCCCGCGCTCGCGCATCTCCTGCGCCCAGCCGGAGGTGTACATGTGCTCCTTGGTGGAGTCCAGACCGTTCCACATGATCACGGTCGGCACCGGCTCGCCGTCCTTGCTCGCGTTGGAGAAGTACGCCGGGAGCGTGGTGCCCTCGAAGGGGATCTCGACCCGGCTGGTGGCGGGGTCGGCGATCTCGAAGACCTTCGCGAGCGCGTCCAGCGCCTGCTGGTAGAACTCCCGCCGGCCGGGGTCGGTGTTGCTCAGCATCCGCTCGGCCTGGCAGACGTAGAGACCGGAGCGGTACCACTGCTGGCCCGCCGTACGCAGGTGGCCGGCGGCCTCGGAGGCACGAGCCTGGTCGGCGAGCTGGTCGGCCACCGCCTTCCACGACTGCATGAAGACCTTGCTGCCCGAGTTGACGTCGGCCGCCTCGCGCGCGGGACGGCAGGCGCGGTCGACCTCGTCGATGGCGCCGCCGTTGTTGAGCGTCGCGCAGACGCCGAGGTTCCAGACGTACTTGGGGCCGGTGAAGTACTCGAACATGGCTCCGACTGTGCCGGTCGTCACGCCCGAGCGGAACCCGGGGCTGGTGATGCGAGGTATCGACGATGCCGGCTTCCGTGTGACCGCCGTCTCGCGTTCTGTGGACCCATGACCGATCTCAGCTTCCCCTCCGACTTCCTCTGGGGCGTCGCGCACGCCGGCCACCAGGTCGAGGGCGACAACTCCGACAGTGACACCTGGTACGCCGAGCAGGTCACGCCGAGCGTCTTCCACGAGCCGTCGGGCAAGGCCTGCAACAGCTGGGAGCTGTGGCGCGAGGACATCGACCTCGCGAAGGGGATGGGCCTGAACGCCTACCGGTTCTCCGTCGAGTGGGCCCGCGTCGAGCCGGTCGAGGGCACGTTCTCGGCGTCGGCCCTCGACCACTACGAGGCGATCGTCGACCGCTGCCTCGAGGTCGGCCTGGCGCCGGTGGTCACCTTCAACCACTTCACCGCGCCGCACTGGTTCGCCATGCGCGGCAGCTGGCTCGACCCCGAGGCTCCCACGCTGTTCGCGCGCTACTGCGACGCGGTCATGGAGCGCTTCGGTGACCGGATCGCCTACGCCGTCACGATGAACGAGCCCAACCTGGCCCGGCTCCTGTCCTGGCTCGACCTTCCGGAGTTCGTGCGCGGCCTCGAGCGCGCCACCCTCGAGGCGGCGACCGTGGCGACCGGCGTCCCTCGCTACCGCCTCGCCAACGTGATGCTCCCCGAGGAGATGGACGCGATGGCCGATGGCCTGACGGCCGGCCACCTCGCCGGGAAGGCCGCCATCAAGGCGCGCCGCGCCGACCTCCCGGTCGGGCTCTCGATCGCCGTCGTCGACGACGTGGTCGTCGGGGACGACCCCTCCGTGCGGGACCGCAAGCGGGCCGAGGTCTACGAGCGCTGGCTGGAGCTGGCCCGTGCCGACGACTTCGTCGGCGTGCAGAACTACGAGCGGGTGCCGTACGACGGCAACGGCGCCGTGCCGCCTCCGGAGGGCGCGCAGGTCAACCAGATGGGGTCGGTGGTCGAGCCGCTGTCCCTCGCCGGTGCGGTCCGCTATGCCCACGAGTCGACCGGCGTGCCGGTGCTGATCACCGAGCACGGGATGAGCACCGACGACGACACCCTCCGAGCCGCCTTCATCGGTCCGTCACTCGCCGGGCTGCACGACCTGATGGGCGAGGGGGTGCCGGTGCTGGGCTACCTGCACTGGACGCTGATGGACAACTTCGAGTGGGTCTTCGGCTTCGGCCACCAGCTCGGGCTGCACTCGCTCGACCGGGAGACGTTCGTCCGGACGCCGAAGCCGAGCGCGGGCGTGTACGCCGCGATCGCGCGGGCCAACGCGATCAGGTCCTGACAGCGGTACGGGCGCCGATCTCCAGCCGGCTGACCTCGGCCGCGTCGCCGGAGAACGCCGCAGCATCCCGGCGTACTTCGCCGGATCGGTGAGCTCGCCCTCGTGGATCGGGACGGCCACCGCCGGTCGTACGGCGGCCACGTAGTCGACCGCCTCGGACAGCTTGAGCCACGGTCCGTCGATGGGGACGGCGAGCATCTGCACCGGCCCGGGCGGCACGACGAGCGAGTCGCCCGGGTGGAGGAACGCGTCGTCGCCGACCAGGTAGGCGAGGTTGGGGCAGCCGGGGATGTCGGCGTACACCGGCGCGTGGGTGCCGCCGAGGACGTCGACCCGCTCGCCCGCGATGTCGAGGGTCTCGCCGGGGTGCGCGACGAGCACGCGAGCGACGTCGGCGAACTGCGTCGCGGTCACCTCGTCGACGACCAGCACCGCGTCAGGGTTGGCCGCCAGCAGCAGTCGGACCGCATCGGCATCGACGTGGTCGGCGTGCTCGTGAGTGATCAGCACAGCGTCGAGGCCGATCAACGACGAGAAGCCGGAGGACAGCGTGCCCGGGTCGACGAGCAGTCGGGCCCGGTCGGTCTCCACGAGGAGACAGGCGTGGCCGAAGTGGGTCAGGTGCATCAGACGAACCTCTGGACGATCTCGCCGACGCCCTCGACGCGGCTGGTCAGGGTCTCCCCCGGGCGGAGGAAACGGGGCGGGTCGAGCCGGTTGCCGACTCCCTCCGGTGTGCCCGTGAAGATCAGGTCGCCGGGCAGCAGCTCGCAGACCGCCGACAGGTGGGCGACCAGGCGCGGGATCGAGAAGATCATGTCGCTGGTGCGGCCGGACTGGAGCGGGGCGCCGTCGAGGTCCGAGGCGAAGGCGATGTCGTCGGGGTCGGCGAGCTCGTCCGGGGTGACGATCCACGGACCGGTCGGGCCGAAGCCGGCGAACGACTTGCCGAGCGAGAACTGCGCCGGCCGGCCGGCGAGCTGGAGCACCCGCTCGGACAGGTCCTGGCCGACGGTCACGCCGGCGAGTGCCGCCCAGGCGTCGGCCTCGGCGATGTCGTGGCCGCCGGCGCCCGACCACCGCGACGACCTCGATCTCCCAGTCGACGTTGCCGTCCGGCAACGCGACGGTGGCCGCGGGCCCGGTGATCGACGACGGGAACTTGGTGAAGACCAGCGGCAGGTCGGGCGGCGTGTAGCCCGACTCGGCGGCGTGCGGCGCGTAGTTGAGCGCGATCGCGAAGACCTGGCGCGGGTCCGGGACCGGAGCGTCCAGGTCGGCAACGTCGTACGGCGTCGCCTCCGTCCAGTCGAGGTCGGTCAGCGAGGCGACATGAGCGAGCAGGTCGCGCACGCTCGGCCCGACGTCGAGCGCCCGGTCACCGTCGATCAGCACGGCCCGGCCGTTGAGCGTGGCGATCCTCATGAGTAGAGGTCCATCGCGTACGGCGCGGTGTCGTGCGCGGCCGACCACGGCACCACGGTGTTGCGGAGCAGTCCGACCGACTCGATCTCGGCCTCGACCACGTCGCCGGGCTGCAGGTAGAAGTCGAACGGGTTCGGCTGCACCGCAGCGACCCCGGAGATGGTGCCGGTGGTGATCAGGTCGCCGGCGGAGTAGCCCTGCGGCGAGTGGTAGGCCACCAGGTGCGGGAGCGAGATCAGCAGGTCGTCGGTGTTGCCACGCTGCCGCACCTCGCCGTTGACCCGCAGCTCCATCGCCAGCCTGTGCGGGTCCGCGATCTCGTCGGCCGTGACGATCCACGGCCCGATCGGGCAGAAGGTGTCGATCGCCTTGGAGAAGCAGAACACCCCCGACTCCATCTCGCGGCGCTGGATGTCGCGGGCGGTGATGTCGTTGAAGACGGTGTAGCCGGCGATGTAGTCGAGCGCCTCGTCCGGGCCGAAGAACGTGCCCGCCTTGCCGATCACGACGGCCAGCTCGAGCTCGTAGTCGAGCTCCTTGGTCAGCCCCTCGGGGTAGACGATGTCGTCGTCCGGTCCGATGATCGCGTCGACGTTCTGGAAGAAGACGATCCCCTTGTGCACCGGGTGCGACCAGTCGACCGCGGTCAGCTCCTCGTGGTGCGCGGCGAAGTTGCCGGCCGTGTGGAAGAACTTCTTCGGCGTGATCGGCGCCCGCAGCCGGACGTCGGCCAGCGCCAGCCGCTCACCGGTCTCCCCGACGTCGCCGTCGCGCTCGAACCACTCCCGCGTGCTCGCGCACGCCAGCTCGATCACCGTGTCTCCCTCGAGGCGGCCCACCCTCCCCGCGTCGAACGTCACCAGCTT
This sequence comes from uncultured Actinomycetota bacterium, assembly GCA_963695055.1. Classification (GTDB taxonomy): domain Bacteria; phylum Actinomycetota; class Actinomycetes; order Propionibacteriales; family Nocardioidaceae; genus Nocardioides. The sequence continues at coordinate 19,602 of CAVOFS010000015.1, read as the reverse complement.
CATCGTCGTCCCTCCCAGGATCGTTCGAGTCCGTGCACCAGCGCGACCATCGCGTCGTGGCGTGGCGTGGGTACGCCGGCCGCGCGGCCCTGCGCGGCGACACCGCCGTTGAGCACGTCGACCTCGGTGCGCCGCCGCGCCAGCACGTCCTGCAACATGCTCGGCCTGTGGTCGTGGGCGATCTCGATCGCCTCGGCGAGCATCGCCGCCGGGTCCTTCGAGAGCTCGATGCCGAGCGCGGCGCACACCGCCTGCGCCTCGGCGACCAGCGCGTCGATCTCGACCCGGAGAGCCGGGTCCGAGCAGAGCGGCCCCATCGGCAGGCCGGTCAGCGCCGCCAGCGGCGAGGTCGCCGAGTTGAAGACGACCTTGTCCCACTGGGGTCCGCGAGCGTCGGCCAGCGCGTGGCAGGGCAGCCCGGCGCGGGTCAGCAGGTCACTCAACGTCCGCACCTCGGCCGGCGACGCGGGCCGTGGCTCGAAGGGCCCGAGCCAGGTGTCACCAGGCGCGTCGTACCGCACCACCCCGGGCGCGGTCACCGCACCGGCCGGCAGGATCGTCCCGCGGATCACCCGTGGCACGAGCTCGGCCAGGACCTCCTCGTTGCCGAGGCCGTTCTGCACGCTCGCGACGGCCGCGTCGGCGAACACCGCCGCGCAGGCGGCGACGGCGGCGTGCGTGTGCTCCGCCTTGGTCGCGACGATCCCGAAGTCGCAGGGCGGCACGTCCTCCGCACTGGTGCGGGCGTGCACCGGAGCCGTGAACTGATCGCGCCCCGTCACCTGGAGGCCGTGCGAGTTGATCGCGTCGACGTGGGTCCGGGAGACGTCGACCGCCCAGACCTCGACGTCGTCGAGGCGGGCCAGGTGGGCGGCGTACAGGCTGCCGATCGCACCGCACCCGACGACGCAGACGCGGATCACCCGATCACCCCGGCGGCGAGCCGCTCGCACTCGGCCGGATCGACTCCGGCTACTCCGACGGCCCCACCGCCAGGCAGCGGCAGGCCGCCTGCCAGCGCGACCACGGCGACCGGGAGCACGTGCCCTGCCGCGGCGGCGAGGTCGGCCACCTCGCTGCTCGGCCGGTCGAAGAGCGCAGCGGCTGCGGCGACCCCCTCGGCGAGGTACGGCGACGCGGTGGGCGCGGTGTCGCTGACCGCGATGTGCACGACCTCACCACGACGGTCCACCACCACGACGCTGACGGGCAGCCCGGCCGCGAGGACGGCGTCGGCAAGACGTCGACCGTGATCGAGGTCGGCCTGATCTGCGGCGGCTTCCGGCACGACGACGGCATCCGGCGGGGTGGCCGGGAAGTCGCCGTACGCCTTGACCCAGCGCGGCAGGTCGTCGCCGTGCTGGCCGACGTAGGGCTGGCCGAGGGCGTAGGCGATGACCTGGTCCTCGGGGTTGGCCGGCTGACCCTCGACGATCGTCAGCTCCGGCGCCATGCCGGCCGGGAAGAACGGCGAGACCGTCGACCCCGACGCGGCGATGCCGCCGACGATCCGGCCGTCGCGGCGGATCGGCATGCCACCGGCGCCCGGGAACATCGCCTCGGGCGAGACCGCGGCGAACCCGACGGCGACCGGCGGGGCGATCGAGGTCATCCGGTGCAGGTGCTCGGTGCTCGGGATCTTCTGGGTGGCGGCGATCCAGGCCTTGGAGCGAGCCCGGCCGAAGCCGCCCGCACCACCCTCGTCCATCCGCGACCCGGTGATCAGGGCACCCGAGGCACCGACCACCACGATGGCGCCCGCGATGCCGAGCTGCTCGGCCTTGTCGACGGCACGGACGACCAGGGCCCGCGCGGCCGCGAGGTCGAGGTCCGGCTGCACGTCAGGCTCCGACCATGTTGTAGCCACCGTCGGCGATCATGTAGCCGCCGGTCATGTGCGCGGCGTCGTCGGTCGCGAGGAAGAGCGCCGTGCCCGCGAGCTCCTCCGGGCCCGGGATCCGCCCCATCGGCGTCATCGACCGGAGCTGGTCGCCGCGGCCCGACTGCCAGTCCTGACGCGACAAGGTCGCCGCGGTCTCGATGAAGCCGGGCGCGAAGACGTTGACCCGGACGGCCGGGGCGAAGGCGTGGGCGTAGGACTTGGTGAGGCCGAGGATGCCGTACTTCGCGGCGGCGTACTGCGGCGCCCGCGCGCTGCCGCGGACGATCACGGTCGAGCCGATGTTGACGATGGCGCCATGGCCCTGGTCGAGCATCCGCGAGCCGAACTCGTGGGTGCAGGCCATGGTGCCCTTGATGTCGACGGCGAGCACGTGGTCGACGGACTCCTCCGTGAGGTCGCGCCACGACATCTGCTCGCGGGCGACATCACCGACGTTGTTGATCACCGCGTCCACCTCACCGAGCTCGGCGAAGGCAGCCTCGGCGAAGGCGCTGACCTGCTCCCACTCGGCGATGTCGGCCTGCAGCAGCACGGCCCTGCCGCCGGCGGCCTCGACACCGCGGGCGGTCTCCTCGGCGCCCGCTCGCGAGCTCCGGTAGTGGATGGCGACGACGGCGGCGCCCTCGGCGGCGGCGCGCAGCGCGATCGCCGCACCGAATCCGGTGCCGGCACCGGTCACGACGACGTTGCGGCCCTCGAAGCGTCGGGGCACAGGCAGGGGGCGAGGATGCATGGGATCGACCCTGCCCCCTGCGTTACATCGGGGGAACATGCCGTCCTGGGATGGCTGGTATCGACGATGGTTGGAGTCGACCGCCTGGCATGGTGAGGGACATGGATGACGGCACGCTCGACGAGCGCATCTCCCGGCTGACCCTCGAACGCAAGGTCCGGCTGCTGACCGGCGCCTCGATGTTCACCCTCCGCGGCGACGACGAGATCGGCTTGGCGCCGATGGCTTTCTCCGACGGTCCGACCGGGGTGCGTGGGCTCGACTTCACCGGTGGTCCACTGACCTGCCTGTTCCCCAACGCGACCCTGCTCGCCTCGTCGTGGCGCACCGAGACTGCCGAGGAGGTCGGGCGACTGCTGGCCGAGGAGGCCGAGCGCCAGCAGATCCACGTGGTGCTCGGGCCGACGGTCAACCTGCACCGCACGCCGTTGGGTGGACGGCTCTTCGAGTCCTACTCCGAGGACCCGCTGCTGACCGGCCACCTCGCGGCGGCGTACGTCACCGGCCTCCAGTCGCAGGGCGTCGGCGCCTGCGTGAAGCACCTGGTCGCCAACGAGGCCGAGACCGAGCGGCACACCGTCGACAGCGTCGTGGACGAGCGGACGCTCCGCGAGCTCTATCTTCTGCCGTTCGAGATCGCGGTCGAGGACGCCGACCCCTGGTCGGTGATGGCGGCGTACAACGACGTCAACGGCATCCCGGCGACCGAGCACGACCTCGTCATGAACGGGATCCTCAAGGGCGAGTGGGGCTGGCGCGGACTGGTGATGTCGGACTGGTTCGCGACCACGTCGGCCGGCCCGGCCGCGAACGGCGGTCTCGACCTGGTGATGCCCGGGCCGACCGGGCCGTGGGGCCCCGCACTGGTCGCGGCGGTCCAGGCCGGCGAGGTCGACGAGGCGGTCATCGACGACCACCTGCGACGGCTGCTGGTGCTCGCCGCCCGGGTGGATGCCATCGACGAGCCCCGCGCCTGGCGCACCGACCTGCCCGAGCCCGGCGGCGCCGTACGACGCGAGCAGCTGACCCGGCTGGCTGCCGAGGGGATGACGGTGCTGGCCAACGACGGCGTGCTGCCGCTGGTCCGCGGAGCATCCGTCGCCCTGATCGGCCGGCCCGCCCTGGAGACCACGTGCATGGGTGGCGGCTCGGCGTCGGTGCGGGCGCCGCACCAGGTGAGCATCGCCGACGGGCTGTCCGAGGCGATGGCGGGCGTCACGGTCGTCGACGGGGTCGCCGTACGAGAGCGGGCGCGGGCCGGGAGCCTCGGCATGCGGGTCCGGCTGTACGCCGGCTCCGGTGCGCTGCTCTCCGACACCGTCTCGGACGAGGCGCGAACAACTGTCGGGATGCCGGGTCAGGAGCTGACCGAACCGGTCGCCCGGGTCGTGCTGTCGGCCATGGTGCCGGGCGGCGCGATGCGGATCGGGGTGCTCGGCGTCGGTCGCGGCACGGTGACGGCGGGTGGGGAGTCGTACGACGTCGCGATGGCGTCCGAGTCCGACGACATCGGCGGCGACCTGCTGCGTCCGCCCGGCTGGCAGACCGACGTGGTCCTGCCTGGTCCGACCGAGCTGGTGGCCGACCTGGCCCTGGTCGACGGTTTCGGGGGGTTCGGTCTGGTCGCCGAGCCCACTCCCCCCACCGATGACGAGGCGATCGCAGCCGCCGTGGCCGCCGCCTCGTCCGCGGATGTCGCGGTCGTGGTCGTCGGGCTGACCGAGGAGCAGGAGACCGAGGCCTTCGACAAGTCGACGCTCGCGCTCCCCGGCCGCCAGGACGAGCTGGTCTCGGCGGTCGCCGCCGCGGCCCGCCGTACGGTCGTGGTCGTCAATGCCGCCACCCCGGTCCTGATGCCGTGGAGTGACGCGGTCGACGCGATCCTGTGGGCCGGGCTGCCCGGCCAGGAGGGCGGCCACGCCGTCGCCGCCGCCCTGCTCGGTGACATCGAGCCGGCCGGTCGCCTGGTCACGTCGTTCCCAGCCGCCGATGGCGCGTCACCCGCGTGGGAGGTCGCCCCGACCGACGGGCGGCTGGCGTACGAGGAGGGTCTCTTCGTCGGCTACCGGGGGTACGCCGCGCGGCGGGCACCCGCCCCGGCGTACTGGTTCGGCCAAGGCCTCGGCTACGGCGCTTGGGAGTACGGCGAGGTGACCTACTCGGACTCGGTGCTCACCGTCGGGCTCACCAACATCTCCCCTCGTGACTCCCGCGAGGTCGTGCAGGTCTACCTGCAGTCCGACGAGGACGATCAGCCGATCCGCCTGGTCGGTTGGACGACGGTCGTGCTCGAGGCCGGTGCGGCCCGCAACGTCGAGGTCGACTGCGATCCGCGCGCCTGCCGTACCTGGGCCGACGGCAGTTGGCGTCCACTCACGACTGGTCGGCTGCTGGTAGCCCGTGGGCTCGGCGACATCCGCGGGGAGGTCGCGCTTCCGGGCTGATCCGCGTCTTCGGAGAAGAGTTCTCCGGCGATGGGCACCGCACCTGATAATCTCCGCCACGAGCTGGAGACTCCCCGGTGGAGCCGGCACACTCCCGAACCCCGATCGAGTCCGAATAGGTGTGATGTCCAGGCCCTCGCTCGTCAGCGGCGTCCGCCGAGGCGTCAGCATGATCATCGCGAGACGCGGCATACCCGATGTCAGCAAGCTTCGGAGGCTGCCGACCTCGGCGACCTACCCCTTGCTCCGCGACGGCCTGGATCCGGTGCCCCGCCTGGCCGCCGTACGCGACCGTGAACCCGTGACCAAGCTGACCAGCCTCCTCGGGACCCGGATCTGGCTGGTGTCGGGGCACGACGAGGCTCGTGCCGTGCTCGCGGACTCCGCGAGCTACAGCAACGACATGCGCCACGTCATCGGGAAGCGCGTCCGTTCCGATGCCGACTCGATCGGAGGGCTGGGCATGACCGACCCTCCGGACCACACCCGGCTGCGCGGCCTGCTCACCCCTGAGTTCACCAAGCGACGCCTGGCGCGACTTCAGCTCGACATCGACACGATCGTGGCCGACGTGCTCGACGATCTGGCCGAGCGAGCCCAGCACGGGCCGGTCGATCTGGTCCGGCACTTCGGCTTCGCGATCCCCTTCCGGGTGATCTGCGAGCTGCTCGGGCTGCCGATCTCCGAACAGGCCGACTTCCACAAGATGGGGGCCGCCCGCTTCGACCTGACCCAGGGCGGCGTGGGTGTCTTCGGTGCTGCGACCGAGTCCCGCACCTTTTTGATCGACGCGGTGACCCGTCAGCGCGAGAACCCCGGTGACGGTCTGATCGGTGCGGTCCTGGCGGCCCACGGCGACGAGTTCGACGATGTCGAGATCGGCGGGCTCATGGACGGCGTGTTCCTCGGTGGGTACGAGACCAGCGCCAGCATGCTCTCCATGGGAGCGCTCGTCCTGGGCCAGCATCCCGACTCCTACGCCCTACTGCGCGCCGGCGATCCGGCTGACGTGGAGGCGATCATCGAGGAGCTCCTCCGCTACCTGTGCCCGGTGCAGGTGGCCTTTCCCCGGTTCGCGCGACGAGACCACGACCTCTTCGGTCGGCAGATCGCGAAGGGCGACGTCGTGATCGTCTCGCTCACCGGTGCGAACCGGGACCCGAGGCAGCTGCCCGACCCGGAGAGCTTCGACCACACCCACACCACGCTGCGCCATCTCGCCTTCGGTCACGGCATGCACCGTTGTGTCGGAGCAGAGCTTGCCCGGATGGAGCTGTGCACCGCGTTGGTCGAGCTGGCGAGGCGATTCCCCGACCTACGCATGCCACCGACCGACCAGATCGCGTTCCGGGAGCTCTCGGTCGTGCACAGCATCGATGAGCTCCCCGTGACGCTGATCTGAGGGGAGGAAGCTCACCCGAGGTGACCTGCTGGCGAATCCGGGGCGGCGACCGCGCCCGTCAGCGACCCGATGCCCTCGACATCCATCCTCACCACGTCACCCGGCTCGAGCGGCGGCGGAGTCTGCTCACCACGTCGCCCCCAGAGCTCGGCGAGGCACCCGCCGCCCCCGGTCGTCCCGGAGGCGAGCAGGTCGCCCGGGAGCACGACGGAGTCGCGCGAGGCGTAGGCGATCATCTCCGCGAACGTCCAGTGCATGTTGGACAGCCGGTCGCCGCCCACGTGCACGCCGTTGACCGAGACCCGGCAGTCGAGGTCGAGCGAGGGCAGCTCGTCGGCGGTGACGATCCACGGGCCGATCGAGGTGGCGAAGTCCTTGCCCTTCGCGGGGCCGAGACCGACCTGCATCTCTCGGGACTGGAGGTCGCGAGCCGACCAGTCGTTGAAGATCGTGTAGCCGAAGATGGCCTCCTCCGACTCCGCCTCGGTCAGCGACGAGCCACCGCGACCGAGCACCACGCCCACCTCGAGCTCGAAGTCGAGCGCACGGCAGCTGACCGGCCGCGGGATCGCGGCGCCGGGACCGTAGAGGGCGTGCGGGTTGGTGAAGTAGAACGTCGGGGCGTCGTACCAGGCCTCGGGTACGCCGGCCGCGTTGTCGACGCTGCGACGTACCCCCTCGACGTGGCTCTCGAAGGTCACGAAGTCACGAACCGACTTCGGCGCGTACGGCAGCAGCAGGTCTGCCTCGTCGAACGCGATCGACGGCCCGCAGCAGCGCCGCTCCCCCGACCTCGAGAGCCCGCTCGAGACCCAGCGGGATCAGGTCGTCGAGCGGCATCGGGAGCAGGTGGGCGGCCTCGCCGTCGATCACGGCTGCACCCTGGCGAAGGGTCGCGAGCTTCATGCGGGAGGCCTGGTGGCGTCAGCGATGCGCTTGTGCGAGACGTGCGCGGAGAGCCCACCGTCGATGACGATCTCGGCGCCGTTGTAGTACGCCGAGTCATCCGACATCAGGAAGACGATGGTCGGTGCGATGTCGGCGACCTCGCCCACGCGGCCGAGCGGGATCTCGGCCAGCGCCGCTTCGGTGAACGCCGGCGACGCCGACGCCATCAGGGGCGTGTCGACCAGTCCCGGCATCACGGCGTTGACCCGGATGCCTCGCTCTCCCAGCTCCAGCGAGGCGGAGCGGGTGAGACCTCGGAGGGCCCACTTCGAGGCGGTGTACGCCGCGGCCGCGTGGCCGGACATCGCAGCCACCGAGCAGATGTTGACGATCGACGAGCCGGACGGCATCAGCGGCACCAGTGCCTGGATGCCGAGCATCGGGCCGGTGACGTTGATGGCGAAGGTCTGGTCCCAGGTCGCCAGCGTGACGTTCGGGAGTCGCTCCCGCGCGGCGACTCCGGCGTTGTTGACCAGACCGTCCACCCGGCCGTGCTCCGTCTCGATCGAGGCGGCCAACGACGCCCAGCCCTCGGGATCGGTCACGTCCAGGTGGTGGCCGTCGAACGGGAGTACGTCGGTCGCGACCACCGTCGCGCCCGCGGCCCTCAGGGCGGCGACCTCCGCCTGCCCCTGGCCGCGGGCCGCGCCGGTGACGACGACGACCTTGCCGTGGAGATTCATGAGTTCCTGTCTGCTGTTGGGTTTTCGGGGTTTCGAGGCTCGCTTCGCTCACACCTCAACCACCGGGCGACGGCTGCGGTGGTTTCGAGGCGTGCAGCTAGCGCAAGCGACGAGCCTCGAACCACCACCGGGCGACGGGTTCCGGGGTTTCGAGGCTCGCTTCGCTCACACCTCAACCACCGGACGACGGCCACGGTGGTTGAGGTGTGAGGAGCGCAAGCGACGAGCCTCGAAACCACCACCGGGCTCACACCGGGGGTGCGACGAAGACGCCCTTGTCGGGGTCGTTGAAGGAGTCGCGGGCGATGATCTCCGACATCGGGTCAGCAGTGCCCCACTGGTCCTGGGTCATCGGGTCCGCGATGTCGTAGACGCTCGGGTGCCACGGGTCGGTCTCGATCTTCTCGAGCTCGGTCGTGTACTCCATCGTGTTGCCGCTCGGGTCGAGGAAGTAGGAGAACGTGTTGTTGCCGGCGTTGTGGCGACCCGGGCCCCAGATCTTCTTGATGCCGGCGCGCATCACCCGGCCGGTGCCGCGCATGTACTCGTCGAGGCCGCGCATCTCGAAGGAGACGTGGTGCACCGAGGTGTGCGGACCCTTCGCGATCGCCAGGCTGTGGTGCCAGTCGTTGCACCGCATGAAGTGCATCATCTCGCCCATGTGCTCGCCCCAGAGCGTGTCCGAGAGCTTGAAGCCGAGCACGTTGGAGTAGAAGTCGCGAGTCGCGTTGGGGTTGTTGGTGTTCATCACCGCGTGGGAGATGCGGACCGGGATCGCCTCGCCCTCCTCGATCGCACGGTGCTGCCGGGTCGCGACGTCGGAGGAGATCTCGATGGTGCGACCGTCGATGTCGAAGAACCGGAAGCCATAGCCACCCCCCGCCGTCTGCAGCTGGCCCGGCTCGCTGACGAGCTGGATGTCCTGGCTGCCGAGCTTCTGCGCGAGCGCGTCGACCGCGGCCGCGTCGGTGGCGCCGAAGGAGATCATGTCGAGACGCTTGTCGGAAGAGCCGCGCAGGCGTACGACGTACTGCTCGGGCGAGCCTTCGGCCGCGAAGTAGGACAGGTCGCCGTCCTTGCCGACCTCGGTCAAGCCCCAGGTGTCCTTGTAGAACGTCCGCTGGGTCTCGTAGTCGTTGACCGCGAGGTCGACGTGGCGCAGGTGGGTGATGCCGTGTTCGTTGAGGTGACTGCTCACTGTTCCTTCTCTCCTTACGGGTTTCGAGACGGTTGCTGCGCAACCTCCTCAACCACGGTGATGACTATCCGAGGACGGACGCGCCGCCGTCGATGACGATGTTGGTGCCGCTGATCCAGGAGGACTCGTCCGAGGCGAGGAAGACCGCCGCGTTGACGACGTCCTCGGGCTGGCCGTGCCGGCCGAGCGGGATCCGCTCGAGCACGACCTTGCGCATCCGCTCCGGCGGGTCTGCCAGCAGCGGTGCGGTGTTGGGGGTCTCGGTCAGGCCGGGGCTGATCACGTTGGCGCGGATGCCGTGCGGTCCGCCCTCGACGACCAGCTGCAGGGTCAGCGCGATGACGCCGCCCTTCGCGGTCGAGTGCGCGTTCTGCGGCATGAACTCCACGCCGCGGATCGCCGCGATCGAGCCGACGTTGATGATCGAGCCGCCGCCGTACGACTTGAGGTGCGGCCACGCGGCGCGCACCGTGTAGTAGACGAGGGAGAGCTCGTTGCGCATCGTGAAGTCCCAGTCCTCGACGCTCAGCTCGTCGAGGGCGCCGAAGCGCTGGGTGGAGGCGTTGTTGTAGAGCACGTCGATGCCGCCGTACGTCGCGACCGCGGCGTCGACCCAGTCGCGAGCAGAGGCGGCGTCGCCGAGGTCGACGCCACCCGTCACGGTGATCTCGCCGCCCTCGGCACGCACCGTGTCTTCGGTGCGCTGAGCGCCGACCTCGTCGAGGTCGCAACCCACGACCCGGGCACCCTCTGCGGCGAACCGGCGGGCCGCCGCCACCCCCATGCCACCGCCGACGCCGGTGATCAGCGCGATCTTGCCGTCGAGGCGCCCGGTCACGACGTGCTCCGGTCCAGCAGCTCGATCAGGTTGCCCTCGGGGTCGGCGACGTAGGCCATCCGCACGCCCGGCTCGGGCGAGGGACGCGGCGACATCCGGTCGGAGGCACCGGCGCCGAGCAGCGCGTCGTACGCCGCATCCACGTCGGGGACGTCGAAGGCGATGTGGCCGAAGCCGCGGGTGAGCGCGGCCTCGACCGGGTCCGCCGCCTGGAGCCCGGCGACACTGCCCGAGCGGCAGAGCAGCTCGATGCGGTGACCGTCCGGTGACCGGAGCATCACCCCGCGGAAGTCCACGTGGTCGAGCGCGAACTCGAGCTCCACGTCGAGCTTCAGCGCCGCGGCGTACCACTCCGTCATCGCGGCGAGGTCCGCGACGGTGAGCCCCACATGGTCGAAACGCATCAGGCGACGACCATGGTCCGGACGTTGGTGAACTCGCGGACGCCCTCGGCGGAGAGCTCGCGGCCGTAGCCGCTGCGACCGATGCCGCCGAAGGGCAGCCGCGGGTCGGAGGCGACCATCGCGTTGACGAAGAGCGCGCCGGACCGGACCCGCCGGCCGACGGCGAGCGCGTGGTCGGCAGAGCCCCACACCGAGGCGCCGAGGCCGAAGGTCGTGGCGTTGGCGAGCTCGACCGCGTGGTCGTCGTCGCGGGCCCGGGAGATCGTGGCGACCGGACCGAAGGTCTCCTCGACGAACGCGGTCATCCCCGGCTCGACGTCGACGAGCAGCGTCGGTTCGACGTACCAGCCCGGCCCGTCGATCGCGTGGCCACCGGCGACCAGCCGAGCACCCTGCGCCACGGACTCCTCGACCTGGCGCACGATCGCGTCGCGCAGGTCCTCCCGCGCCATCGGCGCGATCTCGAGCAGCGCCATGTGGTCGACGAAGCGCTCGACGAACTCGTCGGCGACGTCCTCGTGCACGATGAACCGCTTGGCGCACACGCAGCTCTGGCCGACGTTGTTGAAGCGGGCCTTGACCGCGGTGGCGGCGGCCGCCGAGACGTCGGCGTCGGCGAGCACGACGAACGGGTCCGACCCCCCGAGCTCGAGCACCGTCTTCTTGATCGCCGCACCGGCGATGGACGCGATCGACGAGCCCGGCGCGCTCACTGCCGGTGAGGGTGACCGCAGCGACCCGCGGGTCCTCGACCACACGCCTCGACACCGACGGCACGTCCTCGGCGGCGACGACGAGCGAGCGGAACAGCCCGGCCGGAGCTCCCGCGTCGACGAACAGCTGCTCGATCGCGAGCGCGCAGCCGGTGACGTCGGGGCTGTGCTTGAGCAGCGGCCGCATTGCCGGCGGCCAGGGCGGCGCAGGCGAAGCGGAGCACCTGCCAGAACGGGAAGTTCCACGGCATCACCGCGAAGACGACGCCGACCGGCTCGTAGGAGAGCCAGGACCGTGACGCGGCGGAGGCCACCTCGTGGTCGGCCAGCCAGCCGGGCGCCAGGTCGGCGACGACCTCGCAGTTCCAGGCGCACTTGTCGACCTCGCCGAGCGCCTCGGCGATCGGCTTGCCCATCTCGGCGGTGATCAGCGCGGCGTACTCCTCACGGCGCTCGGTCAGCAGCTTGCCGACACCTCGAAGCAGCGCGAGCCGGTCGGCGAGCGGCGTGTCGCGCCACACCAGCGAGGCAGCGTGTACGTCGGCCAGCGCAGCGTCGATCGCCGCCTCGTCGTGAGCGGGGTAGCGGTGCAGCTCCGCGCCGGTGGCCGGGTCGCGCGTGACGACGAGGCTCATGCGGACGCCTCCAGGCGCGGGCGCCGACGCGCGGGGGCCACCGGCGGAACCACGTCGCCCGTCTCGACCACGACGTTGCGGATCGTGCCGAGACGGTCGATGGTCATCTCCACGACGTCGCCGACCTGGAGCGGCGGCGGGGTCAGGGAGCCGGTGCGGCCCCACGACTCGGCCAGCGAGCCGGAGGCGCAGGTGCCCGAGGCGAGCACCTCGCCGGCCTTCACCCAGGACGCACGGGACGCGTGCGAGACCAGCTGCTCGAAGGACCAGCCCATGTGGCCGGACCGGTCACCGCCGACCTGCTTGTCGTTGACCTTGACGCTCATCTCCAGGTCGAGGAACCCGTCGTCGTCGCGGCAGCCGTCGAGCTCGTCGGCGGTCACGACCCAGGGTCCGATGGTGGTGGCGAAGTCCTTGCCCTTGGAGGGACCGAGCTTGAGCCGCATCTCCTTGCCCTGGATGTCGCGCGCCGACCAGTCGTTCATCACGCAGTAGCCGCCGATCGCTGACCGCGCCTGCTCCGGGCGTCACGTCGCGGACGTCGCGGCAGATGATCGCGGCGAGCTCGAGCTCGAAGTCGAAGCGCTCGGTGTCGGGCGGCATCGCGACGTCGTCGTACGGTCCGGTCACCGCGTGCGGTGCCATGAAGAGGAAGACAGGGGCGTCGTACCACTCGGCCGGTGGGCCGGGGTTGCCGTGGCCGCGCTCCATGCCGTCGACGTGGGACTCGAAGGTGAGGAAGTCGCGCATCGCGACCGGGTAGACCGGCGGCAGCAGCACGATCTCGTCCAGCGAGAGGCCGTCCCCAGCAGCGGCGACGTCGGCCTGGGAGTCCCGCCACTCGGGCGACTCGGCGAGCAGCTCGACCAGCTCGAAGCCGGCGTCGAACGGGTGCACGCGGATGTGCCCTCCCTGTCCGAGGACCAGCCCGACCTGCCGCACGTGCGGCTCGTCGGCAAGCCGACGGAAGGTGGCGAGACGCACTGGTCAGCCGCCGATGGTCTCGTAGAAGGCGCGCTCGCGGTTGGCCAGCACGGGGATCGCCTGCTCGAGTGCGAACTCCTTGAAGTGGGCCGAGGCACCGTGGGCGGCGTACGCCGCCTCGTCGGTGTAGATCTCGAACAGACGGAAGATCGAAGGCGCGGCCGGGTCCTGGTAGGCCTGGTAGAAGACGTTGCCCTCCTCCGCCCGGGACGGCGGCGTCAGCCTCGCGATCGCGTCCAGGACGACGTCCTCCTTGCCGGGCTCGGCGGTCCAGGTGGCGCTGACGACGTACGGCATGGAATGACTCCTCGCGAGGGCGGTGATGTGACTGACGTCATCACGCTAAGCGTGCTCCCGAGGACCGGGGAAAGAGCGGACGTCGATGCCAGCTATCACCGCGATCGGGGTTCCGGGTGATCGCTGTCACGGGTTTCCTGTGACGGAACCCACAGGCGGCGATTCGGGCGCCTCGAAGACCAGGAGACCACCATGCAGCACCCCTCCAAGCGCAGCCGGGCGGCCCTCGCCGCCCTGGCCGTCGGAAGTCTGATCACCCTCGCCGCCTGCGGCAGCGATGGCGGCACCCAGCCGGCCGCAGGCTCCGACGCGAGCTCCAGCACCAGCGCTGACAAGACGATCGTCTTCTCGCCCCTCGGGCTCCAGATCCCCGCGATGAAGCAGCTCTCAGAGGGCGTGCAGGGCTACGGCCAGAGCAAGGGCTACGACGTCATCGTCCAGGACCCGAAGCTCGACCCGCAGAAGCAGGTCACCGACCTGCAGACGGTGATCGAGTCCGGCAAGGCCGCCGGCGTCTGGTCGATCGCGATCGCCCCGCCGTCGATGGCTCCGCTCGTGCAGACCGCGCTCGACAAGGGCGTCCCGATGATCCTCAACGGCACGCCCGAGGACTACGGTCTCAAGGGACTGGAGCCGGGCGTCTCCTTCTCGACCATCGACTACGAGGCCGAGGGCAAGGCCGCCGGCACCGAGCTCGGCAACTGCATCAACGAGCGCTACGACGGCAACGGCCAGGTGATCTTCGTCGAGTCGGCAGCGGGCACCGCCGGCAAGGAGCCGTTCGAGACGGCGGTCAAGGACTCCCTCGCCGCCACCGCTCCCGACGCCAAGATCGTCTCGACAGTCACCGTCAGCGACCGCGCGGCGGCACAGACCGACATCGGCAACGCGCTCCAGGGCAACCCGGACGTCAACGCCGTCTTCGGCCAGAACGACGAAGGCGCGCTCGGCGCCGTCGGCGCCTTCAAGGCGGCCGGCAAGGAAAATCCCCTGCATCACCGAGGGTGGCGGCAACGACGAGACCCTCGCCGCGGTCAAGGCCGGCGACATCTACGCCGTGGTCGCGCTGCAGTTCGACCAGGACATGGCGCAGTCGTTCGACGCCCTCACCACGATGATCGACGACCCGACGGCCACCGGCGTCCAGCTGACCGTCCCGCAGGAAGTCGTGAAGGCAGACGGGTGAGCCTCGTGACCAGCTCTGACACTTCGTCCGAGGTGGCCGCGGCCGGGGCCGACGCCCCGGCCCCGGTCCCCACCGGGCACGACGTCCCGCGCACGGTCTCGGCGCTCGTCTTCCTGCGCGACCGCGGCATCTTCATGCTGTGGGGTCTGCTGATCGTGGTCTTCGCGTTCTGGTGCTCGCCGTACTTCTTCACGGTGGACAACGCACTGCTGATCGCGAACGCCGGTGCCCTGACCGCCATCTTCGCGGCCGGGGTGGGCATCGGGATCATGACCGGCGTCCTCGACCTGTCACTGCCCGGCACCGCCGCCATCGCCAGCTGTGTCTGCGGCTGGCTGCTCACCCACGGTCACGCCACCTGGCTCTCGATCGTGGCGGGCCTGGCCTGTGGCGTCGTCGTCGGGCTGGTCAACGGCTTCATCACCCTGCGCGGGTTCAACCCGATCATCGTCACGATCGGCACCCTGTCGATCCTCACCGGCCTCGCAGCTGTGGTCGCCGGTGGCTACACGTTCCCGGGGCTGACCCAGCTCGAGTTCATGGGCACCCACCGCTACCTGCGGATCGGCGACACCGGCGAGACCTTCCCGGGCATCCCCGCACCGGTCTTCATCGTGGCCGCTGTCTTCATCGTCGGCACGATCTTCCTCACCCGGACCCGTGACGGCCTCCGGCTGATGGCCGTCGGCGCGAACGCCGAGGCGGTCCGCCGCGCCGGCATCCCCAGCACCCGCTACGTCGTGCTCGGGTTCGTCATCTCCGGCTCGCTGGGCGCCCTCGGTGGCCTCGTCAACACGGCGAACGTGACCGAGGCCAACCCGGCAGCCAGCCCGGCGATCATCTTCACCGCACTGACGGCCGTCGCCCTCGCCGGCGTCGCCCTCACCGGTGGCCGCGGCAGCCTGCCGCGGGTGCTGGTCGGTGCCCTGATCCTGGCGACCATCGCCAACGGCCTGACCATCCGCGGCATCCAGCCCTACTGGGCCACGGTGGCCACCGGCGCCCTGCTGCTCGGCTCGCTGATGCTCGAGCGTCTCCTGCAGGCCGCCGTCTCCGAGCGGCTGATGTCGGCCAACCTCTCCGTCCACGCGAAGCAGGGCTGATCATGACCACCTCATCCACCGACACCCCGGCCCTGGCCCTCACCGACATCCAGGTGCACTACGGCTTCGTCCGCGCCCTCGACGGCATCGACATGCACGTCATGCCGGGCGAGGTCGTGGCCCTGCTCGGCGACAACGGCGCGGGCAAGTCGACGCTGCTCAAGGTGATGTCGGGCGCCCACAAGGCATCGCACGGCGACATCCGCGTGCACGGCGTCGAGCACACGTTCAGCTCCCCCAGCGACGCGTCGTCCGCGGGCATCCAGATGGTCTACCAGGACCTCGCCCTCGTGGAGCCGCAGGACATCGCGACCAACCTCAACATGGGCAAGGAGCAGCTGCGCCGCGGGCCGCTCGGCTGGTTCGGCTTCATCGACCGCAAGGCGATGCGGCGCAGCTCCGAGGCCGAGCTCGACCGGCTCGGCGTACGCACCGCGCCCATGACTCGACCGGTCGAGATGCTCTCCGGCGGTCAGCGACAGGTCGTGGCCCTGGCCCGCAGCGCCATCCGGGTCAACGGCGAGTCGCAGGGCATCCTGCTGCTCGACGAGCCCACCGCCGCGCTCGGCTACGAGCAGACCAAGAACGTCGAGGCGCTGATCCGACGGATGGCCGACGCGGGCATCGCGATCGTGATCGTCACCCACGACCTGCCGCTCTGCTACGAGGTCGCGGACCGGATCGTGATCCTCAACCGAGGCAAGAAGGTCGCCGACGTGCCCGCTCCGGACACCGACCGCGACGCCATCGTCGGCTGGATCACCGGCTCCAAGGCCTCGATGTTCGCCGAGCAGCCGGCGGTCTGACCGGTGCCGGTGCACGAGGCGATCGCCTCCCGATTCCCCCTGCTGGACGGGATCCCCTCCCTCCAGGCCGCGATGGCGGATCCCGAGATGGACCGTCGGATGCGCGAGTTCATGGAGCCACCCGTGGACCCCGCTCCCGACGTGCCGACCCGGGACCTGTCGCTGCCCGGGCCGCACGGCCCGGTCCCGGTGCGGGTCTACGGCTCGGTGCAGTCCGAGACGCTCAGGCCGGCCCTGCTCTGGCTGCACGGTGGGGCCTTCATGTTCGGCGACCTCGACATGGGCGAGGCGGACCGCACCGCACGCGAGGTCTGCGCGCGGGCCGGAGCGGTCGTGGTGAGCGTGGACTACCGGCTCGCGGTCGGCGGTGTGCACCACCCGGTGCCGCTCGACGACGTCCTCGCGGCCACCCGGTGGCTGCGCGACCAGGCCGCGGAACTGGGCGTCGATGGTGACCGGATCACGGTCGGTGGGGCGAGCGCGGGCGGCAACCTGGCTACGGCAGCGACCCTGCGGCTGCGCGACGAGGACGGCTGGCTGCCGGCCGCACTGGTGCCGGTCTACCCGGTCCTGCACGCCGAGCTGCCGGTCCTCTCGCCCGAGCTCGAATCCTGCCTCGCGGAGATCCCGCCGGTGCTGGTCTTCACACCGGAGGCGACCGCCGGAATCAACAAGAACTACCTCGGGGGGCCGATCGAGACGGCCGACGGCTACGCCTTCCCCGCCCTCGCGGACGTCACCGGTCTCTGCCCCACCCTGCTCATCAACGCCGAGTACGACGACCTGCGTGCCTCGGGCGAGGCGTTCACCGCGCAGCTCGAGCGGGCGGGTGTCGACGTACGCCAGCACCTCGCCACCGGGATGCTGCACGGCTTCCTCAACCTGTCCCCACGACTGGAACCGGTCGACCGGGTCCTCGACCTGATGGCCGAGACCGTGGGCGACGCCCCGTCCTTCGTGACCACTTCCTAGGAGTCCCCATGTCCGAGTCCCACACCAACCGCGTCCTCATCGTCGGCGGCGGCATCACCGGCGGCGTGCTCGCCCTCGCCCTGCGCCAGTCGGACGTCGAGGTCGTGCTCGTCGACCTGCGCGAGTCGCTCGGCGGCGTCGGCCACGGCATCACCCTGCAGGGCAACGCGCTCAAGGCCTTCAAGTCCGTTGGCATCTACGACCGGCTCGCCGAGCGCGGCTTCCCCTTCAACCACCTGCGACTCCGCACGGCGGACGGCCACGTGATCGCGGAGATGCCCACGCCGCCGATGGGTGGCCCGGACCTCCCGGGCACGATGGGCGCCGTCCGCGGCGACATCGCCGACATCCTCGCCGAGGAGGTCGTCGCGGCCGGGGTCGACGTCCGTCTCGGCACCACGCTCACCGCGATCGACGACCACGGCGACTCGGTGACCGTCACGCTCTCCGACGGATCCCAGGAGACGGTCGACCTGCTCGTCGGCGCCGACGGCATCCGCTCGAAGGTCCGCTCGATGATCGGCATCGACACCGAGCCGCACCCGGTCGGCATGGGCATCTGGCGCACGGTCGCCACGCGGCCGGCCGAGATGGACTGCTCGGAGCTGTACTACGGCGGCCCGAAGTACAAGGCCGGCTACACCCCCATCTCGGAGGACCTCTGCTACGCCTTCCTGCTCGAGGAGAACCTCGACCGCTCGTTCATCGGTGAGGGCCCCAACGGCGCCGTGCTCAAGGAACGCGGCCAGGGGTACGGCGGCACCTGGGGCGCCGTCCGCGACAGCCTCGCGGACGACGCGATCGTCAACTACCAGTGGATCGAGGCGATCTGCGTCGACTCCCCCTGGCACCGCGGCCGCACGATCATCATCGGTGACGCCGCGCACGCCTGCCCTCCGCTGATCGCCCAGGGCGCGGCGATGTGCGCCGAGGACGCCGTCATCCTGGCCGAGATGCTCACCAGCGGCGACAAGGTCGACGACGTGCTCCCGGCCTTCATGGCGCGCCGCTTCCCGCGGGTCAAGATGGTGCTCGACAACAGCCTCACCCTCGCGGAGTGGGAGATCCACCCCGAGACCGAGGGCGCCGACCCCGGCCGGATCATGGGCCAGACCCTGCACGCCCTGGTCGAGCCCGCCTGATGCTTCGCCCGGAGGACGACGGTTTCGAGGAGGCCCGGGTCGACCGGATCTTCAACCGCCGGCTCACCGAGCGGCAACCGGCGGCCGTCGTACGCGCGTCGTCGGCGGACGATGTCGTTGCTGCGGTCCGGCTCGCGAAGGAGAAGGGCTGGCAGGTCGCCGTACGCTCCGGCGGGCACAGCTGGGCCCAGTGGTCGGTGCGCTCCGACGCACTGGTCATCGATCTCGGGGGGCTCCGCGAGCTGTCGTACGACGACGCGACCGGCATCGTCACCGCCTCGCCCTCCATCCAGGGCGGCGCCGAGCTGGCGCCGTACCTCGCCGAACGTGGACGGTTCTTCCCCGGCGGACACTGCCCGACCGTCGGGATCGGCGGCTTCCTGCTCCAGGGCGGCCAGGGCTGGAACGCCCGCGGCTGGGGCTGGGCGGCGGAGCACGTCGTGGCCGTCGACGTGGTCACCGCCTCGGGCGAGCTGGTCCGAGCAGCTGCTGACGAGAACGCCGACCTCTTCTGGGCCGCACGCGGTGCCGGGCCTGGCTTCCCCGGCGTCATCACCCGCTTCCACCTGCAGACCCGCTCGGTGCCGGGCTACTTCGCCCACACGGTGCAGGCCTTCCACCTCGACCACTTCGACGAGGTGATGACCTGGCTGCACCACACCCACGCCGAGGTCGCCGACACGGTCGAGATCGTCGCTCTCACCAAGACCGACCTCCAGGTCTCCCCGGACCCGATCCTGCTGGTCACCGCGCTCGCGATGGTCGACGACGAGGCCGAGGCGGACCGGGCCTTGGCGCCGTTCCGCACGAACCCCGCCCTCGGCCGCGCGATCTTCGTGCTCGACAACGCGCCGACCACTCCCGAGGCCGAGCGCGCCCGCCAGCTCGAGGACAACCCCGAGGGCCACCGCTGGGCAGTCGACAACGCCTGGCTCACCGGCTCGGCCGCCGAGGTGGTGCCGGCCATGCGCCGTGCCTACACGACGCTGCCGAACGCCCAGGCCTTCACGATCTGGTTCAGCATGGCCCCGTTGCGGCCGCTGCCCGAGATGGCCTTCTCACTCCAGTCGGAGATCTACCTGGCGTCGTACGTGCTCTGGAAGGATCCGGCCGATGACGACGCGAACCAGTCCTGGCTCGCCGGCGCGATGGCCGACCTGGAACCCGTCACCGTCGGGCAGTACCTCGGCGACAGCGACCACACCCGCCGC
>CAVOFS010000014.1:0-108795 GCA_963695055.1 uncultured Actinomycetota bacterium | reverse complement strand
AAGCGCGTTCTCTCCTTGTCATGTCAATCGAGCCGGACAGCACCGTTCTGACCGGAGGCCGGTCGACGGAGGATGCCGCGGACGGTCAGCTCGTCGAGTCGATCGGTGACGACGGGTTCCGGTTCTCAGAGTCGACGCCGCCCACACGCCACACCGCGCGCAAAGCGATGGTCGGCTTGATGTCCTGCCTGATCGTGCTGCTGGTCATGACGCTGGGGGTGCTCGCCTACGTCGAGCACCGGCTCTCGGGCAACGTCGATCGCATCGACGGGGTCTTCTCCGGGCTCGATCACCGCCCAGCACGTGCCACCGGCGCAGCTGCCAATGCCGTCAACATCCTGGTCATGGGCACCGACCGACGTTCGTCGGTTGCGACGACCGGCACCGACGCCGCAGCGCCGAGTTGGGTGCCGGGCGCGCAGCGATCCGACAGCCTGATGGTCCTGCACGTCGACGCGGACCGGGGCGGTGCCTCCATCATCTCGATCCCCCGTGACACCTGGGTCGAGGTGCCGGGCTACGGCAAGAACAAGATCAATGCGGCCTTCTCCTTCGCCGGCCCGTCCTTGGCGATCCAGACGGTGGAGGGCTTCACCGGATTGCACATCGACCACTTGGCCGTCGTCGACTGGGCTGGCTTCTCGGCACTTGTCGACACGGTAGGTGGCATCAAGGTGGACGTGCCGGTCACAGTCACCGACTCGGCTCGGGACGTCACCTGGACCAAGGGCGAGCACCTGCTCGACGGCGATCAGGCTCTTGACTACGTCGGGCAGCGCTACGGGCTGCCTCGAGGGGACCTCGACCGTGTCGCCCGGCAGCAGGCAGTGATGCGGACCGTGGCGCGGGGGATGCTTCGCTCGCAGGTCCTCATGAATCCCGTGAAGCTCTTCAGTCTCCTCTCGACCGTGACGCAGCACCTCTCGGTGGACAGCGGCTGGTCGACCCGGGACATCGAACGGCTGATGGTCTCGCTGCGGGCGGTCCGCTCGAACAACCTGACGTACCTCACCGTGCCCGTTGCCGGGTTCGGGACCGAGCGCGGCCAGAGCGTCGTCTATGCCGCGCGCCGAGAGAGCAACAACCTGTGGGCCGCGGTCAAGGACGACCGCATCCAGCGATGGAGCGAGCACCACCCAGAGAACCTCACGCTGTCAGGTCGTCCGGTGAACCCGCGTGCGCCTGGTCGCAATGCCTGGTTCACCGGGCCGTTACCCGCGTTTTGCCTCAAATGCGGCATGCCGGCGACGCCGATCCTCCCTAGGTTTGCTGCGGGGCGGACGCACGGAAGGTCCGGAGAGGGGCAAGAGCGGTGACCACACTTTCTGCAGCGCAGGCGCCGACTTTGTCGCGTTCACCCGCCGGTGCTGCCTCGTGGTTGTTGCGGGCGCGGTGGGTCCAACCGGCTGCTGACGTCTGCGCCGTCGCCCTGGCCGCGTGGGTCGTCGGACTCGTCGGCCCGGCTCTCGATGCGTCCGTCGTGCTGCTACTGGTGCCGACCTGGATTCTTCTTCTCACGTGGACGCATGCCTACCGAGGCGGCTCTGGGCTCGCCGCACTGACGGCCTCCTCGTCCTCCGCGCGAGAGGTCCTGCGCGCCGGGTGCGCGTTGGGGCTGGGGTGCTGGGTGCTGACCGCTCTGGATGCGGCCCCCGTTGCCTCACAGCAGCTTCTCCTCACGACCGGCGTTCTGGTCGCTGGGTCCATCGCTCACCGGGTGGTCGGCTCGCACCTGGCGTCCAGGGCGGCGGGACGCCGACACCCGCTGCGAGTGGTCGCGGTCGGTCAGCCGGCAGAGCTCGGCCCCGTGCTCGCCGAGCTCAACCGAGCCCACGACGGACGAGTCGAGATCACCGTGTGTGTGCCGGCTGCCGCCACGCCGGGCGCTGACCTGGAGGACCCGGCCCCCGTGGGCTTCGAGGACGTCGAGCACGCGATCCGGGAGGCCGCAGCGCAGGCGGTCATCACCCTGCCGAGCAGCTCGCTGGGTCCCCGTGACATCCAGCGACTCGGTTGGACCGTGGACAAGCTCGGCGCACAGATGTACGTCGCCACCGGGGTCGAGGATCTCGCGCTCAGCAGGACCCGTCTGGAGCGGGTCGGGTCCCTCCGCATGCTGCATGTGCGTCCCGCCGTCATCCGCGGCCCTCAGCACTGGCTCAAGGGCGCCTGGGAGCGTCTTGCCGCGGCGGCCCTGCTGGTCATGATCATGCCGTTGCTCGTGGTGATCGCTGTGCTCGTCCGGGTGGAATCCCCGGGCGGTGCCATCTTCCGCCAGGTGCGGGTGGGCCGTGACTCCATGCCCTTCACGATGTACAAGTTCCGCACCATGCGCTCCGATGCCGAGCAGCTGAAGTCCGACCTGGCGCAGGAGAACGAGGCGGACGGGGCCCTGTTCAAGATCCGGGCCGATCCCCGGATCACCCGGCTGGGCTCGTTCCTGCGCAAGTACTCGCTCGACGAGCTACCGCAGCTGGTCAACGTGCTCCTCGGCCAGATGTCCCTCGTCGGTCCTCGCCCGGCCCTGCCGCACGAGGTCGATGCCTACGGCTACGACCCGATGCGTCGGTTGGTTGCCAAGCCCGGTCTCACGGGTCTGTGGCAGGTGTCGGGACGCTCGGACCTGTCGTGGGACGAGTCGGTCCGGATGGACCTGACCTATGTCGACAACTGGTCGATGGCAGCGGACCTCTCGATCCTTGCTCGCACCGTGCGTGCCGTGCTCTCACATCGCGGCGCCTACTGACGAGAGGTCGCGTCAGGCGTCGACGTGCTCCTGGACCGCCGCGGGCAGGGCGACCACCAGCTTCACCATCTCGTCGATGCCTGCCTCGCCCGGGACGATCTCGGCCACCCCTGCCTCGAGGAGCTCGAGCCAGGCGTCGGACCGGGGCGCGGTCGTGCTGATGATCCACGTCGCCGGGCAGCGGCGGACGACCTCCAGCACCTCGAGCACGACGACCGGCTCATCGAGGTCGGCCAAGATGATCCCCACCTCTCCGCGGTCGGGCCTCGACGTCACTGGCATCCAGTCAAGGATCGAGACGTTCAGTCCCCGAGCCCGGAGGGCGCCGTGGACGGTTTCGCTGAGGAGACGGAGCGGGGAGGTGACGAGGACCTCGGTGCCCAGCGGATGAGCTGTCATGTCGTGTGTTCGCATCCCGTCGAGAAGGTGGTGTCGCACAAGCAGAACAGCGCTGCCAGCCGACGGTAGCAGCGACGGACGGCAATCGTCCCGATTTCAGGAATTCCTCAGGCCGGCTCACCGGCCTCCCAGCGTGGCGCTTGCGCTCCCCAATTTGGGGTACCGACTCACCGATCGCGACCTATGCTTCTGTGGTTCGGCCCTAGGTTCGATCCAGGACTGGTGGGCCGGAACGTTGCACTGGGGGGTCAACGGATATGCGGGAACGGATACTCGCGATGATCGGTCAGGTCCGCTCGACCTCGTTGAGTGCGTTGATCGCACCGTGGCGTGTCGCACCAGGCGACAGTCGGCCGCCGCGGGCCCCCGTCGAGGCGACGAACTGGCGTGCCACAGCACTGGTCCTGCTCGCGGTCGTGATGCCGATCGTGAGCGTGATCGTCCTGGTCCCAGAGGCGCGGAGCCTGTCCGCAGCAGCGTGGACGGCGGAGCTGGCAACCCACCTCGTCATTCTCATCGCGGCACTGCTCATGTACTTCAACTGGCGCCTGACTGCCTCGGAGGACACGGGCTGGCTGACCATCGGGCTGGCGATCGTGTCCACCCACGGACTGGTCGGCACCGCCCTGGTGATCACCGACGGCGGCCAGAACGTCGCAGGTTGGTTGTCGCTGATCACCCTGGGCATGATGCTCGGGCTGCTGTCCCTCGTCGTCATGAGCCGGACTCGGGCCCTCCCGGCGGATCCCCTCGGGATCGGCATCTGCGTCAGTCTCCTCCTCACCACCCTGGTGCTCCTCGTCGTGTCGTTCGCCCCCGAGCTGGGCCTGGAGTCAGTGGCCACGACGGCCGGCGTGCTCGGTTCGCTGGTCGGCGAGATCGGCGTGGCCATCGCGCTGTTGCACATGAGCGGTCTTCCGATGTGGGCAAAGGCACGGCTCGCGGTCGCTGTCCTCCTGATCGGCTTCGGCACAACGCCGACCTACGACGGCGATCTCGTGGCGGTCCTGGTCCTGGCGACCATGGCCAACCTGGGCGGAGCAGTGCTCCTGCTGAGCACGACCGTGGCACTCCTCCGGTCCAAGACCCGCGAGCAGCGTCAGGCCCTGATCGAGCTGGGTGATCGCCTGGTGCAGGCCGAGAGCGAGGTTCGCGAGGACCAGGCTCGGCTGCACGAGATCAGCTCGATGGTGGCGGGGATCGCTGTGGCCTCCGAGCTCGTGCGTGACACCGACCTCACCTCGGCCCAGCGCGACTCGCTGGAGGGGATGCTCGAGAGTGAGATGGGCCGGCTCCAACGACTGATGTCCTCGCCATCCGACGATGTCCACTGGCACAGCCTCGACGGACTGATCAGACCCCTGGTCGTTGCCCACCAGGTCCGCAACCGCGATGTCCGCTGGATCCCGTCCGGCGTCACGGCCCAGGCTCGGGGTGACGACCTGAGTGAGGTGCTCAACGTCCTCCTCGAGAACGCCGCCCGCCACGCTCCCGGCGCGGCCGTCAGGGTCACCGTCGTCAAGAAGGCCGGGTCCGTCACCATCGTGGTCTCCGACACCGGTCCCGGCATCCCCCCAGCGATCCGCCCCGCGCTCTGGGACTGGGGGACACACCGTCCCGAGTCACCCGGACAAGGCATCGGCCTGAATGTCGCTCGGCGGCTGATGCGGGACCAAGGCGGAGACCTCCGCATCGTCGAAACATCACACGAGGGGACGACGTTCGTCGTCGAGCTCCCCGGGGGGAGACCGAACGAGGTTGTTGACCACAGTCGAGGACGCGAGCATGCCAACGATGACGCAGTCCACTCAGCCTCGTAACCAGGTGCGCGTCGCGATCATCGAGGATCACGTCCTCTTCGCGCAGTCGCTCGAGGTCTCACTGTCGATCGAGGGGTACGACGTCCGTCGGGTCCCGCTCTCGATCGACAGTGGCACCGCGGCGTCCGTGCTCTCCGCCGTCACGCGCGCACAACCACGCGTCGTCCTGCTCGACCTCGACCTCGGCAGCTTCGGGGACGGGGTTCGCCTGATCGGTCCCCTGACCCAGGCCGGGTCGGCAGTCGTCGTGGTGACATCGTCGATCGACAAGGCCCGGTGGGGCGAGTGCGTGCGCTACGGGGCCCAGAAGGTGCTCCCCAAGACGTCTTCGCTCAACACGATCCTCGCCACCGTTCGCCGGATCGGCGAAGGTCGGTGCGTCATGGAGACCGGCGAGCGCGAGGAGCTGCTGCACCTCTGGAACGAGTGCACCATCCAGCGGCTCGATCTGCGGACCAAGCTCCACAAGCTGACCCAGCGCGAGCGTGAGGTGCTCGGTCACCTGATGCTCGGCCGCACCGTGCGCGACATCGCCGCTCAGGGCTTCGTGTCCGAGGCGACGGTCCGTACGCAGGTCAAGTCGATCCTGGCCAAGCTGGACGTCTCCTCCCAGCTGGCGGCGGTCGGCCTGGCCCACCATGTCGGGTGGCGTTCGCCGCTCAACTGACCGGTCCTGAGCCGCCCGACTCAGCCGGTGCGCTCGGCGTACGCCGTGGCCGCGGCGTAGACGGAGTCGACGTAGGACTGGGCGTGGTTGTAGGAGAAGATCGCATCCGCCCAGCCGGCGCCGGTGGTGAGGTCGTGTCCGTCGGCGCACAGGTAGCGAGCCGCCGCGTAGGCAGCGTCGTCGATGTCGTTGGGGTCAGCGATCCCGTCGCCGTCGCCGTCGGCACCCCACGTCTCCCAGGTCGACGGGATGAACTGCATCGGGCCGACCGCGTGGTCCCACCGCGGGTCGCCGTGCCAGGCGGTGGTCTCGGACGTCGCCGGGATCGCGGCGACGTCGCCCTTGCCGTTCAGTGCAGGACCGAGGATCCGGGTCGAGGACTGGCCGTCGGCACCGAGCGTGCGGCCGCCGATGGTGCCGTGCTGCGACTCCACCCAGCCGATCCCGGCGAGCGTGGTCCAGCCGACGTCACAACCATCGGCCTCGGCGAGCTGGGCCTGGGCGTAGGCGCGGACAGCCGGTCCCGGGATGCCCGCCTTCTTCGCCGTCTGCTCGACCCACGTCGGCGTCGACGAGGGCCGGTCCCTGAGACCCGTGGCGCGCCTTGCCGCCGCGCGATGCGTCACCGTTGAGCAGCGCCGGGGCGGGGGCTTCGACGTACGTCGACTGCCTGGCTGAGCACGAGCGGCTGCCGCGACAGCACGGTCTGCGACGCCACGTAGCCGAGACCGGCCACCAGGAGCAGCGCAGTGGCGAACCCGGCGACGAGTCGCCCGGTCATCATCCGAAGCGGCCGTGCACGTAATCGCTGGTCCGCGGGTCCTGCGGGTTCTGGAACATGGCATCAGTATCCCCGTGCTCGACAATCACGCCGGGGGTGCCCTGGGAGGCGAGGAAGAAGGCGCACGGTGTCGGACACCCGCGCGGCCTGCTGCATGTTGTGGGTGACGATGACGATGGTGACCTCCTCGGCCAGGTCCTTCATCGTCTCCTCGATGACTCGGGTCGAGGTCGGGTCGAGCGCCGAGCAGGGCTCGTCCATGAGCAGCACCCGCGGCTTGATCGCCAGCGAGCGGGCGATGCAGAGGCGCTGCTGCTGACCGCCGGAGAGGCCGCCGCCGGGTGCGTCGAGGCGGTCCTTGACCTCGTTCCAGAGGCCGCCCTTGACCAGGCAGGACTCGACCAGCTCGTCGCGGCTGGACCGCGACGCCTTGGTGCCGGTCAGCTTGAGACCGGCCAGGACGTTCTCCCGGATCGACATCGCCGGGAACGGGTTGGGCTTCTGGAAGACCATCCCGATCGCACGGCGGGCGTCGATCAGCCGCTTCTCGGGGTCGTAGATGTCCTCGCCGTCGAGCAGCACCTCACCGGCGAGCTGCGCCGACGGCACCAGCTCGTGCATCCGGTTCAGGATGCGCAGGAACGTCGACTTGCCGCAGCCCGACGGCCCGATCAGCGCGGTGATCCCCCCGGCGGGCATGGTCAGCGAGACCCGGTCGAGCACCTTGTGGTCGCCGAACCAGGCGGTGATGTCGCGGGCCTCGAGCTCGGCCAGCGGAGCCGCTGCGGGCACGCGGGGCAGGACGCTGGTCTCGTTGGACGTGCTGGTCATCGACGTTCCTCTTCTGGGATGGATCGGTGGTGTCGAGGCGCGGCCGCCCGGGCGGACCCGAGCCTGCGACAACCGGGACTACTTCTGCTTGATCGTGAAGGACTTCGTCGAGCCCGCGACGGTGCTGCCGCCGGCGTAGACAGCCTTCAGGGAGTGCTTGCCCTTGCTCAGCTTCGGCAGGGTGATCTTCGCCTTGCCGCTCTTGAGCGTGGCGGTGGCCAGCGTCTTCTTGCCCTCCGTGATGGTGACCTTGCCGGTGGCGGTCGCACCGTCACCCGTGACCGTCACGGTGCCCGTGGCCTTCTTGCCCTTGGCGACCGAGGCCGCGAAGGACTCGGAGACCTTCGAGGAGGTCGTCACGGTGACCGTGGCGTCGTCCTCGGACGGGTCGAACTTCGTGCCGGCAGCGGGCGTGAACGTCGCCGTGTAGGTGTGCTTGCCCGGCGCGACACCGGTCAACGTGGCGGTGGCCTGACCTGAGACCAGCGGGACGTCGCTGGCGACCTCGTCCGCACCCTCGAAGAAGTCGACGGTGCCGGACGGGGACGTGGAGCCGGAGACCGTCGCGACGAGCGTGGCGGTCTTGGCCTTCGGCGCTGGACGCCTTCAGCGCCGTGGTGGTGACGATCTGCTGGTTGATGGTGAAGTTGCTGGTCGCGGTCTGGGTGGCCTCGCCACAGACGCCGCCGTTGTCCGGGGTCGCGAGCTGCTGGAAGCCGGCCTGCCTCGATGAGCGGCCGGACCTGCGGTGGAGCACAGGGCGCCGTCGACGCCGAAGAGACCCTGGATCAGCGGGTTGGCCAGGTCGGCGGCGCGAACCACGTTGTAGAGCGCGCGGTCGGCGCTGAAGCCGGTCTCGAGGCGCAGGGTGGTGCCGAGCAGGCCGGCGCGTCCCTTCGAGAACGGCGCGATCGCGTCGGGGTTGTTCTTGATCAGGGTGTCGTCGTGCTCCTGGACCTCGGCGACGGACCCGCCGAGGGTGACAGCGACGCCGCCGTTGAGTGCCTTGAGCTGAGCCTCGAAGAAGTTCCGGGTGCCCGAGCCGGACTGCGGGATCTTCGGGGCGATGACGCCGGCGGTGCCGCCGACCTGCGACCAGTTGGTGATCGTCGCCCTTGTAGATCGAGACGATCTGCGCGCCGGTCAGCGCCGGCGGGGCGTGCGGTCGGCGTGCTGTTGGAGACCGCCATCACCAGCGTGTCGAGGGCGAACGGGAAGGCCTGCAGGCCGGCCGCAGCCTCAGCCGTGCTGAGCGCCGAGGAGGAGCGGGCGAAGTCGATGTCGGTGTTGTTGCCGGCGCCGTACAGCAGACGCCTTGCCGGCACCCGAGCCGTTGGGACGGAGGATCGCCAGGGACGGCAGGGGGATGTTGCCGCCGCCGGTTGCGGCGTACGTCGCGAGCTTGACCGGCGCCAGGCCGCTCGCGTTGACGGCGTCGGCGAAGAGCTTGATCGCGTGCTGGCTGGTGTCCGAGCCGACGCCGATCACGTCGGCGGTGGTCGGGGCGAAGGTCGTGTCGTCGGGGTCGACGACGTCGACCGCGTGGGCCGCCCCCGCGGACAGCGCGATGGCCGATCCGGCGAGGGTCGCGGCGATGACGCCGGCGAGGGTCTTACGTACAAACATCCTGGTTCGCTTCCTGTGATGGGTACTGCCTGTGTTGGGCACTGCGTTGGTGTCGCCCGAGGGCGACGGACAAGTCAGATCAGGTTGGGCAGGAGTCGCATCACCACATCCGTGGTTGCCCAGGACAGCGCGATCGCCAGGGGGCTTGCGACCACCCAGACGAGCGCCGTCGACCATCGCTGACGGGCGGCGATGACCCCGAGGGTCAGCGCCAGGAGAAGGGCCAGGCACAGCGCGAGGAGCGGCAGCGCTCCCGGGTCGTTGGCCATCGCCTTCTCGGACTCGGGCACCACCGCGGGGCGGCCGGACGGTGCGGGATAGGACTTCTTCGCATCGGCGTCGACGTAGACGACCGTGTCGGGGGTGATCGCGCCGAACCGGCCGCTGCCCTCGGCGGTGACCAGCGTGAGCCGGGCGCCACCGTCGGCGACCGGCTGCGGCAGCGGGTCGCCGGCGCGTCGGACGCCGAGGACGGTGAAGACCTTGCGGCCCTGCGCGACATCGACCTCGATCTTGTCGCCGGCGACCAGGTCGGTCATGTCGGCGAACGGGCCGCCGTACGTCGCCGCGCGGCCGTAGACGACCGAGGTGCCGGTCTGTCCGGGCAGCGGCGTGTCCCGCCGGTGTCCGGGACCGGCCAGCAGGTCGCCGGACGCGGTGCCCTCGACGACGACCTGCTCGAGGCCGATGCTCGGGATGGTGAGCAGGGCGACCGGGTCGCCGACCGGCACGATCGGTCCGAGCGGCGGCGCCTTGTCCGGAGGACCGGCGAGGCGTGTAGCGCAGCTCGTCGTAGAGCAGGTCCTGGGCGCGGTGCTGCTCGATGGCGCCGAGGAACAGCATCTGGACCGCCATCCAGAGGCAGACGATCGCGACCATCGTGAAGGACGAGCTGAGGACCGACGATGCGGCTTCGGTGCTGGTCGGCGGGCGCTGCGGCTTCGGCTGCTTGGCCTCCGACGCCGGGCGCGGACGCCTTCTTGCGACCGACGGACGGCGGAGCGCTTCTTGCCGCTCCTGCACGGTCGCCGTCATCGACGCCCCTGCAGTGCCGGCACTGCCGACCCGGATCACGGCCGCGACGACACAGCCGATCGCGCCGAGCAGGATCAGGAGCGGCAGCAGGCCACCGGCGAGCTCGGAGTCGACCGCCTCGGTCGCGGGCATCGCGACGGGCGCCAGCGGCCCCGGTCGGTGCCGCGGAGGGTTCGGCGGCGGACGACGGCTCGCCGTCACCGGGCACACCTGGCGGCGGTGACCCCGCCGGCACCGCCACCGTCGGTGCCGGGTCCGGGTCCACCGCCGTTCGGCGCGCCGCTCGTGTCGGTCTTCGGCGGCTGTCTGCGCCTCGACCGCGTCGGCGACCTCCTGGGCCGAGGCGTAGAGCTCGGCGGTGACGCCGGTCTTCCGGATCGGCAGGAAGCCGTCGGGCAGCTCGCCGTTGCCGCTGCCCGGCCGCTGACCCTCGGTCGTCGAGATCCGGATGAACTGCGCGACCTTGGCGGCGTCCTCCTTGGCCAGGTTCTGCAGCCGAGCAGCCGTGTAGACGACCATCGTCCCCGGGTAGGCGCTGGCGGACTTGCGGACGTCGGCCTGGTCGAGGGTGAACGGCTGGAAGGGCTTGCCCTGGTGCGCGACATCGCGACCGCGCGCACCGAGCGACTTGTCCGTCGGCGCGACGTACGTGCCCGGCTTGGTCTCGAGGGCGGCGTTGCGCAGTCCGTAGCGACTGGCGTCGCCGAGGCTGGTGATGCCGAGCATGAACCGGGAGCCGAACGACTGCCGGTCGATCCGGCCGAGCTTGTAGAGCTCGGTGCTGGGGTCGTAGTCGCAGCGGGTCTGGACGTTGGGCCAGGCGTCGAGCAGCGCCTCGGCGATCTTGCGCATCGTGGTGACCGGCGCCGCGATGTCGTTGAAGTAGACCGACGGGTTCTTCTGCCGGCAGTCGCTCTGCGTCTTCGGGATGTAGCTGTCGAGCAGCGGCCAGAGCGCGACCGGCAGGTCGAGGTTCTTGTACTCCGGGTTGATGACCATGCCCCACGGGTCCGGCTTGCCGTGCAGGAAGTCGAGCGCGTCCTTGTCCTGCGCGATGTAGTCGGTGAGCTGCTGGATGACGTCCGAGGAGTTCGACAGCGACAGCACCGTCGCGCCGACCTCCTGGCTGATCTGGCTCAGCCTCGGGTTGAGCTTGATGAACTCGGGGTCGTTCATGATCGCGATCGGGTTGTCGGCGATGCCCGGGTGCCCGCGACCGAGGTCGGAGCCGACGTACGACTGGGACGAGCAGCTTGACGATCAGCCGGGCGTTGAGCTTGAGATCGGTGTACTCGCCCGCGTTGTCGGGCTTGTCGATCTGGTAGCCGATCGAGAAGCCGGTGACCGCAGTCGGCGCGTAGCCGACCGGGTCGGAGCCCCGGAGCTCGTGCTCGGACGACACCTCGGCCGCGACGCCGATGCCGGCCTCCATGATGTTCCAGCCGGCCTCGTCGGACATCTGGTTGAGCTGGAACTTGAAGCGGTCCTTGCGCAGGCAGTACGCCGGCGACCACTGCAGCGCCGCCTGGGCGAGCAGCTCGGAGCCGTAGAAGCCGGTCGGCGCGCGGGGGTCGAGCACGTCGCAGGTGTCCGGCGGCAGACCGAAGCGTGATCGGGATCGAGAACCGGTTCTTCCAGTTCGAGGCCGCCCACCACAGGGCCGGCGACACCGCCTGGTCGACGCCCTCGTTGGCGAAGTTGCTGGAGCCCGGGCGTGAACCGGCCGCCCTTGCGGCAGGCCTGGTCCGTGCGGGTCATCGGCTCCGACGGCTGGTCGCAGCTGAGCCCGACGATCGGGATCACCACGACCGAGCAGGCGACCTTGTCGTTGCAGCCGAGCGACTCGTTCTCGACGTCGCTGCGCACCTCGAACTGGACCGAGCCGGTGCCGTCGGTGTCGGTGAAGGCGGCGATCTCGGCCGGCGGGAAGGCCGCGCCGACGGCGGCCTCCGGCGGCATGTGGCTGGCGTCGCAGGCGGGGTACGTCGTGCCCTTCGCGGCGACGAACGGCGTCAGCCGGGTGTAGTAGCCCGTCGTGTCCGCGGTCGGGCACACCTCGGCGTGTGGGGAACGGGTCCACGCCGGACACCCGCTCCTTGTCGGCGGGGTCGGCGTCGAGGTCGTGGATCCAGGCCGCCTCGCCGTCCGAGCGGGTGATCTGCGACCGCTCGGCGACCGAGGTCGT
Organism: uncultured Actinomycetota bacterium; assembly: GCA_963695055.1. Lineage (GTDB taxonomy): Bacteria > Actinomycetota > Actinomycetes > Propionibacteriales > Nocardioidaceae > Nocardioides. The sequence continues at coordinate 96,705 of CAVOFS010000014.1, read as the reverse complement.
CCAGCAGGTCTGCGGCCGCAGCTGCTTGGCCTTCGGCAGCGTCGGGTCGTCGACGCCGCGGCACTGCATGATGACGACCGGGTACTCCTGGTTGAGCCCGTTCTCGCCGTACGGGTTGCTGGCGCGGCCGCCGCTCGGCTGGGCGCCCTTCCAGCTGATCTTGATCCGCTGGCGACCGCGCAGGTTCTCGGTGTGGTCGGCGTTGACGGTCACCTTGCGGCTCGGGAACTCGTACGTCGAGCCGTCGGGCTGGACGAACTTCCGCGCCGATCGTCTTGGTGCGCGCTCCACGAGTCGTCCGCGGTGGCGGACGCTCGCGCGTTGCCAGTCGTCGACACGCTCGGCGTCGGCCTGCTGGCGGGACGCGACGAAGCAGGATCCCGGCCAGCACCGCCAGCAGCAGCCCGACGATGCCGATCCGAGCGGTCGTGGCGTCCCGAGTCGTCACGACCGTCCCCCTTCGACCAGGCGCCGTCGCCGCAGCGCGACGACGTACAGACCAGGGAGCAGGACCAGCGCGAGCGAGCTCGAGCACGGCCAGCCAGCCGAAGGTCTGCTGGTCGATGGCGCGGTCGGCGGCGAGCTCGGTCGGGTTGGCGTAGATCGCGTCGCCGCGAGGTCGCCGTGGCACCGGTCCCGTCGACGATCAGACCGGTCTCCGGGTCGATAGCGCCCGGGGCTCGCCGGCCCTCCGCCTCCGCCGCCACCGGCGCCGGTGCCGTCACCACCGCCGCCGTCCGCCGCCGCCCGTGCCGCCGGCGCTGCCCGGTGCGTCGGGGTCGTCGGTGCTCGGCTGGTTGGTGCCGGTCTCGGTGCCGCACGGGCCCTCCCCGACCTTGTCGCAGGCCGCCGGCTGCGGCGCGATCTCGGCCAGCACGTTCTTGGAGAGGTTCTTGCCGTCGAAGGTCGGGTTGTTGCAGCTCTTGACGTCGCGGTCGGTGAGGTCGACGGCGGGGTCGGCCTTCTTGAGCTTCGCGATCTGCTCGAAGCCGGCCTGCACCAGGTTGAGCGGCAGCGGCGAGTAGCCGTACGGGCCGGCCTTGGTCTGCCCCGAGCAGAGCGAGTAGTACATGAAGTCGGCGAGCGTCTGCCGCTTCGCGGTCGACATCCGCGGGTCGTCGTACCCGGTCGGGATGATCATGTAGGAGTACGACGAGATCGGGTACGCCCGCGGGTCCGGGTTGGTGTAGACGCCGTCGAGGATCTGGGTCAGGTAGAGCTGGCGAGCTCTTGTCCTGGTTGATCTTCGCCTTGGTCAGCGCGACCGCGGTGTTGTACTGCGTCGGCTCGACGTAGTAGCCGCCCTTGTTGAGGACCTTGACGACCGGGTAGTCGGCGTTGATCGGGTAGGAGTACTCGACGTAGCCGATCATCCCGTTGCCGGAGAAGCCCTTGATCGTGTTCATCACCTGGTCGGAGCCGGCCTGGCTGATCATCCGCGAGCCGGTCTTCTTCGGGTAGTACGACGTCAGCCCGGACTGGCCGAAGTACGGCCGCCAGATGCTGGGGTACTCGTGGTCCAACCAGGTGGTGAACTGCGCCGTCGTACCGGAGCCGTCGGAGCGGACCACCGGGGTGATCGGCAGCGACGGGAACTTGCGGCCGTTGTTGTCCTTGGTGATCGCCGGGTCGTTCCAGTTGGTGATCTGGTTGGTGAAGATCTTCGCGACCGTCTCGCCGGACAGGCGCAGGTTGCGGACCAGCTCGCCGCCGATCTTGAGCTGGTAGGTGAACGCCGTACCGCCCGCGACGATCGGCAGGTAGGCGAACTCGCGGCCGTTGCTGGTGTCGGCCTGACCACGCTCGTCGGTGCCCTGGTAGGGGATCTCGGAGATCGCGAAGTCGGTGCTGTCCTGCGAGAAGTCCTTGCGGCCCTTGGTCGAGCCACCACCGGTGTAGACGACCTTCATGCCGTTGGCGTCCACGTCGGCGATCCACTGCTGGACGATCAGCTCGCGACCAGGTCGAGCCGGTGCCCTCGATCTGGGCGTAGACCGTCGCGGACGCCGACCCCGGCAGGGTGACGATGCAGGCCATCGACAGCGCGAAGGCGATCAGCGCGCGGATCGCGCGGACCCAGGGGCGGTTCACGGGTTCTCCTCGTAGGTGGTGGAGGCAGGCGCGACGGGGCCCATCTCGACGAGCGGGTCGGCCATCACGAGATCGACGTTGGAGCGGCGAGCCCTGCCCGAGCGGGACTTGGTGCGCTTGGGTCGGGCGAGCAGCCGGGCGGTGATGAAGAGGATCAGCACGATCGCGAGCAGCACGGTGGCCGCCGCGAAGGCGCGGGTGATCGCGACCGGCTCACCGCTGCGGACGGTCGTGTAGATGAAGAGCGGCAGCGAGTTCATGACGCCGTCGGTCGGGTTGGTGACCATGAAGCTGGCCGCTCCGGAGGTCAGCAGCACCGGACTGGTCTCGCCGACACCGCGGGCGACGCCGAGGATCACGGCGGTCGCCAGGCCGGGCCGAGCGGTCGGCAGGACGACGTGCCAGACCGTGTGCCAGCGGCTGGAGCCGAGGGCCAGGCTGGCCTCGCGCAGACCGCCCGGGACCACGCGGAGGACCACGTCGGCGGCCCTGGCGATGATCGGCAGCATCATCACGGCGATCGCGAGCCCGGCCGCGAGCCCGGAGCGCGGGTAGCCGAGCGCGACGATGAAGACGGTGTAGATGAACAGACCGGCGACGATCGAGGGCAGCGCGGTCATCGCCTCGACGACGGTGCGGACGACGCTGGCGAACCGGCCGCCGACCTCGGTCATGAAGACCGCGGTGCCGATGCCGAGCGGCAGGGCGATGGCGACCCCGATGCCGATCTCGATCAGGGAGCCGACGATCGCGTGCAGCGACGCCGCCCTGGGTGAACGGGTCCTTCGGCCCGACCCCGGCCATGTCGTCGAAGTAGAAGTTGAGGTGCAGCAGCGGAGGCCAGCCGCGCAGCATGACGAACACCAGCGCGCTGACCAGGGCCGCGGCGACGATCACGGCGCCGATCGTCACGATGGCGGACGCGACCCGGTCGCGGACCTCGACCATCCCGCCGGTCATCAGGCCGGTCACCACGGTCACCGCAAGGCCGAGGACGAACCACATGATCGAGGAACCACGGCAGACCCGGGCAGCGGCAGCAGCCGCTGGGTGAGCAACCAGGCCAGCCCGAAGGCCGAGACCCAGGTGCCGATCCGCACGAACTTCTCGTCGGCGGTCAGTCCGGCCGAGGGAGCCACGGGGTACGGCGGGGGCCGCGTCCTCGTCGTACGAGGGCAGGTGCGTCGCGCCGACGGTCACGCCGTCGGTCTCGGGAGCCAGAGTCATCAGGCGTCCGTCCCGGCGCCCGAGCGGCTTCGGTTGACGATCACGGCGGCGAGCGTGTTGACCAGCAGGGTCAGCAGGAACAGGACGAAGCCGGCGGCGAGCAGCGCGGAGAGCTGCGACGTGCTGGCGTCACCGAACCGGCCGGCGATCAGCGAGCTGACGGTGTTGCCGCCGACCTCGAGGATGCGCGGCTTGATCTCGAAGGACGGGGAGAGGATCAGCAGGACGGCGATCGTCTCGCCGAGCGCGCGGCCGAGGCCGAGCATGGTGCCGCCGATGATGCCGCCACGGCCGAAGGGCAGCACGACCGAGCGGACCATGCCCCACTTGGTGGCGCCGAGTGCGAGCGCGGCCTCCCTCTCCCCCAGCGGCGTCTGCGAGAAGACCTGGCGCATCACGGCGCACGACATCGGCAGCACCATCATCGCGACCGCGATGCCGGCGCAGAACATGCTGGCGGTGTACCGCGACAGGTCGGGGACGGCGGCGTTCGGGTCGGCGCCCTTGACGTCGAAGATCGGGATCCAGCCGAAGTACGTCTGCAGCCAGATGGCCAGGTCTGCGGCGTGCGGCATGATCAGGAAGAAGCCCCACAGCCCCCAGACGATCGAGGGCACGGCGGCCATCAGGTCGACCAGCGAGACCAGCGTCGCCTTGATCTGGGCCGGCGCGTACTCGCTGATGTAGAGCGCGGTCAGCAGTGCCAGCGGGAACGCGATCGCCATCGCGACCAGCGCGACCTCGATGGTGCCGCTCAGGACGCCGGCGATGCCGAGGATGTCGGCGTCGGGCTGCCAGGTGACCTCGGTGAAGAAGCCCAACCCGTAGTGCTTGATCGTCGGGTAGCCCTGCCAACCGAGGAACAGTCCGACCCCGCCGGTGATGACGAGGACCGTCGCACCGACGGCGCGAGCCGAGTGCACGAAGACGGCATCGGCTCCCGTCGCCTTGCGGGAGATCTTGCGTGGACGGACCTCGGTCGAGGCGTGGTCCGAAACCGGGAGGGTAGTCACCTGGGTCTTTCTGGCGATGCGCTCGGGAGCGGGAGGTCGAAACGCCAGAAGTGTCGGGAGAGGACCGGAACAAACGGTCCGCCGACGGTGAACGACGGACGAACAGCAGCGCCGTCTTTTCCCAACAATGCCCGGGTCGGCGCCGGCACTGCCCCGAACGGGTCATGTCGGGTCGAAGCCGGGTAGCCCGAACGGGCCAGGGGTCGCGTCCGGGTCGCTCAGGTGTCTTCGCCGGCGAGCGTCACGCTGTTCCGGGTCGGGACGACAAGCGACGGAGGACCGCCTTCAACTGGCTTCGAACCGCAGCCTCCGACACACCGAACCGATCAGCGATCGCGCTGACCGTCGTGCCGTCGTACAACATCGCCAGGATCTCCCGATCGCGCTCATTCACTGTCAGCATCTGCCGTAACAACCGTTCTGGGCTCTCCTTGACCGCGTGCCACTGCCGGATGAAGGTACGGCGCTCCAGCTCGCTGAGCGACGAACCTCCTGCGGCAACGGCATCCAGGACCTCGGCCAGCTCATCCAGGGACACCGACGAGATGATCACCGTCCGCGCCCCGGCCTCCAGGAGGGCACCCCAGGCCGGTCCGGGCCCACTCGTGTCGACGACGAACCAGGGCAGGCCGCACCGGAGGCCGAAGTCGCGGGCCTCGCGCAGGCGCCCCGGCACGTCGAGGTCACAGACCAGAAGCAGCACCCGGTCGAGGGACCTGCTCTCGCCACTCGCCCTCGGTGGAGGAACGGTCAGGGCGACGTCTGCGCTGGTCGTCCACTCAACCAGCTCAGTGGGGAAGCCGAGACTGCCGAGCGCCGCGCAGATCGTCTCAGCCACCAGATGCTGGTCAGCGGCCACTCCCACCCACATCCGCTCACCGGCGGGGGTGGTCGCGCACGCCTCGGTCGCATCCATCACGAACAGCATGTCGCGCCGGGCCGCACGTCGCGCCCCACGCGGCCAGGTCACCTATATTTAGGGACGAATCGCGGGGCGCAAGAGGCCCGTAAATTGACGACGAGATTCGTCGTATAAAGCCCGAAGAATGAGAGATCTTATATTTTCGGCCGCCACGCTAGCCGGATTCCCTATTCCATGCCTAATATTTGGTAGAGGGCGTCACTCCCGCTGAAATTGACCGGTCTGGCCGCAAATAATTCGGGTTGCGGGAGTGAACTCTTGGCGCAGTCTCTTGGGGATTCTGCGTCGGTATGGCGCCGCACGACGGGCTCGGGCTAGTTGCCGACGCCCAGTGCTGGCTGTGATGTGGGGGCGTGGGGATGAACGTTCGTGTACCCGAACCAGTTCGGGGGGTAAGCGGGACAGTCACGGCCTTGGGGGCCGTGATGACGCCTCTGCTCGTCCTTGCCCTGCTCTCCCCCGAGCTGCGTGACGTGCACACCGTCGCCATCACCAGCGGCATCGTCGGCTATCTGGCCGTGTTGTTGGCCACCGTCATGCTCTACCTCTGCTGGCGGACCAGCGGCGGGCAGATCGGGTGGCTGGTCCTCGGCGTCGCGGCGGTCGCCGTCCAGGGTCTCGCGATGTACGGCATGGCGGCGATCGATCCCGGCGCGACGGCAAGTCACCCCGGCTGGCTCGCCCTGACCCAGCTCCTGGTCGCCCTGGGGGTCGGCGCACTCGTCCTCGTCGGCGCACACCGAACCCTGCGAGTGGACCCGTTGGTCACCGGGGTCCTCGTCGGGCTGGTGTTCGTCGCCGTGCGCTACGCCATGGTCATCGGCACTCCTTCCCTGGCGTTGTCGCCCGGAGTCGTGGATGCGCTGCACGTCCTCGTCCTCGTCGTCGACCTCGCCATCACCGTGGGGCTGTTCCAGCTGACGGCGGCACCCGACTGGGTGCGGGTGCGGGTCGCGTGCGGGTGGGGCCTGCTGAGCCTCGCCCACGTGGCGATGTATCCAGCGACGAGCAACGACCTCCTCGGTGTCGTGACCATCGTCGCCAACATCCTCGGCGCAAGCGTGCTGCTCGCCCTCGGCACGGCATTGCTTCGCCTCTCCGTCCGGGAGAGCCGCGAGCAGCTCCGACTGGCCAACCACAAGCTCGAGCAGGTCGAGGCGGACCAGCGGGGCGACGCCGCGAGACTGCACGAGGTCCGGGCGACGCTCGCCGGCCTGTCGTCCGCGTCCCAGCTCATCCACCAAGCTCACAGCGTCAACGCCGACCGGCGTCGCCAGATCGAGGCGATGATGGACTCCGAGATGAGCCGGCTCCTGCGGCTGCTCCACGACCAGCAGGAGAACACGCCCCGTGCAGTCGACCTCGACTCCATCATCGAGCCGTTGGTCCTCCGACACCAGCTGCGCGGGTTCCCGGTGAGCTGGCACCCGTCCGGCGAGCGGGTGGTGACGGTGGGAGACAACGCCGGCGAGGTCATCAACGTGCTCCTCGAGAACGCTTTCCAGCATGCGGAGGGATCCGAGGCCAGGATCTACACCCGCCACGTCGACACGGTCGTCGAGGTGGCCGTCTCGGATTCAGGACCGGGAGTGGACCGATCGGTGCGCTCCCGGATCTTCGAGTGGGGACAGCACAGCAAGGCTTCAAGCGGCAGTGGGATCGGGCTCAATGTCGCACAGCAACTGACCGTCGAGCTGGGTGGATACCTCCGGCTCGACGACTCACCAGCCCTCGGGGCAACGTTTGTACTTGGACTACCGGCAGAGGAACAACTGTGAAGCACCCGGCAGCACGCAGTGATGTACGCGTACTCATCATCGAGGATCATGCCCTTTTCTCCGAGTCCCTCGAGCTGGCCCTCTCCATCGAGGGGTACGACGCCCGGCGGGTCTCGATGCCAGCCAACGGATCAGTCAGCACCCTGCTCAACGCAGCCACGCGCCTGCGTCCGAGGATCGTGCTCCTCGACCTGGACCTCGGCCCCGACGGTGACGGGGTGCGCCTGATCGCGCCCCTGGTCCAGGCCGGCATCCAGGTCGTGGTGGTGACCGGATCCGTCGACCGCGCCCGCTGGGGCGAGTCGCTCCGTCAAGGTGCTCGCACGGTGCTGCCCAAGACGCGTCCTCTCAACGACATCCTCGCGACCGTGCGGCGGATCAACCAGGGACTTCCGGTGATGGACCGCGTCGAGCGCGACGAGCTGATCCAGGTCTGGCGTGACCAGCGGCAGAAGCTGCAGGTGCTCCTCGACCGGCTGCAGCTGCTCACCCCGCGCGAGCAGCAGGTCCTCGGTCACCTGATGAGAGGCCACCAGGTTCGCGAGATCGCGGGCATCAGCGTCGTCTCGGAGGCGACCGTGCGGACCCAGGTCAAGTCGATCCTGGCCAAGCTCGAAGTCTCCTCGCAGCTCGCCGCCGTGGGCATGGTCCACGAGATCGGCTGGCGGCCGCTCCCTACCGCTGTCTGACGACACGGAGGATCGGCTCGCCAATATTGGGCATATCGGGTGCTGCCACCGGACGGCGGATGCTCGACCGACCCAGGGTGGTGGACATGAGGCCCGTCCCGGACACACGGCGACCCCACTTCCTCGCTTCAGTCGAGCACCGGCTCGACTGCGAGGACGTGGTCGAGCCGTTCCGCGGCTGCATGCTCGTGGAGACGGTCACGCTGGGCGACCAGCTCCTCCCACTCCTGCCACAGCTCCCGATCGAGGACCCGGTCCGGGACGAAGGTGCCGGCGACCAGCCTCCCCGTCGAGAGCTCACAGATGACGAGGCCGACTTCCGCGACGTCGTCGGCCCCGACTGGCTCGAATCCACGCGTCCTCAGCGCCGACTGGATCGCCTCGGCGACCAGAGCTCGGTCGGAGACGACGACGATGGATCTGACCACCCGAGTCAGGCCGTTCAAGGCGTGACCCGGGGCATCCCCCCAACGCTCACCAGCCGCAGCCACCAGCAACACTGGGGAGGGAGAAGGCCACGCATCTGCCCCAACATGTCCCCCGATATGGGGCCAGGTGCCGTGTCTCGCTCGCGCTCTGGCGCCCCGCGCCGAGCACCTCGAGGTGCGCTGTGGCTGGTGAGTCTCTGCCCCTCGGCAAGGACGGATCTGCTGGTACGCACGGTGGATCACCTCTGACTCGGACCGCACCACGCAACGGCGACCACTCAGCCGGTGGTGCGACGCCGACTCGCCCGTCGGATCAGGAACGGCGGCACCAGGACCGTCAGTGCCAGAGCAGCAGCCGCCACCCAGGCAGCGGCCTTGGCCTGGCCGTTCCTGCCACCGGTCAGGGTCATCGGTGTCGCGGATGCGACCGCCGTGCCGTCGGCTGTCGTGGTCGTGCCTCCTGTCGACCCGCCGGTCAGGGGGTCGACCGCGCCCGGCGCACCACCTCCGTCCCCGCTCCCACCGCCGCCGCCACCGCCGCTGCCACCGCTGCCGCCAGCACCCGTCCCGCCCGTACCCGAGCCGCCGGTCCCACCGGATCCGCCGCCACTGCCGCCGCCCTCGCCGGCTCCTCCGGTCGCACAGGTCGCACCGACCTTCGAGCACGGGTTGGGCTTGGGAGCAGAGTGGAGGATGTTGAGCGCCGGGTTGTCGCAGTCCTTGATCGACGGCGAGGGGACCGCGCCCGGGATCCGCTTCACCTGCTTGAACCCGGCGAGCACCAGGTTCTCCGGCAGCGGCGAGTAGCCCAGGATGTCCGCCTTCTGCTGTCCGGTGCACAGGAAGTAGTTGATGAAGGTCGAGAGGGTCTTGCCCTTGTCCGCGTTGAAGGGCGAGTCCGTCGACGTCGGTAGCACCATGTAGCTGTAGCTCGACATCGGGTAGGTCCGCGGGTCCGGGTTCGTGTAGACGGACTCGAGGTTCTGCGTGAGGTTCGGGTTGATCTTCGCTTTGGTCAGCGCGACCGCGACGTTGGCCGCCGTGGGCTGCGCGTAGTAGCCGGCCTTGTTCAGCAGGCCGACGACCGGGAAGTTGATCCGCTTGGCGTAGGCGTACTCGACGTACCCGATCGAGCCGGCGCCGTACGACGCGGAGACGTAGTTGGCGACACCGTTCGAGCCGACCTGCGCCTTCGACGAGCCGAACGCCGGGTAGAAGGAGACGCTCGGGCAGTCGCTGCCGCCGAGGTGCAGCTTCTCGCGGATGAACGGGCAGTAGATGTCATTGGCCTGGCTGCGCATGTAGAGCGCGAACTGCGCGGACGCGCCGGCGCCGTCGGAGCGGACGACCGGGATGATCGGGATGTCCGGCAACGGCTTGCCGTAGTCCTTCTCGATCGCCGGGTCGCTCCAGCGGGTGATCTTGCCGGTGAAGATGCTGGCCAGGGTGCGCGGCGACAACCGTAGGTCGCGGACCTGCTGGCCACCGACGGTCAGGTTGTACATGAACGACGTGCCACCCGCGACGACCGGCAGGTAGGCGAAGTCGCGGGACGGGACCTCCGCCTGCTGCCCGGGCTCGGGTGGATTCTGGAACGGGATCTCCGTCGTCGCGAAGTCGACGGTGGACTGGATGAACTGCGATCGGCCGTCGGTCGATCCGGTGCCGGCGAAGTTGACCACCACACCGCTGGCGCGGACGTCGGCGCGCCAGGCATCCATGGCGACCTGGCTCCAGGTGGAGCCGGCGCCGGAGATCGGCACGTAGCTCCCTGCCTGCTCGGCCTGGGCGAGCGGCGCTGGCACGACCATCAGGCCCACCAGGGCCGCGGCCAGGGCGGCGAGGGTGTGTCGGACGACGGTGCGCTTCACGAGTTGTCTCCTTGCAGGGCTGCGACGGTGATCGATGGGTTGGAGCTGGTGGCGGCGGCGAGCGCCATCCGGCGCTGCTGACGCCGGGTCACGTGGCCGGGCGGCCGGCCCCCGACGATGCGGGCGAGACCGAAGAGCACGACGACGAGCACGAGCAGCACCACGCCGGCGCCGAACGCCCTCGAGATCGCCTCGTCCAGCGGGAGCCGCATCTGGTTGAAGACGAAGAGAGGAAGTGAGACCTGGGGGCCGTGGGCCGGGTCGGTGTTCATCTCGGCGGTCGAACCCGCGACCAGGAGCACCGGCGAGGTCTCGCCGATCACCCGCGCGACCCCGAGGAGCACGGCGGTCACGAGACCGGAGCGAGCCGTCGGCAGCACCACCCGTCGTACCGTCTGCCACTGCGTGGTGCCCAGCGCCAGCGATGCCTCCCGCAGTCCGCCCGGCACCAGCCGGAGCACGACCTCGGCCGTGGTGACGACGACCGGGATCATGCTGACGCTGAGCGCCAGGGAGGCCGCGAGACCGCTGCGCTCCTGGCCGAACTGAAGGATCAGCAGGGAGTAGACGAACAGCCCGGCCACGATCGTGGGCACCGCGCTCATCGCCTCGACGACGGTGCGCACCACCCTGGCGAGCCGGCCACGCACCTCGCTGAGGTAGACCGCCGTCGCGATCGCGAGCGGGACGCTCAGGATCACCGAGATCGCGATCTGCTCGAGGGTGCCGACCATGGCGGCCAGGATGCCGCCCTGATCGAGTGACGCGTCCGGACCGATGTAGGCCGTCGTCTGCGTGTAGAAGTTGAGATGGCCGAGCGCCTTCCAGCCCCGGACCACGGTGAAGACGACGATGCCGGTCAGGCAGGCCACCAGGATCAGGCCGGCGGTCGCCACCAGGGCGCCGACGACGCGATCGGTCACCGCCATCCTGTCGAGCGTGGTCGCGCTGACCGCGGCGAGCAGGACGAGGAAGGCGGCGTACCAGCTCAGCCAGAAGCCGATGGTGCCGGTGATCGGCAGCAGCTGGGCGTAGACCAGCCAGACCAGGCCGAGGGAGCCGGACGCCGCCAGCGCGACGTGGACGACGAGCTCGTGGGAGACGCCGCCGACCTGGACGCGAGGCCTCGGGGCTGGAGCAGTGATGGCCACGTCAGATCTCCGTCGCAGCGCCGGAGCGCGACCGGCTCACCACGACACCCGCGAGGGTGTTGATGATGAGGGTGAACAGGAAGAGCACCAGCCCCGCGCCGAGCAGGCCGGACAGCGCGATGCCGCTGGACTCGGAGTAGCGCGACGCGATGTGCGACGCGATCGTGTTGGTGCCGCTCTCGAGCGGGTGGGTGGTGAACTCGAACATCGGCGAGATCAGTGCGTAGACGACGATCGTCTCGCCGAGGGCCCGACCCAGGCCGAGCATGATGCCGCCGATGATCCCGGCCCGCCCGAACGGGATGACGACGGTCTTGATCATCCCCCAGCGGGTCGCACCCAGCGCGATCGCGCCCTCCCGCTCTCCGGCCGGCGCCTGCGCGAAGACCTCGCGCATGATCGAGGTGATCGTGGGCAGCACGACGACGCCGACGGCGATGCCGGCGATGAACGCCGAGGAGGTGTACGACGACGGTGAGTCCGGTACGTCGACGCGCAGGAACGGCAGCCACTGCCCGAAGTGCACGGAGATCCACTGGGCCACGCCGAGCAGGTGCGCCTGCAGGAAGAACAGCGCCCACATCGCGTAGATGATCGACGGCACCGCAGCCATCAGGTCGACCAGCGAGACCAGCGGACCCTTGAGCGAGCGTGGGGCGTACTCGCTGATGAACAGGGCGGCACCGAACCCGATCGGAACCGCCACGAAGAGGGCGAAGATCCCGACCAGGAACGTGCCCCACAACAACGAGGCGATGCCGAAGGTGCCGCTCTCGGGCAGCCACTGGGACTCGGTGATGAATCCGAAGCCCTGCTGCTTCAGCGCCGGCCAGGCGCCGATCAGGAGGAACAGGCCGATCAGGCCCATCACGAGCAGCGTCGAGACCGCTGCGGACCGGACCGCCGCGACGAACGTCAGGTCCGACGGGGTCGGCCGCGAGGCGAGGATCCGGCGTCCGCGGGAGTCGACGCCCGACCGCGTGGGGGCGGGCCTCGCCTGGGGTGGGGTCAGCGTGTCGGTCATGGGGTCCTCATCCGAAACGGCCGTTCACGTAGTCGGCGGTGCGCTCGTCGCGCGGCCGCTCGAAGATCTCCGAGGTCGGGCCCTGCTCCACGATGTGGCCAGGGGTGCCCTCGGCTGCGAGGAAGAACGCGCACCGGTCGGAGACTCGGTTGGCCTGCTGCATGTTGTGGGTGACGATCACGACCGTGACCTCACCCGCGATCGCCCGGATGGTCTCCTCGACCCGTCGGGTCGAGGTCGGGTCGAGCGCCGAGCACGGCTCGTCCATGAGGAGTACGTCGGGCCGCACGGCGAGCGCACGCGCGATGCAGAGTCGCTGCTGCTGCCCACCGGAGAGCGAGGAGCCCGACGTACCGAGGCGGTTCTTGACCTCGTCCCAGAGACCGGCGCTGCGCAGGCTGTGCTCGACCAGATCGTCGGCGCCGCCCTTCTTGCGGGCGGTGCTGCGACCGGTCAGCTTGAGGCCGGCCAGCACGTTGTCGTAGACCGACATCGTCGGGAACGGGTTGGCCTTCTGGAAGACCATGCCGATCCGGCGCCTGCTCTCGATCGGGCGCAGGGACGGGTCGTAGATGTCCTGACCGTCGAGGCAGCACCTGCCCGGCCAGGCTCGCGCCCGGCACCAGCTCGTGCATCCGGTTGAGGATGCGCAGGAACGTGGACTTGCCGCAGCCGGAGGGGCCGATCAGCGCGGTCACCTCGCCGGCGCCCATCACCAGGTCGACGTCCGCCAAGACCTGGTGGTCGCCGAACCAGGCGCTGATGTCCTCGGCGACCAGGGCTGCGGGTCGTCCTGGTCGAGACGGTGGGAAGGGTCCGGGTCGCGTCATCGGTGACAGTCATCGACTGGCCTTTCACAGAGGTGTTGGGGAGCAGGACGGCGAGGTTCTCGAAGACGTTCCAGAGGATCGCGAGGAGCACGGGGACGGCTCCGATCCACACGGCCCGCACGTTGAACCTCAGCGCCGCCCAGGTGACGAGACCGACGACCAGCAGCAGCAGCTGCGACCAGAGCAGGAGCGCGATCCCGCGACCGCTGCTGCCCGCACCCGGCACGTCGTCCGGGCTCGCGGTGCTGCCGGTCGACGTGGGCTGCGGGTCGCCGTCGAGCTGGGCGGACACCTGCAGGCTGCGGTTCGGCGTGTACGCCGGGTCCGAGGTGACCAGGGTCAGCCGCGCCGGCACGGACTCGATCTCGGCCGCCGCGTCGGTGGTGCGCACCAGGTCGACGACGTAGGTGAACTCGCCCTGCCCGGTCGTGACCACGATCCGGTCGCCCAGTCGGAGCTGGTCGAGGTCGCGCCACGGAGCGCCGAAGGCCGCGCGCCGGCCGACCAGGACGGAGACGCCCTTCTGGCCGGGGAGCACCGAGTCGGGCTTGAGGCCCGGCCCGCCGATGGTCTGCTCGGAGGCGCTGCCCTCGACGAAGACCTGCTCGGTGCCCAGGCGTGGGATCTCGACGATCCCGAGCGGCGTGCCGACCGGGATCACCCCGGCGACCGGGACCGTGGCCTGGGCGAGGCTCTCCTCGAGCTGGGAGTAGAGCACGTCCTGGGTGCGGTTCGCGGCCAGGCCGGAACCGACGAACAGGTACAGCCCGAACAGGGCGATGAGCCCGGTCAGACCCATCAGCCCGATCGCGATCACGGTCGCGGTGGTCACTCCCTGCGGCTTCGTGCGTGGCGGACGCGGCTTCCTGACCTTCTCCTTCTTCGCCCGAGGAGCCTTGGTGGCCGGCGCCGCGGCCGGCTCGGTCACTGTCGTAGCCACTGGGGCCCCCGACCGGTCCGGCTCATCCAGAGCAGCACCGGTCCCGCGGCCAGCGCGAGCAGAGCGATGATGCCCAGCATCGGCAGCATCACCATCCGCTTGCCGGACGCCTGCTCACCGACGGAGAGCATGGTCGGTCCCAGGTCGCCGGCGGGCGGCTTCGGCTCGACCGTCGTACTGCCCGACGGGTCGGGGGTTCCGGGGGCGGGCCCCACCGTGACCGGTGGGACACCGCCCCCGCCGCCGGGGGGTGCGCCCGGCGGGTCTGTGGGGTCGTCGCCGTCACCGTTGGCGCCGTCATCGCCGCCGGCCGGGGCGGTCCACCCGGCGAGTACGGCGGTGCGAGCTGCGGTGACCTGCTTGACCATGATGGACGGCAGGGGTGCGTGGCCCTCGGGGAGCAGACCGACCTGCTCACCGGGGATCTGGCCGTCGGTGCCGACGTACGACAGCAGATCGGCCATCTCCTGGCGCTCGGGCTTGTCCGCCTTCGTCGAGAAGGCGCCCGAGATCAGGAGGGAGAGCGGGTAGACGGCCGGGCTCTTGCTCTGTGAAGTCGACCGTGCGGGTGACGCCGTCGGGGTTGACCGTGCTGTGCGCGATCCCGGCGAGGAGTGCCGGCGTTGGTGGGCTTGACGAACTTCCCGGCCCCGTTCTCGAGCGCGGCCGTGGACAGCTGGAACCGCGCAGCGGCGGCGGCGTCGATGATGCCGATCACCTCACGCCGGCCCGGGTTCTGCCGCGGCGGCTTGGTGACGACGTTGACGCCACCCTCCTGGCTGACGATCGCGCCGGGGAACTGCGCCAGCGACACCTGGCGCGACAGGGTGTCGAGCTCCTGGACGGGGGCGTAGGTCTCCGACATCAGCTGGTCGAGCAGCGGGAAGCCGGCGAACGGCAGCGCCACCTTCTTGTAGTTGCTGTTGATCGTCATGCCCCACGGGTCCGGCTTGCCGGCGATGAAGTCGCGGGCGTCCTTGTCGGACTCGATCCAGTTGGTCAGCGCCAGGGTCGTGTCGGACAGGTCGCCGAGCAGCAGCGGGTGGTTGCCCGGAGCGCCGCCGGGCCAGTTGACGCCCGGGTTGAGCTGCAGGAACTCCGGGTCGCGGAAGAGATTGACCGGGTTGTTGATCACGGCCGGGTTGCCGCCCGAGCGGTAGGAGCCGGTGATCAGCTTGGCGACCAGTCGCTGGTTGAGCTTCATGTCGGTGACCGGACGGCCCTGGGCGTCGTCGATCTGGAAGGCGACGACCAGACCGGTGACCGACAGCGGGGCATAGACGATCCCGCGACTGGCCGCCGCGTCCGCGTCGAGCGGGTCGATGACCAGACCGACGTCCGTCGTGCCGGAGGTCAGGTCGGCGCGGGTCTGCGGCTCGCCGATCGAGGTGTAGTCGACGAGCACCGGGTCGTGGTCGAGCGTGCAGGTGCGTGCGCGCCAGCTCGCGAGGGCGTGCGCCGCGACCGGGCTGCCCTCGACCCGCAGGCTGGTGCCGGTCAGCGGGCAGGCGTCGTCGACCGGCAGGAAGTCGAGCGGTACGACGGTGCGTCGGTCCCAGGCCCAGGGAGCGTCCATCAGGTCCTCGGTGGCACCCTGCGGGCGGCCGTAGTTGGGGACGACCACGACGGAGCAGGGTGCTGTGGCGTCGCAGCCGAGGCCGGCCGACTCGCGCTTGGTGAAGAGCTGGACGGTGACCTCACCGGTACCGTCCTCGCCGGTGACGTTGTCCTGCCAGTTGGCCGGTCCGTCGGGCGTCGCGTTGTAGGCGTCGGCCTGGCCGGGGTAGGTGAACGGGGCGACCGCCGGCACGGCGGGCGAGTCCTCGGTGGCCTCGACCCCGCGGAACCCCGGGGCGCCGTAGCAGTCGCTCGAGCTCGCCGGGTCGGTGCCGCGGCACTCGTAGACCCGCACCGGGTTCTCGGTGTTGACGTCCAGCGAGTCACCGGAGTTCTGCAGCCGGTCCGACGAGCTCGGCCGGAAGCCGGTCCAGGACACCCGGACCGTCTGGTTGACCAGGTCGTGCGCCCGGCTCACGGTGACGGTCGCGCCGGCGCCAGCGCCGGGAGCCAGCACCGTGACGGCACCGGCTTCACGAGTCGTAGGTCGTGCGGCGGCCGAGGCCGCCAGAGGGGTCGCCGCAGCGGCAAGCGCCGCCCCGATGATCAGCACAGCAACGCCGCCATGTCGACGACGAGAATTTCGGATGCACCCAATCCGCATTTCAGTCTGCTCCAGTTGTGTTTCGTCAGGACTTCCGGATGCCTGGGCTGGGCGGCGAGCGGAAGGACCCGCCGCCCAGCCCGGGCATGCCGTCAGGCCCGCCTAGTTGGCCTGTCCGCAGTAGCGCGAGGCCGTGTGGTCGTTGCCCAGCGGCGTGTTGCCGAAGGGCACGAGCAGCTCGTCAGCGTGCTGGCAGAGGTAGCCGTCGTCCTTGAAGATCGCCTTCAGCTCGGCCGGCGCGTCGTTGCGCACGGCGTTGAAGAAGATCCGGCCGAAGGTCGCGCTGGCACCGGTCGTGAAGGCCGGGTTGAGCACCTGGTAGGACACTCCACCGAGCGTGGAGCTGATGGTCGGTGCCGTGGTGGTGTTGACCAGGCCGATGTGCGCGCCACCGCGGAGGTCCAGGATGCCGGTCGGCTCGTTGACCTGGGCGGCCCACTTCGTCACGGCGTACGGGAGGATCCCCTGCGGGTCACCGTTGAGGCTCTCACCGTCGTTCTGCTGGCCGGGGATCACCCTCGGGAGCCCGGCGCAGCCGGCCTTGACGTTGGTCAGGCTGGTGCCGATCGCCGACAGGAAGAACGTCAGCGTCGCCGCCGAGTCCGGCGGCAGGTAGACGTGGATCTGACCGGCCTGGCCGCCGACCTCGCTCCAGTCCTGCGTGGTGCACTCGAAGATGTCCTTGAGCTGCGCCGCCGTGAGCGGAGTGGTCGGCGCGTAGGCGTTGCCGACGACCGCGTAGCTCACCGCGTCGCGGCTCTGGGCGTAGAAGGTCAGCTTCGCCTCAGCAGGCGCCGTGCCCTTCGCTCGGCTCGACCGCACGAAGTCGACGCAGTACTGCGTCGGGTCGACGGTGCTCTTCTGGTCCTTCGTGATCTCCGTGATGCCGGCGTTGGCGCCGTTCGGACGGACGATCGAGCAGCCGGGCTTGGTGGTGATCTGCTCGCCCGCTGACACCGGTGACCGGGTTGATGGCGTCGTACGACGCGATGGTCTGAGCCGGCGACGGGGTCTGCGCGTTGTACTTGACGCGTCAGGTTGTTGGTCAGCTCGGCGAACGCGTCCGCGCCGACCGTGCTGTAGATCTGAGCCGCGGTCTTGCCAGGCGGCGGGGTGCCGGGCTGCCCGGGGACCGGGTCGGCCGAGGCGGCGTCGACGCCGGCGAAGGCGAGCGTCGAGGCGAGGCCGACCACCGCGAGGGCGGAGGCGAGACGTCGGTTCATCGAGTGTCCTGTTCGAGTCGATGCGGATCGGTGGGCGAGAGACGGGCGCGTCATCACGACACCTGCAGCAGGGCGAGGGAGACCGCCGTGCCCTTGCTCTTGGCGCTCTTGGTCCCGAGGACGGTGACGTTCACGTCGTGGACGTCGGCGCCGACGAGCTTGAAGGTCTTGGCGACGGTGCCGGCCTTCTTGGCGTAGAGGTCGACGCTCGTCTTCTTGCCGTCGACGGTGACGCTCGCCTTGCCGGAGGACGGCGAGGTGCCGAAGGTGACGACGACCTTGCGCGCCGAGCACCGTGGCGGTCGCGGTCGAGCCCTTCTTGGTGCTGGTCAGGCCCTTCTTGCCGGGAGCCGTCTTGACCGTGTAGGTCTTCCAGGTGCCCTTGCGTGGCGATCCGCTTGTCGGTCCAGGCGTACTTGCCGGCGCTCAGCGCGTTGTCCGGCGTGTTGAGCAGGCCGGTCGGGGCCAGGGCGACGCCGCGGAACTCGGTGTTCGCAGGCGCGGTCGCCAGCACGTCGAGGTCACTCGGGGCGAAGGTCGCGCTCGCGCCGTTCGGGTCGGTGAGCGTCGAGCAGCTGGGACGGCGTGGTGACGGCGAGGCTGACCTTGCCACCGCTCGACGTCGGCCACCAGGCCGGTCGCGCCCTCGACGTCGACGTAGCCGCCGCTGACCCAGGTCGTGCCGTTGAAGCGGTACTTGTCGACGGTGCCGCCGCGCTCGGAGGAGTTCGCGACGTAGAGCGTGTCGAGGCCGGTGCCGGAGTAGCTCGCCGAGGTCAGGTCGAGCAGCGCGTAGCCGTAGGTGAGCAGGTAGTCCGGCAGCCCGGTCAGGTCGGTCAGGCGTCGCCGAGCTCGTCGGCGTACCGGTGCCGACCTTGGCGAGGCGGTTGCTGAGGATGCCGCTGGCGAAGAGCTGGTCGCCCTGGACGGTCAGCGAGCTGAAGTTGCTGTCGGCACTGCCGGCGACCGTGCTCACGGTGCCGGAGCCGAGCGTGGAGGTGAGGACGCCACCGTTGCCGCCGGTCGCCCAGACCTGCTTGCCGTCGGTGACGGCGGAGCGGATGATCTGCGGCGCGCTGGCGCCGGTGAGCACGGTGCTGGTGTCGTAGGCGCCGGTGCCGTCGACGACGCCGACGACGCGGCCGACCGAGGCCGGGTCGGAGCCGGTCAGCGAGATTCCGCCGGGACCGGTCGCGCCGGGCGCTGCGGCGTAGCCGGTGACGGTGAGGAGCTTGCCGTCCGCGGAGGTGGCGATCAGACCCTCCGAGCGGGACTGGCCCGACAGCGGTCAGCGCCTGGTTGTCGCCCTTGGCGGTCGTCGGCAGGGCCAGCGAGGACACCTTGCGTCCCGGTCGAGGTGTACTCGTCGAGGAAGACGGGTGCCGCAGCGTTGGTCAGGGCGCCCGTGCCGCTGCCGACCCGGTAGACGACCAGGTTGCCGCCGGTGAACTTCACCGCCTGTGCATCGGTGGACACCAACAGGGGCACGGCTGCGGCGGCGAGAGAAACCGCCACGGTCACGCCGAGGATGCGCAGAGGTGCGCGCATGGAGACCTCACTTCGAAGGGGCAAGGGCGGCCGAAGCCGCGATAGTGGACACCCGAGAACGCCCAGTAAGTGCACTGGATTAGTCGAAATAATGTGGTTAGAGCGCGACTCAGTCAAGCGAAACGCCGAACGCCGCCGCGCCTCAGGCGCGGCGGCGTTCGAGAACCATCCAGGTGGATCACCTGGCCTAGCCCAGATGGGCTACCCGACTCTGGGGTCAGTCGATGCCGTGGCTCCTCACGAAGGCGAGGATCCGCTCGGCCAGCTCGGGTCGGCAGACGATCAGGTCGGGGAGGTAGACGTCGTCCTGGTTGTAGAGCAGCGGGGTGCCGTCGATCCGCGAGGTGAACAGGCCGGCGGCGCGGGCGACGGCGACCGGGGCGGCAGAGTCCCACTCGTACTGGCCGCCGGCGTGGACGTAGGCGTCGGTGAGGTCGCGCGCCACCGAGATGACCTTGACGCCGGCCGAGCCCATCGGCACCAGCTCGGCGTCCAGCTCCTTGGCCAGGCCGTGCACGAACTCCGGCGGCCGGCTCCGCGAGACCGCGATCCGCGGCCGCGGCGACGTGCTCGGGGGTACGACGGGCAGGCGTGCCGGTGTTGAAGGTCTCACCGAGCGCGGGCTGGGCGACGGCCCCGGCGACCAGGTCACCGTCCTGCCAGAGCGCGACGTGGACGGCCCAGTCGTCACGAGGCACCTCGGAGAACTCCCGGGTGCCGTCGAGCGGGTCGACGATCCAGACCCGGCTGTTCGCCAAGCGGGCCTTGTCGTCCTTGCCCTCCTCCGAGAGCACCGAGTCGGCCGGGCGGTGCTCGGCGAGGAGCTCCATCAGCAGCTCGTGGGCAGCGCGGTCACCGGCATCCTTGAGCTCGCGACCCTCGAGGCCTTCCCCGCGCACCTCGAGGAGCCGCTCCCCCGCGACGGTGGCGAGCCAGGTGGCGAGCACGTGGTCGTCGGCGGCGGCTTCGGCGGGCGGCGTTCCAGGAGCGAAGGTCATGGGCGTCAGCCTATCGAGCAGCCGTCGACACCGAGGACGGTCAGGAGTTGAACTTCTGCTGGGTGCGCTCGAGGCCCTCGATGATCAAGGTCTCGACCGCGTCGGCAGCGGTGTCGACCTGGAAGGGCAGCACCTTCTTCTCCGTGGTGGAGTAGTTGGACAGCACGAAGTCGGCGACGTCCTGCCGACCCGGCGGGCGTCCGATCCCGACGCGGACGCGGTAGAAGTCACCGGTGCCGAGCGAGGAGCGCATCGAGCGCAGCCCGTTGTGTCCGTTGTCCCCGCCACCCAGCTTGACCCGCATCGTGTCGAAGGGGATGTCGAGCTCGTCGTGGATCGCCACGATCCGCTCCGGTGGGACCTTGTAGAACGACGCCAGCTGCTTGACCGGACCGCCCAGCTCGTTCATGTAGCAGCGCGCCCGCATCAGGACCACACGCGGACCGGGCGTGCCCGGGGCTCCGAGCCGTCCCTCGACGACCTCGGCGCGGCCGGACTTGTGGGCCCGGAACGGAGAGCCGAGCCGCGTGGCCAGCTCGTCGGTCACGAGGTAGCCGATGTTGTGCCGGTGGCCGGCGTAGGAAGGGCCGGGATTCCCCAGCCCGACCACCAGCCACACGGGGGTGGTGGAGTCGGTCATGGAATCCCGGCCCTTTCCGTTGAACAGGTCGACGGAGGATCACTCCGCGGCGGGAGCCTCGGTCGCTCTCGGCGCCGACCTCGTCGACATCGTTGTCCGACTCGTCGCGCTCGATGCCGGCCTCGGCCTCGGCCTCTTCGAGCTCGGCATCCAGGGACTCCTGCGACTGCATCTCGGTGATGTTCACGATCAGCGTCTCGGCGTCGAGGAGCAGCGTGCTGCCCGACGGGAGCTTGAGGTCCGAGGCGTGGATCTGGGTGCCGGCGGGGGCGCCGTCGATGTCGACCTCGATGAACTCGGGGATGTGGGTGGCCTCGGCCTCGAGCTGGATGGTCGAGGTCTCGGTGACGACGAGGGTCTCGCGAGCGGCCTCGCCGTTCAGGTGCACGGGCACCTCGACGGTGACCTTCTCGCCCTTGATCGACGGCGACGAAGTCGATGTGCTCGAGGTGACGCTTGATCGGGTCGACCTGGATCTGCTTGGTCAGCGCGAGCTGGCTCTTGCCGTCGATGTCGAGCTCGAGCAGGGCGTTCGCGCCGCCGTGCTTGAGCGCCATCATCGTGGCGTGACCCGGGCAGGGTGACGTGGATCGGGTCGTTGCCGTGGCCGTAGATGACGGCGGGGACCTTGTCCTCGCGACGGATGCGGCGGGCGGCGCCCTTGCCGAACTCGGTGCGGGTCTCGGCCTGGATCTTCTCGGTGCTCATGACGGCTGCTTCTCCTCAGTGGTGCTGACTGTTCAACGTCTCGGGGCCTCGGCACGACGATCGCGGGCGGCACATCCGGAGGATCAGCCAGCCCTGTCGATCACGGAGCTGTGAGCCACTCCCTCGCCGAGGCAACCGCACAAGACTAACGGGCCGGGACGCGCGGACGCGAATCGAGCACCAGGTCCTAGTGTCGGGGGTGTGAGCCTGACCCTCGGCGAAGCCCGCGCGCGGGCCGCGATCCTCTCCGACATCTCGTACGACGTCGACCTCGACCTGACCGATCCGGGCGGGCGTGCCTTCGGCTGCCGGACGGCGGTGCGGTTCAGGTCGACGGCGAGCGAGACCTTCCTCGAGCTGCACGAACGCCGAGGACCTGCAGGTCACCGTCAACGGCGAGTCCGTCGATCCGGCGTACGACGGCCGCCGGATCGCGCTGACCGGCCTCGTCGAGACGCAACGAGGTGGTCGTCGAGGCCCGGCTGCCCTACGTGACCGACGGCGACGGGATGCACCCGATGATCGACCCGGCCGACGGCGAGACCTACGTCGCGCGCCTACCTCGGCATGGACATCGCGCAGAAGGTCTTCCCCTGCTTCGACCAGAACGACCTCAAGGCGACCGATCGCGCTGACGGGTCCTGGCCGACCCGGCGTGGACGGTCCTGGCCAACGGCGCGACCGCTCGCGGACGCGGACGGTCGGTGGCGGTTCGCGACGACGCCCGCCGATCCCGCCCGCCCTCTTCGTCGTGGCCGCCGGTCCGTGGCACTCCGCGCGCTGGGAGCACGCCGGGCTGCCGTTCGGCTGGCACGCGCGCGCGTCGCTGGCCGACGAGCTCGACCGCGACGTCGACGAGCTGCGGGCCATCACCGAGGGCTGCTTCGACCACTACGCGGAGATCTTCGACGAGCCCTATCCCGTTCGACTCCTTCGACCAGGTCTTCGTGCCCGGCCTCAACTGGGGCGCGCAGGAGATGCCGGGCTGCGTGACCTACCGCGACGAGTTCCTCCCGCGGGGCGCCGTACCCGAGGAGGTGCGGATGTTCCGCGCGTCCGTGATCGCCCACGAGATGTCGCACATGTGGTTCGGCGACCTGGTGACGATGACCTGGTGGGAGGACACCTGGCTCCAGGAGTCCTTCGCCGACTACATGGGCTACCGGGTGGCGGCCGACGGCGCTGGCTTCGCCGGCGCGCTGCTCGGCCACGAGGCGGCCCGCAAGCCCGGCGCGTACGACGCGGACGAGCGCCGCTCGACCCACCCGGTCGCCCCCGACGCCGAGGACGTGCCCGACGTCGACTCCGCGGCGACCATCTTCGACGCGATCTCCTACGCCAAGGGCAACTCGGTCATCCGCCAGCTGGTGACCTGGCTGGGCGACGAGACCTTCCTGCGCGGCGTCAACGCCTACCTGACCCGGCACCGGTTCGGCAACGCCACGCTCGCCGACTTCGTCGCCGCGCTCGACGAGGCGGCGACCGACCGCGACGTCCGCGCCTGGGTCGAGCTCTGGCTGCGCCGCACCGGCTTCGACACGCTTCGCGTCGAGCGCGACGGCGACGTCCCGGTGCTGCACCGCGACGGCGTGCGACCGCACCGCGTCCGGGTCACGGCGTACGACGACGCCTGGGTCGACGGTCGGCAGCGAGCTGGTCGACGTCGCCGACGAGCCGGTGCCGCTGCCGGCGTTCGCCGGGCGGATCGTCGCTGCCCAACGCCACGGGCGAGACCTTCGCGCGGGTGGTCCTCGACGACCGGTCGTGGACGGCCGTCGTCGAGCGGGCTCTGCCGCATCGAGGACGACCTGGTCCGGGCCGTGCTCTGGACGATGCTCTTCGACCAGGTGCAGACCGGGGCGCTCGACGCCGGACGCCTACGTCGACCTGGTGGCGCGCCACCTGCCGGGCGAGCGGAGCGCCACCCTGGTGACCGCGGTCCTCAACCGCACCCTCGGCCGGATCCTGCCGCTGCGGGTCCCGGCGGCCGCGGCCGCGGACGCCGCTGGAGACCGCTCGCCGGCGGCGTGCGGCACCGGCCTGATGCACGCGACGACACCCGAGCTGGCGCTGGCCTTCGCGACCGGGTTCGCCGTCGACCGTCGCACGACGCCGCCACGCTGCGGGCCTGGCTCGACGCCGGCGGCGTCGCCCAGCTGCCGCTCTCACCGGCGCTGCGGTGGCGGGTCGTGCAGCGGCTCGCCGAGATCGGTGCGGTCGACGCGGCGTTCGTCGAGGCCGAGCGGCTCGCGTACCCCCGGTGTCGAGGCTGAGCTCGGCGCGGTGCGAGCGCTCGCCGCTCGACCGACCGCCGAGCGCGAAGGAGGCGGCCTGGGCGATCGCCTCCGACCCGGACGTCGACAACCGCCGCTTCACCGCGGTCATGGCCGGCCTCTGGTCATCCGAGCAGGCCGACCTGGTGGCGCCGTACGTCGCGCGCTACCTCGCCGAGGCGCCCGGCCTGGGCCGCGGCGCGGCCAGGCGTTCGCCCAGGTCGTCGGTCAGGCGCGCCCGACGGTGCGGCTCGCCGCCGACCAGGTCGCGCTGCTGGACGCGGCGCTCGCGGGCGAGCTGACCGACGGTGCTGCGCCGGCAGTGGGAGGACTGGACGGGACGACCTCGGCACCTCGGTGGTCGAGTAGCGACCGGTCAGGTGTTGCCGTCGAACATCGAGGTGACCGAGCCGTCCTCGAAGACCTCGCGGATGGCGCGCGCGACCAGCGGGGCGATCGACAGGCAGGTCAGCTTGTCGAAGTCTGGTCGTCGTTGCATCGGCAGCGTGTTGGTGACGACGACCTCCTGGGCCGGGGAGTTCTTCAGCCGGTCGACGGCCGGGTCGGAGAGGATCGCGTGGGTCGCGGCGATGATCACGCCGGCGGCGCCGTCGGCCATCAGTGCCTCGGCGGCCTTCACGATCGTGCCGCCGGTGTCGATCATGTCGTCGACGAGCACGCACATCCGGCCCGTGACGTCACCGACGACGCGGTTGGCGACGGTCTCGTTGGGACGGTCGGTGCGACGGGTCTTGTGGATGAACGCCAGCGGCGCGCCGCCGAGGCGGGCCGACCAGCGCTCGGCGACCTTGATCCGGCCGGCGTCCGGCGAGACGACCGCGAGCGGCTGGGCGCCGTACTTCTCCTTGACGTAGTCGGTCAGGATCGGCAGCGCCATCAGGTGGTCGACCGGGCCGTCGAAGAAGCCCTGGATCTGGTCGGCGTGCAGGTCGACGGTGATCAGCCGGTCGGCACCGGCGGTCTTGAACAGGTCGGCCATCAGCCGCGCCGAGATCGGCTCGCGACCCGGTGCTTCTTGTCCTGGCGGGCGTAGCCGTAGAACGGCATGACCACGGTGATCCGCTTGGCCGACGCCCGCTTGAGCGCGTCGACCATGATCAGGTGCTCCATGATCCACTCGTTGATCGGAGCCGTGTGGCTCTGGATCACGAAGGCGTCGCAGCCGCGGACCGACTCCTCGTAGCGGACGTAGATCTCGGAGTTGGCGAACTCGTAGGCCGACTGCGGCACCAGCTCGGTCCCGAGGAGCTCGGCGACCTCCTCGGCCAGCACCGGGTGGGCCCGACCGCTGAAGACCATCAGGTTCT
Organism: uncultured Actinomycetota bacterium; assembly: GCA_963695055.1. Lineage (GTDB taxonomy): Bacteria > Actinomycetota > Actinomycetes > Propionibacteriales > Nocardioidaceae > Nocardioides. The sequence continues at coordinate 71,802 of CAVOFS010000014.1, read as the reverse complement.
TCTCGGTGGTCTTCTTGTATCCGGTCACGTCTGACGTGCTCCTCGATCGCCGGAATGGGTGCTGGTCACGATTCTGCCACGTCCGGTTCACCGTCGTCCCGGGTGCCCAGCGCGGCCTCGGCGGCCCGGGCCTGGGCCGTGCCGGCCCGCTTCGCGAGCGCCCAGCCCTCGATGTTGCGCTGCGGTCCGCTCGAGACCGCGAGTGCGCCGGGCGGGACGTCGTGGCGTACGACGGTGCCGGCGCCGGTGGCGGCGCCGTCGCCGATCTCGACCGGCGCGACGAAGGTGTTGTTGGAGCCGGTCCTGGCGTGCTTGCCGACCGTGGTGCGGTGCTTGGCGACGCCGTCGTAGTTGGCGAAGATCGTGCCGGCGCCGATGTTGGTGCCCTCGCCGATCTCGGCGTCGCCGACGTAGGACAGGTGCGGCACCTTGGCGCCGTCGCCGATGACGGCGTTCTTGGTCTCGACGAACGCGCCGATCTTGCCGCCCGCGCCGAGCTCGGTGCCGGGGCGCAGGTAGGAGTACGGGCCGACGGTCGCGCCCGCCCCGATGACGGCCAGCTCGCCGTGGGTGCGCACGACGCGCGCGCCGGCGCCGACCTCGCAGTCCTTGAGCGTCGTGTCGGGGCCGATCACGGCGTCCTCGCCGACGACGGTCGCGCCGAGCAGCTGGGTGCCGGGCAGGATCGTGACGTCCTGGGCGAGCACGACGTCGGCGTCGATCCAGGTGGTCGCGGGGTCCATCACGGTGACGCCGGCGCGCATCCAGCGGTCGACGATCCGGCGGTTGAGCTCGGCGCCGAGCCGGGCCAGCTGGGCCCGGTCGTTGACGCCCTCGGTCTGCATCACGTCGTCGATCGGGTGGGCGCCGACGGTCAGACCGTCCTCGCGGGCGATGCCGATCGTGTCGGTGAGGTAGAACTCGCCCTTGGCGTTGTCGTTGCCGATCCGCGGCAGCGCGTCGAGCAGGAACGCGGCGTCGAAGGCGAGGATGCCGGAGTTGATCTCGCGGATCTCGCGCTGGGCCGGGGTCGCGTCCTTCTCCTCGACGATCGCCTCGACGTCGCCCTCGTCGTTGCGCACCACCCGGCCGTAGCCGAACGGGTCGGCGACCACGCCACTGAGGATGCTGACCGCGCGCTGGGCCGCCTCGTGCTCGGCGGCGAACGCGCGCAGCGACTCGCCCTCCAGCAGCGGGGTGTCGCCGTAGGCCACCACGACGGTGCCGGCCGTGTCGCCGACCGCGTCCATCGCCACCCGGACGGCGTGCCCGGTGCCGAGCTGCTCCTCCTGGACCGCGAGCACGATGTCGGGGAAGAGCTGCCTGGATGTGGGCGCCGACCTGCGTCGCGCTGGTGGCCGACGACCGCCACGACCCGGTCCGGCTCCATGGCGCGCGCCGCCGCCAGCACGTGGCCGATCATGCTGCGACCACCGACCGGGTGCAGCACCTTCATCGTCTTGGACTTCATCCGGGTGCCGCCACCGGCGGCGAGGACGATCACGGTCAAACCCGTCTTCTGCACTGCGCTCACGCTCCCCGGGTAGGAGTCGAACCTACGTCGCTAGTCCTGATTCAAAGTCGTGCCCGAAGGGTCTCCAGGACTCTCCGTGGTTCCCGCGCACTACCGAGGATGGGTTCACGCTCCCGCGCTTGCCCGGCGCCACGGTACCGCCTTCGCGTGGGCCGCGATCGCCGCGCTCGACTGTGCCGTGTCGACGTGCGCGTAGATCGACGAGGTGATCGCGATCGACGAGTGACCGAGGATTCGGGAGGTACGTCGTCAGCGTAGATCCCGGCCGAGCCGTCAAGACCGTGCTGCCGACCAGCTGTCCGGCCCAGAACGGCGTCTGGTGGCCACCGCGGGTGCGGCGGCCACCAGAGCGACGATCACCCGAAGAAGGCGAAGGTCCGGTTCATCAGGTCCGACCGGTTGGCCGCCGTTCCGTAGGCCTCGAACGGGAAGCCGAGGTACTCCACCTTGTAGCCGTCACCGTCGAAGGTGAGGGCGTCCGGCTCCGCGTTGTCGTCGGTGAATGCGGCCTGCGCGGGGGCGATCGGCGTCACCTCGTCCTCGAACGCGGCCTGGAGGACCGAGTGGTCCAGCGGGACGTCTCCGATTCCGTCGGTGACCGGGTTGGAAGCCACCCCGTGCACCGCATCGGTCGCCTTGTCGTTCTGGGCCTCGGTCCCGTCCCAGTCGATGTGCAGGTAGTCGTGGACGAAGTCCGTCGTGCCTGCCGACTGGTCGAGGACGTCCTGCCCGGAGAGGAACAGCCTGCCGCCACCGTCGAGGAACGATGTGAGCTCGTCCTCGTATCCGGCCAAGGGCGCGGGATAGGAATTGCCCGTGAACCACACCACGTTGGAGTGGGCGGTGAGGTAGGACTCCGGCAGCACCGGCCTCTCGCCCAGGTCCCACACGCTGTAGTCGATGTTGTTCGCATCGAGCGCGTCGGTGTAGTACGGCAGGGAGTCCACTGGGTCGTTCGTGTCCTCGTCGACCACCAGCGTGTCCACCGCGACCGCGATGGAGGTCAGCGTCGCCGAGTCGGACACGCCTGCGGCGGATGTCGAGGTGGCGGTCAGTGTGGCCTCGTCGGTCGCGTTGTCGTCGGCGCCCGGCGGAACGTCCACCGTGACGCAGACGTCCTGGGAGTCACCGGCTGTCAAGGTGTCGGTGGTCGTCAGCGGCGTCGTGCAGTCATCGGCGTAGACCGTGGTCGGCCACGAGTTCCCGGTGACGGCCACGTCGTAGCTGTCCTCGGCGTAGCCCTCGTTGGTGATCGTCTCGGTGAACGTCGTCTGCGACCCGACCTGGGCACCCTGGGTGTCGGCGGCGGGCGTGACGGACACGGCGTACTGGTCGGCAATGGGTGTCACGAACGGGCTGCCGGAGGCTCCGACACCCTGGGAGGACGTCACCGTGATGCCGTCGTTGACGATCGAGTCCACCGAGGCGGGGAGGCCGTCGATGATCCGGACCGAGAACGTGAGCGACGTGGTGGTGCCGGCGGGGACCGTCACGTAGTTCCACTCGGCCCGGCCCGCGGAGAAGTGGCCGCCCTGTCCGATGTTGACCGAACGGGTGTACTGCGGCAGCGGGTCCGTCACGGTGACGCCGGTGGCATCGGCGTCACCGATGTTCTTCAGCGTGATCGTGTAGTGGATCGTGCTGCCCGGACCGACGTTCTCGTCCGCGTCGTGCTTCGCGACCACCAGCGCCGGCAACGGGCCACGGTTGCGGATCGTGTACGCACCGCGACCGTGCGTGCCGGCGGCGAGCATGGCGTGGCTCGGGTCGTAGTCGAGCTGGTTGACCGCCACCTTCGGCAACCCGGTGCCGAGCCGGGTCCAGGACTTGCCCCTGTTGGTGCTGAGGAACGCGCCCACGTCGGTGCCGGCGTAGACCGTCTTGGCGTTCGACGGGTCGATGATCACCGTGTTCACCGGGACGTCGGGCAGGTTGGCTGTGACGTTCTTCCAGGTGCTGCCTCCGTCAGTGGTCGCGAACAGATGACCCGGGCGACCGGGCGTGGACTCGTCGAAGCCCGAGTAGGCGGCGTAGGCGATCCGCCAGTTCGACCGGTCGGCCGAGATCTGGTTCACGGGGCGGTTCGGCAGCACCGACGTGCCGGTCCTCGTCCAGGTCGGGCTGTCGGACACGGTCGCGTCCGGAGCGACCTGGATGTAGCCCTCCTCGGTGCCGACGTAGACGCCGGTGCCGGAGTCGGAGACACCGATCGCCGAGATCGTGCACCCGCGGCCCCCGTTGGGCGCGGGGCCGGTGCAGCCGCTGGTGAGGTCACCGCTGATCGGCGTCCAGTGCACGTCGCCCGCCTTGTCCGCCTCCGCGTTGTCGCTGCGGTACAGGCGGAAGGTGCCGAGGAACATCTGGTTGGGACTGCCCTGGTTGAGCGCGATCGGGACGTAGAACTCCGCGCGGTCGGTCAGGTCGATCCCGCCATCGATCGGCTCATTGCCGAAGATGGTCGAGACCGAGTCCGGTCCGTAGCGGTAGGGCGAGATGCCGTAGTACTCGCCGAACACGTAGGCCGGGTACGAGGTGGGCGCACCGGGGTTGATGGTCGACTGGTCGACCTGGACGAACCCGCCGTCACCGCTCGCCTGGTCGAACCACCGGTCGTTGCTGATCGACTTGCGCAGGGTGCCGTTGTCCTGGGTTCCGCCCCAGTACTGGCCACGTACCTGAGGGACGGTCTGCAGCGAGGTGAACTGGCCCATGGCCAGGTTCGTGGAGTGGATCAGCGCGCCGCTGTTGGGATCGACGGTGCCGTTGAGGTTCTGCCAGTCCGTGTCCTCCAGTGTCTGACCGGGCTCGGTGCGCCCACCCATGTTGGTGGACTGCCAGACCCCGCCGTCGTTGCCGATGGCGATGTGAGCGGTGTCGGTCGGGTCGAAGGCGATCGCGTGGAAGTCGGGGTGCAGGTCGAGGCCGAGGCTCTCCCAGGTCGCGCCACCATCGGTGGAGCGGTAGATCCCGCCCGACTGCGGGCTGTTGTCGTAGCCGTAGGAACCGAGCGCGTAGACGGTGTCGGCGTCGTTCGGGTCAGGCTTGACCTCGTTGTCGTAGAAGCACTGCGTGCCGCAATAGCCGACGACGGAGTCCTCGCCCGTGGTCGAACCCGTCGCGAGCGCCCAGTGGGTGCCGTTGTCGGTCGTCTTCCAGACCTGGGCCGGCACCTGGTCACCGTTGGAGTCGGCGTAGTCGAAGCCGGCGTACACCGTGGGCTTCGAGTCGCCCGCGGGGTGGGAGAGCCCGAGGGAGAAGCGCGTGCGCTCGGTCTTGAAGTCGCCGTCAGGCAGGTCGCCCATCACCTTGGTCCAGCTCTTGCCGTGGTCGGTCGAGCGGAAGATGCCCTTGCTCCAGAACGAGGCCCAGAGCACCTTCGGGTGGGCCGGGTCGATCACCAGGTCGGTAGCGCCGCCGAAGATGTCCTTGGTGCCCTTCAGCAGAGACCAGGTCTTGCCGCCGTTGGTCGACCTGTACACGCCGTACTTCTGCTTTGTCTGCTTGCGGATGCGGTGCGAGCCCGCGACTCCACTGACGGTGGCGGCGTAGACCACCTTGTCGTTGGTCGGGTCCACGGCCAGGTCGCTGACGGACTGGCCGGTGAAGAGATTGGAGACGTGCTTCCAGGAGATTCCGCCATTGGTCGACTTGTAGATGCCGTCGCCGTAGTAGCTGTCGCCGGAGAGGGATCCCTCGCCGGAGCCCATGTAGACGACCCTGTCCTTGCTCGGCGCAACGGCCAGAGCGCCGACAGCCTGGGTGTCCGAGTCCGGGGTACGGGAGACCCAGGTGCCGTCAGGCCCGTCGGAGGAGTCGTAGGTCCAGACGCCGCCCTGAGCGCCGCCGACCAGGATCGTGCCGTCCTTGCGGATCGCCAGCGCGCCGACGCGGCCCGCCATCGCGGCGAAGGTGTTGGTGGTCCGGACGACCTGCACGATCGGGTCGGGACCCTCGTTGACCCAGGTGCCCCCGGCACCCGAAGTGGCGCGGGCGCCCTTGCCGGCCGTGATGCCGCGCGTCCGCGTCACGGAGATCCCGTTCGCGACCCGCGACGCCGTCGCGCGCAGGTGCGCGGCCTGCGAGATGCTGATCGGCTTCGTGCCGGCCGTGAGCCGGGCGACCCGCGCCTCCTCACGCTCGCGGACCTCGCCGCCGTCCTCCTCGCCGGTGGCCTCCTCGCCTGTCTCGCCCTTCGGGTGGATCAGGGTGGGGGCGTCGTCGCCCGGATCAGGGGCTGAGACTGCCGGCCCGGTCAAGCCGGCCAAGGCACCGGTGAGTGCGGCCGCCATGGTGAGTGCGATGGTGCGACGTACCGACGTCATAGGTTCTCCAAGGTCTGAGGAGTACGTACCGCCTGAGATTTCCCCTTCGCGCACTGTGCGCCTGTCGAGACCCTGGTGGCAAGCGATCACACGAAACACAAATCCAGATCGGGCATGTTGGCAGCACACGGACGCACGAAAGCCCCAGCTTGACCTGCAATCACGCCGGTCGAGCGGGGGCTTCTCGTTCGGTCGGGCTGAACAGGATTCAAACCTGCGACCCCTTGAAGGCATTGGGGTCACCCACCGCGCTCGCGGAGCTCGTCGGCCCGCGATCGGCAGCCTGCCTTTCGTCGACACGAGGCGCCTGATCGGAGGCACGGTAGAACCGCGCAGGCACCGCTCCTTGGCTACTGCCCGGGAACATGGAACGTCCACGTCTCGACCGTGCGGAAACCCATCCGCTCGTAGATGCGGTAGCCCATCGGGGTGGCGCCGAGGAAGGCAGTTCGCGCTCCGGCGGCGACTCCGTCGGTCACGATGCGCGCCGTGATGGCCTCCCCGAGGCCGCGGCGCCTGTGTTCGGGAGGTGTCGCGACTCCGAACACCCCTACCGCACCGGGAACTTGAAGCCGGATACCAACAGAACGTCACGGTGTCACCGTCCAAGGCCGCATACACCGCCACTTCGGGACGATCGAACATCGCGGGTGCTACAAGTGGGTCGAAGATGCCGGCAGGCACCTCGTTCCCAGCGGTGAAGGCAGCGGTCACGCGTCCGACGAGGTCAGAGTCGCCAGGGTCGACTTCCACGATGACCTGCCCGTCATCGGCCCGGGCGGATGCGGCCGGAGCCATCCGCATGATCGGGAAATCGACCCGTCGTTCCAGCCCGGACGACACCGCCAGGTCGGCAACCCAGTCGGGAGCCCCGGGTCTGACACGAAACACGAAGGGGAGGTCCGCGCGCTGGACGCGCTCCACGAATCGACGGGCGTCGGTCAGCGACGCGGTCGGCTCCAAGATGTGCACCGTGTTCGTCGACGCCGACGCGAGCCCAATGACGTTGAGCACCACCCCATCACCGCGCTCTTGGTATCCACCCGGCACTCCGGACGCCAATAACGCCATCCCCTCGATCAGGTCCTTGGTGACCTCGTCCGCCTCTGTCGACACGAATGAAGTCTTGTCGATCCTGTGTCGCTTTGTCAGGCAACGAGGCCGGTGACGGTTCCGTCCGGGACCCTGAGACCACCCTGACGCGCGACGGGTGAAACAAAGTGCAGGTCAGGGACCCTGACCTGCACCCACGCTCCCCGGGTAGGAGTCGAACCTACGTCGCTAGTCCTGATTCAAAGTCAGGCGGGCCCTGCCGGCAGACCAACCGGGGATGGTCCATCCCCGAGGGGATAGATCACAAAGGCTAGGGCAGAGCACTCAGATGCTGGTGCGGTACTGCGCCAGGACCTCGCGAACGCGTTCTTCGTCACGGTCGGCGACGGGGACCAGCAGCTCGGCGACGACGTCGGTGAGCTCGGCGATGCGGCGGTTGAGCTGGCGGTTCTCCTGGATCTCGTCCTCCAGCGCCGAGATCCGCGAACGGACGCCGAACGAGCGGCGGCGCGCGCGCCGGTAGCGGTCCTGGAGCAGCCGGGCGCGCGAGCGGGCGCCGGTGACGACGGGGTTCATGAGTGGTTCCTCTCCGTGGGTGGCGCGGGCGGACCCGGCCACCTGACCTTCATCCGGCACACCGCCGGGTCTGCCTGACCGAGCATGTCGACGTCCTCACGCATCCGGACGCGCTCGACCACGCCGCCGGCCGCCTCGATCTCGCGGGCGACGAGGTCGGGGTCGAGCCGCCGGACCAGGCCGTCCGGGCCCGGGTCGGGCAGAGCCTCGTCGGTCAGCGCGCTGAACTCCAGGAACAGCCAGCCGCCGCTGCGCAGCGCCATCCGACACAGGACCCACAGCTGGGCCCGCGCGACGTCGTCGATGCAGCCGATCAGCTGACGCGCGTAGAGGTGGTGCGGATCGCGGGCCAGCTCGGCACCCGCCAGGAGCACGGTGCGCAGCTCGTTGAGGATCAGCATCCGTACGTCGACGACGCGGCGCCGGCGCCGAGCCTCACGGCGCAGGCCGTTGCGGGCGGCGCGCGAGAACTCGAACGCCCGGACCGGTCGGCCCTGCTTGGCGAACCACAGCGCGTCGCGACCTGTGCCGCACCCGAGGTCGGCGATCGCGTCCCCTCGGGGCAGGTGCCGGTCGACCCAGTCGGCGAAGGACGACCGGCGTCGAGGGATCTGCGACGACAACGGCCCCTGGTAGAACTCGGTCCACCTGCCCATGTCGGTGCGAAACCCGCGCAGCCAGCCGTCGAGGCGACGGATGCCGGGCAGCGGGTCGGCGTACTTGAAGGACGGGTCGGGGACCCGCCAGCCGGGGCCGTAGATGAAGGCGAGCATCGCCTCGGGGTCGGCGGGTGCCGGGAACTCGAAGCCGTGCAGCGTGATCGTCGATACCGGCAGGATCACCGACTCGTCGAGCTGTCCGCTGCGGTTGCCGAGCTGGTAGAAGGTGCCGTCGACCTTGAAGGCCACGAAGACGTCGATGTGGCAGACCCGGCCGTCACTCAGCGGGAGAAGCAGCTTGATGTCGCCGCCCGACATCCGCAGCATCGTCCAGCCGAGCCGGCGCATGGTCCGCTCGATCCGGTAGGACTCGGCGATGATGTCGGCCGGCGAGGAGTGCCGGCTGAGGTAGCAGACGTCGGTGTCGGAGTCGTGGGCGATCATCGCCCCGTCGCGGACGGCGCCGAGCAGGGCGCCGTAGTTGAGGTAGGCCTCGACACCGCAGGGCCCACGCAGGTCCTCGAGCGCGCGCCGGGTGCCGGCGAGGATCTCGGAGCGCACTCCGTCGCTGGTCGCCTCGAACGCCCGGCAGAGGTGCCCGGCCTTGTCGACGGCCAGCGGCAGGCCCTGGGGGTCGACGACCTCGATCCGCTCGGGGCCCGAGGCGCCTCCGAGCGCCACCTCGCGGTCGACGAGCACGCGGGTGCCGGGGACGTCCGTGACCCGGACCCGGGTCTGCCCCTTCAGGAAGCGGCGCAGCACGGGCGGCCACGCGACCAGGATCCCGCCGCCGCGGGGGCGGCCGTCGCGGGCCGGCGAGATCGCCCAGATGTAGCGGCCGTCGAAGCTCAGGACCAGCGGTTCGCGACCCGCGTCGCGCAGGAGCACCCCTTCGTCGCTGATCGTCACCGAGTCCGTGGGGGCCACGAGGGCCTCGGTCACGATGCAGCGATCACGCGGCGGAGCTGGGTGCTCGAGGTGTGCATCGTGTAGGGGAAGTAGACGACCTCGACGCCGATGCCCACCATCCGGGTCTCCAGATCGAGCCCCTTCGGAGTGCCGCGCCAGTCATCGCCCTTGAAGAGCCGGCGGAAGCCGACCTCGCGCCAGGCGTCGACCTTGTCGGTCGTCAGTTCGGCGTACGTCGCGTCCACGATTCCGATGGCGTCGACGATCGCGAGCCGCTCCTCGAGCGGGACGAACGGACGCACGCCCTTGACCGCCTCGCACACGTCGTCGGAGACGATCCCGGCGACCAGCACGTCGCAGATCTCGCGCGCCTGACGGAGCGCGTTGAGGTGGCCCACGTGGAACAGGTCGTACACGCCAGGCACGTAGCCGATCAGCGGACCCACGGACAACCTCCTGAAGTTTTTCAACCGTCTTACTAGACATTAGCGGGTCGTTCGCCGTTCGGACGCCATTTCCGCAAGACGTCCGACACCCGGGCGCTGATCGGTGGTGCTGGCTAAGGTCGGGGCGTGGACCTTCCCGTGCTGCCACCCGTCCGGCCGATGCTCGCGAAGGCGGTCTCGGGCATCCCCGACCCCGACAAGCACGGCGGGCTGAGCTTCGAGCCCAAGTGGGACGGCTTCCGCTGCCTGGTCTTCAAGGACGGCGACGAGGTGGAGCTGACCAGCCGCAACACCAAACCGCTGACCCGCTACTTCCCCGAGGTGGTCGCCGCGATGAGGGAGCAGCTGCCCGCGCGATGCGTGCTCGACGGCGAGCTCTTCGTGAGCATCGGCCCGAAGCTCGAGTTCGAGGTGCTCCAGGAGCGGATCCACCCGGCCGCCTCACGGATCGCGATGCTCAGCGAGAAGACGCCGGCGTCGTACGTCGCCTTCGACCTGCTCGCGCTCGGCGACGAGTCCTACGTCGACCGCCCGTTCGCGGAGCGACGCTCGGCTCTGGAGGAGGCGCTGCACGGGCTCGGAGGTCCCTGCTACCTGACCCGCACGACGACGGATCCGGGAGTGGCCGAGGAGTGGTTCAGCCAGTTCGAGGGTGCCGGGCTCGACGGCGTGATCGCCAAGCCACTGGGTGCGACGTACCAGGAGAACGCCCGCACGATGCTGAAGATCAAGCACGAGCGCACTGCCGACGTGGTGGTCGCGGGCTACCGCGAGCACAAGACGAGCACGCCGGAGCGCCCGTTGCTCGGCAGTCTGCTGCTCGGGCTGTACAGCGACGGCAAGCTCCAGCACATCGGGGTGAGCGCGAGCTTCACCGAGGTACGGCGGGCTGAGCTGATCGAGGAGCTCCAGCCGCTGGTGTGCGACATAGCCGACCATCCGTGGGGCGCGTGGCAGGAATGGGCGGTCGCCAATCCCGACCGCGTCCCTGGCACCCAGAGCCGCTGGAGCGCCGGCAAGGACCTGTCGTTCACGCCGCTGCGACCCGACCGGGTGATCGAGGTGAAGTACGACCACATGGAGGGCCGACGGTTCCGACACACGGCGCAGTTCAAGCGCTGGCGACCCGACCGCGACCCGGAGTCGTGCGGCTACGGGCAACTGGAGGAGCCGGTGAGCTATGACCTCGCTAGGATCCTGGGGATCGGCTGACCGAGGCCGGCAGAGGAGGCGGTGTCCATGACTGAGGCGAACGACGAGCGCTACGACGTCGTGCTCTTGATCGAGCAGGCGCTCAGCAACGCCGATGCGAGCCAGGTGCACTCCCTCCACGAGGGACTGGACTTCCCGGTGACCTACCACGTGCTGCTGCCGCTCGAGGATGCCGCCGCGCGGATCGAGGCGTCGATGGGCTCGCTCACCGCCGGCGACATGCTCTCCTCGCCGACCATGCCGATGAGCGAGGTCGACCTCGATGCGGTCCGCAAGGACTGCGTCGACCGCTCCGACTCCGAGCTCGGCGCCACCCTGGAGGCGCTCCGCGCCAGCGGTGCGACCGCGCTCGGCGAGGTCGTCACCGACCTCCCGATCGACGCGCTCGCGGCCAAGGTGCACGCGGTCGACGGGCGTGAGGCGATCATCCTGACCCGTCCACACGTGGTCTCGGAGTTCTTCCACCTCGACTGGACCTCCAAGGCCCGCCGCAAGCTCGGCGTACCGATCCTGCACCTGCTCGAGCACGAGAACTTCGACGAGCAGGCCGAGGGCTACGGCGGCGAGGGCGTCACTGGTCTGTAGCGGGCACGCGCCGCCGTGGGACCGTCAGCCGAGCGCGGCGAACGACAGCACGTGCCAGCGCGGCCCGACCGGGGTCAGCTCGACCCGGCGCGGGTCGAGATCGTCGTGTGGCTCGTCGCCGCGGACGATCAGCACCTCGAGCCGTGACTCCGACAGCCCCTCGGCGAGGCCCTCGCCCCACTCGACGACGGTGACGGCGTCGTCCAGCGAGGTGTCCAGGTCGAGGTCGTCGAGCTCCTCGAGCCCGCCGAGCCGGTAGGCGTCGACGTGCACCAGATCGGGGCCGCCGACCAGCGACGGGTGGACGCGGGCGATCACGAACGTCGGCGACGTGATGTCACCACGGACACCGAGCCCGGCCCCGAGCCCCTGGGTGAAGGTCGTCTTGCCGGCACCCAGCTCACCGCTCAGCACGATCAGGTCGCCTGCGGCGAGCTGCCCCGCGAGTGAGCGGCCCAGACCGCGCATCGCGTCGGCGTCCGGAACCTGGAAGACGACGGTGCGCAACGGGCGCCGCAGCTCGACACTGGGCCCGTAGCGACGGATCTCGCGGAAGCCCTGCCGGTCCCAGAAGCGGACGGTCTGCGGCAGCTCCTCACGGGCCACCACCGTGAGGTCCTCGGACCCGGCGGCCGCGGCCGCCTCGACGGCCGCGTCGATGAGCGCCTTCGCGACGCCGTGTCCCTGGGCTGCGGGCGTCACGCCGAAGCGGCGCAGGTACGTCGTACTCCCGAACGGGTCCATGATCAGCGTGCCGACCGCCTCCCCGTCCAGGCAGGCGAGCAGACCACCTCGGTCCGCGAGCTTGCGGGCGATGGATTCCACGGTCTCGGACAGGGCATCGGCCGGCGGGTCGAGCGGAGGACGCGCGCCGAAGGCGGCGCGGACGACCGCCAGCACCTCGGCCGCCGCCTCGGATCCGACTCGGCGTACCTCGACGCTCATCGTGGCTCCACGGCGCCGGTGGCCTCGAGCAGCCGGTCGAGCTCGCCGTTGATCTCGTCGTGGCGCTCGAGGATCACCATGTGTCCGGCTCCGTGGCACTCGAGCAGGGTCGAGCCGGCGATGCGTGCGTTGAGCTTGCGGCTGTGACCGATCGAGGTGAGCTTGTCGGCGGTGCCGCAGATCACCGCCGTCGGGACCTTGGCGAGCACCTCGACGGCGTCGAACTTGTCGAGACCGCGGAAGCCGGGGAAGAACTCGGCGACCACCTCGAACGGCGTCGCCGACAGCATCCGGTCGACGAACTCGACGTAGCTGGCCGGCACCCGGTCGCCGAAGGCGAACTGGTCGGTGGCGACGACGGCCACGTCATGGCCGACCCGACGCAGGCCGTCGATCGCCCGGTGGCCGCGCGCGAGCACGGCGATGCTGTGGGAGAGTCCCGCGGAGCCCGCCCTGGACGGGACCATCGGCAGGAAGATCCGGCTCGGGTCGAGACCTCCGGCAGTGGTCGAGATCAGGGCGGCGCCGACGATCCGGTCGCCGAACAGCTCGGGGTGCTGCTCCGCGAGGGCGACGATCGTCATCCCGCCCATGGAGTGACCGACGAGCACGACCGGACCCTCGGGCACCACGGCGTCCAGGACGGTCAGCAGGTCACGGCCGAGCTGCTCGATGGTCGCGTTGCCGAGCGGCGAGCGACCCGACCGACCGTGGGACCGCTGGTCGTAGAACACCGTGCGCACCTGGTGGCCCCGGTAGTGCTCACGCTGGAAGTGCCAGCAGTCCATCTGGAGGGCGTAGCCGTGGACGAAGACCACCGTGAGCTTCGGCTTGGGCCTGCGCCGCCGCTCCTGGGGCAGCTCAGGCTCGTCGACCTCGACGTGGAGCGGGGTGCCGTCGTCGGCGACCACCGTCAGCGGCTCTGAGCGCAGCGACCCGAACGCCGGCGCGTCACCGCCCCGATGTTCGATGGTCCGGCGCTGGCGGGAGATCCCGATCCCCACTCCGGCTGCAGCGAGACCCATCGCGGTCGCCGTCGCACCGAGCACCTGGTTGCGCAGCCTCACTGACGGTCAGCCCCTTCGTCGACGTACCGCCGGGTCATCCGGCCGCCGATCCTGGTCACGATCTCGTAGGAGATCGTGCCGGTCGCCTCTGCCCAGTCCTGCGCGGTCGGCTCACCGTCGTACCCGGGTCCGAAGAGGACGACGTCCTGACCCGGGGCGGGCAGGTCACCGTCGAGATCGACGACGAACTGGTCCATGCAGACCCGGCCGCGGATCGCGCGCCGCTTGCCGTCGATGAGCACCTGTCCGACGTTGCTGGCGGCGCGAGGCACGCCGTCGCCGTACCCGGCCGGGACCAGCCCGACGCTCGTGTCGGTCTCGGCGGTCCAGGTGTGGCCGTAGGACACCGAGCCGCCCGCAGCCAGCGGCTTGCTCAGCGCGAGGGTGGCGCGGGCGCTCATCGCGGGCACCAGCCCGAGGTCGGGGGTGTGTCCGGGTGCCGGGTCCAGGCCGTACGTCGCCAGCCCGGTGCGCACCAGGTCGAAGCGCGACGACGGTCGCAGGATGGCGGCCGCGGAGTTGGCGAGGTGCCGGACCTCGGGTCGCAGACCAGCACCGAGGGCCACGTCGAGTGCGTCGCGGAAGGCCAGTTCCTGGATGTCGTTCGCAGGGTGGTCGGGCTCGTCGCTGGCGGCGAAGTGGGACCAGACGCCGGTGACCCGCCAGGAGCCGTCCTCCTCGCCGGCACGCGCAGCGGCGACCAGGGCCGGCCAGTGGGCGAGCGCCGCACCGCCTCGGTTGAGCCCGGTGTCGACCTTGAGCTGGACGCGCGCGGGCAGTCCGGTCGCGGCGATCTCGGTCAGCTCGGCGACGGAGTAGGCGGTGATGTCGATGTCGGCCTCGATCGCGGACCGCGTAGTCCTCACCGGGGACGGTCAGCCAGGCGAGCAACCGGCCGGTGTCACCGGCCGCACGCAGGGCGAGCGCCTCGTCGAGCGTGGCGACTCCGATCCACTCGGAACCGGCCGCGCGGGCAGCCCGGGCGACCTCGACCATGCCGTGTCCGTAGCCGTCGGCCTTCACCACCGTCATCGTCGCGACACCGGTCAGCTCGCGCAGGGTGCTGACGTTGTGCCGGATCGCGCCGAGATCGACGACGATCTCGGCGCGCGCGACCGGCAGGGGGCTCATGGCCGTCGATTCTTTCACTACCGGGTCGGGAGACTCCGGACCGCCGCCGGGATGGACTGCGCGACCTGGCCCGCGACCAGCGGGCCACCGTCGGAGGCGAGGGTCGCGGCGGCGCCGTGCAACCAGGACCCGACCGACGCGGCGTCGTACGCGTCGAGGCCGGCGGCGAGCAGCGCGCCGATCAACCCGCCGAGGACGTCCCCCGCTCCGGCGGTCGCCAGCCACGGGGTGCCCGTCGTGGTCGCGCGGACCCGGCCGTCCGGGGTGGCGATCAGGGTGTGCCGGCCCTTGAGCAGCACCACGGCGTCGTACGTCGCGGCCGCCCGGCGTGCGTGGGCGAGCGGCTCTGGCCTCGACCGTGGCGCGGTCGGTCCTCAGCATCGCCGCGAGCTCCCCGGCGTGCGGAGTCAGCACCGTCGGCAGGTGGAACCCACCCTCGACGTGGGTGAGCGCGTCGGCGTCGACCACGAGCGGGACCCGATCCTCGAGTGCGGCGACGAGCTCGTCGCCCACGTCCTGTCCGCCACCGGAGCCGACCACCCACGCCTGGACCCGACCCGCGCCGACGACCTCGGGATGGGCCGCTGCGGACCCGGTCGGCGACCTCGCGCGATCCGACGTACCGGACCATGCCGCAGAGTCCGCTCGCGGCGCCGGCGACGCTGAGCAGCCCGGCGCCGGGGTACTGCGCGCTGCCGGCCCGGATGCCGACGACGCCGCGGGAGTACTTCTGCGCGTCCGGCTCGGGGCGCGGCAGCAGGGCCGCGACGTCACCGGGTTGGAGGGCCTCGACGGCTGCGTCGGGCAGGTCGAGGCCGATGTCGACCAGGTGGATCGCCCCGCAGGCCGCGGCCGCCGGGTCGACCAGGTGGGCGATCTTGTGGGTGCCGAAGGTGACCGTGACCTCGGCGCGTCACGTGGGGCCCGTCGAGCTCGCCGGTGTCGACGTCGACCCCGCTCGGGACGTCGACCGCGACCACCGGCACGCCGGCGACCGCCCGCAGCGCCTCCTGCGCCTCGGGGCGCAGACCCGGCCGGCCGCCGATCCCGACGATCCCGTCGACGACCACCTCGGGTCGGGAGCGGCGCCGGCGCTCGACGATGCACGCCCTCCGGCGCCTCGCAGCGCGGCGACGCCAGCCTCGTGAGCGTGGTCGGACAGCAGCAGCGCCTCGACCTGCACCCCCCGGCGGGCCAGCAGCGCCCCGGCGTACAACGCGTCGCCGCCGTTGTCGCCGGACCCGACCAGCAGCAGCACCCGTCGCCCGTACGCCGAGCCGAGCAGGTCGATCACGGCGTACGCCAGGCCCGCGGCGGCCCGCTGCATCAGCGCACCCTCGGGGAGTCGCACCATCAGCTCGGCCTCGGCGGACCGCACCTGCTCGACCGTGTGCGCGCGTCTCATGCTGCTCACGCTAGCCGGGTCGTGAGTCCCAGAGGGCGCCCTGGCGCACGCTCAGGCTCACGACCCGTGCCTGTGGAGAGGCGATCACCTCCGCAGCGGATCCGGGAAGGGTCCCGCCATGCGCGATCGACACTGGCGAGCGCTCGCCGACGCCCAGGCCGGGCTCCTCAGCCGGCGGCAGCTGGGCCACCTGGGCATCGACCGGGGCCGGATCCGCAACAACGTCGCGGCCGACCGATGGGTCGAGCGCTCGTCCATGGTCGTGAGTACGACGACCGGCGCGATCAGCCGCGACCAGCTCCTGTGGTTGGGAGTGCTGCACGCCGGGCCACGATCGGCGCTCGGCGACCTGACCGCAGCCGAGGCCTGCGGACTGAAGCACTGGCACCGAGACCTCGTCACCGTGCTGGTCCCGCAGAAGCTCGTTCTCGACGATGAGCCGGAGGGGATCCGGTTCGTCCGGACCCGCCGGCCGATCGACCTCATGGTCGATCCCCGACCGGTGCCTGCCACGGTGGCGGATCGAGCCGGCCGTCCTGCACTTCGCGGCCTACCAAGGCTCGCGACGTACCGCCCAAGGAGCCGTCGCGGCCGCCGTGCAGCAACAGCTCACCGACCCGGCTCGCCTCGTCACCTGGTTGGAGACCATGCGGCCGCTGCGCTGGGCCAGCATGTTCCGCCAGGTCATCGGGGAGATCGCTGGAGGGTCCCAGTCGGTCGCCGAGCTGGACATCCTGCGGATGTGCCGCTCCGAGGGACTGCGCAAGCCGGACCGGCAGGTGCGGCGGCGAGACGCGACCGGCCGGCTCCGCTACACCGACTGCGAGTGGCGCCTTCGCGACGGGCGCATCGTCGTCCTCGAGGTCGACGGCTCGTTCCACATGGACGTGGAGCACTGGGAGGCAGACATCGCCCGCCAACGTCAGCTGACCGATCCCGGCAGGTTGGTCATCCGCTGCACGGCGCGGGAGGTCCGCGACGAGCCCGGACGGATCGGCCACGACCTCCGGCGGCTCGGCGTACCGGGTCGTGCGGCCTAGCGGGCGCCTTGGCGCCCGCTGAGGCTCACGACTCCAGCACCACGACCGCCGACGCGATGCCGGCGTCGTGGGAGAGCGAGACGTGGACCGAGACGACGCCGAGCTCGCTCGCCCGGGCGAGCACCGAGCCGCGCATCTCCATCAGCGGGCGGCCCGACGCCTCCGAGACCACCTCGGCGTCATGCCAGTGCAGGCCGACGGGGGCGCCGAGGGCCTTGGCGAGGGCCTCCTTGGCCGCGAAGCGGGCGGCGAGCGAGGCCAGCGGCCGGCTCGCCTCGGCCGGGGTGAAGAGCCGGGCCGACAGACCCGGCGTGCGCGTCAAGGACTCCCCGAACCGCTCGATGTCGACGACGTCGATCCCGACCCCGATGATCATTCGACGGTGACCGACTTGGCCAGGTTGCGCGGCTGGTCGACGTCGTGGCCCATCAGCGTCGCGAGCTCGCAGGCGAACAGCTGCAGGGGTACGACGGCCACCAGCGGCTGCAGGAGCACGGGGACCCTCGGCAGCCGGATCACCACGTCGGCGTACGGCGTGATCGCGTCGTCGCCGTCCTCGACCAGGCAGATCGTCCGCGCACCTCGGGCGCGTACCTCCTGGATGCCGCTGACCATCTTGTCGCGCAGCTGGTCCCGCCCGGCCGGTGGCACGACGCACAGCACCGGCAGCCCGTCCTCGACCAGCGCGATCGGCCCGTGCTTGAGCTCGCCCGGCGGCGAATCCCTCGGCGTGGATGTAGGCCAGCTCCTTGAGCTTGAGCGCCCCCTCCAGCGCGACCGGGTAGCCGGCGTGCCGGCCCAGGAACAGCACCGACCTGGTGCCGACGTGGTCGCCCGCCATGGCGTAGATCGCGTCGGCGTCGGAGAGGACCCGCTCGACGTGACCGGGCATCGCCTCGAGCTGGCCCATCACCTCGTCGATCTCGTCGCCGTACCGGGTGCCCTTGACCTGCGCGAGGTAGAGCGCGAGCAGGTAGCAGGCGACCAGCTGGGTCAGGAATCCCTTGGTCGACGCGACCCCGATCTCCGGCCCGGCGTGGGTGTAGATCACGGCGTCGGACTCGCGCGGGATGGTCGAGCCGTTCGTGTTGCAGATCGCGAGCACCTTCGAGCGCTGCGTCCGTGCGTGCCGGATCGCCTGCAGCGTGTCGGCGGTCTCGCCCGACTGACTGATCGCGACGACCAGCGTCGAGTAGTCGAGGATCGGGTCGCGGTAGCGGAACTCCGAGGCCAGCTCGACCTCGACCGGTGTCCGGGTCCAGTGCTCGATGGCGTACTTCGCGACCATGCCGGCGTAGAACGACGTGCCGCACGCGATGATGATGACCTTGTCGACCTCGCGCAGCTCCTGGTCGGAGAGCCGCATCTCGTCGAGGTGGAGGTGCCCCTCGGCGGTACGCCGCCCCAGCAGCGAGTCGGCGACGGCGCGGGGCTGCTCGAAGATCTCCTTGCGCATGAACCAGTCGTGGCCGTCCTTCTCGGCGGCCGACAGGTCCCAGTCGACGTGATAGCGACGTGCCCTCGGCCGGCGACCCGTCGAAGTTGAGCACCTCGACCCCGGACCGGGTGATCGTCACGACCTGGTCCTGGCCGAGCTCCAGCGCCTCGCGGGTGTGCTCGATGAACGCTGACACGTCCGAGCCGAGGAAGTTCTCCCCCTCCCCCAGCCCGACGACCAGGGGCGAGTTGCGGCGGGCGGCCACCACCCGCGACGGATCGTGTGCGTCGACGGCGACCAGGGTGAACGCGCCTTCGAGCTGGTCGACGACGCGCAGCATCGCGGTCGGTCAGGTCGATACCGGACTCGACCTGCAGCTCCAGCAACTGGGCAGCGACCTCCGTGTCGGTCTCCGAGAGCAGCACGTGGTCGTCGGCCTCGATCCGGGCGCGGAGCTCGGCGAAGTTCTCGATGATCCCGTTGTGCACCAGCGCGATCCGGCGGGTGCCGCCGCTGTGCGGGTGCGCGTTGACGTCGTTGGGCGCGCCGTGCGTTGCCCAGCGGGTGTGACCGATGCCGATCGTGGCAGGCGGCAACGGCTGGTCGGCGATCGCCTTCTCGAGGTTCGCCAGCTTGCCCGCCCGCTTCTCCGACGCGAGGATCCCGTCGGCGACCAGCGCGATCCCGGCGGAGTCGTAGCCGCGGTACTCCAACCGTCGCAGGCCGTCGATCACGACATCCTGGGCCTGCTTCTCCCCGACGTATCCGACGATCCCGCACATGGACGCCACTGTATCGACCGGGCACCGCCCACCCGACCAGGCCGTGCGGCTGCAACAATCTGCCCCATGCCTTCCCACGGCGGGATGAACGGTGCGTCCGGCCACGGATCCGACGCGGGTCGCGAGTCCTCGCCCTACCTCGAGCTCGACCGCTCTGCCTGGGCCGCCCTGGCCGCCGAGGTGGAGAACCCGCTCACGAACGAGGAGACCCGTCGGCTTCGCGGCCTCGGCGACCAGCTCGACCTCGACGAGGTCCAGCAGATCTACCTCCCGCTGTCTCGCCTGCTGAGCCTGTACGTCGAGGCCGCGGGCGGGCTCTACCGCCAGCAGGAGGCGTTCCTCCACCAGGTGCAGCCGACGCGTACGCCGTTCGTCATCGGCCTCGCCGGGTCCGTCGCCGTGGGCAAGTCGACCACCGCTCGCGTGCTCCAGCAGATGCTCGCCCACTGGCCCGAGCACCCCAACGTCGCGCTGGTCACCACGGACGGCTTCCTCTATCCCAACGCCGAGCTCGAGCGCCGCGGCCTGCTCCAGCGCAAGGGCTTCCCGGAGTCCTACGACCGCCGAGCGCTGATGCGCTTCGTCGTCGACATCAAGTCCGGCAAGGACGAGGTCGAGGCGCCGGTCTACTCCCACCTGACCTACGACGTCATCCCCGGCGAGAAGGTCGTGGTCAAACGTCCCGACATCGTCATCATCGAGGGCCTCAACGTCCTCCAGCCGGCCCGGGTCCGCGAGGACGGCCGCAGCGGCCTGACCCTGAGCGACTTCTTCGACTTCAGCGTCTACGTCGACGCCGGCCGCGACAAGATCCGGGACTGGTACGTCGAGCGCTTCCTGCGGCTGCGCGAGACCGCCTTCCGCGACCCGAGCTCCTACTTCGCCAAGTACGGCGCTCTCACCCGCGAGGAGGCCGTCGCGGAGGCCACCCGGATCTGGGACACCATCAACGGCCCCAACCTGGCCGAGAACATCCTGCCGACCCGATCCCGCGCGACGCTCGTGCTCCGCAAGGACCGAGACCACTCGGTGCGGTACGTGCGGCTCAGGAAGCTCTGAGCTGCTGAGACACGGCGGCGACCGGCTTCGCCTTGGTCGCCGGGTCGAGCAGCAGGCCGAGCCCGACGCCGAGCATCCAGACGTCCTTGGCGACGGCCATGCCCTGCTGGCTCGGCCAGATGCTGCCGGGCTCGCGCATCGACGGGGTCCGCGCGTAGAGCGTCATCAGGCCGCCGGAGAACGCGGTCAGCGCGAGTCCGGCCTTCCGGTTGGAGACGAACGGCGCGAGCAGCAGCGCCCCGGTCGCGACCTCGCCGGCGGAGAGCAGCCTGAGGAAGAGCGGTGGCTTGATCGCCTCGCAGCTGCGGGATCGCGGCGGCGGCCATGCCGTGGACGCCGGCGGCCTGCTCGGCGCCACCGCCCCACTTGCCGATCCCCGCGTGGAGGACGAATGCGCCGGTGGCCAGCCTGGTCGGGATGTTCCGCAGCTTCATGGGACCACCGTAGGTCGGTGGACCAAGATCCGGACCACGGTCCGGATCAGCGCAGCCGCAGGCTCATCAAGATCGCCTCGGCGTCCTCGTCGCTCAACGTGCCCGGCGCGCCCGTGTCGGCCACGAGGACGAGCTGCACGTCGGCAGCCCGCACCATCGCGACGTAGACCTCGGGAGCAGCGCAGGGGCCTACTTCTCCGGATGGACGCCGCGCCCACCGCAGCTGCGCGTCCGTCCCGTCGGAGAGCGTCACCGTACCGCGACTCGGAGTCCGCGGTCCCGAGTGCCCCGACCCAGGCGTCGAACCGGTCGCGGGCGAAGCCCGCGAAGGCCCGGTTGGACCCGGCCGGCTCCGCGCTGCAGTAGCCGTCCTTGAACACCGCCGGCCCGCGCACCACGGCCGTCGGCTCGCCCGGCGTCGTCGGCGTAGTAGATGCGTACGGCGGGCCCGCGAACGACCCAGTCGTCGGCCGGGACCTCGAAGGTCGCACCGGACGCCGGGTCGCTGACCCTGAGCGGCTTCGAGTCGTGCGCCGGCCCCGCCGATGGATCATCGCGCTCGGCGTACGTCGCCACGCCCGATCCCGGCCGTCACCATCACCGCGACGGCAGCCAGGACACCGAGCACGGCGGCGAGGCGCTGGCGGGACATGTCAGAGAGCGAGCCGACGCTTGACCACGTCGGCGAGCCGCTCGGCGACCGAGCGGGCGTCCTCCTCGGTGGCGGCCTCGACCATCACCCGGACCAGGTGCTCGGTGCCCGACGGGCGGAGCAGGATTCGACCGGAGTCGCCGAGCAGCGCCTCCTCCTCGGCCACGGCGGCGGCCAGGATCGCGTCGTCGTCGGCCCGCGACTTGTCGACGTCGGGGACGTTGATGAGCACCTGCGGCAGCCGGGTCACGACCGAGGCGAGGGACTGCAGGCTCTGACCGGTCCTCGCCATCCGCTCCAGCACGTGCAACGCGGTGAGGGTGCCGTCGCCGGTGGTGGCGTACTCGCTCATGATCACGTGGCCGGACTGCTCGCCGCCCAGGGAGTAGCCCGACACCCGCATCGCCTCGAGGACGTAGCGGTCGCCGACCTTGGTCTGGCGTACGCCGATGCCGGCGGCCTTCATCGCGTGCACGAAGCCGAGGTTGCTCATCACGGTGGCGACGACCGTGTCCTTGACCAGCTGGCCGCCCTCGGCCATCCCGATCGCCAGGATCGCGAGGATCTGGTCGCCGTCGACGTCGTTGCCCTCGTGGTCGACCGCCAGGCAGCGGTCGGCGTCGCCGTCGAGCGCGAAGCCGGCGTCGGCGCCGTGCTCGAGCACGGCCGCCCGCAGCGGTTCGAGGTGGGTCGAGCCGTAGCCGTCGTTGATGTTCAGGCCGTCGGGCTCGACCCCGATGGCGATCACGTCGGCGCCGGCGGCGCGCAGCGCCTGCGGCCCGGCGGCGTGCGCCGCACCGTGGGCGCAGTCGAGGACGACCTTGAGGCCGGCGAGCGGCGTCGAGACGGTGCCGAGCAGGTGGTCGACGTACTCCTCGACCGGGGTGGCGTACGGCGTCACGGTGCCGATCTCGGCGCCGAGCGGGCGGTCCCAGTCCTCGTCGAGGTGCTGCTCGATGATCTTCTCCACGGCGTCGTCGAGCTTGAGCCCGCCGCGGGCGAGGAACTTGATGCCGTTGTCGGGCATCGGGTTGTGCGAGGCGCTGATGACCACGCCGAGGTCGGCGCCGAGAGCCTGGGTCATGTAGGCGACGGCCGGGGTGGGCAGCACCCGCAGACGGAGCACGTCGACGCCGGCGGACGCGAGCCCGGCGACGACGGCATGCTCGAGGAACTGCCCGGAGATGCGCGTGTCCCGACCGACCACGGCGAGCGGGCGATGGCCCTCGAACTCACCTCGGTCGGCCAGGACACGGGCAGCGGCAACGGAAAGGTCCAGGGCCAGCTCTGCGGTCAGATGACCGTTCGCCAGACCCCGGACCCCGTCCGTGCCGAACACGCGAGCCATATGGCTGCGTTACGCGATCAGCGCTTGCTGAACTGCGGGCGCCTTGCGGGCCTTCTTGAGACCGGCCTTCTTGCGCTCGATGACGCGGGCGTCACGCGTGAGCAGCCCGGCCTTCTTGAGCGAGGGGCGGTTGGTCTCGCTCGTCGATCGAGTTCAGGCAGCGAGCCACGCCGAGGCGCAGGGCGCCGGCCTGGCCGGTGATGCCGCCGCCGTGGATGCGGGCGATGACGTCGAAACGACCCTCGAGCTGCAGGTTGGCGAACGGCTCGTTCACGACCTGCTGGTGCAGCTTGTTCGGGAAGTAGGAGTCGAGCGAGCGGCCGTTGACCGTCCACTCGCCGGTGCCGGGGACGATGCGCACGCGGGCGACCGCCTCCTTGCGACGGCCGGTGGCCGCAGCGGGGATGATGGTCGCGGGACGCAGCGGGGCGTCAGCGGAAGGGGCGCTCTCCGAGCTGTAGGCAATGCCCTGCTCGTCAGTCTCGTAGGTCTCTTCGACCTCGGTGGTGTCAGCCACGATGTTCCTCGAGACTTTCTCGGTGTCAGGGGATTACTGGGAGATCTGGATGATCTCGAAGGGAACGGCCTTCTGGGCCTGGTGCGGGTGGTTCGGCCCGGAGTAGACCTTCAGCTTCTTCAGCATCTGACGGCCGAGCTTGTTCTTGGGGAGCATGCCCCAGACAGCCTTCTCGATCGCCTTGCGGGCGTCCTTCTCGAGGATCTCGCCGATCGGCGTGGACGAGAGACCGCCCGGGTAGCCGGAGTGGCGGTAGGCCATCTTGGTGGTCTTCTTGGTGCCGGACAGGGCGACCTTCTCCGCGTTGATGATGATGACGAAGTCACCAGTGTCAGCGTGGGGAGCGAAGATCGCCTTGTGCTTGCCGCGAAGCAGGTTCGCGGTCTGGACGGCGAGGCGGCCGAGGACGATGTCGGTGGCGTCGATGACGAGCCACTCGCGCGTGATGTCGCCGGGCTTCGGGCTGTACGTGCGCACGGAGGAGCTTCCTTCGTTCGTGGTGACCCGCGACGCCGTGTGCCCCGCGGGATGGTGGAGCCGCGCCTTCTGACGAACACTGCCCGGGTCAGCCACAGGTGGCTGCCGGGTCTGCATCCGCTCCCCGTGGGCACTCGTGATGAGCAAGGAACGAACGCGGCAGGAGGCGCGACTGACAAGAGTACGGGGCGCCTTCGCGGATGGTCAAATGCGAGGCCGCACGGCTCGGCGCTGCGACCCGTCTCGAAACACCCTGCGGACAACGTCACAGTGTCCGCACTCAGGACCGGGGTCGCACGCCGCCTGCCCGCAGACTAAGTTGGACGAGTGACTGATTCTCTCACCGTCCGTGACAACCGCACCGGACAGGAGTACGACGTCCCGATCCTCGACGGCGCCATCAAGGCCGCAGATCTGGGCAAGATCAAGGCCGGAGAGGACACGCCAGGCTTGGCGGTCTACGACCCGGGCTTCGTCAACACCGCGTCCTGTCGAAGTTCTGTCACCTTCATCGACGGCGACAAGGGCATCCTCGAGTACCGCGGCTACCCGATCGAGCAGCTGGCCGAGAAGTCCAGCTTCCTCGAGGTCGCCTATCTCCTCATCAACGGCTCGCTGCCCACCAAGGTGGAGTACGAGGCGTGGGTGCACGAGATCACCTATCACACGTTCGTCCACGAGAACGTGAAGTCGTTCATGCAGGGCTTCCGCTACGACGCCCACCCGATGGGGATGCTGATGGCGTCCGTCGGCGCGCTGTCGACGTTCTACCCGGACGCGCGCAACATCAGCGACGCCGACAACCGGCACATCCAGATCGTCCGGATGATCGCGAAGATGCCGACCCTGGGCGCCTGGGCCTTCCGTCACGCGCAGGGCAAGCCGTACGTCTACCCGGACAACGACCTCAGCTACACGGCCAACTTCCTCTCCATGCTCTTCAAGATGAGCGAGTCGAAGTTCGAGGCCGACCCCCGCCTGGTCAAGGCGCTCGACGTGCTCTTCATCCTGCACGCCGACCACGAGCAGAACTGCTCGACCAACGCGGTCCGCTCCGTCGGGTCCTCGCAGGTCGACCCGTACTCGGCGGTCGCGGCCGGCGTCGGGGCGCTCTACGGCCCGCTCCACGGTGGGGCCAACGAGGCGGTGCTGCGGATGCTGCGCCGGATCGGCAGCAAGGAGAACATCCCCGCCTTCATCGAGGGCGTGAAGAACGGCAACGAGAAGCTGATGGGCTTCGGTCACCGGGTCTACAAGAACTTCGACCCGCGCGCCACCATCATCAAGAAGGCCTGCGACGACGTCTTCGAGGTCACCGGGGTCAACCCGCTGCTCGAGATCGCCAAGGAGCTCGAGAAGATCGCCCTCGAGGACGAGTACTTCATCAAGCGCAAGCTGTACCCCAACGTCGACTTCTACTCCGGCCTGATCTACGAGGCCTTCCAGTTCCCGCCGGAGATGTTCACCGTCCTGTTCGCGATCGGCCGCACCCCGGGCTGGCTGGCCCAGTGGTCCGAGCTGGTGCAGGACAAGGAGCAGAAGATCGCCCGCCCCAAGCAGATCTACACGGGCTCCCGCACGTTGGACTTCGTGCCCGCCTCAGAACGTTGGGCGTGAGCGGAGCGGAGCCGCGCTAGCGGATCCGCTGATGGTGGTCGAGCGAGCGCCACCGCTGAGCTCGCGAAGCCGTGACCCGCGTGTCGAGACCCGGTGAGATGACAGCAGACCTGGTGCAAGCCGTCGTCTTCGATCTGGGCAACGTCCTGATCGACTGGGACCCCGCCGCCGCGATCGCGGCGGGCGTGGGCCCGGTCGAGGCGCGTCGGTTCCTCGACTCGGACGACTTCGACTTCATGGCCTGGAACCACGGTCCTGACTCGGGTGGGACGTGGGCCGAGGCCGAGGCCGCCGTACGGCGGACCCACCCGCACTGGGTCGAGCACGCGCTCGCCTACCGGGCCAACTTCGCCGCGTCGCTGATCGGCGAGGTCCCCGGCAGCGTCGACCTGGTGCGCGAGCTGCACGCCGCGGGCGTGCCTCTCTTCGGGCTGACCAACTGGTCCGACGAGCTCTATCCGCACGCGCCCGCCACGTTCGAGTTCCTCACCCTGCTCGACGACGTCATCGTGTCCGGGACGGTCAAGGCCGCCAAGCCGGACGCCCGCGCCTACGAGATCGTCGCCGAGCGCGCCGGCATCCCGCTCTCCCGGCTCGCCTTCGTCGACGACCGGCAGACGAACGTCGACGCAGCGGCAGCCCTCGGCATGGCCGCGATGCTCTTCACCGACGCGGCCACGCTCCGCGCGGACCTGCGCGAGCGCGGTCTGCCGGTCTGATGGATCGCGCAGAGCTCCGTCGTCTGCTGCACGAGATCCTGCGTCAGGAGGCCGGCGCGCAGACCGTCGTACGTCTCTGCCCTCGCTGCGCCAGCTCCAGCCACGGCCGTCCCCGCATGGTGGGTGAGCATCCGGCACAGGTCAGCCTCTCCTACGCCGAGGACCTCGCCGTCGTGGCGTGGAGCTGGGCCGGACCGGTCGGCATCGATGTCGAGCGCGAGGGGCCCGACGTCGGCGAGTTCGGCGACCGGCTCACCTGGACCCGCACCGAGGCACTGCTGAAGTCAACCGGTGAGGGCCTCTCCCGCGACCCGGCGGACCTGCCCGTCCTGCCGACGGCGCGACTCTCGCTCCCCCAGGGGTACGTCGGGACCGTTGCGGGTAGCCAGGTCAGCTGGCGGGCGGCAGGTCCGGCAGCGCCGTCCCGAACAACCACGGGCTGAGCAGGGCCACCGCGTCCACCCCGGTGCGCTCGGTGACGAACTCCAGGAACAGCTCGGTCGTGACCGATCCTCCGGCGTGCTCGGCGACCCAGGCCCGGAGGAGGTCGAAGAACGCGTCGTCCCCGGTCTCGAGCCGCAACCTGTGCAGGGTCAGCGCACCGCGCTTGTAGACCCGGTCGTCGAACATCAGCTCCGGACCGGGATCGGCGAGCACCAGGTCCTGGTCGAGGTCGGACTGCCGCTCCCAGTGCCGGCGGGCCTGACTGTCGGTCGTCTCGCCCCCGGACGCTTCCGACCACAGCCACTCGCTGTAACAGGCGAATCCCTCGTGCAGCCAGATGTCCTGCCAGCGCTCCAACGTCACCGAGTTGCCGAACCACTGATGGGCCAGCTCGTGGGCGATCAACCGGGTCGCGCCCCAGTCACCACGGACCAGGTTGCGCCCGAAGGTCGACAGGCTCTGCGACTCCAGCGGGATCTCGAGGTCGTCTCCGGTCACGACGACGGTGTACGACGGGAACGGGTAGGGACCGAAGAGCCGGGTGAAGACGTCCACCATCTCGTGCTGGCGGGCGAAGGCGGCCGCGAACTCCGCCGGGTCCAGGTCTCCCGGGCCGAAGACATGCACGGGCACGCCGCACTCGGGCTGTGCGGGCAGCTGCCACTCGACGTACCGACCGATCTGGAGGGTCGCGAGGTACGTCGCCATCGGCTCCGTCTGCTCGTACTCCCAGGTCTCGCTGCTGCCGTGCCGCGAGCGGTCGAGCAGCCGGCCGTTGGCCACCACGCGATAGCCGGTGTCGGCGCGGATCGAGAGGTGGTAGCTCGCCTTGTCATCGGGTCGGTCGTTGCAGGGGAACCAGGTCGGTGCGCCGTGCGGCTGCCCGGCGACGATGACGCCGTCGGCGAGCTCCTCCCACCCGGCGTCGCCGAGGTCCGGCTTGACGACCGGCCTGGGGTTGCCGGAGTAGCGCACGATGATGGTCAGCTCGGCACCGGGCCGGAGCGCCCGCTTGAACTGCAGCACCAGCCGCTGGTGCGGCCGGTGGTACTTCGAGAGCGAGGCGCCGGTCACGATGACCTTCTCGACCTGGAGGTGCGCGAGGTCGAGCGTCAGCCGGTCGGTCTCCTCGAGGATCTCGACGGTGAGGGTCGCGGTGCCCTCGAGCCGGTTCGGGGCGACCGAGTAGCCGAGGTCGAGGTGGTAGTGCTCCACCTGGTAGCTACGGTCCCCGCGGTGGGCGACGTAGGCGTCCGCAGTCGGGCCGCTCATGCGGGTCCCTCCGTCCAGGGGCCGATCGGGTTCCCGATCCACACAGTCTTGTCGGGCACTGATTCCCCCCTCATCACCAACGAAACCGGCCCGACCGTGGCGTGCCGTCCGATCTTCGCCGCAGGGAGGATGACCGAGTTCGGACCGAGCGTCGCACCACGACGCAGCACCACGGTATCGGTGGCCAACATCCGGTCGTGGAAGAGGTGGGTCTGCACGACGCTGCCCTGGTTGACCGTCGCGCCGTCACCGAGCTCGACCAGGTCGGCCTCCGGCAGCCAGTAGGTCTCACACCAGACTCCCCGGCCGATGGTCGAACCCATCGAGCGGAACCATGCAGTCAGCAGCGGGGTGCCGGTGACGACCCGGGCGAACCACGGGGCCGCGAGGACCTCGACGAAGGTGTCGGCCAGCTCGTTGCGCCAGACGAAGGAGCTCCACAACGGGTGGGCTCCCGGCCGGATCCGACCCACGAGCGCCCACTTGGCGATCGCCGCGATCGCCGCGGCGACGAGGCCGCCGAGCAGCAGGCCGAGCACCACGACGACGAGCCCGAACCAGATCGCGTGAGTCGCGGCCTCGAGCGCGGTCAGCCCGACCGCGGCGTACAGCGCGACGGCAACGACCACGGGGAGGACCCGGGCCACCTCCCAGGCGGCTCGAGCGACCTTGAGGCGGGTGGGCGGCGCGTAGGTGCGATCGTCGTGCACCTCACCGGCAGTACGGCGGAGCTGGGCCGGCGGGCTCCCGAGCCACGACTCCCCCGCCTTGGCGCTCTTGCCCCGCGGCGCCGCCGACAGCACGGCGATCAGGGCCCGCTTGGGGACCTTGCGCCCCGGCGCGGCCATGCCGGAGTTGCCCACGAACGCGCGCTTGCCGATCTTGACCCGCTCGATGCGCAGCCATCCACCGCCGAGCTCATAGCCGCCGATCAGCGTGTCGTCCGCAAGGAACGCGAGGTCGTTGACGGTGGTCATCGCCGGGATCATCAGCACCGTCGACGCCTCGACGTCCGAGCCGATCCTGGCCCCGAGCAGCCGCAGCCAGGTCGGCGTGAGCTGCGAGGAGTAGAGCGGGAACAGCCAGGTGCGGGCATCGTCGAGCACGCGGACCGTCGCCCACACCTGGAGGGCGATCCGGCTGCGCACCGGGTAGACGCCGGGCTCGAGTCCGACCTCGGCGACCCGAACGACGAGCAGCACCAGAAGAGCCAGCACCACGAGCGCAAGCACCGTGGCCGGCACCAGCCACGGCAGCAGCGCGACGGCCAGGTCGCCCGGTCCGCTCACCTCGCCGAGGTCGGCGAGGGCCAGCGCGAAGGCCCCGCCGGCAGCGATCGCGAGCGCGGGGAAGAGGGACAGCAGGGCGGCGACCGCGGCGTACGCCACGACCCAGGCCCGCGGGCTCGAAGGTCGTGCCGACCACGGGCCGCGCGCCGCTCCGGAGATCCGGTTGGCCGGCGCGCCGGACCAGAACTCACCCTCGGGCACGACGCCGAAGACCGCCGAACCGGCGGCGACCTCGGCGTCGTCGCCGACGTCTGCGCCCGGGCACAGCATGCTGCGTGCACCGACCCGAGCACGCTTGCCGACCCGGACCTCCCCGACCCGGAGCACGTCCCCGTCGATCCAGTAGCCGCTGAGGTCGACCTCGGGCTCGATCGAGCTGCCCTTGCCGAGCCAGAGCTTGCCCGTGACCGGAGGCACCGAGTGCAGGTCCGCGCCACGGCCGATCCGCGCACCCAGCAGCCGGGCGTACCAGGTCATGTACGGCGCGCCCGCGAGACCGGCAGCGCCCAGCTGGTCGACGAGCCGCTCGGCCGCCCAGAGCCGCAGGTGCACCTTCCCGCCGCGTGGGTGCTCACCTGTCGTGAGCCCGCGCAGCAGCAGCCTCGCTCCGGCGGCCGCGAGCAGCATCCGTCCGGGCGGCGCCAGGAAGATCGCGGCGCCGACAAGCAACCACCACCAGGAGACCTCAGGCAGCCAGATCACGTCGTAGGCACCGTGCACCACGGTGCTGGCGGCGAGCAGCCAGACCAGCCAGCGCGGTGCCGCCAGGGCGCGGAGCAGGACCAGCGCGACGACCTGGCCGGTCTGGGTCTTCAGCGGCGTCGGCGGCACGGCCTCGCGCGTGGCGGGATCGGCGCCGACGGCGAGCTGGTCGACGTAGTCC
Source organism: uncultured Actinomycetota bacterium (assembly GCA_963695055.1). Classification (GTDB taxonomy): domain Bacteria; phylum Actinomycetota; class Actinomycetes; order Propionibacteriales; family Nocardioidaceae; genus Nocardioides. The sequence continues at coordinate 41,987 of CAVOFS010000014.1, read as the reverse complement.
GCGAGCCCGCCCACCGTCGGGTGGTCGTAGATGTCGCCGACCGCGACGTCGGGGTACTCGCGGCGCAGCATCGAGACCATCTGAGCGGCCGTGAGGCTGCCACCGCCGAGATCGAAGAAGTCGTCCGCGCGCGAGGTCACCGCAGCACCCAGGACCTCGAGCCAGAGGGTCGCGATTCGTGCGGCGGTGCCGTCGAGTGCCGCAGGCACCGCATCGGCCGCGGGCAGCGGCCACGGCAGCGCGTCCCGGTCCACCTTGCCCGAGGTCCGCGTGGGGAGGTCGTCGACGACCGCGACCCGGGGCACCAGCGCGGCCGGCAGCTCGCGGCGCAGCGTGGCCTTCGCCGTGGTCGCGTCGTACTCGTCGTCGACGCTGACGTAGCCGACCAGCAGCTGGTTGCCCGAGGCCGTACGGCGGACCGCTGCGGCCGCACCGATGACGCCGGGCAGCCGGAGCAGGGCTGAGTCGATCTCACCGAGCTCGATGCGCCGACCACCGAGCTTGATCTGGTCGTCGGCGCGCCCCCCGAAGAGCAGGCCTGCGGGGTCGTTCACCACCAGGTCGCCGCTCCGGTAGGCGCGGTCCCAGCCCAGGCTGGGCATCGGGGCGTACTTCTCGGCGTCCTTGGCGGGGTCGAGATAGCGAGCCAGCCCGACACCGCCGATGATCAGCTCCCCGGTAGCACCCTCCGGGACCGGCTGGCCGGCGGCGTCGACGACGGCGAGGTCCCAGCCGTCCAAGGGCAGTCCGATCCGGACCGGACCGTCGCCCGTGGCCAGGGCCCCGCAGGCCACGACCGTCGCCTCGGTCGGACCGTAGGTGTTCCACACCTCGCGCCCGTCGCGGACCAGGCGGGCAGCGAGCTCGGGTGGGAAGGCCTCGCCGCCGAGGATCAGCAGCCGCACCCTGTCCAGCGCCGCGTCCGGCCAGAGCGAGACCAGGGTCGGGACCGTCGAGACGACAGTGACCTCGTTGGCTGCCAGCCAGGGACCGACGTCCATGCCGCTGCGCACCAGCGCGCGCGGCGCGGGGACCAGGCATCCGCCGTACCGCCAGGCGAGCCACATCTCCTCGCAGGACGCGTCGAAGGCGACCGAGAGCCCCGCCATCACCCGGTCCTGCGGTCCGAGCGGCTCGGCCTGCAGGAACATCCGCGCCTCGGCGTCGACGAAGGCTGCGGCATTGCGGTGGCTGACAGCTACGCCCTTGGGAGTGCCGGTCGACCCGGACGTGAAGATCACCCAGGCGTCGTCGTCGACGGTGGGTTGCTCGCGCCGGCGCGCGGGCACCGACCGCCTGGGCTCGATGGCGAGGTCGGCGCCGATCACGGCCGCGACGTCGGCCTCACCGAAGACCAGCCGGGCCCGCTCATCCGGGTCGTCGGCGTCCACCGGGACGTAGGCCGCTCCGACGAGCAGGGTGGCCAGGATCGCGATGTAGAGGTCGGTGGTCCCCGACGGCAGCCGGACACCGACCTTGTCGCCGCGCCCGACTCCCAGCTCAGCGAGCTCGTCGGCGACCTCGTCGGCCGCCTCGGCGAACTCCTCGTAGGTGAGCGCGTCCGCCCCGGTGTCGAGCGCCGTCACCTCCCCGTGGTCCAGCACCGTCGCCCGGAAGACGTCGACGAGGGTGCGTGGCGAGGGTGCGGCACCGGACCGGAGGAGACTCACCGGTCGATTCTTGACGGTCGAGGTGAACGACCGGTGACCTGTCCACCGCATGGCGGATCGGTCGACGGGCGGAACAGGCCCGTCCTAGTTGACGGCGCGGTCGCGGTCCTGCCAGTACGGCGTGCGCAGGTCCCGCTTGAGGATCTTGCCGGTGGGGTTGCGCGGCAGCGCCTCGACGATGTCGACGGACTTCGGGCACTTGAAGTGCCCGAGGTGCTCGCGGCAGTAGTCGATCAGCTCCTCCTCGGTCGCCGACGGTGCCGGGCTTGAGCGAGACGACGGCCTTCACCGACTCGCCCCAGCGTGTCGTCGGGGACGCCGATGACCGCGACCTCCATCACCGCCGGGTGCTCGGCGAGGACCCGCTCGACCTCGGGCGAGTAGATGTTCTCGCCCCCGCTGATGATCATGTCCTTGAGCCGGTCCTCGACGAAGACGTAGCCGTCCGCGTCGACGCTGCCCATGTCGCCGGTGCGGAACCAGCCGTCCGCCGTGATCGCGGCCGGCCGTCTCCTCGGGCTTGCCGAGGTAGCCCTTCATCAGCTGCGGGCGTGCGCAGCCAGATCTCGCCGTGCTCACCGGCGCGGCGGTCCTCGAGCGTTCCGGGGTCGACGACCCTGCACCTCCACCTCGGGGATCGGCTTGCCGGCCGAGCACCAGCCGCTCGGGGTGGTCGGGCGTCGCGGTGCGTCCTCGGGCAGCAGGTGGGTGGCGACGCCGGCGACCTCGGTCAGGCCGTAGACCTGGATGAAGTCGGTGTCCGGCCACGCCTCCATCGCCGCGCGCAGCAGCGGCGGCGGCATCGGGGCGGCGCCGTACGTGTAGGTCTTGAGCGCGCCGAACAGCTTCACCGCGTCCGGGCCGGCCTGCAGCACCTGCGCCAGCACGGCCGGCACCAGGAAGGTGCGGTTGGCGCCGGCGAGGATCGCCCCGGCCAGCGAGGCGCCGTCCGGGTCGCGGGTCATCACGCTCGGGTACGCCGTCGTGGATCCCGAACAGCACGTACGACGAGCCGCCGACGTGGAAGAGCGGCATCGCGACCATCGACTTGTCGCCGGGCTCGAAGCTCCCAGCCGTCGTGGGCGTTCAAGGTGTGCGTGACCATGTTGGCGTGGGTCAGCATCACGCCCTTGGGGCGACCGGTGGTGCCCGAGGAGTACATCACCAGGCAGACGTCGTCCGGGCTCGACGTCGTCGGCTGCCGACCCGTCGGACTCGCGGCGGCCAGCCAGCGCCTCGTACTCGTCACCGTCGGCACCGTCAGGGGTCACCTCGATGACCTGCTCGACCTTCGGTCAGCCGGTCGCGGATCGTGTCGATCGTCGGCATCAGCTCGACTGCCGACGAAGAGCACCCGCGCGCCGGAGTCGTTGACGGCGTAGTCGACCTCGTCGCCGGCCGAGCGCCAGTTGACGATCGCGTTGGCGGCGCCGAGCGAGCCCGCGGCCATCGAGATCTCGACGCAGGCCGGGTGGTTCTTGTCGAGGAACGAGACCACGTCGCCGCGGCCGATCCCGAGCGCCTGCAGGGCGCCCGCAGCACGGCGTACGCGGTCGTCCCACTGCGCCCAGGTCCAGGTGCGGTCGAGGTAGGTGATCGCCTCCGCGTCCGGGGTGCTCGCGCCCAGTGGGCGAGCCGGTCGTCGATGAACCGAGGAGTCGGGTGCGGTCATGGGCCGAGTGTGTCCGAGGACACATCTCGCCACAACCGGTCGGCTGGTGTGGACGAGGCCGCGGCGAGCGCTCTTCTTCGTCGGAGCCCCAGCGGGATCTCAGGAACGTCACAGGCTCCGCCGGCGACAGTGGACACATGAGCGATCAGCCGACCACCCCGCCTCCCGGTCCGCAGAACCCGTACTCCGCCGTCGACGCCCCCGGCGGCCGCGCCCGCGAAGGTCCGCCGGTCTACGCACGCGACCGATGCACGGCACCGCTGCCCGTCCAGCGCCGTCCCGCGCCGGGCCGGCCTGGCCGCCGCGGTCGTCGACGACCGCGCTGCTGGTCGGTGGTGGCGCCGGTGTCGGTGGCGCCGCCGCCTGGGACGCGCTACGACGACAACGGGTCGTCGGACACGGACTCCGCCGCAACCTCCACGACCTCGCAGGTCGTCGACACTCCCGACTGCCCCCGCCGCCGAGGGCGCGTCGAGGCGGTCGCCGCCAAGGTGCTGCCCTCGGTCGTCAAGATCGACGTCAGCGGCGCCGAGGGCGCGGGCTCCGGCTCGGGCATCATCCTCAGCTCGGACGGCCAGATCCTCACCAACAACCACGTGGTCGAGCTCGCCGGCGACGGCGGCTCGCTGAGCGTCACCTTCAACGACGGCACGCCACGCCAAGGCGACGATCGCTCGGCACCGACCCGCTCACCGACACCGCGGTGATCCAGGCCGAGGACGTCTCGGGCCTGACCCCGGCCACGATCGGCAAGTCCGAGCGACCTCGAGGTCGGCCAGGGCGTCGTGGCGATCGGCTCGCCGTTCGGCCTCGAGTCGACGGTGACCAGCGGCATCGTCAGCGCGCTGAACCGCCCGGTCGACGTCGGCTCCGACGGCCAGGGCAACAGCACGATCTACCCCGCCATCCAGACCGACGCCGCGATCAACCCCGGCAACAGCGGCGGCGCGCTGGTCGACCTCGACGGCAACGTCGTCGGCATCAACGCCTCGATCCGCACCGCCGACCAGCTCGGGCGGCCGAGACCGGCTCGATCGGCCTCGGCTTCGCGATCCCGATCGACGAGGTGATGCCGATCGTCGACCAGATGGCGAAGGGCGAGACCCCGACCCACGCCCGGCTCGGCGTCTCGGTCTCCGACCGTCGCCGCACCAGGTCCGGCGGCCGACGGTCAGCGACGAGGGTGCCGCAGATCCAGGACGTCACCGCCGGCTCGACCGCCGCGCGACGCCGGCATCGCCAAGGGCGACGTGATCACCAAGGTCGACGACCACCTGATCACCGACGCCGACTCGCTGGTCGCGACGATCCGGTCCTACCGCCCCGGCGACAAGGTCACGGTCACCTACACCCACGACGGCGAGACCAAGACCGCCACGCTCGCCCTCGACTCCGACGCGACGGCGTCCAACTCCTGACTCCCTCGCTCGCACCCGAGAACTCGAGGAGGGGCTCGGGCCCCACGGCAGAGCCGGCCCCGTCTCCAGTCGCGCCGGTGGGGCCCGTCGTCTCGATGTCCGCTTCTGCAGCTCGCCCAGCCGAGCGACCGGCCGGAAGCCGAGCCGCTCGTTGACACCGACCATGTGGGCGTTGACCTCGGCGTTGTAGGTCATCACTGTGCGCGATCGTCGGATCGCTCTGCCTGGAGCAGCCGCAGGTTGGCGACCTTGACCGCCAGGCCGAGCCGGTGGCCGCGGTGGTCGCGGCGGACCAGCGTGCCCCACTGGTAGGCCCGCGCCCGGCTCGTGGATCGTCGTCGCGAGGTCGGTGTAGGCGACCACCGTCGCCGGCGGCGTCGAGCGCGACGGTGTTGTACTTCGTGCGGCCCTGCCGGGCGAGCAGCGCCTCGTCCTCGCGGACCAGCGCCGGCGTCGGGCTGACTCCGGCTCGCGGTCGATGTCACCCATCGGCGCCTCGGTCATCAGCGCGGCGCTCAGCTGCGGCCCAGCCCTCGACCAGCTCGTCGGGGACCGGCCCGGCCCAGCGAGCGCAGCGTCGTAGCCGTCGTGGTGCGGCGCCGCCTCGGCGGCGAGCTCGTCGAGCAGTCCCGGCTCGACCGGGCAGGGCCAGCCGACGCTGGACGTCGACCAGCCCGAGCGCGTAGCCGTGCCGCGGCGCGAACTCCAGGCCGGGCTCGACCAGCGCCGGTCGGGCCGACGTCGTAGGGCCAGCCCGGACCTCGGCGTAGCACCGGCCCGGCCGCGCTCGGCGGCGCATCGCCTCGAGGTGGGCGAGCAGCGCCGACCCGTGGCCGCGGCGCGGTCGGCGGGTGCGACGTGCACCGACAGGGTCGGCCGCGTCGAGGTTGTCGACCATCGGCAGCGACAGCTAGTCCGGCCGCGACGACCCGGCCGTCCGCGCGGCCGACGTACGCGTCGCGCCGACGCGCCGGTGCGCCTGGTCCAGCAGGTCGACCCGGAGCTCCTCGAGCTTCCACGGCGATCGCGGCGTCGCCCGCGGCCGTGCTCGGCGGCGAGGTAGACGTCGTAGAACGCGTCGAACGCGTCGGTCGTGGCGGGTCGACGGCGACTGATCACGAGATCGGTCATCGGTGCGCTGCACCCGACCCTCGTCCCAGACCGGGCCGTCGGACTCGTAGACCGTCGCCGTCGGCGCCGTAGACGAGGAACCGGTCGAAGCCGCGGGCGAACCAGCGGTCGTGGGTCACCGCGAGCACGGTGCCGTCGAACGCCTCGAGGCCGTCCTCGAGCGCCTCGGCCGACTGCACGTCGAGGTTGTCGGTGGGCTCGTCGAGCAGCAGCAGCGTGGCGCCGGACAGCTCGAGCAGCAGGATCTGGAAGCGCGCCTGCTGGCCGCCGCGACAGCGACTCGAACCTCTGCTCGGCGGCGTGGGCCAGCTCGTAGCGGTCGAGCACCCGGGCGGCCTGCTCCCGGCCCATGCCCGGAGCGGCCGTTGGGCGAGCCGTCGCCGCGGTGCAGGATCTCGAGCAGCGTGCGCCCGACCAGCTCGGGGTGCTCGTGGGTCTGCACGAACCAGCCGGGCCGCACCCGGGCGCCGAGCTTGGCCTTGCCGGTGTGGAGCACCGGCTTGATCTCCCCGTCACCGACCGGGCGGTGCTCGACGTCCGGGTCGCTGCCGCCGGCGGCCAGCAGCCGCAGGAAGTGCGACTTGCCGGAGCCGTTGGAGCCGAGCACGGCCACCCGCTCGCCGTACCAGACCTCGAGGTCGAACGGCTTCATCAGCCCGGTCAGCTCGAGGTCCTCGCAGACCACCGCGCGCTTGCCGGTGCGGCCGCCCTTGAGCCGCATCGTGACCTGCTGCTCGCGCGGCTGCTCGGTGGGCGGGCCGGCCTCCTCGAACTTGCGGAGCCGGGTCTGCGCGGCGCGGTACTGGCTCGACATCCCGTCGTTGTACTCGGCCTTGATCTTGAGCCGCAGCACCAGCGCCTTGATCTTGGCGTGCTCCTCGTCCCAGCGGCGGCGCAGCTCCTCGAAGCGGAGGAACCGGTCCGTGCGCGCCTCGTGGTACGACGCGAAGCCGCCCGGGTGGGTCCACACGGTGTTGCCGGCGTGGCCGAGCTCGACGGTCACCACCCGGGTCGCGGTGTTGTTGAGCAGCTCGCGGTCGTGGCTGATGAACAGGATGGTCTTGTCGGACTCGCGGATCCGCCCCTCGAGCCAGATCTTGCCGGGCACGTCGAGGAAGTTGTCGGGCTCGTCGAGCAGCAGCACCTCGTCGGGGCCGCGGAGCAGGAACTCCAGGACCAGCCGCTTCTGCTCGCCGCCGGAGAGGGTGCCGAGCTTGCGGTACTTGGCCCGGTCGTAGGGCAGCGCCAGCGCCGCCATCGTGCAGACGTCCCAGGTGACCTCGACGTCGTAGCCGCCGGCGTCGGCGAACTCCGAGAGCGCCTCGGCGTAGGCCATCTGCGTCTTCTCGTCGTCGGTCTCCATCAGCGCCCGCTCGCAGCGGTCGACCTCCGCGGCGGCCGCGCGGACCCGGGGCGGGGAGACGCTGAGCAGCAGGTCGGCGACCGTCGGGTCGTCGCCGAGCGCGGCACCGACCATCTGGCGCATCACGCCGAGCCCGCCGGAGCGGGTCACCGCGCCGGCGTGCGGCACCAGGTCGCCGGTGATGATCCGCAGCAGCGTCGTCTTGCCGGCGCCGTTGGCGCCGACGAGCGCGACCTTGGCGCCCTCGCCGACCCGGAACGACACGTCGTCGAGCAGCACCCGCCCGTCCGGCAGCTCGTAGCGCACTCCGGCGACGTCCACGTGTCCCACGTCGGAGCATTCTCCGCCATCGCGGCCACCTGCAACACCCGGTTTTGCCGCGCGAGATGCCGGAAGGGCATACCGTGCCGCTGTGACCGACCACACACGCCGCCGCTGCCGGACCGTCGCCGGCCTCGCGCTCGCCGTCGCCCTGACCGGCGTCATCGCCCCCTCGGCCGCCCACGCCGGCGTCACCGTCCCCCCGGTCACCGACCTCGGGCCGACGACGTTCTCCGAGCCCGGCCCGTACGCCGTCGGACAGAAGACGCTGGCCCTGAAGACGAACGGTGCGCCGGTCGAGGTCTGGTACCCCGCCACCGCGGAGGCGGTCGCCGGCAAGCGCGAGGCGAGCTACGACCTGGTCACCTGGCTGCCGGAGTTCGCGCAGAACCTCCTTCCCGACGGCTATGCCGTGACCTACCCGAGCGGCGGCGTCCGCGGGGTTCCCGTCGCGACCGGCCGCTTCCCGCTCGTCGTCTTCAGCCACGGGTACGCCGGCTTCCGCACCCAGTCGTCGTTCCTGACGGCGTGGCTGGCGTCCTGGGGCTTCGTCGTCGCGGCGCCCGACCACTACAGCCGTGACCTGACCAAGGTCCTCGGCGGCCCGGCCGCCGACGTGGCCACCACGGATGTCGGCGACCTGCGCGAGACCCTGACCCTGATGCGCAAGAAGTCGGGGACGAAGACCAGCCGCTTCCACGCCCACGTGAACGCCAACCTGGTCGGCGCGGTCGGTCACTCGGCCGGCGGTGCCGCCTCCGAGGCCTGGGCCGCGACGGACAAGCGGGTCACGACGTTCGTCGGTCTGGCCGGGGCGACGGTCGGCGCGTTCGGCGAGGACGAGACCGGCCCCGGGAGCAAGATCCCGAAGGTGCCGGGCCTGCTCATGGCCGGATCGTCAGACACGGTCGCGGTGCCCGACGGGATCCGCAACGCCTACACGAAGCTGAAGAAGTCCAAGCGCTTCATCCTGGTCGGTGGCGGCCACCACGCCTTCAGCGACCTCTGCGAGGTCGGGGCGTCCGACGGCGGACTCCTCGCCATTGCCGAGGTCCTCCACTTCCCGATCTCGGACGGGTTGAAGCGGCTGGCCTCCGATGGCTGCAACCCGCCGGCTCTTCCGCCGACCGAGGCGTGGCCGGCCATCCGGCAGGCCACCGTCGCCTACCTGCGCCACCAGTTCGGCTTCGACACCTCCGATGCCGGCCTGGACGGCCTGGTCGAGGCGTTCCCGGGGGTCGTCGAGGAGAGCCTCAGCTCCCCGTAGACGCCGACTACTCGCCGTCGAGCCCGTGCTCGATGGCGTAGCGGGTCAGCTCGACCCGGTTGTGCATCTGGAGCTTGCCGAGCGTGTTCTGCACGTGGTTCTGCACCGTGCGGTGCGACAGCACGAGGCGATCTGCGATCTGCCGGTACGACAGCCCCTTGGCGACCATCTTCAGCACCTCGGTCTCGCGCTCGGTCAAGGCCTGCTCGGCCGGGCCCGAGCGAGGCTCGTCGGACATCCGCTGGAACTCGCCGAGCACCAGCCCGGCCAGACCGGGGGTGAAGACAGGATCGCCCTGCGCGACCCGGCGTACGGCGGCAAGGAGCTCCTCGCGGGAGGCGGACTTCACCAGGTAGCCGGTCGCCCCCGCCTTCACGGCTGCCAGCACGTCGGCGTGCTCGCCGGAGGCGGACAGGATGAGCACCTTGACCGATGGGTCGTGACGCACCATCTCGGCGGTGACCTCGACCCCGTCCGGGGCTGGGATCTGCAGGTCGAGGACCACCACCTGGGGCCGTGCCGCCGGGAACCGCGCCAGCGCCTCTCGGCCGTTCGCGGCCACCGCGACCACGTCGAGACCGGACTGCGCCAGGTCGCGCTCGACGGCGTCGCGCCACAGCGGGTGGTCGTCGACCACCATCACCCGGATCGCGATGGACTCCTCCGACTGGTTCATGTCCACGACCCTAGGCGGACCCGTCCCGACGCCACCCCACTGGTCGCGGGTTGCCAACCGTTGGTTGAGGAGTTACGGCGACTCCGTTGGTTGAGGAGGTTGCGCAGCAACCGTCTCGAAACCCCCCAAGCCCACCCGCTACCCGACCCACGAGACACACCCCGCCCTGCCATGGCTGCGGGGGTTTCGAGACAGGCGCCAGCGCGCCTTCCTCAACCACCGGACGGACAGACGTCGGTCGAGGAGGTTGCGCAGCAACCGTCTCGAAACCCCTCAAGCCGACGCGCCTCCTCGACCACCGAGAGACACCCTGCCCTGCGTTCGCTGCGGGGGTTTCGAGACAGGCGCCAGAGCGCCTTCCTCAACCACCGGACGGCGACCCCGGTGGTTGAGGAGGTTGCGCAGCAACCGTCTCGAAACCCCCGAAGCCCACGCGCCTCCTCGACCACCGAGACACACCCCGCCCTGCCTTGGCTGCGGGGGTTTCGAGACAGGCGCCAGAGCGCCTTCCTCAACCACCGGACGGCGACCCCGGTGGTTGAGGAGGTTGCGCAGCAACCGTCTCGAAACCCCTCGAAGCCGACGCGCCTCCTCGACCACCGAGAGACACCCTGCCCTGCCTTGGCTGCGGGGGTTTCGAGACAGGCGCCAGCGCGCCTTCCTCAACCACCGGAGGCGACCCCGTTGGTTGAGGAGGTTGCGCAGCAACCGTCTCGAAACCCCCCAAGCCCACGCGCTACCCGACCACGAGACACACCCCGCCCTGCCTTCGCTGCGGGGGTTTCGAGACAGGCGCTAGCGCGCCTTCCTCAACCACCGGACGGCGACCCGCGTTGGTTGACCCTGCCCTGCCTCGGCTGCGGGGGTTTCGAGACAGGCGCTAGCGCGCCTTCCTCAACCACCGGAGGGACAGGCGCTCGCGCGCCTTCCTCAACCACCGGAGGGACAGGCGCTAGCGCGCCTTCCTCAACCACCGTTGCTCAACCACCAGCGGCGGGCACCGGGACGACGAACTCCCACTCGGTGCCGAAGGATCCGGTCGACAGCTCGGCGGTGCCGCCGAGGTCGGCGATCCGGCCGCGGATCGACTCGGCCACGCCGAGCCTGCCCTGTCCGGCGGCCTCCTCGAGCCGACCGGCCGGGATCCCTGGCCCGTCGTCGCGCACCGACAGCTCGACATGGTCCGGGAAGCCTCGCAGGAGCACCCAGGCCGGCGCGTCGTCCGCGACGTGGAGGCGGACGTTGTCGAGGCAGGCCCGCGTGACCGCCAGGAGCTCGTACGCCGTCGCGGCCGGGAGCTCCACCGGGGTACCCGGGGTCGCCACCGTGACGGCGCCACGCTCGAGTCGCGCGAGCTCGGGCACCAGGTCCACGGTCTCGTCCCCGCCGACGGTCTCGACCGCGTCCTGCGCACGGATCAGGCCGCGCAGCTCGCGCTCCTGCTCACCGGCCAGGACACCGAGCTCGGCGGCCTCACCCCCCAGCTCACGGCCTCGCCGTTGGACCAGGGCGAGGACCTGCAGCACCCCGTCATGCACGACCCGTGCCAGACGAGCACGCTCGGCCGCCACGGCCGCGGACCGTTCGGCGATGTCGCGCTCGGTGGCCATCTGCTGCAGCGAGTCGCACATGTACCCGACGATCGGGCCGCCGATGATCAGCAGGAAGGCATTGCCGTAGTCGGACGAGCCGATCTCCTGCCGCAGGGAGAGGTCGGCCGCGGCGAGCAGGAGCCCGGCCGCGAGTCCGCCGACCAACCGGTAGTGGATGGCCCACGCGAACAGGGCGCCCATGATCCAGAAGCCCGGCACGCTGGAGCTGAACTCCGGTCCCTTGACCAGGGGGGTGACCAGGAGCAGCGCCATCGCCACGGCCAGGTCGCCGACGAGGAGCGGGTAGGTGCGGCGCCGTTTGTCGGCGTACGCCCAGGTGGCGAAGCCGGTCCACGCGATCATCACGGCGACGCAGGCCGCTCCCGCCGTCGGGCGGGTGAACTGATCGGCGCGATAGATGTTCAGCGCGACGGCATTGACCAGGAGGACGACTCGCAGCACCGCGAGAGCGCGGAACATCCGGTCCTTGATCGCGATGGAGGCGGGTGACGTCCACGAGCTCACACGCCGTAGTGTCGCAGGAACTGAGTATTCGTACCGATGCCAGGCGGGGAACGGCCCGACCAGACTCGCCGGCATGGAAAACCACACGCCCTCCGCCAAGAACACCACCGCCTTCTTCGCCCAGTCGGCCCTCGCGTTCGGCATCGCCCTGCTCACCTTGATGGTCGCGATCTTCTACCTCCCGGCCGACCCGTGGCCCAAGGCCTTCCTCGCCCTCGGGACCCTCTTCCTGACCACCTCGTCGTTCTCGCTCGCCAAGTGCATCCGGGACGCGCAGGAGACCCAGTACGTCGTCTCCCGGATCGACCAGGCGCGCGTCGACCGGATCCTCGCGGAGCACGACCCGTGGAAGGAGGTCGCTTGACCTGCACGGCACCTGTTGCAACGCGACCACCGGGTCCTCCCTAGAATCCTCCGCATGACCCGCAGCGCTGACGAGATCGAGTCACCGGTCTCCATCAGCGAACGGCCGGTCGCCGAGCCGCGGACCCGCCGCAAGGTCCGGGTCGTGTCCGATGCTGGTCTTCGCCGTCGCCCTGCTGGTGTGGTCCGACCTCCTCGGCATCCCGAACGACACCGTCCAGGTCTTCCTGTGGCTGTGGCTCGGCACGATCGCGTGGAACATCGAGGCGCGCCCGTCGTACCACCTGAACTTCCTCAAGGACTGGTGGCTGCCGGTCGTCGGCCTGGTCGTCTACTTCTACAGCCGCGGCCTCACCGACGAGCTCGGCCTCCCGGTGCACGTCTACATGCCGATCCACTTCGACACCTGGATCGGCGGCGGGGAGATCCCGACCGAGCGGCTCCAGCACGCGTTGTGCGGCGATCCGTGCCTGAAGACCTCCGAGCCGCACTGGTGGGACTTCCTCTTCACCACGGTCTACGCCACCCACTTCCTCGCCGGGCTGACGATCGCGGCGGTCCTCTGGGTGCGCAGCCGTCCGGAGTGGATCAAGTGGATGCGGCGCTACCTGGTGATCAACTTCGGCGCGCTCGTGATCTACATCCTCTACCCGATGGCTCCGCCCTGGATGGCCTCGGAGCAGGGGTGGCTCAACGCCGACGTCACCCGGATCACCGCCCGCGGCTGGTCCGACGTCGGCCTGGACCGGGTCGACCTGATCCTGCACGGCGTCGGCAACCCGGTCGCGGCGATGCCGTCGCTGCACGCCGGGATCACCTTCCTGATCGCGATCTACGGCATCCAACGGCTGCGTACGCCGTGGCGCTGGCTGCTGGTGCTCTACCCACTGGCGATGTCGACCGCGCTGGTCTACAACGCCGAGCACTACGTCATCGACGTCATCGCCGGCGGCGTGCTCGCCGGGGTCGTCCTGATCGGCTGCCAGCTCTGGGAGAACGCCCGGGACCGAGCAGCTGCCGTCTCGGACTAGTCCGCTTCATATCTGATATACGAATCTGTCCGAATCTCCGGCGGATTGTGCGAAATAGTGCCACGGTGGTCTCCCCCAGCCCCGGAGGAGCACCCGTGATCCGATCACGCCATGCCGTCGCCGTCGCCGCCGCCGTCTGTCTCGCGGCCGTCCCAGCCGTGGTCGCGCTCGGCACTGGCGACTCGGCTGTCGCTCGCGTCAGCGCCGACACCACCGCCACCGACCCGACGTTCGCGCGGATCGATGTCGACACGACGATCAGCGGGGCGAGCTTCACCTCGGTCGGCGAGGTCTTCGACGGCGAGCAGGACATCGTCACCAGCGGGTACGGCGTCCTGGACAGCCTCGGTCGACCCACCGGCGGCGGCACCCTGCAGATCTACCGTCCCGGCGCGACCTTGGCCGACTGGACCAAGGTCACCGTCTTCGGGCCGGAGGAGGGCGTCGTCTTCCCCAACGCCACGACCATCGACGACGTGGACGGCGACGGGGACAACGACCTCATCCTGCCGTCGGGCTACTTCTTCGGGACCGATCCCACGGCCGGCGAGAAGCTGGTGACCGGCGCCATCACCTGGTGGGAGAACCGCGGCCCCGACGAGTCGTTCGAGCGCCACGACGTGATCGGCGGCCAGGCCGGCTCCTACCACGGCGTCCAGCTCGTCGACCTCGACGGCGATGGGGTCAAGGACCTCCTGAGCACCAGCGAGGAGGCGAGGACTGCGGGTGACCTGGGTGACGACACCGTCGAGACCCAGTTCTTCAAGGGCAGGGCCGACCAGACGTTCGCCGCTCCGGTCGCACTCTCCGACGCTGGTGGCAGCCAACCGGTGGTCTACGACATGGATGCCGACGGCGACCTCGACATCGTGTCGTCGCAGTACTTCCACACGTTCAACAACGCCCCCGGGGCGCCCACCTTCCTGTGGCTGGAGAACCAGGACGCCGACGGCACCCTGACCGCGAGCGACTTCAAGACGCGCACCATCGCCACCCTGCTGAACACCGCGACCGACCGAGGCGTCGGCATGGGCTTCCAGATCCGTCCGGTGCCGAACTTCCGCAAGCCGGGCACGGTGTCGTGGATCGGCACCAACCACGTCAACCGCTGCACCCTGCCGGTGCCGCTCGCGCCCATCGCGGAGCAGGTCATCGAGTTCACCCCGGGCACGAACATCCGCGCCCAGTGGAAGCTCACCACGCTGTCGGCACCCACGACGCCCACACCCCCGTGCCCCGCGGACTACCGCAACTACCCGGAGCCCGAGTTCAGCGACCAGATCACGGCCCGCTTCGGCTACGGCCAGGGCGCACCGGGCGTGCTCGGCTACGGCGACATCGACGGGGACGGCGACGTCGACCTCGCGGTCTCCGGGGACGGCGACCGGCGCCTCTGGTGGATCGAGAAGAAGGCCGACGGGGGCACGATCCTGCACAAGCTGACCGACGACGGCGAGTACTTCGGCCAGGCCGGCGGCGCCGTGGTGGCCGACCTGGACGGCGACGGCGTCAACGAGATCGTCTTCAGCTCCTACGACCAGAACACGCTGGCCATCTGGACGCCCGACGGAACAGTCGCGGTGCCGGTCGTCGTCACGAGCCGACTGACGGCCACTCCGGCGACGGTGAAGGTCAAGGCCGGGAAGAAGGCGAGGGTGGCGCTCAGCCTCAGCGCGGCCGCCGGCCCCCGGCCGTACGGTCGCGGTGACCTTCGACCCGAAGCAGGGCAAGGACGTCTCCCTCGGCAAGGTCCGGCTCGGCCCGAACGGTGCGGCGGCGCAGAAGGGCACCTTCAGCTGGAGGGCGAAGAAGCCGGGAAGGCTGACCTTCTCCTACACCGGGACGACGATCACCGACATGCTGAGCGACACCGCCGCCAGCGACAAGGTCACGGTCGTCATCAAGAAGTGAGGTCGGCGCGCTACGTGGCTCGCCGGCGAGTCGCGTAGCGCGCACCGAGCAGCAGGTGCACGCCGATCCCGAGGAACATCAGCACGGTCAGGTAGGTGTGCAACGGCTCGTTGTCGAGGTTGGTCTGCGAGGCCCAGATCACCGCGCCCAGCGCGTAGCCGAAGTAGATGTGGAAGACCTTGAGGGTGCGCCGCGGACGGACCAGGCCGAAGACGTAGCACGACAACCCGATGTGCACGGTGTTCAGCACCACCACGGCGATCACCAGGACAGCCGCCAGGCCGCCGTACCGGTCATCGCCCAGGTAGTGGGACGCGGTCGCGGCGATCATGACCGGCAGCAGCACCCAGCCCACCCGCCTGCTGATCACCCCGGCTCGCTGCCTGCGACGCAGGGCCGCGATCGAAGGGTGCGTCACGACGGCCATCGCCCGATCCCTCAGCTCCCGAGGACGTCGGCGCCCAGGTCGTCGACCGCGCGCGCGACCTGGCGCCAGATCGAGCCGACGGCGGTGACGGCACTCTCGACGTCGCGGTCCTCGGCCGAGGCGAGCACGGCGGTCTGCAACGAGCCCTGCAGGGACAGGAAGGTCAGCGGGTCGACCAGTCGGACCAGCCGCTGGAGCCGGGGCAGCAGCGCGCTGAACGAGTGGGCGAGCTCCGGGCTGCCGCACCGCTCGAGCAGCTGGGTGCCGAACCGGTCGGCCTCGGCGTAGGCCGTCAGCACGTCACCACTGCGGAAGGCGAGCTCGAAGTCGAGCGCCGACCGGCGCAGCGTCGCGACGTCACCGGGCACGAACTGGGGCAGACCCCAGCGCAGGACGTGCTCCAGCAGCAGCCCACCGACTCGCAGCACGTCGGCGGCGGCCTCACGTGAGACCGGCGCGACCGAGGCGCCGCGGTTGCGCCGGACGACGACCAGGCCCTCGGACTCGAGCTGGGCGAAGGCCTCGCGCAACGGCGAGTTGGAGACCCCGAACCGGTGCATGACGACCTCGGTACGCAGCGGCTCACCCGGCGCGAGGCGGCCCGAGATGATGTCGGCGCGCAGCGCGGCAACGACGTTCTCACGCAGCGCGCCGTGCTCGCGTTCGACGGTCACCATGGCCCGAACCCTAAGGCCTGAAGGTCACTCGGCGGTCTGCTTCGCCCAGAGGTTGATGCCCGCCTCGACGGCGTCGTCGTCGATCGCGCCCAGCTCCTCGGCCGAGAGGTCGGGGAACTCCAGCGCATCGAGGTTGGTGTCGAGCTGCCCGACCGAGCTGGCGCCGATCACCGCCGAGGTGACCCGCTGGTCACGGACCGCCCACTGCAGCGCGAGCTGGGCGAGCTTCTGACCCCGCGCCTGGGCGATCTCGTTGAGCCGCCGGACGTGCGTCAGCTTCGACTCCTCCAGGTGGTTGTCGCCGATGCTGGAGCCGTCACGCGCCGCCCGCGAGTCGGACGGGACACCGTCGAGGTAGCGATCGGTGAGCAGACCCTGTGCCAACGGGGAGAAGACGATGCAGCCCATCCCCTGCTGCTCGAGCTCGTCGAGCAGGTCCTCCTCGATCCAGCGGTTGAGCATGGAGTACGACGGCTGGTGGATCAGCAGCGGAGTCCCGAGGTCGCGAGCGATCGAGGCCGCCTCGTTGGTCTTCGCAGCCGAGTAGGACGAGATGCCGGCGTACAGCGCCTTGCCCTGTCGGACCGCCTGGTCGAGCGCCATCATCGTCTCCTCGACGGGCGTCTCCGCGTCGAAGCGGTGGCTGTAGAAGATGTCGACGTAGTCGAGTCCCAGCCGGCCGAGCGACTGGTCGAGCGAGGAGAGGACGTACTTGCGCGAGCCGCCGCCCTGGCCGTACGGGCCCGGCCACATGTCGTAGCCCGCCTTCGTCGAGATCACCAGCTCGTCGCGGTACGGCGCGAAGTCGTCCTTGAGGTAGCGCCCGAAGTTCTCCTCGGCGCGGCCGTACGGCGGGCCGTAGTTGTTGGCCAGGTCGAAGTGGGTCACCCCGCGGTCGAAGGCCCGGCGCAGGACCGCGCGCTGGTTGTCCTCGGGCCGGTCGTCGCCGAAGTTCTGCCACAGCCCCAGGGAGATCACGGGGAGCTGGAGCCCGCTGCGCCCGGTGAAGCGGTAGCGCATCCCGGTCGCGTCGGTGTCGTAGCGGTTCTCGGCGGCTTCATAGCTCATGCCGTCCACCCTGCCACGCCCGTCGATCGAGCACCGAGCGCCGTCGAGCGTCGCTAGCGGAACCCACTCGACAACGAACGCACCTCAGGCGGCGCCGACCATCCGGAGTGCGAGCAGCCGGTAGTGGGCGGCGACCTGGTCGGGGCTCCAGCGGCCCTCGTCGCGGTACCACCGGGCGACGTCGATGCCGAGCGACAGCAGGGCGAGCGTGGTCATCTGGGCGTCGGGGGTCGAGAAGGCGCCGGTCTCGACCCCGCGCTCGATGACGGCGCGGAGCACCCCGTCGATCTCGCGTCGGACCGCGGCGACCTCGGCGAAGTGCTCGTCGCTGAGCGCGGCCAGCTCGTAGTTGATGACGCGGGCGCCGGTGTGCGCGAGCGCGTGGTCGCGCACGAAGTCCTCGACGAACGCCGAGAGCTGCTCGACCGGGTCGTCCGAGGTCGCGACCGAGTCCCGCGCCATCCCCAGCACCCGCCGGTGCCCGACGAGCGACAGCTCGAAGAGCAGCTCCTCCTTCGAGCGGTGGTGCACGTAGAGCGCTGCCGGACTCATCCCGGCCGCCGTGGAGATGTCACGGGTCGTCGTGCCGTGGAAGCCCTTCGCGGCGAACGCCTCTACTGCAGCGAGGCCCAATCGGGTACGAGCATCAGGCGCAGGGGTGGACGGGGTCACGAGAGGCATGGTAAGCAAGCGCTTAGTCAACAAGCAAGGAGCGAAGCGTGCAAGGACTCGACGGCAAGGTCGCGATCATCACCGGAGCAAGCCGCGGGATCGGCCTGGGCATCGCCCAGCGACTGGTCGCGGAGGGTGGGAAGGTCTGCCTGACCGCCCGCAAGCCCGAGGCGCTCGAGGAGGCGGTCGCCACCCTCGGCGGACCCGACCACGCGATCGCGGTCGCCGGCAAGGCCGACGATCCCGAGCACCGCGAGGACGCCGTACGCCGCACCATCGAGACGTTCGGCAGCCTCGACCTGCTGGTCAACAACGCCGGCATCAACCCGGTCGCCGGGCCGCTGATCGACATCGACCTCGGCGCCGCCCGCAAGATCGTCGAGGTCAACGCCCTCGGCGCCCTCGCCTGGGTGCAGGAGGTGCACCGCGCCTGGATGGCCGAGCACGGCGGGGCGATCGTCAACATCTCCTCGGTCTCGGGGGTGAAGCCCGCCCCGGGCATCGCCATGTACGGCGCCTCGAAGGCGATGATGATCAGCCTCACCGAGTCCCTCGCGGTCGAGCTCGGCCCGGGCATCCGGGTCAACGCGGTCGCACCGGCCGTGGTGAAGACCCAGTTCGCCTCCCTCCTCTTCGAGGGCCGCGAGGAGGAGGTCTCCGCGGCCTACCCGCTCAAGCGCCTCGGCATCCCCGAGGACGTCGCCGGCGCGGTCGCCTTCCTGCTCTCCGACGACGCCGCCTGGCTGACCGGTCAGACGATCACCCTCGACGGCGGCGTCACCCTGGTCGGCGGCGTCTGATGGCGCACCAGAAGCTCCAGGGCAAGGGCGTCGTCGTCACCGGCGCCGGCCGCGGGATCGGCCGCGCGCTGGCGATCCGGATGACGGCCGAGGGTGCCCGCGTGGTCGTCAACGACCTGGATGCCGACAACGCCCGCGCCGTCGCCGCCGAGATCGGGGGTACGGCGGTCCCCGGCGACGCGTCGTCCGCCGACGGGGTGGAGGCACTCGTCGCCGAAGCCACCGAGGCGCTCGGCCGGATCGACGTGTACTTCGCGAACGCCGGCATCGACGGCGCCGGCGGGGTCGACAGCCTGCAGACCTCCGACGACGTCTGGGACCGGATCGTCGACGTCAACGTGATGGCCCACATCCGCGCCGCCCGGCTGCTGGTCCCCCGCTGGCTCGAGGACGGCGCCGGCGGACGGTTCGTCGTCACCGCGTCGGCCGCCGGCCTGCTGACCATGATCGGCAGCGCGCCGTACTCCGTCACCAAGCACGCCGCGGTCGGCTTCGCCGAGTGGCTCTCGGTGACGTACGGCGCCCGCGGTGTCGACGTGCACGCGATCTGCCCGCAGGGCGTGCAGACCAAGATGCTCGAGGACGCGGGCCCCCTGCAGGCCCTCCTCTCCCGCGACAGCGCCCTCGCACCCGAAGCGGTCGCCGAGGCGGCCGTCACCGCGATCGACGAGGGCCGGTTCCTGGTCCTCCCCCACCCCGAGGTCGCGGGCTACTACGCCGCCCGGGCCTCCGACACCGACCGCTGGCTGGGCGGCATGCGCCGGCTCCAGCAGAAGGTCGATGACGCAGGAGCAATCGGATGACCGACGACCTGACCTCGGGCGACATCCCCGGACTCGACCTCGACGTCTTCCGCCGGTGGTACGACGGGCAGCGACCGGGCGAGATCGCCGGAGCCCTGCAGGCCCGGCTGATCGCCGGCGGCCGGTCCAACCTCACCT
The DNA here is from genome assembly GCA_963695055.1 of uncultured Actinomycetota bacterium. Taxonomy (GTDB): domain Bacteria; phylum Actinomycetota; class Actinomycetes; order Propionibacteriales; family Nocardioidaceae; genus Nocardioides. The sequence goes on along the minus strand of CAVOFS010000014.1, from coordinate 22,462 downwards.
ACGAGGTCACCGACGGCACGTCGTGGTGGATCGTACGGCGCCCGCCGCTCGGCCACGTGCAGGCGACCGCCCACGACATGGGCCGCGAGTTCACGGCGATGAGTGCGCTGGTGCCGACCGACGTGCCCGTGCCGACGACGTACGCCCACTGTGCCGACCCCGACCTTCTCGGGGCGCCGTTCTACGTGATGGAGCGGATCCTCGGCACGGCGTACCGCAACCGCACCCAGCTCGAACCGCTCGGCACCGAGCGGACCGCGACCATCGCCGGCCGGATGGTCGACGTGCTCGCCGGCCTGCACGCGGTCGACCCGGCGGAGGTCGGTCTGGGCGAGTTCGGCCGACCGGCCGGGTTCCTGGAGCGGCAGGTCCGGCGCTGGGGCAAGCAGCTCGAGGGCTCGAAGACCCGCGAGCACCCGGACGCCGAGGAGCTCCACCGGCAGCTGACCGCGCGGGTGCCGGCCGACGATCCCAGCGTGGTCGGGATCGTGCACGGCGACTTCCGCCTCGACAACCTGCTCACCGGCGACGACGACCAGATCAAGGCCGTCGTCGACTGGGAGATGGCAACGCTCGGCGACACCCGCACCGACGTCGCCCTCCTGCTCGTCTACGACCGGCTGGCGTTGCTGCCGGGCAGCGGTCTGGTCTCCGACGTGAGCACCGCACCCGGCTACCCGGACACCGCCACCCAGCTGGAGAGGTACGCCGCGACGAGCGGACGCGACCTGGGTGACATGGGATTCCATCTCGGGCTGGCCTACTTCAAGCTCGCGGTGATCCTCGAAGGCATCAACTTCCGTTATCTGCAGGGCCAGACGGTCGGCGAAGGATTCGACCAGATCGGCGCCGGCTTCGACCCACTGATCGCCGCGGGGCTCGACGCCCTCGGAGAGGACTGACATGGACTTCGCTCTCGACGACAAGACCATCGAGCTGCAGGAGCGGCTCTCGACCTTCATGGCCGAGCGGATCGTGCCCTCGGGAGAGGTCTTCCACGACCAGCTCGAGGCGTCCGACGACCGATGGGCGTGGTCGGAGGCACCTGTCCTCAAGGAGCTCCAGGCCGAGGCCCGCGAGCTGGGCCTGTGGAACCTCTTCCTCCCGGCCGAGCACGCCGACAGCACCGGCATCACCAACCTCCAGTACGCCCCGCTCGCTGAGCTCACCGGACGGGCCGGCCACCTCGCTCCGGCGGTGCTCAACTGCGCCGCACCGGACACCGGCAACATGGAGGTGCTCTCACTCTTCGGCACCCCTGAGCAGAAGGAGCGCTGGCTCAAGCCGCTGCTGGCCGCCGAGATCCGTTCGTCGTTCGCCATGACCGAGCCGGACGTCGCCTCCTCCGATGCCACCAACATCGAGACCCGGATCGAGCGGGACGGTGACGAGTACGTCCTCAACGGCCGCAAGTGGTGGATCACCGGCGCCATGAACCCGCACGCCGAGATCATGATCGTGATGGGCAAGACCGACCCCACTGCCTCCCGGCACCGCCAGCAGAGCCAGGTCCTCGTGCCCCGCGACACCCCCGGCCTCGAGGTCGTCCGCGGCATGACGGTCTACGGGTACGACGACCACGAGCACGGCGGTCACGCGGAGCTCCGCTTCAACGACGTCCGGGTGCCGGTCACCAACCTGATCGGTGAGGAGGGTGCGGGCTTCGCGATCGCCCAGGCGCGCCTCGGGCCCGGCCGGATCCACCACTGCATGCGGTCGATCGGCGTCGCCGAGGCCGCCATCGAGCTGATGTGCCGCCGGGCCGAGGCGCGGGTCGCCTTCGGTCGGCCGATCTCCAACCAGGGCGTCGTCCGCGACTGGATCGCGGAGTCCCGGGTGCGGATCGAGCAGCTGCGGCTGCTGGTCCTCAAGACCGCGTGGCTGATGGACACCGTCGGCAACCGCGGCGCCCACACCGAGATCCAGGCGATCAAGATCGCTACCCCGCAGACCGTGCAGTGGATCCTCGACAAGGCGATCCAGGTGCACGGCGCAGGCGGGCTCTCGCAGGACTTCCCGCTCGCGGCGTCGTACGCCGGCATCCGCACCCTGCGGTTCGCCGACGGCCCCGACGAGGTGCACAAGAACTCCCTGGCCAAGACCGAGATCGCGAGGCACAGCACCGATGGATGAGGCACAGCTGAGGGAGCGGGTCGACCGGCTCCTCGCCGACCACCCGCCGGCCTCGACCGACCGGCTCGACTTCCTGCACGCCCGCTTCGACGCCGGCCTCGCCTGGGTGCACTTCCCCGAGGGTCTCGGCGGCCTGGGGCTGCCGCGCGGGATGCAGCCGGTCGTCGAGAAGGCGCTCTACAAGGCGGGCGCCCCCGACAACGACCCGCGCAAGATCGGCATCGGCCTGGGCATGGCCGCACCGACCATCCTCGCCTTCGGCACCGAGGAGCAGAAGCAGCGCTACCTGCGGCCGCTGTGGTGCGGCGAGGAGGTGTGGTGCCAGCTCTTCTCCGAGCCGGGTGCCGGCTCCGACCTCGCCGGCCTGTCGTCACGCGCGGTGCTCGACGGCGACACCTGGATGGTCAACGGCCAGAAGGTGTGGACCTCCTCGGCCCACATCGCCGACCGAGCGATCATGATCGTCCGCACCGACCCCGATCAGCCGAAGCACGCTGGGCTCTCGTACTTCATCCTGGACATGCACGACGCCGGGGTCGACGTACGACCGCTGCGTCAGATCACCGGCGAGGCCGAGTTCAACGAGGTCTTCCTGACCGACGCCCGGATCCCCGACTCCGACCGGCTCGGCGAGGTCGGCGAGGGCTGGAAGGTCGCCAACGCGACGCTCTCCAACGAGCGGGTCGCGATCGGCGGCGGCGCGTTCCCGCGGGAGTTCGGCATGGTCATGAACGTGGCGAAGACCTGGCGCGAGCGGCCCGAGCTGCGCACGCCCGAGACCCACGAGCGGCTGATGCGCGGCTGGATCGACACCGAGGTCGCCCGGATCACGGCCACCCGGCTGCGGCAGAAGATGGCCGTCGGCGTGCCCGGTCCCGAGGGCTCGGCGATGAAGCTCTCCTTCGCGCGGATCAACCAGCAGCTCTCGTCCCTGGAGGTCGACCTGCTCGCTGACGACGGGCTCCGCTACGAGAGCTGGGAGATGCGCCGGCCCACCCACGTCGACTTCTTCGGCAGGGACGCCGGCTTCCGCTACCTGCGCGCCAAGGGCAACTCGATCGAGGGCGGTACGTCGGAGGTGCTGCGCAACGTGGTCTCCGAGCGCGTCCTCGGTCTGCCCACCGAGCACCGCGTCGACAAGGACGTGCCCTGGAAGGACCTGCCCCGATGACCCCGCCCCTGACGATGACCACCCCGGCCGAGGTCAGCCTGCTGCCTGACGACGTCGAGACCGACCTGCGCGTCTCGGTGCGCAAGGTCCTCGAGAAGCACGCATCCCCCGAGCGGGTCAACGCGCTCTACGACGGCACTGACGACGTCACGGGTCCGTTGTGGGGTGCTCTCACCGAGCTGGGGCTGCCGGGCCTGCTGGTGCCCGAGTCCCTCGGCGGCGCCGGTGCCACAGCTGTCGAGGCTGCGGCCGCGCTCGAGGAGATCGGCCGCGCCGCGGCGCCCTCGCCGTTCCTGACGTCGAGCGTCGTCGCGACGACCCTGCTGCTCGCGCTCGGCGACACCACGATCCTGCCGGCGCTCGCCGCGGGTGAGCAGACGGCGGCGCTGCTGGTCCGGCCGACCGCGCTGCGTCACGGCGCCGCCGCGCTCACGACCGTGGGCCTGCCCGCCGACGTGCTGCTGCTGCCCGAGGGCGACGCGCTGTACGCCGTACGCGGGGCGACGACCAGCCTGGTCTCCTCGCTCGACATGACCCGTCCCCTCGGTGAGGTCGACCTGACCGGGTCGGAGCGGACACTCCTCTCGGACAACGCCGCTGCCGCGATCGACCGTGCGCTGCTCACCGGCGCCGGGCTGCTCGCTGCAGAGCAGGTCGGGATCGCGCGCTGGTCGCTCGAGACGACGATCGGCTACCTCAAGGAACGCCGTCAGTTCGGCCGGATCGTCGGCGGCTTCCAGGCGCTCAAGCACCGTCTCGCCGACCTCTACGCCGAGGTCGAGCAAGCCGACGCGGCCGCCCGCTACGCCGCCGCGACGTTGGCCACCGACGACGCCGACGCCCCGATCGCGGTCGCCGTCGCTGCAGCCTTCTGTGGCGAAGTCGCGGTGCACGCTGCGGAGGAAGCGATCCAGCTGCACGGCGGACTGGGCATGACCTGGGAGCACCCCGCTCATCTGCACCTGAAGCGGGCCAAGGCCGACGCGCTGCTGCTCGGTTCGTCCGAGGCGCACCGCGCCGCCCTCGCCGTACTCATCAACCTTCCAGCACCCGGAGCGTGAGCCGATGGACCTGAGCCTGAACGACGAGCAGCAAGCCTTCCGCGACCTCGCGCGCGACTTCCTGGACAAGGAGGCGATCCCGCACCGCATCCAGTGGGACCGCGACGAGTCCGTCGACCTCGACATCATTCCCAAGATGGCCGAGATCGGCTTCTTCGGACTCACCATCCCCGAGGAGTACGGCGGTCTCGGGGGCGACTACCTCACCTACGTGCTCGGCATGGAGGAGCTCGGTCGCGCCGACTCGGCCCTGCGCGGCATCGTGTCGGTCTCCAACGGCCTGGTCGGCAAGTCGATCCTCGGTTCCGGCACCGAGGAGCAGAAGCAGCGGTGGCTGCCCGGCATCGCCGGCGGCACCCTGCTCGGCTGCTTCGGGCTCACCGAGCCGGACACCGGCTCGGACGCGGGCAACCTGACGTCTCGTGCGCGCAAGGACGGCACCGACTACGTCATCTCCGGGCAGAAGCTCTTCATCACCAACGGCACCTGGGCCGACGTCGCGCTGGTCTTCGCGCGCACCAGCGATGACGGTCCGCGCGGCGTCAGCGCGTTCCTCGTCCCGACCGACACCCCCGGCTTCGAGGCCCGCGAGGTGAAGGGCAAGCTCGGGCTGCGCGGACAGGCCACCGCTGAGCTGTTCCTCACCGACGTCCGCGTGCCCGCCGACGCGCTGCTCGGCGAGGAGGGCAAAGGCTTCAAGATCGCGATGACCACCCTCGACAAGGGCCGAGTCTCGGTGGCCGCCGGTTGCGTCGGGATCGTCCAGGGATGCCTGGAATCGTCGGTCGAGTACGCCACCAGCCGCACCCAGTTCGGCAAGCCGCTGGCCGGCTTCCAGCTGATCCAGGAGCTGATCTCCGACATGTCGGTGGACGCCGACGCCGCACGCCTGCTGGTGTGGCGCTGTGCCGATCTGATCGACCGCGGCGAGACGTTCGGGACTGCCGCGTCGAAGGCCAAGCTGTTCGCGTCGGAGGCCGCCGTACGCGCGGCCAACAACGCCATCCAGGTGTACGGCGGGTCCGGCTACATCGACGAGTACCCCGCAGCGAAGTACATGCGCGACGCCCGGGTGATGACCCTCTACGAAGGCACCAGCCAGATCCAGAAGCTGCTCATCGGCCGGGCCGAGACCGGCATCAACGCGTTCGTCTGACCAAGGAGACCCCATGCCGCTCGACCCCCACCTGGCCGGTCTGCTCGAATTCCTCGAGTCCGCCGGACTCCCTCCGATGTCGGAGGGCACGCCGGAGACCGCACGCGCCGGCTTCCGCGCGCTCACCGTCGACGCCCGCCCAGCCGAGTCGGTGCCCGACGTCGCGTCGGTCGAGGACATCAGCGTCCCCGGCGGCGCCGGCGACCGCCCGGCACGCGTCTACCGCCCGTCGACGCCGGGCCCGTTGCCCACGATCGTGCTGTTGCACGGCGGGGGCTTCGTGATCGGCGACCTCGACACCCACGATCTCACCGCGCGCACCCTGGCCAACGGTTGCGACGCCGTGGTCGTCTCGGTCGACTACCGCCTCGCCCCGGAGAACCCGTGGCCGGCCGGCGTCGAAGACGCGATCGCCGCCACCCGCTGGGCCTCCACCCAGCTCTCCTCGCTCGGTGGAGATGCCCGCCTCGCGGTGGCAGGCGACAGCGCCGGAGGCAACCTCTCTGCCGTCGTCGCCCAGACGATGCGTGACGAGGGCATCGCCCTCGCCGGCCAGCTGCTCCTCTACCCGGTCACCGACCGACGCGGCAGCTATCCCTCGCACGAGCAGAACGCGACCGGCTACTTCCTCGACATGAGCACGATGCTGTGGTTCGACGATCAGTACGTAGGACACCTCGCCGACGTCGACGTCACCGACCCCCGGCTCGCGCCGCTGCACGGCAACCTGTCCGGCCTCGCTCCCGCCGTACTCGTGGTCGCCGAGTTCGACCCACTCCGCGACGACGGCCTGGCCTACGCCGCTGCGCTCGAGGCCGCCGGCGTACCCGTCGAGGTGCGTACCTTCGACGGCATGATCCACGGGTTCGTCGACATGGGTCGGCACTCCCCCGCCGCTCAAGCAGCCGTCGACGAGACCGTCGCCCTCTTCCGGAAGGTCCTGCACGACTGACGACCCCAGGGGGTCGAGACCCCAACCCGAGCGCCTGAGGTGCCATCGACCTGTGTCGCGGCCGCGAGAGAGGGGAACCCTGATCCCATGACCGAGTACCCGCAGCTCCTCCACACAGTCCTCGACACCACCGAACCCCGCAGGCTCGCGGAGTTCTACCGCGAACTGCTCGGCCTGCAGTACCGCCCGGGCGACGAGCCCCCTGACGGTGGTCCGGACGACGCCGACTGGCTGGTCCTGACCGACGCCGACGGCGTACGCGCGCTGGCGTTCCAGCAGGTCGACGAGCTGACCCCGACGACGTGGCCACGACATGACGTGCCGATGCAGCTGCATGTCGACTTCACCGTCAGCGGCGTCGAGGCGCTCGAGGAGAGCCGCGAGCGGGCCCTCGCGCTGGGTGCCGTCTTGGTGCTCGACCGCAGCGACGACGAGGACGAGGAGCTCTACGTGCTCGCCGACCCGTCCGGCCACCCGTTCTGCATCTTCGTCGCCTGAGCGTGCGGAATCGGCGTTCCACCGCCGGTCGCCGTACCATGGAGGAGCAGAGGGTTTAACGCGTCTCGGAGGTGGGTTCGGCGCGTCGTTCTGACGCACCCTGAAAGGCCCACCCGTGTCACCCCTCGCCTCCTACCGGCGGCTCTTCGAGCTCGCCGGCACGACGTACGTCGTCGTCGCGTTCCTCGCCCGGCTCCCGCTCGCGATGAGCCAGCTCGGCACCCTCCTGCTCGTGTCCGACGCCACCGGCAGCTACGGCCTCGGTGGCCTCGCCGCCGGTGCGCTGGCGGTCGCGAACGCGATCGGTGCACCGTTCGCAGGTTCCCTGGCGGACCGACTCGGCCAGCGCCACGTCGTGCTCGTCCAGTCGCTGTCCGGAGCGGCGTCGCTCGTCCTGCTCGTCTTCCTCGTGCACGCCGGCGCGTCGGACGCGGCGTTCGTCGCTACGGCCGCTCTGGCCGGGCTGACGATGCCGCAGGTCGGGCCGCTCGCCCGGGTGCGCTGGCGCCCGATCACCGCGCGCGCCGGGGCTCAGCAGCGTCGCCTGGTCGATGTGGCCTTCTCCTACGAAGGTGCCGCAGACGAGGCGTCGTTCGCCATCGGGCCGGCGCTGGTCGGCCTCGGGGCCGTGGCGATCTCACCGGATGGCGCGCTGCTGCTGGCGGCGGGTCTGCTGGCGGTCTTCGGGACCGCGTTCGCTCTGCACCGTACGGCGGGCCGCGTCCACGAGACCGGACCCGCGCTGCCGACGGGGCGGCTGGTGACCCCGATTCTCCTGGTGCTCGTCGCGGCGCAGGTCCTGATCGGCACCCTCTTCGGTGCCACCCAGACCGGCACCACCGTGCTCGCCACCCAGGTCGGTCAGCCCGGACTCGCGGGGCTGGTGCACGCCACGCTCGGCGTGGGCAGCGCGCTCGCCGGGATCGCCACGGCCTTCATCCCGGAGCGCATCGGTCCGGAGCGCCGGATGCTGGTCGCTGCCGGAGCCCTGTTCACGCTCTCGATCCCGCTCCTGTTCGTCGACGGACTGCTGTCGCTGACCGCGACGGTGGCGGTGCTCGGCTGCGCCGTCGCGCCCTTCATGATCGCGGTCTTCACCCTCGCCGAGCGGGTGGTCGCCCCGGCGCGAGTTGCGACGGCGATGACCGTCCTCGCCAGCGCCACCGGCATCGGCTACGCCCTGGGGTCGACCGTCGCGGGCCGACTGGCCGACCACCACGGCCACACCGCCGCCTTCGCCGTGACCGTGTCGGCCATGGCCGGAGCGGCCATCCTGGTCGCCCTCTCTCAGCGACGACTGAGGGCCGAGCTCACCAGGTCGTACGTCGGTCCGTCGAACGCCACCAGCCGGGCCTCGGCGACGGACGTCGACGCGGTGTCGAAGACCTCGAGCGCGCACGCGATGGCATCGTCCTTCGGCCAGCCGTAGACCCCGGCGGACACGAGCGGGAACGCCACCGACGACGCACCGAGCTCGTCGGCCACGCTCAGCGCCCGCGAGTAGCAGGAGAGCAGCAGCGCACGGTCGGTCTCGCCGGCGTGCCGATTGGGGCCGACGACGTGGATCACCCAGCGCGCCGGCAGGAGACCGGCCGTCGTCCAACCGGCATCGCCGGTCCCCAGTCCATCGGGAAAGCGCGCGATGCAGTCCGCCAGGACCGCCGGCCCACCGGCCCGGTGGATCGCGCCGTCGACGCCGCCCCCGCCGCGCATGGCGCTGTTGGCGGCGTTGACGATCGCATCGACCTGCTGAGCGGTGATGTCGCCTTGGACGACGGTGATGTCCATGCGCTCAACTCTCGCGGATCAGTCGTAGCGTCGCACGCTCCAGCGCGGCCTGGCGCTCATCCGAGGTGTCGAAGGTACGTCGCGTCGTGCGCGAGATCGTGCGTCCTTCCTCGTAGGCGTCGATGACCCTCGGGTCCACGTACGACGAGCGGGCCAGCGTCGGAGTGTTGCCGAGGAACGACGCGACCTCCTTCATCGCCCCCGACACCGCTCGCTTGCGCGACGCCTTCGTCAGACCCTCCTCGGGCGTCTCGGCCAGCGCCGCCGCGGCCAGGACGGTGGCGTGCCAGGTGCGGAAGTCCTTGGCGGTCGCCTCGAGTCCGGTGGACTCGCGGACGTACTCGTTGACGAGCGCGGGAAGGATCGACCGCCAGCTGCGCCCGTCCTTGTAGGACAGCAGCCGAAGGTCCGAGCCGCGCCGCCGCCGCATCACCTCGACCGCCTCGATCACGACCTCGTCGTCGATCTCGATCTCGTGCTCGACACCCGACTTGCCGACGAACGCGAACGACCAGGCGCGACTGCCGGCGACGCACGTGCCGGCGCTCGAGAGTGGTCAGCCCGAAGCTGCCGTTCTCGTCGGCGTACACGTCGTTCCCGATCCGGAAGTAGCCGAGGTCGAGCAGGCGTACGGCGACAGCACACGCACGCGCTCGAGTGGCATCCCGGCGCGCCCCAGATCGGTCAGCACCAGCACGCGGGCCCGGGTAGTGCCTTGCCGAACTCGAGCATCCGGTCGAACTTCTCTGCATCCCGCCGGAGGCGCCAGTCGGGGTGGTAGAGGTACTGCCGTCGACCGGCGGCGTCGGTGCCGACCGCCTGCAGGTGCCCGTTGGCGTACGGCGTGATCCACACGTCGGTCCAGGCCGGAGGGATGACCAGCGACCGCACCCGCCCGGCGTCGTCGTCGGACAGTCGGACGCCATGCTGGTCGAGGTAGACGAACCCCCGACCGGACCTCCGCCGGGTCCAGCCCGGTTGGTCAGGGGCCGTCCTGCGAAGCCGCACCATGGCGGATCAGTAGCCATCCACCGAGCAGCGCAAACCCGGCGACCGCCGCGCCACCGGTGAGCCACGGCCAGGGCGACGAGGACGAGGACTGCTCCGGCTCGATCGCCGCGGCCGCCGGGGCCTGGGCCGGCTCCATCGCGCGCCGGATCGACCGAGGCACCTTCACGGTGCGGACCTCGGAGAACTGGCCCTCGGTGCTGATGTGCACCGATCCGCCGGGAGCCACCGCGATGCCCTCTCCCTGCCGCTGCCGGGGAAGCCGGAAGGACCCGACCCGCTTGAAGCCCGGGAAGGTGTAGACGGTGGCACCGCTGTAGTCACGCAGCACGTAGTGGTGACCGTCGGGGAAGAACGACCCGTCGGTCGCGATCCCGATGGCGCCGGACACGGAATGCAGCCGATTGGGGTGATCGGGCGAGAGCACCTTCGGTGCCGCGTAGACGGTGCCGCCGAAGATGCTCTTGGTGACGACGTACAGCCGGCCGGTCCGCGGCTGGGAGAGCAGCGTCTCGGCGTCGTGCGGGCCGTCCGGGTAGACCAGTGAGTACGCCGCCGGCGTGACCTCACGGGTGAACCGGCCGACCGGCACCTTCAGGACCTCGATCGACTCGCGCGAACCGGAGTTGTCGCCGGTGTCGCCCACCCAGACGGAGTGCCGCCCGGCCGGGGCGAGCGACTCGACGTCGGTCGGGTCGCCGGCCCAGCTGGTCACTCCGACGGTCTCGCCCGACCGGTCGACGGCGAAGACCCGGCCGCTGTCGCCGGAGTCGTTGACGGTGAACGTGAGTCCGTGCCGGACCACGAGCCCGCTCGACTCGATGATCGCGGGGTCCTGGAAGGTGAAGTCGACCGTCGAGGAGGGCGCCGGCCGACACGAGCAGTGAGGCGATCGCGAGAGACATCCCGGACGAGAGCAGCATCAGGCCTCGAGCAGCTCCGCGAGTGCGGGGCGCAGCCCCCAGGTGGCGACCAGGTCGTCGTACTCGGTGCGCACGGAGCCCCCCTTCATCGGTCCCCCGGTCCGTACCGCGCGCAGCATCGTGTTGCGCGGCGTGTGCTGGCTCTCCACGAACTGCACGACATCGACGCGATAGCCCTGCTGCCGCATCAGCGAGGCACGCAGGGCGTCCGTGAGAGTGTCCGCGAGCCGCTCGCGGAGGATGCCGTGCCGGGTCAGCATGGCGTACGGCGCCGGCGTCGGCGTCCGCCGGAGCTGGGCCGCGACGTCGTGGTGGCAGCAGGGCGCCGCGAGCACCAGGCTGGCACCCCAGGCCACCGCTTGCGCGAGCGCTTCGTCGGTCGCGGTGTCGCACGCGTGCAGCGCGAGGACCACCTCGGGGGCAGGGTCGAGCACCACTCCACCGATGGTGCCGACCACGAACTGCGCATCGACACCGAGCTGGGCAGCGACGGCGGAGTTGTGCTCACGCGACTGCTCCTTGACGTCGACGCCGGTCAGCTGCACCGGCAGCCCGCGGACCCCGGCCAGGTAGCGCTGCGCGGCGAAGGTCAGATACGCGTTGCCGCAGCCGAGGTCGACGATCCGCAGCGGATCGTCCGCCGTCGCCTTGCGCAGCTTCCCGCTGGCGAGTGCGTCCGTGATCGACGAGTCCAGCAGTCGCAGGAACTCCTCGACCTGGCGGTACTTCGCCTGCCGGCTCGGCTTGAGCTTCCCGTCCGCGTCCGAGATGCCGAGCGCCCGGAAGACCGGATCGTCCTCGGGCAGCAGCCGCTCCTTGTCGCGGTCGTGACCGCGCTCCGGCTCCACCTCGGCAGCCCGGTCGGTGGTGTGCACGACCGCCTCGAGCTTCTTGGTCACCCGCACCTGGTGGCTCTGCGTGGTCGTCTCGACGTGCCAGTTGCCGTAGGCCTCATCCAGCAACGCATCGATGGCGTCGCGCGCGTCCTCGCCCGCGGAGTGGTTGGCGGTGAACGCCTGGGTCTGGTCGTACGACGTGATCTGCAGGTGCCGGCCGGCCTTCAGGTCGACGTACCGCAGCTCGACCCGACGGTACGCCGGCGGCTCCTCGCCCTTCTGCCGCCCGGAGGCGACCGCCTTCACCAGCACATCGGCGTCGAGGAGGTAGCCGCGCATCCGGTTCAGCGCGCGGAGCAGTGGCTCGTTCATTTGCCGACCACCGCCGCGATCACCACGATCAGGAGCAGACCGACCAACGCGAGGGGGATGACGAGTCTGCGGTGGCGGGGGTTCACCCGTTCACTTTAGAGGCGAGCAGTTCGGCGAGGTGCATCGTCGGGGTGCTGCTCAGGTCGGCGAGCTGGACCCGGCAGGACATCCCGTCGGCCAGCACGACGGCGTCGGGGTGCGAGCGCACCGCGGGCAGCAGGTGCGTCTCGGCGACCGCGACCGACACCTCGTAGTGACCCTTCTCCATCCCGAAGTTGCCGGCCAGGCCGCAGCAGCCGGAGACCTGGGTGACGCGTTGCGCCCGCCTTCTCCAGCACCCGCTTGTCGGCCGCCCACCCCAGGATCGACGCCTGGTGGCAGTGCGGCTGGGCGACCACCTCGACCCCCGACAGGTCCGGCAGAGGTACGTCGAGCCGCTCGAGCAGCTCCGCGAAGGTCAGCACGTCCAGGTTCGAGCCGGTCAGCTCGGCCGCATCGCTGCGCAGCGTGGCCAGGCAGGACGGCTCCAGGCCGACGACCGGCACGCCGGACTCGACGTACGGCGTGAGGGTGCGGACCGTCGCCTCCATGATCTCGCGCGCCTGGTCGAGCTGGCCGGTGGTGATCCAGGTCAGTCCGCAGCAGGCGTCGTCGCGGATCACCCGTGCCGTCACGCCGACCGACTTCAGGTAGCGGATCGCCGCCAGCCCGTTGTCGGGGAAGAAGTGGTCGGTGAAGGAGTCGGCCCAGATCCAGACGTCCGGCACCACGTCCGGGACGCCTGCGGTCTTGCGCAGGGTCTTGGGTGCGAAGGCCGGGATCGAACGCCGCTGGTCGATGCCGGCGGTGGCCTTCGCGAGCCGCGCGACCGGGCCGAGCCTCAGCATCGAGTTGGCGAGCGGTGCCATGGGAGCTGTCAACCGGGCCCAGGTGGGCAGCCGGCCGAGCAGGTAGTGACTACGCGGTCGCTTCACCCCGAGCACGTCATGCTTCTGGTGCAGAGCCTCGGACTTGTAGGTCGCCATGTCCACGCCGGTCGGGCAGTCGGACGCACAGCCCTTGCAGGCCAGGCACAGGTCGAGAGCCTCGCCCACGGCCGGGTCGGCGAGTCCGCCGACCAGCTCACCGTCGAGCGCCTCCTGCAGCACCCGCGAGCGGCCACGGGTCGAGTCCTTCTCGTCCCGGGTCGCGAGGAAGGACGGGCACATCACGTTGTTGGTCTTCGGGGCCACGCACTTGCCGACGCCGGTGCAGCGGTGCACCGCGTCGCCGAGCGACCCGCTGTCGTGGACCAGCTTGAGGCCGGCGTTGATCGGGTGCCGCGGCCGGACCGGACGCAGATCGGCGTCGAACGGCACCGGGTCGACGATGTTGCCGGGGTTGAGCAGGTTGTTCGGGTCGCAGATCGCCTTCACCGCGCCGAAGAGCGCCAGGGACTCCTCGTCGTACATGATCGACAGCAGCTCCGAGCGCGCCCGCCCGTCCCCGTGCTCACCCGACAGCGAGCCGCCGTGGTCGCGCAGCTTGAGGGCGCACGCGGTCAGGAACTCGCGGAAGACCGCGCTCCCCTCCGTGAACGGGAAGTCGATGCGCACGTGCACGCAGCCGTCGCCGAAGTGCCCGTAGGGCACCCCGTCGAGGTCGTGGTCACGGAGCAGCTCGTCGAAGTCGCGCAACCAGGCCCCGAGCCGCTCGGGCGGGACCGCGGCATCCTCCCAGCCGGAGTACGCCGGCCGCGACAGGCTCCTCGCTGCGAGGCCGGCACCGTCCTCGCGGATCCGCCACAGGGCGGCGGCCTCGCTGTCGTCCACCACCACCCGGTGTCCGAGTGCGCTCGACTCCGCGACCACCCGGGGCACCAGTCCCGCTGCCCCCTCGCCGGCGAGCTCGACGAAGAGCCACCCCGCACCTGACGGGAGCTCCGGCACGGCGTTGCCCTTGGCCCGGACCAGGTCGACGATCCGCGCGTCCAGCCCCTCGCAGGCGATCATCTGGCCGTCGGTAGCGGCGATCAACGCCGGTACGGCGTCGGCTGCCTCGATCATCGATGGGTAGCCGAGCACCACGAGCCGGCGGTCGGGCTCGTCGGCGACCAGTCGTACGGTGGCGCCGAGCACCACGCCGAGCGTGCCTTCCGAGCCGACGAGGAAGCGGTCGATGTTGCGACCGTTCTCGGGGAGCAGGTGCTCCATCGAGTAGCCGCTGACCTGTCGACCGAAGCGCCCGAAGTTGGGCCGGATGTGGCCGAGGTGCTGGTCGGCGAGCGCCGCGAGCCGGCCCGGGACATCGCCTGCGCCCGGCCCGTGGGCGACGTCCATCGCCAGCACGTTGTCGACGGTGCGCCCGTAGCCCAGCGCCCGCGACCCGCAGGCGTTGTTGCCGATCATCCCGCCGATCGTGCAGCGGGTGTGCGTCGAGGGGTCCGGCCCGAACCGCAGGGAGTACGGCGCCACCGCCCGCTGCAGGTCGGCGTGCACCACTCCTGGCTGGACGACCGCGCTGCGTGCCTCGGGGTCGATGGAGACGATGTTGTTGAGGTGCTTGAGCGTGTCGACGACGATGCCCGTGCCGACCGCGTTGCCGGCGATCGAGGTCCCGGCGCCGCGCATGGTGACCGGTGTGCCGCTCTCGCGGGCGACGTCGAGGATCGCGTGCAGCTCGTCGGGATGCCGCGGTCGCACCACGACCTGCGGGACCACGCGGTAGAGCGAGGCGTCCGAGGAGTAGAGCGCTCGGGTCAGCGTGGAGTCGTCTACATCGGACACGCCCCGTCGGCGCAGTGCTGCGACCAGTTCCGGGAAGGTGTCCGACACGTCACCAGTGTTCCATCGACCCACGGAGGACCGACGCCAGGTCCTCGTCCGTGGGACCTGCGGAGCCGCAAGCGGATCGGCCAGCCCGAGTTCGGCAACGGGGACCAGCACCCGCCGGCAGGCTCAGTCGTGCCCGGCCGGTACTGGGTGCGGTGGTGCGGTGGTGCCTCGACCAGCAGTCGCCGCCGGGTGGACCGTCCACAGCGTTTTCGGATGATCGAACGTTCTATCAACCGAGAAGCTGTGGAGGACGAGACCCGCGGCCGTGCCGATCGGGCTGTACTCGCGACCAGCGGACAGTCACTCCCTACCGTCTAGCGGACGCGGAGCGCCTCGCGCACCAGGTCGAGCACCGGCGTCTTCCCTGACTCGATGTCGTCGATCGGCACCCAGGCCACCGCGTCGGTGGTGCCGTCCGCCTCCGCGAGGGTCGGCTGTGCGTCCGGCGCGATGGTTGCTGCGAAGACCATCGCCACGGAGTGGAAGTCCTCGTAGCGCCCCGAGGGTGCGGTGCCGCTGAAGTGGTCGTCGTGGACCGCGACCAGCTCGCCGACGGTGCCCTCGACGCCGCACTCCTCGCGGAGCTCCCGTCAGCACGGCGCTCCGGGGTGGCTCGCCGTGGTCGACCCCGCCACCGGGCAGCGTCCACGAGCCGGTGTGGAAGCCACGGGCCGAGACCCGGGTCGAGCAGCACCGCCGTCATCGCGGCGGACCAGCGCGTAGGCGCCGAGCCGCTGGTGACGGAACGGCCGGTGGTCGGCCAGCGCCTCGAGCACCATCGGGGCGACCGGCACGGTGCTGTCGAGGACCTCGGTGATCGGCTTCCAGGCGGCCTCGACCGTCGACCCATCGACCTCGATCACCTGCGGCTGCGGCGCGTCGACCGGCACCCATCCCGTCGTAGACGATCCGCAGCGCATGCGCGTCGACCCGATTGCCGTCGCGCCAGACGCCGGGCAGGTGAGCGGAGTAGACCCGAGCCGTCTCGCCGACCACGGCGTCCAGCCCGGTCTCCTCGTGGACCTCGCGGACCACCGCGTCGCGCGGGTCCTCGCCGTGGTCGAGGCCACCGCCGGGCAGCGTCCACAGCTCGCCGGGCGCGATGCGCGGCGCGAGCCGGCTCAGCAGGATCTGGCC
The DNA here is from genome assembly GCA_963695055.1 of uncultured Actinomycetota bacterium. Taxonomy (GTDB): domain Bacteria; phylum Actinomycetota; class Actinomycetes; order Propionibacteriales; family Nocardioidaceae; genus Nocardioides. The sequence goes on along the minus strand of CAVOFS010000014.1, from coordinate 6,614 downwards.
GTCGCGGAGGATCACGGCGTACGCCGCGACCCGCTGCCGCTTCGGGAGGCCACCCATCAGCGGCCATCAGCTGAACGGCGGCCGGTGGTCGAGCGCGATCGAGCGCCGGCCGGCCCAGCGCCAGACCCTGCGCGCGATCGGTCGCGGTCCTCGTCGGTGACCAGGTTGCCCATCCACCGCAGCGCGAGCGTCATCAGCCAGTCCGAGCGCATGCCGGCGGGGCCGAGGGTCGGGAGCAGCCGGGGCACCGTGACCAGTCCGGCCAGCCGGCGGGCGATCGAGAACGACTCGCCGTAGTGCTCGCGCAGCAGCGCCGGCCACGCCACGGACAGGTCGTCGCGCTCGGCCATCATCTCGGCGACCAGCCGACCGGTCTCGAGGCCGTAGTCGATGCCCTCGCCGTTGAGCGGGTTGACGCAGGCGGCGGCGTCGCCGATCAGCGCCCAGTTGGCGCCGGCGACGTGGGAGACGGCACCGCCCATCGGCAGCAGCGCGGAGGTCGGCATCCGCAGGTCGCCGCTGCAGCTTGAACTCCTCGCGGCTGCTGGTCGGCGTAGTAGGCCATCAGCGGCTTGATCGCGATGTCGGCGGGGCGCTTGGCGGTGGCCAGGGTGCCGACGCCGACGTTCACCTCGCCGGTGCCGAGCGGGAAGATCCAGCCGTAGCCGGACAGGATCTTGCCGTCCTGCCCGCGCAGCTCGAGGTGCGAGCTGATCCACGGGTCGTCGGACATCTCGGAGGCGACGTAGGCAGCGGCCGGCGACGCCGTAGACGGTCTCGCGGTGCCACTCGCGGCCGAGCACCTTGCCCAGCGGCGAGCGCACACCGTCGGCGACGACCAGTCGGCGGCAGCCGATCTCGACGGTGCCGTTCGCGGTCTTGAGGACGACCGCGGTGACCCGGTCGCCGTCGCGGCGTACGTCGATCGCGCGGGCGCCGTCGATCGCGGTCGCGCCCGCCTTGATCGCCGTGGTGCGCAGGTGGTCGTCGAGCTCGGTGCGGGCCACCGCGGAGCCCCAGTCGGGCAGCGAGCCACCCGGCCACGGCAGCAGCAGGGTCTGCCCGAAGCCGTGCGCCCGCAGACCTTGGTTGACGGTGTGCGCACGCAGCCAGTCCTCGAGGCCGAGTCGCTGCAGCTCGCCGATCGCCCGCGGGGTGAGCCCGTCACCGCAGGTCTTGTCGCGGGGGAACACCGCGGAGTCCGCCAGCACGACGTCGACCCCGGCGCGCGCGAGCCCACGCCGCGGCGGCCGACCCCGCGGGGCCGGCGCCCACCACGAGCACGTCGGTCTGCGCGGGCATGGTCACCTGTCGATTATCTCAGCGCATGATCGAGTGGGTCACGCTGGGTCGCCGCGCGCCGAGGAAGAAGACGCCGGGCAGTCCCGCGGTCTCGAATCCCTGGCTCGGGTTGCTCTCGAGCGTCGAGTGCCGCACCCGCATCGTCCCGGTGCGGTCGTTGCTGACGAAGAAGACCGCGCCGCCACCCTCGTGCGCGAGGTTGCGGCGGACCAGCGTGCCGCCGAGGTCGAGGGTGAACCGGTTCCCGTCGAGGTAGATCGCCCCACCGCTGCCGCCGCCGGGAGTGCCACTGTCGCGCCGGGTTGGCGCCACGCCCGATGGCCCGGTTGCCGACGAAGGTGCTGTTGAGAACCCGCCAGGACACTCCGATGCTGCTCAGCGCGCCGCCGTTGCTGCACCGGCCGCCGCGGAACTCGCTGCCCACGACGTAGACCGGCTTGTCATGGTGCTGGTCGAGCACCCGCACGGCCGCTCCCCCGAGGTCCGGCCCGCGCCGGTCGCACCGGTTGTCGACGAACGTCGAGTCCACGATCTTCAGCCGACCACCCCGCGCGAAGATCGCGCCGCCACCGCCCCCGTCGTAGCGCTCGCCTGTGGAGTCACCGCGCGCCAACCCCAGGTGCTGGACCACCAGCTGCGGGTACGCCTGGTCGTCGCAGTGCGACGTGGTCCAGTGCTGCTTCGGGTCACAGGTGTCCTGATACAGGATGCGGTGCCTGCCGCCGCCGTCGAGAGTCACCAGACCGCCCCCGTCGATCACGACCCGGCGCGAGTCGTTGACGACCTTCGCGGTCTTCTTCATCCTGATCGTCACCGGATCGGGTCCGCAGTCGAAGGTGATCACCCCGCCCCGCTTGACGGCCCGTACGACAGCCGCTGAGGTGCAGCCCGCCGGAGTGCCGCGACCCACGACGTGGCTCGGGTGGGAGGTGTCGACGGCGCGACCCTCGCTGCGGTACGGCGACGTGCGCCACCCCTCGTGGAGCGGCGTACGACGGCGGCGTGAGGACCAGCGCGGTGCCGGCCAGCAGCAGAGCAAGGAGGACGCGACTCATCATGCCCGCGACCGTAACGCGAAATGACAGAGGCCCCATCACCCGCAGGGTGATGGGGCCTCTCGACTCGGTTTCGAGACGCTCAGTTCTGGTACGACCCGAAGTCGAAGTCGTCCAGAGCGACGGCCTGACCGGTGCCGTTGCCGAACTCGTAGTCGTAGGAGTCGTAACCGGTGACGGAGTACGCCGCGGCGCGGGCCTCCTCGGTGGGCTCCACCCGGATGTTGCGGTACCGCTCGAGGCCGGTACCAGCCGGGATCAGCTTGCCGATGATCACGTTCTCCTTCAGACCACGCAGCGAGTCGCTGCGACCGTGGATCGCCGCGTCGGTGAGGACCCGGGTGGTCTCCTGGAAGGAGGCCGCCGAGAGCCACGACTCGGTCGCCAGCGAGGCCTTGGTGATGCCCATGAGGACCGGGCGACCCGAGGCCGGCTTGCCGCCCTCGGAGACCACGCGACGGTTCTCCTCCTCGAACCGGACCCGGTCGACCAGGTCGGACGGGAGCAGGTTGGTGTCACCGGACTCGATCACCGTGACCCGGCGCAGCATCTGCCGCACGATGATCTCGATGTGCTTGTCGTGGATCGACACACCCTGCGAGCGGTAGACCGCCTGGACCTCGTCCACGAGGTGCTCCTGGGCCCGACGCACACCCAGGATCCGCAGGACGTCCTGCGGGTCGGGCGTGCCGACGGTCATCATCTGACCGACCTCGATGTGCTCGCCGTCGGCGACCAGCAGACGCGAGCGCTTCGAGACGGGGTACTCCTGGACCTCGGAGCCGTCGTCGGGCGTGATCACGATCTTGCGAGCCTTGTCGGTCTCGTCGATCTCGAGCCGGCCAGCGGCCTCGGAGATCGGCGAGCGACCCTTGGGCGAGCGGGCCTCGAAGAGCTCGACCACACGGGGCAGACCCTGCGTGATGTCGTCAGCCGAGGCCACACCACCGGTGTGGAAGGTACGCATCGTCAGCTGCGTGCCGGGCTCACCGATCGACTGGGCCGCGATGATGCCGACGGCCTCGCCGATGTCGACGAGCTTGCCGGTCGCCAGCGAACGGCCGTAGCACTTCGCGCAGGTGCCGGTCTTGGCGTCACAGGTCAGCACGGAGCGGACCTTGACCTCCTCGATACCGGCCGCGACCAGCTCGCCGATCTTGACGTCGCCGAGGTCCTCGCCGGCACCGGCGAGCACGTCGCCGGTCTCCGGGTGGGTGACCTCGGTGGCAGCCGATCGGGCGTACGCCGCGGTCTCGGCGTTCTCCGCCTTGACCACGGTGCCGTCCTCGAGACGCTCACCGATCCGCTTGGGCAGACCGCGCTCGGTGCCACAGTCGTCCTCACGGATGATGACGTCCTGCGACACGTCCACCAGACGACGGGTCAGGTAGCCCGAGTCGGCGGTACGCAGCGCGGTGTCGGCCAGACCCTTGCGGGCACCGTGGGTCGCGATGAAGTACTCGAGGACGGTCAGGCCCTCACGGAAGTTGGACTTGATCGGGCGCGGGATGATCTCGCCCTTCGGGTTCGCCACGAGACCACGCATGGCCGCGACCTGCCGGATCTGGTTCATGTTTCCGGAGGCACCGGACTCGACCATCATGTAGATCGGGTTGGCGCGGTCGAAGTTCGCTTCCATCGCCTCACCGACGTCGTTGGCTGCCTCGGTCCAGATCTCGATGAGCTCCTGGCGGCGCTCCTCGTCGGTGACCAGTCCACGCTCGAACTGGCTCTGGATCTTGGCCGCGCTGACCCTCGAACTTCTCGAGGATCTCCGACTTGTCCTTCGGCGTCGTGACGTCGTCGATGGAGACGGTGACACCGGAGAAGGTGGCCCAGAGGAAGCCCGTGTCCTTCAGGGCGTCCAGCGAGGCGGCGACCTCGACCTTGGTGTAGCGCTCGGCGAGGTCGTTGACGATCGCGCCCAGCACCTTCTTGCCCACCTTGCGGTTCGACGAAGGGGTAGTCGGCGGGGAGGGTCTCGTTGAAGAGCGCCCGACCGAGGGTGGTGTCGAGGGTGATCGACTGCCCGGCCTCCCAGTCAGCACTGCGCTCGGCCGGCGGCACGACGTCGTTGAAGCGGATCTTGACGTTGCTCTGCAGCGAGATCTCCTTGCGGTCGAACGCCATGATCGCCTCGGCCACGCTCGCGAACGCCCGGCCCTCGCCCGGCTGGTTCGGCCGGTCGGTGGTGAGGAAGAACAGACCGATGATCATGTCCTGGGTCGGCATGGTCACGGGGCGACCGTCCGACGGCTTCAGGATGTTGTTCGTCGACAGCATCAGGATCCGCGCCTCGGCCTGAGCCTCGGCGGACAGCGGCAGGTGCACGGCCATCTGGTCACCGTCGAAGTCGGCGTTGAAGGCCGAGCAGACGAGCGGGTGGATCTGGATGGCCTTGCCCTCGATCAGCTGCGGCTCGAAGGCCTGGATGCCGAGGCGGTGCAGGGTGGGCGCACGGTTGAGCAGCACCGGGTGCTCGGTGATGACCTCTTCGAGGACGTCCCAGCACGACCGGGCGGGCGCGCTCGACCATCCGCTTGGCGGACTTGATGTTCTGCGCGTGCGACAGGTCGACGAGGCGCTTCATCACGAACGGCTTGAAGAGCTCGAGCGCCATCTGCTTGGGCAGACCGCACTGGTGCAGCTTCAGCTGCGGACCCGACACGATGACCGAACGGCCCGAGTAGTCCACGCGCTTGCCGAGCAGGTTCTGACGGAACCGACCCTGCTTGCCCTTGAGCATGTCGGACAGCGACTTCAGCGGCCGGTTGCCCGGGCCGGTGACGGGACGACCACGGCGGCCGTTGTCGAACAGCGAGTCGACGGCCTCCTGGAGCATCCGCTTCTCGTTGTTGACGATGATCTCGGGGGCGCCGAGGTCGAGCAGCCGCTTGAGGCGGTTGTTCCGGTTGATGACGCGGCGGTACAGGTCGTTGAGGTCGGACGTCGCGAACCGGCCACCGTCGAGCTGCACCATCGGGCGCAGGTCCGGCGGGATGACCGGGACGGCGTCGAGCACCATGCCCTGGGGCTTGTTGCCGGTCTTGCGGAACGCGTCGACGACCTTGAGCCGCTTGAGCGCGCGGACCTTCTTCTGGCCCTTGCCGGTGGCGATGGTCTCGCGCAGCGACTCCACCTCGGCGGCGATGTCGAAGTCCTGGAGGCGCTTCTGGATCGCCGTGGCGCCCATGTAGCCCTCGAAGTACTTGCCGAACCAGTTCTTCATCTCGCGGTAGAGCATCTCGTCGCCCATGAGGTCTTGGACCTTGAGGGACTTGAACGTGTTCCACACCTCGTCGAGGCGGGCGATCTCGGACTCGCCACGGCGGCGGATCTGGGTCATCTCCCGCTCCGAGCCGTCGCGGACCTTGCGCTTGACGTCGGCCTTGGCGCCCTCGGCCTCGAGCTCGCCGAGGTCGGCCTCCTCCTTCTTGGACCGCTCGTCCAGGGCGAGGTTCATCCGGCCTTCTCGAGGCGCTCGCGCTCGAGACCGACCTTGCCCTCGAGCGAGGACAGGTCGCGGTGACGCGCGTCCTCGTCGACGGAGGTGAGCCTCTTCCTGCGTAAGCGTCAGGACCCCGTCGAGGTAGTCAGCCTCGCCGGTGATCGAATCGGTATGACCGTCGGAGTTGACATCCCAGGTGAACTGACCGTCCTCTCGTACGGTCAGTTCGATGCTCACATCGGGCGTCGGCTTGGCCTTCCAGGTACCGACCAGGGCCGCCGGGGGAGGGGCGGGCTGGTGCATGGGACCGCCTCGGTGGCCCGAGCCGGTTCCGTCGCCGCCACGGCCGGAGCCTCGGAGGGCAGAGGTCAGCAGCTTGGCGAACTGGGCGGCCAGTTCGTCCTTGGGCTGGAGCCTGACAACCTCCTCGAATTGCTGCCGGGCCTGCTCGACGTGGTCCTGAACCATGTAGTGGTAGGCCAGCACGAAACGCTTCGGCGCCGACGGTCGGGTTCCCCTTGATGGCCGCCTCCAGCGCCCGAAGCTGACCGGTATAGGTGTCGACGTCGGGATAAAGGCCGACCATCGTCGCCCAGTCCCAGCCGGGGCCGGCGGTCAGCACGGCGTAGAGCACGGCCGCCGCCTCGTCATAACGCCCCAGAGCGAAGAGACAGAGCGCCCGGAACTCGTGCAGGACCGGATCGTTGGGGTACGGCTGCAAGGCCAGGTCGGTGAGACTCAAGGCGCGTGCGAAGTCGCCCGCCTTGAAGGCGTCACGCGCGGCCAGGAACGTCGAGTCGTCCTGGTTG
>CAVOFS010000013.1:310000-312464 GCA_963695055.1 uncultured Actinomycetota bacterium | reverse complement strand
TGGACGCGAACATTGCGCATATTTGTTGTGTGCGCGGTCTTTACAGTGTTTGTAAAGTGTTTGTGGGACAAGCCCTCGGCCTATTAGTACCGGTCGGCTGGGCATTGCTGCTGTACACCTCCGGCCTATCAACCCAGTGTTCTGCTGGGGGCCTTACCCGGTTAACCCGGTGGGAAACCTCATCTTGAAACGTGCTTCCCGCTTAGATGCATTCAGCGGTTATCACTTCCGAACGTAGCCAACCAGCCGTGCCCCTGGCGGGACAACTGGCACACCAGAGGTTCGTCCATCCCGGTCCTCTCGTACTAGGGACAGCCTTTCTCAAGTTTCCTGCGCGCGCGGCGGATAGGGACCGAACTGTCTCACGACGTTCTAAACCCAGCTCGCGTGCCGCTTTAATGGGCGAACAGCCCAACCCTTGGGACCTACTCCAGCCCCAGGATGCGACGAGCCGACATCGAGGTGCCAAACCATCCCGTCGATATGGACTCTTGGGGAAGATCAGCCTGTTATCCCCGGGGTACCTTTTATCCGTTGAGCGACGTCGCTTCCACATGCCGACGCCGGATCACTAGTTCCGACTTTCGTCCCTGCTCGACATGTCTGTCTCACAGTCAAGCTCCCTTGTGCACTTACACTCGCCACCTGATTGCCAACCAGGCTGAGGGAACCTTTGAGCGCCTCCGTTACATTTTAGGAGGCAACCGCCCCAGTTAAACTACCCATCAGGCACTGTCCCTGAACCAGATAATGGTCCTAGGTTAGACATCTAGTACGACCAGAGTGGTATTTCAACGTTGACTCCACACCAACTGGCGTTGATGCTTCAAAGTCTCCCACCTATCCTACACAAGCCGAACCAAACACCAATACCAAACTATAGTAAAGGTCCCGGGGTCTTTCCGTCCTGCCGCGCGTAACGAGCATCTTTACTCGTAGTGCAATTTCGCCGAGTCCACGGTTGAGACAGCGCCCAAGTCGTTACTCCATTCGTGCAGGTCGGAACTTACCCGACAAGGAATTTCGCTACCTTAGGATGGTTATAGTTACCACCGCCGTTTACTGGGGCTTAAGTTCTCAGCTTCGACACAAAGTGTCTTACCGGTCCCCTTAACCTTCCAGCACCGGGCAGGAGTCAGTCCGTATACATCGTCTTACAACTTCGCACGGACCTGTGTTTTTAGTAAACAGTCGCTTGGGCCTGGTCTCTGCGGCCTTCAACGCTTCCCCACGCTAGGTGGTTCACGTATCCGGCCCCCCTTCTCCCGAAGTTACGGGGGCATTTTGCCGAGTTCCTTAACCATGGTTTGCTCGATCGCCTTAGTATTCTCTACCTGATCACCTGAGTCGGTTTGGGGTACGGGCGGCGCGTAGCTCGCTAGAGGTTTTTCTCGACAGCATAGGATCACCCACTTCCCCCATACGGGGTCGGCGTCACATCTCAGGGCCGTGATCGAACACAAGACGACGGATTTACCTATCGTCTCCCCTACCTGCTTACCCGCAGACAACCATCGCTGCGGCTGGGCTACCTTCCTGCGTCACCCCATCGCTTGACTACTACCAGATCGGGTCCCACGCTCTGCCACAGGCCCTCACCCCGAAGGGATCGGTACCCGTGGTTTCGGGTGGTTAGCATCACCGGGTTCGTCATGGGCGCTACTTTGCCGGTACGGGAATATCAACCCGTTGTCCATCGACTACGCCTGTCGGCCTCGCCTTAGGTCCCGACTTACCCAGGGCAGATTAGCTTGACCCTGGAACCCTTGATCATTCGGCGGAAGAGTTTCTCGCTCTTCATTCGCTACTCATGCCTGCATTCTCACTCGTGTCGCGTCCACCCCTGGATCACTCCGAGGCTTCACTCGCGACACGACGCTCCCCTACCCATCCAGACGTCTGAACCAACCTCGAGGGCGGCTTGACTTAATATCTGAATGCCATAGCTTCGGCGGATGACTTGAGCCCCGCTACATTGTCGGCGCGGAATCACTTGACCAGTGAGCTATTACGCACTCTTTCAAGGGTGGCTGCTTCCAAGCCAACCTCCTGGTTGTCAATGCGACTCCACATCCTTTTCCACTTAGTCACCGCTTAGGGGCCTTAGCTGATGGTCTGGGCTGTTTCCCTCTCGACAATGGAGCTTATCCCCCACTGTCTCACTGCCGCGCTCTCACTTACCGGCATTCGGAGTTTGGCTAACGTCAGTAACCTTGTAGGGCCCATTAGCTATCCAGTGCTCTACCTCCGGCAAGAAACACGCGACGCTGCACCTAAATGCATTTCGGGGAGAACCAGCTATCACGAAGTTTGATTGGCCTTTCACCCCTATCCACAGGTCATCCCCTCAGTTTTCAACCTAAGTGGGTTCGGTCCTCCACGCGGTCTTACCCGCGCTTCAACCTGCCCATGGATAGATCACTTCGCTTCGGGTCTTGATCGTGCTACTAAAGCGCCCTATTCA
>CAVOFS010000013.1:0-305000 GCA_963695055.1 uncultured Actinomycetota bacterium | reverse complement strand
AGCAGTCCGGCGCGGTGCAGGGCGTTCGCGTGTGCCCGCGAGCCCGCGAGGTCGTAGGGGGTGAGTCGCCAGTCGAAGTGGGTCGAGCGCGAGAGCGCGTCGAGCTCGGGCGAGGGGCCACCCGCGAAGCGGCCGCCCCACAGCTTGCCGGTGTTGGTAGTACTCACTGCTGTCCTCTCACCGCGTCGATCGCGCTGGTCATGATGTCAGGGAGGTCCGGCCACATCATTCGCTCGATGCGGGTCATCAGTCGGTGCCGAACTCCATCGCGGCGTGGTCGAGCGCCTCGTCGTCGACGGCGTCGCCGTTGGCGGAGGGGTTGATGGCGATCCGGTCTGCTCCCCCGGCCTCGATCTCGCCGAAGAGCGTGCCGTTCTCGACCAGCACCTGCCCCTGGTCGAGCGGCTGCGCGGCGTACATCTCGAGCTTGGCGCGCGAGTCGGCGATGTCGAGGTTGCGCATCGTGAGCTGGCCGATCCGGTCGGTGGGGCCGAAGGCGGCGTTGTCGGTGCGCTCCATCGACAGCTTGTCGGGGTGGTAGGAGAACGCCGGACCGTCGGTGCGCAGGACGGTGTAGTCCTCGCCCCGACGGAGCCGGAGCGTGACCTCGCCGGTCACCAGCGAGGCGATCCAGCGCTGGATGGACTCACGGATCATCAGCGCCTGCGGGTCGAGCCAGCGGCCCTCGTACAGCAGCCGACCGAGCTGGCGCCCCTGGGCGTGGTAGTTGGCGATGGTGTCCTCGTTGTGGACCGCGTTGAGCAGCCGCTCGTACGCCGTCCACAGCAGCGCCATCGCCGGTGCCTCGTAGATGCCGCGCGACTTGGCCTCGATGATGCGGTTCTCGATCTGGTCGGACATGCCGAGGCCGTGGCGGCCGCCGATGGTGTTGGCCTCGTGGACCAGAGCGACCGGGTCGGCGTACGCCGTGCCGTTGATCGCGACCGGGCGGCCGGCCTCGAAGCGGATCGTGACGTCCTCGGTCTCGATGGCCACGGAGGGGTCCCAGAACCTCACCCCCATGATCGGCTGGACGGTCTCGAGCGACACGTCGAGGTGCTCGAGGGTCTTCGCCTCGTGGGTGGCGCCCCAGATGTTGGCGTCGGTGGAGTACGCCTTCTCCTTCGAGTCCCGGTAGGGCAGGTCGCGCTCGGTCAGCCACTGGCTCATCTCGGTGCGGCCGCCGAGCTCGTGGACGAACTCGGCGTCGAGCCAGGGCTTGTAGATGCGCAGCTCGGGGTTGGCGAGCAGTCCGTAGCGGTAGAACCGCTCGATGTCGTTGCCCTTGAACGTCGAGCCGTCGCCCCAGATGTCGACGCCGTCCTCGTGCATCGCGCGCACCAGCAGGGTCCCGGTGACGGCGCGGCCGAGCGGGGTGGTGTTGAAGTACGTGCGCGCACCGGAGCGGATGTGGAAGGCCCCACACGCGATCGCGGCGAGACCCTCCTCGACCAGCTGGTGGCGGCAGTCGACGGCGCGGGCGATCTCCGCGCCGTACTGCATGGCCCGGTCGGGGACGCCGCTGATGTCGGGTTCGTCGTACTGGCCGATGTCGGCGGTGTAGGTGCACGGGACGGCGCCCTTGGAGCGCATCCATGCGACGGCGACCGAGGTGTCCAAGCCTCCCGAGAACGCGATGCCGACGCGTTCGCCGACGGGGAGGGACGTCAGGACCTTGCTCACGGTGTTTCTTCCTTCTGCTGGTGGGTGTCGGCGAGGGCGAGGAAGCGGCGGGCGAGATCGTCGCCGCCGCGGGGGTCGCGGCCGATCACGAGGACAGTGTCGTCTCCGGCGATGGTGCCGAGGATGTCGGGGAACTCGGACTTGTCGAAGGCCGAGGCGAGGAACTGGGCGGCACCCGGCGGGGTCCGCAGCACGACCAGGTTGGCGCTGGCGTCGGCGCTCACGAGGAGCTCACCGCACAGGCGGGCCAGCCGGGCGGCCGCAGCAGCGGTCTCACCAGGCGCCGCGGGTCGTCGGTCGCCACCCTCGGCGGGTACGGCGTACACGAGCGAGCCGGAGGGCGCTCGCACCTTGATCGCATCGAGCTCGACCAGGTCGCGCGACAGCGTGGCCTGGGTGACGCGCAGGCCGCTCTCCGCGAGCAGGGAGGCGAGCTCGCCCTGCGACCGCACCTCCTGATGGGTCACGATCTCGACGATCCGCTGGTGGCGTGCGTTCTTGGTGGTGGGCCGGATCGCCGTGTTCACCTCGACTCCTCCAGCAGGAAGGTGAGGATCGCCTTCTGGGCGTGCCGGCGGTTCTCGGCCTCGTCCCAGACGACGCTCTGCGGTCCGTCGAGCACCTCGGCGTCGATCTCCTTGCCGCGGTAGGCGGGGAGGCAGTGCATGGCGATCGCGTCCGGCTTGGCGTGCTCGAAGAGCGAGGTCGTCAGGGAGTACGGCGCGAAAACCGCTGCCCTGGCTGCGGCCTCCTCCTCCTTGCCCATCGAGATCCACGTGTCGGTGACGACGACATCGGCGCCGGTGACGGCCGCGATCGGATCGGGCTCCAGGCCGGCCGAGCCGCCGGTCGTGACTGCGATCGCGGCCGCGCGCTCGACCATCTCCGCCGACGGCAGGTAGCCCTCCGGCGAGCTGATCCGCACGTGCATGCCGGCCACGGCGCCCGCGAGCAGCCAGGAGTTGCCCATGTTGCAGGCGCCGTCGCCGACGAACGCGACGCTGAGTCCGGCGAGATCCTGCTTGTGCTCACGGACGGTCAGGAGGTCGGCCAGCAGCTGGCAGGGGTGGAAGTCGTCGGTGAGCGCGTTGACGACCGGGACGCCGGAGTGCTCGGCCATCTCCTCGAGGCTGGCCTGCGCGTAGGTGCGCCAGACGATCATCGAGGCCTGGCGCCCGAGGACCCGGGCCACGTCGTGGACCGACTCGCGCACGCCGATGCCGGCGAGCGCCCCGTCGACCAGCATCGGAAAGCCGCCGAGCTCGGCGATGCCGGCCGCGAAGGACGACTGGGTGCGCAGCGTCTGCTTGTCGAAGATCATCGCGACCGTGCGCGGGCCGGCGAGCGGCTTCGCGTCGTACGGCGCGTGCTTGAGCTCGGCCGCGAGATCGAGGACCCGGGCCTGCTCGGTCGGGGCTCAGGTCGTCGTCCGCGAGGAAGTGCCTCACTGGCTCGCCCCCATCGCCTCGTCGAGGATGCCCGGCCACGCGGTGAGAAGGGCATGGACGTCGTCGTCGGTCACGACCAGCGGCGGCGCGAGCCGGATCCGGTTGGGCGTCGGGTTGTTGACGATGAAGCCGGCGGCCAGCGCGGCGGCGGCCACGTCGGCCGACGCATCGGCGCTGAGGTCGAGGCCGATCAGCAGCCCCTCGCCGCGCACCTCCGTCACCCGCGGATCGGCAGCCAGGCCGTCTCGGAGCTTCTGGCCGAGCACCGAGGTGTGCTCGAGCAGGCCCTCGGACCGGATGGTCCCGATCACCGCGAGCGCCGCGGCGCAGGCGACCGGGTTGCCACCGAAGGTGGTGCCGTGGTTGCCCGGCTGGAGCAGGTCGCCGGCGGCGCCGACGGCCAGGCAGGCGCCGATCGGGAACCCGCCGCCGAGACCCTTGGCGACGGTGACGATGTCGGGGCGCACGCCCGACGGCAGGTGCGCGAACCACTCGCCGGTGCGGCCCATGCCGGTCTGCACCTCGTCGAACCACAGCAGCGCACGGTGCTCGTCGGCGATCGCCCGGGCAGAGGCGAGGTAGCCCTCGGGGGGTACGACGACCCCGGCCTCGCCCTGGATCGGCTCGAGCAGGATCGCGGCGGTCTGGTCGCTCACCGCGGCGGCCAGCGCCTCGGCGTCGCCGTACGGGACGAAGACGACGTCGCCCGGGAGCGGCTCGAACGGCGCCCGGTAGGCCTCCTTGGAGGTGAGCGCGAGCGCGCCCATGGTGCGGCCGTGGAAGCCGCCCGTCGCGACGACGACCTGGGTCCGGCCGGTGCGCCGGGTCAGCTTGAACGCCGTCTCGTTGGCCTCGCTGCCGGAGTTGGTCAGGAAGACCTTGCCTCCCCCGGCGCCGACACCGAGCAGCACGAGCAGCTCCTCGGCGAGCTCGACCTGCGGGACGGAGGTGAAGAAGTTGGAGATGTGACCGAGGCTCTGCATCTGGGTGCTGACCGCCTCGATCAGCGCCGGGTGGGCGTGACCGAGCGCGTTGACGGCGATCCCGCCGAGGAAGTCGACGTACTCCTTGCCGTCGACGTCCCAGACGTGCGCGCCACGGCCTCGGGTCAGGACCAGCTTCGGCGGCCCGAAGGTGTTCATCAGCGAGGCGGCGTACCGCTCGGCGTAGTCGGGGGTCGTCACTGCGAGTCCCTCGCCTTCCGGGTCTTGGTCTCGACGCCGGGCAGCACCTGGGTGCCGACGCCCTCATGGGTGAAGATCTCCAGGAGCACGGCGTGCGGCTCACGACCGTCGACCACCGTCGCCCGCGGCACGCCGTTCTGGACGGCCAGGAGGCAGGCGCCCATCTTGGGCACCATCCCCGACGCCAGCGTCGGGATGATCTCGGCGAGGGCCTCGGGGCTGATCTCGCCGATCACGTCGTCGGAGCTGGGCCAGTCGAGGTAGAGACCCTCCACGTCGGTCAGCACCAACAGCTTCTCGGCCTTGAGCGCGACCGCGAGGGCCGCGGCCGCGGAGTCGGCGTTGACGTTGTGGATGACCCCGTCGACGTCGGGGGCGACGCTGGAGACCACCGGGATCCGACCGGCCTCGATCAGGTCGAGCACGGACTCGGGGCGGACCCGGGCGACCTCACCCACCAGTCCGAGGTCGACCTCCTCACCGTCCACGACGGTGCTGGCGGGCTCGGCGGTGAACAGCCCGGCGTCCTCGCCGGAGCAGCCGACCGCGAGCGGACCGTGCTCGTTGATCAGACCGACCAGCTCGCGCTGGACCTGCCCGACCAGGACCATCCGAACGACGTCCATCGCCTCGGGGGTGGTGACGCGCAGGCCACCGCGGAACTCGGACTCGATGCCGAGCCGGTCGAGCATCGTGGAGATCTGGGGACCGCCGCCGTGGACGACCACCGGTCGGAAGCCCGCGAACCGCAGGAAGGCGATGTCCTCGGCGAAGGCCCGCTTGAGGGTCTCGTCGGTCATCGCGTTGCCGCCGTACTTCACCACCACGATCTTGCCGTGGTACTGCTTCAGCCACGGCAAGGCGGCCGCGAGCGTGCGGGCCTTGGCCTGGTCCGGCCGAGAAGGGTCGTACTGCCCGGTGTCGAACCGGCCGGCGCTGGAGTCGTTCATGATGAATAGGCGCTGTTCTCGTGGACGTAGGCATGGGTCAGGTCGTTGGTCCAGATCGTCGCCCGCTCGGACCCGGCCTTGAGGTCGATGGTCACGCTCACCTCGCGCGGCTTGAGATCGACCGTGTCGGGATCGGCGTGCGGGGTCGACCGCCTGCACACCCAGACGCCGTTCATCGCGACGTCGAGGTCGGCGGGGTCGAACGCGGCGTTCGTCGTACCGATGCTCGCGAGCACGCGACCCCAGTTGGGGTCGTTGCCGAAGACGGCCGCCTTGAAGAGGTTGGATCGAGCGACGCTGCGCCCGACCTCGACCGCCTCGTCCTCGGTCGCGGCGTTGAGGACGGTGATCGCGATCTCGTGGTCGGCGCCCTCAGCGTCGCGCAGCAGCTGCATCGCGAGGTCGGAGCAGGCCTGGGTCAGCGCGTCGGTGAAGTCGGGCAGCGACGGCGTGATCCCGCTCGCTCCGCTCGCCAGGACGGTGACCGTGTCATTGGTGGACATGCAGCCGTCGGAGTCGAGACGGTCGAAGCTGACCCGGGTCGCGGCGCGCAATGCGACGTCGAGGTCCGCGGCGGGCACGACGGCGTCGGTGGTCAGGACGACCAGCATCGTCGCCAGCTGGGGCGCGAGCATGCCAGCACCCTTGGCCATCCCGCCGATCGACCAGCCCGCACCTTCGACGACGACCTGCTTGCTCACCGAGTCGGTGGTCATGATCGCCTCGGCCGCGTGCTGGCCGCCGTCGGCCGCCAGGGCGTCGTACGCCGCTGCGGCGCCCGCGAGGACCTGGTCGCGGTCGTTGGTGAGACCGATCAGGCCCGTGGAGCAGACGACGACGTCGATCGCGCCGAAGCCGAGCTTGCCGGCCACCGACTCGGCGACCGCGTGGGTGGTCTGGAAGCCCTCGGGGCCGGTGTAGCAGTTGGCGCCGCCGGAGTTCAGGAAGACCGCGCGCACGGTGCCGTCCTTGACCACCTCCTGGCTCCAGAGGACCGGGTTCGCCTTGCAGCGGTTGGCGGTGAAGACGCTGGCGGAGTCGAAGGTCGGTCCGTCGTTGACGACGAGCGCGACATCCTTGGCGCCGGTGGACTTGAGGCCGGCGACGACGCCGGCGGCCCGGAAGCCTGCGGGAGAAGTGATCACGGGGCGATTCCTACGGTGGTGAGGCCCAGGCCTTCGTCGAGGCCGAGCGCGAGGTTCATGCACTGGACGGCAGCGCCGGCGGTGCCCTTGGCCAGGTTGTCCACGGCACCGACGGCGACGAGTCGTCGCGCATCCTCGTCGACAGTCACCTGGAGGTGAACGGCGTTGGAGCCCATCACCGACTTCGTCTGGGGCCACTGGCCCTGCGGGAGCAGGTGGATGAACGGCTCGTCGGCGTACGCCTTGGCATAGACCTCGTAGGCGTGGTCCGCGGAGATGTCGCCGGTCAGCTTCGCCGAGCAGGTGGCCAGGATGCCGCGAGGCATCGGCACCAGCAACGGCGTGAAGCTGACCGTGACCGTGCCGTCGACCAGGGTCGAGAGGTTCTGGGTGATCTCGGGCGTGTGCCGATGGGTGCCGCCGACGCCGTACGCGCTGGTGTTGCCCATGATCTCGCTGCCGAGCAGGTGCGACTTGGCGGCCTTGCCGGCACCGCTGGTGCCGGAGGCGGCGACCACGACGACGTCGGGCTCGATGATCCCGGCGGCGACCGCTGGGGCGAGGGTGAGCGTCGAGATGGTCGGGTAGCAGCCGGGTACGGCGATCCGGGTGGCCCCGGAGAGCAGTGCCCGCTGACCGGGCAGCTCGGGCAGGCCGTAGGGCCAGGTCCCGGCGTGCTCGCCGCCGTAGAACCGCTCCCACGCGGCGGAGTCGGCGAGCCGGAAGTCCGCCCCGCAGTCGACGACCACGGTTCCCTCTCCCAGCTGCGCGGCGATCGCGCCGGACTGGCCGTGCGGCAGCGCGAGGAAGACCACGTCGTGGCCGCTGAGGGTCTCGAGGCTCGTCTCCTCGAGCACCCTGTCCGCAAGTGGGACCAGGTGCGGTTGCAGCGCTCCGAGCTGCTGCCCGGCGTTGGAGGCTCCGGTGAGCGCACCGATCTCGACCTCGGGATGGGCCAGCAGGAGGCGCAGGAGCTCACCCCCGGCATATCCACTCGCCCCGGCAACAGCGACGCGTCTACTCGTCATATGCATGACTATACATTGGCTCGCATGTTCATGTGGTGGCGGTCCGAGGTCGGATGCAGCTGTCTCCGCTCCGCACTACGTTGCTCATCATGGCAAGACTCGAGTTCGACGACTACCTCCGACACCTGAGGCAGGAGTCGGGTCGCTTCCGTGACGTCCTCGCCGGCTGCGACCCGAAGGCACCGGTGCCGACGTGTCCCGAGTGGGTCGCAGCCGATCTCCTGTGGCACCTCGCGAAGGTGCAGCACTTCTGGGCGACGATCATCCGCACCCGCCCCGCCGGACCGGCCGAGAACCACGCTCCCGAGCGGCCGACGTCGTACGACGGGCTGCTGACGGCGTTCGACCAGTACTCCGCCGACCTCGTGCAGGCCCTCACCTCCGCGGACCCCGCTGAGACCGCGTGGAGCTGGTCGGCCGAGCAGACGGTCGGGTTCACCTTCCGGAGGCAGGCACACGAGGCGCTGATCCACCGCCTCGACGCCGAGCTCGTCTCCGGCACGATCACCACCATGGACCCGGCACTCGCGGCCGACGGCGTCGACGAGGTCCTCGACGTGATGTTCGGCGGCACGCCCTCCTGGGGCCGGTTCACCGGACTCCCCCACTACGTGCGTGTGGAGCTGAGCGACACCGACGAGCAGCTGTGGGTGCAGCTCGGCCGGTTCACCGGCACCGATCCCGACGACGGTGTGACGCACGACCTCGAGGACATCTCGGTCGTCGACTCCCCCGGTGTCGAGGCGGACGCCGTCGTCAGCGGACCGGCGGCTGCCCTCGACGCCTGGCTGTGGCGGCGCGGTGGCGACAGCGAGGTCACCGTGACCGGCAGCCGCGACGTCTACGACCGCTTCCGGGTCGCGGTCAACCACCCGATCACCTGAGCGGTGACAGGGACTTGAGACTCAGAGATCTGCACGCCGACGCAGAGCCCGGCCGTCGTCATCGACTCCCGCAGTCACGAACCGGCAGCCGGGCTCCCGATGCTCACGCGGGCCCCGGCAGCCTTGACGAGCTCGGCCGACCTGGCCAGGAGCGGCCCGCACCGCAGTCTGTCCGCGATCGCGTCGGCCTCCACGACAGCGACCTCGGCCCGCTCAGCGTCACCCCGGGCGAAGAGGTGCTCAGCGTGGTCGAGCAAGCCGTGCGCAAGGTGGTACGGCGTGCTCTGCGTGCGCAGGGCCGCGATGGCGCCCTCGAAGTCGGCGTCTTGAGGTGTGGCCAGGCGTGCTCGGATCAGCAGCTGCTCGGCGCGCTGGATCGCCGACAGCTCTCCGGGCAGTCGTCCCTCCAGCGCCGAGAGCACCTCTCGCTCGGCGTCGACGTCGCCCAGCTCGTGGGCACACCGAGCAGCCAGCGGCCAGGCCAGGCGACAGTCGTCGCCGGCGATGGCGAACTCGCCCGCGATCCGTAGCGCCTCCCGGGCGCGGCTCAGCGCCTCGGCACGGTCGCCACGTGCGTACGCGACGACGGCGCCGACGGACGCGAGGTTGGCCCGGTCCTGCAGGTCCTCGCTGTCCGCCCAGCCGGCAACCACGGCCAGGTCGAGGGCACCGGTCTCGGCGTCACCTCTGAGACCGGCGATCAGCGCACGGCTCACCGACACCATCCAGGTACGGCGGTCGTCGGGATCGACCTCGTCGTCAGCGATCTGCGCAGCCGCCTCGTCCCACTCACCGCACTCGATCAGAGCACGCGCCAGATTGCCCAGGCTGTCGTGCAGGATGAACGCGACGCCGCCCTTGCGGGCGGTCTCCACCGCCTGGCGCGCAGCGTCGGCGCTCGCCCGCGGGTCGTCGGGCGCGAGCACGTCCGCGAGGTTCAGCCAGGCGATCCCCGCATTCAGGAGGTCCCCTCCACGCTCGGCGAGTCGCGCCGCCTCGCGCAGGTACATCGCTGCCTCAGCGCGACGTTGGGCGTTGGAGAGCCAGATGGCCCTGCTGACCAGGAGCCCGGCGACCTTCCGGTCCCCGAGTCCGAGTGCCTGTGCGAGGGCGAGTGCCTCGCTGCCGAGCCCCTCCGCCTCGTCACGCCCGGCGAAGGTCTCGAGCACCGCGAGCGCCCCGATCGCCTCGACCGTGTCGGCCCCGGGTTCGATCCGGAGGCGGGAGACGGAGGCCTCGAGCAGCTGGCGGGCCTCCTTGTGCCGGCCCAGACGACGCAGTGCGGAACCGGCGATGCGCTGCGCCTGGGCCAGCTCACGGGTCTCGGACCGGAGCTCGAGATGCTCGATCGCGCGGACTGCGACCTCGAGGGCGCCGGAGTTCTCACCGGCGTCGAGCCGCGCCAGTCCGGCTCGCATCAGCAAGGAGGCCGCTCTCTGGTCGTCGACGTGGGTCTTCTCCAGCAGCTCGGCTCCTCGGAGGAACGATTCCCCAGCGCGCGATGGCGCACCGGTGCGATCCGCACGCTCGGCCGCGCGCACCAGCGCGTCAACCGCCAGATCGCGGATCTCGGCGGCGTCGTCCTCCTCCACCGCGTCGATGGCATCGACGTAGTGACGGGCGATCACGTCGACGACCTCATCTCCGTCGCCCGGGAATGCCCGCCGCAAGTGTCCGGCTACCAGGAGATGCCGGCTCTTGCGGTCGCGGCGCGACAGCGTGTCGTAGGCGACCTGGCGCAGCAGCTCCTGGGCGAACCGGTAGCTGCCCCGTTCGGGCGACAGCGGATCCGCCGAGACCTCGAGGACCTCGCGGCGCACCAGGTCCGCCAGGGTCGCCCGCACCAGGTCGGGCGGATGGCCGGAGATCGCCTCGATCGCCTCGAGCGAGAAGCTCGAACCGAGCACGGCGGCATCAGTCACAAGCTGGCGGGCGTCAGTGCCCAAGGCGTCGAGCCTGGCAGCAAGGAGGGCGTGCAAGCTGTCGGGCACCTCCAGGGCGCCGACCTCACCGATGACGCGGTAGACCCCGTCGACCGGACGCACCACGTCGCGGTCGATCAGCGAGCGCACCGTCTCGACCGCGAACAAGGGAAGGCCTTGGGCCTGTCGCACGATCGCAGCGCGGGCCACCGCCGGGGCGCCCGGGACCAGGGCGTCGACCAGGCCCTCCATCGATGCGGTGTCCAGGGCGTCGAGGGGCATCGTGACCCGGTTGCGCCCGGTGCCGAATCCTGGGCGGACCTGCTCGATCTCGGAGCGCGCCAGCACCAGCACGAAGATCGGGAGGTCCCGGGCCCAGTCGACGAGGTGATCGAGGAAGTCCAGCAATCCGAGATCGCCGTGGTGGGCGTCCTCGACCAGCAGCACGACCGGTTGCGCGGCAGCGAGGCTCTCGAAGAAGCGGCGCCAGCCGGCGAAGAGGTCGTCTCGGGACAGGGGGGCGCCGGTGTCACCCGGGTGCTGGATGCCGAGGAGTCGGCCCACGCGGACACCGACGTACTCACGCTCATCCGGGTCCGGGACGTAGCGCTCCAGCCCGAGGACCAGCTTGGTCGCGGCGACCTCCGGTTGGTCCTCCTCGCCGATCGCGAGCCGCTGCCGGACGGCCTCGGCCAGCGCCCAGAAGGCCACGCCTTCGCCGTAGGAGAGCGAGCGGCCGCGGTGCCAGTAGACGGAGTCGGCGAGGCCGTCGATGTACTTCTCGAACTCCCAGCCGAACCGCGACTTGCCGACGCCGGCAGCTCCGGTGACCAGCACCAGCCTCGGCACCCGTCGCTCACCGACGGCGTGGAACAGCTCACGTAGCGCACGTACCTCGGCGTCGCGTCCCGTCAGCGGCGCCTCCAGTCCGTCGACCCGCTGCACGCCACCGACGTTGGACACCACCCGAGTCGCCCGCCACAGCTGCTCGACCTCGGACTTCCCCTTCAAGGCGTGCACGCCGGCGTCGTCGTAGCCGATGGCCCCGGCGCTCAGTCGACGGGTGGTGGTGTCGACGAGCACGCTTCCCGGCTCAGCGGTCGCCTGGACCCGCGCTGCCGTGTTGACCACGTCGCCGGCGACCATGCCTTCGTACTGGGCACCGAGAGTCACCGCGACCTCGCCGGACACCACGCCGACTCGTGCACGAAGTGTGGCGATGCCCACCTCTTCACCCAGTGACCGAACGGTCTCGACCAGATCGAGCGCGGCCCGGACAGCACGCTCGGCGTCCTCCTCGGTGGCGACCGGCGTGCCCCACACGGCCATCACGGCATCGCCGATGAACTTCTCGACAACGCCGCCGTAGCGTTCCAGAACCGTGCGCGAGGCGAGGAAGTACTGCGAGAGCAGCTCGCGCACCTGCTCGGGGTCCCGGGTCTCCGAGATCGTCGTGAAGCCGACCAGGTCGCAGAACAGCACCGAGCACAGCCGTCGCTCTGAACCCTCGGGCCCGAGAGGGCCGACGAGGTCGGGCGGCGGGGACGCTACGCCATCGACGCGCTGTCCGCAGTCGCCGCAGAAGCGCTGTCCTCGCTGAAGCTCGGCATTGCAACCGGGGCAGGAAGAGGCGAGCGACGCGCCGCAGTCGACACAGAACCGCTGGCTCGCACCCACCGGCGCACCACAAGCACAGGTCACCTGCCCCACTCCTCCCGAGCTCCGGCACCCGGTCGAGTCGAAAGTAACGCACTCACGCCCCGGCCGTACCGGTTTGCGCGAGAGCGCAGCACCGCTGAAACCGGCGTGAAGGTGTCGTGAAACCGCCTTCGGTCACGCTGTACGCATGACACACGTACCTGACACCGACCTGGCCGTCGCGGCCTCCGGTCTCGTCAAGACCTTCGGCGACTTCCGCGCAGTCGACGGGATCGACCTCGAGGTCCGCCGCGGCGAGGTCTTCGGTGTGCTCGGCCCCAACGGAGCCGGCAAGACCACCACTCTCAAGATGCTCGCCACCCTCATCCCGATGGACGGCGGACAGGCCAGCATCTTCGGCGTCGACGTACGCCGCAACCCCCACATGATCCGCCAGCTCGTCGGCGTGACCGGGCAGTACGCCTCCGTCGACGAGAACCTCACCGGCTCCGAGAACCTCTGGCTCTTCGGCCGCCTGCAGGGCCTCTCGTCCCGCAAGGCCAAGTCCACGGCCAGCGACCTGCTCGAGCGCTTCGGCCTCAGCGAGGCACGCGACAAGCAGATCAAGACCTTCTCCGGCGGCATGCGTCGCCGCCTCGACCTCGCGGCCAGCCTGATCTCGCAGCCTCCCCTGATCTTCCTGGACGAGCCGACCACCGGCCTCGACCCCCGCACCCGCGGGCAGATGTGGGAGACCATCCGTGAGCTGATCCGCGATGGCAGCACAGTGCTCCTGACCACCCAGTACCTCGACGAGGCCGACCAGCTGGCCGACCGGATCGCGGTCATCGACCGCGGCATCAAGGTCGCCGAGGGCACCCCCGACGAGCTGAAGTCCTCGGTCGGCAGCTCGACGCTCCACGTACGGATGTCCGCGCCGGGCGACACAGCCGGCGCCGCGGACGTCGTACGCCGGGTGCTCGGCGAGGACCCCGTGCTCACTCCCGAGGCCGGCGGCATGAACGCCGCCCTCACCGACGCCAACCAGGCCGCCGACGTCCTGATCGCCCTGCGGCAGTCCGGTCTCTCGATCGTCTCCGCGACCATCCAGAAGCCCACCCTCGACGAGGTGTTCATGGCCATCACCGGCCACGGCGCCGAGGACGAGACCAACGTCCAGCAGGACCTCACCCTGGAGGTGACCCGATGACGACCACCTTCCTCGCCGAGCACGAGACCACCGAGGTGCAGCACCGCACCATCGTCACCCGCCCGTCGCTCCGCGACACGCTCGACCAGAGCCTCTCCATGGCCTGGCGGGCCCTCAAGAAGATGCGTCGCAACCCCGAGCAGTGGTTCGACGTCACGCTCCAGCCGCTGCTGTTCACCGCGATGTTCGCCTACATCTTCGGCGGCGCGATCTCCGGCAGCGTTCAGGACTACCTGCCGATCGTGATCACCGGCATCCTGGCCCAGACCGCGCTCACCGCCTCGATGGCGACGGGTATCCAGCTCCGCGAGGACATGGACAAGGGCGTGTTCGACCGGTTCAAGTCGCTGCCGATCGCCCGGATCGCCCCGCTCGTCGGGCCGGCCATCGCGGACCTGGCGCGCTACGCGACCGCTGCGACCCTCACCATCGCCGCCGGCATCGCCATGGGCTACCGCCCCGGCGGCGGCGTACCCGGAGTCCTCGCCGGGTGGACGCTGACCATCATGGCGGGCTGGTCGCTCGCCTGGATCTTCACCTACCTCGGCACCCGGGCGCGCAGCGCCCAAGCCGTGCAGGGGATCTCGATGATGATCATGTTCCCGCTGACCTTCCTCTCCAACGCGTTCGTCCCGACGGAAACGCTGCCGAGCTGGCTCCAGACCTTCGTCGACATCAACCCGGTCTCGCTGGTCATCAACGCGATCCGCGACCTGATGAACGACGGCGACCTCAGCATGAGCGTCGTCTGGGCGCTGGTCGGCTGCGCGGCCATCGTGGTGGTCTTCCTCCCCCTGTCCGTACGGTCCTACTCCCGGAAGATGTGATCGAGCAGTCGGCCAGGCTTCCGGGCCCCCAGGTGATTTCGCCGACCCGGCGCCAGTTTCCACAGACCCATCGCCGAGTCGGCGCCAGTTTCCGAACCCATGCGCCGAGTCGGCGCCAGTTTCCGAACTTGCACCGGCTCGGCGGCCTTCCCGGGGAAACTAGCGCCGGGTCGGCACCCTTCACAGGGAAACTAGCGCCGGGTCGGCGGCCTTCACAGGGAAACTGGCGCCGGGTCGGCGATGGGGGGTCCCTCAGGGGAGCTGGGCGACCAGGTGGCGCACCTGGTCGCGGAGATCGGTTGCTTTGCGGTCCGCGATCTCGGCGCGCACGCGCGCCTCCTCGCCCGGCAGCACGGACTCGGCGAGCTCGAGGGCAGGCTCCCAGGCGAGGCTGGGCAGCTGGCGGTTGTAGCCGAACCGGTCGGCGTAGACGAGAAGGCGTACGGCCAGTGCCGCGCGAGCCGGGTCCGGGTCGGCGCTGAGCTCCCAGAGCGCGAGCGCGAAGAGCGCCGACCCGAAGACCGGGTAGTCGAGGAAGCCGGCGGCGCCGTCGAGGATCTCCGGCGCCCGACGCAGCAGGTCGCGACGCATCCCTGCCACGTCCTGCGGCGCCTCGTGCCGCACGTGCGCGACGAGCGCCGCGGACTCGGCGTACAGCGTCCAGGGCTCGTAGCCGAGCAGGCTCTCGAGGCCCGGGAACCTGCGCGCTGACAAGGTCCGGACAGCGTCGCGGTAGGCGCGCAGCCCGGCCTCGATGCGGCCTGCCGCCAGCTCGAGCTCGGCGCGGCCGCAGAGCAGGATGACCGCCCCGCCGAAGATGCCTGCGCCCAGGTCCTGGGCCTCGATCTCGTCGAAGATCCGCTCGGCCTCCTCGAGCCGACCCGCCTCCATGGCCCCGACAGCGAGGACGGCCTTGAGCTGGCCGACGTCCTCATGCGCGCCGAGCGCCTCCATGACGGGGATGGAGTCACGCGCGTAGACCATCGCACCGTCGAGGTCGCCGACCTGCATGGTCAAGCCGGCGAGCTGTGCCCGGACCAGGGCCGCGGTCCAGGGACCGTCGGCGGCGTCGGTCCGGGCCAGGGCGTCCAGCCCGCGCTCCTGCGCCAGCCGGACGTCACCCTGGTTCTCGTGGAGCTGGCTGAGCCACTGCAGTGCGGTCTGCGCGATCCCGTTGTTGTCGTTGTCGCACAGTGCCTCGAGGGCGTCCAGCCGCTCCTCGCCGATGCTGAGGCGAGCCGCGAGCAGGACAGTGGCGGCAACCTCGGCGCGGGTGCGTCCCGTGCCGGGTCCGACCTCCTCGAGCCGGTCGAAGACCGGGCCGACGACGGCGTCGGAGAAGATCAACGAGTTGAAGGCCACGGCGACCAGGGTCGCCCGGAACGCGTCCTCGAGCTCGGGACTGATCGCGGCCGCGACGATGACGTCCTCGACGTCGGCGGAGATGTTGACGACCTTGAGGTGACTGCCCTCGATGGTCCAGAAGTCGGAGAGGCAGGCGACCAGCACGACGACGCCGTCGGCATCGCGGTCGCGCAGGCAACGGCGGAGCAGGTCGACGAGGTTGCCTTCCTCGCTGCGGATCTCGCCCATCGTGTCGACCTGATCCGGTCCGAAGAGCCGACCGTGGGTGTGGGTTGCGAAGACGAGGCCCCAGTCACGCAGCCGGGCGATCGTCTCGGCGTCGTCGCCGGCGTCGATCAGCTGCATCTGTCCGAACTCCCGCACCGTCTCCAGGAGCCGGTATCGCAGCTCCCCAGCGCCCTCCACGACCGTCACCAGCGACTGGTCGACCAGGCTCGACAACGGTCCCAGCGCATCGCCGACCACAGCCTCGGCGCCGCCGAGGGAGAACCCGTCGCGGAATATCGAGAGCCGGCGTAGGGCGGTGCGCTCCTCCTCGCCGAGGAGGTTCCAGCTCCAGTCGATGACCGCGAGCAGGGTCTGGTGGCGCTCGGGGGCCTCCCGCGACCCGCCGCGGAGCAGCGCGAAGCGGTTCTCGAGACGCCGCTCGATCTCGGCGATCGACATCACCCGGACCTTGGCTGCGGCCAGCTCGACCGCGAGCGGGAGCCCGTCGAGCCGCTCGACCAACGAGCGGACCTCTCCGGCGTCGAGCCGGACACCGGGCCGCGCGGCGGTCGCCCGCTCGGTGAAGAGCTCGACGGCGTCGTCGAGCCCGAGCTGGGGCAGCTGGTAGACCCGCTCGGCCCCGATCCCCAGCGGAGCGCGGGTCGTGGTGAGCACCCGCAGCGCGGGTGTGCGGGTCACCAGCACCTGCACGAGGTCGGCGACGGCGTCGACGAGGTGCTCGCAGTTGTCGAGGATGAGCAAGGCCGGGGCGGTGCCGATCTGGTCGACGATGCGTCCGACGAGGTCGGTACGCCGCGCAGCGGCCGCCAGGCGGCCGGCCACGGACTCGCGCACCCCCAGCACGTCGCCGACCTCGACCGCCACGCCCTCCGGGGAAGTGACGCCGGCGAGCTCGACGAAGTGCACGACGGGCTGCTCGGCGAGCCGGCCCATCAGGTGGGCGAGCCGGGTCTTGCCCAGGCCGCCGGGGCCGACGATCGAGGTGACCCGGGAGGTCCGGATCATCCCCTCGAGCGCGACCACGTCATCCTCGCGGCCGATCAGCCGAGAGGCCTCGAAGAGAAGGCCCTCGCGCACCGGTCGGTCGCGGGCGAGCAGCTCGGTGTGCAGTGCCTGCAACTCCGGGCTCGGGTCGATGCCCAGGCGATCCGCGAGGTCCTCGCGGTAGGCCTCGTAGCGCTCCAACGCGGCGGGTACGCCGTGCACGCCGGCCACCGAGCGCAGCAGCGCGCCGACCACGTCGTCGTCGGAGTCCGCGCGCTCCAGGAGCGGCAGTGCCGCGGCGTAGTCGCCGGCAGCGGCGAGCCGCAGACCCTCAGGACGCAGCGCCCAGGCATCGACATCGACCTCGGCGAGCGCCAGCCGGTAGCCCCGGGGGGTCCGCTCGATCGCATCCGCGCTCGTCGCGGACCGCGCCCGCGAGACGACGACCTGGAGCGCCTTCGTCGGGTTGGCCGGCACGTCGTCGGCCCAGATCTCCTCGACCAGAGCTGTCTCGGACAGGCCGCGCGGGCCGGCGTCGGCCAGACTCCGCAGCAGTGCGTGGGTGCGCTCCCCCGGGACCGGCTCGCCGCGCCAGGTGACATCGTCGAGGACCGCGAGCCGAGGGACGCGCGGTCCGTCAGCGCTGGACGGCACCGGTCCGCTCGGCAGCGAGCGCCACGGCCGCGTCGCGCGCGGCCGTCGTCTCCTCCTCCGTGAGGGTGCGGTCCGACGCTCGGAAGCGCAGTGCGAAGGCCAGCGACTTGTGCCCCTCGCCGACCTGGTCGCCGGTGTAGACGTCGAAGAGCCGGATCGACTCCAGCAGGTCGCCGGCGCCCTCGCGCAGCGCCGCCTCGACGTCGGCCGTGGTGACGGTGGCGTCGACCACCAGGGCGACGTCCTCCTTCGCCAGTGGGTAGGTCGAGAAGTCGGGGCCGGGAGTGACGTCGCGGGCGTGCCGCATCAGGAGGTCGAGGTCGATCTCGACGGCCGCGCTCCGGGCCGGCAGACCGAACGCCTGGCAGACCTTGGGGTGCAGCTCACCGGCGTGGCCGAGCTCCACACCGTCGACGAGCACCTGAGCGCAGCGGCCCGGATGCCAAGGTGCGCGCGTCGCGGAGACGACCTCGATCTCGACCCCGAGCTCGGTGCCGAGGCGACGGACGATGCTGATCGCGTCGGACCAGCCGGCCTCACGACCAGCACCCCACCAGCCGGCGCGCTCGCGCTCACCGGAGAGCACGACCGCGAGATGCAACGGCTGCTCGGGCAACGCCTGGAAGAGCTTGTCGAGCTCGTCATCGCTCGGACGCCGGTCGACACCGTAGATCGGCGCCGGACCGCGATCGACCGGGAACGCGACGGTGCCGGTCTCGAAGAGCGACACCCCCGGCGCGCCGCGACCGACGTTGCGGGCCGCAGCCTTGAGCAGTCCCGGCAGCAGCGTCGTCGTGTACGACGGGTCCTCGCTGGAGAGCGGGTTGGCGATCCGGACCGTCCGGCGGAGCACGTCGTCCGCCGGCAGGCCGAGGGCGTCGAACGCGGCGTCCCCGACGAACGGGAAGCTGATCACCTCAACGCAACCGGCCCCGGCCAGGGTGCGGCCGATCCGGCGCCGCAGCCGTTGTTCGCGACTCAGGCCACGCCCGGCGGCATCGCGGGGCAGCACCGACGGGACCTGGTCGTAGCCGACGATCCGGGCGACCTCCTCGACCAGG
Organism: uncultured Actinomycetota bacterium; assembly: GCA_963695055.1. Classification (GTDB taxonomy): domain Bacteria; phylum Actinomycetota; class Actinomycetes; order Propionibacteriales; family Nocardioidaceae; genus Nocardioides. Next base: position 286,789 of record CAVOFS010000013.1, on the reverse strand, counting down.
TCGAAGGGGTCGCAGAGGTCGGGACGCCACGACGGCGGGGTCGCCGCGACGGTGGTGTCCTGCTTGTCGAGCCGGCAGCCGACGGCCTCGAGGTTGGCCACGACGGTTGCGGCATCGATCGGCATGCCGGTCACCCGGGCGGGTAGGTCGTAGGAGATCGAGATCTCCGGCTGACGAGGCGGGGTGCCGACCACCGTGACGCCGGCATCGGCCGTGCCGCCGCCGTACGTGGTGAGCAGCTCGACGACCCGGTCGGCCGCGGCCTGCGTGACCAGTGGGTCGACGCCGCGTTCGTTGCGCTTGCCTGCCTCGGACGTCAGCTTGTGGCGCTTGCCGGTGCGGAACATCGAGGTGGCGTCCCAGTGGGCCGCCTCGACCAGCACCGACGTCGTGGTCGCAGACATCTCGGTGGTCGCACCGCCCATGACCCCACCGAGACCGATGATCCCGGAGTCGTCGGTCACGACCAGGTCCTCGACCGACAACGCCCGGTCGGTCCCGTCGAGCGTGGTCAGGCGCTCTCCGTCGCGGGCCCGGCGGACCCGGATCGGTCCGGTGAGCCTGTCGGCGTCGTACCCGTGGATCGGGCGGCCGATCTCGAGCATCACGTAGTTGGTGACGTCGACGGCGAGCGAGATCGGGCGCATCCCGGCCTGGGTCAGCCGGCGCACCATCCAGTCGGGCGAGGCCGCTGCCGGGTCGAACCCGGTGACCTTGCGAGCCACGAAGACCGGGCAGCCCGCGGGGTCCTCGATCTCGACCGGGTAGCCCTCGGCGTTGGGCTTGGGGACCTTCCGGTCACCGGGGTCGCGGTACGGCGCGCCGTAGGCCAGTGCCGCCTCCCGGGCGACGCCGCGCAGCGACAGGGCGTACGCGCGGTCGGGGTTGATCTCGAACTCGATCACCTCGTCGCTCAGGCCGAGCACCTCGAAGGCGTCCTCGCCGGGCACACCCGAGTCCGGGGGCAGCACGATGATGCCGTCGTGGTCGTCACCGAGGCCGAGCTCGCGTGAGGAGCAGATCATCCCGGCCGACAGGTGGCCGTAGGTCTTGCGCGCGGAGATCTGGAAGTCGCCGGGCAGCACGCCGCCCGGAAGGATGCAGACCACGAGATCACCGGGGGCGAAGTTGTGGGCGCCGCAGACGATCCCCTGCGGCTCACCGGTGCCGTTGGCGTCGCCGACGTCGACGCTGCACCAGTTGATGGTCTTGCCGTTCTTCTGCGGCTCGGGCTCCATCGTGAGCACCTTGCCGACGACGAGCGGGCCGGTGATCTGGTCGCCGGGCTTCTCGATCGCCTCGAGCTTGAGCCCGAGCGCGGTCAGCCGGGCGGCGAGATCCTCGGTGGTGACGTCGGCCGGCAGGTCGACGTACTCCCGGATCCAGGAGACTGGGGCCTTCATCTGATCAGAGTTCCGTTCCGAAAGCGGTGGTGAAGCGGATGTCGCCCTCGAAGAGCTCGCGCAGGTCCTCGATCCCCTGGCGGAACATCAGCGTGCGGTCGATGCCCATGCCGAACGCGAAGCCGGTGTAGCGCTCCGCGTCGATGCCGCAGGCGGTCAGCACCCGCGGGTTGACCACACCACAGCCACCCCATTCGATCCAGCCCTCGCCGCGGCAGGTACGGCACGGTCCACCGTCGAGCACGCCGGCACCCCGACACACGAAGCAGACCAGGTCGACCTCGGCACTCGGCTCGGTGAACGGGAAGTACGACGGCCGGAAGCGGGTGCTGATCCCCTCGCCGAACATCGAGGCGGCGAAGTGGTCGAGGGTCCCCTTGAGGTTGGCCATCGTGATGCCCTCGTCGATGGCCAGGCCCTCGACCTGGTGGAACACCGGGCTGTGGGTGGCGTCGTACTCGTCGGTGCGGAAGACGCGACCGGGACACACGACGTAGATCGGGGGCGTGCTCGTGAGCATGGTCCGCGCCTGCACCGGGGAGGTGTGGGTGCGCAGCACCAGGTGGTTGTCCGAGGGCTCGGTCCAGAACGTGTCCTGCATGGTGCGGGCCGGGTGGTCGGGCCCGAGGTTGAGCGCGTCGAAGTTGAGCCATTCGGCCTCGATGACCGGGCCTTCGGCGACCTCCCAGCCCATCGCGACGAAGATGTCCGCGATCAGCTCGGCACCGGTGGTGATCGGGTGCCGGGCGCCCGTGGGCACACGATCGGTCGGGAGCGTGACGTCGACCGTCTCCTCGACCAGCATCCGCTCCTCGTGCTCGGCCTCGAGCAGCACCTGCCGGGCGGCGAGCGCCTGGTTGACGGCACCCCGAGCCTGGCCGATCCGCTGGCCGGCCTCCTTGCGCGCCTGAGGCGGCAGCGCCCCGATCTCGCGGTTGGCCAGCGCCAGCTCGGACCGGTCACCGGTGTGCTCGAGCCGGACCAGCTTGAGGGCGGCGAGATCCCCTGCTCCAGCGATGGCAGCGAGGGCGGCGTCGCGGGCAGCCTCGACCTCCTCCGACTTCAACGGGGTGACCTCCACGGGGTCGTAATCGGTGTTCGGTCCCGACATGTCTGCCTCTCGAGCGCGCGTGCAACCAGGCAAGTCTAGGAAGGTCACCGCACCATGCGCGAACCGGTTCCCCGCCTCGGCCCGGCGCCGCACGATCAGGAGGTGAAGTCACGCCACCTCGAGCGCACCATCGCCGCCCCCGCCCTCATCGTCGCAGCAGCCTGATTGGTCACCGGCGGACAGCTTCTGGGCGGTCTGTGGTGGGCGCGGCTCAGGCTGACGCCGCCGGCAGGAGTACGACGATCCGCGCGCCCCCTCCGGGCGCGTCCCCGATCGAGACCGTCCCGCTGTGCGCGCGCACCAGCCCGTTGACCAGGTAGAGGCCGAGACCCGAGCCGCCGCTGGTGCCCGCCGTCCAGAACTTCGTGAACACGCGTCGACGCAGCTCCGGCGAGATCCCGTCGCCGTCGTCGTCCACCGTCAGCTGGACGCTCTCACCACCGTCGACACGCGCCTGCCCGAGCGTCACCCGCACCGTGCCGGAGCCGTGCCGAACCGCGTTCTCGACCAGGTTGGTCACGACCTGGGTGATCTTGTCGGGGTCGACGAGGACCTCGGGCAGCCCCTCGGCCGCGTCGAGCACGATCACCCGGCTGGTCCCGGCAGCGACCGACTCGACCACCCGACGGGTCAGCACCACCAGGTCGGAGGGGCGCGGGTACAGCTGCAGGCGCCCGGTGTCGATCCGGGCCACATCCAGCAGCTCGGCGATCAGCCGGCTGAGCCGGTCGGCGTCGGAGACGACCGTCATCAGCATCAGCTTCTTCTGGTCGTCGTTGAGCTTGTCCCAGCGGTTGAGCAGCGCGTGCACGAAGCCCTTCACGCCGGTCAGCGGCGAGCGCAGCTCGTGAGCGACAGTCGCCACCAGGTCGGAGCGCCCACGGTCCAGTCGGGCCCGGCCGCGCCCGGAGCGCAGACTGACGGCCACCTGATCGACCGGCCGATCGAGCGCCGGACGGTCGATCCGAGCCACCACCAGGACCTCGGTGCCGTCGGCCAGCAACCAGGTCTGCTCGGGCACGGCGCTCCGGGTGGGCAGCCCGGCGTACGGGCAGTTCGTCGAGCACCAGTCGCGACCGTCCTGGCCCTGAAGCGCGAGCACGTCGGCCAGGGGGCGCCCGATCGCGTCGTCCGCGGCCGAGCCGAGGAGCCGGACGGCCGCGATGTTGATCGCCCTGACTCGTCCGTCGGGACCGGCGATGACGGCGCCGTCCGCGAGTGCGTCGAGGTCCGCCTGGCTCACGCCGGCCACCCTACTGGCGTCGGTGGATCCGGGCCGACGCGTAGAGGCACAGCGCGGCCGCAGTGGCGAGGTTGAGGCTCTCGGCGCGGCCGTGGATCGGGATCCGGACCCGGTGGTCGGCCAGCGCGGCGAGATCGTCGGGCAGACCCCAGGCCTCGTTGCCGAAGAGCCAGGCGGTCGGCGCGGCCAGCAGCTCGTCGGCGTCGTCGAGGTCGGCCTCGCCCGACCCGTCGGCCGCCAGCACCTGGAGGCCCGCGGCCTGGGCAGCACGGACGGCAGCGGCCGCGTCGTGCTCCACGGCGATCGGCAGGTGGAAGAGACTCCCGACGCTGGCCCGCACGGTCTTGGGGTTGTAGACATCGACCGAGCTGCCGGCGAGCACCACGACATCGGCGCCGGCAGCGTCCGCGCAGCGGATCACGGTGCCCGCGTTGCCGGGGTCGCGGACGTCGGCGCAGATCGCGACCAGGCGGGGTTTCGAGACAGGCGCCAGCGCGCCTTCCTCAACCACCGAGGAGACAGGCGCCAGCGCGCCTTCCTCAACCACCGAGGACGGCGCCAGCGCGCCTTCTCCCACCGGAGGTCCGCCAGGGGTCGATCGAGGAAGCGACAGACCGCGACGACACCGGCCGGGGTGACGCTGTCGCTGAGCGAGTCGATGGCCCGGTCGTCGACCAGGGTCCAGAGCGGAGCGGCGGCCGCCAGGTCGGCGTACTGCTCGGTGGCTGCCGGCGTGGCGAACACCTCGACCACGCAGCCAGGCACGCCGAGGGCTCCTTCGACGGCCTTCGGGCCGTCGGCAAGGAAGAGCCGCCGCTCGGAGCGTTCCGAGCGGCGGCTGAGCTTCCGGGCCTCCTTGACACGGGAGTTGCCCGCGGTCAGGAGGTTTCGAGACAGGCGCTGCGCGCCTTCCTCAACCACCGAGTTAGACAGGCGCTGCGCGCCTTCCTCAACCACCGAGTTACGCAGAGACCTTGGGCGCGTTGACGTCCTCGGGCAGGGCAGCCTTCGCGGTCTCGACGATCGCGTTGAACGCGGCAACGTCGTTGACGGCGAGCTCGGCCAGGATCTTGCGGTCGACCTCGACACCGGCGAGGTGCAGGCCCTGGATGAACCGGTTGTAGGTCATGCCCTGGGCGCGCGCCGCAGCGTTGATCCGCTGGATCCACAGCTTGCGGAAGTTGCCCTTGTTCTTACGCCGGTCGTTGTAGCTGTAGACCAGGGAGTGAGTGACCTGCTCCTTGGCCTTGCGGTACAGACGCGAGCGCTGGCCGCGGTAACCGCTGGCGCGCTCGAGGGTCGTACGGCGCTTCTTCTGGGCGTTGACCGCCCGCTTGACGCGTGCCACTGTCTTACTCCTTGTTGCTGACTTGAATCGGGTGCGGACAGTCGGTCAGAGACCGAGCATCTTCTTCGCGCGCGGGACGTCGGCCTTGGCGACCTCGACGGTGCCGGTCAGGCGACGGGTCACCTTGGAGGCCTTCTTCTCGAGGTTGTGGCGCTTGCCAGCCTTCTCGCGAAGGATCTTGCCCGACCCGGTCACCCGGAAGCGCTTGCTCGCACCGGAGTGCGTCTTGTTCTTCGGCATCTCAGCTCTCTCTTCTCGTCCTACTGGTCGTGGTCTCGACATGCTCGACAAGCAAGTGGGTCTCGACCAGCGAGTTGTTGCAACGGCCGGACTACCGGCCGCGGGTCTCAGGCCTCGATCTCAGGATCGAGGTTCTCGGAGCGTCCGCGCTCCTTCTTCTGTGCCACCGGTCCAGCAGCGTGCGCGGCGTCGCGCTCGGCCTGCTCATCGGCGACGAGGGCTGCCCGCTCGGCAGCCTTGGCGTCCTTGTCGGCCTTGAGGTCGACCTTGGCGTCGGCCTTCTTCTTGTGCGGGCCGAGCACCATGATCATGTTGCGGCCGTCCTGCTTCGGCGAGGACTCGACGAAGCCCAGCTCCGTCACATCCTCGGCAAGCTTCTGGAGGAGCCGGAAGCCCAGCTCGGGCCGGTGCTGCTCGCGACCGCGGAACATGATCGTGATCTTGACCTTGTCGCCGGCGCGCAGGAACCGCACGACGTGACCCTTCTTGGTCTCGTAGTCGTGAGCGTCGATCTTCGGACGAAGCTTCATCTCCTTGATGATCACGTTCGTCTGGTTGCGACGCGCCTCGCGAGCCTTCTGGGCGTTCTCGTACTTGAACTTGCCGTAGTCCATGAGCTTGCAGACTGGCGGCTTGCCCTGCGGCGCGATCTCGACCAGGTCGAGGTCGGCCTCCTGGGCGAGCTTCAGGGCCTGGTCCGTCGGGACGATGCCGACGGTCTCCCCGTTGGGTCCAACGAGACGGACCTCGGGAACCCGGATCCGATCGTTGATTCGCAACTCGGTGCTGATGTGTCCTCCTGGTGGCAATGTGACCGGAAGTCCCTGCCCCCATCGGATCCCCGTGAGGAGGTCCGAAATGAAACAAAGGCTTCCGCTGGTGCAAGCGGAAGCCAGTCGCGACATCTCCCACACGTGGGCATGTCATCCGAATGCCGTACGTCGCCGTCACGGTTCGTCCGTGCCGGAGGCCTACACCTTCGGGACCGGACCCGACGACCTGTGCGATGGTGCTGCGGCGATCGATGCGGGTGGGAGACGATCGTGCTGAGCCTCCGCTTGAAGATCGGTGCCGCTCGGCCCACTGGGTGGATCGGACGGAACTGATCGGTCGAGACTAGATGCTAGCCGAAGACTCCCCGACTGGCCGAATCCAGGCGAGGCCGCCGGCGACTCGGGTCAGGGTCCACCCCTCGGCCAGGCCGCGCAGGTCGTCACCCTCGACGACGAACCGCACCGGACCGGCGACGTCGACCAGCAGGGCCGAGGCGCCGTCCTGGAGCGCGGAGCGGGCCGCGAGCGCGGCCGAGACCGGCACCGGGCGGGCCCCGGCGTCCCAGGTGCTCATCGACGCGGAGCCGGTGAAGGCGAGCAGCGCCAGCCGGCCGTCAGCGCCCTGGATCAGCACGGTGGCCATGTCGCTGGTCTTGTCATGGGCGAGCCCGGCCTCGTCGAGCTCGACCTCGCCGAGCATCGCCACGACCGGCACCAGGAGGCGGCTTCGCTGCAGCGCTGCCATTGCTTCGGGGTACGTCGCGGGGCTGGCCGCCCAGTCGGTCAGCGCGTCGGTCAGCTCCGCGGACGCGGAACCGTCGTCATCCGGGAAGCCTGGATCGGGGATCCGGCGCTCGGCGGCGGTCTCGGGCTTCGGCACAGCCCCATTCTCCCGGACCCGATGAGGCACGGCGAATCCGGGGAGGGCGGTCCGTGCAGGGGCGTGTGGGACGCTTGGAGTTGTGGACGACGCTTCCTGGGCAGCACTGGCGCTGAGCCTGACCATCGCGGGCGGGATCTGGACGTGGTCCGCGTTCCGGCGCCGTGGCGTCGCGTCCGGACTCCGGGCGCTCGGCTTCACCTTGCTGCCGGGGGCGGCCTACTTCACCAAGACTCTGCAGATGTTCACCGGGATCATCAACGAGATCACCACCTGGGCGGGCCACCTGGTGTTCAACCCGCTGGTGTGGTTCGGGGTGGTCCTGGGAGGGGTGTCCGCCGGCCTGTTCGTGGTGTCTGGCATCCTTCGCAGGCGCCAGTCCGGCAGTTCCGCCGGACAGGTGGGTACGACGCCGTCCGCCAAGCAGGTCAGCGGACGGGGCGCGCCCGCCGTGGCGGATGACGACATGGCCGAGATCGAGGCGCTGCTGCGCAAGCGAGGAATCAAGTGATGGCGAACCAGTCCGCGGTGGACCGCAACCTGCTCTGGACCCGGCTCGACGACGCCGTCGCCAAGCAGGCCGTCCCCTTGTCGACCCCCGTCTTCGTGGTCGACCTCGACGCGTTCGACGCCAATGCCGACGACCTGCTCAGCCGGGCGGGCGGCAAGCCGATCCGGGTGGCCTCGAAGTCGCTGCGGATCCCCGCGCTGATCAGCCGGGTGCTCGCGCGTGACGGCTTCGAGGGGGTCCTGGGCTACACCCTGCGAGAGGCACTCTGGCTGCACGACCAGGGCATCTGCGACGACATCGTGGTCGCCTACCCCACGGTGGACCGCGGCGCGCTGACCGAGCTGGTCGCCTCCCCGTCCGCCGCGGCCGCGATCACCCTGATGGTCGACAACGTCGCCCACCTCGACATCATCGACAGCGTCCGCTCCTCCCCCGCCGTCCCGGTCCGGCTCTGCATCGACGTCGATGCCGGTCTCAAGATGGCGGGACAGCACGTCGGTCCGAAGCGCTCGCCGCTGCACGAGACCGCTGCGATCGTCGCCCTGGCCCGCGAGATCGATCGCCGCGACGGCTTCCGGCTGGTCGGTGCGATGACGTACGAGGGACAGGTCGCCGGTCTGCCCGACTCATTGCCGACCGCGCGCGCCCGGTCGATGATCGTGCGCCGGATCAAGTCGCTGTCCATGGGCCAGCTCGCCGTACGACGTCGCGAGATCGCCGAGGCGCTGGCCGAGATCACCGACCTGGAGTTCTGGAACGCCGGGGGCTCCGGCTCGGTCCAGGCGACTGCCGCCGATCCGGCGGTGACCGAGATCGCGGCCGGCTCCGGTCTGCTGGTGCCGACGCTCTTCGATCACTACCGCTCCTTCGAGCCACGCCCGGCGTCGTTCTTCGGGCTGCCCGTCACCCGACGTCCCTCGCCGGACATGGTCACTGTCCACGGCGGCGGCCTCATCGCGTCCGGCCCCACCGGACCCAGCCGGCAGCCACTGCCCTGGGCGCCGGCCGGTCTCGAGCTCACCGGGCTCGAGGGTGCCGGCGAGGTGCAGAGCCCGCTCACCGGGCCGCCTGCCGCCGACCTGGAGATCGGCGACCTGGTGTGGTTCCGCCCCGCGAAGTCCGGCGAGCCCTTCGAGCACGCCATGACGGTGCACCTGCTCTCCGGCAGCGAGTTCGTCGAGTCCGTCCCGAGCTACCGCGGGTGTGGACAGGCCTTCTGAGCCGGCGCAGGCGGTCCTCGACCTGGCCCGCGGCCGGCCCGCCACCTTGGGCGACGGTCGGCTGATCTGCATCGACGGACCGTCGGGCTCCGGCAAGACCACGCTCGCCGAGCATCTCCTCCGGCTCGAGCCGGGGGCGCGGGTGGTGCACATGGACGACCTCGTCGAGGGCTGGACGGGATTGCCCACCGTCGACGCACAGCTCGGCGGTCTCCTGCGTCCGCTCGCCGGAGGCCGATCGGGTGAGTTCCGCCGCTACGACTGGGTCCTCGGTGCGTATGCCGAGACGGTGATGGTCTCGCCGAGCTCGTTGCTCGTGCTCGAGGGAGTGGGGTCAGGCTCGCTCACGGTCGCCGATCTCGCCACCGTGCTGGTCTGGGTGGAGGCACCCCGTGAGCTCCGGATGAGACGCGGCCTCGAGCGCGACGGCGAGACGTTCGCGCCGTACTGGGAGGCCTGGGCGGTCGCCGAGCAGGAGAACTTCGCCCGGAGCTCCACCCGCGAGCGAGCGGACCTCGTGGTCAGCGGTTGACGAGGGCGCGCAGCTCGCGCACCGCCCGCCGGGCCCGGTCGCCGTCGGAGCCCTGGATGCCCATCGCCGCCGCTGTCGTGCCGTCGGCCAGGTCGAGGGTCACCCACGGCGCGCCCCGGGGCAGGTGCACCGCGATGACCTCGGCCCACTCGTACTCATGGCGGCGATAGCCGTTGACCACGACCAGCCGGCTCTCCTCGGCCACCACCCGGGACCGGACCAGCGCGTAGAACAGGGAGAAGGCGAGCAGCGCGAAGAACACCAGCGTGCCGCGCTGGAACGCCGTGAACCTGGCGCGGGTCTCTGCGTCGAAGCCGATCCAGGCCAGGGCGCACACCAGGAGGAGGCCGCCACCCAGCACCGCGGCGGCGACCCGGACGCCCATCGGCCGCCAGGTGTGGGGCAGCGCGACCAGCGCTGAAGGCTCAGAGACGGCAGGCATGGATGTCAGTGAGCAGGATGCCGCGGGCCCCGATGTCGAACAGCTCGTCCATCAGTCGCTGGGAGCCGGCCCTCGGGACCATCGCCCGCACCGCCACCCAGCCCTCGCGATGAAGCGGAGCGATGGTCGGACCCTCGATGCCGGGCGTGAGCGCCACCGCGTCGTTGACGTTCGCGGACTCGATGTCGTAGTCCATCATGACGTAGCTGCGGGCGACCAGGACGCCTTCGATGCGCCGCTTGAAGACTCCGAAGTCGGACGGCACCTCGCCGCCGCGGGTCACCAGGACCGCCTCGGACTCCAGGATCGTCTCGCCGAAGACCTCGAGCCCGGCCTGCCGAAGCGTGCTGCCGGTCTCGACGACGTCGGCGATCACGTCGGCGACACCGAGCTGGATGCTGGTCTCGACCGCGCCGTCGAGCCGGACGACGGTGGCGTCGATGCCGCGCTCCTCGAGGAAAGCCCGGACGACGCCGACGTACGACGTGGCGATCCGGGTCCCGGCCAGCTGACTGAGGTCGGAGAACGACCCCTTGGGTCCGGCGAACCGGAACCGGCTGCGTCCGAACCCGAGCCCGGTGACCTCCTCGGCCTTGGCGCCGGAGTCGCGGAGCAGGTCGCGGCCGGTGATGCCGACGTCGAGGGTGCCCTCGCCGACGTACAGAGCAATGTCACGCGGGCGCAGGTAGAAGAACTCGACGCCGTTCTCGGCGTCGGTCAGCGTCAGCTGCTTGGCGTCGTCCCGCTGCCGGTAGCCGGCCTCGCGCAGGATCTCGCTGGCCGACTGGGACAGCGAGCCCTTGTTGGGGACCGCAACGCGGAGAAGTGCCATCGGTCTGTTCCTCAGAGGTGGGCGTAGACGTCGTCGAGCTCGATGCCGGTCGCGAGCATGAGCACCTGGGCGTGGTAGAGCAGCTGACTGATCTCCTCAGCCGCGCGCTCCTTGCCCTCGTGCTCGGCCGCCATCCAGGACTCGGCGGCCTCCTCGACCAGCTTCTTGCCGATGAAATGGACGCCGGCGTCGAGCTCGCGCACGGTGCCGGATCCCTCGGGGCGGTTCCGGGCCTTGTCCTGCAGCTCGGTCCAGAGCTCGTCGAACGTCTTCACGGACAGTGAGCCTACGGCGTGCGTCCGGCGACCTCAGCCAGGGTCCGGGCGGTGAGCAGCGCGGCCGACGTCGCCTCGTAGCCCTTGTCCTCCTTGGACCCCTCCAGCCCGGCGCGCTCCAGCGCCTGCTCGTCGTTGTCGCAGGTGAGCACGCCGAAGCCGACCGCGACCGTGTGGTCGAGCCCGACCCGGACCAGCCCGTCGGTGGCGGCGTTGCAGACGTAGTCGAAGTGCGGCGTGCCGCCCCGGATGACGACGCCGAGCGCGATCACGGCGTCGTAGCCCTGGGCCGCCAGCGCGGACGCGACGACCGGCAGCTCGAAGGTGCCCGGGACGCGGACGGTGCGGTGCTGGGTGACGCCGTAGTCGGCGAGCGCGCGCTCGGCCCCGGCGAGCAGGCCGTCCATCACCTGGATGTGCCAGCTCGCCGCGACGACGGCGACCTTCAGGTCACTGCAGTCGACGGGCTCCTGGTCGGGTGCTCCGTGTCCGGCCATGGTCAGGCTCCGTTCTGTGCGAGGTCGGCGGCGTCCGCGGCGAGGTTGGGCAGGTCGTGGCCCATCCGGTCGCGCTTGGTCAGCAGGTAGGCGATGTTGTGGTCGTTGGGGTGCGGCGTGAGGCCGACCCGTTCGGCGACGTGGATCCCGAAGTCCTCGAGGTTGTCGACCTTGTCGGGGTTGTTGGTCATCAGCCGCACGTTGGTGACGCCGAGGTCACGCAGCACCTGGGTGGCGGTGCCGTAGTGGCGGGCGTCGGCCGGCAGGCCGAGATCCAGGTTGGCGTCGACCGTGTCGCGGCCGCCGTCCTGGAGCTGGTAGGCCTGCAGCTTGGCGACCAGGCCGATGCCCCGGCCCTCGTGACCGCGCAGGTAGACGACCACACCGCGGCCCTCCTCGACGATCCGCTCCAGCGCCTCGTCGAGCTGCGGGCCGCAGTCGCAGCGGCTGCTGCCGAAGACGTCGCCGGTCAGGCACTCGGAGTGGACCCGGGTCAGCACCGGCTCTCCCCCCGCATCGGCGGAGCCGGACACGTCGCCGTACACGAGCGCGATGTGCTCGGAGTCGTCGACGGTGATCCGGTAGCCGTACGCCGTGAAGTCGCCGTGGCGGGTGGGCAGCCGGGTCTCGGCGACCCGCTCGACGAGGTTCTCGTGGCGGCGCCGGTAGCGGACCAGGTCGTCGATCGAGATCATCGCGAGGCCGTGCTCGTCGGCGAACGCGCGCAGCTCGGGAGCGCGCTTCATCGTCCCGTCGTCGTTGACCACCTCGACCAGGACGCCGGCGGGGGTGAGCCCGGCGAGCCTGGCCAGGTCGACCGCGGCCTCGGTGTGCCCGCGGCGGACGAGCACACCGCCCGCGCGGTAGCGCAGGGGGAAGACGTGACCGGGCCGGGTGATCTCCCACGGCTCGGTCGCCGAGTCGGCGAGCACCCGCGCCGTGTGGGCCCGGTCTGCGGCGGAGATGCCGGTGCTGACACCGTCGCGGGCGTCGACCGAGATCGTGTACGCCGTACGCAGCTTGTCCTTGTTGTGCGGCGTCATCAGCGGAATCTCGAGCCGGTCGAGCATGTCGGCCGGCATCGGGACGCAGATGACCCCGCTGCTGTGCCGGATCGTGAACGCCATCAGCTCCGGGGTCGCCTTGCTGGCGGCGAAGATGATGTCGCCCTCGTTCTCGCGGGTCTCGTCATCGACGACGACGACCGCCCTGCCTGCGGCGATGTCGGCGATCGCGCGCTCGATGGTGTCGAGCCGGATGCCCTCGTGGTTGGGCTCGTGGGTGCTCATGCGGAGACCTTCTCTCGGAGTTGCTGACCCGGTGTGGACGCGGTCGCGCGCCACCAGGTGATGAAGCCGACGACGCACAGGCCGCCGTAGAAGACGTAGAGGATCGCGGAGGGGTAGTAGCCGGAGTGCCACAGCAGCGGTACGCCGACCAGGTCGACAGCGATCCAGGCCAGCCAGAAGTCGTTCCAGCCGCGGGCCATCGCGAAGGTCGCCAGCATCGAGCCGACGAAGATCCAGGCGTCGCACCAGAAGTACCAGCGCGGGGCCGGCCAGCCTGCTCCGACCACGGAGAAGATCCACTGGAACACGAGCACGCCGGCGGCCGTGGCGAGCAGGTAGGCGACCCGCTCCCGGGCGGTGGCCCAGCGCGGGTCGATGGCGGGGACGTCGCCGCCGTCTCCGCCACGATTCAGCCGGTCGGTCTTGGACTGCTGCCAGCGGTGCCAGCCGTAGATGCTGGTGATGATGAAGAAGACCTGGCGGCCGGCCTGGCCGAACAGCGGCTGCTGGGCCTGGGCGTCGAAGGTGGCTGCGATGAAGACGGTGAAGAGCAGCACGTTGCCGACGATGCCGACCGGCCAGGCCCAGACCCGGCGGCGCAGGCCGCCGACGGCCGAGGCGAAGCCGAACGCGTTGCCGACGATCTCGCGCCAGGTGATCGGGTGGCCCGAGATGGTCAGGTGGGCGTCGTACAGCGTGGAGAGGCTCATGCCTGCTCCTTGCTGAAGGGCAGCAGCTTCTCGACGTACTTGGCGATCACGTCGACCTCGAGGTTGACGCGACTCCCGGGCTGGCGGGACCCGAGAGTGGTGCGGGCCAGCGTCTCGGGGATCAGGCTGACGGTGAAGCTCGCGTCCTTCGCCTCGACCACGGTCAGGCTCACACCGTCGACGGTGATCGAGCCCTTGTCGACGAGGTAGCGGGCCAGCTCGGTCGGCAACGAGACCTCGACGAGCTCCCAGTGCTCGCTCGGGGTGCGGCCCAGGATCGTGCCGACGCCGTCGACGTGGCCCTGGACGATGTGGCCACCGAGCCGGGTGTGGGCGGTGACCGCACGCTCGAGGTTGACCGAGTCACCCGGCTTGACGCCGGCCAGGCTGGTCTTGTCGAGAGTCTCCTGCATGACATCAGCGGTCCAGGTGTCGCCGTCGCGGACCGCGACGGTGAGGCAGCAGCCGTTGACCGAGATCGAGTCGCCGAGAGAGGCGTCCTCGATGACGGTGGTCGCGCGGATGCTCAGCCTGATCGCGTCGCCCTGGTCCTCGATGGACGCGACGGTGCCGAGCTCTTCGACGATGCCGGTGAACATGTCAGGTCTCCTCTTGGGTCACGGGGTTTCGAGACGGTTGCTGCGCAACCTCCTCAACCACCGGGGTGGGCGTCATGGTGATGCGGATGTTGGGTTCCTCGCCGTCGACCCCGTCGAGCACGGTGATGTCCGTGACCTGGGGTCGGAACGCGTCGGCGATGGTCGTGATCCCGAGGTCGGCGACTGCGGAGCGGCCGGCGCCGAGGAGCATCGGGGCGACGTACACGACGATCTCGTCGACCAGGCCCGCCTCCAGGAACGCGGCGGCCAGGGTGGGGCCGCCCTCCAGGAAGACGTGCTGGCGGTCGCCGGCGTACAGCCGGGCCAGCGCGGCGTGCGGGTCTCGGGTGCGGAGGTGGATGCTCTCCGCCTGGTCGTCGAAGATCCGACGACCCGGGTGGAGGTCACGCTCCCCCATGACGGCCCGCAGCGGCTGGACGGGCAGCGGGCGGTCGTCGCTGTCGCGGACGGTGAGCAGCGGGTCGTCGATGGCAACCGTGTTGGTGCCGACCAGCATCACGTCGCACGCGGCGCGGAGCCGGTGGGTGTCGATCCGAGCGGCCGTGCTCGAGACCCAGCGGCTGGTGCCGTCTGCGGCGGCGCTACGGCCGTCGAGGGTGGTCGCGAACTTCCAGGTCACGAACGGGCGACCGTGCTCGACGGCGAAGGTCCAGATCCTGTTCAGAAGTCCCGCCTCGGCCGACAGAAGTCCCGACTCGACCTCGATGCCGGCGGCACGCAGGGTGTCGGCTCCCCCGGCGGCCGTCGGGTTGGGGTCGGCCTGGGCGAAGACCACCCGTCGAACGCCGGCCCCGATCAGCGCCTGCACGCACGGGCCGGTGCGGCCGGTGTGGTTGCACGGCTCGAGGGTGACGACGGCCGTCGTGCCGTCGGCCCGGTCACCCGCCCGGGCGAGCGCGTCGGCCTCCGCGTGCGGGGTGCCGGCGCCGCGGTGGAAGCCCTCCGCCACGGTCGCACCGGCGTCGTCGATCAGCACGCAGCCCACCCGCGGGTTGGGACCGGGCGGGACGCCGGGAGTCGCCGCGAGTACGAGGGCGCGCTGCATCGCCGCCTGCTCGGCTGCGGTGGTGCTCATGGGATGGCCCCTCGTGTCCGATCACGAACTCCGGGGCTGGACGGGTCGCACACGAGGACGTACGTGAGGACACCTGCGTGCACTTCCCATCCGGACTTTAACCGTCGGTCCAGGAATCACACCTGGTCAACCGGTCACTGGCGGTGACCGGGTCGCGGACTTCTGAACAGACATCGATCAGTCACCGCCGGCTCGGAATTGCACCGACCCCAGAGCACGCGAGCTTGAAAACTCGTCGGTTGAAGTCTGCCACACCGGATCGCGGCCTACAGCCGAGGGTCCACCGGCTCCGACTCCAGGGCCAGCACGGCGAAGACCGCCTGGTGCACCCGCCAGAGCGGCGCACGGTCGACGAAGAGGCTCAACGACTCGAGCCCGAGGCCGTGCTCGCGGATCGCGAGGCTGCCCTTCTTGCCGGTGTTGCGGCCGCGCAGCAGGTCGAGCGAGTCGAGATAGTCGGGGCCGTAGACCAGGCGGAGGTACTCGCGACCGCGGACCTTGAGCCCGGCCTGGACACCACCACCGACCAGGTGGGCAGGCTTGACGACCATGCCCTCTCCGCCGGCGTCGGTCATCTCCAGCCACCAGTCGGTCGCAGCGGCCCGATCCTCGGTCGACGACAGGTCGACGAAGCGGTGCCGCGTGGGGGTGATCTCCGCGCTCGCGATGGTGGCGAGCTGATCGAGGTGCCAGGGGTGCGGCTCGGTGATCGCGAGCGCGCGCCCCTCGGCGGCGAGCACCTGGAACGGCGCGAGGGTGATCCCGTCGAGGCCGTCGACCGGACCGCAGTACGCCGCGTACACGTCGCGGAAGGCCTCCGCATCGGCCGTACGTCGTGCCGTGCGGGCCGCGAGGTCCCCGACGTCCAGGTCACGGGCGGCAGCGGTGGCGAGCACGGCCTGGACCGCAGGCAGCGCGTGGTGGGCGGCGGCGCCGACCGAGGCGTACTGCTCGCGGACCAGCCCCAGTGCCTTGGCCGACCACGGGAGCAGCTCGGCATCGAGGACCAGCCAGTCGGAGCCGAGGGAGGCGAAGAGCGGATCACAGGAACGTCGGAGGCGGTCGACCAGGGTCGCGGTGAGCGCCGGATCGAAGAACGGTCGTCCGGTCCTGGTGTACACCGTGCCCGCCGTACCGTCCGTGACTCCGAAGCGTGCCGCTGCCACCTCGGCATCGCGTGCGAGCACCACGATGGCGCGCGAGCCCATGTGCTTCTCCTCGCAGACCACTCGGGTGACCCCGGCCTTCGCGTAGGCGTCGAAGGCACGCTCGGGATGCTCGAGGAAGGCGCCCTCCTGGGCCGCCGGAGCCGGCGCCATCGTGGCCGGTAGGTGCACCAGCCAGCGCGGGTCGACCGCGAACCGGCTCATCACCTCCAGCGCGGCCGCGGCGTTCTCCTCGGGGATCTTGACCTTCCCGGCGTGGGTGGTGGTCAGCCAGGTCGGGCCGCCAGGGGTGAGCACGTCGTCGAGGCGAAGCGTCCCCGCTCCGCGCTCGACGGCGGCGGGACCCAGAGGGCGGACCGGCTCGAACCACTGCTGCTCGGCAGGGACGGCGACGATCTCCTTGGTCGGGTAGCGCAGTGCGGTCAGGGTGCCACCGAAGACGACACCGGTGTCGAGGCAGATCGTGTTGTTGACCCACTCGGTCTCCGGGACGGGGGTGTGGCCGTAGACGACCATCGCCGAGCCGCGGTAGTCCCGTGCCCACGGGTAGCGCACCGGCAGCCCGAACTCGTCGGTCTCGCCGGTGGTGTCGCCGTACAGCGCGAACGCGCGGACCCGGCCCGACGACCGGCCCTGGTAGGCCTCCTTGAGCCCAGCGTGCGCGACGACGAGGCGACCGTCGTCGAGCACGTAGTGGCTGACCAGCCCGCCCATGAACGCAAGCGCGGCGGCACGAAAGTCGTCCGGCTCGTCGGCGAGCTGTGCGAGCGACTCGGCGAGGCCGTGGGAGACCGTCACGTCGGCGCCCTTGAGCGCGCGGACCAGCTTGGCCTCGTGGTTGCCGCTCACGCACAGCGCGGTGCCGGCGGCCACCATCCCCATCACCAGGCGCAGCACGCCGGGAGTGTCCGGCCCGCGATCGACCAGGTCTCCGACGAAGAGCGCCGTACGTCCCTCCGGGTGGGTGGCCCCGATCCCCCGGCCCTGGTCGTCGAGGTCGAGCAGCCAGCCGAGCTCGGTGAGCAGGGTGCGCAGCTCGGAGGCACAGCCGTGCACGTCGCCGATGATGTCGAACGGCCCGGTGAGACCGCGTCGGTCGTTCCAGGACCGCTCGGTGACCACGGTCGCCGCCGCGATCTCGTCCTCGCCGCGGAGCACGTGGAGACGCCGCAGCCGCTTGGCCATCCGGGACAGGCCCTTCTGCAGGTCGCGGTGCTGGCGGGCCACGACGTGCACACCGAAGTCCCTGTCCGGGCGTTGCCGGTTGCGCGCCTGCGCGAGGGCCTCGGGTACGTCGAGGACGATCGCGTCGACCAGCACGTCGTGCTCCTTGGCGAGCTCGATCAGGCTGGTCCGGGCGTGCTGCTGGACGTTGGTGGCGTCGACGACGGTCAGCAGCCCGCGCCGCAACCGGGTCCCGACGATGTAGTGCAGGACGTCGAAGGCATCACGGGTGGCGTCCTGGTCGTTCTCGTCGTCAGCGACCAGTCCGCGGCAGAAGTCGCTGGAGATGACCTGCGTGGGCAGGAAGTGGCGGGCGGCGAAGGTGGACTTGCCGCTGCCGGACACACCGACCAGGAGCACCAGGCCGTGCTCGGGGACTGAGATCACTCGCCCTCCTCCACCCTCAGCCACGACGGAACACCGCCATCTGCGTCGGTGCGCCGAGCTCCGGGTCAGCATCGCCGATGCCGCGCAGCTCGACCGGGTAGCCGTACCGCTCCGCCACCCCGTCGGCCCAGGCAGCGAACTCGGCCCGGGACCACTCGAAGCGGTGGTCCGGGTGTCGCCTGCCGACCAGGTGCTCGTAGCGAGGGTTGTAGTCGGAGTTCGGAGTCGTGACCAGGACCGCGCCGGGCCGGGCGCTGCCGAAGACGACGTGCTCGAGGGCGCCGAGTCGCGACGGGTCGACGTGCTCGATCACCTCCATCAGCACGGCGGCGTCGTACCCCTCCAGACGTGGGTCCTCATAGGTGAGCGAGCCCTGGAACAGCTCGAGCCGGTCGGACTGACGCTCTCCCATGTCGTCGACCCGCAGCGAACGGCTCGCCTGCCGGAGCGCGTGGCTGGAGACCTCCATGCCGGCGACCTTCGCGTACGACGGATCCTTGAGGAGGGCCGCGACCAGCTGCCCCTGTCCGCAGCCGAGGTCGATGACCGAGCCGGCCCTCAGCTCGGTCAGTGCCTCGAGGACGGCGTCTCGGCGGCGGACGTTGAGCGGCGTCGGGCGGTCGGCCTGCTCTACCTCCTTGGTCGACTCCTCGTCGAGCTCGGCCAACCGCTCCAGAGCCAGCCGCTCCAGAGCCAGCCTGGCCAAGCCGGTCCGGGCCAGGTAGCGGCGGCGTGATCAGCTCGCGCTCGGGGTGGATGGCCAGCCAGTCGCCGCCGGAGCGGAGCAGCTTGTCGACCTCGTCAGCGGCCTGCCAGTAGTGCTTGGACTCGTCGAGCACCGGCAGCAGGACGTAGAGCTGGTTGAGCGCGTCGGCGAGGCGGACCGTGCCGGCCAGCCGGAGCCGGACGTAGCGGGAGTCGCCCCACTCCGGGAACCGCTCGTCGAGAGGCAGCGGCTCGGCCTCGACGGTCCAGCCCAGTGGCTCGAACAGCCGGTGGGCGACGTCGGCACCGCCGCGGCAGGGCAGGACCGGGAGCTCGAGCTCGAGCGGGATCGCGGTGTCGGCAAGCTCCTGACGAGCCTTGCAGCGACCACTGCGGGCGGTCGTGAAGACGTCTCCGAGCGCGACCGCCAACAGCGAGGACGCGGCGTACGACCGGTCGTTGACGTAGTGCGCGAGGCTGAAGTCGGGAGCGTTCCGCGGCCTCGACCGAGCCAGTCGCACGGGGTCGACGCCGAGGATCAGCGCGGCGGTGGTCCGCTCGTCGCTCGCCTCGGGGAACAGCACCGTCGCGGCGCCGAAGGACTGCGGGAACTCCTGGACCCGGTCGGGGTGCTTGTGCAGCAGGTACCCGAGGTCGCGGGCCGGTGAGAGGGTCGTCGAGATGGTCAGGAGCACCGAGCAAGTGTGCCTGTCGGACGGGTGGCCATCCACAGTGTTTTCGGATGATCGAACGTTCTATCAACCGAAAAGCTGTGGAGGACGCGATCCGCGGCCGTGCCGATCGTGCTGGACTCGCGGCATGCCTCATCTCATCGACCACGACGTAAGGACCCAGGTGGTCCTACGCAGCGCCAACAAGATCCTCCTCGAACGCGGACTCGGTGGCCTGACGCTCCGGGCGTTGGCCTCCGAAGCACGGATCAGTCTCGGCAGCCTCACGAGCCACTACGAGAACCGGCCCCGGCTGCTCCACCTGCTCGCGCAATGGTCCGGGGATATCTGGGTGAGCAGCATCTCTGAGCGTGTCTGGACCGATGGGGTCCTGGCCTTCTTGCCGCTCGACGACGACTCCCCCGGCCACAGCTTCGAGGCCACGATCGACGGCACCCGGGTGTGGCTGTCCTGGTGTGAGCTGGCCCGCTCCAACCCGGACCTCCGTGGCACAGTCAGGGACGTGCGCGGGGAGGAACGTCACGTGCTCGATCGCGCCACCGACCGACGCCTCGACACCGATGCTCTGGAGGTGACCCTCGCCATCATGCATGGATTGCGCGAAGCCGTCTGCTCGGGCGACGAGCCGATGCAGCTCGACCGTGCCCGGAGCCTGCTCGCCGGCCACGTCGAGACCCTGCTCGCGCGAGCCGATCAGACCGAAGCCGCCGCGGCCTTGGCCCGCAGCTCGGCGATCATCCGGTCGGGTTCGTCGGCGGAGTAGACCGCCGAGCCCGCCACGAACACGTCGGCGCCGGCCTCGGCGCACCGCTCGATCGTGTCCAGCGAGACGCCGCCGTCGACCTGGAGCCAGGTCTCGACGCCGTGCTTGTCCATCAGCGCACGCGCGCGGCGGATCTTGGGCAGGCAGATGTCGAGGAACTTCTGGCCGCCGAAGCCGGGCTCGACGGTCATGATCAGCACCATGTCGAGCTCGGCCAGGAGGTCCTCGTAGGGCTCGATCGGCGTCGCCGGCTTGAGCGCCATGCTCGCGCGTGCACCGTGCGCGCGGATCTCGCGGGCCAGCCGGACCGGTGCCTTCGCGGCCTCGACGTGGAAGGTCACCGAGCCGCAGCCGGCCTCGACGTACGCCAGGGCGTTGCTGTCGGCATCCTCGATCATCAGGTGCGCGTCGAGCGGCAGGTCGGTCGAGCGAGCCAGCGCCTCGACCATGGTGGGGCCGAAGGTGAGGTTCGGGACGAAGTGGTTGTCCATGACGTCGACGTGCACCCAGTCCGCACTGCCGATGCGGGCGACCTCCGCGCCCAGCCGGGCGAAGTCGGCGTTCAGGATGCTCGGCGTGATCTGGATGTGGCCCACGCGCCGGAGTCTAGTGAGCGCCTACCGTGGGTGCATGACCACCTTCGCCACCTACCTCGCCACGGTGACCGACGGCGCCGACCAGGCCGCGATCTCCCACGCGTGGGAGATCGCGGTCGCAGCGGCACCGGACGCAGTCGAGGGCACCAGCTACGGGATGCCTGCACTCAAGGCCCACGGGTCTCCGCTGTTCGCGGTGCAGGCGACGAAGAAGCACCTGTCCATCTACCCGTTCAGTCCGCCGGTCCTCGATGCCCTGGCCGACCGCCTGGCGGAGTTCACCCGGTCGAAGGGATCGGTCCAGTTCTCCGCTGACCGACCGGTCCCCGACGACGTGATCGTCGAGATGGTGCACCTGCGGGCCGCAGAGATCGGCGGCTAGCTCTCATTCACCGTGAGGTTGTGGATGCGCGGCAGGAGTACGACGGGCGCCGGAGTGTTCCGCAGGATCTTCGAGGCCCGCGCGCCGAGGTAGACCGACGCGAGCGGACCACTGGAGCCGGATCCGATGACCAGGATGTCGCCGGCCCCCCAGTCCCCGTGCCCGATGGCCTCCCGCCAGTCGTGGCCGTCGCCGATCAGGACCTCCAGCGGTGCGGGGACGTCCGGTAGCCGGCGTACCTCGGCCAGCTGATCCGAGATCACCTGCCGGGTCCGCGCCTGCCACTGGTCCACGACCAGGTCCTCGCCTGATCCGGCCATCGTCGAGGCGAAGACCATCCGCGGCCGCACGGAGAAGGACGCAATCCGGAAGGACGCCGACGCCGTCGCGGCGGCCTTCGCGGCAGCGATGATGACGTCCCGGTCGTGCGCGACCCCGCCGAACGCGGCGGTGATCCGGCTGACCCGGCCTCCCGGATCGGGTCGGAAGCCCTCTGGCGCGAAGGCGACCGGGACCTGGGAGCTGTGCACGATCCGCTGGGCGACACTGCCGAGGGCCACGTGCCCCAGACCGCCACTCTCCGCCGAGCCCAGGACGAGGGCGGTCGCCTGGTGCTGTGCACCGACCTCGAGCAGCCCGGCCGGGATCGATGCGGCCTGCTGGAGGACGAAGGTCGCCGAGATGTCGTCGGGCATCCAGCGCCGAGCCTGTTCGAGGGTCTCCTCACCACGACGGATGAGGTAGTCGCGGTACTCGGCATCGATGCGCTCCGGGGTCGGTGGCCACGCCTCGGCCACGACGACCGCCACCACCACGTCCTCCCCGTAGGAGCGAGCGAGCATCGCGGCCAGCGCCAGCGACGACGCCCCACTCTCCTTCACGCCACATCCGGCGAGGACCGTCACGGCCTAGTCCTTCGCCAGTACCGAAGCGGCCACGACGTGCGTCACCGGGATCGACCAGGCGCTCCGGGCCCGCTCGACCACGTCGTACCGCTGCCACACCGAGTCCGCCAGTGGCCTCGTCGCGATCACGATCTGGTCCGGCGCGAAGCTCTCCACCGCCGCGGTCAGGGCTCGCAGTGGTCGGTAGTCGCCCAAGGCCCCCTCGGCGCTGAGGTTCTCCGAGCGCAGCGTCGCGAGCGTGTCCTCCAGCCGGGTCTCGGCGGCCGCCGCCGTCGCGTCCCAGACCTGCAACGGGCCGCTGACGTTCGCCTGCCCGGTCTCGACCGGGCTCGCCGGCACGCACACGAAGTACGTCGCCGCGCCGGAGGAGTCGATCCGGCGCAGCTCGTCGAGCAGCTCGGCCGAGTTGACCGTCTCGTTGGCGAGCACGAGCACCCGGTGCGCCTCCCCCGTCGGAGCGGTCGCCTGGATGTCGGGCCGACGACCCAGCACGTACCTGTTCACGACGAAGAGCACCAGCACCACGCACCACGACAGGAGGCTCAGGACGAACTGGGACCGGACGTCCGCATCGAGCGCCATCTGCACCAGGATCGCGACGATGCCGACGGCGGTGAGGATGGAGAGCACGGGGAAGAGCCACATCTTCACCGTGAGCGAGTCCGGATCGGCGCGCCGGCGCAGGGTGATCTGGGAGATCGCGATCAGCAGGTAGACGAACAGGATGATCGCCCCGGAGGAGTTCAGCAGGAACGTGAAGACCCCGTTCTCGTCGATCGCCGCCGCGATGACGCAGAGGAACCCCACCACCGACGACGCCAGGATGGCCGGCATCGGCACCCCGCGCTGGTTGACCTTCACGAGCACCGCCGGGGCCTCACGTCGGGCGGCGAGCACGAAGAGCATCCGTGAGGAGGTGTAGAGGCCGGAGTTCAGGCAGGACAGCACCGCGGTGAGCACCACCGCGTTCATCAGGTCGTCGGCGTAGGGGATCCCCATCTCGGTGAAGGCGGCCACGAACGGCGACGCGCCGAGATCCACGTCGTCCCAGGGCAGGATCACGGTCAGCAGGAAGACGGAGCCGACGAAGAACAGCGAGATCCGCAGGATCACCGAGTTCGCGGCCTTCGCCACCGCGCGCTCGGGGTTCTCGGACTCGGCCGCGGCGATCGTCGCCACCTCGGCGCCGACCATGGAGAAGATCACGGTGACGACCCCTGCGGTCAGCGCACTGGGTCCGTTGGGCAGGAAGCCGCCGTGGTCCCACAGGTTGCTGAAGTCGAGGCTCTTGTCCGGCCAGATGCCGAACACGAAGAGTGAACCGAGGACGATGAAGAAGATGATGGCGGCCACCTTGATGCCGGCGAACCAGAACTCGAACTCGCCGAACGAGGACACCGAGATCAGGTTGGTCGCCGTCATCAGCGTCATCAGGATGAGCGCCGAGATCCACAGTGGCACGTCGATCCAGTACTGGATGATCTTGGCGCCCGCGACGGCCTCGAAGCCGACCACGATCACCCAGAAGTACCAGTAGAGCCAGGCGACCGAGAAGCCCGCCCAGCCGCCCAGCGCGTCGCGGGCGTAGTCGGCGAACGAGCCGGTCGACGGGTTGGCCACCGCCATCTCGGCGAGCATCCGCATCACCATGATGATCAGGACGCCGGTCATCGCGTAGGTGATGAATGCCCCCGGCCCCGCGGCGGCGATCACCGCGCCCGAGCCCACGAAGAGCCCGGCGCCGATCACCCCGCCCATGGCGATCATCGACAGCTGACGTTGCGTCAGGCTCTTCTTGAGCTCGGGTCCTGCATCCATGTTGACTCCCGGAGGTCGACGCGTGGACGAGCTGCGCTACCTGCGCTCCTACCCCCGCGCACCGAACATCATGCGCCGTTACTCCTCCGGGTCCGCCGGCGGAGACTTCCCGTCGCGCTCGTCGCGGTCCGCCCACTCGAGCAACGGCTCGATCGCAAAGACCTGCTCGTCGATGTGCGCATGCAGGTCGCCGAGCCGCTCGAAGCGCTGCGGGACGGTGAAGATCGTGAAGTCGTGCGGGTCGACGTCGTCGACCTCGTCCCACCGGATCGGGGTCGAGACTCGGGCATCGGGGACGCCGCGCACCGAGTACGCCGCCGCGATCGTGTGATCCCGGGCGTTCTGGTTGTAGTCGACGAAGAGGTGGCGCGGGTCGCGGTCCTTGCGCCACCACGTCGTCGTCACGTCCTGCGGCGCGCGCCGCTCGACCTCGCGCGCGAAGGCCAGCGCGGCCCGCCGTACCTCCTTGAAGCCGTGGTCGGGCCGGATCCGGACGTAGACGTGCATCCCGGAGCCACCACTGGTCTTGGGAAAGCCCACCGCGCCGAGCTCGTCGAGGACCTGATGAGCGACATGCGCGACGCGACGGACCGTGTCGAAGTCGCACTCGGGGCCGGGATCGAGGTCGATGCGCCACTCGTCGGGCCGCTCGGTGTCCTCGCGGCGGCTGTTCCACGGGTGGAACTCGACGGTCGACATCTGCACCGCCCAGATCACCGACGCGAGCTCGGTGACACAGAGCTCGTCGGCGGTGCGGTTCCAGCGCGGGAAGTGCAGCTGGACGGTCTCGACCCAGGGCGGGGCACCGTGGGGCAGCCTCTTCTGGTGGACCTTGTCACCGGCCAGTCCCTTCGGGAACCGGTGCAGCATGCAGGGACGCTCGAGAAGGGAGTTGACGATGCCGGGGCCGACCGACAGGTAGTACTCGACGAGGTCGAGCTTGGTCGCCGCCGGCCCACCTGCCCTCGTCGGAGGGAAGTAGACCCGGTCGGGGTTGCTGACCCGGACCACCCGGTCGTCGACCTCGATCTCGACCATGGGCGGTTTCGAGGGCATGGACCCAATCTAGGGCTTGGTCCCGGGTCAGCTCTTGCGGAGCACAGCCATGAACATGGCATCGGTGCCATGCCGGTGTGGCCACAGCTGGACCGTGCCGGGAAGCGGGCCGGCACAGTCGGGCACGTCGGGCAGCAGCGCCGAGGCGTCCTCGAGGGTGACGTCACGTCGACTCTCGAGCACCGACGCGACCACGCCCTGGGTCTCGGCCAGCACCGGTGAGCAGGTCGCGTAGACCACGACTCCACCGGGGCGGGTCAGGTCGAGTGCTGCCCCGACCAGGCGGCGTTGCAGCAGCACCAGGCTGACCAGGTCGTCCGAGCGGCGCCGCCAGCGCGACTCGGGTCTGCGGCGCAGGGCACCGAGGCCGGTGCAGGGCGCATCCACCAGGACCCGGTCGAAGGCGCCATGACGGTACGGCGGCGCCGTACCGTCGGCGGCCACCACGCCGAGCACGCCCGCGGCTCCGGACAGCGATCGCTGGACCAGCACGGCCCGGTGCGGCTGCCGCTCGGAGGCGACCAGCCGACTACCGCGTTCCGCGGCCAGCGCCGCCAGGAGAGCGGCCTTGCCGCCCGGACCGGCGCAGAGGTCGAGCCAGCGCTCGTCGCGACCCTCGACCGGTGCGGACGCAGCCACGATGGCGACCAGCTGCGAGCCCTCGTCCTGCACGCCGGCGCGGCCTTCGGCGATGGCCGGCACCTGGCCGGGGTCTCCCCCCTCGAGCACCATGCCGTACGGCGAGAAGCGGGTGGGGGTGCCGGGCAGCTCCTCGCGGGTGGCCCGGCCCGGACGGGCGACCAGGTGGACCCGGGGCGGCTCGTTGTCCGCGGCCAGCAGGTCGTACAGCTCCTCGGTCCCGACAGCATCGCGCAGCTCGTCGACCACCCAGTGCGGATGGCTGTAGGCGATCGACGCGAACCGGGTCGGCGCCACCCGTGGATCGGGCGCGACCCGGCCGATCCAGGCGGCGAGCTCCTGCTCGGAGACCCGACGCAGCACGGCGTTGGTGAAGCCGCCCGCCCCGGAGCCGACCTTCATCCGGACCAGGTCGACGGTCGTGCTGATCGCCGCGTGGGTGGGCACCCGCATCGACAGCAGCTGGTGGGTGCCGAGGCGGAGCGCGTCGAGCACCTTGGCCTCGACCTTGCCGATCGGCCGGTCCACGCAGGCCGCCAGGATGGCGTCGTAGGTGCCGCGGCGGCGGATCGTGCCCGACGCGAGCTCGGTGGCGAACGCGGCGTCGCGACCACTCAGTCCGAACTCGCGCAGCACGGACGGCAGCACCAGGTTCGTGTACGCGTCATCGACGCGCACCGCCTTGAGCACCTCGAACGCGGCGAGGCGCGCCGGGTCGACGTTGGTGCGGGGACCACGTGCTCGCCCCTCGTTCTGCTTCCCCCGAGAACGGGATTCAGCCATCCTCGGACTTCTCGGCAGCGCAGGTCATGGTCAGGACGGTAGCGACCCCACGGTCAGCTTTCATCGAAACCAGCGCCCGTCTCAATGCGCAGACCGCGCGCCCAGTCGGCCGCCGGCATCTCGCGCTTGCCGAACGGCTTGACCTCGCCGAGCTGGACGGCGTGGGTGCCGGTGCCGACGATGACGATCTTCTTGCCCACGGCGAGTACGCCGGGAGCCAGCTGCTGGTCGGTGACGGTGACCGGGCCGAGCTTGACCCGCTCGCCGGCGAACGTCGTCCAAGCACCTGGCGCGGGGCTGCAGGCGCGCACCTGGCGGTCGATGAGCACGGCGTGCCGGGTCCAGTCGACCTGGGCGTCCTCGACGAGCACCTTGGGTGCGAAGGTGACCCCCTCGGCCTGCTGCGGGCGCGCCTCGAGGGAGCCGTCGGCGAGGCCGTCGAGGGTCGCGACGAGCAGCCCGGCACCGCCCTCGGCCAACCGCCCGAGGAGGTCGCCGGAGGTGTCGGCCGGGCGGATCCGCTCGGTCATCACCCCGAACGTCGGCCCCGCATCGAGCTCCTTCACGATCCGGAACGTCGTGGCGCCGGAAACCTCGTCACCGGCCCAGATCGAGTGCTGGACGGGTGCCGCACCGCGCCACGCCGGCAGCACCGAGAAGTGCAGGTTGACCCAGCCCAGCGGCGGGATGTCGAGGGCCGACTGCGGCAGCAACGCGCCGTACGCGACGACCGGGCAGCAATCGGGAGCGAGCGCGCGGAGCTCGGCCTGGAAGTCGGGATCGCGCGGGTGCGACGGCTTGAGAACCGGTACGCCGAGCTCGGCGGCCCGTTGCGCCACCGGGCTGGCCACCAGCTTGCGGCCCCGGCCGGCTGGCGCGTCGGGGCGGGTGACGACACCGACCAGCTCGTGGTCGGACGCGGCGACGGCGTCCAGGGCGGGAACGGCCACCTCGGGGGTGCCGGCGAAGACCAGGCGCATCAGAGGAACTGCCGCATCAGAGACTGAGTCCGTTCGTGG
The DNA here is from genome assembly GCA_963695055.1 of uncultured Actinomycetota bacterium. Lineage (GTDB taxonomy): Bacteria > Actinomycetota > Actinomycetes > Propionibacteriales > Nocardioidaceae > Nocardioides. Next base: position 259,653 of record CAVOFS010000013.1, on the reverse strand, counting down.
CGTGCGGCGAGATCTTGACCGTCGGGCCCTCGAGGCCGAACCACTCCGACTCGCGGATCGCCCGCATCGCGGCCTTGCGCCCAGCGGTGTCGAGGCGGTCGACGAACAGCACGCCGTCGAGATGGTCGGTCTCGTGCTGGATCGCGCGGGCGAGGAGGTCTGAGCCCTCGATCTGCACCGGCTCTCCGTGCATGTTGAAACCGGTGGCGACCACCGCCAGAGCGCGGGCGCACTCGAAGCTGAGGTCCGGGATCGACAGACAACCCTCGAGGCCGTGCTGGAGCTCCTCGGACAGGTCGAGGCGCGGGTTGACCAGGTGACCGACCTCGCCGTCGACGTTCCAGGTGAACACCCGGAGCCCGACGCCGATCTGGGGCGCCGCCAGCCCGGCGCCGGGGGCGTCGAGCATGGTGTCGGTCAGGTCTGCGACCAGTCGGCGCAGCTCCTTGTCGAAGTCCACGACCTCGAGCGCGGGCTTGCGCAGCACCGGGTCTCCGAAGAGGCGGATCGGCTGGATGGGCACGGAACTCCTTGCAGTCAGACGGAGCCGCCAGTCTAGGGAGGTCACCCCCCGTTCAAGTCGAGTGGCTACCGTTGGCGCATGCTGCAAGACGTTCGCGCCTACATCGACCGCCTCCACATCGACGGACACACCATCGGCGAGGACCACGACGACGACCCGGTGCTGATCGACCCCGACGGCCGCGCGGTCGACACCTGGCGCGAGAACTACCCGTACGACGAGCGGATGCCGCGCGAGGAGTACGACGAGGCGAAGTACCAGCTCCAGGTCGAGCTGCTGAAGTTCCAGAAGTGGGCCGCCGACACCGGCACCAAGCACGTGCTGCTCTTCGAGGGCCGCGACGCCGCCGGCAAGGGCGGCACCATCAAACGGTTCATGGAGCACCTCAACCCGCGCTACGCACGCACGGTCGCGCTCAGCAAGCCCAACAACCGCGAGCAGAACCAGTGGTACTTCCAGCGCTACGTGCGAGCACCTGCCGACCGCCGGCGAGATCGTGATGTTCGACCGCTCCTGGTACAACCGCGCCGGGGTCGAGCGGGTGATGGGCTTCGCCTCGCCCCCGGAGTACGAGCAGTTCATCGACCAGGCGCCGCTGTTCGAGCGGATGCTCGTCGACAGCGGCATCTCGCTCACGAAGTTCTGGTTCTCGGTCACCCAGTCCGAGCAGCGAACCCGCTTCATCATCCGCCAGATCGACCCGGTGCGGCAGTGGAAGCTCTCCCCCATCGACCTCGAGTCGCTCGACAAGTGGGACGACTACACGGCCGCCAAGGAGGCGATGATCCGGCGCACCGACACCGACTGGGCGCCGTGGACGAGCGATCAAGAGCAACGACAAGAAGCGCGCCCGGGTGAACGCGATGCGGCACTTCCTGTCCCAGTTCGACTACGACGGCAAGGACGCCGACGTCGTCCGGCACGCCGACCCGCTGATCGTGCAGCGCGGGATCGACGCGGTCTCCGACTAGCCCGGCTACAGCGTCTGCGGGTCGACCTGGATGCGTACGGCGTCGAGCTTGCGGCTCGAGCGGACCCGCTGCAGCTCGCCGAGCGCGCGCGACAGCGCCGGGCCCTGGGCCCGCGGGCACCCGGACCACCACCCGGCACTCCCCCTCGCCGACGTCGACCGGCCCGAGGATCTCGGTGGCCTCGGGAGCGGCGAGCAGCGTGAGCGCGTCGTCGACGGCACCCGGCTCGCCCAGTGATCGTCGCCAGCCGGCTGGCCGGCGGCAGGTGGGCCTCGACCCGCTCCGCGGTCTCGCGGGCGGCGAACCCGGCAGGGTCCCAGCGCACCAGCGACTGCAGCGCGGGATGACCGGCGTCGCCGACCGCGACGACCCGCCCACCGGGGCGCACCAGCGCCGGCGGCGTTGACCCAGCGGCGCAGCGCCTCCTCCGCGGCGCGCAGGTCGACGCGGGACAGCAGCAGCCAGGTGTCGAGGAGCACGACGGCGGCGTACGCCCTCGGTCGCGACCGGCTCGGCGCCGGGTGTCGCCACCACGATCTGCGCCCCGGCCCGGACCGTCGGCAGCACGCTGTCGCCGCTGCTCGTGACGACCCGGGTGTTGGGGAACGCCCGGCCGAGCTCCTCGGCGGTGCGCGCGTCGCCGAGCACCGGCGCCCGCAGCCCGCGGTGGCCGCACTCGCGCGCAGGCCCACGCCTCGGCGACGGTGCCGCACCAGCGGCACGCCGGCGGTCGTGGTCGACCCGGTCAGCGCGAGCGGGCCCTGGCAGGCCGCGCAGCGGGCGGGCGTGCGGCAGCGCTCGCAGGCCAGCGACGTGGCGTAGCCCAGCCGCGGCGTCTGCACCAGCACGGGGCCCTGCTCGAGGGCGTCGCGGACCGCGAGGTGGACCTCGCGCGGCATCCGGGCGGCGCGGGCGTGCACGTCGCGCCGGTCGGCGTCGCCGGCGATCGCGACGGTGACCCGGCGACGGACCTCGCTCGGTCCGGGCCCAGCTCGCGGGCCCAGCCGGTGCGGAGGAGGTACTCCGCCCTCGACGGTGCGGGCGAAGCCCGCCGACCAGGGCGGCGGTGCCCTCCCGCTCGGCGCGGAGCAGCAGCGTCTCGCGGGTGTGGGGGTACGGCGCGCGCGGCTCGGCGTGGAGGTCGTCGCCGTCGTCCCAGATCACCACCAGACCGAGGTCGTGGACGGGAGCGAGACTCGCCGACGCGGGTGCCGACCACGACCCGGCGGGCGCCGCGGCTGACCGCGAGGAAGTCGCGGTAGCGACGGGCCGGACCGGCGTCCGCCGTCAGCGTGACGTGGTGGCCCTCGCCGAGCACGGCGGTCAGTGCCGCGTCGACCCGGGCGACGTCCTTGCCGTCGGGCACGCAGACCAGCGCGCCGCGACCGGAGGCGTAGGTCGCGGCCACGGCGTGCGCGACCAGCGCCGGCCAGTCGGTCGCCGGGGCGGCGCCCCACACCGCCCGCGGTGACGCCGCCGGCGGCCAGGTGGCGCAGGAAGGCCGGGCCGGGCTCGTGGTCGGCCCAGGCCAGCTGCGCCGGCTGCGGCGTCGTGCTGCCAGGCGACCGGCGGGCGGCGACGGCTCGCGCTCGGTGGTGGCGTGCCGGCGCGGGTACGGCGAGCCGCAGCACGTCGGACCGGGTGCCGGCGTACCGCTCGGCGAGCTCGGCGCTGAGGGCGGCGACCTGCGGCGCCAGCACCGGCTCGGCGCTGACCACGCGGCGCAGCGGCGTGCAGCTGGCCGCCGTGCTCGGAGGTCGCCGCTCGGGCGACGACGTACCCGTCGACGTCCTGGCCGGCGAAACGCACCTTGACCCGGGCTCCTGGGACCGCGGCGTCGGCCATCGCGGCCGGAACGGCGTAGTCGAAGGGCCGGTCGAGGTGGGCCAGCGGCACGTCGACGAGCACCTGCGCCACCGGGTCGACTGCGGCGGGCGACGCGGCCGCAGCCTTCGTCGCCCGGGTCGCCCTCGCCTTGGCCTGCGATGCCTTGACCGTCGCCCGGACCATCCCGGGCAGCAGCTCGGGCTGCTCCTCGGGATCGGTCATGGCGCGCAGTTCTACCAGTCACCGCCGACGCTGAGGGCGCCAGTGGTCGGGCGGACCTACGTGGCCTTCACCCTGCCGGTGGCCTTCGACGTCGCCATCGCCGTCGTGTAGCCGGACCTGCTCCCGGTGACCCGGACCGAGATGCGCTTGCCCTGGTCGGCCTTGCTGAGCTTGTAGGTCGCCTTGGTCGCCTTCGGGATCGCCGTCCCGTTGCGCAGCCACTGGTAGCCGAGCGTCACACCCGAGGGCTGCCACGTGCCTGGCTTGACCTTCAGGGTCCTGCCGACCACAGCCGTCCCGGTCACCTGTGGCTTCCCGGCAGACACGGCCGGAGGGTCGCAGGTGTAGACGCTGATGTCGTCGAGTGCCGCGCCCACGTAGCTGACACCGTTGTCGGTGTTCATGGTGAACCGGGGCCGGACCGTCCGACCGGCGAACGTCGACAGGTCGAGCCGGCTGGCCAGGTAGCCACGGGTGTCCCCGCCGAAGCCCCTGCGCCCGGCGGCTGGACTCGAGTGCTGGCTGGAGATGGTGTCGGTCGGGCCGTTCACCCACGGCTCGGCCGCCACGTCCACCGGTGGGGCTGCGTTGCCCAGGTCGTCGACCTCGACGGTCACGGCGTCGTAGTAGCTGCTGTCGACGTAGTCGAGGACGTGCCAGCGCTGGAAGAACAGGTAGGAGTGCTGCCCCGGCGGGCAGGGTGAGACCCGATCGTCACGGTCAACGAGCTCGCACCGACGGAAGCAGGCTCGTTGGACGCCACGAGGAGTCGCCCGAGTGCGCGATGTCCTGGCCGCGGAACCACGTCGTACCCGCAGTGAACTTGGTCCGCCGGTGTGCCCGTCTCACTGTCGAAGAGCACCCGCTTGGTGGTGCCCGAGGGGCAGGTCGCCGCTGCGTCGGCCGGCTGCGCGTTGTTGGCGGGCGTCAGCCGGAGCTCGGTGGCCAGCGTCGCCTTGTGCACGCTGTCGCAGTCGGCGGCGGTGAATCCGGCGGAGCCTCCGGCGAGCAGCGCCTGGCAGCTCTGGTCCAGCACCGCACGCCTCGTCGGCGTAGTCACTGCCTGAGGAGAGCGACTGATCCACCAGCAGCCACAGCTTCGCCGACCTGGTCAGCGCGGGATCGCCGGCGTCGATGCCGGTGATGGTCTGGCCGTTGAACGTGCCGCCCTGCGAGATGAGGTAGAAGGTCTTGTTGCCGACGCCCCGAGTTGGTGTGCACCCCGTCGCTGTCCGAGTAGCAGTTCACGGCACGTCACGCAGGCCTCCGGCGCCTTGTACTTCGGGCTCGAGGTCCGGTCCGGATCGCCGAAGAGCGTCGGGTCCTGCATGTTGCGCAACCGTCGGCGCGAAGTCGGGCACGTCCTCGCCCAGCGCCCAGTTGGTCGCGGACGTCACCCGCCGTCGACGTTCCGGTGGTCGACGATCTCGCCGATGATGTCGGAGATCGACTCGTTCATCGCCCCCGACTGGCCCCAGTAGAAGAGGCCGGAGCTCCGCTCGGTGAAGCCGTGGGTGATCTCGTGGCCGACCACGTCGTCGGCCCCGGCGTACCCGTGCGCCGTAGTACATCTGCTTGCCGTTCCAGAACGCGTTCTTGTACGGGCAGGCGACGCCGCCGTAGCACCACCGCACGGTCGAGGCCAGCCTCTTGACCCCGCCGACCGGGACACCCAGCAGAGCAGTGAGGTCGACTCCGCCGGCCTGCTGGTAGAAGGTCGAGACGACACCGCTCAGGTCGAAGGCGGTGTTCACGTCGGCGACCGCGCTCGCTGCGCCGGTCTCGGTGCGCGCGAAGTTGGAGGCGCAGGCGACGTCAGAGGGCTGAAGGCCGTTGCCGTTGTCGCACACCACTCGATCGACTGCATGCTGGATCTGGTCGACGTTCATCAGGACCCCGCCGGTCTGGTCGTCGATCAGGATCTGCCGGCGCTCGTCGACGCCGCGGGTGACCTCGAACCGCCAGACGCTCCGGGCCGGGGCGGACTCGCTGCCGCTGACCAGGCTCGCGTCGAGGAGCCAGCGCCCCTGCGGCTCGACGGTGATGTCACCTCCCGGTCCCGCGCTCTTGACGAACGTCGCGCGGGCAGCGGCCGCCCCCTCACCTTCGCTGAGCGCCGCGGGAGGGACCCGGGTCTCGGCCGAGGTGTGGGCGAGGACCGACGACAGCTCGCCGTCCAAGCGCAGGCTGACCACGAGGTCGCCGCCCAGGACGGGCACCCCGTCCACCAGCTGCTGGTAGCGCACCACGTCACCGGTGCTCGTCGGCTGTACGGCGGTCCGCTCGACGGTCGTGCCCGGCTGCGTCGTACCGAAGGCAGCCCCGTACCGAGCGATCGCCGCATCGCCCGCCGCGGCCGGTGAGGTCGACGCCCGGACGCCCGGGTTGTCCACCTCTGCGGCGGCCGGGACACCGACGAACTGCACCGGCCCCTCACCCTCACCCCGGATCGTCAGCGGCCGGTCGGCGTCCTGGCCGAGACGGAGCAGCGCCTGGTCCACGGGATCGGCGGCGGCCGCCGTCCCACCGACGGCGACCAGTGCGCCGCAGGCCAGAGCCGCCGCCAGCAGGAACGGGCCGAGAACGCGTGCGGGTGCCATCGATGTCTCCGTCGTCGGGTCAGCAGGACAGCGGCCGCGGGACGGCGCCCGGGGTCACGCTAGGCAAGGAACGACCGCGGCGACATGGCCCGGGTGGGGCATCTCGACGCGGTCGATCGTGCGGCAGGTCAGAGCCCGACGGCAGCCTTCAGCGCGTCGGCGCGGTCGGTGCGCTCCCAGGTGAACTCGGGGAGCTCGCGGCCGAAGTGGCCGTACGCCGCGGTCTTGGCGTAGATCGGGCGGAGCAGGTCGAGGTCACGGATGATCGCGGCCGGGCGCAGGTCGAAGACCTCGAGCACCGCCTTCTGGATCTCCTCGTCGGAGACCATGCCGGTGCCGAACGTCTCGATGAAGACGCCGACCGGCTGGGCCTTGCCGATCGCGTAGGCGACCTGAGCCTCGCAGCGTCGGGCCAGGCCGGCGGCGACGACGTTCTTGGCGACCCAGCGCATCGCGTACGCCGCCGAGCGGTCGACCTTCGACGGGTCCTTGCCGGAGAAGGCACCGCCACCGTGGCGGGCCATGCCGCCGTACGTGTCGACGATGATCTTGCGACCGGTCAGGCCGGCGTCGCCCATCGGTCCACCGACGACGAAGCGACCGGTCGGGTTGACCAGCAGCCGGTAGCCCTCGGACGGGATGGTGAACGTGTCGAGCACCGGGTCGATGACGTGCTTCTTGATGTCGGCCTCGAGCGCGTCGAGCTCGGTCTCCTCGGCGTGCTGCGTGGAGAGCACGACGGTGTCGACGCGGACCGGGCTGTTGCTCTCGTCGTACTCGATGGTGACCTGGGTCTTGCCGTCGGGCCGCAGGTAGTCGAGCGTGCCGTCCTTGCGGACCTGCGGAGAGCTTCTCGGCGAGGCGCTGCGCGATCACGATCGGCAGCGGCATCAGCACGTCGGTGTCGTCGCAGGCGTAGCCGAACATCAGCCCCTGGTCGCCCGCGCCCTGCTTGTCCATCGCGTCGACCGAGCCGGTGCGGCTCTCGTGCCCGGTGTCGACGCCCTGGGCGATGTCGCCGGACTGGCCACCGATCGCGACCATCACGCCGCACGAGGCGCCGTCGAAGCCCTTGTGCGAGGAGTCGTAGCCGATCTCGAGGATCCGGTCGCGGACCTTCTGCTTGATGTCGACGTAGCCGGTCGTCGTCACCTCGCCGGCGACCACCACCAGGCCGGTCGTCAGCAGGGTCTCGACGGCGACCCGGCTGTGCGGGTCCTGCTCGAGCATGGCGTCGAGGACCGAGTCGCTGATCTGGTCGGCGATCTTGTCCGGGTGACCCTCGGTCACCGACTCCGACGTGAAGAGACGTCCCGTCACAGCTGTACTCCCGTTCCGCGTTCGTTGAGGTGTCGCACACGATATCCGGCGTCCCGGATCGCGGGACGGCGGTCTCAGTCCTGCAGCCTGGACGGCCACTTCGTCCCAGATGACGTGCGCCAGGACGCCCTTCGAGCCACGGGGTACGTCGACCGCGGCGCCGTCTGCGCCGAGGATCACCGCCTCGTTGTCGGGGCTGCCGAAGACCGCTCCCCCGCTGACGTCGTTGACGACGAGCAGGTCGCAGCCCTTGCGGGCCAGCTTGGCGCGGGCCAGGTCGAGGACCGACCCGGTCGCGTCGCCGGTCTCGGCGGCGAAGCCGACGATCACCGCGCCGGGTCGGGCCCGGTCGCGTGCTGATCTCGCGGAGGATGTCGGGGTTCTGGGTCAGCTCGATCGACGGCGAGCTGCCGTCGTCGGCCTTCTTGATCTTGGCGGTCGCTGACGTCGACCGGCCGGAAGTCGGCGGGAGCTGCGGCCATCACCACCGCGTCGGCCGATGCAGCCGCCGTGAGCACCTCGTCGCGCAGCTGGGCGGTGGTCTCGACGCGGACACCTTGACGCCGGCGGGATCGGGCAGCGTGACGTTCGCGGCCACCAGGGTGACCTCGGCGCCGCGGGCGACGGCGGCACGGGCGAGCGCGTAGCCCTGGAGCCCCGAGGATCGGTTGCCCAGGAAGCGCACCGGGTCGAGGTACTCGCGGGTGCCGCCGGCGGACACCACGACGTGCCGGCCCGCGAGGTCGAGACCGCCGGCGGTCGAGACCCGGGTGAGCAGCTCCCGGCAGACGTCGAAGATCTCGACCGGCTCGGGCAGCCGGCCCTTGCCGGTGTCCTTGCCGGTGAGCCGACCCTCGGCCGGCTCGATGACGAGCGCACCGCGACCGCGCAGGGTGGCGACGTTGGCCTGGGTGGCGGGGTGCTCCCACATCTCGGTGTGCATCGCCGGTGCGAAGACGACCGGGCAGCGGGCGGTGAGCAGGGTGTTGGTGAGCAGGTCGTCGGCCAGCCCGTGGGCAGCCTTGGCGAGCAGGTCGGCGGTCGCCGGCGCGACGACGACCAGGTCGGCCGACTGGCCGATCCGCACGTGCGGCACCTCGTGGACGTCGGTCCACACCTCGGTGGCGACCGGCTTGCCCGAGAGCGCCGCCCAGGTGGGCGCACCGACGAACTCCAGCGCCGCCGCCGTCGGGACGACGGTCACGTCGTGGCCGGACTCGGTGAACCGACGGAGCAGCTCGCAGGCCTTGTAGGCGGCGATGCCGCCCGGACACCCCCAGAACGACACGGGGCCGCGCCCCCGCTGGGGGCACGGCCTCGGACGTGGTGCTGGTGGTCAGGATCTCACTCGCTGACGGAGGCGCCGGACTCGCGAGCGGCAGCCTTGGCTGCCTCCTCGGCGGCGAGCTCGGCCGGGTCGATGTCCTCGCAGGTCAGCAGGTCCTCGTTGATCTCGCGCAGCGCGATCGAGAGCGGCTTCTCCTGGACGTGCGTGTCGACGAGCGGGCCGACGTACTCGAGCAGGCCCTCGCCGAGCTGCGAGTAGTAGGCGTTGATCTGCCGGGCGCGCTTGGCGCTGTAGAGGACCAGCTTGTACTTGCTGTCGGTCTTGGTGAGCAGGTCGTCGATCGAGGGGTTGGTGACGCCCTCGGCGGCGATGTTGGGAGCAGACACGCATGAGCCTCACAGAGTGTTGTGACTGGATCGTACGGACGGGCTCTAGTCGAGCACCATCAAGGCTACCAACTCCGTCGGCTGCAGCGTGAACTTCGTGGTTGACGATCGGTCACGTCGAACTCCGCCTCGGCGGCCAGTTCGTCGCGTGCCGTGTCGAGCCGGCGGGCCCGCTCCTCCTCGGTCTCGGTGCCCCGACCGACCAGCCGGCGCACCAGCTCGTCCCAGGACGGCGGCTTGAGGAAGACGAAGAGCGCCTCCGCCATGGTCTCGCGCACCTGCCGGGCGCCCTGGAGGTCGATCTCCAGCATCGCCGGGCGTCCGGAGGCCAGGGCGAGGTCGACCGGCTGTCGCGGAGTGCCGTAGCGGGCCGCCTTGTGGACGACAGCCCACTCGAGCAGGTCGTCCTCGGCGATCATCCGTGTCGAACTCCTCGTCGGAGACGAACCAGTAGTGGACGCCGTTCTCCTCGCCCGGCCGCGGCGGACGGGTGGTCGCGGAGACCGAGATCCAGACCTCGGGGTGTCGGCGCGCGTACGTCGGCGGCGACCGTGCCCTTGCCGACGGCCGTCGGTCCGGCGAGCACGACGAGGCGGGACTCGGCGTCGGGGCCGCGTCAGTCACGCGCCGCGAACTCCTTCTCGAGCGCGGCGACCTGCTTGGTGCCGAGCCCGCGGACCCGGCGGCTCTCGGCGATGCCGAGCCGCTCCATCAGCTGACGGGCGCGGACCTTGCCGAGGCCGGGCATCGACTGCAGCAGGTCGACGACCCGCATCTTGCCGATGACCTCGTTGCGCTGGCCCTCGCGAGAGGACGTCGGCGATCGAGGCGCCGGAGTTCTTGAGCCGGTTCTTCACCTCGGCCCGCTCCCGTCGGGAGGCGGCGGCCTTCTGTCGAGAGCCGCCTGGCGCTGTTCGGGGGTGAGCGGGGGCAGAGCCACGTGCGAGGTCCTTCTGGATGGCGATGGGGGGTCGAGCGGGTGTTGGCTCAATCTAGTCAGACCCACCGAGCAGCAATCGGGCCCGAGCCTGGATCCGTCAAGGTCAGCGGGTCTGCAGACGTCCGGCCTGCTGGTCGAGGTCCTCGAGCCGCACGTGTGCCGCTGCGAGCTCCTCGCGCGCGTCGATGCGGCCTGCTCGTCGGTGAGCCCGCGGGCGGCGTCGCGGTCGTACGTCGCGGTCGACCCCGGCGTCGTCGAGGGCCTCCGAGCCTCGACCGCCACGAGCTGCGCCATCGTCGGATGTCGCGGGCGCCTGTCGCAGGTCGCGGAGATCGAGGCCTTGAGCAGCGCGTCCGGCCCCCTGCCGAGATCTCGCTCAGCTGCTCTGGTGCTCTGACCGCGTCGCAGTAGCGTCCTGGTCGCCGCAGCCGCCAGGAGCGGCCGCAGAGCGAGGACCGGGCGCTCACCGCAGGTCGTCGTTGCCGCGCACGCGTCGCGCATCGCCCGGGTCCGGGCCGAGGCAGCACCTCGCGCGAGGAGCTGGGCAGACGGCGGCCGGCCGAAGATCCGCGTACGTCGGCGACGGTGCCGCCCTGGGCGCCGAAGCCGGGGCGAGGACCGGGCCGTTGAAGGCGAGGTCCTCGTCGGTCCGCCGATGGTGGCGCCGATGACCGCGCCGAAGGAGCCGAGCGGCTCGGCGTCGGCGTTGAGCCGGCGCAGGTGGTCGAGCATCCGGCCGGCGACGGTGCCGCCGTCGTCGGCCGCGCGTGCTGCACCTCCGGCCCCTCCTTGTTGGAGGTCAGCGCGAGCACGAAGACGCCGGCGTCGTGGCGCCGGCGGTGTCGATCATCGGGTCGAGCGAGCCGAAGCCGAGGAAGGGGCTGGCGGTGATCGCGTCGACCGCGAGCGGCGAGGTCGGGTCGAGGTAGGCGTCGGCGTAGGCCTGGCTGGTCGAGCCGATGTCGCCGCGCTTCACGTCGAGCAGCACCAGCGCGCCGGCGGCGCGCGACTCGGCGATCACCCGCTCCAGCACGGCGATGCCGCGGCTGCCGAACCGCTCGTAGAACGCCGACTGCGGCTTGACGACCGAGACGTACGGCGCGACCGCCTCGACGGCGCGTCATCGCGAACGTCTCGAGGCCGGCGACGTCGTCGGTCAGGCCCCAGTCGAGCAGCAGCGCGGAGTGCGGGTCGATGCCGACGCAGAACGGGCCGCGGTCGGCGATCGCGGCGTGCAGGCGGGCTCCGAACGGCGTGCTCATGCGGTGACTCCCTCGACGATCCGGCGGGGCCACAGCGGCCCCTCGTAGATGAACGCGGTGTAGCCCTGGAGCAGGGTCGCGCCGGCGTCGAGCCGGGCCTGGGCGTCCGCGACGGTGGTGATGCCGCCGACGCCGATCAGGGTGAGGTCCGGGCCGACCCGGCCGCGCAGCAGCCGCAGCACCTCGAGCGAGCGCTCGGTCAGCGGGCGGCCGGACAGCCCGCCGGCGCCGATCTCCTCGACCTGGGCGGCCGGCGTGCGCAGGCCCTCGCGGGAGATCGTGGTGTTGGTGGCGATGATCCCGTCGAGGCCGATCGCGAGCGCCAGGTCGGCGACGCCGAGCACGTCGTCGTCGGCCAGGTCGGGGGCGATCTTCACCAGCAGCGGGCACGCCGGTCCGCGATCGCCTGCACGCGCGGTCAGGAGCGGCTCGAGCTTCTCGACCGCCTGCAGGTTGCGCAGGCCGGGGGTGTTCGGGCGAGCTCACGTTGACCACCAGGTAGTCGGCGTACGGCGCCAGCAGCCGCGCGGACTTCTCGTAGTCGCCGACCGCCTCGTCCTCGGGGACCACCTTGGTCTTGCCGATGTTGACGCCGAGCACCGGTCCGCGGCCGCGCGCCGACCGCGCGGCCGCCAGCCGCGCGGCGACCACCTCGGCGCCGTCGTTGTTGAAGCCCATCCGGTTGACGACCGCGCGGTCGGCCGGGAGCCGGAACAGCCGCGGCTGCGGGTTGCCGGGCTGGGCCTCCCCGGTGACCGTGCCGATCTCGACGTGGCCGAAGCCGAGCGCGGCGAGGGCGTCGATGCCGACGGCGTTCTTGTCGAAGCCGGCGGCCAGGCCGAGCACGTTGGGGAAGGTCAGCCCCAGCGCCTGCACCGGCGTGCCCGGCGTACGACGAAGCCCGGCGACCGGACGCGCCGCCCGGATCGCCCGGAACGCCGTGTGGTGCGCCTTCTCCGGGTCGGCTGCGGGTCAGGACGTGGTCGAAGAGGGCGCGGTAGATCACCGTCGGCCCAGTCCTGCAGCGACCGGACGCCGATCTCGCCGCGCTTCAGCGCCTCGATGCCCTGCACGGCGGCGCCGAGCCCCTGGACCGTGGTGATGCACGGGATGTTGGCCATCACCGCCGCGGTGCGGATCTCGTAGCCGTCGAGGCGGGCCGAGCCGCCGCTGGTCGAGCCGTTCGGCGTGTTGATGACCAGGTCGATCTCGCCGTCGAGGATCAGCTGGACGGTGGTCTGCTCGCCGTTCGGGCCCGCGCCCTCGAAGTGCTTGCGCACGACCGTGGCCGCGACGCCGTTGCGGCGCAGCACCTCGGCGGTGCCCTGGGTGGCGAGGATCTCGAAGCCGTGGTCGGCGAGCACCTTGATCGGGAAGATCATGTGCCGCTTGTCGCGGTTGGCCATGGTGACGAAGACCTTGCCGCTGGTCGGGCAGCGAGCCGAACGCCGCCGGCCTGGGACTTGGCGAACGCCGTGCCGAAGTCGGCGTCGAGGCCCATCACCTCGCCGGTCGACTTCATCTCCGGGCCGAGCACCGTGTCGACCTGCTTGCCGTCGGGGGTGCGGAACCGGTTGAACGGCATCACCGCCTCCTTGACCGCGATCGGCTGGTCGGCCGGCAGCGTGCCGCCGTCGCCGGTGGCGGGCAGCACCCCGGCGGCGCGCAGCGTCGGCGATCGTCTCGCCGAGCATCACCCGGGCCGCGGCCTTGGCCAGCGGGGTCGCGGTCGCCTTGGACACGAACGGCACCGTGCGGCTGGCGCGCGGGTTGGCCTCGAGCACGTAGAGCACGTCGGAGCCGAGCGCGAACTGGATGTTGAGCAGCCCGCGCACGCCGACGCCCCGGGCGATCGCCTCGGTCGCCTCGCGGATCCGGTCGATCTCGGCCCTGCCGAGGGTGATCGGCGGCAGCGCGCACGACGAGTCGCCGGAGTGGATGCCGGCCTCCTCGATGTGCTCCATCACGCCGCCGAGGAAGAGCTCCTCGCCGTCGAAGAGCGCGTCGACGTCGATCTCGACCGCGTCGTCGATGAACCGGTCGACCAGCACCGGGTGCGCCGGGCTGATCTCGGTCGCGCGCGCGATGTAGCCCTCGAGCGCGGCGTCGTCGTAGACGATCTCCATGCCGCGGCCGCCCAGGACGTACGACGGGCGCACCAGCACCGGGTAGCCGATCTCGGCCGCGATCCGGTGCGCCTCGGCGAAGCTGGTGGCCATGCCGTGCTTGGGCGCCGGCAGCCCGGCCTCGGCGAGCACCCGCCCGAACGCGCCGCGCTCCTCGGCCAGGTGGATCGCCTCCGGCGAGGTGCCGACGATCGGTGACGCCGTTGTCCTCGAGCCCCTGCGCGAGGCCGAGCGGGGTCTGGCCGCCGAGCTGGCAGATCACGCCGGCGACCGGGCCGGCCTGCTCCTCGGCGTGCACGATCTCGAGCACGTCCTCGAGGGTGAGCGGCTCGAAGTAGAGCCGGTCGGAGGTGTCGTAGTCGGTCGAGACGGTCTCCGGGTTGCAGTTGACCATCACGGTCTCGTAGCCGGCCTCGGACAGCGCCAGCGACGCGTGCACGCAGGAGTAGTCGAACTCGATGCCCTGGCCGATCCGGTTGGGCCCGGAGCCGAGGATGATCACCGCCGGCTTCTCGCGCGGCGCGACCTCGGTCTCCTCGTCGTAGGACGAGTAGTGGTACGGCGTGGCCGCGGCGAACTCGGCGGCGCAGGTGTCGACGGTCTTGTAGACCGGCCGGATGCCGAGCGCGTGCCGGACCCCGCGGACGACGTCGGCGCGTCATCCCGCGGATCTTGCCGATCTGGACGTCGGAGAAGCCGTGCCGCTTGGCCTTGCGCAGCAGCGCCGGGGTCAGCTCGGGCGCGGCGGTGACCTCCTCGGCGATCTCGTTGATCAGCAGCAGCTGGTCGACGAACCACGGGTCGATCTTGGTGGCGTCGAAGACCTCCTCGGCGGTGGCGCCGGCGCGCAGCGCGTCCATGACCTTCTTGAGCCGGCCGTCGTGCGGGACCTCGATCTCCGCGAGCAGCGCGGCCTTGTCGAGCTCGACCCACTCCTGGTGCCAGTCGAACGGCGGCGTCCTTGGACTCCAGCGAGCGCAGCGCCTTCTGCAGCGCCTCGGTGAAGTTGCGGCCGATCGCCATCGCCTCGCCGACCGACTTCATGTGCGTGGTCAGCGTCGGGTCGGCGCCCGGGAACTTCTCGAACGCGAACCGCGGCACCTTCACCACGACGTAGTCGAGGGTCGGCTCGAACGCGGCCGGCGTGCTGGAGCCGTCGGCGCGGATGGTGATGTCGTTGGGGATCTCGTCGAGCGTGTAGCCGATCGCGACCTTGGCCGCGATCTTGGCGATCGGGAAGCCGGTCGCCTTCGAGGCCAGCGCGGTGGAGCGCGAGACCCGCGGGTTCATCTCGATGACGATCAGCCGGCCGTCGGCGCGGGTTGACCGCGAACTGGATGTTGCAGCCGCCGGTGTCGACGCCGACCGAGCGGATGATGCCGATCGCGAGGTCGCGCATCGCCTGGTACTCGCGGTCGGTCAGCGTCATCGCCGGCGCGACCGTGATCGAGTCGCCGGTGTGCACGCCCATCGGGTCGAGGTTCTCGATCGAGCAGACGATCACCACGTTGTCGGCTTGGTGTCGCGCATGACCTCGAGCTCGTACTCCTTCCAGCCGAGGATCGACTCCTCGAGGAGCACCTCGGTGGTCGGGCTGGCGGCCAGGCCGGCGCCGGCGATGCGGCGCAGGTCGGTCTCGTCGTAGGCCATGCCCGAGCCGGTGCCGCCCATCGTGAACGACGGGCGCACCACGACCGGGTAGCCGAGCTCGCTCGACCGCCGCCGAGGCAGTCGTCCATCGTGTGGCAGATGACCGACTGCGAGCACTCGCCGCCGAGGTCCTCGACGATCTTCTTGAAGATCTGCCGGTTCTCGCCGCGGTCGATCGCCTCGATGCGAGGCGCCGATCAGCTCGACGCCGTACTTCTCCAGCACGCCGGCCTCGTCGAGCGCCATCGCGGTGTTGAGCGCGGTCTGGCCGCCGAGGGTCGCGAGCAGCGCGTCGGGGCGCTCCTTGGCGATCACCTTCTCGACGAACTCCGGCGTGATCGGCTCGACGTAGGTCGCGTCGGCGAACTCCGGGTCGGTCATGATCGTGGCCGGGTTGGAGTTGACCAGGATCACCCGGATGCCCTCGGCCTTGAGCACCCGGCAGGCCTGGGTGCCGGAGTAGTCGAACTCGCAGGCCTGGCCGATGATGATCGGCCCGGAGCCGATCACCAGGACGGACTTGATGTCCTCGCGCTTCGGCATCAGGCGTCCTCGCTCACGGGTTGGTCGCGCAGTCTCGACCCGACTGCATCAGCTCGACGAACCGGTCGAAGAGGTACGCCGCGTCGTGCGGGCCGGCGGCGGCCTCGGGGTGGTACTGGACCGAGAAGCCCTTCAGCCTCCCCTCGGCGTCGCGCAGCTCGAGCCCCTCGACCACGTCGTCGTTGAGGCAGACGTGGCTGACCGTCGCGACGCCGTACGGCGTCTCGGTCGCGCCCTCGAGCGGTGCGTCGACCGCGAAGCCGTGGTTGTGCGCGGTGACCTCGACCTTGCCGGTGGTGCGGTCCATGACCGGCTGGTTGATGCCGCGGTGGCCGTACTTGAGCTTGTAGGTGCCGAAGCCGAGCGCGCGGCCGAAGAGCTGGTTGCCGAAGCAGATCCCGAAGTAGGGCAGGTCGCGCTCGAGCGCGCCCTGCAGCAGCGCGACCTGGTCGGTCGTGGCGGCCGGGTCGCCGGGGCCGTTGGAGAAGAACAGCCCGTCGGCGCCGATCGCGAGCACGTCGTCGAGGGTCGCGGTCGCGGGCAGCACGTGCACCTCGATGCCGCGCTCGGCCATCCGGTGCGGCGTCATCGCCTTGATGCCGAGGTCGAGCGCGGCGACGGTGAACCGTGGAGCTCGTCGTCGCCGTCGAACCGCCGGGACGACGTAGGTCTCCCCCGTCGACACCTCGCTGGCGAGCTCGGCGCCGGCCATCTCGGCCGACGCCAGGACCCGCTCCAGCAGCGCGGCGGGGTCGGTCTCGGTCGAGGAGATGCCGACCCGCATCGCGCCGCGCTCGCGCAGGTGGCGGGTCAGCGCGCGGGTGTCGATGCCGGAGATGCCGACGACGCCCTGCGCGCGCAGCTCGTCGTCGAGGCTGCGCTGCGAGCGCCAGTTGGACGGCACCGCGGGCGGGGTCGCGGACGACGTAGCCGGCGACCCAGATCCGCGAGGACTCCGGGTCCTCGTCGTTGACGCCGGTGTTGCCGATGTGCGGAGCGGTCATCACGACGACCTGGCGGTGGTACGACGGGTCGGTCAGCGTCTCCTGGTAGCCGGTCATGCCGGTGTTGAAGACCGCCTCGCCGAAGGTCTCGCCCTCGGCGCCGTACGCCTCGCCGGGGAAGGTGCGACCGTCCTCGAGGACGAGGATCGCGCCCCCGTTGGTCGAGGAAGGCGCGCTAGCGCCTGTCTCACCGTTGGTTGAGGAAGGCGCGCTAGCGCCTGTCTCGAAACCCCGTGACGTCTCGCGGCGCTCATGCCAGCTTCCCGTCCAGCACGGTGGCCTTGCCGCGGAGGAACGTCGCGACCACCCGGCCGGGCAGCTCCATCCCGCGGTACGGCGTGTTGCGGCTCAGGCTGACCGACTCGGCCGGGTCGATCGTGCGGGTCGCGGCCGGGTCGTAGAGCACGATGTTGGCCGGCTCGCCCTCCTCGATCGGGCGGCCGTGGTCGGCGACCCGGCCGATCCGGGCCGGGGCGTAGGACATCCGCTCGGCGACGCCGGCCCAGTCGAGCAGCCCGGCGTCGACCATCGTCTGCTGGACGATCGAGAGCGCGGTCTCGAGGCCGAGCATGCCGAAGGCCGCGGCCGCCCACTCGCAGTCCTTGTCCTCGTGCGGGTGCGGCGCGTGGTCGGTGGCGACGATGTCGATGGTGCCGTCGGCCAGTCCCGCGCGGAGCGCCTCGACGTCGGTCTGCGAGCGCAGCGGCGGGTTGACCTTGTAGATCGGGTCGTACGTCGCCGCCAGCTCGTCGGTCAGCAGCAGGTGGTGGGGGCAGGCCTCGGCGGTCACGTCCCAGGTCCCTGGCCTTGCTCTTGGCCCAGCGGACGATCTCGACCGAGCCGGCGGTGGAGACGTGGCAGACGTGCAGCCGCGAGCCGACGTGCTCGGCGAGCAGCACGTCGCGGGCGATGATCGCCTCCTCGGCGACCGCCGGCCAGCCGGCCAGGCCGAGCCGGCCGGAGAGCTCGCCCTCGTTCATCTGGGCGTCCTCGGTGAGCCGCGGCTCCTGGGCGTGCTGGGCGACGACGCCGTCGAAGGCCTTGACGTACTCCAGCGCCCGGCGCATCAGCACGGCGTCGCTGACGCACTTGCCGTCGTCGGAGAAGACCCGGACCCGGGCGGCCGAGTCGGCCATCGCGCCGAGCTCGGCGAGCCGCTCGCCCCGGAGACCGACGGTGACCGCACCGACCGGGTAGACGTCGCAGTAGCCGGCCTCGCGGCCGAGCCGCCAGACCTGCTCGACGACGCCGGCGGTGTCGGCGACCGGCTCGGTGTTGGCCATCGCGTGCACCGCGGTGAAGCCGCCCATCGCGGCCGCCTGGGTGCCGGTCTCCACGGTCTCGGCGTCCTCGCGGCCCGGCTCGCGCAGGTGGGTGTGCAGGTCGACCAGGCCGGGCAGCGCGACCAGGCCGGTCGCGTCGATCACCTCGGCGTCGGCCGGGGGCGTCGAACGAGCGTGCGCACGACACCTCCCTGCGAGCAGCAGGTCGGTCGGCTCGCCGCCGAGGACCGCGACGTTCTTGATCAGGTAGGTGCTGCTCACTCTTCTCCTCCGACGGCCGGCTCGGATCCCCCGAGCAGCAGGTACAGGACGGCCATCCGCACGGCGACGCCGTTGGTGACCTGCTCGACGATCACCGAGCGGTCGCTGTCGGCGACGTCGGCGGTGATCTCCATGCCCCGGACCATCGGCCCGGGGTGCATCACGATCGTGTGGTCCTGGAGCGTCGCCATCCGCTTGCCGTCCAGGCCGTAGCGGCGGGAGTACTCGCGCGCGGTCGGGAAGAACCCGCCGTTCATCCGCTCCCGCTGGACCCGCAGCATCATCACCGCGTCGGCCTTGGGCAGCACCGAGTCGAGGTCGTACGACGTCGCGACCGGCCAGCCCTCGATCCCGACCGGGAAGAGCGTCGGCGGCGCGACCAGGGTGACCTCGGCGCCGAGCGTCTGCAGCAGCAGCGCGTTGGACCGCGCGACCCGGCTGTGCAGCACGTCGCCGACGATCGCGATCCGGCGACCGTCGAGCCGGCCGAGGTGCCTCCACATCGTGAAGGCGTCGAGCAGCGCCTGGGTCGGGTGCTCGTGGGTGCCGTCGCCGGCGTTGACCACGCTCGACCGGACCCACCCGGAGTGGGCGAGCCGGTGCGGGGCACCGCTGGCGCCGTGCCGGACCACGACCGCGTCGGCGCCCATCGCCTCCAGGGTCAGCGCGGTGTCCTTGAGGCTCTCGCCCTTGGAGACGCTGGAGCCCTTGGCGGCGAAGTTGATGACGTCGGCGCTCAGCCGCTTGGCGGCGGCCTCGAACGAGATCCGGGTGCGGGTGGAGTCCTCGAAGAAGAGGTTGACCACGGTGCGGCCGCGCAGCGCCGGCAGCTTCTTGATCGGCCGGTCGGCCAGGGAGCGCATCTCGTCGGCGGTGGTGAGGACCAGCTCGGCGTCGTCGCGGGTCAGGTCGGCGGCGCTCAGCAGGTGGCGTTTCACGCTCCGACCCCCTCGATCGTCACGGCGTCGACGTCGTCGACGCCGACCAGTCGCACCCGGACCCGCTCGACGAGCGAGGTGGGGAGGTTCTTGCCGACGAAGTCGGCGCGGATCGGCAGCTCGCGGTGGCCGCGGTCGACCAGCACGGCGAGGCGGACGGCCGTCGGTCGGCCGATGTCGCCGAGCGCGTCGAGCGCGGCCCGGATCGTGCGCCCGGAGAAGAGCACGTCGTCGACCAGGACCACGACCTTGCCGTCGATCCCGCCGGGCGGGATCTCCGTCGGGAGCAGCGCTCGGGCCGGCTTCAGCCGCAGGTCGTCGCGGTACATCGTGATGTCGAGCGAGCCGACCGGGACGTCGTGCCCCTCGACGGAGGTGATCCGCTCGGCGATCCGGCGGGCCAGCGGGACGCCGCGGCTGGGGATGCCGAGGAGGACGAGATCGTCGGCGCCCTTGTTGCGCTCGAGGATCTCGTGCGCGATGCGGGTCAGGGCCCGGGTGATGTCTCCGGCGTCGAGCACGACGCGGGACGGGTCCGGTGTCTCACCGGACTGGTCTTCGTGAGGGTGCGCAGGCAACTGCCTCGGACCTCCTTCTCCGCCTCACAGGACGGCTCGTTAAAGGATGTCGATCGAGACCAGACCCTACCCCCTGGGACCGAGGTCGGGCCAACCCCAGCGCCGGCGGCTTGATGACGTGCACCACAGGGAGCGCGCCTCCCCGCCGGCTGAGGTGACCTGACGCCGCGTGGGCCGGTGGTCGGGGGTCACCGAGGGCTCTCGGCACCGTCGGTCTCGTCGGCCCACGCGGCGTGCTCGGCGCGCGCCCAGCGGTGCGAGACCCGTCCCGTTCGCATGCCGCGGCGGGCCTCGGGGTCGCGCATGGCGAAGGCGATGTGCCCGATGACCAGCAGTCCGAGCCCGAGGGCGAACCAGTCGTGGACGAAGGTCGCCCCCGACCGCCAGGACAGCTGCACCAGCCCGGTCCAGTACATGAGCGCACCCGTGCCGAGCAGCACGGCCGTCGACCCGGCGACCAGCCAGGCGTTGATCTTCTGTCCGGCGTTGAACTTCCCGACCCGGATCTGGCCGTCGCGCCGGCTCCGGGTGCGCAGCCACCGCCAGTCGGCGGGGGTGAACCGGTTGAGCCGTCGTACGTCGGTTCGGTACGCCGCCGACAGCGCGCCGAGCAGCATCGGCACCGGCAGCGCGAGCCCGCTCCACACGTGGATCGTCTCGACCAGGTGGCGGTGGCCGACGGCCAGCATGATCGAGCCGTTGTAGAGCACGAACGCGGTGACCAGGCAGATGCCCATCAGGATCGCCACCAACCGGTGGACCAGTCGCTCGGCCGGGCTGAACCTGGCCAGCGACCCGCTCGCGCCGCTACTCACCGATGATCCCGTCCATCGGGTAGCCCCGGTCCTCCCAGTAGCCCGGCAGGTGCTTCTGCACGAGCTCGATCTCGGAGAGCCACTTGGTGCTCTTGTAGCCGTACATCGAGGCGGAGTACATCCGCACCGGTCCGCCGTGGTCGTGCGTCACCGGCTCGCCGTACATCTGGAGGGCGACGATCACGTCGTCGGCCCGGGCCTGGTCGATGGTCATGCTCTCGGCGTACACGCCGTCGAAGGAGCGGAAGCGGACCGCGCCCGCCTCGGCGGTCGGGCCGGCCAGGTCGAGGATGTCGCGCCAGTCGTACGCCGGTCCACGGCACGTCGGGAACGTGCCAGCCGGTGACGCACTGGAAGTCCCAGTCCATCGAGATCTGCGGCAGCGCCTGCAGGTCGGCGAGCGAGTAGGTCACCGGCGTCGCGACGTGGCCGAAGACCTTCAACGAGTACGTCGTCGCGTCGCGGGGCTCGACCGAGCCGGTGACGGAGTAGTAGCGGAACGTGTTGCCGAGCGGGATCAGGCTGGTCAGCCCCGTCGGGTCGTGCATCTGGACCGGTGCGAGCAGCTTGCTCAGGCCGTCCTGGACCGACGCGCCGACCACGACCCCCGCGGCGCCGAGGCCGAGCAGTCCGAGGAAGACGCGACGCCCGATGGGCGTGCCGTCCATCTCGGACTCACGACTCACCGGTCTCAGGACCTGCTCATCAGGGTCGGCGCCCACGGAGGCCGATCGAGGTGATCGCGACCCCGGCGAGCAGCACGAGCGGTCCGATGATCGACCAGGTCGTGGTGTTGCTCATCGAGCTGCCGTCGATCACGCCGACCCCCTGGAGTGTCCAGAGCAGCCCGAGCAGGACCACGACCACACCCACGACCACCCACAACGGCTTCGCCATGGCTCAACTCAACCACGCACACCCTGACGTCGCCTGCCGATCACGCATCCTCGTCCGCGACGTCGACCAGGACCTTGCCGACCGCCCCGTCCTCGACCGCGTCCTGCGCGGCCGCGGTCTCGCTCGAGCGGGAAGTGGTGCAGCGGCATGCCGGCGTCCTGGCCCGACCCGGAGCGCACCGGCTGCGACCGCGGCGTTCACGTCCTCGACGGCGGCCTGCACGAGGTGGTCGTGGAGCGTGTAGAGGATCAGGAACTGGAAGCGCAGGTTCTTGCCGAACGCCGCGCGCAGCGGCATCGTCAGCTCGTCGCCGCCGTTGTTGGCGTAGATCGACACCAGGCCGTGGACCTTGACGACGTCGAGGTCGATCCCGATGTTCTGCGCCGGCGCGACCTCGACGGCGATGTCGACGCCGTCGGGGGCGATCGCCCGGATCTCCGCCGTCGCGTCGCCCTCGCGGTAGTTGACGACGTGGTGAGCGCCGGCGGCCCTGGCGAGGGCGGCCTTCTCGTCGCTGCTGACGGTCGTCACGACCGTCGCCCCCGACCAGCGGGCCAGCTGGATCGCGGCGTTGCCGACCGCACCCGCTCCCCCGGCGACCAGCACGACCTTGCCGTCGAGCGCGCCGGGCGCCGAGCCGGCTCGGCCCGTCCTCGGCCGCGGTCAGCGCGCGGTGTGCCGTCACCGCCGGCACCCCCAGGCTCGGCGCCGAGGTCGAACGACGCCGCGTCGGGCAGCGGCGCCACGCGCGCGACCGGCTGGACGGTGTACTCGGCGGCGGTGCCGTAGGGCCGGCCGTGCTGCGCGAGCACCAGCCACACCCGGTCGCCGACGGCGTACGCGTCGACGCCCGGCCCGACCGCGTCGACGACGCCGGCGCCGTCCTGGCCGGGCACGACCTCGTCGTAGCCCGCCATCATCCCGGCGCGGAACTTCCAGTCCGTCGGGTTCACTCCCGACGCGGACCACCCGTACCCGGACCTCGCCCGGCCCCGGGCTCCGGCAGGTCACGCTCGACGACCTCCAGCACGGAGGACGGACCGGTCTCGCGGTAGACGACTGCACGCACGGTGGGACCTCTCTCTCGGTGGGCGGAGATGACGCCGACCCGACTCCCACGGTCGGGTCGAGCGACCAGAGGTGCCGGGTCAGCGGGTATCGGGCTGGCAGGTCGACCAGAGTCAGAGGCCTTCTGCCATGCCGGCGCAGGCCTTGAGCCACTGCATCCGGGTGTGCTCGGAGAGCTGGGCGTAGGGCACCACGGAGCCGGCGACCAGCGCCGGGTCGTAGGGCACGCGGTAGACGCCGCGGGTGCGCTGCTCGTAGACGTTCGACCAGGTCGGCGGCCAGCTTGGTGTCGACGGTCGGCGACGGGTCGGAGAGGATCGTGACCGTCTTGTGCTTGAGGTCCTGGTAGCCCGCGTCCTGCAGGGCGTCGAGCATCCAGAGCCCGCTGTAGCCGGTGTCCTCGCGGACGGTGCTGGTGACGACCAGCAGGTCGGCGGCGCCGGCGGCGGCCAGCCAGTTCTCGGCCCGCATGTTGTTGCCGGTGTCGATCAGGATGATCCGGTAGAACCGCTCGAGCAGCTTGTGGACCGCGTCGAAGTCCTGGGCCCGGATGGTGCCGGTGACGTCGGGGCGCTCGTCGGAGGCGAGGACGTCGAAGTGGGCGTCGCCCTGCGAGCGCACGAACGAACCGAGGTCGCCGATCCGCGACTGGTAGACGTCGGTGAACCGCTCGAGGTCCTCGAGCAGCTCGCGCGTGGTGTTGCGGTGGGTGCTGCGGGTGCCCCGGATGCCGAGGGTGCCGCGGGTCTCGTTGTTGTCCCACGCGACCACGCCGCCACCGCGGACGGTGCCGAACGTGTAGCCCGCGGCGAGCACGCCGGTGGTCTTGGCGGCGCCGCCCTTGGGGTTGATGAAGGCGATCGTGCGCGGGCCGTCGAAGTCCTTCTGGATGGCGCTGCGGTCGAGCTCGTAGGCGAGCTCGTCGGGGCCCATGCGCGGCGTGATCAGGCCGCCGCTCCACCTGCGCATCCTGCCGCGCCAGCCCCAGGTCGCGGGGCCGTGGCTCCTGGTCGGCGTCGCGCCGGTCGAGGAAGTCGGTCGCCGTCATGAAGCGACGTACGTCGCCAGGGTCCCCCGCAGGCTCGGTCTCAGGCGGCGGTGCGCGCCGGCGCAGCAGCCGCCGGGACGACCGGAGCGGAGACGGGAACGGGCGTCCGGCTGCTGGTAGGTCGGGCGGGGGTCCGCTGGGGGGGCGTTGCGGGCGGCGGCGCGCTCGGGCGGTAGGCCGGAGGCGGGCTGGTGGGCTGCCCCGGGAGCGGGTCGGTCAACGGGTCGGGCTGACGCTCGCCGGCCCCACCATCGGGTCGGGCGTCCCGACGTGCGGCGTACGCGGCCAGCTCATCCGTCGTGTACAGACGGTCGCTGGTGTCATCGGTGTCGTGTCGAGAGCCTGCCGAGCTCCATGCTTCCGGCGACATCGGTGTCCTCCCTCAGAGACAGGTGGGTCCTGCTGTGGTCGTCCTTCCCCGTTTGGTCACGACCCACACCCGAGGTCCTGGGCGCTTTGCGCCGGCTTGTCGGTCGCGTCGGCGTCGCACCGCACGACACGGGTCCTGCCGGGCTCCTCGAGGGCGCGGAAGGTGCCCTTGATCTTGTCGACGCTGGCCCCGTCGTTGTACGGCGCACCGCACGCCCTGACCGTGAAGGTGCCCCGGTCGAGCGCCGAGGCGCGGTAGACGACGAACCTCCCGCTCTGGTGACCGGGGCGCACGACCAGCTGGATCGACTCAAGGTCGGTCAGGTCCGTGGACCCGCCCAGGGTGCCCAGGACGGCGGTCTCGTCGGCGGCGGTGAGCGGACCGTTGCCGGAGGTCACCGTCACCCCGGTCACTGCGCTCTTGTCGGCGACCCGGTCGCCCTCGTCGAAGGTCGAGAACGAGTGGTGCCCGATCTTGCCCTCGATCCCCTGCGCGACGACGACCACCGGCCTGCCGCTCGTCACCGCGACGTTGTGGCCCGGGACGTAGCCCTTGACCTGGCAGGGTCGCGTCCGACGTGGCAGCCGACGGTGACGAGGACGCCGAGGACGCCGGGGACGCCGGGGCGGCATCCGGGGAGTCTGCGGCGTCCGACGAGCATCCTCCGATGCAGAGACCGCCGACGGCGATGGCGATCACGACACGAGATCTCGGCAACCAGGTCACGGCGGATCTCTCCCCGGCCGGCCGAGCCGCAAACCTAGTGCCCCGTCAAGGACTTCCGAGTCGAGACACTAGTCGAGGTCGGACAGCGCCGCGGCGATCGCCCGGTGGAAGGTCGGGTAGGCGAAATGCATGCCCCGCAGGGTCGCCACCGGGATCTCCGCGTGCACCGCGGCGACCAGCAGACCGAGCACCTCTCCGCCGTACGGCGCCACCACTGTCGCACCGACCAGGACTCCGCGGTCGGCGTCGGCGACCACCTTGATCATCCCGGCGGCCTCGTCGATCCAGCCACGGCTGGACCTCGGGATCTCGGCGTGGCCGACCTCGACCCGTAACCCGGCCGCCCGCGCCTGCTCCTCGCTGAGACCGACGGCGCCGATCTCGGGGTCGGTGAAGGTGACCCGGCCGACCGCGCGGTAGTCGGCCCACGGCCCGTCCTGGCCGAGCAGGTCGCGCAGGGCGACCTGCGCCTGGTAGATCGCGACGTGGGTGAAGGCGCCGCGGCCGGTGATGTCGCCGACGGCCCAGAGCCGGTCGGCGGCCCGCATCCGCTCGTCGGTGTCGACCCGGTCCGCCTCGGGATCGAGGCCGACGGTCTCCAGCCCGACGTCGGTCGAGGTTGAGCCGGCGGCCGGCGGACACGAGCAGCCGGTCGGCGGTGAGCGTCTCGCCGTCGACGTCGACCTCGAAGCCGGCCGCGCCGTGCCGCACCGCGCTGATCTTCACACCCACCCGGAGCTCGACCCCGTCGGCGCGCAGTGCAGCAGAGACCACCACGCAGGCCTCGGGCTCCTCGGGGCAGAGCCGGTCCTGCGCCTCGAGCACCGTCACCCGAGTCCCGAACCGCGCGAACGCCTGCGCCAGCTCGGACCCGATCGGACCGGCGCCGATCACGAGCAGCGAGTCCGGCGCGGCGGTCTGCTGCATCACCTCGCGGTTGGTCCAGTACGGCGTGCCGGCAAGGCCCGTCGATGGGCGGGACCGCCGGCTCGGTGCCGGTGTTGAGAAGGACACCGAGCCGGGCGTCGTACGTCGTGCCGTCCACAGCGACCCGGCCAGGCCCGGCGAGACGGCCGTGGCCACGCACGATCCGCACCCCGGCCTCCTCCAGCGGGCCGGCGTGGCTGTGGTCGTGCCAGTCGTGGTTGGCCTCGCGGATCCGGGCCGCCGCGCGCGGCAGGCCCTGGTGCTCGCGGGCGGGTGGATCAGCAGCTTGGACGGCGTGCAGCCCCAGAACGGGCACTCGCCGCCGACCAGGTCGCGCTCGATCCCGACGACCGTGCAGCCCCGCCTCGGCGAGCTTGCGGGCGGCGTACTCGCCCCCGGAGCCGAGTCCGAGGACCACGACATCGACCGTCTCCATCAGCGGGACAGGTGCCGGGCTGGCCTGTCGGTCGCGCTCACGAGAGGTCGGCGAGCGCGGACTCGATGGCCCGGTGGAAGGTGGGGTAGGCGTAGATCATGGTCCTGAGGGTGTCGACGGGGACCTCCGCGTGGACCGCGACGGCCAGGAATCCGAGGATCTCGCCGCCTGCCGGACCCATCGCCGTCGCTCCGACGAGGACCCCGCGGTCGGCGTCCTCGACGACCTTGATCAGCCCGTGCCCGCCGGGGCCGTGCGTGAAACCCCGGGACGAGGCCGCGAGGTCGGTCTGACCGGTGCGCACGCTCAGCCCGGCGGCGCGTGCCTGCTGCTCGGTCATCCCGACGCCGCCGACCTCGGGATCGGTGAACGTCGCGTGCGGCACCGCGTGGTAGCGCGCCGGAGCGCCGTCCTCGCCGAGGACGTCGCGCAGCGCGACAGCGGACTGGTACATCGACACGTGCGTGAAGGCGCCCTTGCCGGTGACGTCACCGATCGCCCAGAGCCTCTCGCCCGCCCGCAGCCGCTCGTCGACGTCCACGGTGCGGGCGGCAGGGTCGAGCCCGACCGTCTCCAGCCCGAGATCGTCGAGGTTGGGCGTCCGGCCGGCGGCCACCAGGAGCTTGTCGGCGACCACGGCGTAGCCCGAGTCACCCGCATCGATGGTCAGCGCGAAGCTCCCGTCGGCGTAGGCGACCTCGGTGAGCTCGACGTCGGTCAGCACCCGGATGCCCTCCTTCGCGAACACCTGGGCGAGCAGTGCCGACGCCTCCGGCTCATCTCCCGGGATCAGCCGCGGTCCGCGCTGGACGACGGTCACCTGCACGCCGAACCGGGCGAAGACCTGGGCCATCTCGCAACCGATCGGCCCACCGCCGACGACCGCGAGCGAGCCCGGCAGCTCGGTGAGGCGGACCGCGTCCCGGTTGGTCCAGTACGGCGTGCCTGCCAGTCCGGTGACGGGCAGGACCGCGGGCCGGGTGCCGGGGTTGAGCACGACACCGCGGCGGGCGTCGTACGAGGTGACGGTGCCGTCCGGCTCCTCGACGGTGACCCGGCCGACGCCGTCGAGCCTGGCGACGCCGTGGTGCACTGTCGCGCCCGCGTCGCGGAGTCGATCGACGGCGATGGTGTCGTCCCAGCCGGTGGTGGCCTCGGCGTCGATGCGGTGGGCGACCGGCGCCCACGAGGGGGTCACCGAGACGTCACCGGCGAGCGTCGCGACCCGACCGGCCTCGGCCAGGGCGTCGCTCGCGCGCACCATCATCTTGGTCGGGATGCACCCGTAGTAGGGGCACTCTCCGCCGACCAGGTGCTTGTCGACCACGACCACGGCCGACCCGGCCCTGGCCGCGCCCGTGGCGAGTGCCTCGCCTCCCGGTCCGGCACCGATCACGACCAGGTCGACCTCGTGTCCGCTCATGCCCTCAGCATTGCGGAGTGGTCAAGGCCCGAGCCTCAGGCCAGGCTCGCCTTGTTGCGCATCAGGTTGCCGAGGATGCCGTTGACGAACTGCGGCGAGTCATCGGTCGACAGCTCGCCGACCAGTGCGGTCGCCTCGGAGATCGCGACCTCGTCGGGGATGTCGTCGGCGTAGAGGAGCTCCCACAGGCCGAGCCGCAGCACGTTGCGGTCGACGGCCGGCATCCGGTCGAGCGTCCAGCCCTCCGAGTACGTCGAGAGCAGCTCGTCGATGCGGACCTTGTGCTCCTCGACGCCACGCACCAGCACGCCGGTGTAGTCGTTGGTCGGGGCGCCGTCGTCGGCGGTGACCCGCGCCAGCGCCTCGGCGCCCGACTCGCCGCGCATGTCGGCGGCGTACAGGACGTCGAGCGCGCGCTTGCGGGCCTTCGAGCGAGCCGCCATCAGCCCTTCACACGGCCCATGTACGAGGAGTCGCGGGTGTCGACCTTGACCTTCTCGCCCTGGTTGATGAAGAGCGGGACCTGGATCTCGTGGTCGGTCTCGAGGGTGGCCGGCTTGGTGCGGCCGGTCGCGCTGTCGCCGGCCAGGCCGGGCTCGGTGAAGGTGACGACGAGCTCGACCGACGCCGGGAGCTCGATGAAGAGCACGCGGCCCTCGTTGGTGGCCACGACGGCCTCCTGGTTCTCCAGGAGGAAGTTGGCGGCGTTGCCGACGATCTCGGGGGCGATCTCGATCTGCTCGTAGTCGGAGACGTCCATGAACACGTAGGAGTTGCCGTCGTTGTAGAGGTACTGCATCGTCCGGCGGTCGACCGTGGCGGTCTCGACCTTGGTGCCGGCGTTGAAGGTCTTGTCGACGGTCTTGTTGGACTCGACGTTCTTGAGCTTGGTGCGCACGAAGGCGGGGCCCTTGCCCGGCTTCACGTGCTGGAACTCGGTGACGGCCCAGAGCTGGCCTTCGATGTTGAGAACCATGCCGTTCTTGAGGTCGTTCGTCGTTGCCATGTGCGCGTGTCAGCCTTCTTGCCGGGGACCAGTGCCGCGCCCGGCGAGGTCCGGGCACCAGCGCAGGAGTCTATCCGGTACGGCGCGCCTCGCCGAACCCGCGCGTCCCGCCGTCGACCGGATCAGCCCAGCGTCCACACGACCTGCACCGTCACCCCGGCCTCGTCCCGGCCGGCTCGGATCGGGACCGCCGCCAGGTCGTTCGGCGTCCTGCCCGCTGCCGCGTAGGCGACGGGGGTCGCGAGCGGCTTGCTGCTCACCTCACGGATGGTGGCCACCTCCCCCAGGTCCTGCCCGGCTGCCGCGGCGTACTGCTCGGCCTTGGCGGTGGCCTCGGCCACGGCGGCGTCCCGGGCCTCAGCCTGGACCTGGTCGGGGTCGCCGACCAGCAGTCGGATGTTGCCGACCCGGACGTCGTTGCCGCCGACGTCGACCGCGGCACTCACGGCGGCGCCACCCTGCTGGAGGTCCTTCACGAGCACGCTCGCACTCTCCGAGACGCGGTAGCCGGTGATCGTCGGCGCCCCGTCCTGGGGGTAGACGTAGACCGGGTCCATCGAGAGCCCGGTGGTCTGCACGTCGCCCTTGGCCACGTCGTAGTCCGTCAGCGAGGCGAGCACCCGGCTGGTCGTCGCATTGGCTGCCTCGAGGGCGTCGTCGAGGTCGGGGCGGGTGACGTTGACCGACAGCGAGAACGACAGCTGGTCGGGGACGGCGCTCGCGTGACCGGTCCCCTTCATCGTGATCACCCGGTGCTCGGCGGCCGGGGTGCTGTCGTCGTCGGCGGCCTGGGCGGCTGTCGAGCCGCCCGTGCTGCCGAGGACGTAGGCCGCCACCAGGGCCAGTGCGACCAGGGCGGTCATCGCGATGCTGCGGACGCTCAACGTCACCTGTGTGCTCATGGTGACTCGGACGAGCCCGGGCACCGATCGGTTCCCGGCGCGACACTAGGAGCGCGCGACGATCTCCAGCGCCATCCGGTAGCCGTCGATGCCGTGACCCGCCACGACCTCGACGGCGTACGGCGTCACCACCGAGGTGTGCCGGAACTCCTCGGGGCGCTGGTGCGGGTCGGAGATGTGCACCTCGACCAGGGGCGCGACCAGCTGGGCGCAGGCGTCGAAGATCGCGTACGAGTAGTGCGTCCACGCGGCGGCGTTGAGCACCACCGCGTCGCCGTCGTCGGCGGCGGCGTTGAGCCAGTCGAGCATCAGGCCCTCGTGGTTGGTCTGTCGCACCTCCACGTCGAGCCCGAGGTCGCGGCCCCACGCGACACACTGCTCGGCGAGCTGCGGCGTACGTCGTGCTGCCGTAGATCTCCGGCTGGCGCCGGCCCAGGCGGCCCAGGTTCGGTCCGTTGAGGACGAGCGTCTTCACGCGCTCCCGCCGATCGCACGGTAGGCCGCCCGCAGGTCGGCCTCGTCGGGGCCGGCCAGGACGGTGGGCCGGGCGAGGTCGCGCAGCACCACGAACCGGAGCTGGGCGCCGCGGGTCTTCTTGTCGACCAGCATCGTGGCGTGCAGGTCCTCGAAGGACGCGCCGGAGTACGTCGTCGGCAGCCCCGCCCGGGCGAACGCGGCGTGGTGGCGTCGGACGAGATCCGCGTCGATCAGGCCGGCCCGTCCGGCGAGCTCAGCGACGAACACGCACCCGATCGCCACCGCCTCGCCGTGTCGGATCTCGTAGTCCTCAGCGCGTTCGATCGCGTGCGCGAGGGTGTGCCCGTAGTTGAGGGCCTCCCGACCCGGGTGACCCTCGGTTCCCCCGGTCTCCTTCAGGTCGCCGGCCACGACGTCGGCCTTGACCCGGATCGCGCGCTCGACGAGCTCGCGCAGCACGGGGGAACCGGCGACGAGGTCGGCGGGGTCGGTCGACTCGACCAGGTCGAGGATCACGGGGTCGGCGATGAACCCGCACTTGACGACCTCGCCCAGCCCGGCGACCAGCTCGGCGCGAGGGAGCGTGGCCAGCAGGTCGAGGTCGCAGAGCACGCCGGCAGGCTCGTGGAACGAGCCGACGAGGTTCTTGCCGGCAGTCGGTGTTGATGCCGGTCTTGCCGCCGACCGCAGCGTCGACCATCGCCAGCAACGTCGTCGGCACGTGCACGACCCTGACGCCACGCAGCCAGGTGGCAGCGACGAAGCCGCCGAGGTCGGTGGTCGCCCCGCCGCCGTAGGTCACGACCGCGTCGGAGCGGGTCAGGCCGGCCTCGCCCAAGGCCTCCCAGCAGGCGGCGGCGACCTCAGCGGTCTTGGCCACCTCGCCGTCGGGCAGCGCGAGGACGGCGACGTCGTAGGAGTCGGTCAGCGTGTCGACGACAGCGTCGACGTCCAGGCTCTCCGGGTGGATGAGGGCGACCCGGGCGACATCCGGGCCGAGCAGCGTCGAGAGTCGGTCGAGGACCCCGTGACCGACCACGACGTCGTACGGCGCGGGGCCGGCGACCCGGATCACGGTCTCGCTCACGCGCGCGCTCCCAGGGCGGTGACGATCTCGTCGGCGATCTCGTCGGGCTGACGACCGTCGGTCTCGACGACCAGGGTGGCGACCGACTCGTAGACCGGCGTGCGCTCGTCGAGCAGGGCCTTGATGCGGCTGCGGACGTTGCCGAGCAGCAGCGGTCGGGACGTGCCGAGGCCGACCCGCTTCACGGCGTCGGAGAGACCGACCCGGAGGAACACCACGTCGTGTCCGTCCAGCAGGTCGCGGGTGCTCGGGATCGAGCACGGCTCCCCCGCCGAGGGCGAGCACGCCGTCGTGGGTGGCCAGGGCCTCAGCGACGGCGGCACGCTCCAGGGCGCGGAAGACGGCCTCGCCGTCGTCGACGAAGATCTCGGAGATCTCGCGCCCGGCGGTGGCCTCGACGTCGTGGTCGGTGTCGCGCACGGACGCGCCCAGGCGCTCGGCCACCAGCGCGCCGACAGTCGTCTTGCCGGAGCCCATCGGCCCGATCATCACGATCATCGGGAGCTCACTTGAACCGGAGGGCGTCGAGGTAGCTCTCGCGTTGCGCCGGGTCTCGGCGACCGAGTCGCCGCCGAACTTCTCCAGCACGGCGTCGGCGAGCACCAGCGCGACCATCGCCTCGGCGACGATGCCGGCGGCGGGCACCGCGCAGACGTCGGAGCGCTGGTGGTGGGCCACGGCCGGCCTCGCCGGTGGCGACGTCGACGGTGCGCAGCGCCCGCGGGACGGTCGCGATCGGCTTCATCGCGGCGCGGACCCGCAGCATCTCGCCGGTGGTCATGCCGCCCTCGGTGCCGCCGGCGCGGCCGGTGACCCGGCGGATGCCGTCGTCGGTCGGGACGATCTCGTCGTGAGCGAGCGAGCCCGGCGTCGCGGCGAGCTCGAAGCCGTCGCCGACCTCGACACCCTTGATCGCCTGGATGCCCATCAGCGCACCGGCCAGCCGGGAGTCGAGCCGGCGGTCCCAGTGGACGTGGACCCCAGGCCCGGCGGCAGGCCGTGGACGACGACCTCGACGACGCCGCCGAGGGTGTCGCCGTCCTTGTGCGCCTGGTCGATCGCCTCGACCATCCGCTTCGCGGCGTCGGGGTCGAGGCAGCGGACC
This sequence comes from uncultured Actinomycetota bacterium, assembly GCA_963695055.1. Taxonomy (GTDB): domain Bacteria; phylum Actinomycetota; class Actinomycetes; order Propionibacteriales; family Nocardioidaceae; genus Nocardioides. Next base: position 227,644 of record CAVOFS010000013.1, on the reverse strand, counting down.
GGGTCGTCGTCGAGGCGAGCGACGTCGTCGGGCTCGGGCCAGAGCCCGGCCGGGGCGCGGACGCCGCCGAGCTCGATCACGTGGCGAGACGATCCGGGCGCCGACGGCCTGCTCGAGGAAGTTGCGAGGCGACCCGCCCAGCGCGACGCGGGCAGCGGTCTCGCGGGCGCGAGGCGCGCTCGAGGATCGGTCGGGCGTCGTCGAAGTCGTACTTCTGCATGCCGACGAGGTCGGCGTGACCGGGGCGCGGGCGGGTCAGCGGAGCGTTGCGCGCGAGCGCGTCGAGCTCGGCCTGGTCGACCGGGTCGGCCGACATCACCTTGTCCCACTTGGGCCACTCGGTGTTGCCGACCTGGATGGCGACCGGGCCGCCCTGGGTCTCGCCGTGGCGGACGCCGCCGATGATCGTGACCTCGTCCTGCTCGAACTTCATCCGGGCCCCACGGCCGTAGCCGAGACGGCGTCGGGCCAGGGCGTCGGAGATGTCGTCAGAGGTCGACCCGGACATGGGCGGGCAGCCCCTCGAGGATCGCGACCAGGGAGGGTCCGTGGGACTCCCCCGCGGTGAGCCAGCGCAGCATGGGGGCAGTCTTTCACGAGGGGTACGTCGTGCTCGCCCGGTCACCCGGCGACGAGATGCCAGACCGGCTCGCCGAGCACCACGCCGACCAACACCCCGCCGAGCAGGGCCGGGCCGTAGGGCACCGCGGCCCTCGAGCAGGCCCCGGTCGCGGTGGGCGAGCGCCCGGGTCAGGCCGAGCAGGCCGAAGACCAGGAACCCGGCGTACACGCCGACCACGACCTCGGGCCAGCCCAGGTAGCCGAGCGCGAAGCCCACGCCGGCCGAGACCCGCACATCGCCGAAGCCCATGCCGGCGGCGTGCACCCACCAGAGCGCGTAGAAGAACGCGAAGACCGCGGCCCCGCCGAGCACCGCCCGCAGCAACGCGCCGGTGTCCGGGCCCAGCAGTGACGCCACCACACCGAGCACCAGCAGCGCGCCGAGCGCCGGCCGGACGATGGCGACCGGGAGCAGGCGCGTGCGCCGGTCGATCTCGGCCAGCGCGACGGCGACCGGCACCAGCGGCAGCAGCACCAGGAGCGCCCAGTCCCAGCCGAGCGTCCCCCCGATCAACGCACCGGCGAGCGCGGCCAGCAGCACGCTCCGGGCGGCCACGCCGCGAGCCGCGGCGACGTCGGCGTACGTCGGCTTCGGGTGGTCCGGGTCGGTCTCCGGCTCGGGGACCCACGCGATGAGCGGACGCACGATCAATCCCGCCGCTCCGCACGCCAGCGCCGCGAGAGCGGCGACGTCGGGGCTCATCGGGCAGCCTGGCGCGCGGCCAGCGCCTCCTCGCCGGCGGCCCGCATCACGGCGAGCGGACCCGGGACACCGGTGTAGAGCTCGAACTGGAGCACTGCCTGGTGGACCAGCAGGTCGAGCCCGCTGACCAGGATCCGATCGTGGGCCGAGGCCGAGAGGGGTGTCGGCCAGCTGTCGTAGACGACCTCGAAGACGACCGGGACATCGGCACACCGGGCGACCAGGCCGGCGTCCTGGGCAGCGACCGGGATCGTCGACACGACCACGTCGCCGTCGACCACGCCATCGGCCAGCGTGGCGACCTCGATGCTCGGTGCGGACGGATGGGCCGCGATCGCCGCCGCGGCCGTCGCCGCGCGATCGGGTGTTCGGGCCAGCAGCCGGACCCTCCGCGCCCCGAGCTCGCACAGCGCCAGGCCGGTGGAGGCTGCTGTCGCTCCCCCGCCCAGGACCGTCGCAGCGGTGACCGGGCCGTCGTACCGCTCCCGGACAGCGGCTGACGCTCCGGGCAGGTCGGTGTTGTCGGCGAGCACGACCGCGCCGCCGTCGAGCACGAGCGTGTTGGCGGCACCGGCCAGCCGGGCCGCGTCGGTGACGGTCGTGGCGAGGGCGAGCGCCCGTCGCTTGAGCGGCATCGTCAGCGAGAGTCCCCGCCACCCGTCCCCGAGTCCGGTGACGAAGTCCTCGAACCCCACCTCGGGAACCCGGACGGCGTCGTAGGTCCAGTCCGAGCCCGATCTCCCGCGTAGCCCGCTCGGTGCAGGGTCGGGGACAGCGAGTGGGCGATCGGGTCACCCAGGACTGCGCACTTCGAGCACGCACCGCCGGACTCGTTGGCGCAGTAGTCGCGAAGCTCCTGCTTGTACTGGAGGAACTCTTCGGAGGTCTTGGCGAACTTGGTCTCGCCGGTCTTCAGGTTGACCGTGACGTAGTAGTACCAGTCGCCGTCGGCGGGCTTCGCCGCCGCCGCGATCGCCGCGTCGCCCGGGGACTCGATCGGCCCCGGCGGCAGTCCGACGTTGGCGTAGGTGTTGTACGGCGAGTCGAGCGCGATGTCGGCCTCGGTCGGGACCGCACCGAGCGTGTTGCCGGCGGCGTAGTTGACGGTCGCGTCGATCTGCAGCTTGCCGATGGTGCCCGCGGTGCCGGGATTCTCGAGGCGGTTGTAGATGACCCGGGCGATCTTGGGCATGTCGTCGCCCGCGGCCCTCGGCCTGGACCAGGCTCGCGATCGTCATCAGCTCCTGGGGCGTGTAGCCGAGGGCCTTGGCGGCGTCCTCGAGGTCGGCGTCGTCCGCGGCCTGCCGCCAGCGGGTGACCATCGCGGTCAGCATCGACTCAGGGGTCGCGTCGGGGCCGAAGTCGTAGGTCGCCGGGAAGAGATAGCCCTCGGCGTGGCCGTCGGCGTAGTCCGGGAGGCCGAGCTTGCCCGGGTTGTCGAGGACCTTCTCGAAGTCAGCCGGCTTGAAGTCGGTCTTCTTGGCGAGGATCGCGATGGTGTCCTCGACGCGCAGTCCCTCGGGGATCGTGATGGTGTTCTTCACGAGGTTGGCCGGGTCGACCAGGATCTCGACGACGTCGTCGGCCGCCATCTCCTTCTTGAGCTGGTAGTAGCCGACCTGGATCCCCGTCGAGTCCGGATTGGCCGCAGCAGCGTCGGTGAAGGCGTCGACCGAGGCGACCACCCCGGCGGCCTTCAGGTTGCGGCCCATCGCGGTGACGCTGTCCCCGCTCTCGACCTGGAAGCTGACCTTGCCGTGGCCCGGACCCGGGTAGTCGTCGGCGGAGTCGAACTGGTCACGCAGGGCGCCCATGCCCCAGCTCACGACGAAGTAGAAGCCGCCCACGACCAGCGCGAGCGCCACGAGGACTGCGATGCAGCCCGGCAGGTTGCGTTGCTTGCGGCTCCGCCGCCGCCCTGCGTCGGGCGGCGGGTCGTCGTCGAGGGGCAACGACCCCTCGGTCAGATCGAACTCGCCGCTCATCTACGTCTCCTCGACGATCTCGCCCGGCGCGGTGCCGCTCGTGCGCTCGGTGTCCAGTGCGTGCTGGAGGATGAAGACCGCGGCTGCCTGGTCGACGACGGCGCCGTCGCTTGCCCCCGCTGCGTCCTCGGTCGCGCAGCATAGCCTCTGCGCGAAACCGTGGTCATCCGCTCGTCGACGAGCCGCACCGGGACCGGTGCGACCCGGGCAGCCAGGCTGGCGGCGAAGTCCGCACCTTGACCGCAGCGGGTCCCTCTCCCCCGGACAGCGACCGGGGCAGCCCGACCACGACCTCGACCACCTCCGACTCAGCCTGCTCCTCGGCCAGGATCTGGGCGATCCGGCGCAGGTCGCCCTTGCCCCGGTGCACCGTCTCGACCGGGCGTGGCGAGGAAGCCGGACGGGTCGCTGCGGGCGACACCGATCCGAGCGTCGCCCGGATCGATCCCGAGCCGTACGCCGGGCCGCACCCCTCAGGCTCCGCGCGTTCCGGCCGACCTCGGCCGTCGACCAGGGCCAGCGCCTCGTCGATCCGCGAGACGTCCGTGCCGCCGCCCTGCGCGACGTCGGCCTTGCCGCCGCCCTTGCCGCCGACCAGCGGACCGACCGCGCGGACCAGGTCGTTGGCGCTCAGGCCGCGGGCCTGCGCCTCGTCGGTCAGCGCGGCGACCACCGCGACCTTGTCGTCGGCCGAGCCGATGACCACGACCACGCCGGGCTCGCCCTGCGGGAGCCGGCCGCGCACGTCCAGCGCCAGGGTGCGTACGTCGCCACCGCCGACACCGTCGGCCCGGTGGGCGACGACGTTGACCGGACCGACCTTCGTCGCACCGGCCGCCAGCGCTCCCGCACCCGCGAGCAGCTGCGTCGACCCGAGCCCGCTCGATCTCCTTCTCGGCCGCGCGCAACCGCTCGACCAGGTCGCCGACCCGGCCGACCAGATCGTCGGGCTGGGTCTTGAGCAGCCCGGTCAGCTGCGCGACGACGTCGCGCTCGCGGGCGAGGTAGGCGAAGCCCTCCACGCCGGTGTAGGCCTCGATCCGCCGGTTGCCGGAGCCGACCGAGGACTCGCCGGTGACGACGACGGTGCCGATCTGCGAGGAGTGGTCGACGTGGGTGCCACCGCAGAGCTCGCGCGACCAGGGGCCGCCGATCTCGACGACGCGGACCTGGGTGTCGTCGTAGGTCTCGCCGAAGAGCGCGATCGCGCCCCAGTCCTTGGCCTCGGACAGCGTCATGTACTGCCACCGCGACGGGCAGGTCGGCGCGCAGCGCCTGGTTGGAGACCTGCTCGATGTCGCGCACCTGCTCCGACGACAGCCCGGTGGTCCAGCCGAAGTCGAGGCGCAGGTAGCCGGGCCGGTTGTAGGAGCCGGACTGCAGCGCGGAGGGGCCGAGCACCTCGCGCAGCGCGGCGTGCACGACGTGCGTGCCGGAGTGCGCCTGGCGAGCGCCGATGCGCCACTCGGGGTCGACCTGGGCGTGCAGGAGGTGGCTCCCGGGCGTGAACTCGCCGTCGACGACCCGGACCTGGTGGACGACCAGGCCCTTGACCGGCCGCTGCACGTCGAGGACCTCGAGCCGGCCACCGTCGAACTCGATGGTGCCGGCGTCGGCGACCTGCCCGCCTGACTCGGCGTAGAACGGCGTCCGGTCGAGGACGAGCTCACCGACCTCACCGGCGACCAGTGACGACGCAGGCGCGCCACCGACGAGCAGCGCGAGCGCGTTGGACTCGGTCTCGAGCGTCTCGTAGGCGAGCCACTCGGTCGGGCCGTGGGCGTCGATGACGCGTGCGGTAGACGCCCGTGTCGGCGTGCTGGCCGCGCTTGGACCTCGCGTCGGCCTTGGCCCGCTCGCGCTGCTCGGACATCAGCGAGCGGAAGCCGGCCTCGTCGACCGCGAGGCCGGCCTCGGACGCCATCTCCAGGGTCAGGTCGATCGGGAAGCCGTAGGTGTCGTGCAGCGCGAACGCCTGCGTCGCCGGACAGCGTGGTGCGTCCGGACTTCTTCACGTCCGCGCCGCGAGGTCGAAGATCTGGGTTCCGGCCTGGAGCGTCTTGCGGAAGGTCTCCTCCTCGGCGTACGCGACCCGCGAGATCCGCTCCCAGTCGGTGTGCAGCTCGGCGTAGGTCTCGCCCATCTTGTCGCGGCTGATCGGGCAACAGCTCGGGCAGTGCCGGGTCCTCGTACGCCGAGCAGCCGCATGGAGCGCACGGCGCGGCGCAGCAGCCGGCGCAGCACGTAGCCGCGCGCCTCGTTGCCGGGCGTGACGCCGTCGCCGATCAGCATCATCGAGCTGCGGACGTGGTCGGCGACGACGCGGAACCGGACGTCGTCCTCGTGGTCGGCGCCGTACCGCCGGCCGGTGAGCTCGCTCGGCCATCTGGATCACCGGGAACATCACGTCGATCTCGTACATGTTCTCGACGCCCTGGAGCATGAACGCGACCCGCTCGAGACCCATGCCGGTGTCGATGTTCTTCTTCGGCAGCGACCCCGAGATGTCGAAGTCCTCCTTGCTGCGGACGCCGCTCGAGCTCGTCCTGCATGAAGACCAGGTTCCAGAACTCCAGGTAGCGGTCCTCGGCGGAGAAGTCGCCGTCAGCGCCGTACTTCGGGCCGCGGTCGATCAGGATCTCCGAGCACGGCCCGCCGGGGCCGGGGACACCCATCGACCAGTAGTTCTCGGACTTGCCGAGCCGCACGATCCGGTCGTCGGGCAGCCCGGTGATCCGCGCCAGAGCGCCGACCGCCTCCGGGTCGTCGACGTAGACGCTCGGGTAGAGCACGCTCTCGTCGAAGCCGCAGCCACCGTCGGACTGGGGCTTGGTGACCAGGTCCCACGCGAGCTCGATCGCGTGCTCCTTGAAGTAGTCGCCGAAGGAGAAGTTGCCGCACATCTCGAAGAACGTGCCGTGCCGGGTGGTCTTGCCGACGTCCTCGATGTCGGGGGTGCGCACGCACTTCTGCACGCTCGTCGCGCGCGGTCGTACGGCGGCGTCTCCTGACCGAGGAAGTAGGGCTTGAACGGCACCATGCCGGCGTTGACGAACAGCAGGTTCGGGTCGTCGAGCAGCAGCGAGGCCGAGGGCACCGGGGTGTGGCCGTCGCGCTCGAAGTGCGCGATGAACCTCCGGCGAATCTCCGCGGTGTCCATCAGTTGCTGCCTTCCTCTTCTGTGTGATCGGCGATGGCCTGGTGCCGTCCGCCTTCGAGCTCAGGACTCCCATGAGGCACGAGGCCGAGTCGTGCGCGCAACTCCGATTCCTTCTCGACTCGCCCCTGCTCGACCTCGTCGCGGAGCAGCCGGGCTCCCAGCCCGAGCGCACCGACGCGATCCTTGAGTCCGTCGACGGTGAACGCCTCAGCCACGCGCCGACCGCGCACCATGACGTAGGCGGCGGTGCCGGCCCCGGCGACGAACCAGAGGCCACGTCTCGATTTCGGGGTCCCGGAGGAGGCGTGAGCGAAGCGAGCGGCTTCGTGGGGGATCTCATGCGGCCGTTCCTTCCTCATCGACCCCGGCGCGCCGGCGCGCCTCCCACTCACGCCGTGCCTGGCGAGTGTCGGAGCGACGCTGCTTGCGGGCACGCTTGACCTCGCGGCGCATCTCGAACCGGATCCGGTTGCGGGTCTCGGCGTCGAGGGCGCGACGGACTCCGTGGGCCAGCGACGCAGCCTTGACCACTGTCTCGCGGAGCACCAGGTCGGCGAAGAGCACAGTGCTGACCTCGGGGACCGACTGCTCCGGATCGGGGTCGGACAGGCCGAGGTCGGTGATGACGAACTCCGCATCGATCGGCGTCCGCGACTCCTGGGGGCGGTCGATCCGGCGGGAGAGGTCGTCGAGCTGGTCACGCAGGGCTGCCGTCTCCGAGCGAGCGGCAGCGAGGTCACGTTCGGTGCGCGACCGGGAGCGCACCAAGGCCACGGCGAGCGCGAGCGCGGCGAGCGCAAGCACCCCCGAGACGACGAGCGCGATCCAGTTCTGCATGGTCACCGACCCTATCGCGGTGACGTTGGTCGAGCCTGTCGAGACCCCGCAAGAGGCAAGCCTCCCGGGACCCGCTCTCCGACCGCGGCCACATCACCGAGTCTCGACACGCCGCTCGCCACGGATCAGGCGACGTACCCGCTCCCAGCGCTCCTTGATCGCGGCCTCCGCGCCGAGCACCGTCGGCCGGTAGTACGTCGCGTCCGCTACCACGTCGGGTGCGTACTGCTGCTCGGCGATCCCGAAGGGCTCGTCGTGGCTGTACTTGTACGACGTGCCGTGCCCGAGCTTCTTGGAACCGGAGTAGTGGGCGTCGCGGAGGTGGGCCGGGACCGGGCCGATCTTGCCGGCCTTCACGTCTGCCGACGCAGCAGCGAGCGCCATCGTCACGGCGTTCGACTTGGGGGCCACGGCGAGCGCGATCGTCGCGTGGGCCAGGTTGAGGCCGGCCTCGGGCATGCCGATCAGCTGCACGGCCTGGGCCACGGCCACGGCGGTCGTGAGCGCTGTCGGGTCGGCCAGCCCGATGTCCTCGCTGGCCAGGATCACCAGCCGCCGGGCGATGAAGCGGGGGTCCTCCCCCGCCTCCATCATCCGGGCCAGGTAGTGCATCGCGGCGTCGGCATCGGACCCGCGGATCGACTTGATGAAGGCGCTGGTCACGTCGTAGTGCTGATCGCCCTGACGGTCGTAGCGCACAGCAGCCTGGTCGACTGCGGTCTCCGCGATCGACAGGTCGACGACGACCGGCCCGCGATCCGCGGGCGAGCTGGTCGAGATCGCCGCTCCCGCAGCGGCCTCGAGGTAGGTCAGCGACCGGCGGGCGTCGCCACCGGCGAGCCGGACCAGGTGGTCGAGGGCATCGTCGTCCACCGTCACCCGGCCGCCGAGTCCGCGCTCGTCGGTCAGCGCCTGGGCGACGACCGACCGGATGTCGTCGTCGGTCAGCGACTCCAGACGCAGCAGCAGACTTCGGGACAGCAGCGGGGAGATCACGCTGAAGAACGGGTTCTCCGTGGTCGCCGCGATCAGCGTCACCCAGCGGTTCTCGACGCCGGGAAGCAGAGCGTCCTGCTGGGCCTTGCTGAAGCGGTGCACCTCATCGACGAAGAGCACCGTCTCCTTGCCGCCGGCCACCAGCTCGGCGCGCGCCGTGTCGATCGCGGCGCGGACCTCCTTGACGCCGGCGGAGACGGCCGAGACCTCGACGAAGCGGCGATCGGTCTGCTGGCTGACGATCGCGGCGATCGTGGTCTTGCCGGTGCCCGGCGGTCCCCACAGCAGCAGCGACATCGACTGGTCACCCTCGACCAGCCTGCGCAGCGGCGACCCCGGGGCACGCAGCTGACCCTGCCCGACCAGCTCCTCGAGGGTGCGTGGACGCATCCGGACGGCGAGCGGCGCCGAGGCGTGGGTGTTCGCGTTCAGCGCGCCGCTCCCACCGTGCGACGTACCGGATCCGGGAGTGTCGAACAGACCCGCCTGGCTCACGCCGGCCAGCCTACGGGGAGCGCAGGCGACGGCGGATCAGGACCTCCCGATCGTCCGGCCGTCGAGGTCGAACCAGGTGTCGGAGTACCCGGGCTCAGTGGTCAGATCGGTCGCCGGGCTGGCACCGGGGTCCGGAGCGCCGGTGGCGTCGACACCGAGCAAGGACGCGGTGAAGGGGTTCTCCGGGTGGTGGCCCAGGGTTCCCGGCGAAGTGGCAGGCGACCTTGTGCCGCGGACCGATCTGGAGCAGCGGCGGCTCGTGCCGGGCGCAGATCTCCTGGGCGATCGGGACACCGGGTGCGGAACCGGCAGCCGGAGGGCGGGTTGATCGGGCTCGGCACGTCGCCGGTGAGCCGGATCCGCTCCCGCCGCCCCCGATCGCCGCCTGCTTGACGTCGGGCACGGCGGACAGCAGCGCCTGCGTGTACGGGTGGTGCGCGCGCTCGTAGATGCGACTCCCGGTCAGCGATCTCGACGATCTTGCCGAGGTACATCACCGCCACCTCGGGGCAGACGTGGCGGACGACCGCGAGGTCGTGGGCGATGAACAGGTAGGCGATCCCGAACTCCTGCTGGAGGTCCTGGAGCAGGTTGACGACCTGGGCCTGGATCGAGACGTCGAGCGCGGACACCGGCTCGTCGGCCACCAGCAGCTTGGGCTGGAGCGCCAGGGCCCGCGCGATGCCGATGCGCTGCCGCTGCCCGCCGGAGAACTCGTTCGGGTAGCGGTTGTAGTGCTCGGGGTTGAGCCCGACCACCTCCAACAGCTCCTGCACCCGGGAGAGCACCTGCTTCTCGGGCACCACCTTGTGGATCCGCAGCGGCGTGCCGACGATCGACGCCGACGGTGTGCCGCGGGTTCAGCGAGCTGTAGGGGTCCTGGAAGATCATCTGGACGTCGCGGCGCAGCGGCTTCAGCTCGCGTGTTCCGACGCGTCGCGAGGTCATGGCCCTCGAACATCATCGAGCCCGCCGGTCGGCTTGTAGAGCCGGGTGATCAGCGCTCCGGTCGTCGACTTGCCGCAGCCGGACTCCCCCACCAGGCCGAGCGAGCCGCCCTTGGGCACCATCGAAGGAGACCCCGTCGACGGCCTGGACGTGGCCGACGGTGCGGCGTACGAGCGGCGACTTGAGCGGGAAGTACATCTTCAGGTCGTCGACCGTGAGCACCGGCTCGGCGGTGCGGGTCGAGCTCGACTGCGGCGTGGCTCTGGGCCGCGAGGGCCTCGAACGACACGACGGCGTTCCGGGGTCGTCGTCCGGCCGCTCGGCCGGATGGTCGTGCTCGGCGTCATCCGGGGGCGTCGGACGTCGCCCTCCCTCCACGGCGAGGTCGGGCGCGATCTCGGGCAGCACCTCGGTGAGGTAGATCTCCTCCGGGTCCGCCAGGTGGCAGCGCTTGAGGTGTGCTCGGCCCCGGTGCCCGGCGCACGAGCTCGGGCAGCACGGTCCGGCACAGGTCGCCGGGGACCTTGTGCACGTGTGCGCACCGGGGGTGGAACGAGCACCCCGGCGGCGGGTCGAGCAGGCTCGGCGGGTTGCCGGTGATCGGGATCATCCGGGCGTTGGGGTCGGCGTGCACGTCGGGGACGCTGGAGAGCAGTCCCCACGTGTAGGGCATCTGGACGGGTGGGTGAGGATCTCGCGGCACGGGCCGTACTCGACCCCGCGGCCGCCGTACATCACCAGCACGTCGTCGGCCATCTCCGCGACGACCCCCAGGTCGTGGGTGATCATCATGATCGCCGGAGTTGAACTCACGCTGCAGGTCCTGGAGCAGGTCGAGGATCTGGGCCTGGACGGTGACGTCCAGCGCCGTGGTCGGCTCGTCGGCGATCAGCAGCGACGGGTCGTTGATCAGGCCCATCGCGATCATCGCGCGCTGGCGCATGCCACCGGAGAACTGGTGGGGGAAGTCGTCGGCGCGGCGCTCCGGCTGCGGGATGCCGACCCGGTCGAGCATCTGGATGGCGCGCCGCCGGGCCTCGCGCTTGGTGGCCTGCGGGTGGTGGACCCGGTAGGCCTCGCCGAGCTGCTTGCCGATCCGCTTGAACGGGTGGAGCGCGGCCAGCGCGTCCTGGAAGATCATCGCGACCGACGTTGCCGCGCAGCCGTCGCACGGCCCGTGCGTCGGCGCCCACGACCTCCTCGCCCGCGATCTTGATCGAGCCGGCGATGCGCGCGCTGCTGCGCGTCGTGCAGACCCAGCACCGCCATGCTGGAGACGGACTTGCCCGAGCCCGACTCACCGACGATGCCCAGGGTCTTGCCGAGCTCGACGGTGTAGCTGAGGTCGGTGACGGCCTGCACCAGACCGTCAGCGGTGGGGAACCGGACCGTGAGGTGGTCGACCGCGAGCAGCGGGCCGCCGTCGGCTCTGGCGCCGTTCGGAGCTGGGCATCAGCGTCGTCACGAGAGCCTCACCCTCGGGTCCAGGAAGCTGTAGAGGATGTCGACCACGATGTTGGCGACCACCACGAACACGGCCAGGACGAGCGAGGTCGCCTGCACCACCGGCAGGTCCTTGATGTAGGTCGCGTCGAGCCCCCACTTGCCGATGCCTTCGAGGCCGAAGATCTTCTCGGTGAACACGGTGCCGGCGAGCAGGAACGCGAAGTCCAGGCCGAAGATCGTGGCCACCGGCACCAGGGCCGAGCGCAGCGCGTGCCTGACGACGACCGCCCGGTTGCTCAGCCCCTTGGCCCGAGCGGTCCGCACGTAGTCCTCGCTCGAGCGACTCGACCATCGAGCCCGCGCGCGTAGCGGGTGTAGGACGTCGAGCCGTAGATGCCCAGCACCAGCCAGACCAGCAGCAGCCCGGTCGCCCATTGAGACCGGGTTGTCGAGGAAGCGGTGGTACTCGACCTTCGGGAAGATGTCGGTGGTGATGGTGAGGATGAGCATGCTCAGCAGCGCCACCAGGTAGTACGGGCACCGAGCTGAACACCAAGGTCGACGACACCAGCAGCTTGTCGGTCGACGTCCCGCGTCTTCGCGCGGCCAGCACTCCCGATCGCGACGCCGACGAGCAGGTAGAGGATCGAGGCTCCGATGGCGAGGCTGAGGGTGACCGGGAACCGCTCCTTGAGCTGATCGGTCACCGAGGTCCGGTCACGGTAGGAGATGCCCAGGCACGGCGCCGCGCAGTCGTACTCGGTGGCGCCGATGCTGATCGTCCGGCCCGACGACGAGGCCCTTGGCCCACTTGGCGTACTCGGACGAGCATCGGGTTGTTGTAGCCGAGCCGCTCCTCGTACTCCTCCAGCTTCGGCGAGGTGGGCCCGCACCGGTTGTGGGTGTCGCGCCGGCACAGCTCGAGGGCCGGGCTCTTGGGGCCGTAGAAGAAGAGCGTGAAGACCGCCAGCGAGACGAGCACGACGATCAGCGAAGCCCGACACGAGGCGCTTCACCAGGAACGAGAACATCCGCAGGCTCCCTTTCCGACTTCGGACGCTGAGGCCCGTCGGGTCGGGTGGGGACTGTGCGTCCCCACCCGAGCTCGTCAGTGACTGTCTGACACCTACAGGGTGACCGACGTCACTTCACGTAGATGTCGCGGTAGTTGGGCGCACCTCCCACGGAGGTGTCGTTGGCGAAGCCACCGATGTCGGTGCCGATCCCGACGATGACGTTGATAGTAGCCGCGGTTGATCACCGGCATGTAGTCGGTCATCACCTTCTGCTCCAGCGCGCCCCAGGCATCGGCCTGCTCCTCGATCGGCACCTGGTCTGGATCGCGGCTCGATCTCGGCGTCCACCGACGGCTCGGAGAACGGCACCCGTGTTGTAGGGGCTACCGGTGCCGACGATGACCGGCAGGAAGGTCGACGCCGACGGCCAGTCCTGGCACCACGCGGTACCGAGGATGTTGATCTTCTTGTAGAGCGCGTTGTCCGGGTCGGTCCAGACGTCGTACAGGCTGCCGGCACCGTAGGGGTACGGCTTCGGGTTGAAGCCGGCCTCCTTGTAGGCCGAGCTTGACGCTGCTCCATCGCTGCCTTGCCCTCCGGGGGCTCGAGTCGTAGACCCACGAGGCCTCGTAACTCACCGGGCTCGAAGCCCGCCTTGGCCAGCAGCTCCTTGGACTTGCTCGGGGTCGTACTGGATCGGTCTCGTCCGTCGATCTCGACCGTCCCACGCGATGCGACCGGCCATGCCCGGCGGCAGGATGTCCGAAGCCGAGGTCGGGGTCGGTCACGCCGTTGGCCAGGGTCACGCCCGGCAGCTCGCCGGCCGGCCGACCAGGCGTCCTCGTAGGGGTAGGCGAAGGCGAGCGCCTGACGCACCTCCAGCTCGGGGATCTTCTTGTAGTTCGGCATCGACGACGCTCGTGCAGGGCGCGGCCCGACGTCCGATCTGGTCGTCGTTGCCGTCCTGGACTTCGCCTTGTTGTAGTCCTGGGCCAGCATCGACGGTCACGATCGTGGTCGCACCGTCGCCGATGTCGCTGAGCACCGTCTGGTCCGGCGACCGCAGTTGTCGACGTCGAACTTGAAGGTGTACTTGTCGACCTACTGGTGACGGGCCGGGTCGGTGTTGGGGTCCCACTGGTCGTTCTTGACCAGCACCAGCTCCTGGTTGGGCACGTACTTCTCGATCTTGTACGGGCCCGGTGGCCAGCGGGTGCAGGCCGTAGTCGGTGCGACCGCGTCGAGTCGGCACCGGGCCGATGGCCGGGAAGATGCCGTAGTAGTCCATCTCGGAGAACGGCTTGGCCATCTTCAGGATGATGTCGTTGCCGTCGACCGTGACGGCCGGGAAGTCGGCGCCGCCGCTGTAGGGGCCGGTGTACTTGTCGCCACCCTTGAAGTACGGGTTCGAGTACGACGTGCCGGGGCCGGTCGGGAACGTGCTCGCTGTCGAAGGACCGCTTGATGCCGAAGGCGACCTCGTCGGCGGTGACCGGGTCACCGTTCTCCCACTTGATGCCGTCCTTGAGCGTGAACGTCCACTCGGTGAAGTCGGCGTTGGGCGTGCCGAGGTCGGTGGCGAGGTCGGGCACCAGCACGTACTGCCCGTGTCTTGTCGCGACGGAACTGGTCGTGAGCGAGCGGAACAGCAGGTCCTGGGCGATCGCGTTGTCGGTCACCGACCACAGGCCGGCCGGGTCGAGGTCTGGTCGGGCCGTCGTCCGGGTCGGGAGCGAGGACGTTGACCTCGCCTCCGGCCTTGGCACCCGCGACCTCGGGCGCGGGACCCTGTGCGCTCGGGTCCTTGCCGCCCGAAGACGTCGTCTCGGTGAACCCGCTGCCACTCGCCGCTTGTCGCTGCCTCTCCGCGCTGCCACCGCACGCGGCGAGCGCCAGCGTCAGGGCTGCGACGCTCGCGACGGCGATCGAACGCCTTCATGCGTCTCATGTGTCCAGCCTTCTCTGTCTTCTGTGCGTGGCCGCGCGATCCGCGCGGCCGACGTGTACGTGGCGCCTAGCGCCGGGTCTTCGGGTCGAACGCGTCTCGGATCGCGTCACCGAGCAGGTTGAGAGCGACGACAGATCACGGCGATGCCGATCACCGGCGCCAGAGGTACAGCGGGTACGTCTCCCACCACTTCGTCGCCGCTGTTGATGGTGCTGACCCCACGACGGCTGTCCGTGACGCCGATGCCGAGGTAGGACAGGCCGGCCTCGGCCGCGACGAAGGCCGGCAGGGCGAGCGAGAAGGTGACCACGATCGGGGCGATCAGGTTGGGCAGCATCTCCTTGAACAGGATCCGTCGGGTCGGCACCCCGATCACCCGGGCAGCCTTGACGAACTCGCGCTCGCGCAGCGAGAGCACCTCACCGCGGATCAGCCGTGTCGACGAGCATCCAGCCGAAGAAGATCAGGATGAACACGAACGACCAGAAGCTGACCTGTCGCCAGCTCTCGAGGTTGGTCCCGAAGCGGTCGTCGATGATCGGGGAGATCGCGAGCGCGGCCAGGAGGAACGGGAAGGTGAGGAAGAGGTCGATCGAAGAACGAGATGATCGTGTCGACGATGCCGCCGAGGAAGCCCGCGACCAGACCGAGGACGACGCCGATGAACGTGGAGAGCGACCGTAGCCATCGTCGCGAGGAACAGCGAGGTCTGGCAGCCCTTCAGCCAGACGGCGAGGTTGTCGGTGCCGGTCTGCGGCGCGACCCCGAAGGGGTGGCTGGGGTCGAAGCCGTTGTTGGGCGGCCCGGTCAGTGGCAGGCCGCTCACCAGGTCGACCGTAGTCACTGGCGCGCACCGTGTCGGTGGTGACCCCGAACAGGGCCATGAGCTGGTTGGCGAAGATCGCGATCAGGTAGAACAGCACGACGATCACGAAGCAGACGACGGCGGTCTTGTCCTTGCGGATCCGATCCAACGCGATCCGCGTCGGCGACTGACCGGCGATCTTCTTGCGCTCGTCATCGACCTCGGGCGGCTCCTCGTCGAGCAGGATCTCCGAAGCCTGCAGTCGCCATGCGGTTCCACCCCTATCGAGTCGAGCAGCCCAAGAGACGGCGCAGACGTAGTTGCGCCGTGCGTGACTCTAGGCGACCGAAACTTCGTTGCGGGACATCCCGCGGTAACGATCTGGTCTCGGTCGCCAGCAAGGTCTCCGGCGAGCCGGGATCAGGCCGGGAGGTCCTGCTCCGGGACAGCGTCCACACCGGCCTCCTTGCGCTGCTCGGGCGTGATCGGCGCCGGGGCAGCGGTCAGCGGGTCGAACCCGCCGCCGGACTTCGGGAACGCGATCACGTCGCGGATCGAGTCGGTCCCGGCCAGCAGCGCACAGATCCGGTCCATGCCGACGGCGATGCCGCCGTGCGGCGGCGCACCGAAGGCGAAGGCGTCGAGGAGGAACCCGAACTTCTCCTGGGCCTGCTCCTCGGTGAGGCCCATGACCGCGAAGACCCGCTTCTGCACGTCCTCGCGGTGGATCCGGATCGACCCTCCGCCGAGCTCGTTGCCGTTGCAGACGATGTCGTAGGCGTAGGCCAGCGCGGCACCGGGGTCGGTGTCGAAGGTGTCCGCGAACTCCGGCTTCGGGCCGGTGAAGGCGTGGTGGACCGCGGTCCACGCGCCGGCACCCACCGCCACGTCACCGCTGGCGACCGCGTCGGAGGCAGGCTCGAACATGGGCGCGTCGACCACCCAGGTGAAGGCGAACGCGCTCTCGTCGATCAGTCCACCGCGGCGACCGATCTCGAGGCGAGCCGCGCCCAGCAGGGCCCGGCTCGGCTTGGTCGCACCGGCCGCGAAGAACACGCAGTCACCCGGCACGGCGCCGACCTGGGCGGCCAGGCCGGCCCTCTCCTCCTCGGAGAGGTTCTTGGCGACGGGTCCGCCCAGCTCGCCGTCCTCCTGCACCAGCACGTAGGCCAGCCCGCGAGCGCCGCGCTGCTTGGCCCAGTCCTGCCAGGCGTCCAGCTTCTTGCGCGGCTGGCTCGCGCCGCCCGGCATCACCACGGCTCCGACGTACTCGGCCTGGAAGACCCGGAACGGCGTGTCCTTGAAGTAGTCGGTGCACTCGACGAGCTCCAGGCCCATCCGGAGGTCGGGCTTGTCGGAGCCGAAGCGGGCCATCGCGTCGGCGTAGGTCATCCGCGGGATCGGGCGCGGGATGTCGACGTCGATGAGCTGCCACATCGCGGCCAGGACGTCCTCCATCAGCGCGATCACGTCGTCCTGGTCGACGAAGCTCATCTCGATGTCGAGCTGGGTGAACTCCGGCTGCCGGTCGGCGCGGAAGTCCTCGTCGCGGTAGCAGCGCGCGATCTGGTAGTAGCGCTCCATGCCCGCGACCATCAGCAGCTGCTTGAACAGCTGCGGGCTCTGCGGCAGGGCGTACCAGCTGCCGGGCTGCAGGCGGGCCGGCACCAGGAAGTCGCGCGCACCCTCAGGCGTGCTGCGGGTCAGGGTCGGCGTCTCGATCTCGACGAAGTCGTGGGTCGTCGAGGACGTCGCGTGCTGCCTTGTTGATCCTGCTGCGCAGCCGGAGCGCGTGGTTGGGGCCCGAGCGACGCAGGTCGAGGTAGCGGTGCTTGAGCCGGGCCTCCTCCCCCACGTCGCCACCGCCTGCCGGCGTCGTTGATCGGGAACGGCAGCGGAGCGGCGGCGCTGAGCACCTCGACGTCGCTCGCGACGACCTCGACCGCCCCGGTGGGCGAGGTTGGGGTTCTCGTTGCCCGCCTTGCGGGCGGTCACCTCGCCGGTGACCTTGAGGCAGTACTCGGCGCGCAGCTGGTGGGCGACCGCCTCGTCGCGGATCACGACCTGGACGACACCGCTGGCCTCGCGCAGGTCGATGAACGCCACCCCGCCGTGATCGCGCCGGTTGGCCACCCAACCGGCGAGGGTGACGGTCTGGCCGACGTGCTCGGCGCGCAGGGCGCCGGCGTCATGGGTGCGGATCACGATCTTGTCTCCGTAACGTTGGTTGAGCTTGTCGAAACCACCTGCGGTCGCAGGTCTTCTTCAGGTGGGGTCCAGGTCGTCCGGATCGGCGACCACCTGCTCCCCCGATCGGATGTCCTTGACCTCGTGACCGTGGTCGCTGGTGAACCAGACGTAGGGGATGCCTCGGCGCTCGGCGTACCGGATCTGCTTGCCGAACTTCTGTGCACTGGCCGCGACCTCACACGGGATGCCGCGCGCACGCAAGCGCGTTTGCGACGGCGTCGCTGGCCGCGCGCGACTCCTCGTCGACCATCGCGACCAGTACGGCGCTCGGCACCTTGCGCGACGCGGTGAGCCCGGTGCGCGCCATCAGGGGTACGACGACGCGGCTGACGCCGAGCGAGATGCCGACGCCGGGGTAGGTCGTCCGGCCGTCGGAGGCGAGGGCGTCGTAGCGGCCGCCGGAGCAGATCGAGCCCATCGACTCGTAGCCGTCGAGACGGGTCTCGAAGACGGTGCCGGTGTAGTAGTCGAGCCCGCGCGCGATCGAGAGGTCGGCCTCGACCCGGACCCGGTCGCTCACCAGGTCCGCGCACGAGCGCGACCAGCTCGGCGAGCTCGGCCAGTCCCTCGTCGAGCAGGTCGTGCTCGACGCCGAGGGCGCGCACGGCGTCGACGAACGAGTCGTCGGTCGATCGGATCGTGGCCAGGGACAGCACCCGGTCGGCGGTCTTGTCATCGATGCCGGCCTCGGCCAGGAGCATCTCGCGGACCTTCTCGGCGGGCACCTTGTCGAGCTTGTCGACGAGGCGCATCACCTCGTCCGGGTCCTCGATGCCCAGACCGGCGTAGAAGCCCTGGATCAGCTTGCGGTTGTTGACCTGCAGCCGGAAGCCGGGCAGGAACGTCAGCCCGGTCAGCGCGTCGACCATGACGCGGGTGACCTCGACGTCGTGGTGGAACGGCAGCTCGTCGCGACCCACGATGTCGATGTCGGCCTGGGTGAACTCCCGGAACCGACCCTCCTGGGGCCGCTCGCCGCGCCAGGCCTTCTGGATCTGGTAGCGCCGGAAGGGGAACTCCAGCTTGCCGGCGTTCTCGAGCACGTAGCGCGCGAACGGCACGGTCAGGTCGAAGTGCAGACCGATCCCGGCGTGTCCCTCGGCCGACTCCTCGTGGAGCCGGCGCAGGAGGTAGACCTCCTTGGAGGTGTCGCCCTTGCGGAGCAGCTGGTCGAGCGGCTCGACGGCTCGGGTCTCGATGCCCGCGAAGCCGTGCATCTCGAAGGTACGGCGCAGGGTGTCGATCACCTGCTGCTCGACGAAGCGCTGCTCGGGCAGCAGCTCGGGGAACCCGCTCAGCGGGGTCGGCTTGGCCATGTCACAGGTCCTGGAGGCTCAGTGGGATCAAGTAGGGATTGGTGGCGCGCTCGCGGCCGATCGAGGTCTGCTCGCCGTGTCCGGGGAGCACCACGATGTCGTCGGCCAGCGGCAGCACCTTGGTGGCGAGGCTGCGCAGCATCGTCGGATGGTCACCCCCGGGCAGGTCGGTGCGCCCGATCGAGCCGGCGAAGAGCAGGTCGCCGGAGAACATCACCTCGGAGATGTCCTCACGGTCGTACGGCGAGCGGAAGGTCACCGAGCCCTCGGTGTGTCCGGGCGTGTGGTCGACGACGAAGCGCAGACCGGCGAGCTCGAGCTCCTGCAGGTCCTCGAGCTCCTGGACGTCGTCCGGCTCGGCGAACTCGTAGTCGCCGCCGAGCAGCATCTGGGTGGTCTCGCGGGACATCCCGGCCATCGGGTTCGCCAGCAGGTGCCGGTCGCTCGGGTGGATCCACGCGGTGGCGTCGTACGTCCCGGCGACGGGGGCGACGCACCACATGTGGTCGATGTGGCCGTGGGTGACGAGCACGGCGACCGGCTTGAGCCGGTGCTCGCGGACCACCTGCGCGACGCCCTCGGCGGCGTCCTTGCCGGGGTCGATGACCACGCACTCGGAGCCAGGACCGGTGGCAGCGACGTAGCAGTTGGTGCCCCACGGACCTGCGGGAAAGCCGGCGATCAACACCCGGGCAGACTATCGAGCCGACGGCGGCTCGTCGCATCGGTGCTGACTGCCTGGCGCCTGCAGCACGGCTGTCACTGCGAGGGCGTCCGACGTCTTGACTAGCATGGTGGCCGACGGACCGCCAAGGCCGACGAACGAGGATCGAGCGGAGTGCATCAGTGACGAGTCATCAGTGGGGTCGAGTCGACGACGACGGGACCGTCTACGTGACGACCGCCGACGGCGAACGCTCCGTGGGCCAGTACCCCGAGGGCAGCCCCGAGGAAGCGCTCAAGTTCTTCACCGAGCGGTACGCCGCGCTGGCGTTCGAGGTCGAGCTGCTGGAGAAGCGAGTCACCTCCGGGCGTGATGTCCCCTGACGAGGCGGCGGCCTCCGTCCGCACCGTGCGCGAGCAGGTCGAGACGCCAACGCGGTCGGTGACCTCGCCGCGCTCGCGACCCGCTCGACGGTCTCGGTCCGGTCCTCGAGGAGCAGCGTGAGGCCCGCAAGGTCGAGCGGGCGGCACGCTCCGCGGAGTCGCGCGCCGGCAAGGAGAAGATCGTCTCCGAGGCCGAGGCACTCGCCGAGGGATCGGACTGGCGCAACGGTGCCAACCGGATGCGGGTGCTCCTCGACGAGTGGAAGGCGCTCCCGCGCATCGACCGCGCCTCCGACGACGCCCTCTGGCGCCGGTTCTCGTCCGCGCGGACGTCGTACACCCGGCGCCGCAAGGCGCACTTCGCCGAGCAGCACGAGAAGCGCGACGGCGCCCGGGTCGTCAAGGAGCGCCTGGCCGTGGAGGCCGAGTCGCTCGCGTCGTCGACCGACTGGGGTCCCACCGCGGGCCGCTACCGCGACCTGATGCGCGACTGGAAGGCCGCCGGTCCGGCCCCCCGCGAGGTCGACGACGCGCTCTGGAAGCGCTTCCGCGGCGCCCAGGACACCTTCTTCGGCGCCCGCGACGCGGCCGCCGCCGAGCAGGACAAGGAGTTCGCCGGCAACGCCGAGGTCAAGGAGCAGATCCTGGTCGAGGCCGAGGCCCTGCTGCCGGTCACCGACCTGGACGCCGCGAAGAAGGCCTTCCGCGACATCGCCGACCGCTGGGACGCCGCCGGCAAGGTGCCGCGCGAGCGGATGAAGGACCTCGAGAGCCGGATGCGCAAGGTCGAGACCGAGATCCGCGGGGTCGAGGAGGACGCCTGGAAGCGCTCGGACCCCGAGAAGTCGGCCCGCGCCGACGACATGGTCTCCAAGCTCGAGGCCGCCATCGCCAAGGTCGAGGCCGACCTCGAGAAGGCGAAGGCCGCCGGCAACGAGAAGTCGGTCAAGGACCTCGAGGAGAACCTCGCCTCGCGGCAGCTGTTCCTGGAGACGGCCAAGCGCGCGAGCGCCGACTACTCCAACTGAAGGGTTGGGTCAGAAGTCACGACTCGGCCCCTACTGGGTGACCCGGTAGGCGTCGAAGACGCCCGGCACCGAGCGGACCGCCTTGAGGACCGTGTCGAGGTGCTTCGCCTCGGCCATCTCGAAGGTGAAGCGGCTCTTCGCGACCCGGTCGCGGCTGGTCGACAGGTTGGCGCTGAGGATGTCGACGTGGGCGTCCGAGAGCGCCATGGTGATGTCGGAGAGCAGCCGCGCCCGGTCGAGCGCCTCGACCTGGATGTTGACCAGGAAGCTGGACAGGCCCGTCGGCGCCCACTCCACCTCGAGCAGCCGCTCCGGCTGGGACTGCAGGCTGGAGGCGTTGGTGCAGGTCTGGCGGTGCACCGACACTCCCCCGCCCTTGGTCACGAAGCCGAGGATCGGGTCGGGAGGGACCGGAGTGCAGCACTTCGCGAGCTTGACCCACACGTCGGGCGCACCCTTGACGATCACCCCCGAGTCGCCACCGGGCTGCGCCTTCGCGCGACCTCGACGTCCGGTGATCGTGACGCCCTCGGCGAGGTCCTCGGCCGCTCCGCCGTCGCCACCGTGGACGTCGATCACCCGGCGTACGACGGCCTGCGCGGACAGGTTGCCCTCGCCGACCGAGGCGTAGAGGGCGGAGACGTCCGCGAGCTTGAAGTGGACCGCGGCCAGCATCAGCGACTCGTGGGACATCAGCCGCTTCAGCGGCAGCCCCTCCTTGCGCATCAGCTTGGCGATCTGCTCCTTGCCGCGGTCGATCGCCTCCTCACGCCGCTCCTTGGTGAACCACTGGCGGATCTTGGAACGCGCGCGCGGCGACTTCACGAAGCCGAGCCAGTCGCGTGAGGGGCCGGCCGTCGGCGACTTCGAGGTGAAGACCTCGACCACGTCGCCGTTCTCCAGACCGGACTCCAGCGGCACCAGGCGCCCGTTGACCCGGGCGCCGATCGTGTGGTGGCCGACCTCGGTGTGGACGGCGTACGCGAAGTCGACAGGTGTCGCACCCGTGGGCAGCGCGATCACGTCACCACGCGGGGTGAAGACGTAGACCTCGGCCCGGTTGATCTCGAAGCGCAGCGACTCGAGGAACTCGCCCGGGTCCTCGACCTCGTTCTGCCAGTCGAGCAGCTGGCGCACCCAGGTCATGTCGTCGACGTCGGCCTGGCGGTCGGTGTCGACGCCGGCACGACCGTCCTCCTTGTACTTCCAGTGCGCCGCGACGCCGTACTCGGCCCGCCGGTGCATGGCGTAGGTCCGGATCTGCAGCTCGACCGGCTTGCCCTGCGGGCCGATGACCGTCGTGTGCAGCGACTGGTACATGTTGAACTTCGGCATCGCGACGTAGTCCTTGAACCGCCCGAGCACGGGGTTCCAGCGCGAGTGCAGGACGCCCAGGACCGCGTAGCAGTCGCGGTCCTCCTCGACGAGGACGCGGATGCCGACCAGGTCGTAGATGTCGGAGAACTCCCGGCCGCCGACGATCATCTTCTGGTAGATCGAGTAGTAGTGCTTCGGGCGGCCGGTGACGGTGGACTTCACCTTGGCCTCGCGCAGGTCGGCACCGACCTGGTCGATCACCTCGGCGAGGAACTGGTCGCGCGACGGGGCGCGCTCGGCGACCATCCGCACGATCTCGTCGTAGATCTTGGGGTGCAGGGTCGCGAACGCGAGGTCCTCGAGCTCCCACTTGATGGTGTTCATGCCGAGCCGGTGGGCGAGCGGGGCGTAGATGTCGAGGGTCTCGCGCGCGACGCGTTCCTGGGTCTCCTGCTTGACGTAGCGCAGGGTGCGCATGTTGTGGAGCCGGTCGGCGAGCTTGATGACCAGCACCCGGATGTCGCGCGACATCGCGACGATCATCTTGCGGATGGTCTCGGCCTGCGCGGAGTCGCCGTACTTGACCTTGTCGAGCTTGGTCACCCCGTCGACCATCCGGGCGATCTCCTCGCCGAAGTCCTCCCGCACCTGCTCGAGGGTGTACGGCGTGTCCTCGACCGTGTCGTGCAGCAAGGAGGCGGCCAGCGTCGACTCGGTCATCCCGATGTCGGCCAGGATCGTGGTGACCGCGAGTGGGTGGGTGATGTAGGGATCACCGCTCTTGCGGGTCTGGGTCCCGTGCATCTTCTCCGCGGTCAGGTAGGCCCGCTCGAGCAGCGCCAGGTCGGCCTTGGGGTGGTTGGCCCGCACCGAGCGGAACAACGGCTCGAGCACCGGGTTGGCCGACTGGTTGCGAGTGCCCATCCGCGCCAGCCGGGCGCGCATGCTGCGGGTCGACTGGGTCGGCTCCGAGGCGCGCCGCTCCTCCTGCTCAGGCGGGGCGGTCGATTCCTCGGTCACCTGGGCAGTCTAGGGCCAGGTCGGTGAGGGTCAGACGGTCATCAGGCAGGTCGTCGGCACGTCACCGACCGCCACCCGCCCCGGGAGGAAGCCGAGCTCCATCAACATCGCGATGGCGTGCACCGTCGCGCCGCACCGCGCCACCAGCTCCAGCGTCGCTGCCGCGGTGCCGCCCGTCGCGAGGACGTCGTCGACCACCAGCACCCGGTCGCCGGGCTGCAGGGCGTCCTGGTGGATCTCGAGGGTCGCCTCGCCGTACTCCAGCGCGTAGGAGACGGCGTACGTCGAGCGCGGGAGCTTGCCGGCCTTGCGGACCGGGACGAACCCGACTCCGAGGGCCAGCGCCACCGGCGTACCGAGGATGAAGCCGCGCGACTCCATCCCGATCACCTTGTCGACGACCAGACGTCCGGACTCGTCACGACCCGTCGCCGCGAGCGCCTCGATCACAGCAGCGAGCGCCGTGGGATCGCCGAGGAGTGGGGTGATGTCCTTGAAGAGGATCCCGGGCTCCGGGAAGTCGGGGACGTCGGCGACCAGCGCCAACGCCTCGGCCAGTCCGGGCCCGGGACCGGTCACTTCTTGTCGCGCTTCGACTTCGGCTGCCGGGTCGGCTGCTGGCGTCCCGCGGACGGGCTGTCCTTGACCGGACCGCGCGCCTGCGGGGCGACCCGCCCCAGACCGGAGGCCTCCGGCGCCCGCGGCGGGGCGACCGCCGGTGAGGCAGGGGCGTCACCCGCTGTCGCACCGAGATCGTTCGGGTCGGACTCGACGGCCATGTCCTCGGCGAAGGACGGGACCGCGGCGTAGCGGTCGGCCTGGAGGGCCTTCTGCCGAGCCTTGTCGCGCTTCTCGGCCTGCATGACGTCGGTCTCGCCGGCCTTCAACTGCACCAGGAGCGGCGTCGCGATGAAGATCGAGGAGTAGGCACCCGCGGCCATGCCGACGAACAGGGCGAGGGCGAGGTCCTTGAGGGTGCTGGCACCCAGCTGGACCGCACCGACGTACAGGATCGCGCCGACCGGGATCAGCGCCACGATCGAGGTGTTGATCGAGCGCACCAGGGTCTGGTTGACGGCCAGGTTGGCCGCCTTCGCGTACGTCGTCTTGCTCTCGCGCAGGTTCCTGGTGTTCTCGCGCACCTTGTCGAAGACGACGACGGTGTCGTAGAGCGAGAAGCCGAGGATGGTGAGCACGCCGGTCACCGTGGCAGGTGTCACCTCGAAGCCGGACAGTGCGTAGACGCCGACGGTGATGATCAGGTCGTGGATCAGCGCGACGATCGCGGCGACCGACATCTTCCACTCGCGGAAGTAGGCCCAGATGAAGAGGATGACCAGCACCAGGAAGACGACCAGGCCGAGCGCCGAGCGCTTCGCGATCTCCGCGCCCCAGCTCGGTCCGATCTCGGTCGGGCTGACGTCACCTGGATCGACGCCGGTCGTCTCCTGGATGACCGAGGCGATCTCCACGCTCTCGCGGGTGGTGACCGGCTTGACCTGGACCAGGATGCCGTCCTTGCCGTTGGTGTTGACGACCGGCTGCTGGGCGGCGTCGATGCCGGTGTCGGCAACGGCCGCACGCAGGTCGTCGACCGACGACTGGGTCATCGACGCTTCGGGGACGTTGGTGACCTTGTACTCAGCTCCACCGACGAACTCGATGCCCATGTCGAGGCCCTTGACCGAGAGGCCCAGGATCGCGGCGAGGAGGATCAGACCCGAGATGGAGTACCACAGCCACTTGCGACCGACGAAGTCGATCGACTTCTTTCCGGTGTAGAGGTTGTTGCCCAGACGCGAGAACTTGCCCATCAGGCCCTCCCTCCCGCGGTGTTGATCCGGTCGACGCCGAGGGCCTCGGCGTCCAGACCCGAGAGCTTGTGGCCCTGGTTGAAGAACTTGTACCGACCGAGCAGCGAGACCGACGGGTGAGTGAACCAGAAGAAGACGGCGAGGTCGATGAGCGTCGAGAGGCCGAGCGCGAACGCGAAGCCCTTCACGACGCCGGCGGCGAAGATGTACAGCACCACGGCTGCGAGCAGCGAGACGGTGTCGGCGGCCAGACAGGTGTTCCTGGCCCGCTTCCACCCCGCCTCGACGGCGACCCGCATCGACTTGCCGTCGCGCATCTCGTCCCGGATCCGCTCGAAGTACACGATGAACGAGTCGGCGGTGATACCGACCGCGACGATCAGGCCGGCGATGCCCGGCAGGGTCAGCGTGAAGCCGGCCGTGTTGCTCAGCAACAGCACCAGCGCATAGGTGATCGCTGCTGCCACCAGCAGCGAGACGATCACCACCAGGCCGAGGCCGCGGTAGTAGATCAGGCAGTAGATCATCACCAGCAGCAGGCCGAGCAGGCCCGCGGTGATGCCGGCGGTCAGCTGGTCACCGGCCAGCGAGGCGCCGATCGTCTCGACCGAGGTGCCGTCCTTCTCGAAGGCGATCGGCAGCGCCCCGAACTTGAGGCTGGTGGCCAGGGACTGCGCGGTGGTCTTCGTGAAGTTGCCGGTGATGACCGCCGTGCCGTCCGGGATCACCCCGTTGAACGTCGGCGCCGAGATCACCTGGCCGTCGAGGACGACGGCGAACTGCTGTCCGCTGCCCGCCATGGCCTGGGACAGGTCGGCGAAGACACCCTTGCCGCCGCCGCCGATCTCGAGCTGGACCTGCCAGGCCACCTGACCCGAGGGAACGCCCGCCGAGGCGGAGTTGAGGTCGGTGCCCTCGATCAGCGCCGGGGACAGGAGGTACTTGGTCGCCGCGTCGTCCCCGGTGCCGCAGGTGACGAGGTAGGTCGCCGGGTCGTCCTTGACCGGCTTGGTCGCCGGGCAGGTGTAGGCGTTGTAGGCGTCGATCGCCTCCTGGCCCGGGTCGGTGATGAACGCGAGGCCCGTCGCCGCGGGGTCGTCGCTCGGGGCCGGGGTCTCGCTGGAGGTGCCGGTCGGTGTCTCGGTCGGCGTGTCCGTGGACGAGGGGTCAGCGGTCGGGCTCGCCGACCCCGACGCCTTGGCCTGCTGGGCGGCGCGCCTCTTGGCCTTGTCATCGGCGAAGCCGTAGCCAGGACGGTTCTTGCCGCTCGCCTTCTCGGACGGCTTCGCCGTCGACTTCGCCGACGGCGACTCCGTCGGGTCGGCCGGCAGGGTCACGCCGGCACCGGGCTCGGTGCTCGGCGTCGCACTCGGGTCGGTCGGGGCGGTCGTGGTGCCGCACGGTCCAGGAGCGGCGCTGCTGCAGGCGACGGTGCGGAACCGCAGCTGCGCCTGACGCTTGACCGTGTCGACGAGGGTGCTGGAGGTCTCACCCGGGACCTCGACCACGATGAACTTGTTGCCCTGCGTGGTGACCTCGGCCTCGGAGACGCCCGAGCCGTTGACGCGGTCGTCGATGATCGACGCGGCCTCGTCGAGGTTGTCCTTCGTGGGGTTGCCGCTGGCGATCAGCGTGATCCGGGTGCCGCCCTTGAGGTCGAGCCCGAGCGCCGGCTTCCAGGTGCCGCCGATGGCGACGAGTCCGTAGAGGATCGCGACGACCGCGAAGAAGACCAGGAGTACGCGCCCCGGTCGGGCGGTCTTGCGTGCCATGTCAGCTCTCCTCCGGGCCGTCAGCGACGTAACCCGACTCATCCGTGTCGGCCTGCTCGGCCGGCTCCTCGGTCTTGGTGGCGATGGTGCCGACCGCCCCGCGCGCGATCTTGATGGTGACGCCTTCGGCGATCTCGACCAGCGCGACATCGTCCTCCACGCCGGTGACGGTCCCGTAGACCCCGGAGGTCAGCACGATCTCGTCACCTACGGACAACGACGACTGCATGCGTCCGAGTTCCTTCTGCCGCCGGCTGGCCGGGCGGATGATGAAGAGCCAGAAGAGCAGCACGATGCCGACGAGCGGCAAAAACCTCAGCACGAAGCAACCTTTCGAGCGCGATCAGGGGGTCGGGGCCTCACCGGGCCGACCGACGGGCAAGTGTAACCGTGGGGGTGGCGTAGGCCACGAATCCCCCCACCCGTACGGGCGAGCGCTCACTCCTCGAAGAGCGTCCCGTCGCCCGGCGCGACGACCGGAGCCCGCAGGCCGAGGTGCTCCCAGGCGGCCCGTGTCGCCACCCGGCCCCGAGGCGTGCGCGCCAGGAAGCCGTTGCGGACCAGGAACGGCTCAGCGACCTCCTCCACCGTCTCGCGCTCCTCCCCCACGGCAACGGCGAGGGTGGAGACGCCCACCGGTCCTCCACCGAAGCGCCGGCACAGGGCGTCGAGAACGCCTCGGTCCAGCCGGTCGAGGCCGAGCTCGTCGACCTCGTAGAGCTCGAGCGCCGCCCGGGCCACCTCGATCGTCACGACGCCGTCGGCCTTGACCTGCGCGTAGTCACGGACCCGGCGCAGCAGCCGGTTGGCGATCCGGGGGGTGCCGCGGGATCGGGAGGCGATCTCCGCCGCACCGTCGGCCTCCAGCGGAACACCGAGCAGCCCCGCCGAGCGGTGGATGATCAGGTCGAGCTCGTGCGGCTCGTAGAACTCCAGGTGGGCGGTGAAGCCGAACCGGTCGCGCAACGGCCCGGGCAGCAGCCCGGCCCGGGTCGTGGCACCGACCAGCGTGAACGGCGCGATGTCGAGCGGGATCGCCGTGGCGCCCGGGCCCTTGCCGATGACCACGTCGACGCGGAAGTCCTCCATCGCCATGTAGAGCATCTCTTCGGCCGGGCGCGCCATCCGGTGGATCTCGTCGACGAAGAGGACGTCGCCCTCGTTCATGCCGGACAGGATTGCCGCCAGGTCGCCCGCGTGAGTGATGGCCGGCCCGCTCGTGAGTCGCAGCGGCGAGGTCATCTCGCTCGCGATGATCATCGCCAACGTCGTCTTGCCGAGCCCGGGAGGCCCGGACAGCAGGACGTGATCGGGCGCCCGGCCCCTGCGTCGGGCGGCCTCGAGGACCAGGCCGAGCTGGTCGCGGACCCTGACCTGTCCGACGACCTCGTCCAGGGTGCGTGGTCGGAGCGCGGCCTCGATCGTGCGCTCGTCGCCGTCGGCCTCGGCGGCCGTCAGCGAGGAGAAGTGGGCCTCCTCCGCCGCGGCCAGGTCGTCCTCGTGCATGCTCAGGCCTTGCTCAGCGTGCGTAGGGCGGCGCGCAGCAGGGCACCGACATCGGGGCTGGACCCGGCCTCGGGCGCGACGGCGTCGACCGCCTTCTCGGCGTCACGCGTCGTCCAGCCCAGGCCGATCAACCCCTGGTGCACCTGGTCGCGCCACGACTCGGACGAGCCGACTGCGGAGGGTCGGTCGCCGGTCGGGGCGCCGATCCGGTCCTTCAGCTCGAGGATGATCCGCTGCGCGCCCTTCTGCCCGATGCCCGGGACCCGGGTCAGCGTCTTCACGTCCTCGGAGGCGATCGCACGCCGCAGGTCGTCGGGGGCGAGCACCGCGGTGATCGCCTGCGCGACCTTGGGGCCGACCCCGGACGCGGTCTGCACGAGCTCGAAGATCTGCTTCTCGTCCTCGTCGACGAAGCCGAAGAGGGTCAGGGAGTCCTCGCGCACGACCATGCTGGTCGGCAAGGTCGCCGAGTGTCCCGGTCGCAGGGTGGCGAGGGTGCCGGGCGTACACATCAGCTCGAGTCCCACCCCGCCGACCTCCAGGACGGCGCTGGACAGGGTCACGGCGGCGACCTGGCCGCGGACGAAGGCGATCATCGTGGACTCCTGGTCGGTCGGCCCTGTCGGGACCCGGCGAGCGCGGCGTCGATGCGGGCCTGCGCGCCACCTCGCCAGATGTGGGTGATCGCCAGCGCGAGCGCGTCGGCCGCGTCGGCGGGCTTGGGCATCGCGTCGAGCCGCAGGATCCGGGTGACCATCGCCCCGACCTGGGCCTTGTCGGCACGGCCGTTGCCGGAGACGGCGGCCTTCACCTCGCTCGGGGTGTGCAGCGCGATCGGCAGCCCGCGCCGGGCGGCGCACACCATCGCGATGCCGCTGGCCTGGGCGGTGCCCATCACGGTGCTGACGTCGGATCGGGCGAAGACCCGCTCGATCGCCACGGCGTCCGGCCGGTGCTCGTCGAGCCAGGCGTCGACGCCCTTCTCGATGCTCACCAACCGCTCGGGGACCGGCAGGGACGAGGAGGTGCGCAGCACGTTGACGTCGATCAGGGTCAGGGGACGACCGACCGAGCCGTCGACCACGCCCATCCCGCAGCGGGTCAGACCGGGATCGATCCCGAGCACGCGCATGACAGAGCCTTTCGTCCGAACACCTGTTCGGAGAACACGCTAAGCCCGCTCGCCCCCGGTCGGGAGCACGACACGCCCGTCAGGCGTGTTCCAACGCCGCCATCACGTCATCGGAGACGTCGTAGTTGGCGAAGATGTTCTGCACGTCGTCGAGATCCTCGAGCACGTCGACGAGGTGGAACATCTTGCCCGCCGACTCCTGGTCGAGCGAGACCTCCATGTCAGGACGGAACTCCGCCTCGGCCGAGTCGTAGTCGATGCCCGCCGCCTGCAGCGCGGTGCGTACGGCGACCAGGTCGCTCGCCTCGGACACGACCTCGATGGCCTCGCCCAGGTCGTTGACCGCGTCGGCGCCGGCCTCGAGCGTCGCCTCGAGGACGTCGTCCTCGGTGACGGTCCTGCCCTCCTGCTCGACCGGGACGACGACGATGCCGCGACGGTTGAAGAGGAAGGACACCGAGCCGGGGTCGGCCAGCGAGCCACCGTTGCGGGTCATGGCGGTGCGGACCTCCATCGCGGCGCGGTTCTTGTTGTCGGTGAGGCACTCGATCAGCAACGCGACGCCGCCGGGGCCGTAGCCCTCGTACATGATCGTCTGGTAGTCGGCCCCGCCGGTCTCCGCGCCGGAACCGCGCTTGACCGCACGATCGATGTTGTCCTTGGTGACCGAGGACTTCTTGGCCTTCTGGATCGCGTCGAAGAGCGTCGGGTTGCCCGCTGGGTCACCGCCGCCCATCCGGGCGGCGACCTCGATGTTCTTGATCAGCTTGGTGAACATCTTGCCGCGCTTGGCGTCGACGACCGCCTTCTTGTGCTTGGTGGTCGCCCACTTGGAGTGGCCAGACATACAGTCCCTCTTCTACTCGGCCTCGGACACCAGGTCCACGAACAGGCGATGCACCCGGGGGTCGCCCCCCACCTCGGGGTGGAACGACGTCGCCATCAGCGAACCCTGACGGACGGCGACGATCCTACCCGCGGCCTCTCCCCGCTCGACACGGGCGAGCACCTCGACCTGATCGCCGACGGCCTCGACCCAGGGTGCGCGGATGAAGACCGCGTGCACCGGGTCGGCAAGACCGGCGAAGTCGAGGTCGGTCTCGAAGGAGTCCACCTGGCGTCCGAACGCATTGCGCCGGACCGTGACGTCGAGGCCGCCGAGCGTCTCCTGGTCGTGGGTGCCGTCCTCGATCCGGTCGGCGAGCATGATCATCCCGGCGCAGGTCCCGAAGGCGGGCATGCCCGCCTTGACCCGCTGCCGGATCGGCTCGACGAGGTCGAAGATGCGCGCCAGCTTGGCCATGGTCGTCGACTCGCCGCCGGGGATCACCAGGGCGTCGCACGAGTCCAGCTCGGACGTACGGCGGACCGGCACCGGCTCGACTCCCAGCGCCGCGAGGGTGCGTACGTGCTCGCGTACGTCGCCCTGGACAGCAAGGACGCCGATCGTCGGTCTCACGAGGACAGAGCCCAGAGGCGGACCGACGAGGTCGACGCGGCCGGGCCGCGACTGACCTGGAGGAGCAGGTCGGTCGTCACCAGCCGCGCTCGGCGAGCCGGTGCGGCTGTGGGATGTCCTCCACGTTGATGCCGACCATCGCCTCGCCCAGGCCGCGGGACACCTTGGCGACCATGTCGGGGTCGTCGTGGAACGTCGTGGCCTTGACGATCGCCTCGGCGCGCTGCGCGGGGTTGCCGGCCTTGAAGATGCCCGAGCCGACGAAGACGCCCTCGGCGCCGAGCTGCATCATCATCGCGGCGTCGGCCGGGGTGGCGATGCCGCCGGCGACGAACAGGACCACGGGGAGCCTGCCCTTCTCGGCAACCTCCTTGACCAGGTCGTACGGCGCCTGCAGCTCCTTGGCCGCCACGAACAGCTCGTCCTCCTCGAGAGCGCCGAGGCGGCGGATCTGCTTGCGGATCGTGCGCATGTGCGTCACCGCGTTCGACACGTCACCGGTGCCGGCCTCGCCCTTGGAGCGGATCATCGCCGCCCCCTCGGTGATCCGCCGCAGCGCCTCACCCAGGTTGGTCGCTCCGCACACGAAGGGGACGGTGAAGGCCCACTTGTCGATGTGGTTCTCGTAGTCGGCCGGGGTGAGCACCTCGGACTCGTCGACGTAGTCCACCCCGAGGCTCTGCAGGACCTGCGCCTCGGCGAAGTGACCGATCCTGGCCTTGGCCATCACCGGGATCGAGACGGCCTCGATGATCCCGTCGATCATGTCGGGGTCGCTCATCCGGGACACGCCACCCTGGGCGCGGATGTCGGCGGGGACCCGCTCGAGGGCCATCACCGCGACGGCGCCGGCGTCCTCGGCGATCTTCGCCTGCTCGGCGTTGACCACGTCCATGATCACGCCGCCCTTGAGCATCTCCGCCATGCCGCGCTTGACTCGGGTGGTGCCAGTGCTCTCACTCATGGGGAGAGGGTAGTGCCGCCTCTGCCAGTGCTTGTTTCCGCACCACCCACACCCGCTGGCACACGGTCACCGTGGACGCGATCGCGAGTCCCCACAGGGCGACGTACATCAGCACCGGCAGGTCGAAGATCGCGCTCAGCCCGGTCAGCGCCAGGATGGCGACCAGGCGGTCGGCCCGCTCGGCGATGCCCACCTTGGCCTGGAATCCCATGCCCTCCGCCTTGGCCCGGGCGTAGGACGTCACCGAGCCCATCACCAGGCAGATCAGGCTGAGCACCAGGTAGAGCCTGCTGTCACCCGACCAGGCGAAGTAGAGGGCCAGTCCACCGAAGATCGCCGCGTCGCCGATCCGGTCCAGCGTGGAGTCGAGGAACGCACCGAAGCGATTGGTCTTGCCGGTGGTGCGCGCCATGTAGCCGTCGAGGAGGTCGCTGAAGACGAACGCGGTGATCACGAGCACCCCGGTCAGCAGCTTGCCCTGCGGGAAGAACACGAGTGCACCGGCGCAGACGCCGACGGTGCCGATCACGGTGACCGCGTCGGCAGTGACGCCCATCCGGATCAGCAGATGAGCAACGGGTGAGATGACCTTCGTCCAGAAGGCGCGGAAACGTTCCATCATGGCGGCAGCAGGCTACCGGTACCGCTGCGAAACCGTTGATCAGACCGCTTGCGGGACGGTCTGCGGGTGGTTGAGCACCGGCCCGAAGGCCAGCTCAGCCGCTCCGATGAGGGGCGAGTCGTCTCCGAGGGCCGCGGATCGGATCGCGGTCTCTCCCCGCGGGGAGACCAGGGTGCTGCGCTGGACGGCCTCCACGACGCGGGACTCGGCCGCGCGCCAGACCTGGGCGAGTGAGCCTCCCAGGACGACGACCTCGGGGTTGAGCAGGTTGACGATCGCTCGGATGCCGACACCACACCACTCGGCGACGTCGCCGACGGCTTCGGACGCACGCGGCTCCCCCGCCCTCGCCGCGGCGATCACCTCGGCAACGGCCGACGGACCACCGCCGGCCAGTCGACCGGCCCGCTGGAGCAGGACGTTCTCGCCGACCTTCATCTCCCAGCAGCCGACGGCGCCGCACCGACAGTCCGGACCGCGGCTGTCGACCTGCATGTGGCCGATCTCGCCGGCGTACCCCTTGGCCCCGGTGAGCGGTCGGCCGTCGACGAGGAATCCACCCCCGATGCCGACGCTGGCGCTGAGGTAGGCGACCTCGGAGTAGCCGACCGCCGCACCCCGGATGTGCTCGGCGAGGACCCCGAGGTTGGCGTCGTTGCCGGTGGAGACCGGCCGTCCCGTCCGCTCGGCGAGCAGGTCGGTGAAGGGCTCCTCGACCCAGCCCAGGTTGGGCGCGAAACGGACCATCCCGTCCTCGGACCGCACCGCACCCGGGACGGCGACTCCGATCCCCAGGCATCTCCGCTGCCGGGCGCCGGCCAGGATCTCGTCGATCATCTGGGCGACCGACTCCACGACGTGGGTGACGTCGTGCTCGCCGCGATGGTGGCGCCGGGAACGGCGGTCCAGGACCTCGCCCCCCAGCCCCACCATCGCGACAGCGATCTGGTCGACGCCGACGTCGACGGCGACCACCACGTTGTCGTCACACGGCACCACCAGGTGCGAGGGACGCCCCGATCGCCCACCCACCGCCGACGTCTCCTCCGACACCAGACCGAGGCTCTGCAGCTCACCGGTCAGGGCACCGATGGTGCTGCGGTTGAGTCCCAGCTGACGCGTCAGGACCGCGCGCGTCGTCGGGCCGTGCGTGTGCACCGTCTGGAGGATGGCGCGCAGGTTCGCGCGGCGCAGCTCCTCGGTGCCGACGCCGGTGGGGGTAGGCACGTGCTCCTCCGTCAGACTCGTCCGCTGGCTGCGGCCTTGCGACGGCTGATCGCGTCCACGCTGGCCGCGACGAGCAGCACCAGTCCGGTGACGATGAGCTTCCGGCTGTCGGGCTGGTTCATCAGGCCCATGCCGTTGGCGATCACCGCCACGACGGTGCCACCGATGATGGCGTCGACGACGCGGCCCTTGCCTCCGAACAGGCTGGTGCCACCGATGACCGCCGCACCGACGGCGAAGAGCAGCGTCTGGTTGCCGCCGGTGAGGTTGTTGACGCCGCCGCTGTAGCTCGCGAGCATCATGCCGCCGACCGCCGCGACCGTCGAGCAGATCATGAAGCAGCTCAGCTGGACCAGCTTGACGTTGATGCCCGCACGCCGCGCTGCCTCGGCGTTGCCACCGACGGCGTAGACGTGGCTGCCCCACCTGGTCCGGCTCAGCAGCACCGTGAGCACGATGGCGAGCCCGATGATGACGACGAGCGAGATCGGCACGCCCTTGATCGACTTGATGTTCGCGTTCGGGCTGCGCTCGATCGACAGGTAGTAGACGACCAGGAAGGTCAGCACGGCGAGACCGCCCGACTTCAGCGCCCACAGGAGGTTCGGCTCGCTCGTCAGGCCGTGGCGGCGTCGGCGCCTGTTGGTCACGAACGTGAGCGCAGCGTAGCTCCCCACGAGCACCACCGCGATCGCCCATCCCAGCCAGACCGGGAGGTTGTCGCTGTTGAGCTTCGCGATGAACTCACCGGAGTCGATCGACCCCTTCTCGCCGATGATCGACAGCACCACGCCCTGCAGGGCGAGGAACAACGCGAGCGTGACGACGAAGGACGGGATACCGAGCCTGGCGACCATGGTCCCGATGAAGAAGCCGATCAGCGTGCCGGTCAGCAGCCCGACCAGGAGCGCCGGAGCGACCGGCCAGCCGTGGGACGTGATGATGAGAGAGGTCACGGCCGCTGCGGTGCCAGCCGTGTAGCCCGCCGCGAGGTCGATCTCGCCGAGGAGCAGGACGAAGACGAGCCCCATCGCGATGATCGTGACGCCGGCCGACTGCTGGATCAGGTTGCCGAAGTTGAACGCCTTGGTGAAGGTCTCGGGTCGGAGGAGGGAGAAGGCGATGACGAGCACGACCAGGCCGAGGATCGCCGGAAGCGACCCGACATCGCCGCCACGGAGCCTGGCGACGTAGTCGCGCCACGAGGCTGCCGACCGTGTCGTGGTCGTGAGTGTCCTGGGTCTCTTCGGTGCCGGCGCTCATGCCGCATCTCCCTCGTTCAGCTTGCCGGTCGTGATCGCCGTGATGATCCGCTCACGGCTGGTGTCGACGACGTCGACCTGGGCGACCATCTGGCCGAGGTAGAGGACCGCGACGTCGTCGGCGACCTCGAAGACGTCATTGAGGTTGTGGCTGATCAGCACGACCCCGAGTCCGCGCTCGGCGAGCCGGCGCACCAGCAGGAGGACCTGCTCGGTCTGCGCGACCCCCAGGGCCGCCGTCGGCTCGTCGAGGATGACGACCTTGGAGTTCCACAGCACGGCACGCGCGATGGCGACCGTCTGGCGCTGGCCACCCGAGAGGGCGGCGACGTGCGTGCGCACCGACTTCAGCGTGCGCACCGAGAGGCCGTCGAGCGTCTCGCGGGCACGAGCCTCCATGGTGTCCTCGTCCACCATGCCGCGCTTGGTGATCTCACGGCCGAGGAACATGTTGTGGACGACGTCGAGGTTGTCGCACAGCGCCAGGTCCTGGTAGACGACCTCGATGCCCAGCGCGTTCGAGTCGCGCGGGCTCTTCACGTGGACGGCGCTGCCCTCGAACGTGTAGTCGCCCTCGTCGAACGGGTAGATGCCGGCGATCCCCTTGATCAAGGTGCTCTTGCCGGCACCGTTGTCGCCGACCAGCGCGGTCACGCGGCCTGGCCGGACCGTCAGGTCGACGCCGCGAAGCACCTCGACGGCGCCGAAGGACTTCTGAACACCGCGCAACTGCAGCAGCGGCTCTTCACTCGACATTGCATTGCCCTTCCGAGGGTTCGATCGTGAAACGGGGGCCCGCCCAGATGGACGGGCCCCCGCGTTTCAAGCTGTCAGGCAACCGGTGAGGGTCAGCTGACGCCGTACTTCTTGCACAGGTTCTCGATGCCCTTGCAGATGTCCGCAGCGGCGGCCTGACCGGCGTCGACGACGCTCTGGACAGAGTCGGCCGTGACCCAGACAGGGGTCGAGAGCACCGACGGGACGTCGGTACCGAGCTCCGAGTCGGCGACCGAGCCGGTCGCGATCGACGAGGGGTCGTCGCCCTTGATGATCGCGATCGCCAGGTCCGAGGCAGCCTTCGCCTCGATCGAGGTGTCCTTGAAGACGGTGCCGCACTGGTAGCCCTGCAGGACGTTGGCGAGGCCCTCGGACGTCGCGTCCTGACCGGTCACCGGGATCTTGCCCTCGACGCCGGCAGACTTCTCACGAGCGATGACACCACCGGCCATGCCGTCGTTGGCGGTGACGAGGCCCACCAGGTCGGGGTGGGCGGCGTAGAACTGGTCGAAGACCTTGCCCGCGGTGTCCGGGTCCCAGTCACCGGTCTGGTCGGCGACGACGTCGTAGCTGCCGTCGTCCTTGATGACCTTCTCGTAGCCCTGCTTGAAGAGCGTCGCGTTGTTGTCGGTCGCGGCGCCGTT
This sequence comes from uncultured Actinomycetota bacterium, assembly GCA_963695055.1. Classification (GTDB taxonomy): domain Bacteria; phylum Actinomycetota; class Actinomycetes; order Propionibacteriales; family Nocardioidaceae; genus Nocardioides. The sequence continues at coordinate 191,527 of CAVOFS010000013.1, read as the reverse complement.
GATGAAGGCGATGGGACCGCTCTTGACGCCCTTGCCCTGGAGGCAGTCGATGAGGCCCTGACCCTGGAGCTCGCCGACCTTCACGTTGTCGAACGAGACGTAGTAGTCCGCGCCGCCACCGAGGGTGAGTCGGTCGTAGTCGATGACCGCGATGCCCGCGTTCTTGGCCTTGTCGATGCACGCCTTGCCCGAGTCCGGGTCGAGGTCGGTCTGCGATGAGGACCTTGACGCCCTCGGTGATCATCTGGTCGCAGAGCTGACCGTAGGTGTCGGGGGAACCCTCGGCGTTCTGGATGTCCGACTCCAGGCCGGCGGCCTTGAAGGCGGCCTCCAGGTTCGGGCGGTCCTGCGTCTCCCAGCGAACCGACGACTTCGTGTCGGGGAGGATCACCCCGACCTTGCCCGTCGACTCGCTGCTCCCGCTGCTGCCATCGCTGCCGCCGCTGCTGTCACTTCCACCACACGCTGCGAGCGCGCCGACTGCCAGCACTCCCACTGCAGCGAGCGACGCGAGTCGCGCACCGTTCTTCCTGACCATTTCCTCGACCTCCATGGTTCGGGATCCGTACGACCACTGTTATGTGACGACGGTCACCGGGTATGTTGTGGGCGACAACATACTCATGACTGTCCGAGCCGGGCAAGCGGTTCTGGGCGCGTGTTTTGTTGCACGTTCAAACTAAGTCGATTCACGCCTGAGCGTGATCAAATCGTAATCGAGACGAGGAGCCCGATGAGCGACAGCAGCACCGTCCCGGCAGCGTTCACCCCGACCCGTGAGGACCGCTTCTCCTTCGGTCTGTGGACCGTCGGCTGGCAGGGAGTCGACGTCTTCGGTGGCGCTGCCCGGCCCGAGCTGGATCCGGCCGAGGCGATCCACCGGTTGAGCGACCTGGGTGCCTACGGCATCACGTTCCACGACAACGACGTCTTCCCCTTCGACGCCGACGCCGCGACCAAGGAGAAGCACCTGGCGCCGTTCCGCAAGGCCCTGGAGGAGACCGGCCTCGTCGTCCCGATGGTGACGACGAACCTGTTCTCCCACCCGGTCTTCCGCGACGGCGGCTTCACCAACAACGACCGCGACGTACGGCGCTTCGCCATCCGCAAGGCGGCCGACCAGGTGGACCTGGCTGCCGAGCTCGGCGCCAGCCTCTTCGTCGCCTGGGGCGGCCGCGAGGGTGCGGAGTCCGGTGCGGCCAAGGACGTGAAGACCGCACTCGACCGCTACGCCGAGGCGTTCAACACCCTGGGTGCCTATGTCATCGAGCAGGGCTACGACATCAAGTTCGCCATCGAGCCCAAGCCCAACGAGCCGCGCGGCGACATCCTGCTCCCGACGATCGGCCACGCGCTGGCCTTCATCAACGAGCTCGACCACCCCGAGATGGTGGGCCTCAACCCGGAGACCGGGCACGAGGAGATGGCGTCTCTCAACTACGCGCACGGACTGGCCCAGGCGCTGTGGCACGGCAAGCTCTTCCACATCGACCTCAACGGGCAGACCGGTCCGCGCTACGACCAGGACCTGCGCTTCGGCGCCGGCAACGCCCGCGGCGCCTTCTGGACCGTGGACATCGTCGAGAACGGCGGCTACGACGGCCCCCGGCACTTCGACTACAAGCCCCCGCGCACCGAGGACATGGACGGCGTGTGGGTCTCGGCCGAGGCGTGCATGCGCAACTACCTGATCCTGCGCGACAAGGTCCGCGCGTTCCGCGCGGACCCCGAGGTCCAGCAGGCGCTCAAGGACGCGCGGCTCGACGAGCTCGCCATGTCCACGCTGTCGGCCGGCGAGACCGTCGCCGACCTGCGCGCCGACGACTTCGACCCGGAGGCAGCAGGCAAGCGGGGCATGGGCTTCGAGAAGCTCGACCAGCTGGCGCTCGAGCACCTGTACGGCGTCCGCGGCTGATCAGACCCGCGTCCCCCCGCCCGCGGCCGACGTCGCGGGCGGGGCGGGGGCGTACTGTCGCCGTACGGGGCCGTTCAGGCTTCCCTCTCAGAGAGATCCCCATGAGCGACAAGTCGCCGCGGCAGGGTATGACCAAGAAGTCCAGCAAGTCGATCAAGGAGAAGCGGGCCGAGAAGCGCGACAAGGGATCCACTGACACCTTCTCCGACAAGATCCACCCGAAGAAGAAGTGAGTCTCCTGGGACTGGGGGTCATCGGCTCCTCCGCCAAGGAGAACGAGCACCGACTCCCGCTGCATCCCGACCACATCCCACTGCTCGACGCGGACCTCCGCTCGCGGATCACCCTCGAGCACGGGTACGGCGAGCACTTCGGCGTCGCGGACGCGTCGCTGGCCGATCACGTCGCCGGCTTCTCGTCGCGGGCCGACATCCTCGCCACCTCCGACGTGGTGCTGCTGCCCAAGCCGCAGCACTCGGACGTCGCGGCGCTGAGCCCCGGACAGGTGCTGTGGGGATGGCCGCACTGCGTCCAGGACCCCGAGGTCACCCAGCTGGCGATCGACCGCAAGCTGACCCTGATCGCGTTCGAGGCGATGAACCACTGGACCCGGGACGGCACTGTCGGCCTGCACGTCTTCCACAAGAACAACGAGCTCGCGGGCTACTGCTCGGTGATCCACGCTCTCCAGCTCGCCGGGCTGACCGGTGACTACGGACGGCGCCTGACCGCCATCGTGATCGGCTTCGGCGCCACTGCGCGTGGCGCGGTCACCGCGCTCAACGCCCACGGCGTCCACGAGGTCGCGGTGCTGACCAACCGGGAGGTCGCCGCGGTCGGCTCCCCCATCCACTCCGTCCGGATCCGTCAGTTCGACCACGAGCCCGGCGATCAGGACCTCAGCCACGTGATCACCGAGCGCGGCCGTGAGCCACTGGCGGCCTACCTCGCCGAGAACGACATCATCGTCAACTGCACGTTCCAGGACACCGCCAAGCCGCTGACCTACCTGCAGACGTCGGAGGTCGGTGCGTTCCGACCCGGCAGCGTGATCGTCGACGTCTCCTGCGACACCGGCATGGGGTTCGAGTGGGCGCGGCCGACCACGTTCGACGAGCCGACCTTCCAGGTCGGCAACAACGTCCTCTACTACGCGGTCGACCACAGCCCGTCGTACCTCTGGAACTCCGCCACCTGGGACAACAGCAACGCGCTGATCCCGTTCCTCCGGCCGGTGCTCGAGGGACCGGCCGCCTGGGATGCGGACGAGACTCTCAGCCACGCGATCGAGATCCGCGACGGCCGGATCGTCAACCCGAGCATCCTGAGCTTCCAGGGCCGGGCGACCGAGGCGCCGTACGCACTGGTGTAGCCAGGTGGCGATTCGGTCACGCGGGGTCGTCTTCGTGAGGATAATGACGCAGCGTGGATGACACCGAGGGGCGGCTGCTTCTGGACGCACTGGGTGTCTCCGTGCTCGCCTCCGGCGACGACGGTGCCGTCACCTTCGCCAACCGGGCAGCCGCCGAGCTGTTCAGGATGAGCACCGACGACCTCGTCGGTCACCGCGTCGGGCAGCTGGTCGAGGTCGACAGCGCCGCGGAGCAGGCGTTGACCGACGTGCTGGGCGGTACGACGTGGGGCGGCGACCTGACCATCCGGCTCGCCGACGACCAGACCCTGATCGCCGCGGTGACGGTCACCCCCATCCGCGCCGCGGGCGCCGTCGTCGGCGCCATCGTCGCGCTCGAGGACATGACGGACGTCCGGCGCGCCGAGGCTGAGGCCGAGGAGAGCGAGACCCGGCTCCGTCTGGCGCACGCGGCCGCCGAGCTCGGCACCTGGCACTGGAACGCCATCGACGGCACCAACGTCTGGGACGAGCAGATGCACCACATCTACGGGTTGGCGCCGAACACCTTCGACGGCACCTGGGACGCGTGGGTCGCCAGCATCCATCCGGACGACCGCGCCCAGACCATCGAGATCGCGCAGCAGGCGCTGCAGGACCTCTCCACCTACGTGCTGCGCCACCGGATCGCGCGTCCGGACGGCAAGCCGTGCTGGATCGAGGCGCACGGCCGGGTGCTCGCCACTGCCGACGGCGAGCCGGCCGGGACCATCGGCTGCGTCCAGGACGTGACGGAACGGATCCAGATGCACCAGCGAGAGGTGGACGCGGCCGCTCGCGCCCTGGTGCTCCAGGAGGTCACCGCCGAGTTCTCCCGGGCGCTCACGCCCGCCGAGGTCGCGTCGGTGCACGAGGCCGGGCTCGCGCGGGTGCGCGCGATCGTCGGCGCCGACCACCCGGTCGCGCAGGAGGACGAGCAGCTGCTCGACACCCTCGCCTCGCAGCGGGCGATCGCCGCCGAGCGGGCGGAGCTCTTCGACCACACCACCGCGCTCTCCGAGGAGCTCCAGTTCAGCCTGGCGGCGAGTCCGCTGCCCGCGTCCGACCGCTTCGAGATCGCGGCGTACTACGCGCCCGGCGGGGACGACCTGGAGCACGTGGGCGGTGACTGGTACGACGTCGTCGGCACCGTCTCCGGCGGCCTGGTCATGGTGGTGGGTGACGTGATGGGCCGTGGCGTCCGCGCGGCGACCTCGATGATCCACGTGCGGGCCGGCATTCGTGGACTGCTGACGGTCGAGACCGCTCCCGCCGCGCTCCTGGAGGCGGCCGACGACCTGATGCTGCGTGACGCACCCGAGCAGTTCGTGACAGCCGTCGCCGTCCTGGCGGATCCGGAGTCCGGGACCCTGGAGATCTCCAACGCCGGTCACGTGCCGCTGGTGCTGGTGCGACCCGACGGGTCCGCCCACGTCATCGAGGGCGGTGAGGGTACGCCGCTGGGCGTCGTACCCCGCCACCACCGCTCGGCCGAGCAGGTCCGGCTGGAGCCGGGCTGCGTCGTCGTGCTGGTGACCGACGGCGTCGTGGAGTCGCGCGACCACGACATCGACGAGGGGATCGAGCTGCTCCGGCGCCGGGCCGCCGAGCTGGCCCACCTGCCCCTGGCGGAGCTGGTCGCCGGGCTGGCCGCCCTGGCCGACCAACGGCTCCAGGACGACGTCACCGTCGTCGCGGCACGGCTGCGCTGACCGACTATCCCGCCAGCGCGCTGCAGATCTCCTGGACCGCTGTGGGCACCCCGGCGACGTACCACTCGACACCGGCCGCCTCGATCCGACAGGTCACTCCCCCGACGCCGCGGATGATCGCGGCTCCGGGCAGCTCGTCCCAGGGCGGGACGGTGTGCTGGAAGACGACGTGGAGCCGGCCCTCGGCGACGGCCATCGCGTCCATCGAGCCGGAGCCCTGCATCCGCAGCGTCGCCGCTCCCCCGATCGCACGGGTGAACGCCGCGCCGACCGCACCGCCGTACCAGGGCGGGTGGAGGTAGGTCGCCACGCACGACTCCGCGAGCGGCCGGTCGGTGATCGGTGAGAGCGGCACCCCGCCGACGTGCGAGGGCAGATCGGGTCCTCCGACGTAGGTCCGGCCGGTGGCCGGGTGGTGGACCGCGCCGAGCACCAGGTCGTCGCCGTCGGTCAGCGCGAGCGCGGAGCACCACCAGTCGAGGCCGGCGACGAAGTTGTAGGTGCCGTCGACCGGGTCGATCACCCAGGTGCGTCCGCTCGTCCCGCTCCGGCTGGTGCCCTCCTCGCCGAGGAGTCCGTCATCCGGGCGCTCGGCGGACAGCGCCTCCACGACCCGACGCTCGGCAGCGTGATCGGCGGCCGTCACGAGGTCGGAGACCGAGCGCTTCGTGTCGACCTCGAGGTCACCGCTGCGCATCGACTGGGCGAGGGTCCCGGCCTCGCGCACCAGTCGGCCGGCCAGGTCGGCGTCCGCGGCGCTCACGCGTCGGGCCAGGCGGCGGCGAGCAGCGCGCGGGTCTCGGAGAGCAGCTCCGGCAGGGTCTTGGTGCGTCCGATGATCGGCATGAAGTTCTGGTCGCCCGCCCAGCGCGGGACGACGTGCTGGTGCAGGTGCGCGGCGATGCCGGCACCGGCGATGTGACCCTGGTTCATCCCGATGTTGAAGCCGCCCGCGCCCGAGACCGAGCGCACCACCCGCATCGCGGTGCGGGTCAGGTCGGCGATCTCGGCAGCCTCCTCGTCGGTGGTCTCGGTGTAGTCGGCGAGGTGGCGGTAGGGGCAGACCATCAGGTGACCCGGGGCGTAGGGGTAGAGGTTGAGCACCACGTAGGCCAGCTCACCTCGCCGTACGACGAGGCCGTCCGCCCCGTCGAGCGTCGGGATCCGGCAGAAGGGGCACTCGCCGGACGACCCGTCGGCCGGCTTGTTCTCCCCACGGACGTAGGCCATCCGGTGCGGTGTCCACAGCCGGTCGAGCCCGTCGGGCTCCCCCACGCCGTCCTGGCGCAGCACGTCGTCAGTCATGGGGGCAACCCTAGGGTGGGCCCATGACGTCTCCGACGCTGCGGCCCGCCGTACCCGAGGACATGGCGCGGGTCGCCGATGTCTGGCACGCCGCCTGGCACACCTCGCACCCCGGCCACGTCCCCAACGGACTGACCGCAGCCCGCGACCTCGCGGGGTTCCACGAGCGCACGCCGGCACGGGTCGCCGACACGACTGTCGCGGTGCTGGGCGACGAGGTGGTCGGCTTCATCATGATCGACCGCGACGAGGTCGAGCAGGTCTTCGTCGACCCCGCCCGGCACGGCAGCGGCGTGGCAACGCTGCTCCTGGACGAGGCCGAGCGCCAGGTCGCCGCGGGCGGGTACGACGTCGCCTGGCTCGCTGTCGCGATCGGCAACGCCCGCGGCCGCGCGTTCTACGAGAAGCGCGGCTGGAGCGACGACGACGACCTGCCCTACGAGGTCGTCGCCGACGGCACGAGGTACGTCTCGCCGTGCCGTCGCTACGTGAAGACGGTCAGTACTGGTGGAACCACTCTCCGAGACGGCTCGACGTCCCCGGGCAGGTGACGTTGTGGTCGCGCCGCTGGGCGACCCACTGGGTCATCACGACCTCGCCGCCCTGGACCGACCAGTCCTCGCCGCAGCGCACCAGCGCGCTGCGACGGGTCCCGGGACCGGAGGCCCGCCACTCCACGACGTCGAGGGTCAGCGCTCCGACGATGCCGGCGTAGAGGGCCGGGGTCGAGTAGACGCCCACCTGACGTCCCGCGTCGCGATAGCCCTGCACCATCCCGGTCACCACAGCGGCGTTCGCGGTGATGTCGGGACTCCACCCGGGTGAGTCGTCCGTGTCCTCGATGTCGATCCACACGATCGGTGACTGCAGCCCGGCGGACACCATCGTGGCCAGGTTGAACCCGGCCTGCTGGTAGCCGACGTTGGCGAGCCGGCCGAGCTCGGTGTCCCGGTCGTACGGACCCTCAGCGCCACGTTCGCGCAGGGTGGCCCGGTCGGGGTAGCTGATGATCGAGTAGGCCGACACGAGCAGACCGCGATCGCGGACCCAGCCGACCTGGGCAGCGAGGCACGGGTTGGCGGTGAAGCCCGGACCGTGGGTGAGACCGAGCACGACGAACCGTGCGGTCGGCACCGGCATCGGGTTCACCTGGGTGTCGGCGGGCGGCAGACCCGTGCCCGAGCACTGGGGCCAGCTGACGTCGGCGCCCTCGACCAGGTCGCCCAGCGGCGTCGCTGTGACCTTCGGCGGAGCGATCGTGGCCGCAGCGCTCTCCGCGAGATCGGCCAGCGGCAGCCGGGTCGGTGTCGGCGTCACGGTCGGCGCCGGCACCGACGGGAGGTCCGGCGTGGAGGACGACAGCGGCGCGTCAGTGCTGCCGGAGCATCCCGACAGGACGAGCAGCGCTGCTGTGCCCACCGCGACAGCAGCGCCGCGCATCCTCACGACGTAGGTCAGACCTGCTCGCGGGACGCGACCGCGTCGATGACCCGCTGGATCGCCTCGTCGATCGGTACGCCGTTGTCCTGGCGGCCGTCTCGGTAGCGGAAGGAGACCGCGCCCGCGGCGACGTCGTCGGCGCCCGCGATCATCATGAACGGCACCTTCTGCAGCTGCGCGTTGCGGATCTTCTTCTGCATCCGGTCGTCGGAGTCGTCGACCTCGACCCGCAGGCCCTGCGCCTTCATCCTCTTCGTCACGTCGTGGAGGTAGTCGGAGAAGGTGTCGGCGACCGGGATCGCCTGGACCTGGACGGGCGCGAGCCACGGAGGGAAGGCGCCGGCGTAGTGCTCCACAAGCACGCCGATGAACCGCTCGATGGAGCCGAACTTCGCGGAGTGGATCATCACCGGATGCTGGCGGCTGCCGTCGGAGGCGACGTACTCGAGGTTGAACCGGTCGGCCGAGGGCTGGTTGAAGTCGTACTGGATGGTCGACATCTGCCAGGTGCGGCCGATGGCGTCGCGGGCCTGCACCGAGACCTTGGGCCCGTAGTACGCCGCGCCGCCCGGGTCGGGGACCAGCTCGAGGCCGGACTCGATGCAGACGTCCTCCAGCACCTTGGTCGCGACCCTCCAGTCCTCGTCGGAGCCGATGAACTTGTCCGGCCTGGAGTCGTCGCGGGTGGACAGCTCGAGGTAGAAGTCGTCGAGGCCGAAGTCGCGGAACAGGCCGAGGCAGAAGTCGAGCAGGTGCTTGATCTCGCCGGACGCCTGCTCCTTGGTGACATAGGAGTGCGAGTCGTCCTGCGCGAAGCCGCGCACCCGGGTCAGGCCGTGGATGACGCCCGACTTCTCGTGCCGGTAGACCGACCCGAACTCGAAGAGCCGCAGCGGCAGCTCGCGATAGGAGCGCTGGCGCGAGCGGAAGATCAGGTTGTGCATCGGGCAGTTCATCGCCTTGAGGCGGTAGTCCATGCCGTCGACGTCGAGCGCCGGAAACATCCCCTCGCCGTAGTACGGGAGATGCCCGGAGGTGTAGAACAGCCCCTCCTTGGCGATGTGCGGGGTGCCGACGTACTCGAAGCCCTCCTCGATGTGCCGGCGGCGGACGTAGTCCTCCATCTCCCGCTTGATCACCCCGCCCTTGGGGTGGAAGACCGGCAGGCCGGAGCCGATCTCGTCGGGGAAGCTGAAGAGGTCGAGGTCGCGACCGAGCTTGCGGTGGTCGCGGCGCTCGGCCTCCTCGATCCGGTGGAGGTGCTCCTCGAGCGCCTCCTTGGACTCCCAGGCGGTGCCGTAGATGCGCTGGAGCTGCTTGTTCTTCTCGTCGCCGCGCCAGTAGGCGGCCGCGCTGCGCATCAGCTTGAAGGCCGGGATCCGCTTGGTGGTGGGCAGGTGCGGACCGCGGCACAGGTCGCTCCACGCGACGTCACCGTTGCGTCGGACGTTGTCGTAGATGGTGAGCTCGCCGGCGCCGACCTCGACGCTGGCACCCTCGGCGGCATCGTCGGACTTGCCGGAGCCCTTCAGTCCGATCAGCTCGATCTTGTACGGCTCGTCCTGGAGCTCGCCGATCGCGTCATGGTCGGAGGTGACCCGCCGCTCGAAGCGCTGGCCCTCCTTGATGATCTTGCGCATCGCGGTCTCGATCTTCGCGAGGTCCTCGGGCACGAACGGGGTCTCGACGTCGAAGTCGTAGTAGAAGCCGTTCTCGATCGGCGGGCCGATGCCGAGCTTGGCGTCCGGGAAGAGCTGCTGGACGGCCTGGGCCATCACGTGCGCGGTGGAGTGGCGCAGGATGTTGTGGCCGTCGGCGCTGTCGATCGCCACTCCTGCGACCTCGTCGCCGTCGGCGAGCTCGTAGGCGAGGTCCTTCAGGTCGTCGTTCACCCGCGCCGCGATCACTGCGGTGTCGTCGGCGAAGAGCTCCCAGGCCTTGGTGCCGGTCGTGACCGTCCGGTCCTCACGCGCGTCGGCGTGGACGAGGACGATCTTGAGGTCGGACACGGGGTGCTCCTTGGAGAGACAGGTAAACGGACCCACCGATCGTATCGGTGGGTCCCCCGAACTCGCGCCTCGGTTTCCCGTGATCGCCGGTCTCGTCAGCTCGGGTCGATGCGAACCTTGCCGATCCGGCCGATCGGCGAGGCGCACGCAGCTCCCCACGTCGCCACGACGGTGGCGTTGCAGGCGCGGAAACCGGTCTCGTGACGAGACCCGCCGGCGAACTTCAGGTAGCAGTCGTCCTCGCACTCGAGGCCGGTGATCCGGAAGACACCGTTGCGGTCGGTGACGTCGCTGCCCTCGACCTGGCTGATGTCGTTGTCGCTGCGACTGGTCACCTTCACCCCCGCGACCGGGTCGTGGCTGACACTGTCGACCAGGATGCCGCGGATGAAGGCCGGGTTCGCGCGGATCGTCCCGAGATGCGCGTGCGCGCCGTACGTCGCCGCACCGGCCGCCGTGGTCTCGACGTACCTCGGGGAGCCGCCGCCGACGTACCCGCCCTGGTAGGCGCCGGGCAGCACCTGGACGTAGTACTCGTCGTCCGGGCTCGGCCCGGCGTCGAGCGAGAACGCTCCCGAGCTGCTGGTCGTGTCGGTGTCGACCACCGCGCCCGCTCCGGAGCCGGAGACCGTGCGGAGACGCACCGTCGCCCCGGCCACCGCCGGATGGCTGCCGGTCGAGTCGACGAGCCGGCCGGTGAGCGGGTCAGCCGCGCTGGCCGTCGGGCTGTGAACCAGGCCGAGGGCGGGCAGCCCGGTGCAGAGCAACACGATCAGGAGGCGACGCATGCCTCACCCTAGGTCGCTGGGGGACGGACGTTCGATGAACTGCAGAACTCCGCCCGCCACGAAGCAGACGGCGCCGGCGCAGGTCCCCCAGTTGACCAGGCCGAGATCGATCACTGTCGACGTCGACGGCAGCGTGTACGCCGCCACGCCCGCGAGGAAGAACAGCACCGAACCGACCTGGTTGATCGCGACGATCCACCAGCCGAAGTCGTCGAGGCGCAGGCCCGGCCAGCCGTGGCAGACCTCGACCATCGCCAGATGGCCGGAGACGAGGAAGCAGACGCACCCGACCATGTCGGGGACCCAGATCCAGCCGTTGGTCTGGCGCACCGTCAGGTCCTCCGCGAAGGCCGCGACCAGGCTGACGAAGAAGAACAACGTCCCGACGAAGAGCACCAGGGCACTGAGCCAGCCGATATCGTTCGGCTTCCATCCCCACCAGCGCCACCCGGGCGAGCGCAGGGATCCCTGCTCGTCGATGTCGGTGGGTGCGTTGGTGGCCTGCAGGACCGACGCGAAGCCACCGAGGCTGAAGAAGAGGCCGCCGACCAGGAAGACCAGATCGATCCGTTGCGCGGCCGCCGTCCCCACCTCGGCCATGACCGGCCCGATCGCGAACAGGGAGCCGCCCAGCACGAACGAGACGGCGGCGACGACGTTGACCCGACCCAGCCGCCGCGCCGTGGCGGGCTCCGCCTCGACGATCCCGGTGACGTGACCCTCAGCGTCCTGGACCTCGACCCGACCGCGGCGCCGCGCTGCCCGGGAGGCCCAGCGGACCGCCGTACCGTCACCCAGGTGCCAGGTCGTGCGGGTGACGAACCACCCGGACCGCTCGACCCGTCCGATCGCCCACCGCGCCGGATGGGCGATCGTGGGCTCCTTGCCGCCGTCAGTCACAGTCGAAACGTAACGGATCTCGGCGGGCCTCGGTGGGACCGGTACGCGCGACGCAACGGACCCACCGATCGGTGGGTCCGTTGCGCGTCGCTCGCCGTTGTCGGCGCTGCCGGCCCGTGGCCCGGGCTAGCCCTTCTTCACCTCGATCGTGATCGTCTTCGACGACGACTTCGCCGACGCGGTGCCCGCGAAGGCGATCTTCACCTTCTGCTTGCCCTTGGCGAGCTTCTTGAGGGTGAGGGTGACCTTGCCCGTGCTGTTCACCTTCCCCTTGGCGAGCGTCTTGCCGCCCTTGGTGGCCTTGACCTTCCCGCCGGTGACGTCGGCGCCCGTCGCCTTGACGGTCACCGCGACCTTCGCCTTCTTGTTCGTGGTGATCGGCTTGTTCTTCACCTTGGCCGACACCGAGGACGAGGCCTGCTCGAAGACGGACTTCTCGCCTGCCCACGTGATTTCGGAGACGGTCGCACCCGTGTCGCTCTGCACGCCGTAGGCGATCACCTTGTAGTCACGGAAGGCGTCGAGGAACTCGGGGATGGTGCGCCGGGAGTTGGCGCTGATCGGCAGCCCGGAGCTGTCGATTCTGGCCGAGGTGGTCCACTCGGCGTACGGGTCGAGCTGGTGCTCGCCGTTGTCCGCGTCTGCGGTGAGCGCATCCGTGCGCAGGGTCGTGAACTGCGGGTTCCCCGCGCGGTCCTTGAACCAGAGCGGGATCTGGAAGGTCACCTCTCCCTCGGTCACGGTCACCGAGGCACCGTCGCGGAGCACGTCGAACAGGTCGTAGTTGTGCCCGCTGAACTCGTTGTTGTTGTCCGCGTTCCCGTTCAAGATCTGGGACGGCTCCGGTCCGAGCACGAGCCCGTCCGCTGTGACCTTGTACTGCGGTGTCGCGTTGTCGTAGCCCTCGTGCCAGCCGGCGTACGGCGTCTCGTCGGGGGCGATGTCCTTCTGGTGGACCGCCACCTCGGTCGGCGCCGGGTTCTCGAAGGTCCAGGTGGTGCCGAGCCAGGTCAGGTCCTTGACCGTCGACTGCTCCCCCGTGTCCTCCTGGACCCCGATGCCGACGACCAGGTAGTCGTCGCCGAGCATGCTCAGCAGCGTCGACAGGGAGTTGGGCTGGTCCGCCACGATGCCGGTACCGGGCACGGTCCGGCTGCTCTTCCAATCGCCGTCGAGCGGGAAGGTCGTCGTCACTCCCTCCGCAGCGGGCACTGCGGGGTAGAGCAGTGTGAACGTCCACACGCCCTCGGACCGGACCCAGAGCGGCACCTGGAGGGTCGCCGTTCCCTCGGCCATGGTCAGGCCGGCGTTCGGGATGGCGGAGAGCAGGTTGGTGCGCGCGACGCTGTCGGAGATGCTGTCCGGGTCGCCGGTGGGCCCGGCGTTGACGTAGCCGTCGATGACCTGAGACGGACCGGTCAGGTGAAGTCCGGCCGGCGTGACCTGAGCGTTGGCCTCGGCGCCGTCGATCCCCTGGTGCCAGCCGAAGTAGGTCGTGGCCGACTCCTCCGGGGCGATGTCGGAGCCCTTGACGGACTGCTCGTCGGTGACGCCGGTCGCCTCGAAGTCGTAGTTCGTGCCGTCCCAGGTGACCGTGCTGACCGAGCCGAAGTCGCCGGAGGAGCCGGATGCAGCGAATCCGAAGCCGCGGACCTTGTAGTTGTCGATCTCCTTCATGACGTCGGCGAGGGTCGTGTTGGCCCCGGCCGCGATGTCACCGATCGGCCGGGACGTGGTCCACAGGTCGGTGTCGTAGTCGACGCCGTACGTGCCCGGCCCCTTGTTGTTCGCGGGGTGAAGGGTGGCGAACTGGGGCGTCAGGTCCGACGGAGTCCGGAAGTAGAGCGGGATCTGCAACGACACCGCGCCCTGGGTGACCGTGTAGCTCACACCGTCGAAGAAGGACTTGGTCAGCGACACGTTCCTGTTGTTCAGCGGAGGCAGGTTGTCGGCGTACCCGTTGATGACCTGCCCGCTGCCGTTCAGGGTCAGACCGTCCGGGGTCACCGCGAAGGACCTCGGGCTCCCCGACTCCTCGTGCCAGCCCGTGTAGGGCAACGGCTGCGGGTTGATGTCGGACTCGTGGACGACGACGGTCGTGGCCGCCTGCGCCGTGCTGGGAACCGCGAGGGCTCCCGCTGCGGCGATCAGGGCCGCTGAGACCCCGAACGTCAGAATGTGGTGCAAGCGCGTTCGTGCGCTGGTGCCTGGTCTCATCGAAGCTCCCCGTAGTTTGGACGCATCTGGTCCGACCCAGACCAACCGCCCAAACCCGGCAGGACGCCCGGCCGAGACCGGGCGAGGAGCCGGAACACCGCGTGAGGCACGGGAGTCCCGATCTCGATCAACGTAGCATCGCCGCGCCGTCGCGTCACCGGCTCAAGATCCGGAGAAGAACGTCGACGGGTCCCGTCGACCTGCATCTCGCTGCCCGTCACGAAACCCGGCGACGGGGGATCGGATCAATCGGGGTGCGCAATGAATCGGGTGGGCGATACTGGGTTCGAACCAGTGACCTCTTCGGTGTGAACGAAGCGCGCTACCACTGCGCCAATCGCCCGAGTTGTGCGGTCGCAGACTCTAGCGCACCGATCCGGCCGGATCACATTCGGGCACCCGCGTCACAGAAGGCGACGCGGCTCGTCTCCTCATCGTGAACCAGCAGCCGATCGCTCCCACCCTGACCCAGGAGGTCACCCTGCAGCGCCTCGACGCCCGAGGTGGGAGCCTGGACCTGCCTGCGTCGCTGACCTACGACCCCGCCGACCCGTGGGCGGTCGCGATGACCTTCCGCAGTCGGCATGAGCAGGTCCGCTGGGTGGTCGGACGAGACCTGCTGCTGCAGGGGGTCACCTGCCCCGCCGGCGAGGGCGACGTCGTGCTGTGGCCGAGCATCGACGAGAACGGTCGCGCCGCGGTCGTGATGGAGCTCTGCTCCCCCGGCGGCCGGCTGCAGACCCGACTCCGCACCCACGACCTCTACCGGTTCCTGACCCGCACCCTCGCGCTGGTGCCGCTCGGCACCGAGTGGATCGACCTCGAGGCGATGGTCGGCGCGCTGACGGTCTCAGAGGCCGAGTAGCTCCGGCTCCCGCTGCTGCCACACCGCCTGGGCGGCGCGGGTGATCGGCCCCGGGGCCGCCAGCTCGACGTCGTCCCACTGGGAGACCGCCTGTACGTCGCGGGTGGTGGACGCCAGGAACACCTCACTGGCCCCGCGGACCACGTCGATCGGCTCGTCGACCTCGCGTCCGCCGTACCACTCGAGGAGCAGCGCCCGGGTCACCCCGGCCAGGCAGCCGCTGGCCAGGGTCGGCGTACGCAGCTCGCCCGTCGATGACGTAGAAGACGTTGGAGCCGGTGCCCTCGCAGAGGTGTCCGGCCAGGTTCGCGAAGATCGCCTCGCTGGCGTCGTGCTTGCGTGCCTCGGCCAGCGCGACGACGTTCTCGGCGTACGACGTGGTCTTCAGACCGACCAGGGCCCCGCGCTCGTTGCGCGGCCACGGGACGGTCGCGACCGCGGTCGACTCGGGCCAGGGCGACATCGCGTCGGCGACCACGATCAGCGTCGGCGGCGCGTCGCCGCGACCCGAGCCCATCGGCGCCGGACCGCCCGTGAGAGTGACCCGGATCCGACCGAGCGGCAGGTCGAACCCGTCGAGCACGGCAACGATCCCCCGCCGTACCGCCCCCTGCTCGGGCATCGGCAGGCCGAGTCCCGCCGCCGAACGCTCCAGCCGCTCGAGGTGCAGGTCGAGGGCGAACGGAAGCCCGTCGACGACCTTGATCGCCTCGAACACTCCGTCTCCCACCGTGAGCCCGTGGTCGCTCACCACGACGGCCGGTTGAGTCGGTTGAGACAGCAGATGTCCATCGATCCAGGCGCGCATGGGGTCACTCTAGGAGCGCCGTCACGACGTTCAACGGCGGCGCGGCGGGCGGGCAACGCGCCGGTTGGAGGCGGATTTTGCGTGGTCTGGGGCATCGGCTACTGTTCTCACGCACGCCAACCGGGAGTCCGGAATCGGTGCGCATGCGGACATAGCTCAGTTGGTAGAGCGCAACCTTGCCAAGGTTGAGGTCGCGAGTTCGAGTCTCGTTGTCCGCTCGGAGAGGTCGCTCTCTTGGTTTGGCCTCCACGGTGGAGTGGCCGAGAGGCGAGGCAACGGACTGCAAATCCGTCTACACGGGTTCAAATCCCGTCTCCACCTCGATCGTTTGGGACAAAATCCCAAACGGGACGGGCGATTGGCGCAGTGGTAGCGCGCTTCCCTGACACGGAAGAGGTCACTGGTTCAAACCCAGTATCGCCCACCAGTCGAGAACAACCCCTGACCTGCGGAGACGCGAGGATCAGGGGTTGTTTCGTTCGGTCGCTGCGCAAGACGAAGAAACCGCCCCGGACGCGACGGCCGGGGCGGTCCCTCGCCCAGGGTCGATCACACGTTGGAGCGCCTGGACGGCGTACCGACTCCCTGTCTGGGGGACATTCACAGGGGGCACGCGCTCTCAGCCAAGCAGCACCGGCCGTACCCGAGCGTCACCAGATTTGGGGCACCTACAGGTACGTCGGCGTGTGGTCCGGCCGCCGTGGAACCGAGGAACGCCCCCCCGACCCGGTTCCACAGCAGCCGATGAACCGCATCATGCGGTACCCATCTGGTCGGCACAATGACACGTTCGGGTGGCTTCGAGGCAGCGGTCGTCCGACGTGGGACGCTGACCGAGTGGTGATGTTCCTACGGACCGTGACGATTCTCGCTCTCCTGGCGGTCGTGGGCTGCACCGGCGAGTCGGACGAGGATCCTCCAACCTCGCCATCCACGTCCAGCGCCCCACAGGCACGGCTCGAGCCTGACTGCCCGCCGGCGCCATCGAGTCCCGCCGGTGTCGCCTCCGCCAAGGCTGCGAACGCCCTCCTCTCCGCACAGAACCTGCCGGCCTGGGACGCGGCCGACATCGGCGCAAGCACCCTGCTGAGCGACGGACGGACCGTGTGGCTCTTCGGGGACACCCTCCGAACCGGGATGACCCCGGGATCGTCGCCAACTCGATGCTCGTGTCCGGCGGACACTGCGCTTCACAGCTCATGCCGGCTCAGGACGGTCCCGTCATCCCCGACGCCGGCCCCGACACGGTGCAGTGGCCGATGTCGGCACTGTCCTGGGCCGACGGCGATCGCGACCGACTGCTGGTGTTGTGCGCGCGCACCCGTCGGGGAGCCTCCGGTGACAACTTCGACTTCACGTTCATGGGGACCTCCGTCGCGATCTTCGACGTCTCGCCCGGCGGCGTGCCGCAGTTGCGCAAGGTTTCCCAGATCACCCCGGACAACCCTGAGCTGACGCAGGTCAACTGGGGCGCCGCGAGCTTTCAGGACGGCAAGTGGATCTACGTCTACGGCACTCGATTCACCGACCAGCCCTACGTGTTCGGACGCGAGCTGTACGTGGCCCGGGTGCCGCTCGCGTCCCCATCGAAACGCCCGACCTGGCGGTTTTGGGACGGTGCGCACTGGCAGCCGAAGCCATCTCGGGCAGTAGCCGTTCTGGGAGCAAAGGGTGGGGTGTCCCAGACACTGTCGGTCGACGACCTCGGCGGCGGAGAGTACTTGGCTGTCTCCAAGCGGGACGGCGACCTCGGCGACTTCGTCTACTTGTGGGCGGCGCCTTCCCCCGTTGGTCCGTGGACACCTCACGAGGGCGTCCCGGCACCCAACGACCTCGAGGCTGGACTACTGAAGTACGCGCCACTCGCCCACCTTCAGATTCCCCTGAGCACCGGGAAGCTCCTGGTGTCGGTGTCTCGCAACACCACCGACTTCCAGCGACTCCTCGAAGACCCGGACCTAGGAGTCGTCGAGTTCGTCGAGGTCGCGCTGCCGTGACCTTCCAGTGGTCACCACAGCGCTCGCCGCTCGTCGTCAGCCAGCCGAAGCCGGTCGGCCAAGGTCATGGCGAGGTTGGTGTAGAGGCGATCGAGCACCATCGGGTCCAGGGCGCAGATCGCTCGCAGCGCCTGCCACCCGATGACCAGGCACTCGGTCTCGGTCGTGGCGACGCAGGTGCCGGTGCGCAGGCCGCCGTACAGGGCCCCGATCTCGCCGAACACCGATCCTGGCCCGAGGGAAGAGACCCGCTCCGTCGACTCGTCGTGTGAGAGAAGCACGTCGACCCTGCCGGCAAGCACGAAGTAGATGTCCTCTGCCGGTTCCCCTTCCACGAAGGCGGATTCGCCGGGCTTGAGGACGACGTGCTGGGCGACGTCCTCGATGCGCTCGATGGTGGTCGCGCCCAGGCCGGCGAGGATCTCGACCTCGGCCAGCGGGACCGTCGCCTCGTCGGCTATCCCGGCGTCGTTCAGAATCTGCCGTTCGCACCATTCCAGTGCGCATTCGACATCGACGAACTCGTGGGCGGGCACCCGGCCCCACAGGGACTGCGGCAGACCGGCCAGGACGAGCCGGCGTCCGCGCTCTCGACGAGGTCCGCCATGGCGCGGAACAACTTGGCCACGGCCGGCTCGACGGTGCCACTGCGGCGAAGGTCGATCACCAGGCGCCGGGTGGTGCCGTCGAGCTCCGCCTGCACCGCTCGTGACAGGGCCTCGGTGGCCCCGAAGCCGAGGTCCCCCTGCACCTCGATGACGTGGGTCTCGTGTCCATGCTCGCGCAGGAGCGCGTTCTCGGCCGGGGAACGTCGACACTTCGACCGCACCGCGTCGCCGCGGTAGGTACGCCGTACGACCCGGCGTGCCGTAGGCGGCCTGGCCATGAGGTGGATCCGGATCGGCGCCGAGAACTCCTCGGCGAAGGCGATGCCACGCACACTGTTGCCGTGCTCGTCCAGCGGCGGCGAGAACACCGCCAACCCGAACTCGCCCGGCAACACGGCCACGATCGCACCGGAGACGCCCGACTTCGCGGGAAGGCCGACCCGGAACGCCCACTCGCCCGCATAGTCGTACATGCCGCAGGTGCTCATGACCGAGAGCACTCGAGCCACGTTCTCCTCCCGCAGGGCCCGCTTCCCCGTGACCGGGTTGACGCCTCGGTTGGCCAGGGTCGCACCCATGACGGCGAGGTCGCTGACCGTGACCAGCACCGAGCACTGCTTGAAGTAGCTCTCGAGGACGTCGCCGACGTCAGCGTCGAGCATGTCGAAGTTGCGCAGCAGATAGCCGATCGCGAAGTTGCGGTCCCCCGTCTCGCGCTCGGAGGCGAAGACGTCCTCGTCGATCTCCAGTCTGCGGCCTGCGAACCTGCTCAGCCCGCGCACGATCGACTCGGTCCGCTCCACCTGGGTAGGGCCCTTGATGAGGGACGTCGTCACGATCGCGCCGGTGTTGACCATCGGGTTGAACGGGCGATGGGTCTTCATGTCCAGCTCGATCGCGTTGAACGGATCTCCCGACGGCTCCACTCCCACGTGCTTCAAGGTCGCGCTGACACCGTGCTCGTCGAGCGCGAGCCCGAAGGCGAACGGCTTGGAGACCGACTGGATGGTGAACGAGTCATCGCTGTCGCCCAGGTTGTAGGTCCCCCCGTCGACGGTCACCAGACTGACCCCGAACCGGTCCGGGTCGGCCTCCGCCAGCGCCGGGATGTAGGTCGCCACCTCACCACCACGCCGGCGTCGTACGTTCTCGAAAACAGCGGACAGCTCGGCGTCGAGCGGCAGACGGCTCACACGGGCCCCTTCTGGCGGAAACACCCCGAGACAGGGTCGGCGACCCGCGCGGTGACATCCTCACCGACGTTCATTGCCACTGCGTTACGTGTGGCGTGAGAACCGACTAGGGTCACCCGTGCTTGTCCTCGGTGGCCCGCGACGGCTCAGGCACCCACTGCTCAGTCAAGACGAAGGTGAGAGACGAGTGACCCAGCCTCGGTACGGACGTGTCATCGGAACGGCCGCGGTCTGCGGCGCGCTGCTGCTCCTCGGGGCGTGCGGCGACGGCTCCGACCGGCCGTCGGTCGACCCGACGCGCACGGCCCTCCCCTCGCCGACCGCGAGCCTCCCGAGCCCGACCCGGACGGTCTCCCGGCCGGCCGCGCCGTCCCCCACCCGGACGACTGACGCGAGTCCGACGGCCGCCCCGACGCCCACGGCTGCGCCCACCTCCGCGGCACCGACACCCGCACCGACCGTGACGGAGACAGCGACGGCGACGGCGACGGCGACGGTCACCGCGACCGCGACCGCGACGGCGAGCCCGCCCCGTCACAAACGGTGACCGTCAGCGCGACGCCGACCGCAAGCCCGACCGACGTCACGGTCACCCCGTCGCCCGAGACCGAGGATTCCGTGGAGGGAGATGACGGCGTGCCCACCTGGTTCTGGTGGCTGCTGGGGATCATTGCCGTTGCGGCCGCCGCGGGGATCACGCTGCTGGTGCGGTCGCGTCGGCGCCGGGCTGCGGAGGGCGATCCGACCCCGGAGGTCGACCCGACCGACCCGACCGAACCTACTGCCGGGCCATGGCGACCCGGAGGCGCTCCTCCGGGTCGATGAAGTGGTCGTGGTCGTCGTCGCCGAGGTCGATCTGCACCCAGTGGATCTTGCCGGTGAAGCGGCTGGTCGTCCGCGCGTGTAGTCGGGGGTGACCGTGGTGCCCGGCTCGTAGCCGATGTCGGTGGTCTCGTCGGCGGAGAAGACCATCGGCTGGGTGGCCTCGACCCGGCCGGTGCCGACGCGGCTCGCCGTCGTAGTACAGGGTGACGTCGCCGCCCTTGGCCAGGCCGCCGCCGTCGTACGCGAACTCCATCCGCACCTGGTGCGTGCCCGCCGGGAACGGCGGCGTCGGCCTCGGTGGCGAACTCCTGGATGCCGAGCACGTTGTAGACGAACTTCGCGCTTGCCGTCCTTCACGTAGACGGCCCAGCCGCCGAACCGGCCGCCCTGGGCGATGATCACGCCCTCGGCGCCGCCCTCGGGCACCTCGACCTCGGCGGTGACCGAGAACGACTTGTTCTTGATGCTGACCACGCTGTTCTCCGACAGCCGTCCCATGCCCGGGAAGAACAGCTGCGAGTTGCCGCGGATCAGGGTCGGTCGGCCGGCCAGCTCGGGGTTGAGACCGCTCGGCGCCGCGGTCGTCGAGCGGCAGCACGTTGTACTTGGTGGCCTCGATCAGCCAGAGCCGCTGCAGCTTGGCCAGCAGCTCGGGGTGCTCGGCGGCCAGGTCGTGGGCCTGGCTGAAGTCGTTGTTGCCGTCGTAGAGCTCCCAGACGTCGTCGTCGAACGCCGGCATGACGGCACCGACCATGACCCACGGCGTCTTGTGCTTGGTGACCGCGCTCCAGCCCTGGTGGTAGATGCCGCGGTTGCCGAACATCTCGAAGTACTGCAGGTCGTGGCGCTCCGGGGCGTCCGGCTCGTTGAAGGTGTAGAGCATGCTGGTGCCCTCCATGGGCGACTGCAGCACGCCGTTGACCATCGTCGGCTCGGGCAGGCCGGCCGCCTCGAGGATCGTCGGCGCGACGTCGATGACGTGGGTGAACTGCGAGCGCAGGCCGCCCGGCTCCTGGATGCCCGTCGGCCAGTGCACGATGGTGCCGTTGCGGGTGCCGCCCCAGTGCGAGGCGACCTGCTTGGTCCACTGGAACGGGGTGTTCATCGCCCACGCCCAGCCGACCGAGTAGTGGTTGTAGGACGTCGGCGAGCCGAGCTCGTCCATCTTGCTGAGCATGAACTCGGGCGTCTCGAGCGCGGCCATCCCGTTGAAGTTGGCCATCTCGTTGAAGGCGCCGTTCATGGTGCCCTCGGCCGAGGCGCCGTTGTCGCCGATGATGTAGTAGACGATCGTGTCGTCGAGGACCCCGAGGTCGTCGATGGCGTCGATCAGCCGGCCGACGTGGTGGTCGGTGTGCTCGAGGAACCCGGCGTACACCTCCATCTGCCGCGCCAGCACCGGCTTGAGCTCGTCGGGCATGTCGTCCCAGGCCGTGATCTCGTCGTGCCGCGCGGTCAGCTCGGCGTCCGCCGGGATGACCCCGAGCTCCTTCTGCCGGGCGAAGGTGCGCTCGCGCTGCACGTCCCAGCCGTCGTCGAACTGGCCGGCGTACTTGTCGGCCCACTCCTTCGGCACGTGGTGCGGGGCGTGCGTGGCGCCGGGGGCGAAGTACACGAAGAACGGCTTGTCCGGCATCAGCGCCTTCTGCTGGCGCACCCAGCTGACCGCGTGGTCGGTGAGGTCCTCGGTCAGGTGGTAGCCCTCCTCCGCCGTCGCCGGCGGCTCGACGGGCGTCGTGCCGTCGTACAGCGCCGGGTCCCACTGGTTGTTCTCACCGCCGATGAAGCCGTAGAACGTCTCGAACCCACCACCGCCGGACGGCCACGCGTCGAACGGCCCCATCGGCGAGGTCTGCCACACCGGCACCTCGTGGCACTTGCCGAACTGGGCGGTCGAGTAGCCGTTCAGCTTCAGCGTCGAGCGCCAGCGGCGCCTTGGTGTTCGGCCGCAGCGAGCTGTTGCCGGGGGCCGACGTCGCGGTCTCGGTGATGCTGCCCATGCCGACCGAGTGGTGGTTGCGGCCGGTGAGCAGCGCCTGCCGGGTCGGCGCGCACAGGGCCGTGGTGTGGAAGCGGTTGTACTTGCAGCCCGCCCGCGGCCAGCCGCTCGGCCGTCGGTGTCTGGCACGGTCCGCCGAACGCGCTCGACGCCCCGAAGCCGACGTCGTCGAGCAGCACGACCAGCACGTTCGGCGCGCCCGCCGGCGGCAGCAGCGGCTCGATCGGCGGGTACGACGTGTCCGGGTCCTTCGCGTCGTACGTCGTCAGGCCCGGCGCCGGGCGGTCCGGGATCGGCAGCATCGAACGGGCGTGCCGGTCAGGACTCATGGAGGTCCTCTCGTCGGGGCGGTGCGGTCGGGCGCTCTCGAGGCTAGGGCCGCCGTTCGGCGGAGGTAGTCACCCGAACTGGGTGAGGGTGACTCACACCCCGGGCGGGGCGCGTTGGACGAGCGCCTGGGTCGCGACCCGGGGTGCGGATTGGTCCCAAACCGCAAGCGGGAGCGCTCCCAACCTGCGGTTTGGGACCAAACCGCAGGTCGCGGAGCTGCTCGTGGTGGGACTAGCGCAGGGGCGTCGAGCGCCCGGGTCAGCCCCACCGGCGCGGTGCGGACTCCGCGCCGGTGGGCTGACGAGTGCGGACTACTCGGCGGGCGCGTCGGTCGAGCCGCCGGCCACACAGTCGGTGACCGCGCCGGTCGAGAGCGAGGAGAGTGCGGCGGTGTCCTCGTCGCTGGCGTCGTAGTTCTCGTCGCCGTCGACGATCGCCTGCAGGGCGTCGTCGGAGAGGTCGGAGTCGTGGAAGGCGGTGGCGAGGCACTTCGCCATGTCGTCGGTGACGTCGCCGCCGAGCTGGTCTCCCATGTTGTCCTGGATCCCACTGGAGATCTCGTCAACGGACGGGCGGCCGCCACCGTCGCTGCCACCCCCACATCCAGCGGCGAAGGTGACGACGAGGGCGGCGGACGCGAGGCAGGCAAGGGTGCGCTTCATGGGCGAACCATTCCACATCCTTTCGACTTCGCTCCTGGCCAGACCACGGATCGGGGCCTCGTCACGTCGGCGGTCGGCTGTGGAGAGCCGGGCCGTATGATTCCGCGGTGCTCACCGCCACCGACCCGCTCCCGTACCGGCCCCGGCGAGTGGCCATCGCGGGCGTCGCCGGAGCCGGGAAGAGCACGCTGGCCAGACGGATAGCCGCGGCACTCGGCCTGCCGCACACCGAGCTGGACTCCCTGCACCACGGTCCCGGCTGGACCAAGCGACCCGAGTTCGAGACCGACGTGGACCGCGTCATCGATAGCGATGCGTGGGTGTGTGAGTGGCAGTACGACTACGCGCGGCCGCTGCTGGCCGAGAACGCCGACCTGATGGTGTGGCTCGACCTCCCGTTCCCGGTGACGCTGAGCCGCGTCGTACGACGAACCGTGCGGAGACGGGTACGTCACGTGGAGCTGTGGAACGGCAACTACGAGGGCCCGCTTCGCCACTTCGTCACCGACCCCGACCACATCGTGCGCTGGGCGATCAGCACCCGGAACCTCTACGACGAGCGACTTCCCGCCGTCGCTGCGGCCCACCCCCAGCTGCCGATCGTGCGGCTGCGCAGCCGACGCGAGGTGGACCGCTGGGTCGGGGACGTGGTCGAGCCGTTGGCCTGACCAGCGGCACGAGGTGCCCCCACTGCGTCGACGAGGTCACCGACGCAGCACGTAGACGTCCATGACCCAGCCGGCCGTCTCCTGGGCGCGTCTGCGAGCCGCCTCGATCGCCGGCAGTGTCTCGCCGACCCGGCCCGCGACCAGCTCCTCGCTCGCGGTGCCGAGGTTGGCACCCCACCAGATCCACCAGTCCTCCAGCCCGACCAGGTCGATCTCGCGGTTGAGCATCACCACGATGTTGTCCTGCCCCTGCTCGATCGCCTCACGGAGCCGGCGGCCGCTGGTGACGTGCAGCGCCTGGCCGACCTCGTGCAGCACGATCCGGTGCTTGGCGGCGAGCAGCTGGATGCTGGAGATACCTGGAATCACGTCGATCTCGATCTCGACCCGACCGTGTTCCTGCAGCGTCTGCAGGATCCGGATCGTCGAGTCGAAGAACGCCGGGTCGCCCCACACCAGGAAGCCCGCGTCGCCCGGACCGGCCAGCAGCGCCTCCTCGTACGCCGTCCGCCGCTCCTCGTGCCAGCGCGCCACGGCCGCGTCGTACTCCTCCTGGGTCGCGGTCCGGTCCGGTCGCCGCTCGCGCTCGGGGTCCTCGATCCGGACGATCACCGGCGGTGCGTCGAGATGCCGGTCGAGCAGGCGTTCGCGGGCGTGGACCAGCGGATCCGGCATGCCGCCGCGGCCGGACCTGTCGGTCACGACGAAGTAGGCCACGTCGCGCAGCGCCGCCACCGCCTCGATCGTCACCTGGTCGGGGTCACCCGGGCCGACGCCGATGACGCGGACCCGCTTCACGACGCCACCTGCATGGCAGCCAGGGTCTCGGGATCCGGCGACTCCCACAACCCCCGGTGACCCGACCTGGACCCAGGAGCCCGCGCTGTCCGCCTCACTTCCCCCCATGGCGTGAGGCACACCCGCGGGCCACCTGGGTGCACATATGATCACCGACCCACTCGCAGCCGCGACACACCCGAAGGGATGAACGGAAGATCCGCACGCGGGCCTGCTCGGGTAGGCCGATCAGGTCGTCGAGCACCTGGCGGACCAGGGGAAACGGGACATTCAGGAGTCGTCGGTCGCGAATTCCTCGTCATGGGTGCCGGGACGAGGTGCCCACGGCAGCTCCCGCGCCGGGCGGACGACGATCAGCCGGTCACCGCGGGCGAGCTGGGTGACGACCGGGTCGAAGTAGCGGTAGACCTTCTCGTCGCGCACCACCGCGATCACCTGGTCGGGCAGTGTCTGCGGCTGCCTGCCGACCTCGGCGACCATCAGGTCGCGCTCGGCTACCTCGAGGCCCTCGCCGTAGGTCAGCAGGTCCTCCATCACCTGGCCCAGGGTCGGGGACAGCGACGACAGGCCGAGCAGGCGACCGACGGCGTCGGAGGAGGTGATCACCGAGTTGGCGCCGGACTGGCGTACCAGGGCGACGTTCTCCTGCTCACGGACGGCGGCGACGATCCGGACCTCGGGGTTGAGCTGGCGAACGGTGAGCGTCGCCAGCACGTTGGAGTCGTCGCGGTTGGTGGTGATGATGACCTGGCTGGCCTCGGCCACCCCGGCCCGGCGGAGCACCTCGCGCCGGGTCGCGTCGCCGGTCACGACCGCGAGGCCGTCGGCGTGCGCCTCCTGCAGTGCCTCCGCTCCCGGGTCGACCACCACGATCGACTCCCGGTCGAACCCGTTGTTGACCAGGGTGTCGACTGCGGCCCGGCCCTTGGTGCCGTAGCCGATCACGACGACGTGGGAACCCATGTTCTTCCTCCAGCGAGCGGTGCGGAACATCTCTCGCCCCTGCGAGGCGAGCACCTCCAGGGTGGTGCCGATCAACAGCACCAGGAAGGCGATGCGGAGCGGAGTGATGACGAAGGCGTTGATCAGCCTGGCGTGCGGAGCGACCGGCGCGATGTCGCCGTACCCCGTGGTGCTCAGGGTGACGGTCGTGTAGTAGATCGAGTCGACCAGGTCGACGCCGTAGAGCGGCGGGTCGTTGTCGTCGATGTAGGCGTGCCGGTCGAAGTACACGATCGCCACGGTGACCGTCAGGATCGCCAGCGCGAGCAGCAGCCGGCGCCCGAGCTCCCACCAGGGGGACCGGGCTGGATCGGGAATGGAGAGCTTCCCACGGTTGCGATCCTGCATCGGGTCGCTGGAGTCGTCCGGCACGGTGGTGAATCTAGTCCGTCTCCGGGCGGGAGCCGATACGACGCAGCCGTTGCACCAGCTCGAGTCTCGCCAGCATCGTCGTCTTCTGCGGGAAGACGGTGTCGAACGCCGCATTGACCGCCGCACCGATCAGCACGGCGATCGAGACCAGGTAGAGCCACAGCAGCACCGCGATCGGGGCAGCGAGCGGGCCGTAGACCGACCGGGAGTCGGTGGCGGTGGCGGTCAGGAACCAGCGCAGCGCGTAGGAGCCGACGATCCAGCAGAAGAGCGAGAACGTCGCACCCGGGAGGTTGAAGCTCCAGTTCGTCCGGACCGGCACGGACACGTGGTAGAGCGTGGCGAGGAAGCAGATGCAGACCGCGACGACGACCGGCCAGTAGAAGTGCGTGAGGAAGGCGGCGCGCTGCGGCAGCCAGTCCTCGACGAGGGACGGTCCGGCGACGACCAGCGGGATCGACACCACCCCGGTCACGACCGCGAGGACGTAGAGGAGGAAGGACAGCGCCCGGGTCTTCACGATCCCGCGGTGCCCGCCGAGCCCGTGCATGATCGTGATGGTGTCGACGAAGACGTTGAGCGCGCGCGACCCCGACCACAGGGCGAGCACGAAGCCGACGGAGATGATGTCGAAGCGGCCGCCGCTGGAGCACGTCGTTGATGGTCGGCTCGATGATCTTGTGGACCGCGCCCTCGGTCAGCGCCTGCTGCGACAGCTCGATGATCGCGTTGCGCACGTCGTCGACCTGAGCGGCGGTGAACTGGTCGGAGACGAAGCCGATCGCACCCGGCCATCGCGAAGATCAGCGGCGGCACCGAGAGCACGGCGAAGAACGCCGCCTCCGCGGCCAGCCCGGTGACGCGGTACTTCAGGCAGGACGCGACGGTCGCGACGACCAGTCGCCAGATCAGCTCCCGCGCGCTGCGCAGCCGGAGCACGAGCGGTGAGGGGCCTGCGGTCACCCCTTCGTGATGGGTCTCCGCTCCCTCTGCCCCAGACATACGCCTACCGTAATGACATGCGTTCCGAGATCCGGGTAGCCACGAACCAAGCCCCCCTGCTCGTTGGTCACAACGTGGTCACGTCCGACCACGCGCTGGTCGAGGCGGTGACGCGGCACGGGTCGCCCGGACGTTGTCGAGGACCTGGTGCCGCTGGGTGCCGAGGCCGGCACCGCCGAGGCCCGCGAGCACGGGCGTGCTGGCCAACGAGCACCACCCGCAGCTCACGCCGTACGACCGCTACGGCAACCGCATCGACGAGGT
Organism: uncultured Actinomycetota bacterium; assembly: GCA_963695055.1. Taxonomy (GTDB): domain Bacteria; phylum Actinomycetota; class Actinomycetes; order Propionibacteriales; family Nocardioidaceae; genus Nocardioides. The sequence continues at coordinate 164,458 of CAVOFS010000013.1, read as the reverse complement.
GCAGTTCCACCCGTCGTGGCACTGGCTGATGGAGCGGGCCGTCGGCCACGGCCTGGCTGCCGCACCCTGGGAGCAGCAGGAGGCCGGCTCCGCGCACGCGCACGTACGCCGGGCCGCGGGCTTCATGGCCTGGTCGCACACCGAGCCGGGCCACGGGTGCCCGATCTCGATGACCTACGCCGCGGTGCCGGCGCTGCGCGCCGACGACGCGCTCGCCAAGGAGTGGACTCCCCTGCTGGCGTCCACGACGTACGACCCGGGCGTCCGGGCGCCGTCGACCAAGCTCGGCGCGCTCGCCGGGATGGGGATGACCGAGAAGCAGGGCGGCTCCGACGTGCGCGCCAACGTCACCGAGGCCCGCCGTACCTCGGTGGACGGTGACTACACGCTGCACGGGCACAAGTGGTTCACCTCGGCGCCGATGAACGACGTCTTCCTGGTGCTCGCGCAGACCGAGGGTGGCGTGACCTGCTTCGTGGTGCCGCGGGTGCTGGCCGACGGCACCCGCAACCAGATCGACGTGGTGCGGCTCAAGGACAAGCTCGGCAACCGGTCGAACGCCTCCTCGGAGCTCGAGCTCGACGGCACGCTCGCGCACCGGCTCGGCGACGAGGGTCGCGGGGTGCGCACCATCATCGAGATGGTGGCGGCGACCCGTCTCGACTGCGTGCTCGGCTCGACCGCGCTGATGCGCCGGGCGCTCAACGAGGCGACCTGGCACGCCGCCCACCGGTGCGGCCTTCGGTTCGTTGCTGATCGACAAGCCGCTGATGCAGAACGTGCTCGCCGACCTGGCCGTCGAGACCGAGGCCGCGACGGCGCTCGCGATCCGCCTCGCCGCAGCGGTCGACGGTCTCGCCGACCCGCACGAGGCGGCGCTGCGCCGGATCGCGTTGCCGCTCTCCGAAGTTCTGGGTCTGCAAGCGCACCCCGGCGATGGTGGCGGAGGCGCTGGAGTGCCTCGGCGGCAACGGGTACGTCGAGGAGTCGGGTCTGCCGCTGCTCTACCGCGAGTCGCCGCTGAACTCGGTGTGGGAGGGCTCGGGCAACGTCAACGCCCTCGACGTGCTGCGGGCCCTCGGCCGCGAGCCCGAGGTGCTCGACGCCTGGATCACCGAGGTCGGCCGCGCCCGCGGCGGCGATGCGCGCCTCGACCGCGCGATCGAGGACACGCTGGCCCTGCTCGGCTCGTTGCTGGGTGAGCCCGGCTACGATGGAGCAGCACGCCCGCCGCCTGGCGACTCGGATGGCGCTCTGCCTGCAGGGCTCCCTCCTGGTCCGCTTCGCCCCGCCGGAGGTCGCCGACACCTTCTGCGCGTCCCGCCTCGGCCAGTCGTACGACGGGGTGTTCGGCACCCTCGACGGCGGCGACCTGCGGGCGGTCGTCGAGCGGGCGACTCCGGTGCTGGGATGAGCAGGCTGCGTGAGTGGGACGCCGAGTCGTACGACGCTGCTCCCGCTCCCCCACGTCGCGTGGGGGCTCCGGGTCCTGGACCGGATGGACCTGGTCGGCGACGAGCTGGTGCTCGACGCCGGGTGCGGCACCGGCCGGGACGCGGCGGCCCTGCTCGCGCGGTGGCCGGACGTCCGGGTCGATCGGGCGTCGACGGGTCCGCAGCAGATGCTCGACCAGGCCCGCGAGCGGCTCGGCGAGCGGGCCACGCTGGTGCGCGGCGACCTCACCCAGCCGCTGCCGCTTTCGCGAACCGGTCGACGCGGTGCTGAGCGTCGCCGCCTTCCACTGGATCCGTGACCACACCGCGCTCTTCGAGCACCTGCACGCCGCCATGAAGGCGGGCGCCTCGCTGCACCACCGACTGCGGCGGACGGGGCAACGTCGCCGGCGTGAACCGGGCGTTGGCCCGGGTGACCGGACAGGACCACGACGGGTGGGAGTTCGCGGGCGCCGAGGACACCCGGGCGAGGCTGGAGGACATCGGCTTCGAGGTGCTGTCCGTGGCCCTGCGACCCGACCCTTTCGAGTGTGCGGATCCCGAGGTCCTGGAGCGCTACCTGGCGACCGTCGTCGCTCGGTTCGAAGCTCGACGCGATGCCCGAGTCGGAGCGAGCCGGGTTCGTCACCGAGGTGCGCCTGCGCGATGGACGCACCGGTCGTCGACTACGTGCGGCTGGAGATCGACGCCAGAGCTCGCTGAGGTCGCTCGCTAGGCGAGGTCGAGTCCCGGGTAGAGCGGGTGCTTGTCGAGCATCTCGGCGGAGGCGTCCTTGACCTTGTCGGCGATGCCGTCGGCCAGGACGTAGGACGCCTTCGACGGCCCGCCTGCCTTGGTGGTGCCGGGCTCGGTGTTCTGGAGCACGTCGCACGATCAGCTCGGCGACCTTGTCGAACTCGTCGTGGCCGAAGCCCGCGGGTGGTCAGCGCGGGCGTGCCGAACCGGATGCCGGAGGTGTACCAGGCGCCGTTGGGGTCGCCCGGCACCGAGTTGCGGTTGGTGACCACGCCGGCGTCGAGCAGCGCCGACTCCGCCTGGCGACCGGTGAGGCCGAACGACGACACGTCGAGCAGCACGATGTGGTTGTCGGTGCCGTCGGTGACCAGCTTGGCTCCGCGACTCATGAACCCGTCGGCGAGCGACTTCGCGTTGTCGGCGACCTGCTGGGCGTAGGTCTGGAACGCCGGCTGCCGTGCCTCGGCCAGCGCGACCGCCTTGGCCGCCATCACGTGCGACAGCGGTCCGCCGAGGACCATCGGGCAGCCGCGGTCGACGCGACGGCGCGTACTCCTCCGTGGCCGAGCACCAGGCCGCCGCGCGGGCCGCGCAGCGACTTGTGGGTCGTGGTCGTGACGATGTGGGCGTGCGGGACCGGGTCCTCGTCGCCGGTGAAGACCTTGCCGGCCACCAGGCCCGCGAAGTGGGCCATGTCGACCATCAGGGTCGCGCCGACCTCGTCGGCGATCTCGCGCATCTTGGCGAAGTTCACCCGGCGCGGGTACGCCGAGTAGCCGGCGACCAGCACCAGCGGCCTGAACTCCTGGGCCTTGGCGCGGACCACGTCGTAGTCGAGCAGCCCGGTCTCCGGGTCGGTGCCGTAGCTGCTGCTGGTGGAACATCTTGCCGCTGATGTTCGGGCGGAAGCCGTGCGTGAGGTGGCCGCCGGCGTCCAGCGACATGCCGAGCAGCCGCTGGTTGCCGAGCTCGTGGCGCAGCTCCTCCCAGTCCGCGTCGCTCAGGTCGTTGACGTTCTTCTTCTCCAGGCGCTCGAGCCAGGGACCTCGATCCGGTGGGCGAGGATCGACCAGAACGCGACCAGGTTGGCGTCGATGCCGCGAGTGCGGCTGCGCGTAGGCGTACTCGGCACCGAACAGCTCGCGGGCGTGCTCGGCGGCGAGCGCCTCGACGGTGTCGACGTTCTGGCAGCCGGCGTAGAAGCGGTGACCGACCGTGCCCTCGGCGTACTTGTCGCTGAACCAGGTGCCCATGGTGAGCAGCACGGCCGGCGAGGCGTAGTTCTCGCTGGCGATCAGCTTGAGCGAACCTCGCTGGTCGCGCAGCTCCTGACGGGTGGCCTCGGCGATCCGCGGCTCGACCGAGGCGATCACCTCGAGAGCCGCTGGTACGCGCTGCTGGTGAGGGCGGAGATGCGGTCGTCGCTCATGGTGGAGAGCCTAGTGTGTGACGTACGCCGCACGCTGCCCGCGTCCGCGCCCGGGACGCCGGTCCCAGCGTCTCACTATGCGGACACCGTCTCACTTCATGAGATTCACGTTTGTGGGAGCGGCGTCCGACCCGTGAGACTCCTTGACATGATCACTGCTGACGACGACGTACCTCGTGGTTCGGCGCCACGTGGACCTCGGCCGTACGCGCAGCATGATCTGTTGGCCCTGCCTACTGACGACAGAGCCTGACCAGCCGCCCGCCCCTGAGCAGCTGACCCGCCGGCAGTGAGACCCCGACGATGCGGTCTCACCCGGTCAGAGCGTCGCTCGCCCGCCACGTCTAGGACATGCCCCGAGATGACTGACACCCCGCTACACCGCCAAGGCCCCGACCCAGACCGAGATCCCCCGCACCCAAGCGCGGCGAGGGTCAGTGGGCGCTCGGCTACTCCGAGCCGCTGAACAAGAACGAGCAGTCCAAGAAGGACGACAGCCCGCTCAACGTCCGCGACCGGATCCTCTACACCTACTCCAAGCGCGGCTTCGCCTCGATCGACCCGGCCGACCTGCGCGGCCGGTTCCGCTGGATGGGGCTCTACACGCAGCGCGCTCCCGGCTTCGACGGCGGCAAGACCGCGACCCTCGAGGAGGAGGAGCTCGACGACGAGTTCTTCATGATGCGGGTCCGCTCCGACGGCGCCCTGCTCTCCCACGAGGCCGTCCGGGCGCTCGGCACCATCGGCGTCGACTACGCCCGCGACACCGCCGACGTCACCGACCGGGAGAACATCCAGTACCACTGGATCCGGATCGAGGACGTGCCCGCGATCTGGGAGCGGCTCGAGGCCGTCGGGCTCGACACCATGGAGGCGTGCGGCGACTCACCGCGGCCGTTCCTCGGCTCGCCCGTCGCCGGCGTCGCCGTCGACGAGATCATCGACGGGACCTCCGCGCTCGAGGAGATCAAGCGCCGCTACATCGGCAACCCCGACTTCGCGAACTTCCCGCGCAAGTTCAAGACCGCGCTCACCGGCCACCCCTCGCACGACGTCTCGCCGGAGACCAACGACGTCTCCTTCGTCGGCACGGTGCACCCCGAGCACGGCCCGGGCTTCGACCTCTGGGTCGGTGGCGGCCTGTCCACCAACCCGATGCTCGCCCAGAAGATGGGCGTGTGGATCCCGCTCGACGAGGTCGCCGACGCGTGGGAGGGCGTGGCCTCGATCTTCCGCGACTACGGCTACCGCCGGCTGCGCTCGCGCGCCCGGCTGAAGTTCCTGGTCGCCGACTGGGGCGTCGAGAAGTTCCGCGAGGTCCTCGAGAACGAGTACCTCGGCCGCCGGCTCGTCACCTGCCAGTCGCCCCCCTCCCCCGTGGGTCACCGCGACCACATCGGCGTGCACGAGCAGCAGGACGGCAAGGTCTACGTCGGCCTCGCACCGACCGTCGGCCGCGTGTCCGGCACCCTGCTGGTCCAGCTCGCCGACCTGATCGAGGAGTACGGCGTCGCCGGCGCCCGGCTCACGCCGTACCAGAAGATCGTGCTGATCGGTGTCGAGCCGGCCGTCCTCGACGAGCTCGCTCGACAGGCTCGACGCGATCGGCCTGTCCGGTCGCCCGTCGAACTGGCGCCGCAACACGATGGCCTGCACCGGCATCGAGTTCTGCAAGCTCGCGATCGTCGACACCAAGGAGCGGGCCCGCAACCTGGTCACCGAGCTCGAGAAGCGGTTCCCCGACCTGGACACCGCGATCACCGTCAACGTCAACGGCTGCCCCAACGCCTGCGCTCGCACCCAGATCGCCGACATCGGCCTCAAGGGCCAGCTCGTGATGCACGAGGGCGAGCAGGTCGAGGGCTTCCAGGTGCACCTCGGCGGTGCCACCGGTCTGCAGGCCAACTTCGGCCGCAAGCTGCGTGCCCACAAGGTGACCAGCGCCGGGCTCGACGACTACATCACCGCGATCGTCACCAACTACCTGTCCGAGCGCGAGGACGGCGAGAACTTCGCGACCTGGGTCGCGCGCGCCGACGATGACCTGCTGCGCGGCGAGCAGGTCCTGGCGGGGACGCCGACATGAGTGAGCGCGGTATCCCCTTCCACTGCCCCTACTGCGGCGAGCAGGACCTGCGCCCGCACGAGGTCGTCTCAGACTCTGGAGAGGTCAGCTCTCCGCACGGCACCTGGGAATGCCGCGGGTGCCTGCGGGCCTTCTCACTGAAGATGCTCGGCTTGATCCGACCTTCAGGAGCTCAGTCATGAGTGCAACCACCACGACGGCCCGCAACAACCGCGGGATCGAGACCGCCGGCCGCTCGCCGGAGGAGCTGCGCGAGCTGGTGTCGCACTGGGGCGCCGAGCTCGAGCTCGCTCCCGCCGAGGTGATCGTCGAGTGGGCGGCAGCGACGTTCGGAGACCGCTTCTGCGTGACGTCCTCGATGGGGGACGCGGTGCTGACCGACGTGGTGTCCAAGGTGGTGCCCGGCATCGACGTCCTCTTCCTCGACACCGGCTACCACTTCGTCGAGACCATCGGCACCCGCGACGCCGTCGAGGCGACGATGCCGGTCAACCTGATCTCGATCACGCCGGTCCAGAGCGTCGCCGAGCAGGACGCGGCGTACGGCAAGGACCTCTACAAGACCGACCCGGACCTGTGCTGCAAGCTGCGCAAGGTCCAGCCGCTCGCGGATCGCCTCGCGAACTACGACGCCTGGGCCACCGGCCTGCGCCGCGCCGAGACCAAGAACCGCGTGATCGCGCCGGTGATCGGCTGGGACGCCAAGAAGGGCAAGGTCAAGATCTCGCCCCTGGCGCGCTGGTCCGACGAGCAGGTCGAGCAGTACATGGCCGACAACGGCATCCTGGTGAACCCGCTCGTCTACGACGGCTATCCCTCGATCGGCTGCTGGCCGTGCACCCGACGCGTGGCTCCCGGCGAGGACGCGCGCAGCGGTCGCTGGGCCGGCACCAACAAGACCGAGTGCGGAATCCACTCATGACCACGACGACAGAACGGAGGCCGCGCTGATGGCTGCTCCTGCACTGGTGGCCCTGGCTCACGGCAGTCGGGACCCGCGGTCCGCCGCCACCATCAAGGCCCTGATCGGCGAGGTCAAGGCGATGCGTCCTGACCTCAAGGTCGAGGCGGCGTTCCTGGACCTCTCCAAGCCGTCGTTCACGACGGTCGTGGACCGCCTGGTCCGGGGCGGGCACGACGAGATCGTCGTCGTACCGCTGCTCCTGACCGAGGCCTACCACGCGAAGGTCGACGTCCCGAGTGCCGTCGCCGAGGCCGCCGCCCGTCACCCGGGCGTGCAGATCCGGGCCACGTCGATCCTCGGTCTCGAGGCACAGTTCCTCGAGGTGCTCGACGTACGGATGCGTGAGGCGCTGACCGACGTACGCGCCCGTGAGCTCGACGCCCTGGTGCTCGCCGCCGCGGGCTCGAGCGACCCGCTCGCCAACCAGGCCGTCGCCCGGCTGGCCCGGGTCTGGGGTGCTCGGCACAAGCTGCCGGTCACCGCTGCGTTCGCCTCCAGCTCCCCGCCGGCCACCGGCGAGGCGGTGCGGGCCTTCCGCGCCGAGGGTCGCCGCCACGTCGCTGTCGCCTCGCTCTTCCTCGCGCCGGGCTTCCTGCCCGACCGGGCCTCGGAGCTCGCGACCGAGGCCGGGGCGATCGCCGTCTCCGAGCCGCTGGGCGCGCACCCGGAGGTCGCCCGGACCATCCTGGCCCGCTACGCCGTCGGCGCCGTCGAGCTCGTCCCCGTCTGAGCCGAGTCGGCGCCAGTTTCCCTGGAAACTGGCGCCGACTCGGCATGGGGGGTGGGTGCGGCATGTGGGGGTGGGTGGGCCGGCACTTGGGGGTGGGTGGGCGGCACCTGCGGTGGAGGCGGTGAGGGGTTCGGCTTCCTAGCGTTGTCGGCATGACCGCCCCTCCCCTGATCAGCACGATCACACCGCGGAGCAGCACCACTGCCGCTCCGCGTCTCGACATCGACCTCGAGGCGATCGGGCGCAACACCCGGCTGCTCGCCGACCGAGCCGCCGGCGAGCTGATGGCGGTCGTCAAGGCCGACGGCTTCGGCCATGGCGCCCTGGACGTCGCCCGCACCGCCCTCGCCCACGGCGCGACCCGGCTCGGCGTCACCTCGCTCGACGAGGCGTGGCCGTTGCGCGACGCGGGGCTCGCCGTACCTCTGCTGAGCTGGCTGAACCCTGTCGACGCCGACTGGGAGACCGCGACCGCTCGTGGCGTCGACGTCGCCGTACCGAGCCTCGCCCACCTCGGCGCGGTCGCGCGCGTGCCCGGCCGCAGCCGCATCCACCTGCACATCGACGCCGGGATGGCGCGCGACGGGGCCGCGCCCGACACCTGGTCGCACCTGTGCCGGACGGCTCGTCGCGCCGAGCTGCGCGGCGAGGTCGAGGTCGTCGGGCTGATGGGTCACCTCGGCTGCGCCGACGACCCAGCCGACCCGTGCAACGCGACCGGGCGCACCCGGTTCGCCTGGGCGCTCGAGGCCGCCCGGTCGGTCGGCCTGCGTCCGCGCGACCGGCACCTCGCCGCGACGGCAGCGACCCTCACCGACCCGCGGACGCACCACACCATGAGCCGCGTCGGCGCGGGGCTGGTCGGCATCGACCCCTCACGCACGACCCGACTCAGCCCGGCGATGACGCTCACCGCGCCGATCGTGTCGGTACGACGCGTGCGTGCCGGCATGCCGGTCGGCTACGGCCACGCCCACCACACCGCCCGTCCGACCCACCTCGCGCTGGTGCCCCTGGGGTTCGCCGACGGACTGCCGCGGCTGGCCTCCGGTCGCGCCGAGGTCCAGCTCCGCGGCCGGCGGCACCCGGTCGTCGGCCGGATCTCGATGGACCAGCTCGTCGTCGACCTCGGCGACCGGGCCGTCGACCTCGGCGAGACCGTCACCCTCTTCGGGCCCGGCCTGGACGGCGAGCCCACGGTCGCGGAGTGGGCCGGCTGGGCCGACACCATCGAGCACGAGATCCTCACCGGCATCGGCGCGCGCGTACGCCGCCGGACCCGCCCGGTCCCGCACCTGAGGAGCCTGTGATGCGGGTCCGGGTCGCTGTGATCGGCGGCGGGCAGAACTGCGAGCACGATGTCTCCCTGGCGTCAGCCGCGTCCGTGGCGACCGCGCTGGACCCCGCGACGTACGACGTGGTCCGGCTGACGATCGGGCCGGACGGCACCTGGCGCGACCGCGGTGGCCGCCCGATCGGGCTGTCCGGTGCCGCCTGCGTGCTGCGCAGCTGCGACGTGGTGTTCCCGGTCGTGCACGGTCCGCGCGGCGAGGACGGCGCCCTGGCGGCGCTCTGCGAGCTGGCCGGGCTGCCGTACGTCGGCTCCGCGGTCGGGCCCGGCGCGTTGGCGATGGACAAGTGGGCGACCAAGCTGATCGCCAACACCGTCGGCATCGCGACCGCTCCGGGCCACCTGGTCACCGCGGCGACCGCGACCCACGAGCGCTGGACCCACCCGGTCGTCGTCAAGCCGGTCGCGGCCGGCTCCAGCCGGGGCGTCACCCTCGTCACCGAGCCGGGCGGCCTCGCACCGGCGCTCGACGCCGCGCTGGCGCTGGACAGCCGAGCACTGGTCGAGGACGTCGTCAGCGGCCGGGAGATCGACGTCGCCGTGCTGCGCTGCGCCGACGGCGCACTGGTCGCGGCTCCCGCGCTCGAGATCGTGGTCGACGGGCTCTTCGACTACCACGCGAAGTACGGCGGGCACGCCGACTTCCGGATCCCGGCGGACCTCCCCGAGGTGGACGCCAAGGCGCTCGAGGACGCCGCGCTGGCGACGTACGACGCTCTCGGCTGCGCGGGCGTCGCCCGGGTCGACTTCTTCCTGACCGAGTCCGGCCCGGTGCTCAACGAGGTGAACACCGTCCCGGGCATGACCGAGCACTCGCAGGTGCCCCGGATGTTCGCGGCCGCCGGTCTCGGCTACCCGGAGCTGCTGGACGAGCTGGTCCGCGGCGCGCACCGGTGAGCGGCCCGGTTGTGATTCCCTTGCCCGCATGACCGGCTGGCAGAAATGGGTTCCCGACGCGCTGACCGGCGCGGCCGTCCTGGTCATCGGCCTCGCGGAGCTCCAGGGCAACATCTACTTCGGCTTCACGGGTGCGCCCGTCATCGTGGTCGTGTGCGTGGCTGTCGCGGTCGGGCTCTTCCGCGCGGCACCCGGCATCGCACTGGGCGTCTCCTGGCTGATGGCTGCGGTCCAGCTGACGAGCGGAACCGCCCCGTTGTTCGTCGAGATGGCTCTAGTCCTCGTCGCGTTCGGCTGCGCCCGTTGGGGCAGCGTGCTCGTGCTCTGGCTCAGCGCGGTCTCGATCCCGGTGGGGTCGGCCGTGGCGATCTATTGGCTCGGCAGCGACACCCTCTTCCGGTTCCTCAACACCCCGGGCGTCGGCTCCCTCGCCGATCGGGCCTACCACCAGGGCATCGACTGGCAGCCCGCCGCGGCACTGTTGCTGGCGGCCCTGCTGGGCGTCCCGTGGCTGGCCGGCCTGGCCTTCCGCTTCGCGGACCGCGCGAACCGGTCGCAGGAGTCGCAGGTGAGCGCCGAGGCCGAGCGCGACCAGGCTGCGGAGATCGCCCGGCTGCGTGAGGATCAGGCCCGACTGGCCCGCGACGTGCACGACGTGGTCGGTCACTCGCTGGCGGTGATCCTCGCCCAGGCCGAGTCGGCGCAGTACCTCGAGGACGCCGACACCACCGGCCTCAAGCAGACGATGGCCAACATCGCGACCTCGGCTCGCACCTCCCTGCAGGATGTCCGGCAGGTGCTGACGACGACGGGGAACGGCGCGGCACCGCCGGCCCGCACCGCCGGCCTCGACAGCCTGATCGAGGGCGTGCGCGCCGGCGGACACGAGGTCCGCTCGACCGAGATCGGCGCGCCGCAGCCGCTGCCGCCCGAGCTGGACGGCGTCGCCTTCCGGGTCCTGCAGGAGATGCTGACCAACGCGATCAAGCACGGACAGCGCGGCGAGCCGGTCCTGGTCGAGCGGCACTGGGAGGGCGAGCTGCGGATCGAGGTGCGCAACGTGATCGACAGCAGCGCCCCCGAGACCCAGCCGATGGTGCTGGCGGCGCCGATCCCGGAGCACAGCGGACAGGGCCTCGACGGGATGCGCCGCCGGCTCGAGTCCGTCGGCGGGCGCCTCGACGTACGCCGTCGGGCGGAGCCGGGCGGCCCGACCTTCACCGCGACCGCGTGGGTGCCGGTGAGGTCCCGGTGATCACGGTGCTGCTCGTCGACGACCAGGAGCTCTTCCGCGAGGGCGTGCGGGTGATCGTGGACGCCCAGGAGGGCATGGAGGTCGTCGGCGCGGCCGGCGACGGCCTGGAGGCCGTGCGCCTCGTCGACGAGCTCAGCCCCGACGTGGTGCTGATGGACATCCGGATGCCGGAGATGGACGGCGTCGAGGCGACCCGGCAGATCTTCCTGCCCGACCGGGCCGCCCGACGCGAGGCGCCGGTGCGGGTCGTCGTGCTGACCACCTTCAACCTCGACGACCGGGCGGCGACCGCGATCAGGTACGGCGCCAGCGGCTTCCTGCTCAAGGACACGACCCCGGTGATGCTGCGCGACGCGATCCGCACGGTGCACGCCGGCAACGCGGTGCTGGCCCCCCAGGACCTGTCGGCCCTGCTGGAGGGTCAGTTCCGCTCCCGTACGCCGACGCCGGCGGCGTACCTCTCGCTGACCGGCAAGGAGCGTGAGGTCTTCGACGCCGCGGCCCGCGGTCTGTCCAACGCCGAGATCGCCGGGCTGGTGTTCGTCAGCGAGTCGACGGTGAAGACGCACGTCGGCGCGATCCTGCGCAAGCTGGGCCTGCGCGACCGGGTGCAGATCGTGGTCTTCGCCCACGAGCACGGGCTCGTAGGGAGCTAGCCGACCAGCTTCTGGACGAGGTGGTCGAGCTGGCCAGGCGGGTCGAGGGTGACGCCGCCGTGGACCGGCCCCGGCTGGAGGACGGTGCTGCGGGGCGCCTTCACGAAGCCGAAGCGCTGGCTGATCGGCGCCGTCGCGGCCGCTCCCCCGCGCTCGTCGCCGGCGCAGACGCCCTCGATGAAGGCGAGCGCGTCGCTGACCTGGTCGAGGTCGAGGTCCGGGTCGAAGCTCTGGAGCCGGTCCCGGTCGACCCGCCAGGCGACGTCGAGGAAGTCGGTCTGGTGGCAGTAGACGACGACGCCGACGTTGACGAACTCCTCGCGGTCCACACGCGGCACGCAGCGGAGCACGACGTACTGGTAGGCGAGCTTGCTCATGCCGGCTCCTTCGGGAGCCACTGTCGGGTGCCGAGCCGGGCGACGAGGAAGGACACGTAGGCGGCGCGTACGGCGTCCGGCGTCTCCGCGCCTGGCGCCGGCTCGAGCCACTCGTCAGGCACCTCGGCCAGGACCTCGGCCAGGACCTGCTCGTCGAGCAGGTCGCCGATCTCCTCGTCGACTCGAGGCAGGCCGGGTGCGGACGCGAGCAGCACGTGGTCGTCCGGGCTCCAGGGCTGGGCGGCGAACCGCTCCGCGGCGCCCTCCTTCAGCAGGGCGCCGCCGGGCCAGGCGTGGTGGAAGTAGAGCGAGGCGCCGTGGTCGATCACCCAGAGGTCACGGTGCCACATCAGCAGGTTGGGGTTGCGCCACGAGCGGTCGACGTTCGCGGTGAAGGCGTCCAGCCAGAGCACCCGCGCACCGACGGTCTCCACTGCCGGCTGGTCGCCGTCGTAGCCGAACGAGCCCGGGAGGAAGTCGATCCCGAGGTTGAGCCCGGCGCTCGCGTTCAGCAGGTCCTGGACCTCCTCGTCGGCCTCGTAGCGCGCGATCGCAGGATCCAGGTCGAGCGCCACCAGACGTGGAGTCCTGAGGCCGACCCGCCGCGCCAGCTCCCCGACGATCACCTCGGCCACCAGCACCCGGAGCCCCTGCCCGGCGCCGCGGAACTTGCAGACGTAGGTCCCCAGGTCGTCGCCCTCGACGATGCCGGGCAGACTGCCGCCCTCGCGCAGCGGAGTGACGTAGCGGGTCACCGAAACGGTCGGAATCACGGGCACACCCTAGCGATCGACTGTACGTTGAGACGTCCGGTTTCACCGCTGCCCCGCGGGGTATCGGACGCCTGGCGTCCGACGGGGACGCCACTCAGACCAGGAGGACCTGCAACCTATGCGCGCAACCCGCATGCTCACCTCTCTACTCGCTCTCGCCCTCGCCGGCTCGTCGATCGCACTCCTCGCGCCCAGCGCTGAGGCGCGAGCGACCGCGCCGACCCGGGTCGCGTTCACCATCAGCAAGGCGAAGGCACACATCGGGGACAAGATCTCGGTCAGCGGCCAGGTGCAGGGCCAGAGTGCCAGCGGCGAGTGGGGCTACATCCCCTCGGACGGCGGCGGCGTCGTGCTCGAGCGCCGCAACGAGGGTCAGTCGTGGACGACGATCGGCACCGATGACTCCGGCAGCGACTTCTACTTCTACCCGATCAAGGTCAGCCGCACGGCCGAGTACCGGGTGACCTACGCCGGTGGCAGCAGCAGTGGCTACACCTTCCCGGCCGCGAGCAAGACGGCGAAGAGCAAGGCCTACCGCGACCTGCACGACAAGCTCAAGCGCCCCGGCAACCGGATCGTGCTGGCGGGCAAGGTGTCCGGGTCGTACTCGAAGAAGAAGGTCGTCGTCGAGCAGCGCACCGGCCCCAAGGGCAAGTGGAAGACGTGGAAGACCACGAAGACGGACAAGAAGGGCAACTTCTCGATCCAGCTGGCCGTCCCGCGCACCGGCACGTTGTACTACCGCGCGTACACACCCGGCGGGAACGGCATCGAGAAGTCGCTGTCGAACTACTCGTACAAGACGTACCGCTTCTGAGTTGCTGACGACGGGTCAGGCGACCGGGTCCTCCTCGGTCAGCCTGGCCCGTTCGTGCTCCACGTCGAAGTCGGCGGCCGGCCATACCGGAGACATCGCCTCGAGCGCGTCGAGCAGGATCTGCGCGACCGCGAGGTTGCGGTACCACTTGCGATCGGCCGGGACCACGTGCCAGGGGGCCACCTCGGTGTTGGTGCGCTCGAGGGCCAGCTCATAGGCCTGCTGGTACGCCGGCCACTTGGCGCGTTCGTCGACGTCGCCCGGCTCGTACTTCCAGTACTTCGTCGGGTCGTCCAGGCGCGCCAGCAGACGGGCCTTCTGCTCCTTCGCCGAGACGTGCAGCATGCACTTGACCACCACCGTGCCCTCGGAGAGCAGCTCGGCCTCGAAGTCGTTGATCGCGTCGTAGCGACGCTCGATCTCGTCCGGCTCCACGAGTGACCTGACCCGGGCGATCAACACGTCCTCGTAGTGCGACCGGTCGAAGACCCCGATGACGCCCTGGTCGGGCAGCGCCCGGCGGATCCGCCAGAGGAAGTCGTGCTCGAGCTCCTCCGGCGTCGGCGCCTTGAACGAGGTGATCTTGACGCCCTGAGGGTCGACCAGCGCGATCGAGTGCCGCACCACCCCGCCCTTGCCGGAGGTGTCCATCCCCTGCATGACCAGCAGGATCCGTCGCGGCGAGCCCGAGCGGCCCTCAGCGAACAGGCGCTCCTGGTGGTCGGCGAGCTGGGGACCGAGATCCGCGAGCGCGGCCTCGCCGGCCTTCTTGCCGCCGTCGAACCCTGGCGTCGCATCGGCGGGGATGGCGGCCAGGTCGACGGGTCCGGCGGGCAGGCGGAGCGGGGGTGCGGTCATCTGTGCATCATCCCAGTACGCGCGCCACGTCGAGGCTGCAGCCGACGACCGTGTCGACCGAACCGTCGGCCTGGGGCTCGTCGAACCACAGACCCTCGCTGAACCCCGCCTTGGCCAGCATCCGCAGCGACGCGGCGTTGCGGTGGTCGGGGGCCGCGAAGTACGTCGTCGCGTCCGGAAGCCGGTGCCGGGTCCGGACCATCCACGCCCACAGCACCCGGGCTCCCAGCCCGCGACCCGACCACTCCTCGGCCAACGCGTAGTCGACGCCGATCGCGTCCGGGTCGGGGCCGAGCACTGCGTAGTCGGGGTAGTCGCCGATCCGGTAGTCCTGGACGAAGCCGACCGAGCGGCCGTTGACCTCGGCCACCCACATCCGGGTCGGCGACATCCCGTCGATGCGGGGGCCGTACTTGGCCGCGATCGCCTCGGCGCTCGGGTCACCGTCTCCTGCCCACCAGCGCTGAAGGTGCTCGGACTGGCGCCACCGGGTCACGTCGGGCAGGTCGCCGCGCGTCATCGCCCGGACCGTGACCCGGTTGTCGTGGTCGACGACGAACCGCTTCACCTCGCCGGACAGGTCCTCGGGCACCGGCTCGGCGTGCAGGCTCGCGACGGTACGCCGGGCCGCTGCGGCCCAGGACTCGCCGTCGCGGACGACGCCGCTCAGGTCGTGGTCGCGGTCGCGCACCGCGATCCGGATCTGACTCACCTGCCGGGCCGGTCAGTGCGGCCGGTTGCGTTGCACCAGCGGCGGGGTCGACGACCACGGGAAGTCGATCCACGCCTCGGTGCGGCGCCACACGTAGTCGGGTCTGATGACCGTCCACGGCTTCTCGTAGATCACCGCCATCCGAGCCTCGGCGACGTGGGTCGCGCAGAAGTCCCGGACGATCTCGAGGGTCCTGCCGGTGTCGGCCACGTCGTCGGCGATCAGCACCTTCAGTCCGGCCAGGTCGACCGCCTGCGGGGTAGGCGGCAGCATGATCGGGACGTCGAGCCGCTCGTTGATGCCGGTGTAGAACTCGACGTTGACCGCCGAGAGGTTCTTCACGTCCAGCGCGTAGCCGAGACCCATGCCGAGCCCCAACCCACCGCGGGCGATGGAGAGGACCAGGTCGGGCTCGTAGTCGTCGTCGACCACCTGCTGAGCCAGGTCCTGCACGGCGGTGCCGAACAGCTCGTAGGTCAGGATCTCGCGCTCAGGGCTCGTCACTCTCGAATTGTGGCGCACGATCGCCCAGTGCGTCTCGGACGACCGCGAACGCGAGCCCGGACCCGTAGCCCTTGCGGGCCAGCATCGCGACCAGCCGCCGGGTGGCGGTGGTGTCGTCGACGCGGCTCAGCGAGCGGAGCTTCTTGTGGACCAGGGCGCGAGCGGCGTCCTCCTCGTCGGCCGGGTCGATCTCGCCGAGCGCGTCGCGGGCGACCTCGTCGTCGATCCCCTTGCGCCGGAGCTCCTGCGCCAGCGCTCGTCTGGCCAGCCCCTTGCCCGGCTGCCGGGAGGCGATCCAGGCCCGAGCGAACGCCTCGTCATCGACCAGCCCGACCTCCTCGAACCGGTCGAGGAGGCGGGTGGCGATGTCGGGCGGGACGTTCTTGGCCGCGAGCTTGTCGGTGAGCTCCTTGCGGCTGCGGGCCTGGCCGGTCAGCTGGTCGAGCAGGATCTTGCGGCCGACCGACTCGGGGTCGGCCTCAGAAGGAGTCGACACCGATCGGCTCGGTCGGCAGGTCGGCGTACTCGTCCTGGTCGACCTGCGGTCCGACACCGAGCTTCTCGAGGATCTTCTTCTCCAGCTCGTTGGCGAGGTCGGGGTTGTCCTTGAGGAACTTCCGCGAGTTCTCCTTGCCCTGCCCGAGCTGGTCGCCCTCGTAGGTGTACCAAGCGCCGGCCTTGCGGACGAGGCCCGCCTCGACACCGACGTCGATCAGGCCGCCCTCACGGCTGATGCCCTTGCCGTACATGATGTCGAACTCGGCCTGCTTGAACGGCGGGGCGACCTTGTTCTTGACGACCTTGACGCGGGTCCGGTTGCCGACCATGTCGGTGCCGTCCTTGAGCGTCTCGATCCGGCGCACGTCGAGGCGCACCGAGGAGTAGAACTTCAGCGCCCGGCCGCCGGTCGTGGTCTCGGGCGAGCCGAACATGACGCCGATCTTCTCGCGCAGCTGGTTGATGAAGATCATCGTCGTGCCGGAGTTGCTGAGTGCACCGGTCATCTTGCGCAGCGCCTGGCTCATCAGCCGAGCCTGGAGACCGACGTGGCTGTCGCCCATCTCGCCCTCGATCTCGGCGCGCGGCACCAGGGCCGCCACCGAGTCGATCACGACCAGGGCAAGCGCACCGGACCGGATCAGCATGTCGGCGATCTCGAGCGCCTGCTCACCGGAGTCGGGCTGGGAGACCAGCAGGGAGTCGGTGTCGACGCCGAGGGCCTTCGCGTAGTCGGGGTCGAGCGCGTGCTCGGCGTCGATGAAGGCCACGATGCCGCCGGCGCGCTGGGCATTGGCCACGGCGTGCAGCGCGACGGTCGTCTTGCCGGAGGACTCCGGCCCGTAGATCTCCACCACCCGACCACGCGGCAGGCCACCCAGGCCGAGAGCGACGTCGAGGGCGATCGACCCGGTGGGGATCACCTCGAGGGGGGCACGGGTCTCGTCACCGAGCCGCATGACCGAGCCCTTGCCGAACTGACGCTCGATGTTGGCGAGGGCGGCATCCAGGGCCTTCTCGCGATCTCCTCCAGCCATCTGCTGATTCCTTGTCTCTCGTCGGGTTCCAGGCACATCGGCGACGTTAGAGCGAGCCACCGACAGTGCCTGATCAGCGCCGTCGTACCTGTGGAGAACCTCGCCCGAGGTCGTGCCTGTGGACACAACCTAACCCGAACACCTGTTCGACCGACGGACCGGACGACGGCGTGTCGGGTCGGTCTGCGAGAGATCAGCTGGGCAGCTGGACCAGGAACCGGCAGCCGGCGGGGATGGGCGAGCCGACGTTCTCGACGGACACGAACCCGCGGTGCGCCTCGACGATCCCCTTCACGATCGCCAGACCCAGTCCGGCGCCGACCTGCTCGCCGTCCGGGGTCAGCGGTGTTCGTGCCGATCCCCCGCGCCAGGCCAGGTCGAAGACCCGGACCATGTCCTCGTCGGAGAGACCGCCGCACTGGTCGCTGACGCTCAGCTCGACACCGTCGGGGACGGCGCGACCGCGGATCTCGACCGAGCCGTCGGCAGGCGTGTGCCGGATGGCGTTCATGATCAGGTTGCTGATCACCCGCGACATCCCGTCCGCGTCGGCGGTGACCTCGATGCCTTCCTCGACACTGCCACCGAGCCGGACCCGGCGGGCTCGCGCCACGGGGTCGGCGCCGGCGATCGCCTCACTGACCAGGTCGCCGAGCATCACCGGCTGGAGCTCGATCGGGAGCACACCGGCGTGGATCCGGGACAGCTCGAAGAGGTCGTCGACCATCCGCAC
This sequence comes from uncultured Actinomycetota bacterium, assembly GCA_963695055.1. GTDB lineage: Bacteria > Actinomycetota > Actinomycetes > Propionibacteriales > Nocardioidaceae > Nocardioides. The sequence goes on along the minus strand of CAVOFS010000013.1, from coordinate 146,592 downwards.
CATCCGGTCGACCTCGGCGCGGATCTGGCGCTGGTAGCGCGCGGGATCGGGGGCCATGCCGTCCTCGAGGGCCTCGGTCATCGCGCGCATCCCGGCCAGCGGGGTGCGCAGGTCGTGGGAGACCCACGAGATCAGCTCGCGACGCGACGCCTCGAGGCGTGCCTCGCGGACCCGGGACTCGGCCAGCCGCTCGCTGGTGCGCGCCAGCTCCTCCGAGAGGCCCTGCAGCTCGCTCGGGCCGCGCGGGTTGGCGACGTAGGTGCCGTGCGCGTCGAGGGTCCGCGCACCGGCGCGCAACGCCTCGGACCACCGCGAGATCGCCGCGCCGAGCGCGAGCGCGACCAGCAGCGAGACCGCCCCGGCCACGATGGCGACCAGGCTGACGACCTTCCAGTCGTGCGGCGAGATGAACATGAGCCGCGACACGGCGACCACACCGGCGACCACCGAGCCGATCGCCACGACGACGATCAGTCCGAGCTGCCAACGGATCGAGAGGTGGCGCACCAGCCACGCGGCCACGAGGCCGAGGGCGCCGACAGCAACCGCGCACGCAGCGGCGACCAGCACGATCTGGCCCTGGTCACTCGTCATGCCGAACCCTCCCAGCGATAGCCGACGCCCCACACGGTCACCAGCCGTTCCGGCCTGGTCGGGTCACGCTCGACCTTCTCCCTCAGCCGGCGTACGTGCACCGTAACCGTCGAGTGGTCGCCGATCGTCCAGCCCCACACCTGCTTGAGCAGATCGTCGCGCGAGTGCGCCGTGCCCGGATGCGCGACCAGGAAGCGCAGCAGGTCGAACTCGCGCCCGGTCAGAGCGAGGGGTACGCCGGCCAGCGTGGCGATGTGCGCCATCTCGTCGACGACGATGTCACCGTCGACCAGTCGCTGCTGCGAGGGCGGGGCGCCCGTACGGCGCAGCACCGAGTCGACCCGGAGCGCCAGCTCACGGGGGCTGAAGGGCTTGGTGACGTAGTCGTCGGCACCGACCTCCAGGCCGACCACCCGGTCGGTCTCCTCGCCGAGGGCGGTGAGCATGATGACGGGTACGTCGGACTCCTGGCGCAGCCGCCGGCAGACCTCCAGCCCGTCGATGCCGGGCAGCATCAGGTCGAGCACGACCAGGTCGGCGGGCTGCTCCTTCATCGAGTGCAGGGCGCTCTCCCCATCGGTGGCCTCGACCACGTCGTGGTCGTAGGCACGCAGGTAGGACACCACCACCTCACGCACCGTGTGATCGTCGTCGACCACGAGGACCCGCGCCATCCGTACCTCCTGCCTCAGTGTGGGTGACCAGGTCGGCACGACGCGAGCGGATCAGGCTGGCGACCACGACGGCAGCCAGGACCAGGCCGGACAGCACCAGCCAGCCTGCGGTGTAGTTGCGGTCGAGCAGCGTGGCGTTGTCGGGGCGGGCACCGAAGCGCCCGAGCACCGGTACGGCGAAGAGGGTCGCAGTGCCCAGCACCACGAAGCCGACCGCGACCGGCGCTCGCGCGGGCACCGGCACCCGGGGGACGACCGCGGCCGCGAGCGCGAGGGTCAGCAGCGCGATCACGCCGTCGTGCAGGACGACGCCCACGATCAGCCAGATCGCGGCATTGGTGAGCTGGTCGGAGTCCTGGCGGCTGAGCAGCAGCCAGGCGCCGTACCCGCCGGCGAGCACGCCGAACGCTGCGAGGAGGTCCCTCATGCGGACACCTCCAGCCGGGAGACCCACTTGGTCTGCAGGACGCCGGGACGGTTCGGCGCGATCAGCCGGGCGCGGGTAGCCGTGGTCGAGGGCCAGGGGCTCGCCCTCGAGCATCAACGCGAGGAGGGTGCGGTCGTCGTCGGCGAAGTTGCCCTGCAGCAGCGTCTGCCGGTAGGGACCGGACTCCTGCGAGCGACACCACCGTCACGTCGCTCCCCGACGGCACGTCGACCAGGTCGAGCAGATCGCGCAGCCGGACCCCGGACCAGGTGCCGCTCGCGCTCCACCCCTCGACGCACGCGATCGGCAGGGTCTCGGTCGACTGCGGCATGGCGAGCAGGTCGTCTCGGGTGAAGGACTGCTCCTGGTCGCCGTACGCGACGGTGAACCGGTAGGCGGAGCTGGTCGCTGCCGGTGCGACCTTGGCGGCGGCGGCCGACTTGTTGATCGGGATGCCGGCCGGGCCGTCGCCCGAGCGGACGCCGAAGACCGACACCTTCCGCAGGGCGGGCACCGTGCTGCCCGCCGTCGCGAGCACCGCGACGCCGGCTGCCACCCAGGTCGTGCGCAGCAGCCCACGCCGGCTCAGCACGCCCGGCTCGGTGGCGCTCGGCCGGTCGTACGTCGTGTCCTCGAGGTCGGCGGCCAGGGCGCCGCGGATGATCGGGAGCTTCACCGCGATGTGCACCACCAGCGCGCCGATGGTGACCCAGGCGATCGCGTAGTGGGTCGAGCGGAACGAGAAGCTCCACGGGTACCACTGGGACGAGTTCATCAGACCGGAGGCGAGCTGGAAGATGGCGCCGGCGACGAGCACCGCGATCGACCCGCGCTCGAGCACGTCGAGCGCGAGCTTGCGCACCTCCTTGGGCGGCCGGAGGAACAGTCTCGGGTAGACGCTCCAGAGCTTGACCAGCAGCAGCGGGACAGCGGCTGTCCCGGTGATGACGTGCAGTCCCTGGGTCACCCGGTAGCCCCAGGAGGGGCTGGTGGGGAACGGGATCGGCTGGGACGCGTTCTGCGAGTAGTGGCTGATCAGGCCGGTGACGAAGCAGATCGCGAAGCAGATGCCGAGCCAGCGACCGACCCGGGCGGTGACCGCGGCGCTGCGCAGCCCGGACCGGAAGTCCTCGGGTGCCGGCACCTTGACGGACGGCGCCTTCACGGCTGGTCCTCGAGCTGTTCCTCGAGGACGGCGCACCAGCGACCGTGGTGCTCGAAGACCCCTGAGGCAGTGAGGCCGACCTCCTGAGCGAGCTGCTCGATGTCGTCGACGCCGACGACGGCCCAGCGGAAGGGCCGGCTGACGTCGTCGCCGCAGCGCAGGGTCGCCCACACGGTCTGCATCGGGGTGCCGGGCGGCGCGAGCTCGACGACCACCCGACCTCGGGGGTCGAGCAGCTCGCGGAGCCGGCACAGCAGAGCGACCGGGTCGCCGCCGATGCCGACGTTGCCGTCCGCGAGCAGGGCGGTGCTCCACCGACCCTCGCCCGGCAGGGCCTGGAAGACGTCGCGACGGATCGCGGAGACGCCCCGCTCGCGGGTCTGGCCGACCGCCTCCCCGACGACGTCGATCCCGAGCACGACGTGGCCGAGCTCGGCGAGACGGGCCGCCAGCCGACCCGGGCCGCAGCCGACGTCGATCGTGGGTCCGACGCAGTAGGCGAGCACGGCCCGGTCGCTCTCGTCGGCCTCGCGGGTCCACTCGCCGACCGGGAGCGGGCTCGACGCGGAGCCGAGGCCGTCGACGGAGACCGGGTGACCGCGCAGCGCGTGGGAGAAGATCGTGGTGAAGGACTGCTCGCTCAACGAGACCACTCCTGGGCCTGCCAGGTGCGGGCGAACTCGGTGTCGGGTGCGCTCCCGGCCACCGCGTTCGCATCGGCGACGGTGTCGACGTCGCACAGGGTCGCGGTCGTGCCGACGCTCAAACCGGCGTCGGACAGCGCCCGGCGGGTGTCGTCGTAGGTCGTGGGCGTCGACATGGGTACGTCGTGCAGCGCGCTCGCCCCGGCCGGGCGGCGCAGGCCGAGCACCCACCAACCCCCGTCGTCGGCCGGACCCAGGACGGCGTCATGGTCCTCGAGAGCGGCGACGGCGCCCTGCAGCAGGGCCGGGGTCACCTGAGGTGTGTCCATGCCGATCTGGACGACCGGGCCGCCGGGAGGCAGGTCGGCGTGGGAGTTGGCGAGCCGCTCGGCGAAGGTGCTGCCGCGCTGCCGGGCGACCGACCAGCCCTCGATGGCACGGGTGAGCTCCTCCCCGCGCACCGCGTCGGCGAAGTCGCCGGACAGGGACAGGAGGCAGAGGTCGGGGCCGAAGGTCTCCCGGCAGACCGCCAGGGTGTCGAGCAGTGCGGCGGCGGCGACCTCGGCAGCCGCGGCCATCCCGATCTCGGCTCCGAGCCGGGTCTTGACCCGGCCCTCGACCGGCGACTTCGCCACCACGAGCACGCGTGCGTCGATCATGCCAGCACCTTCCAGAAGTCGCGGGCCGCGCGCGCCGTACCCCGCACCGATCCGGAGACCTTGGAGCGGGTGCCGACTGCGCGCGGTCGGTAGGAGACGTCGCGCTCGACGAGCCGCCACCCTGCGAGCGTCGCCTTCTGCAGCAGCTCCACGGGATAGCCGAACCGCCGGTCGCGGACGTCCAGTGCCAGGAGTTCGGAGCGACGGCAGATCCGGATGGGTGCGATGTCGTGGGCGTCCATCCCGATCCGGCGGCGCAGCCACCACACGATCAGCCCGTTGCCGACCCGGGCGTGCCAGGGCCAGACGCCGCGCGAGACCGGGCGCCGTCGGCCGACGGCCAGGTCGGCGCGTCCCGAGCGGACATCGTCGAGCATCGGGAGCAGCTCGAGGGGGTCGAAGGAGTCGTCGCCGTCCATGAACGCGACGTACTCGCTGGTGGCCGCCAGCAGCCCGGCATGCACGGCGGCCCCGTAGCCGGGCCGGGTCTCGGTGACCACGAGTGCCCCGAGGCGACGGGCCACGTCGGCGGTGTCGTCGCTCGACCCGTTGTCCGCGACGATCACGCGGAACTCCGGCGGCACCTGCGGCAGGAGCGCGGTCAGCGCCAACGCCTCGTCGCGACAGGGCAGCACCAGGTCGCAGACGGTTTCCATACCTAGAACGTTCGCAGAAGTGACCCTCTGCAAACCCCGGCAACCCTTACGGAGGCGTGACGAACCCCGCTGCCGCTCAGCACCGGTCTGGTCACCCCCTAGTCTCGGCACCATGCCGACGACGCGACCTCGCGCGCCCTGGGTCGGTCTGGGTGCCGGGCTGCTGCTCGTCGCGGTCGCCTTCGCGCTGCCCTCCCTGCTGGACTGGGAGGTCTTCGCCCGAGCGTCGCGCAGTCTCGCGGTCGGTGAGCTCCCGCCTCTGCACGGCTACTGGCAGCCCAAGCTCCTCGGCCCCGGCACCCTGCCCGCGATCGCGATCGCGCTGCTGGGGTGGCGCTACGCCGTCGACCTCGCCGAGAAGCTGCCGTGGCCCCGGCTGCTCGCGGTGTCGTACGGCGTCGCGCTGGTGTGGTCGCTGGCGCTCGCGCTGGTCGACGGCACCGCCGGGATCTCACGGGTTCTCGGGGACCGCTTCGAGTACCTCCGCTCGGCGCGCGCCGTCACCGACGTCCACGACCTGCTGGTGACCTACGTCGACCGGATCCCCTTCTCCGCCGCGGACAACTGGCCGACCCATCCGGCCGGTCACCCGCCGGGGGCGCTGCTCTTCTTCGTCGGGCTGGTCAGGGTCGGCCTCGGGGGCGACCTCGCAGCGGGCCTGGTCGTGACGGTCCTCGGCGCGACGACGGTCGTCGCCGTCCTGGTGACCCTTCGTGCCCTCGGCGCGGAGGCCGTGGCCCGCCGGGCCGCGCCGTTCCTCGTCCTGACGCCGGCCGTGATCTTCATGGCGGTCTCGGCCGACGGGATCTTCGCCGCGGTCGGTGCCTGGGGGCTGGCCTGCCTGGCGCTCGGCGCGACCTCCGCGTCCCGCGGCCGCCTCGTCGCCTGGTCGGCGCTCGCCGGGCTGCTGCTCGGGTACGGCGTGCTGATGTCCTACGGCCTGCCGCTCCTCGGCCTGGTCGCGCTCGCGATCCTGGTGCTCGCCCGGTCCTGGCTGCCGCTGCCGATCGCCGCTGCGGGCGCCCTGGTCGTCGTGCTGGTGTTCGCGGTCGCCGGGTTCTCCTGGTGGGAGGCCTACCCGGTCCTCAACGACCGCTACTGGGACGGGGTCGCCGCGCACCGGCCGGCGACGTACTGGATGTGGGGCAACCTGGCCGCCCTCCTCGTCTGCGCCGGCCCGCTGCTCGGAGCAGGGCTCGCGCAGCTGCTCGCGCTACGCCGCCGGGCCGACCGTGTGGTGCTGCTGCTCGTCTCCGCCGCCGCGGCTGCGATCGTGCTCGCCGACCTGTCCCGGATGAGCAAGGCCGAGGTCGAGCGGATCTGGCTGCCGTTCGTGCCGTGGCTGATGATCTCGACCGCCCTGCTGCCCGAGCGCTGGCGGCGCCCGGGCCTGCTGCTGCAGGTGGTCTGGGCGATCGTCGTGCAGCAGCTGCTCTACACGAGCTGGTAGTCAGGCCCGCAGCGGAGCGGTCGCGAACTCCTTCAGCCCGACCTCCGGGCGGATCGACGCGCGGAAGCCGAGATCCGCCGCGGCCCGCTCGGGTGACGCCACGATGTGGCGGACGTCGCCGAGCCGGTACCCCCCGGTGACCTCGGGCGCGATCCCGGCTCCGGTGCCCGCACCGACCATCTCGGCGACCCGCAGGATCGGCACCGGCTCGCCGGAGGCGACGTTGTAGGCGTCGTAGCGGCCGGCGTCGGAGGCGGCGACCGACTCCAGCGCCGCGACGTTGGCCCGGGCGACGTCGGCGACATGCACGAAGTCGCGCATCTGGCCGCCGTCCTCGTAGACCTTCGGCGCCTCGCCGCGCTCGAGGGAGGAGCGGAACATCGCCGCGACCCCGGAGTACGGCGTGTCGCGGGGCATCCCCGGTCCGTAGACGTTGTGGTACCTCAGCGCCACCGCCGCGGCGTCGGCCTGGCGCACCCACGCAGAGGTGTAGTGCTCCTGGGCGACCTTGCTGGCGGCGTACGACGAGCGCGGGTCGAGCCGGGCGTCCTCGTCGACCAGGGCCCACCCCAGCGGACCGGCGCAGACCGGACAGTGGTTGTCGAAGTCGCCGCCGTCGAGGGCCGCACGGGTGCGTGGCGGCGGGGTCTGGTCGCCGTGCTCGGGGCAGGTGTAGCGACCCTCGCCGTAGACGACCATCGAGGACGCGAGCACGAGCCTGCGCACGTCGGCGTCGTGCATCGCGGCGAGCAGCACGGCCGTGCCGAGGTCGTTGTGGGAGGCGTAGTCGGGCAGGTCGCCGACCTTCACTCCGGCGCCCACCACCGCTGCCTGGTGGCAGACGACGTCGATGCCCCGGAGCAGGGCCGGCCAGGCCTCGGCGTCGCGGACGTCGACCAGATGGGTGTCGGCCGGTGGCTCGGCGGAGCCGTGCGCCATCGGGAGCATCAGGTCGACCCGGACCACCTCGTGGCCGTCGCCCTCCAGCGCCGCGCCGATCGCCGTACCGATGAAGCCGGCCGAGCCGGTCAGCAGGACCCTCACGCGCCAGGCACCTCGTAGGTCAGGTCGATGCCGTCGGCCCACGTCGAGCAGGAGCAGCCGTCGGGGTCGGGGATCGTCTCGATGGTGCGGGCGAGGATCCCGGTCAGTCGCTCCAGGTTGGCCTTGAAGAGCGCGAAGACCTCCTCCTGCCCGACGCCGTCGCCGCTCTCGGCGCCGGCGTCCATGTCGGTGACCAGCGCGATCGCGGAGTAGCACTGCCGCATCTCGCGGGCCAGGGCGGCCTCCGGGTGGCCGGTCATGTTGATCAGCGTCCAGCCCTGGTCGGCGTAGCTGATCGACTCGGCCCGGGTCGAGAAGCGCGGGCCCTCGATGATCACCATCGCTCCCCCGGACTTGATCACCGGGTCACTGGCGGTGACGGCCGCGGACAGCCGGTCGCAGTAGGGGTCACCGAAGGGCAGGTGCACCGCGCCGGTCTCGACGTACGACGGGATCCGGCGGTAGGTGCGGTCGACCAGCTGGTCGGGCACCACGATGTCGCCGGGAGCCACCTCGGGCCGCAGTCCGCCGACCGCGCACGGAGCGAGCACCTGGCGCACCCCCAGCGAGCGCAGCGCCCAGAGGTTGGCGCGGTACGGGATGGCGTGCGGCGGGAACTCGTGGTGCGGCCCGTGCCGTGGGAGGAACGCCACCGTGCGCCCCGCGACGGTGCCGACCGCGACCGGCGCCGACGGGGCGCCGTACGGCGTGTCGACGACGTGCTCCTCGGGATCGTCGAGGAACGAGTAGAACCCGGTGCCGCCGATCACGGCGATGTCAGCGACGCTCATGGACTCACCCTGCCAGTCGGGGTCAACCGAGCGGCCGCGCGGGCGCCGAGACCAGCGATCGCGACCAGGGCCACCAACGCGGTCGCACAGATCGCCAGCTCGGAGTAGCCCCAGGCGCCGACGACCAGCCCGGCCAGCCCGCCTGCTGCGGCTGCGGTCAGTCCCATGACCAGGTCGGCCGCGCCCTGGACATCGGTGCGCGCCTCGATCGGGGCGTGCTGGGCGATCAGGGTCGAGGCCGCCACGGTCGCGAACGACCAGCCGAGCCCCAGCAGGAAGAGGCCGACGAAGATCTGCCACGAGCTGCCTTCGGGGGCGCGGCTGCAGAGCACCATCGCCACCAGCAGCAGCCCGGCGCCCTCGATCAGCACGGTCGAGCGTCCGGTGCGGTCGGCGAGGATCCCGACCAGCGGCGAGAACGCGAACATGCCGAGCACGTGCAGGCTGATCACCAGGCCGATCACCCGGAGCTCGGCGTGACCGTGCTCCATGTGCAGCGGAGTCATGATCATGATGCCGACCATCGCCGCGTGCGCGCAGGCCATGCCGAGCACCGCGAAGGCGAGCACCGGTCGCTCCCGGCTGGCGGCCACCGCCCGCGCCCAGGCCGTGCCTCGAGGTGGTGCGGCGGAGACCCCGGCGGCCTCCTGGGCGAGCAGGAGCGGGTCGGGGCGGAGCGCGACGGTCACGACCACGGCCGCGGCGAGCATCGCGATGCTGCCGAGCGCGAACGGACCGGTCAGCTCCGGGATCCCGAGCCAGTCGGCGAGCGCTCCGGCCGGTCCGGTGAGGTTGGGCCCGGCGACGGCGCCGATCGTCGTGGCCCACACGACTGTCGAGAGCGCACGGCCCTTGTGCTCGTCGGGCGCGAGGTCGGTGGCGGCGTACCGGGCTCCGTTGTTGGCCGCGGTCGTCGCACCGAGGAGCACCGCGCCGACGAGCAGCAGCACCATCGAGCCGAGCACTCCCGCGAGCACGGCCAGCACGGCGCCGGATGCACCGAGCAGGTAGCCGAGGGTCAGCCCGACCCGGCGGCCGCGCCGCGCCATCAGCCGAGCCAGGAGGTACGCCGAGACCGCGGTGCCGAGCACCTGGAAGGTCTGGGCGAGACCGGCCTGACTCTCCGAGCCGGAGATCTCGCGGGCCAGGAGCGAGGCCGTGGCGATGCCGACGGTGATGCCGATCGCACCCACCGCCTGCGCGACGACGAGGGTACGGACGGTGTGGCGCTGGACGACCGCGAGATCGGGGAGCGCGCGCGTGGTCACCGCTTGCTCATCGGGAGCTCGAGGACCCGCCACACAGCGGCCCAGACCTCCTTGGGCGGCACCCCGGCGGCGAGTGCCTCGACGGTGGTCCGGCTGCCGAGCTCACCGATCACGAACATCTCCGCCCAGGAGCGGGAGTAGTCGCGGCCGAGGGCCTCGTCCAGCCGCGCCCAGAACTCGGTGTGCCTCACAGGCGCCCCGCGCGGACCTCGAGCCAACGCTCGCCGTCTCGACCCGGGCTGCGGCCGACGCTGTCGACCTGCCACCCGGCGGCGGCCAGGACCTCGCGCAGCGGCTCCTCGAGCCAGTACGTGAAGCGCCGCGGGCCGGCGACCTGCCCGTGCACGGACCACGCCTGGCCCTCGCCCTCCTTGAGCGAGAGGTGCAGGCGGCCACGTGCTCGGGTGACCTCCGCGAGCCGGCCGAGCACGAGTGGAAGGTCGCCCCGGTCGACGTGCAGCAGGCAGGCGCTGGCCCAGACCCCGTCGTACGGCGTGCCGGGGCGGAGCGGGTCGGTGAGGTCGCCGTCGAGCGGGTCGACGACGTCGGCGGCGAAGCCTTCGGCACGGAGCAGGTCGACGAAGCCGGGCGAGATGTCGGTGCGCCGGACCTCGACGCCCGCGCGCTCGAGTGCCCGAGCGTCGCGGCCGGGACCGCTTCCGATCTCCAGCACCCGCCCGCCGGACCCGAGCGCGGCGACGAAGTGCTCGAGCTCCGCAGCGACCGAGTCGGGCATCGCCACGGTGCCGTCGCGGTAGGCCGCGGCCGATGCGTTGTAGGACTCCACGGTCGCTCGAGCGGCCGCCGCCCGGACGTCCCAGGCGTGGTGGACGAGGTCGTGGAGGTGGTAGCGGCCGATGCTCTCGACGGTGAACTCGCTGCCGTTGCTGCGGAACCCGCGCCGACCCCAAGCGCCCGGCGGCACCGTGTCGTAGCGCTCGGCGACGGCCGTGGCGGCGTCCATCAGCTCGGCCGAGACGACCGCGGGCGCCTGCTCGGCGTACCGCTCCGCCAGTGCGGTCTCGTCCTGGTCCCAGTTGGCGAAGGTCGGGTCGTCCTCGGTGAGCATCAGCCCGACCCGTACGTCGAAGACGCGGTGCACGTCGCGGACGTGGGCGGCGTACTCCAGCGGCGACCAGGTCGCCGGCTCGGGTCGCCGGGCCGCGTCGGCCAGGGTCAGGACGGCCTCCCAGGTCGTGGCGTTGTCGCGGATGATCTCGCCGATCCGGTCGACAGTCACCGCACCCGCCACGAAGCCGCACTCGGCGCACGGCTGGTCGAGGACCCAGGTCCAGTCCTTGGTGTCCGGCGCGATGCTCATGCGCCCATCCTCCCAGCCGGGTCGACGGGTCTGCACGCGAGTTCCCGCCACCCTCCGCGAAGATGGCGCCATGGTTGTCGTCCGACCCGTCATCGAGACGGACCTGCCCGCCCTCGCCGCCATCTACGACGAGGAGGTCCGACACGGCATCTCGACCTTCGCCACCGAACCACCCGGGATCGAGCACTGGCGGCCGCGGCTGGGCCTGACCCGGCCGGGTGACCACCTGCTCGTCGCGGAGGTCGACGGCGCCGCTGTCGGCTACGCGTTCTCCGGCGACTACCGTCCCCGGGCGGCGTACCGGCACACCCGCGAGACCTCGATCTATCTCGCGCCCGAGGCTCGCGGCGCAGGCGTGGGGAGGGCGCTGTACGACGAGCTGCTCCCGCTCCTGCGCGCCGACGGCGTCCGGCTCGTGGTCGCGGTGATCGCGCTGCCCAACCCCGGCAGCCAGGGCCTGCACCGTGCGTGCGGCTTCGAGCGCGCGGGCGTGCTGCACGACGTCGGTCGCAAGTTCGACACCTGGATCGACACCGAGCTCTGGGAGCTGGTGCTCAGGTGAGCAGCAGCTTGTCGAGTCGGCGGCGCACCACCATCAGGCCGATCAGTCCCATGGCGATCAGGTAGACGACCGAGATCGCGCTCGCCCACGACATCGCGCCCGTCGTGAGCTCCCGGCAGAGCACGACACCGCGGTAGAGCGGGGTGAGCTCGACGACCCAGCGCAGGGCCGGTGGGAAGGCGGTGATCGGGAAGAAGGTCGCCGAGAAGAGGAACATCGGCATCGTTGCCAAGGTGATGAACTCGAAGTCCTGCCAGGACCGCATCCAGGTGGTGAGCGCCATGCAGACACCACCGAAGGCGAGACCGATCAGCAGCGCCGCCGGCACGACGAGCACCGCCCACCAGGACGACACCAGGCCCATCGCGACCATGATCACCAGGAAGCCGGCGGCGTAGATGCCACCACGCAGCAACGACCAGCTCGAGCTCGCCGCGGGCGATGTCCATCGTGGTCAACGGCGTCGCGAGCATCTGGTCGAAGAGCTTGTTGTACTTCAGCTTGAAGAAGAAGTTGAACGTCGAGTCCATCAGGGTGCCGTTCATCGCCGAGGCCGCGAGCATGCCCGGCGCGACGAAGTCGGCGTACGGGATGGTCTGGCCGTTGAACTCGAAGCCGGTGATCAGCGCACCGACGCCCACCCCGATCGAGAACAGGTAGAGGACCGGCTCGAGGAACCCGCTGAGGAAGATGTACCAGGCGCGGCGGTAGGCGAGATAGTTGCGGTAGAGCAGCAGGCCAGCTGCCTGGCCCGGCGCGACCGGCCTCCGTGCCGCCCTGCCGACGGCGGTGGTCAGGATCGCCATGTCAGCTCACCATCCGCTTCGTGAGCCGGCGGACGGCCCAGAACCAGCCGAGCGTGGCCATCACGCTGAGATAGGCGACGTGGATCGCGGCCAGCGGCCAGTCGACGTCACCGAGGGTGAACATCCGAGCCAGGTCGACGCCCTGCCACAGCGGCGTGATCCTGGCGATGGTCTCCAGCCAGCCGTCGAGGTTGGCGATCGGGAAGAACGCGCCGGAGAAGAGGAAGAGCGGCATCATCCCGAGCCGGAAGACCAGCGCGAACGGGCTCTCGTCCTTCAGCCCGGCGGACAGGGCGTAGATCGGGGTCGCGAAGGCCAGCCCGACGAGCAACGACACCAGGAACGCCGCGAACGCGCCAGCGACCGAGGCGAACACTCCGAAGGGCGCCATCACGACCACGAACACCGCACACGAGATCGCGACGCGGAACAGCGCGAACCCGAGGTGGGCGACGATCACGTCGGGCACGCCCAGGGGCGTGGCCGTCATGCCGAAGTAGGTCTTGTGCCACTTGACCATCCCCATGACCGGGTAGGTCACCTCGCCGAAGACGATCGTCATCGCCTGGGCCGCGAGCAGCCCGGGCGCGACGAAGTCGAGGTAGGACGTGGCACCGTCGAGCTCGCTGGGGGCCACATCGACGTAGCCGCCGAGGAGCACGCCCATGGCGAGGACGTAGAGCAGCGGCGTCACGAAGGACGTGATCACGCTGCCCTTCCAGGTGCGCTTGTAGGCGATCGCCCAGTAGTCGAACATCCGGCCGGCGCCGGCCAGCACCCCGGTGGGTGCGGTCGACTGGCGCTGCTCGACCTGGTCGGCGGCCATCAGTCGACCAGCGTCCGGCCGGTGAGGCGCAGGAAGACGTCCTCGAGGGTGGACCGGCGTACGAGGGTGACGAGCGGCTCCAGTCCGCGCTCGTGGACCTTGGCCACCGTCTCCTCACCGTCGGCGGTGTACAGCAGCAGCCGGTCGGGCAGCACCTCGACCCGGTCGGCGAGATCCTCGACCTTGGCGGCGATGGCCTCGTGCTCGCCCACGCCGAACCGGAGCTCGGCGACCTCGCGCGTGGAGTGCTCGGCGATCAGGGTGAGCGGCGAGCCCTCGGCCACGATCAGGCCCTTGTCCATCACCACCAGCCGGTCGCTGAGCTGCTCCGCCTCGTCCATGTAGTGGGTCGTGAGGACGATGGTCACGCCCTGCTGCTTGAGCCGGAACAGCCGGTCCCAGACGACGTGGCGCGCCTGCGGGTCCAGGCCCGTGGTCGGCTCGTCGAGCAGCAGCACCTCGGGCCGGTTGATCAGGCTGCGCGCGATCGTGAGCCGACGCTTCATGCCGCCCGAGAGGTCCTCGACCATCGCGTTGGCCTTCTCGGTGAGCTGCACGAACTCGAGCAGCTCGTCGACGCGCTCGCGCACCACCTTGCGGCCGAGGCCGAAGTAGCGACCGTAGACGAACAGGTTGTCGCTGACCGTCAGCTCGGTGTCGAGGGTGTCCTCCTGCGGGCAGACCCCGATCCGCGAGCGGATCTCAGGTCCGTCGGTCGCCGGGTCGAGGCCGAGGATGCGGAGCACTCCCCCACTGACCGGCGAGACCGCAGCCACCATCCGCATGGTGCTCGACTTGCCGGCGCCGTTGGGACCGAGGAACCCGAAGGACTCCCCCCGTCGTACGTCGACGTCGATCCCCCGCACCGCCTCGAACTCGCCGAAGGACTTGCGGAGCCCCTGCGCCAGGATCATCGAGTCCGAGTCAGCCATGGTCCTAGACCCTAGACGCGGACATCGACAGTGATCATCCCGGTTTGTCCCGGGATGCCGGGATGACCACTGGTCGCGCTCGAGATCAGAGGCGCTTCGGCGGTGAGAACATCAGGACGACCATGACGATGGTCAACACGACCGAGGCCGCGACCAGCATCTTGATCCCCGCCGACACGTCGACGAAGAACGCCGGGAGCGAGGTGAGCGTGACCACGATCAGGCTCGCGGCGGCGAGCCGTGCCGCGGGACGGCTGCCGGTGCGCCAGGCCACGACCGCCGCAACGAGGGCGACGACCGCGAGGACGCTGCAGACGATGAGGATGGCCAGCGGCGGGCCCTCCTCGCCGTCGGGAGTGGGGATCGCCGCACTGGGGATGTTGGTGACGGCGTAGAAGATGGCCAGGCCGAGGCCGACCTTGTTCTTGGTGCTCCAAGCGACCCGAGTGTCGGTGTCGGCTGCTGCGCTGGTGGTCATCGGAACTCCTTCGATGGGGTGTTGGTGGTTCCAGGCTGGTGCCCGACGACCCCGCCGACATCGGCGTGCACTCCCTAGTGTCCGGGAAAGTTCCCGAGTCGGATAGGAGCTGGGTCCTGGGTCAAACCCGCCCGGAGGCGGGACGATGGGGACCATGAACCCGATCCGCGTCGTCCTGGCCGACGACCACCCGGTCGTGTTGGGCGGGCTGCGCGCGTTGCTGGAGTCGCTGCCCGGCTATCAGGTCGTCGGGGAGGCGAGCGACGGTGAGGCGGCCGTGCGCGAGGTCCAGCTGACCGCACCGGACGTCGTCCTGATGGATGTCCGGATGCCCGGCATCGACGGACTCGAGGCGACCCGCCGGATCCGCGCGGCCCACGGGTCGGTCGCCGTCCTGGTGCTGACCATGTTCGACGACGACGACACCGTTTTCGGCGCGATGCGCGCAGGGGCGCAGGGCTACCTGCTCAAGGGGGCAGACCAGGTCGAGATCGATCGCGCGATCCGAGCCGTGGTCGCCGGTGAGGCGATCTTCAGTCCCGGCGTGGCCCAGCGGGTGCTGGGCTACTTCGCGGCGCCGCGCACCGCGACTCCCGCTGCGGAGCCGTTCCCGGAGCTGACCGGCCGCGAGCTCGAGGTCCTCGACCTGGTCGCGGCCGGTCTGCGCAACCAGGCGATCGCCGACCAGCTCTACCTCTCGCCCAAGACCGTCGCGAACCACATCTCCTCGATCTTCCTGAAGCTCGCCGTCGCCGACCGGTCCGCGGCCATCGTCAGGGCCCGGCAGGGTGGACTGGGCGGACCGTGAACGCCGTACTCGCTGCCGCCGGCGTCGTCGGGGTGGTCGCGACGTTGTCCGGATGGTTCATCTGGCAGAGCGGCCGATCGCGGATCTCCGCGGTGGCCCTCCTGCTCGGGGGTGCGGTGCTCGTCCTCGGGCTGGTCGCTGCACTCCTCGACCTCGACGTCGTTGCACCGCCGATGTTCCGTCTTGCCGGGTGCCTGCTGCTCCCGGGCGCCGTGCTGGCGTACCCGCAGCTGCGCTGGCGGGACCCGCTCTCGTTCGTCCTGACAGTGCTCCTGGTCGGGGCCGGGGCGGTCTGTGTGGTCTGGCCTGATGCGCTGGTGCCGATGCTCTACGTGATCACCGGCGTCTCTGCTGGTGCACGCCTGGTGGGCGTTCGAGCGGAGCGATCCCGACGACCGGCGGGCGCTGACCTGGAGCTCGCTGGCCTGGATCGGTGCCGGACTGGTCGCGGCGTTCCTCGGCTTCCTGAGTGAATCGGCCGGCACCGGCGGCGTGCCGGACCTGGACGCCGTCTACGTCGCCTGCGTGATCGTCGGGCCGGTGGCGATGGCCGTCGGCGTGGTCCGCCCCGATGTCGTCGACGTCCGGGGTCTGGTCACCCGGGCGGTGGTCGCCGGGACCGTCCTCACCGGGTACGTCGCCGTCGCCATCGGGCTGACCTCGGTGATCGAGGAGGTCGGCGGCAAACCATTGGAGGTGACCCCGGTCGTGGTTCTCTGCGCGGTGCTCGCCTTCGGGGTGCAGCCGATGCGGGTGATGCTTCGCGGCGTGGTCGATCAACTGCTCTTCGGTGACCGTCCGGACCCGTTGACGGCCGCGACGTCACTCGCGGACCGGATCGGCGACGACCCGGCCGTGGCCCTGGACGCCATCCGCGAGGCGTTGGTGCTTCCCTACGCCAGCCTCCGCGCCGGTGGCGAGGTGCTTGCTTCATCCGGCTCGGAGGTCACCCACACCCGGGTCCTGCCCCTCGTCCTCGGCGGGGACGAGGTCGGCGAGATCGTGGTCGGCCTGCGGGCCGGCGACCTGGGGCTGTCCGAAGCGGACGAGGACGTGCTGCGGATCGTTGCCCCCCTCCTCGCCCAGACGCTGCGAGCGCGGGCGATGAGCCGGGACCTGCAGAAGTCCCGTGAAGCAGTCGTCACCGCGGTCGAGGAGGAGCGACGCCGCCTCCGCCGCGACCTGCACGACGGGCTCGGACCGACGTTGAGCGGTGTCGCCTTCGCCACGGATGCCGCCCGCAACCAGCTCCGCTCAGACCCGGACAAGGCCGATGAGCTGCTGGTGCTCCTGCGAGCCGACACCGCCGGAGCGATCACCGAGATCCGCCGCCTGGTCGAGGGACTCCGACCGCCCGCGTTGGACGAGCTGGGTCTGATCGAAGCGATCCGGCAGCACGCCGCCACCCTGCACTCGGCCTCCGGTGCGCCGCTTCCCGTCGCCGTCCGGCTACCCGGCCCACTCCCTCCCCTGCCGGCCGCGAGCGAGGTGGCGGCCTACCGGATCGTCATCGAAGCGCTGACCAACGTGGCCCGGCACGCTCAGGCGTCCGCCGCGGTCGTGGAGATCGCGGTGCAGGAAGCGGATCTGGTGCTCGCCGTACGCGACGACGGCGACTCGGACGGCGCGTGGACCCCGGGCGTGGGGATCGCTTCGATGCGGGAGCGCTCGCGTCTGGTCGGCGGGACCCTACGGACGAGCGCGACGCCGAACGGCGGCCTCGTCGAGGCAACCATCCCCCTCGGTCGGGTGGGCTGAGCCGGTTCGTCGGGACCGTCGAGATCGGGGTGCCGTCGGTGCTCACGGCGTCGGACCCTCCACCCGGCGTCCGAGCAGGACGTGCACCGAGGCGACGGCGCTCGCCCCCTCACCGACCGCGGCGGCCACCCGCTTCATGGAGCCGGCCCGTACGTCGCCTGCGGAGAACACGCCCGGCAGGCTGGTCTGGAAGGGCAGCCGGTCAGCGTCGGCTCCTGGCGTCAGCCGGACGTCGGTGAGGACGAAGCCGTCCTCGTCGAGCTCGACCCCGGTCAGCCAGTCCGTCGCCGGGTCGGCGCCGACGAAGCAGAACACGGCGTGGCAGTCGACCCGCTCGCTCGTGCCGTCACTGCGCCCGACGACCACCGACATCAGCCGGTCCGCGCCGGCCAGGCGAGCACGTTGCTGTCGGTCCGGATCTGCACCAGCGGGTGCACCTCCAGCCGGTCGACGAGATAGCTCGACATCGTCGCCCGGATGTCGTCGCGGCGTACGACGAGGTCGACGTGGGACCCGCGCGAGGCGAGGAAGAGCGCCGCCTGCCCGGCGGAGTTGGCGCCGCCGATCACGGCGACGGGCTGCGACTCGTAGCCGCGGACGTCGAGCTCCGTCGCCGAGTAGTGGACGCACCCGCGCTTCTCGAACTCGTCCCAGCCGGGGACGTCGAGGCGTCGGTAGTGCACCCCGGTCGCGACGATCACGGCGCGACTGCGGATCTCGGTGCCGTCTATCAGCCGCAGGACCGTCCCCTCACCCGTCGCCTCGAGGCCACCGACCCGGCAGGGCGCATAGATCTGGGTGCCGAACTTGAGGGCCTGGACCATCGCCCGCCGCGCGAGCGCGTCTCCGCTCACCCCCTGGGGAAAGCCCAGGTAGTTCTCGATCCGGGAGCTCGCGCCCGCCTGTCCCCCGGGCACGGCCGCGTCGAGCAGGACCGTGACCAGCCCCTCGGAGGCGCCGTACACCGCCGCTGCGAGCCCAGCCGGCCCGGCGCCGACGACGACCAGGTCGACGTCGCTGCCGGTGCTCCGATAGGTGAGGCCGAGCATCTCGGCGACCTCGCCGGGCGTCGTATTGCGCAGGATCCGCCCGGCGACCACCACCGTCGGCAGGTCGGCCTCGGTCACCCCGATCGCCGCCATCAGCGCATGTCCACTCACGGACTCGGCGTCGAACCAGGAGTGCGGGAGCGACAGCCGCCCGACGTACGCCCGGAGGTCGCGGGTCTCGACGGCGGTCGGCCAGCCGACCAGCTCGAGTGCGCTCCCCGCCGCCTCCTTCAGGCCTTCGCGGCGCACGCTGAACGCCTCGAGCAGGACGTCGGCGATGTCGACCTGCTCGCCGAGCAGTCGTCGGAACGTCTCGGCGTCGATCCGGATGATCCGGCCCGGCACGGTCACCCGCGCGGTCAGATAGACCGCCTGGCCGGTCAGCAGGCTCAGCTCGCCGAGGAAGTCGCCCGGGCTCCGCTGCATCACGACGTGCTCGGCTTCGCTCGCGGTCGCGTCCCTGACGATGTCGACCGACGCGGACTCCAGCAGGATCAGGTCGTAGGACGCATCACCGGTCGCGTAGAGCGCGGCGCCCAGACCGACCTCGTGCGCGACGCCGTACGCCGCGAGCCTGCGGAACTGGTCCTCGTCGAGACCGGGCTCGGACAGCGGGCTGGAGGACATGAGCGCAGGCTATGCCCACGCTGTTTCGCGCAGCTCACATCCGCTCGCCGGCGCAGCGTCACGGACCCGTCGGTGCCGCCGTCGACATCGCGCTCATCCCGGATCGGACTCAGCGCGTACGGCGGCGTAGAGGTCTGCCACCCGGGTGCGCCACCGGGTGCGCCAGCCGACGAGGGTCAGCTCGGAGCTCACTGACGCGGGTCGAGCGGCAAGATCTTGTCGAGTCGATTGCTGAACTCCCCGGTGTCTGCGTCCGGCCGGGTCGACGCAGCAACCTGCCGCGCGCGCCTCTCGCGCTCGGCGTCCGCATCGATGATTCCGGCGCCGACCGCCTTGCGAACGACGAAGTAGAGGACGGCGAAGAAGAGCGCGATCATCGTGGCGGAGAACATGACGGCGAGCATGGTCAGGATTCTAGAGGTCCGGCTTGCCCGTGGTCAGGCGACGAGCACCCACAACCCGTCGGAGACCTGCTGATAAGCACCGATGCGTGGCCGCACCAACGGTGGGGCCGTGGATCGGTAGGTGTGCCCGGTGGGGGTCTCGGTCTCGACAACGTGCCCCGGCCCGGGTCGCGGTTGCGCCTTCCAGCCGACTGCCTGCTTCGCGTAGTTGCAGCTCTCGCACAGACCTTGGCCGCTGTCTACGGTGGTGGCGCCACCCTCCTCGACACTCACGACGTGGTCGCGAGCGCGGATCGGGGCGTTGCACCACAGCGTGCGACAGAACTGGTCACGCAACTGGACGACGGCGCGCAGTCCCCCGCGGAACAACCGCATCGAGGAGTCCATCGCCACCAGCTCGCCCGTCTCCGGGCTCGTGTAGAGCCGACGGAGCCAGGTCCGGCAGCCGGCGTCGAGACTGTCGGCGACCAACGATCGGGCGAGACCGGCCGGGATCGGACCGTAGCCGTCGAGGTGCGCACTGTCGTGAGCGCCGGCCAGGAGTGCCTGGTCGGTCATCACCAGGTCGACCGTCACCGGCACGACCGGCCGACCGTCGACGAGCGGTGCTCCGGTCACTCGGGCGACCAGCGAGTCAGCCATGATCTGGCCGCGACCCCGCGGGTCTCCGACCGCCCTGGCACCGTCAGCCGCGACCTTCAGCGCGGCGTACGCCGCCACGGCCTGCGCCACCGGGAGCAGCACGGTCAGGTAGGCCATCGTGTCGGGCGCGGGCCGCACCGTGACGCAGCGTTCGGACTCTGCCCGGCGGCGACGCTCGGCCACCGCTGCCGGGTCGAGCCGGCAGACCAGCTTGCGGATCTCGCCGAGCAGGATGCGGTCGGAGTACTCCTCCAGCGCATCGGGGTCACCCGAGATCGCGCGGTCGACCGTGCGCCGGTCCTCCAGGCTCAGGCAACCCGTCTCCCGGCCGATCGTCATCACCCGCCACTCGGTGATCCGGCCGCTCGCGAACGCGGCCGCCGTGTATGGCAGCTCGGTCTCGAGGATCTTCGCCAGGCCGAGGTGCTGCCGCCCACGGTGGGGCGACTCCCGTCGAGCCAGAGCGACTTGCTCGGCGATGCCACGTCCCTGTCTCGCGGCCGGGACGCGGCGCTCGGCCTGGACCGCCCGCTGCGACCGGTCGAACGCGGCGGCAAGACGAGCCTGGCGCGACTGCGCCGCGCAGACCAGCTCCTCCAGCGCGCGGATCTCGTCGATGCGGCCCGCGTCGTCGACCACCAGGTCGCCCTCCGCGAGCGCCGCTGTCCAGGCGCGCTCGACCGCGGAGTCAAGAGCCGCCGATCGTTCGAACATGTGTTCGATTCTACGCCAGGACTCGCAGCTCTTCAAGTGTCATGTCTCAAGACATCGGTGACACTTCGTCTGGTCGCAGTTCCGCGGCCGAGGAACGGCCCTCGAGGTGCCTGTGGGTCAGGGGCGCGGGAAGTGGGTCATCGCGACGAGTCGGGCGTCTTCGTGGCCACCATGCACGGTGACGTCGTAGACGTCACCGACATTGCGCACGTAGAACTTGTGCTCGATGACGCCGGGTTCCAGCGGGCTGGACTCCTTGGTGACCAGGGCGTCTCGTGACGTCAGGAGGGGCACTGAGACGTGTCCACCGTGGCGCAGGACAGTGAATCTGTCTTCGGCGACTCCGGGCTGGCTCTCCTGCGCGTAGACGGGACCGGAGTGAGGGTGCGGGGTCATGAAGATCCCGGCCTGCGCGCCCCTGACACCGGACTTGAAGGAGCCCTCGTGTCCGGTGACGTGGCCCGACCGGTCGAACGTCGTGGTGTTCTCCCCGAAATACCAGACCACCCCGGCCTTGGTTTGTGCGTACCAGTCGAAGGTGCGCTCGGAGAGTCGCCCATCCTCGTAGCCGCGGTCCAGGACCACCCGGCAGACGACATCGTCGATGACCTTGGTGCGGTAAGTCACCTTCATCACGTCCCTGACCTTCGCGCCCTCATCGCTGTCGCCGCGATAGACGTACCGGGTTCCGGGCTTGAGGGGGAACCACTGGTTGTCGACGACACCGTGAGTGAAGTGGGACGGCGAAGGGTGGTTGCGGGCAACCGGCCGGCCGCTCACGGCCTCCGACGGAGGAGCGATCATCGCCGCAGCGACCCCACCGAGCAGGCCGGTCATTGCGATGCCAGCTCGAAGGGTCGTCCAGTTGAGGCGGGGCATGTTGTCTCCTTGTGGTCAGGGTCCCGCAGGAACGCGGGGTGATCGCCGTTGACGGTCAGGTCAATCCTTGGCGGCTACTTCTCGTTGTCGCCTTCGATGACGACAACGTGGTAGCTCTCGTCGAGGCGGACGTCGACGGTCGTGCCGTCGGGCTTGGTGACTTCAACCTCGTAGGTCGCACCGTTCTCGTTGTCCGACTCCACGCTGTTGGCAGTGCCGCCGCCGGTGGCGGCGAGTGCGGCCTCGGTGGCCGCATCGGCCTGCTGCTGCGTGTACCGGTGGCTCGCGGGACCGTCGTCACCGCTCGTTGCAACGGCGACACCGCCGGCGCTGGCAGCTCCGACGACAGCGATGGCTGCTGCTGCGATCACTGCTCTCTTGCGCATTTTCCGCCCCTCTCGTTGGGTGTGACCACCACTCTGGTGCAGGGCCGCTGAAGCCAGCCTGAAGGGGCGCCGAGTGGCGAGTGGCGAGTTCAGCCGGCGTTCAGGGTGTCTTCAGCGGTCAGGTGTCAGGGTGTCCAACGTGCGGATCTTGGTGGTCGAGGACGACAAGCAGCTGGCAGCCGGCCTACGTCGCGGGCTCGAGGCCGAGGGGTATGCGGTGGACGTCGCGCTCGACGGGTCGGAGGGCGAGTGGTTCGCGCAGGAGAGCACGTACGACGCGATGGTGGTTGACGTGATGCTCCCCGGTCTGGCCGGGGACGTGCTGTGCGCTCGACGCCGTGAAGCCGGCGACTGGACCCCGATCTTGATGCTCACGGCTCGGTCGGGTCCCGAACAGGAGAGCCGGGCGCTCGACGCCGGCGCCGACGACTTCCTCGCAAAGCCGTTCTCGTTCATGGTGCTGACGGCACGGCTGCGCGCCCTGGTGCGACGCGGCACCCGCGAGCGCCCGACGGTCCTCGGGGTCGGCGACCTTCGACTCGACCCCGCGACCCACCGGGTATGGCGCGGGGAGACCGAGATCGCGCTCACTCCACGTCAGTTCGCGTTGCTGGAGTTCCTGATGCGCCGACCGGGAGAGGTCATGGCGAAGTCGACGATCCTCGAGCACGTCTGGGACTTCGCCTACGACGGCCACCCGAACATCGTCGAGGTCTACATGCGCCAGTTGCGCCAGCGCATAGACGAGCCGTTCGGTCGACGGTCGCTCCAGACGGTGCGGCTGGTGGGATACCGGCTCGCTGTCGATGAGAGCGACGAGGTCGCTCCATGATCCGTCCCCTCAGTCTGCGCGCGCGGGCGACTCTGATCGGGACCCTGCTGTTCACGTTGGTGCTCGTGATCGGATCGATCTTGCTGATCTCGACGCTCGAGCGCCGGCTCACCGCCTCCTCCGATGAACTCTCCCGAACCCGGGTGGCGGAGCTGCTCGACCAGGCCTCCACCGGTGATCTTCGGCCCGTGCTCCGAAACGTCGACGACAACGCGATGGCCCAGGTCGTCGGGTCAACGGGCGAGGTGCTGGCGGCCACCCCCAACCTCCGGGGTCGCGCGGCGGTCGCGCGCGAGCCGACCGACACCACGCCACAGGTGCGGACGTTCGACGCACCCGATGACAAGGAAACCGAGACCTACCGGGTCTGGTACGCCACCGGCACGAGCCCTGACGGCACCGTGACTGCCTACGTCGGCAGCAGCCTCGAGTCAGTCTCCGAGGCATCGGCAGCCCTGCGCCGCACCTTGAGGATCGGCGTGCCGCTCGTGGCGCTGGCGCTCGGCTTCCTCATCTGGCTGCTGCTCGGCCGCGCCCTGGGCCGCCTCGACCAGATCCGAGCCGAGGTCGACCGGATCTCGGCAGAGAACCTGCACACCCGGGTGGCCGGGGACGGGGTGGACGACGAGGTCGGCCGCCTGGCCGCCACCATGAACGCCATGCTCGGGCGGCTCGACGCCGCGGCCCAGCTGCTGCGCGACTTCGTGGCCGATGTGTCGCATGACCTGCAGAGCCCACTGGCCGCGCAGCGGGTCGCCCTCGAGCTTGCGCTGGTGAGACCGGACGACATCGACACAGCCCGGCTGCGCACCGACGTCCTCGGACCGACAACCGACATGGAGCGCCTGGTCCGCGACCTCCTCGTCCTGGCCACCATCGACGCGGAGACGCCCGCCCGACCGGCACCGGTCGACCTCGATGAGGTCGTGCTCGAGGAGACCACCCGACTCCGAGTCGGCACAGATGTCCGCATCCGCACCAATCAGGTCTCGGCAGCGCCGACGCACGCGGACCCCGACGACGTACGTCGGATGGTGCGCAACCTGCTCGAGAACGCCGTCACCCATGCCGCGACCGAGGTCGTCCTGGTCGTGCAGGTCGTCGACGACGAGGCTCGCCTCGATGTCGTCGACGACGGACCCGGCGTTCCCGCAGACCAGCGCGAGCGGGTGTTCGAGCGGTTCTACCGGGCCGAGGCGGCGCGACCGCACGGGACGGGAAACGGTCTGGGCCTGCCGATCGCGCGGGGGCTAGCCGTACGCAACCAGGGCCACCTCGCCCTGGTCGACGGACCGGGCGGTGCCCACCTGCGGCTGCGGCTGCCGACTGTCTCGGGCTGAACGCGTGTCAGCTGCACCGTAAACGCGCGGGTTCGGGTCGGAACCTGGCGCCGAGAGGGCGAACGTCGTGCGCTGTCGGTGCCGTGAGCAAGGATGGTCCGGTGGCCGATGCCCTCACCCGGTTCAGTGAGCCGACCCGCACCTGGTTCGGTGCGGCGTTCGCCGAGCCCACGCCTGCCCAGGTCGGCGCCTGGGAGGCGATCGGCGCGGGTCGCCATGCGCTCGTGGTCGCGCCGACCGGGTCCGGCAAGACTCTCAGCGCCTTCTTGTGGAGCCTCGACCGGCTGTTGACCACCGAGAGGCCCGAGGACAGGCGACACCGCTGCCGCGTCCTCTACGTCTCTCCGTTGAAGGCGCTCGCGGTCGACGTCGAGCGCAACCTGCGTGCACCGCTGACCGGCATCCGCCACACCGCCGACCGGCTCGGCGCCGACGTCCCCGAGATCACCGTCGGGCTCCGGTCCGGCGACACCCCTGCCGCAGACCGCCGCAAGCTGACGACGGCACCGCCCGACATCTTGATCACGACGCCCGAGTCGCTCTTCCTGATGCTGACCAGCCAGGCGCGAGAGTCGCTGCGCGGCGTCGAGACGGTGATCGTGGACGAGGTGCACGCCGTGGCGGGCAGCAAGCGTGGCGCCCACCTCGCGGTGAGCCTCGAGCGCCTCGACGCGCTGCTGGACGAGCCGGCGCAGCGGATCGGCCTGTCGGCGACCGTCCGCCCGCTGGAGGAGGTCGCCCGCTTCCTCGGCGGCACCGCGCCGGTCGAGATCGTCGCACCGCCTTCGGACAAGGAGTGGGACCTGAAGGTCGTCGTACCCGTCGAGGACATGACCGCCCCCGGTGAGTACGACGAGGACGCCGACGACCCGCAGCGCGCCCAGAGCATCTGGCCGCACGTCGAGGAGAGCGTGGTCGACCTGATCGAGGCCCACCGGTCGACGATCGTCTTCGCCAACTCGCGCCGGCTCGCCGAGAGGCTGACGGCACGACTCAACGAGATCGCTGGCGATCGCAGTGATGAGGACGAGACGCCGATCATCGCGAAGGCCCACCACGGCTCGGTCTCCAAGGAGCAGCGCGCGCTGATCGAGGACGACCTCAAGCGCGGCCGGCTCCCCTGTGTCGTCGCGACCAGCAGCCTGGAGCTCGGCATCGACATGGGTGCTGTCGACCTGGTGGTCCAGATCGAGTCGCCGCCGAGCGTGGCCAGCGCTCTGCAACGCGTCGGCCGCGCCGGCCACCAGGTCGGCGAGGTGTCGCGCGGCGTGCTCTTCCCCAAGCACCGCGGCGATCTCGCGCAGACCGCCGTCGACGGTCGAGCGGATGCGCAGCGGCGCCATCGAGTCGCTGCGGGTCCCGACCAACCCCCTCGACGTGCTCGCCCAGCAGATCGTCGCGATGACCGCGCTCGAGCCGTGGGACGTCGACGAGCTCTTCGCGCTGGTCAAGCGCAGTGCGCCGTTCACCCTGCTGCCGCGCAGCGCCTACGACGCCACCCTCGACCTGCTCAGCGGGCGCTATCCCTCCGACGAGTTCGCCGAGCTGCGGCCCCGCATCGTGTGGGACCGCGTCAACGGCACGCTCACCGGACGCCCGGGCGCCCAGCGACTGGCGGTGACGAGCGGCGGCACCATCCCCGATCGCGGTCTCTTCGGCGTCTTCCTGGTCGGGGGCGACGGGCCGGGACGACGCGTCGGCGAGCTCGACGAGGAGATGGTCTACGAGTCCCGGGTCGGCGACATCTTCGCGCTGGGCGCGACCAGCTGGCGCATCGAGGACATCACGCACGACCGGGTCCTGGTCACCCCGGCGCCGGGCATCCCCGGGCGACTCCCGTTCTGGAAGGGCGACACCCTCGGCCGACCGGCCGAGCTCGGCGCCGCGATCGGCGCCTTCACCCGCGAGCTCGCGGCCCTCCCGCCGAAGCAGGCCGAAGCCCGTGCGCGCGCCGACGGCCTCGACGAGTACGCCGCGACCAACCTGGTCTCCTACCTCCACGAACAGCTCGAGGCCACCAACCTGCTGCCCAGCGACACCAGCCTGGTCGTCGAGCGGTTCCGCGACGAGCTCGGCGACTGGCGCCTGGTCGTCCACTCGCCGTACGGCACCCCCGTCCACGCGCCCTGGGCGCTTGCGATCAACGCCCGGCTCCGGGAGCGGTACGGCGTCGACGGCCAGGCGGTCGCGTCCGACGACGGCATCGTGATCCGGATCCCCGACACCGACGCCGATCCCCCGGGTGGCGACGTCGTGGTCTTCGAGCCCGACGAGATCGAGTCGATCGTCACCGACGAGGTGGGCGGCTCGTCGCTCTTCGCCTCCCGCTTCCGCGAGTGCGCCGCCCGCGCCCTGCTGCTCCCCCGCCGCGATCCCGGCCGCCGCTCGCCGCTGTGGCAGCAGCGCCAGCGGGCGTCGGCGCTGCTCGAGGTCGCCTCGAAGTACCCGTCCTTCCCGATCGTCCTCGAGGCGGTCCGCGAGTGCCTCCAGGACGTCTACGACCTGCCCAGCCTGGTCGCGTTGATGCGTGGCGTCGAGCGGCGCGAGGTCCAGGTCGTCGACGTCGCCACCCACCAGCCTTCGCCGTTCGCTCGCAGCCTGCTCTTCGGGTACGTCGCCCAGTTCATGTACGAGGGCGACTCCCCGATCGCCGAACGCCGTGCCGCCGCCCTCGCGCTCGACCAGGGTCTGCTCGCCGAGCTGCTCGGTCGCGCCGAGCTGCGTGAGCTGCTCGACCCGGAGGTGCTCGCCGAGGTCGAGGCCGAGCTCCAGCGACTCGTCGCCGACCGCCGCGCGCGCGACGCCGAGGGGGTGGCCGACCTGCTCCGCATGCTCGGGCC
The DNA here is from genome assembly GCA_963695055.1 of uncultured Actinomycetota bacterium. Taxonomy (GTDB): domain Bacteria; phylum Actinomycetota; class Actinomycetes; order Propionibacteriales; family Nocardioidaceae; genus Nocardioides. Next base: position 120,016 of record CAVOFS010000013.1, on the reverse strand, counting down.
GCTCTCGACCGACGAGGTGCGCGAGCGCTCGGGTGACGTCGACGTCCCTGGCGCGCTCTCGTCCCTCACCGACAGCCGCCGGATCGTCGAGGTGCGGATGGGCGGCGAGGCGCGCTGGACCGCGATCGAGGACGTCGGCCGGCTACGCGACGGCTTGGGCGTCCCGGTCCCGCCCGGCACTCCCGATGCCTTCACCGACCCGGTCGAGGACCCGTTGGCCGACCTGGTCGCCCGCTTCGCCCGCACCCACGGCCCGTTCACGACCGACCAGGTCGCCGCTCGGCTCGGGCTCGGCGCCGCTGTCGTCCGCCACACCCTCCAGCGGCTCGCCGCCCAGGGACGGGTGCTCGACGGGGAGTTCCGACCCTCCGGCGCGGGTCAGGAGTGGTGCGACGCCGAGGTGCTGCGCCGGCTGCGGCGCCGCTCGCTGGCCCGACTGCGGCAGGAGATCGAGCCGGTCGAGCCGGAGACGCTGGGCCGGTTCCTGTCCGCCTGGCAGCACGTCGGCGGCCGGCTCCGTGGCGTCGACGGCGTGCTGTCGGCGATCGAGCAGCTCGCCGGCTGCCCGGTGCCGGCGTCCGCGCTCGAGCCACTCGTCCTCGGCGGCCGGGTGCGCGACTACGAGCCGTCCTACCTCGATGAGCTGACCGCGTCCGGCGAGGTGATCTGGGCCGGCCACGGCGCTCTGCCCGGCGCCGACGGCTGGGTCTCGCTGCACCTCGCCGACCAGGCGCACCTCACCCTGCCCGAGCCGACCCCTCCGGAGCACAGCGAGCTGGGCCAGGCCGTCCTCGACTCCCTCGCGCCCGGCGGTGCCTGGTTCTTCCGTCAGCTCTCCGACGCGGTCGGGTCGACCAATGACGCCGCACTGTCGGCGACACTCTGGGACCTGGTCTGGGCCGGCCGGATCAGCAACGACACCCTCACCCCGCTGCGCGCCCTCACCCGCGGCGGCACCCCGGCCCACCGCAGCCGCCGACCTCCGCCGCGCACCAACCGGCCGGGGCGCCCGCTGCGCACCGGCCCACCCGAGACCGCCGGCCGCTGGGCACTGCTCCCGCAGATCGACACCGACGTGACCCGCCGCGCCCACGCGACCGCCGAGCGACTGCTCGACCGGCACGGCGTGGTCACCCGCGGCGCGGCGGTGAGCGAGCGCGTCACTGGTGGGTTCGCGGCCGTCTACAAGGTGCTGGCAGCGTTCGAGGAGGCCGGTCGCTGCCGCCGCGGCTACTTCGTCGGCGGTCTCGGCGCCGCCCAGTTCGGCACCGCCGGCGCCATCGACCGGCTGCGCACGTTCGCCGAGGTGGCGTCCGACACCAAGCCGGCCGCTGTCGCTCTGGCAGCGACCGACCCGGCCAACCCGTACGGCGCCGCGCTCCCGCTGGCCGGCAGCGACCACGGAGTCGACCGGTCACCGACCCGGCCGCAAGGCCGGCGCGATCGTGGTGCTCGTCGACGGAGTCCTGACGATGTACGTCGAGCGGGGCGGTCGCACGCTGCTGACCTGGAGCGACGACCTCGAGCTGCTCACCCCGGCCGCCGCCTCGCTGGCCGAGGCCGCCCGGCGCGGATCGCTCGGCCGGATGACTGTCGAGAAGGCCGACGGCGAGCAGCTGCTCGGCTCGGGGGCCACCCCTCTGCGCACGGCACTCCAGGCGGCCGGCTTCGTCGCCACTCCGAAGGGGCTCCGGATGAGGACCCCTGCCGGTGCCTGAGGGCGACGCCGTACGCCGTACGGCACGACGGCTGCACGCCGGACTCTCCGGCCAGGTGCTGACCCGCACCGACTTCCGGGTGCCGCAGCACGCGACCGCCGACCTGGTCGGCGGCACCGTCGTCGAGACGGTCGCTCGCGGCAAGCACCTGCTGACCCGGATCGACGGCGACGAGCCGATCACGCTGCACACCCACCTGAAGATGGAGGGCAGCTGGCGGGTGCAGGAGCCCGGTCGCGGCTGGTCCCGGCCCGCGCACGAGGCGCGCGTCGTGCTCGAGTCCGTTCGGGCGACCGCGATCGGCTACTCGCTCGGCATCGTCGAGCTGATCCCTCGTGCCCGCGAGTCCGACGTGGTCGGTCACCTCGGACCCGACCTGCTCGGGCCGGACTGGGACGAGGACGAGGCGCTGAGCCGGCTGCTCCGCGACCCCGACCGGCCGGTCTTCGAGGCCCTGCGCGACCAGACCCTGCTGGCCGGCGTCGGCACCATCTACGCCGCCGAGGTCTGCTTCGTCATGGGCGTCGCGCCGCGCCACCAGCGTCGGCGCCGTGCCGGACCTCCCGCGGATGGTGCGCCGGGTCCGCCAGATGCTCGACCAGGAGTGGTCGCGTTCCCGGCGGCTCTGGGTCTACCGGGAGCGGCTGTGCCGGCGCTGCGGCACCCGGGTGCAGGTCGACCCGTTCGGACCCGCAGGGCAGGAGCGTCCGGCGTACTGGTGCCCGTCCTGCCAGCCCCAGCGATAGGGAGTCGGTCAGGCGGCGGAGGCGACGATGTCGCCGCGACGAGCGACCACGGGGATCCGGGTCGGCGCGACCGCGGCCTCCTCGATGGCGACCGCGTGGGAAACCTCGCGGATCACCTCGGAGAGAGGCACCTCGAGCGCCGCACACAGCGAGGCCAGCAGCTCAGAGGATGCTTCCTTCTGGCCGCGCTCGATCTCGGAGATGTAGCCGAGGCTCACCCGAGCCTCGGCGGAGACCTCGCGCAGGGTCATGCCACGTTGCATCCGCTGATCGCGGAGCACGTCGCCGAGCAAACGACGAAACAGCACCATGCGCGTCTCCCTTACGAGTCGTGGAACGTAACGCTACCCGAGAGATGTTTCTTCCCGCCGCAGGACCGCCTCGAAAGCCACCAGCGCCTCCCGGCAGGTCCGCTCCTGGATCTGGTGCCGCTTGCCGCCGAGCTCGAGCGCCACCGCCTCGACGAAGCCGGGTCCGGCCAGCCCGACGAACACTGTCCCGACCGGCCTGCCCTCCTGCTCGGTCGGGCCCGGCGACACCCGTGGTCGCCAGGCCGTACGTCGTGCCGAGCAGCGTCCGCACCCCGACCGCCATCGCCCGGGCGCACTCCGGCGAGACCACGCCGTACCGCTCGATGAGGTCGTCCTCGACGCCGAGGAGCCGCGCCTTGACCTCGGTCGCGTACGCGACGACGCCGCCGACGTACGTCTCGGAGGCGCCCGCCACCGCGGTCAGGGCCGCCGCGAGCCGGCCGCCCGTGAGCGACTCGGCCGTGGCGATCGTGTGCCCGCGCGCCTGGAGCAGGCGATGGACCTGGGCGCTCGGATCGGTCACGGCGCCCAGGCTACCCAGGCCACCACGCGCCGGTACCCGTCAGCAGGATCGCTGACGGGTACCGGGTCGACCGTGCTACTTCTTGTGCTTGACGATCCGGATCTTCTCGGTCGTCCTGCTGGGGAGGACGCGGTCGTCACCGGCGTAGGCGATCGTCACCACCTTGCGACCCGGCTTGTTGAAGGTGTGCAGCCGCAGTGTCGCCTTGCCCTTCTTCAGGGTCAGCTCGGTCGTGCCCTGGCCCGGGACGGAGACCTTGATCGTGCCAGTGGGCACGACGCCGTTCGCCGTGACCGCGATCGTGAGCTTGGTCCGGGTCTTGCCCGCCTCGACCTTGGTGGGCGAGTGCTGGGCCGCCACCCGTGACTTCACCTTCGCAGCGGCCGGCAGGTCGATCCCGATGACCTCCGGGTCGTGGTCGGAGGCACGATACGGGTCGGGCGCGTAGAGCAGTGGTCGCGTTGTAGTTGTAGCGGCTGTACTCGAACGCGATCGACTCGTCGGCGTTGATGTTCCAGATGTCGACGCCGGTGACCATCGCCTGGGCCGCCGGGTTGGCGAGCACGTGGTCGAGCGAGCCGGCCAGGCCGTCGAAGCTGTAGGTCGTCTCGTCCGGATCGGTCGTCGACTCGAGGTTGACGTAGTCGTCGGCGTACAGCACCTGCAGCGGGTCCTCCTGGGTGTAGGAGTTGAAGTCCCCGGTCAGGAAGACGGCGTCGGTGCCGGCCTGGGTCGCGAAGTCCGAACGCGAACGTGCTCAGTGCCTCGGCCTGGGCGATCCGGTCCGGGTTGGCGTTGCCCTGCCCGGTGCCGTCGTCGACCCCGGAGCCCTTCGACTTGAAGTGGTTGACGATCACGGCGAACGCGTCGCTGTCCGGCGCGTGCACCGCCTTGAACGCCTGGGCGAGCGGCTCCCGGGCGGTGTCGAACGCCGGAGCGTCGGTGAGCACCTTCGAGCCGCCCACCAGTGCGACGTTCGCGGGCCGGTAGATGAACGCGGTCCGGATCACGTCCTGGTCGGCGGTCGGCGGCAGGTCCTCGGGGGCCGGGGTGGGCGCGTACGCCCAGGTCCCGGCGCCGGCAGCGGCATTGAGGGCATCGACCAACGTCGACAGTGCGTCGTCGCGGTCGGGCTCGCCGAGGGCCACCGAGTTCTCGATCTCCTCCAGCGAGACGATGCTTGCCCCGAGGCCGTTGATCGCCGCGACGATCTTGGCCTGCTGGCGGGCCAGGCTCGCGTCGGTGGCCGCCCCCCGCGGGCCGTTCGGCTCGCAGGTGTTGTCAGTGATCGGGACGCCGGCCCGGTCGTTGTAGTAGGTGCAGGTGTGGCCGCCACCCGCGGCGACGAAGTCCTCGCCCGTGGTGTTGAAGTAGTTCAGCACGTTGAACGTCGCCAGCCGGATGTCGCCGCCGACGTCCTCGGGCGCTGGGGTCCGGGTGTCGGCGAAGGTCGCCACGTCGGCCCCGTCGTCGCTCACCTGCTCCGTGGGCTGGAAGTTCCAGAGGCTGTTGCGGTACTCGAGCACCACCGGCTCGTGGAAGGTCACGGCCGACCCGATCCGAACCGGGTTGCTCATCGAGAGCCACGGCAACGGGATGGACTTGTTGGCGGTGCTGTTGAAGTTGATGCTCGCACCGTCATCGAAGGTGATCGTCCGAGCGGCGTTGTCGGCCGCGATCGCAGCGATCGCCGCCGTGTCCTGGGCATCGGCGACATCGGTGGGCTGCACCAAGGGGAGGTCCCCCGAGGCCAGCGTGAACGACGCGTAGTAGTTGGCGTCGTAGTTGTCGGTGACCGTGAAGTCACCCTGCGGGATCACGATCTCGCCCTCGTGCGCCTCCTTCTCGGCCGCAGTGTCGAGGTCGGACCACGGTGCGCTCAGCGGCGTCACCACGCCGAGCGACGTGCCCAGGACGGCGACGTCGTCTGCCGTGACACCGGTGATCTCGGTGGTGCCCTGGTACTCGCTGACCTCGCCGGTGACCTCGACGCTGTCACCGATCTGGACGGCGGCGGTTGCCGCGGAGCCGTAGACGAAGACCGCGTCGGATGCACCCGGGGTGTCCGGGGTTCCGGGCGTCTCGATGTAGAAGCCGTTGAACCCGCCGGTGGGGTACGCCGCGGTCACCACCCCCTCGGTGATGACCTCGTCGCCGACCAGCGGGGACGCGTCACCGGTGCCCTGGATCTCGGCGATCGTGGCCGCAGTGGGGTCACCCGGATCGACCGGCGGCTCGGTGCCGCCGTTCTGAGGCGACGGGGTGCCGGTCGTGAAGTCGGCGCTGTTGTTGTCGGTGTCGCCAGCGGTCCGGCTCGAGGACGTCGCGTTGGCGGTGCCGGCCGCCTTCGCCGTCTCGAACGTGTTGCCGTTGACACCGACCAGGTCGATGATGCCGTCGCGAGCGGTGGCGCCGTCCGCCGTCGGGTTGAGGGCTGTGGTGCCGGAGGCCAGCCACACGGTGGAGGCGGTGCCGGACATCGCGATCGCGCCGGTCGCGTCAGGGGTCGGGAGAGCATCGGTGCCGCCGGTGCCGGCTGCTTCCTGGACCAGGTAGTGACCGCCGGCCGGGACGGACCCGGTCAGGGCAGTGACGCCGGTTGCCGCAGTGGTGGAGGACGAGCTGCGGTACTGCACCGACATCCCCTCGACGCTGATCGCGGCCGAGGTCGGGTTGTACAGCTCGATGAAGTCGTTGGTCAGGGTGGCGCCGGAGTTGCCTCCGCCGCCGTACACCTCGCTGATCACCAGGCCGGTGCTGGCAGCGTTGGCGGGAGGGGCTGCGGTGACGGCGAAGCCGGTCGCCGCCACGGCGAGGCTGGCGACAACCGCCAGCCCGCGCCGCGACGCCCGAGACGTCGAGGACATGGTGAAGCCTTCCGAGAGAAGAGATGGGGATCCGCGTCGGGGCCCACCGATGGTGGACCCCGACGCGTGGGTGCTACTTCTTGACGACCTTGATGGTCAGGGAGTCGCTCGACGACTTGGTCGTGTCGTTGCCGAGGTACTTCACCTTCACGGTCTTCTTGCCGGTGCTGGTGAACTTCTTGAGCTGCACCGTGGCCTTGCCGTTGTCCAGCGTGGCCTTGTAGGTCTTGCCTGCGGCCTTGACCTCGATCTTGCCGGAGGCGTTGTCACCGCCGGACTTCACGACGACCTTGACCTTCGCCTGGGTCTTCTTGACGACGACCTTGTCCGGGGAGGAGGAGGCGCTCGTCGTGGAGGCCGCCTTCGCCGGCGCGGGAGCACCGACGGTCACCGGAACCACGATCGACGTTCCCGTCTGCGCGCCAGTCACCGTCAGCTCCTGCTCACCCGACTCGACGTCGGCCGGCAAGGTCACCGCGACGGAGGCCTTGCCGGCCTCGTCGTCGGTGGCTCCGGGGGCGACGGTGTTGTCGACCGGGAAGGTGCCGAGGTCCTCGTCGCCGAGGGAGACAGTCACCTCCGAGTCCTGCAGGTCCCCTGCGCCGGTCATGGCGAGCGACGACAGGTCGAACTCCACGTCGTCACCGGCCTCGTACGTCGCCGGGGCGCCCGCTGGGAAGGTGACACCGACGGCGCGCTGCCTCGGATCCACGGGCAGCGGGTCGTCGGCGGTGAACCCAGCCATGTAGTCCACCATCGCGGCGAGGTCCGTCTTGCCGGTGTCCTGCTTGCCGGTGCCGTCGGCGAAGGTGCCGAAGTTGTCGCCGCCGGTGGACAGGAACGAGTTCACCGTGACCGAGTAGGTGTCACCGGACACGATCGGCTCGCCGTCCAACCACATCCCGGTGACCGTCTTGGTCGTCGGGTCGTAGGTGTAGGTGAAGCCTTCGGAGACTCCCAGCCGCAGGAACGGGCGGGACGACCCTGCGGGCTGCCACTGCTCCTCGAGGACCGACTTGATCTGGGCGCCTGTCAGATCCATGTTGACCAGCGTGTTCGCGAACGGCTGGACGTTGGCCGCCTGCTTGTAGGTCAGCACTGTCGGGTAGGTCGGGCCGGTGCCGACCATGTCGGTGCGCAGACCACCGGGGTTCATGAACGCGATCTGCGCGGACCCCGTCGTCTCCGACTCGGTCGCCGAGCGCTGGACCTCAGCGACCAGGTTGCCGAGGGTGGACTCGCCACCCCGGTTCTCCTCCCTGACGGTGGGGTCGGTCGCCTTCGGACGGGTGGCGCGCTTGAACGGTCCGTCGATCTGGCCGAGGGGCTGCGCACCGAGGACGTCGGCGTTGGCGACCGCGGCGTCGACGATCGACTTCGTCGCCGGGTCGGCGGCGTAGTTCGGCGTCCAGACCGGGGTCGAGGCGCCGCAGGTCGCACCGCAGCTGGCGAGCGGGAGGATCTTCTGGCTCACACCCAGCACCTGGTCGGCGCTCGGGTCGTACTCGAACTTCATCCAGTTGAGGTTGTAGCCGTACTGACCGGCCGAGACGACCGGACGGCTCTCGACCGGCCGACCGTCCCACGCCGCAACCGGGAACTTGCAGTTGTAGGCCAGGTGCGTGTGACCAGAGACGATCGCGTCCACGTTGGCGTCGACGCCGGTGATGATGCTCCCGAAGTCGGAGGTCGGGTCGTCGTCCATGGTCGCGCAGTCGGTGCTGGCAGCACCCTCGTGCACGAGCATGACCACGATGTCGACGCCGTCGGCCTTGAGTGCATCGGCCTCCTCGTTGACGGCGTCGACGATGTCGGTCACCTGGATGTCCTCGATCCCGCCCGGCGAGACCAGCTCGGGGAGGTGCTCGGTGACTGCTCCCACGAAGCCGACCTTGACCTCCCTGCTTCCGGTGCCGAACGTCTTGACGAAGGTCGGGTCGAGAGCGTCGTCGCCGCTGTCGCGCATCTTGACGTTGGCGGCGATGTACTGCCACTCCGCGCCACCGTTGGGGTTGTCCGCCGACTCGGGGGCCATCACCCGGTTCACGAGGTCGTCGTACCCCTGGTCGAACTCGTGGTTGCCCGCGGCCGACACCTCGAGACCGGCCTCGTTGAGGGCGTCGATGGTCGGCTTGTCCTCGGCCACGAACGACTCGAACGTAGAGGCCCCGATCAGGTCGCCGGCTGCGGCGAAGACCGTGTTGGGGTCCTGGGCGCGATACTGCTTGACCGCGCCGGCCAGCACTGCCGCACCTGCTTCGACGCCGTTCGACTTGATCCGGCCGTGGAAGTCATTGGTGGCGAGCATGGTGACGGAGACAGGGTCGCCGTCCGCTGCCTGGGTGGGGGCTGCGACGAAGACGAGGGCACTCGCGCTGAGAGCAAGGCCGGAGACTGCGGCCAGGGCACGCGTGCCCCGGCGCGCCCGGATACTGAGGGGCACTGGTGAACCTTTCCGAGTGGAGGTCGGTGACTGCGCCACCTAACCCCACCGGACGGGAAGAAATCCAGACCCTTCGGTTAACAACGCGCAACCGTTATCCGGCAGATGGCATCTGCCGGACGAAGGCCTCACCAAGCCCTCAGCGACAACGGCAAGAGTCGCCAAAGGTGGCGCTCAAGCCTTGCGCAGACTTGCCCGTTGCTTCCAGACGTCGCGGTAGAACTCGTACCCGGACCACAGAGTCAGCGCGACCGCAGCGGCCAGGCAGACCTGGAAGAAGTAGAAGAGCACCTCGCAGGGAGTCTGCAACCACCGAAGCCAGGTCGGGGTCGCGCAGCGGGAGGCACAGCGCCGCCCAGGGCGAGCACCTGCACGGTGGTCTTGATCTTGCCGAGATCGGCGGCGGCGATGACGACCTTCTTCAGCACCGACAGGCGCAGCAGGGTCACGCTCCACTCGCGGATCAGCACGACGATGGTGACCCACCACCAGATGTCGCCGACGATCGAGAGCCCGATGAAGGCCATCCCGGTGAGCGCCTTGTCGGCGATCGGGTCGGCGATCTTGCCGAAGTCGGTGATCAGGTTGTGCTTGCGGGCCAGGTCGCCGTCGATCTTGTCGGTGATCATCGCGACCATGAAGATCACGAACGCCACGCAGCGCCAGGTGATCGAGTCGCCGCCGTCGATCAGCAGCGCCCAGGCGAAGAACGGCACCGTGACGATCCGGAAGCGTCGTCAGGACGTTGGGGACGTTCCAGTTGCTGGGACGAGCGGGACGTCGCTGGCTGGGGTGCTCATCACAACGTCCGAGCGTAGAGGTCGGCGCCGTCGGACTCGACGACGACCGCGCGCACCAGGTCACCGACCGCGGCGGTGCTGTCGAGGAGGTACGTCGAGCCGTCGACCTCCGGGCCCTGGTGAGCGGCGCGACCCTCGAGCTCGCCGTCCTCGACCCGCTCGACCAGCACCTCGACCTGCTCGCCGATCCGGTCGATCGCCCGCTGGGTGGTGAGCTCCTCGACCAGGGCGCCGACGTGCTCGGCCCGGGCGCGGATCTCGTCCTCGTCCAGCTTGCCGTCGTACGTCTCGGCCTCGGTGCCGTCCTCGTCGGAGTAGCCGAAGACTCCGGTGACGTCGAGTCGTGCGGCGACCAGGAAGTCGCACAGCGTCTGCAGGTCCTCCTCGGTCTCGCCTGGGAAGCCGACGATCACGTTGCTGCGCACGCCGGCGGTCGGCGCGATGCGCGCGGATCTGCTCGAGCAGGGCCAGGAAGCTCTCCGGGTCACCGAAGCGGCGCATCCGGCGCAGCACGGTCGCGCTGGCGTGCTGGAAGGACAGGTCGAAGTACGGCGTCACGCCAGGCGTGGCCGCGATCGCCTGGACCAGCCCCGGCCGGGTCTCGGCGGGCTGCAGGTAGGAGACGCGGACCCGCTCGACGCCGTCGACGGCGGCCAGCTCGGGCAGCAGCGTCTCCAGCAGCCGCAGGTCGCCGAGGTCCTTGCCGTACGACGTGGAGTTCTCGCTGACGAGGAACAGCTCGCGGACGCCCTGCTCCCCCAGCCAGCGCGCCTCCTGCAGGACGTCGGACGGTCGGCGGCTCACGAAGGAGCCACGGAAGGACGGGATCGCGCAGAAGGAGCAACGGCGGTCACAGCCACTGGCCAGCTTGAGCGACGCGGTCGGACCAGAGTCGAGTCGACGGCGCAACGACGCCGGACCGGAAGCGTGGCCGGGCACCGGCAGCCGTCGACAGCGCACGCTCGACCGGGGTGATCGGGAGCAGCAGACGGCGGTCCTGCGGGGTGTGGGCCTCGTGGCGTCTCCCCCGCCAGGATCGAGCGCAGCCGGGCGGCGATGTCGGGGTAGTCGTCGAAGCCGAGCACGGCGTCGGCCTCGGGCAGCGACTCGGCGAGCTCCGTTGCCGTAGCGCTCGGCCATGCAGCCGACGGCGACGACGGCCTGCGGGCGACCGGAGGCCTTCAGGTCGGCGGCCTCGAGGAGCGTGTCGACGGAGTCCTTCTTGGCCGACTCGACGAAGCCGCAGGTGTTGACGACGACCGTGTCGGCGTCGGCCGGGTCCGCGACGAGCAGGAACCCATCGGCCTCGAGCCGGCCGGCCAGCTCCTCGGAGTCGACCTCGTTGCGGGCGCACCCGAGGGTCACCATCGCCACCGACAGCAGTTCGCGGGCGGGGGCAGTGTTCGTCTCGGTCGTCATCGCCTACCGAGTATGGCAAGCCGGCGCCGCCTGACGACGAACTCAGGCCGGTCAGGAGGGCTTGACCGCCAGCACCGGGCAGAGTGCGCCGAGCAGGATCCGCTGTGCCACGCTGCCCATGATCAGCTTGCCGACCGGGGTCCGGCGCCGGAGTCCGAGCACGATCAGGCTGGCTCCGACCTCCTCCGCGACCGCGAGGACCTGGTCGCCCACGTCGGCCCCGATCGACTGCCGTACGGCGTACGGCAGACCGGCCTCCTCGAGCCCGGCGCGTACGCCGTCCAGGTCGTCGTCGCTCGCGAACCGGTCGTCGACCAGCGCGTCACCTCGGGTGGCGTTGACCACCACGACCCCGTGTCCGCGCAACCGTGCCTCGCTCGCCGCGTGCGTCAGCGCTGCTCGGCCGTAGTCGTCCGGCGACCACGCGACCACGATCTGGCTCATCGATCCACCTTCCTGTCGTCCAGGTCGGACCGGACGTGGTCGACCTCGACCGCCGGGTTACGTGTCTCGGGGCGGACCCGCTTGAGCACGATCGGCACCACGACCACCAGAGCAGTGAGGAGGTAGACGGCGACGGCCAGCGGCTCGCTCCACAGCCCGGACAGGTCACCGTCGGAGATGGTCAGGGCCTCGCGCAGCTTGAGCTCCATGATCGGCCCGAGGATGACCCCCAGGATCAGCGGCAGCACCGGGAGCCCGAAGCGTCGCATCGCGAGTCCCAGCAGGCCGAAGAGCAGCAGCAGGAAGATGTCGAACGCATCCTGGTTGGCCGCGAAGGCGCCGAGGCAGGCGAAGAACAGGATGCCGGCGTACAGCTGCGGGCGCGGTATCCGGAGCAGCTTGGCCCACAGGGGTGCCAGCGGCAGGTTGAGCACCAGCAGCAGCGTGTTGCCGATCAGCAGGCTGGCGAGCAGGGTCCACACCAGGTCGGACTGCTCGGTCATCAGCTGCGGCCCGGGCTGGATGCCGTAGCTGGTGAGCGCGGCCAGCATCACCGAGGCGGTCGCGGTCACGGGGATGCCCATGGCAAGCAGCGGCACGAACATGCCGGCTGCGGACGCGTTGTTGGCGGCCTCCGGGCCCGCGACGCCCTCGATGGCGCCCTTGCCGAACTCGTCGCCGTGCTTCGAGAGCCGGCGCTCGGTGACGTAGGACAGGAAGGTCGGGATCTCGGCCCCGCCGGCCGGGATGGCCCCGAACGGGAAGCCGAGGGCCGTGCCGCGCAGCCACGGCTTCCACGACCTCCCCCAGTCCTCGCGGCCCATCCACGGTCGGCCGACCGGGACCACCTGGAGCGGCTTGCGGCGCAGGTGCGCCGCAACCCAGAACGCCTCGCCCAGGGCGAAGATGCCGACCGCGACCGCGACGATCTCCAGCGGGTCGCGCAGCTGCGCGACGCCCAGGCTGAGCCGGGCCTGCCCGGTGTTGAGGTCGAGCCCGACGAGACCGATGGTGAGACCGAGGAAGAGGGCGAGGAAGCCCCTGACCTTGGACGAGCCGAGCAGCGTGGTCGTCATCACGAGGGCGAAGAGCAGGATCGCGAAGTACGACGGGGCGCCGATCGTGACCGCCACGTCGGCGAGCATCGGGGCGAAGAACGCGACCAGGAGCGTGCCGATGGTGCCGGCGACGAACGAGCCGATGGCCGCGGTGGCGAGCGCCTGCGCGGCTCGACCGGCCTTGGCCATCTTGTTGCCCTCGAGTGCGGTCATCACCGACGCCGACTCGCCTGGCGTGTTCAGCAGGATCGAGGTCGTCGACCCGCCGTACATGCCCCCGTAGTAGATGCCGGCGAACATGATGAACGCCGAGGTCGGCTCCAGGCTGAAGGTCACCGGGAGGAGGAGCGCCACCGCCATCGCCGGGCCGATGCCCGGGAGCACACCGACGAAGGTGCCGAGCAGGACGCCGATCGCGGCGTACATCAGGTTCTCGGGGGTGGCCGCGGACTGCAGGCCGCCCAGGAGCAGATCGAGGTTGCCCATCAGAGGATCCCGTCCAGGATGCCGGCGCTCAGCGGGATGCCGAGGCCGACGTAGAAGGCGTACCAGCTGGCGACCGACAGGATGCAGCCGACGATCACGTCCCGGATCAGGGTGCGGCTGCCGAGTGCCCAGGTCGCACCGGCGAACAGGATCGCGCCGGTGATCGCCCAGCCGAGGAACCCGACGGTGGCGATGGTGAGGCCGATGATCCCGACCAGCTTCGCGACAGTCACCCAGTCGGCCGCGACGTCCAGGTCGACGTCCTCGCCCCCCTCGGCCTCGGGCCGGTCGCCGCGCAGGGCGGCGACGACCAGGAGCACGCTGCTGATCAGCAGGCCGGCTCCCACCACGTAGGGGAAGACCCGCGGCCCGACCGGATCGGCGAAGCCGACCTGCAGCGTGGTGGCGTCGTAGATCGTGTAGGCGCCGACGACGGCGGTGACAGCTGCCAGGCCGATCTGCGCGAGGTCGCGCTGCGGCCCTTCGCCGGGCTCCGTGACGGACTTGTCGTCGTGGTGCGTCGTGCTGCTCATATGAGTCCCAGCTCCTCGAGGGTCGAAGCGACACGGTCGTCCTGCTCCTGCAGGAAGGTGGTGAAGTCGTCGCCGGTGATGAAGGCGTCGGTCCAGCCGTACTTCGCGAGCGCCTGCTTCCACTCGGGGCTGTCGTGCATCTCGGTGAGGTACTCGATCAGCTCGTCGCGGCGCTCGTCGGAGATGCCTGGAGGGGCGAGCACGCCGCGCCAGTTGGTGAAGACCAGGTCGATGCCGGACTCGGTCAACGTCGGGATGTCCTTGAGCTCGTCGCTCGTGAGCCGCTCCTCCCCCGACACCGCGAGGGCACGGAGCTCACCGGACTCGAGCTGGCCCTCGAACTCGCCCAGACCCGAGAAGCCGACCTTGATCTTCTCGCCGACCAGCGCGCTGGTCAGTGGACCGCCGCCGTCGTACGGCACGTAGAGGACGTCCTGGGGGTCGATCCCGACGGCCTTGGCCAGCTGCATCGGGAAGAGGTGGTCCGGACCGCCGGGCGAGGATCCGCCACCGACGGCGATCGAGTGCGGGTCCTTCTTCCAGGCGGCGACGAAGTCGTCGATGGTCTCGTACGGCGAGTCCGCGGGCACCAGCACGCCCTCCTGGTCCTCGATCAGCTGGGCGAGGGGCGTCGCGTCGTGCACCCGGTCCTCGAGCCCGAAGGAGTAGAGCGAGCCGACCACGCCGAGGCCGACCGTCATCATGGTGTGCTCGTCGCCCTCGGCGCCCATCAGCCGGGTCATCGCGACCGAGCCGCCGGCGCCCAGGATGTTGGTCACCTCGAAGTTGCCGCCGGTGACGTCGTCCTGCTCCATCACCGACACCGCTGCGCGACCCGTCTGGTCGTAGCCGCCGCCCGCGCTGTTGGGGATCCACATGGCGATGTCCTTGCTGTCGTCGCCGCGGGTGACACCGCACGAGGTGAGCGCCACCGCGAGGCCGAGCGCGGTGACGGCAGCGAGAGCGGGGTGCCGGCCGCGTCCACGTGGTCTGGTCGGGGGGGCCATGGCAGGCTCCTCTCGAGATTGGCTGATCGGACGTCGAACACGTCGATCGTCACCGACGACGTGGCGACCGTCACTCTTGGGCAAGCAATGGAGGTTGTGGAACTTGTGGTCATACCGCCACGTGCTCCGGCCACGCACCCTGGCCGGTCAGTTCCTCGCCCTCCAGGTGGTCCTCCTCCTGCTCGTCGTCGCCGTGACGAGCGTGGTGTCGTTCCGGCAGAGCGACGCCGACTTCCGAGACGCTCGCGGTGCTCGGCTGCGCGCGAGTGCCGAGAATCTCGCCAGCACCAAGCCCGTGCAGGTAGGGATCGACGACCCCAGCCAGTCGCGGGCGCTGGCCTTCTACGCCCAGCAGCGCCAGGACGACATCGGCGCCTCCACGGTCTACCTCACCGACCCCACCGGCCGGGTCGTGGTGTCCACCGACCCGACCCGGATCGGGGAGCAGGTCGAGCTCGGACCTGGCGTCACGGCGCAGCGGGCCTGGAACGGCGACCTCGACGACCGAGGTGAGCGGGCGATCGCGGCCCAGGTGCCGATCGTCGGTGTCCAGAAGAACGTCGACGCCGGCGAGCTGGTGGGCGTCGTCGTGGTCACCGACCGCTACCCGTCGCTGACCGAGCGGCTGCGGCAGACGGTGCCGGACATGCTGTCCTTCCTCCTGGTGGGGCTCACCCTCGGCCTCGCCGGCGCCTGGCTGCTCGCCCGGCTGATCAAGCGGCGCACCCGGGGGCTCGAACCCGCCGAGATCGCGGACCTCGCCGACCAGCGCGAGGCGTTGCTGACGTCGCTGCGCGAAGGCGTCATCGCCGTCAACGAGGCCGGGACCGTCACGCTGCTGAGCGAGAGCGCCCGGGTCCTGCTCGAGCTGCCCGCCGACAGCCAGGGCCGGCTCCTGGCCGACCTCGACCTGCCGCTGCGGGTGCTGGAGCTGCTGCTCGGCAGCGAGGACGTGCACGATGCCGTCGCCGTGGTGTCCGGGCGCGTCCTGGTCCTCAACTCCAACCGGGTGATCCAGGACGGTCGACCGGCCGGCACCGTCACCACCCTGCGCGACCGCACCGAGCTCCTGGCCATGCAGAGCCAGCTCAGCGCCCGCGAGAGCGTGACCGAGACGTTGCGCGCGCAGACCCACGAGTTCGCCAACCAGCTGCACACCATCTCCGGTCTCCTCGAGCTCGAGGAGTACGACGAGGCCGGGCGGCTGATCGGGACCCTGACCCGTCGCCGCGCGGAGATCAGCGACTTCGTGCTCCAGCGGGTCGAGGACCCGTCGGTCGCGGCACTCCTCATCGCCAAGACCAGCCTCGCCGCCGAGCGTCGGGTCGAGCTTGCCCTGAGCGACGACAGCAGGCTCCCGCGCCTCGGTCCCGACCTGTCGGCAGACGTGGGCACGGTTCTGGGCAACCTGGTCGACAACGCGGTGGACGCCGCCGCCGGCACCGACCACGCGCAGGTCGACGTACTCCTGACGATCGAGGGCGACGACGCCATGGTCGAGGTCGCCGACTCCGGTCCTGGTGTCCCCGTCGAGCGCGTCGAAGAGATCTTCGGCCGCGGCTTCAGCACCAAGTCCGGCAGCGCCAGCGGCCGCGGCGTCGGCCTGGCACTCGTCCAGGTCGTCTGCGAGCGCCGAGGCGGTTCGGTGTCGGTGCACAATGACGGCGGCGCGGTCTTCACCGCGCGGCTGCCCGTCACGAACGAGGACCCGGATGCCCGACGACTCCACTGAGCTCACGGTCCTGGTGGTCGACGACGACTTCATGGTGGCCTCGATCCACACCCGCTTCGTCGAACGAGCGCCCGGCTACCGGGTCGTCGGCACTGCGGCGACCGGTGCGACGGCGTTGAGCGAGATCGAACGGCTCGCCCCGGATCTGGTGCTCCTCGACGTCCATCTGCCCGACATCAGCGGGATCGAGGTCCTGCGCCGGCTCCGCGGCGCCGGGAACGACGTCGGCGTCCTCGTCGTGACGGCCGCCCGCGAGGCCGACACCGTCCGAGCCGCGGCTGCGGCCGGTGCGGCGCACTACCTCGTGAAGCCCTTCGAGTACGACGACCTCGCGGCCCGGCTCGCGGCGTTCCGCAGGACCCACCTGGCGCTCACCGGCGTCGACCGGGCCGGCCAGGAGGACATCGACGCGGTCTTCGCCCCACTCGGACGCGGGCGCGAGGTGCTGCCCAAGGGACTCAGCGCGGAGACGGCCGAGGCCGTGCTGGTCACCCTCGGCCACGGCCGCGAGGTCTCCGCGTCGGAGTGCGCCGAGCAGGTCGGCCTGTCCCGGGTGAGCGCACGTCGCTACCTCGAGCACTTCGTCGCGCGGGAGCAGGTGAGCGTCCGGCTGCAGTACGGCACCGGCCGCCCGGAGCGGCGCTACCGGCTCCGAGACTGACCGGCCCTACTGATCGGCCCTACTGATCGGCGGCGAAGGTGTTCTGCGCCGGCTGGCCGGCAGCGCCCAGCGGGCCCTCGTCCTGGCCGTCGACGCTGACCTTCAGGGAGCCGTCCGAGGACTGCACCCGCACGGGCGGCGAGGCCTTGAGCGACTTGGTGGCGCCGTACGGCAGGTCGCCGTTGAAGACGACCTCACCGGCGGCGTCGCGGACCACGACGTGGGTGCCACCCTCGGCGGCGTCCAGGACCACGGGTACGGCGGGGCCGGGGTGGGTCTGCGCGGACGGCGAGCCGTTGAGGACGGGCTTGGAGTGCAGCTCGACCGGGCTGTCCATGATCAGGCGCGCGATCGACCAGATCAGGATCAGCGCCATCACCGCGGCGACGAGGACGGACCAGTTCGGGCCGCCCCGGGTGCTGCGGATCGGGCCGTCGTGACCGGTCGCGAGCTCGGCCTCGAAGACCCGGCGGGCGTTGATCGGCGCGTCGGCGTACCGCTCGTCGTAGGCCTCGAGCAGCGGAGCGGCGTCGACGCCGAGCACGCGGGCGAGGGTGCGCAGGTGGCCCCGGGCGTAGAAGTCGCCGCCGCACGGCGCGAAGTCGTCGACCTCGATCGACTCGATGACGTGGGGACGGATCCGGGTGCGCTCGGCGAGCGCGTCGACGGTGAGCCCCAACCGGGTGCGGGCCGCAGCGAGCTGGGGTCCGACGATCGGGTCGTCGGCCGGCTCGACGCCGACCTGCTCGATCACCAGGTCGTCGATCATCATCGGGTCCGGCCGGCGCAGCTGGTCGGACTCGGGCAGCTGGCGGGTGTGGTCGTCGACGGCGGTGGGGTCGACCTTGAACGCGGCCGCGCGTTCGAAGCGAACCTCGGCCCGGGCGCCGGGCGCGGTGACCCGCAACGGCAGCGGTGTCGCGCTGGCCACCATCGTGGGGAGCGAGACGGTCGGATTCGGCTCGATCGGCTCCGGGACGTCCTCGTGCTCGTCCTCGGCGGCCCAGTCCTCGTCCCGCCGCAGCCGCAGCCGGTCGGCCAGGTAGTCCAGCGCGCGGGCCAGGGTCGGGCGCGGGTCGGGCAGCAGGTGCTCGTCCTCGATCTCCTCGACCTCTTCGATCTCCTCGAGCCCGTCGACCTCCTCGAGCGCCTCGGACTCCTCCAGGTCGTCCAGCTCTCGTCGAGGCCCGCCTCGAGCACCAGGTCGCTGTCGCCCGCAAGTGCTGCCAGCGCGCCCGTCAGGTCGTCACCGGCGCCGGTGACCCGGGTCGACAGAGCCAGCGGGATCGCCAGCGGGGAGCCGTACAGCCGGTCTGCGAGGTGGGCCTGCCGGCGGGCGCCGGAGTCCAGGTCGCTCGAACACGTCGACCGAGTCCTGGACGTGCAGGACCAGGCGACCGTCGCGGAACAGGCCGTGCCGCGGCGTGTGCTCGACGTGGTCGATGTGGTCCCACGGGACACCGCGCCAGGTCCGGCCGAGCCGGATCCGGACGCCCTGCACGTCGGCGACGAGCAGCGGGGTGCGGGCGTCGACGAACGCGGCCAGGTAGGCAGCGCCGACCGCGCCCATCGCCACGGCGAGGACCCAGTCCAGGAGCGAGCCACCACCGGCCGCCCGGGCGAGGTAGGCGATCGCGACCACTGAGGCCACCACGCCGATCCCGCCGGCGAGCGCGCCGTTGCGGCGTACCTCGACCGGCTCCGGTCCCGAGCCGACCGGCCTGTCGTAGGTCTGGTCGTCGATGGCTTCGCTGAGGATGCTCATATCTCCCCCTGCAGGGTCATGATCACGGCGTCGATCTCATCGGGCTTGACCAGCACGTCGCGCGCCTTGGAGCCCTCGCTGGGCCCGACCACGCCACGGCTCTCCATGATGTCCATCAGCCGGCCCGCCTTCGCGAAGCCGACCCGCAGCTTGCGCTGCAGCATCGAGGTCGATCCGAACTGTGTCGACACGACGAGCTCGATGGCCTGGATGACCAGGTCCATGTCGTCGCCGATGTCGTCGTCGATCTCGCGCTTGCTCGCAGCGGGTGCTGTGACGTCGTCGCGGTAGGTCGGCTCGAGCTGGCTCTTGCAGTGCTTGACCACCTGGGCGATCTCGGCCTCGGTGACCCAGGATCCCTGCACCCGCACGGCCTTCGAGGAGCCCATCGGCAGGAACAGACCGTCACCCTGGCCGACCAGCTTCTCGGCGCCCGGCTGGTCGAGGATGACCCGGCTGTCGGTCACCGATGACGTCGCGAACGCGAGCCGCGAGGGCACGTTGGCCTTGATCAGGCCGGTGACGACGTCGACGCTGGGCCGCTGGGTCGCGAGCACCAGGTGGATGCCGGCGGCCCGGGCCAGCTGGGTGATCCGGACGATCGCGTCCTCGACGTCGCGCGGGGCGACCATCATCAGGTCGGCGAGCTCGTCGACGATCACCAGCAGGTACGGGTACGGCGTCAGCACGCGCTCGCTGCCCGGAGGCACCTGCACCTTGCCCGCGCGGACGGCCTTGTTGAAGTCGTCGATGTGGCGGAAGCCGAAGTTGGCGAGGTCGTCGTAGCGCATGTCCATCTCGCGCACGACCCACGCCAGCGCCTCGGCGGCCTTCTTGGGGTTGGTGATGATCGGCGTGATCAGGTGCGGGACGCCCTCGTAGGCGTTCAGCTCGACCCGCTTGGGGTCGACCATGATCATCCGGACCTCGTCGGGCGTGGAGCGCATCAGGATCGAGGTGATCATCGAGTTGATGAAGCTCGACTTGCCCGAGCCGGTGGCGCCGGCGACCAGCAGGTGCGGCATCTTCGCGAGGTTGGCGACCACGAAGCCGCCCTCGACGTCCTTGCCGAGCCCGACCACCATCGGGTGGTGGTCGGAGCGCGCCGTCGCCCGAGCGGAGGACGTCGCCGAGCGAGACGATCTCCTTGTCGATGTTGGGGATCTCGATGCCGATCGCGGACTTGCCCGGGATCGGGCTCAGGATCCGGACGTCGGCCGAGGCCACGGCGTACGCGATGTTCTTCGACAGCGCCGTGACCTTCTCGACCTTGACCGCCGGGCCGACCTCGACCTCGTAGCGGGTGACCGTCGGGCCGCGGGTGTAGCCGGTGACCTGGGCGTCGATGGTGAACTCGTCCATCACCTGGGTCAGCCGGTCGACGACCGCGTCGCTCGCCTTGGAGCGCGCCTTGTGCACCGAGCCGGGCTTGAGCACCTCGTTGACGGGCAGCGAGTAGATGATGTCGCCGGAGAGCGCGAGCTGCTCGACGCGCGGCGGGCAGCGGCGTGTGCGGCGGCGGCTCCAGCTCGACCTTCTCCTCGACCACCGGCGGGCGTCGACCTCGGTCGAGCGCGTCGGGGGCGAAGATGTCGAGCCCCTCCTCGGTCGTCTCGAGCCGCTTCTTGCGCTTGCGCAGCTCACGGTCGGAGAGCACCGGGGTGTCGTAGGCCGGGTCGCCCATCTCGGGGTCGATCTCACCGGTCTCGGCGGCGCCCTTGCGCTTGCGGCCGCGGACGGCCGGCATCGCCTGGGTGGCGTCGGGATCCTCGTCCGGCGCGGGCTCATGCCCGAGCAGCCGGTCGCGGGTCGCGGCCAGCTTGGTCGGGATCTGGTAGAGCGGGGTGGCGGTGATGATGAGGACGCCGAAGAAGGCGACCAGCACGAGCAGCGGCACCACGACGTACGGCGAGCGCAGCAGGTCGAGCAGCAGGCTGGACGACGACGTACCCGATGGCGCCGCCGCGCGGTGCGCAGGTCGCTGGTGTCACCCAGCGACCGGCTGCGGGTTGCCCTCGGCGATCTGGACGATGCCGAGGATGCCGAAGGACAGCGCGACCCAGCCGACGACCTGACGGCCGACCGGGCCGTTGTGCTCGGGGTCGCGCAGGGTGCGCCACCCGACGTAGAGCAGGGCGAGCGGGACGACGAAGCCGACCTTGCCGACGGAGCCCTGCACCACGGTGCGGGCGACGTCCATGACCGAGCCCGGGCAGCTGCCACCAGACGGCGCCGGCGACGACCACGGCCAGCCCGAAGAGGAACAGGCCGACGCCGTCGCGACGGTGCTCCGGCTCGAGGTCACGGGCGGTGTGACCGAGGCTGCGGGCGACGGCGCCGACACCGTGAGCGATGGCCAGCCAGACCGCGGCGACGCCCTGGAAGACCAGGGTGAAGACGCGTGCGATCGGCCCGGGGCCGTTGCGTACGGCGCGCGGTGCGGGCTTCGCTTCGGGGCAGGCTTGCGCTTGCGCCGAAGACTTCTTCGGAGCAGGCTTGCGCTTCGGACTGGTACTCCGGGTTCGCGAGGTCGAGGTGGTGCTTCGTCCGCTGCCGCTGCGCGACGTGGTCGAAGACGTGCTCTTGCTCCGCGAACCCGGCGGGGAAGACGTACGGGTCGCCATGTCCCCACCCTACGCAGGCGTCACTCCAGTCACACGCATCACAGGAGTGCGTGTCTGGAGACGCGAGCGGATGCCGACGATGGTGGTCGAGCAAGCGCCCCACGTCGGCTCAGGCCTCGATGACCACCGGGATGATCATCGGCCGACGACGGTGGGTGTTGCTCACCCAGCGGCCGATCACCCGGCGCACCGTCTGCTGGAGCTGGTAGGAGTCGGTGTTGCCCTCGGCGATCGCCCGGTCGAGGGCGTCGATGATCGGCTGCCTGATGTCGTCGAAGTTCGAGCCCTCGAGCGCGTTGCCGCGGGCGTGGATCTCGGGGCCGGCGGACACCTTCCCGCTGACCGAGTCGACGACCACGATCACCGAGATGAAGCCCTCCTCGCCGAGGATCCGGCGGTCCTTGAGGTCGGACTCGGTGATGTCGCCGACCGAGGAGCCGTCGACGAAGACGTTGCCGCACTCGACCTTGCCGGCGATCGCCGCGACCCCGTCGATCAGGTCGACGACGACGCCGTCCTCGGCGATCACGACGTTCTCGACGCCGGTGGCCGTGGCCAGCGCGGCGTTGGCGAGCAGGTGCCGGATCTCGCCGTGCACCGGCAGCACGTTGCGCGGCTGGACGATGTTGTAGCAGTAGAGCAGCTCGCCGGCGCTGGCGTGGCCGGAGACGTGCACCAGCGCGTTGCCCTTGTGGACGACGTTGGCGCCCCAGCGGGCCAGGCCGTTGATGACGCGGTAGACGGCGTTCTCGTTGCCGGGGATCAGGCTCGAGGCGAGCAGGACGGTGTCGCCCTCCTCGATGTGCACGAAGTTGTGGTTGCGCTGGGCGATCCGCGACAGCGCGCTCATCGGCTCGCCCTGCGAGCCGGTGGAGATCAGCACCTGCCGCTCCGGCGGCAGGTCGCCAGCTCCTTGGCCTCGACCAGCACGCCCGCGGGGACCGTGAGGTAGCCGAGGTCGCGGGCGATGGCCATGTTGCGGACCATCGAGCGGCCGACGTACGCGACCTTGCGGTCGTGGGCGACGGCGGCGTCGAGCACCTGCTGGACGCGGTGCACGTGGGAGGCGAAGCAGGCGACGATGATCCGCTGGCGTGGACTCGCGGAAGACCTGGTCGATGACCGGGGTGATCGACTTCTCCGACGGCGTGAAGCCCGGCGTCTCGGCGTTGGTGGAGTCGGTGAGGAAGAGGTCGACGCCCTCCTCCCCCAGCCGGGCGAAGGCGCGCAGGTCGGTGATCCGGCCGTCCAGCGGCAGCTGGTCCATCTTGAAGTCGCCGGTGTGCAGCACCAGCCCGGCGCCGGTGCGGATCGCGACCGCGAGCGCGTCGGGGATGGAGTGGTTGACGGCGACGAACTCGAGCTCGAACGGGCCGAACGTGAGCCGGTCGCCCTCCTTGACCACGTGGTGCACGGTCTCGCGGAGCCGGTGCTCGCGCAGCTTGCTGTCGAGCAGCGCCAGGGTCAGCTCGGAGCCGACGAGCGGGATGTCGCCGCCGCTCGCGGAGGAGGTACGGCGTCGCGCCGATGTGGTCCTCGTGGCCGTGGGTGAGGACCAGCGCCTCGACCTGGTCGAGGCGGTCCCGGATCGAGCTCCAGTCGGGGAGGATCAGGTCGACGCCGGGCTGGTGGTCCTCGGGGAACAGCACGCCGCAGTCGACGATCAGCAGCCGGCCGTCGTACTCGAAGACGGTCATGTTGCGGCCGACCTCGCCGAGGCCGCCGAGCGGGATGACCCGGAGGCCCCCCTTCGGCAGGGCGGCCGGTGCGGAGAGCTCGGGATGGGGGTGGCTCAAGTTAGTCCTTGTCTACAGGAGGCCGGACGCCGCGAGTCCTGCTCGCAGCGCGGCCACCTCGTCGTCGTCGAGCGGCACCAGGGGCGCCGCGGACGTTGCGGTTGTCGAGCACGCCGAGCAGCTGGAGCGCTGCCTTGGCGGTGGTGGCTCCGTAGTTGGGGACGCCCATCACGGCGTCGATCGCGGGGAGCAGCCGCGTGAAGATCTGCGAGGGCGCCGGCGTGGTCGCCGGCGCAGGAAGGCGTCGATCATCGGCCTGGATCTCGTCGCCGGCCGCGTGGCCGACGACGGAGACGAAGCCGACGGCGCCGTGGGCGAGCCAGCCGAGGGTGCTGACGTCGTCGCCGGAGTAGACGGCGTAGCCCAGCTGCGTGAGCTTGACGCCGCGCGGCGAAGTCGCCGACGGCGTCCTTGACCGCGACGACCGGCTCGCAGCGCGATCGCCTGCTCGTAGGTCTCGAGCGCGATCTGGGTGCCGGTGCGGCCGGGGACGTCGTAGAGCATCACCGGCACGTCGGTCGCGTCGGCGACGGAGCGGAAGTGGTGGAGCACGCCGGCCTGGCCGGGCTTGTTGTAGTACGGCGTGACCAGCAGCAGCCCGTCGGCGCCGATCTTGGCGGCCTGCTCGGCCAGCTCGACCGAGTGGGCGGTGGCGTTGGTGCCGACACCGGCGACGATCGTCGCCCGGTCGCCGACCGCGTCCCGGACCGCGGCCAGGATCGCGCCGTCCTCCTCGGTGGTGGTCGTCGGCGACTCGCCGGTCGTGCCGGAGACGACGACGCCGTCGTGGCCGTGGTCGACGAGGTGGGCCGCGATCCGGGCGGTGCCGTCGAGGTCGACCGAGCCGTCGGCGTGGAACGCGGTGGCCATCGCCGTCAGGACGTCGCCGAACGGAGCGCGGACCGAGTGGTGGCCGCGGGCGCCGAGCGTCATGGCGGACAGGCTATCGCTCCGCGCCCGGCTCACACCGCGGGCATCACGTCGCGCGCCACGAGCCGCAGGTGGTCGAGGTCGGCGAGGTCGAGGACCTGGAGGTAGACCCGCTCGGCGCCGAGGTCGGCGTACCGCCCGATCTTCTCGACGACCTCCTCGGGCGTGCCGGCGAGGCCGTTCTCCCGCAGCTCGGCCTTGTCGCGGCCGATCGCCGCCGCGCGCCGGTCGACCTCGGCCTCGTCGGCGCCGACGCAGACCACCAGCGCGTTGGACCAGCGTCATCGTCGCCGGGTCGCGGTCCTGGGCCTCGCAGGCCGCGCGGACCCGCGCGAACTGGGCCTTCGTGGTCGTCGCTCGTCGACGAACGGCAGGTTGAACTCGTCGGCGTACGCGCGGCGAGCGCCGGCGTGCGCTTCTTGCCGAGCCGCCGATCAGCACCGGCGGCTTCGGCTGGGTCGGCTTCGGCAGGCCGGGCGGTCGGTGACCTGGTAGTGCGCGCCGTCGAAGGCGAACGCCGCCCGTCGGTCGCCCACAGCCCGGTGATGATCGCGAGCTGCTCCTCGAACCGGTCGAAGCGCTCCCCCGTGCCCGGGAACGGGATGCCGTACGCCGTGTGCTCCTGCGTCGAACCAGCCGGCGCCGATGCCGAGCTCGACCCGGCCGCCGCTCATCTGGTCGACGTTCGCGACGCTGATCGCGAGCGGCCCGGGGTGCCGGAAGGTCGCGCTGGTCATCATCGTGCCGAGCCGGATGGTGCTGGTCTCGCGGGCGAGGCCGGCCAGCGTGATCCACGCGTCGCTCGGCCCGGGCAGCCCGTCGGTGCCCATGCCGAGGTAGTGGTCGGAGCGGAAGAACGCGCCGAAGCCGAGTCGCTCGGCCTCCTGGGCGACCGCGACCAGGTCGTCGTAGGTGGCGCCCTGCTGGGGTTCGGTGAAGACGCGCAGCTCCATGCGGCCCAGCCTGTCAGGCGACCTAGCAACGCGGTTGGCCGCCCGCTCCAGCCAGACCCGCTCGTAGCCGTCGAAGCGCTCGCGGTCGGTCTCGATCCACGCGTTCGGGTCGAACGCCGGGTAGAGCACGTCGCCCTCGGGCTCGAGCGGGATCTCGCTGATGATCTGCTCGGCGGCCAGCGGCAGCGCCTCGGCGTAGACCTGCGCGCCGCCGACCACCAGCACCTCGCCGGGGAGCAGCGCGGCCTTGCGCGAGCGCGTCGACGAAGCTGTGCGCGACCAGCACGCCCTCGGCCGACCAGGTCCGGTCGCGGGTCAGCACGATCGTGGTGCGGCCCGGCAGCGGCCGGCCGATCGACTCGTACGTCGTGCGGCCCATCACCAGGATGTGGCCCATCGTCAGCGCCTTGAACTCGGCCTGCTCGCCGGGGATCCGCCACGGGATGTCCGGCCCGTTGCCGATCACGCGGTTGCGGGCGACGGCCGCGACCAGGATGATCGCGCTTGCTCATACGGCGATCGGCGCCTTGATGCCCGGGTGCGGGTCGTAGCCCTCGACCGCGATGTGCTCGAGGTCGAAGGCGTCGAGCTCGGTGACCGACGGGTCGAGCACGAGCGTCGGCAGCGGCCGCGGCTCGCGGGTCAGCTGGAGCCGGGCCTGGTCGAGGTGGTTGGAGTAGAGGTGCGCGTCGCCGAGCGTGTGCACGAAGTCGCCGACCTCGAGCCCGGTCACCTGGGCGACCATGTGGGTGAGCAGGGCGTACGACGCGATGTTGAACGGCACGCCGAGGAACACGTCGGCCGAGCGCTGGTAGAGCTGGCAGCAGAGCCGCCCGGGCCGGACTCCTGGGGAGCGACGTAGAACTGGAACATCGTGTGGCAGGGCGCGAGCGCCATGTCCGGGATGTCGGCGACGTTCCACGCCGAGACGATGTGGCGGCGCGAGTCGGGGTTGTTGCGGATCTGCTCGACCACCTGCGCGATCTGGTCGACGTGCCGCCCGTCGGGCGTCGGCCACGAGCGCCACTGGTAGCCGTAGACCGGGCCGAGGTCGCCGTTCTCGTCGGCCCACTCGTCCCAGATCGTGATGCCGCGGTCCTGCAGCCACTTCACGTTGGTGTCGCCGCGCAGGAACCACAGCAGCTCGCCGAAGACCGAGCGGGTGTGGACCTTCTTGGTGGTGACCAGCGGGAAGCCGGCGGCCGAGGTCGAAGCGCATCTGGTGGCCGAAGACCGAGCGGGTGCCGGTGCCGGTGCGGTCGCTCTTCTCGACGCCCTCGTCGAGGATCCGCTGGAGGAGGTCGAGGTAGGGCTGCACGAGTCCGAGCCTAGTCGTCAGAGGTCGACGGTCCCGGTGACCGTCGTCCGGGTGTCGCCGCCGACCCAGATCTGGCCGTCGACCGTCTCGACGTGCACCCGGCCGGCGCGCTGCAGGACGGTGCCCTGGCGCGGCGACGTACGACGCGGGCAGCACGCCGGCCCGCGAGCCACTGGCCGATGCCGGCGTTGAGCGAGCCGGTGACCGGGTCCTCGGGCATGCCGTAGCCGGGGCAGAACGCGCGCACCTCGACGGCGAGCGGCCCGTCGGCGTACGGCCCGACGACGCCGATCTTGAGGTCGCCGAAGGCCGCCCAGTCGGGCTCGAGCGCGAGCACGGCGGCGGCGTCGTCGAGCAGCACGCCGACCCAGCCGGGACCGTTGTCGATCCACGCCGACTCGACGATCGCGGCCTCGGGGATCCGCAGCGCCCGGCAGATGCGCGGCGAGGTCGCTCGGCGTCGACCGGGCCCGACCGCGTCAGCGGCGGTGCGGCGAACGACAGCCGGTCGCCTCGCCGCCGGATCCGGACCAGGCCGGCGCCGCACTCCTGCACGACGTCCGGCGCCGGCGGGCACTCCCCCGGCCTCGAGCCAGGCGTGCGCGCTGCCGAGCGTCGGGTGGCCGGCGAACGGCAGCTCGCCGCCCGGCGTCCAGATCCGCAGCCGGTAGTCGGCGGCCGGGTCGGTCGGGCGTGAGCAGGAACGTCGTCTCCGACAGGTTGGTCCAGCGCGCGAACGCCGCCATCTCCTCGTCGGTGACGCCGTCGGCGTCGTGCACGACGGCGACCGGGTTGCCGAGCAGCGGGAGCTGCGAGAAGACGTCGACCTGGCTGAAGCGCATGGCAGCAGTCTGCTGCGGTCAGCTCGCGCGAGCAGCGGGCATTCCGCTCGTCGGTCGCCAGCGGTGCGACGTCGGCAGCAGCGTCGGCGCGCCGAGGTCGCAGGTGCGCAGCACCAGCAGCGGGTGGGGCCGCGACGATGTCGCCCGCGTGACGACCAGGTAGACGACCGAGTGGTTGTCGCCGAACGTCGCGTCGACGACGAGCTCGTCGGGCGCGATGCCGGTCGGGAGCCGGCTCGCCGGAGCGGGTGTCGTAGAGGAGCGGCCGGAAGGGCGGGACCCCGTCGCTGCGACGGTCGAGGTCGTGACGCGCGTAGCTGCCGCCCGGCGAGAGCGACGCGCCGACGCCCGGGACGCAGGAAGCTCGACGCTGAAGAACGGCTGGACGATCTCGATGGTGCGGCCGCGCCTGGTAGACCCGGGTCGCCGGACGCGACGTCGACCAGTCCGGGGCGCTCGAGCCGCTCCGGGGCCGCCGGTCGGCGGCGTCCACGCTGTAGTCGCCGCCGGCCGTGGCGTAGAAGACCTGGCCCTGGTCGATCGCGATCAGCCGGGTGCGCGGACCGACCGGCAGCCGGCCGAGCACGTCACCCGTGACCGACGTCGCACACGACCAGCTTGGCCGCCGTCGCTCGACGGGCTCGACCCAGGCCGCCCAGCCCGTGCTCGACCGAGCCCACGACCGGCACGTCGGGACGCCTTGTGCCCGATCAGCCGCTGCGCGCCCTGGGCCGTCGACGAAGGCGACGACGCCGTCCGCGTCGCCGTAGACGCGCCGCTCGCCGACCGCGGCCGAGGTCGGTGATGCCCGGGAGCTCGACGGTCACGTCGTCGAGGTGCAGCCGGCCGGCGGCGTACCACGCGACGTCGACGGGGTTCGTGGCGAGCGTGACCGTGCGCCGGCCGCGGTCCCGCTCGGGCTCGGCCGGCGGCCGGGTCGCCGACCCAGGTCAGCCCGGCGACCACGACGACGGCCGCAGCCACGCTGGCGCCGACCGCGCGCCGGCGACGCCGGCGCTGCGCGCGGGCCTCGGCGACGACGTCGTCGTAGCGGCGGAGCCAGCACCTCGATCGACTCGCTCGCCGTGCGGAAGACCTGCTCGGCCAGCGGCTCCGACATCGGCCCGATCAGCCTCCCGGAGCGCGGCCAGGTCGACGCCGGACAGCGCCCGTGAGACCCGGCTCTTCACGGTGCCGACCGGGACGTCGAGCACGTCGGCGACCTGGGCCTCGGACAGCTCGGCGACGAACGCGCAGCACCAGCACCTCGCGGTGCTCGGGCGTCGAGCCTGCGCGAGCTCGGTCCTCGAGCGCCTGCCGCAGCAGCACCAGGTCGGTCGGCTCCTCGGCGGCGACGGGCTCCGGCGGTGCGCCGGTCGGCTGCTCGCCCGCCACGCCGCTGCGGCTCTTGTGCCAGCAGTCGAGCACGGTGCGGTAGACGTGGGCGTCGACGTCGTCGGCCTCGCGGACCCGGTCCCACGTCAGCGTAGCAGCGGGCCAGCCCGGTCTGGACGACGTCCTCGGCCTCGGCCGCGGGCAGCCGAGCAGCACGAGCGAGCGCACCAGGAACGGCCAGCGCGCCGCGAGGTAGGCGGCGAAGTCGGCGTCGTTCCTGGCCATGGGCACATCCTTCTCGCAGGCCCCCCTACCAGACCCCGCAGGAGGTTCCGCGGTCAGGCGTGCAGCGACATCGGGCCGTAGACCTGGCGGTCGTGCTCGAACAGCGTGACCGCGTCGACGCCCTCGGCGGCGAGGTCGGACCAGATCTCGCCGACCCACGACTCGGCGTCGGCCTGGCTGGCGAACCGCTGGTCGGCGAGCTCGCCGGTGACGGTGACCTCGGCGCCGGCGGCGTCCTCCAGCCGCCACCACCACGGCCGCTCGGCGGGCGTCGGCTGGCGGAAGGTCGGGGGCTGCTCGGGCAGGTTCATCTCAGGACTCCCGGACGGACGGGTCGACGAACGGCGGCTTCACGAGCTGGAAGATCTCGCGTCGGCCGCGGACGTCGACGCCGACCTCGGCGTCGGGGTCGACGAAGGACGGCAGCAGCGCGAGCCCGATGCCCTTGCGCAGCGTCGGCGAGAACGTGCCGGAGGTGACCTCGCCGAGCAGCACGTCGGGGGTCAGGCTGACGCTCATGTGCGGGCGCGGGATGCCGCGGCCGGTGGCGACCAGGCCGCGCAGCACCCGCTGCGGGCCCTCGGCCCGCTCGGCGGTGAGCACGTCGCGGCCCCAGAAGGCGTCCTTCTTCCAGCCGACCGCCCAGCCCAGCCGGGCCTCGTTGGGCGTGACGTCGAGCGAGATGTCCTGGCCGTGCAGCGGGTAGCCCATCTCGGTGCGCAGCGTGTCGCGGGCGCCGAGGCCGCAGGGCAGCATGCCGTACTGCTCGCCGGCCGCCAGCAGCGCGTCCCAGAGCGGCACGGCGACGGCGTTCGGCGCGACCAGCTCGTAGCCGCGCTCGCCGGTGTAGCCGGTGCGGCAGACGACGACGTCGGCCCTCGCTCCCTCGAAGCTGGGCGGCCTCGACGAAGGACATGTAGTCGTGGCCGATCGGCAGCCCGAGCTCGGCGAGCACCTCGTCGGACTGGGTGCCCTGCACGGCGAGCACGACGTAGTCGCGGTGCTGGTCGGTGACGGTCGACCCCGTCGGGCGCCTCGGCCGCGAGCCGGCGCACGACCTCGGCGGTGTTGGCGGCGTTCGGGACCAGGAGGACCCGGTCGTCGCCGTACAGGTAGGCGATCAGGTCGTCGACGACGCCGCCGGTCGCGTCGTCGCAGCACAGCGTGTACTGCGCCTGGCCGGGAGCGATCCGGCCCAGGTCGTTGGTGAGCGTCCGGTTGACGAAGTCGGCGGCGCCGGGGCCGGCGACGACGGCCTTGCCGAGGTGGCTGACGTCGAAGATGCCGACCGCCTCGCGGACCGCGGTGTGCTCCTTGACCACGCCGGCGGGGTACTCGAGCGGCATCGACCAGCCGCCGAAGTCGGCGAACTTCGCGCCGAGCGCCTCGTGCCGGTCGTGCAGGGGGGACGGAGCAGGTCGGACATGGCCGCGAACCTACCGCAGACGCGTAGCGGATCGGTGATGGCGGTCGAGCAAGCCGCGCACCGGTCGCGAGGTCGCGACCGCGTGTCGAGCCCGGACTATCCTGCCCCGGTGACGACCTACACCCTGCGCAGCGCCAGCCCCGCCAAGACCCGATGCGACGCCGTCGTCGTCGGCGTCGTGCAGACCGCGAAGGGCGCCGAGCTCGCCGACGGCGGCGCCGACGTCGCCGCGGCCTACGGCCGCAAGCTCCGCCCGCTGCTCTCCACGCTCGGCGTCACCGGCAAGGCCGGCGAGGTCGTCAAGGTCCCGACGTCGGGCGCCATCGCCTCGCCGCTGCTGGTGCTGGTCGGGCTCGGCAAGCAGGTCACCCCGACGCCGTACGCCGCGCCGCCGGCGTCGCCGCCCGCGCGGTCACCAACGCCGCCTCGGTGGCGCTCGCGCTGCCGGCCGACTCCCCCGAGCTGGTGCGCGCGGTGACCGAGGGCTACCTGCTCGGCGGCTACACGTTCACGACGTACAAGAAGGGGCCGACAAGGAGGGCGAGAGCAAGCGGCCCGGCGAGGTCGTCGTGCTCAGCGCCGCGGCGCGCCGCAAGGAGGTCGTCGCGGCCTTCGAGGAGGCCCAGGTCGTCGCCCGGGCCGTCGCCGCCACCCGCGACTGGGTGAACACCCCGCCCGGCGACCTGACCCCGCCGGCGTTCGCCGACGCCGTCGCGGCCGCCACCAAGGAGCTGACCAAGGGCCGCGGCGCCCCGAAGGTCGCGATCACGGTCCTCGACGAGGCGTCGCTCGCCGAGCTCGGCTGCGGCGGCATCCTCGGCGTCGGTGCCGGCTCGGCCGCGCCGCCGCGGCTGGTCGAGCTGACGCTACGCCCCCAAGGGCGCCAAGCACCACCTCGCGCTGGTCGGCAAGGGCATCACCTTCGACTCCGGCGGCCTCACCATCAAGCCGGCCCAGAGCATGAACGAGATGAAGTCCGACATGGCCGGCGCCGCCGCCGTCGTGCAGGCGACGTTCGCGATCGCCGCGCTCGGGCTGCCGATCAAGGTCAGCGCCTTCGCGCCGATGGCCGAGAACATGGTCTCCGGCACCGCGACCCGCCCCGGCGACGTGCTCACCATGTACGGCGGCACCACCGTCGAGATCCCCAACACCGACGCCGAGGGCCGGCTGGTCCTCGCCGACGCGCTGGTGCGGGCCACCGAGCAGAAGCCCGACGTGATCCTCGACGTCGCCACCCTGACCGGGCACATGGTCGTCGCGCTCGGCGACCGGGTCGCCGGCGTGATGGGCTCCGACGACGTCGTCGCCGACGTGCTCGCCGCCGCCGAGGCCGCCGGCGAGGAGATGTGGCCGATGCCGATCCCCGAGGCGATGAACGAGCGGATCCACAGCAGCAAGATCGCCGACCTGGCCCAGCACGACTGGGTCCGCTGGGGCGGCGGCCTGTTCGCGGCCGCGTTCCTGCGCGAGTTCACCGCCGGGCATCCCGTGGGCGCACCTCGACATCGCCGGCCCGTCGTTCAACTCCGGCGGCGCCTGGGGCCACGTCACCGCCGGCGGCACCGGCGTCGCGGTCGCCACGCTGATCGACTTCGCGCGGACGCTGGCCGCCTCGGACTGACGTCCCCGGTGGTGCAGCCCACCGGTGGTTGAGGAAGGCGCGCTAGCGCCTGTCTCGAAACCGACGGGCGCCCACCGGTGGTTGAGGAAGGCGCGCTAGCGCCTGTCTCGAAACCCCCGCAGCGAACCCAGGGCAGGGTGTCTCTCGTCGGTCGAGCAGCGCGTCGGCTTGGGGGGTTTCGAGACGGTTGCTGCGAACCTCCTCAACCACGGGTGGCCGGTTGCTGCGCAACCTCCTCAACCAACGGCGGTCGCGGACTACGTGCCGCCCTGCAGCTTCTTGCGGCGGTTGTAGTCGCGCATCCGCTGCGGGATGCCGACCACCGCGGCGTCGTACGACGGGATCTGCTGCTGTTGCAGAAGTCGTGCGCCCACTTGACCGACGGCACCCGGCGTCGGGTCCACTCACCGTCGTGGGCGACCAGCAGCAGCGTCACGTCGCTGACCGCGGTGCGCGGCTCGACGAAGCCCTCGACCCCGCGGCGCTCGGCCGTCCAGGTGCAGAGGTGCTCGAGGTCGACCGCGTCGGAGGCCCGCACCCGGGTCGACCCGGTGCGGGCGCCGTCGCGCGCGGGGCCGCGCATCTTGGCCGTCGAGCCGCGGCGGAACCGGTCCATCCATGACATGGGGACAAGTGTGCCAAGCCTTGCCACGTCGCGTGGGAGGGACGCGGAGATTGTGACCGCCCGGTAGCCAGAGGGCGGTGTGGACTGCCGGGCAGAAGTGCAAGGATGGTGCTCGTGGCCGACCCGACTTCGACGTCCTCATCCTCGGTGCCGGCTCGGGTGGCTACGCCTGTGCC
Organism: uncultured Actinomycetota bacterium; assembly: GCA_963695055.1. Taxonomy (GTDB): domain Bacteria; phylum Actinomycetota; class Actinomycetes; order Propionibacteriales; family Nocardioidaceae; genus Nocardioides. The sequence goes on along the minus strand of CAVOFS010000013.1, from coordinate 87,569 downwards.
CTCCGCGCCGCACAGCTCGGGCTCACCGTCGGGCTGGTCGAGAAGGGCAACCTCGGCGGCACCTGCCTCCACGTCGGCTGCATCCCGACCAAGGCGCTGCTGCACGCGGCCGAGGTCGCCGACCAGACCCGCGAGTCCGAGCAGTTCGGCGTCCGCGCCACGCTCGAGGGCATCGACATGGCGGGCGTCAACGCCTACAAGGACGGCGTCGTCTCCCGGCTCTTCAAGGGCCTCACCGGGCTGATCAAGGGCCGCGGCATCACCGTCATCGAGGGCGCCGGCCGGCTCACCGGGCCGCGCAGGTCACCGTCGGCGGCACCAGCGTACACCGGCAAGCACGTCGTGCTCGCCTCCGGCTCCTACGCCCGCAGCCTGCCCGGCCTCGACATCGACGGCGAGCGGGTGATCACCTCCGAGCACGCGCTGCGGCTCGACAGCGTGCCGGCCTCGGTGGTCGTGCTCGGCGGCGGCGTGATCGGCTGCGAGTTCGCCAGCGTGTGGCGCAGCTTCGGCGCCGAGGTCACCATCGTCGAGGCGCTCCCCCGGCTGGTCGCCGCCGAGGACGAGGCGTCGTCGAAGGCGCTCGAGCGCGCCTTCCGCAAGCGCAGGATCGCCTTCCGCACCGGCACCCCGTTCCAGAGCGTCAAGCACACCGACACCGGCGTCGCCGTGACCGTCGAGGGGCGGGCGACCGTCATCGAGGCCGAGCTGCTGCTCGTCGCCGTCGGCCGCGGCCCGGTCACCGACGGCCTCGGGTACGACGAGCAGGGCGTCGCGATGGACCGCGGCTTCGTGCTCGCCGACGACCGCTGCCGCACCAACGTCGAGGGCGTCTACGCCGTCGGCGACATCGTGCCCGGCCTGCAGCTCGCGCACCGCGGCTTCCAGCAGGGCATCTTCGTGGCCGAGGACATCGCCGGCCTCGACCCGCGGCCGATCGACGAGGCCGGCATCCCGCGGGTCACCTACTCCCACCCCGAGGTCGCCTCGGTCGGCCTCGACGAGGCGCGCGGCCGCGACGTACGGCGCCGACGGCATCGAGACCCTCACCTACGACCTCGGCGGCAACGGCAAGAGCCAGATCCTCAAGACCCAGGGCTTCGTGAAGCTGGTCCGCCGCAAGGACGGCCCGGTCATCGGCGTCCACCTGGTCGGCGACCGCGTCGGCGAGCTGATCGGCGAGGCCCAGCTGATCTACAACTGGGAGGCGTACGCCGAGGACGTCGCCCCGCTCGTGCACGCCCACCCGACCCAGAACGAGGCGCTCGGCGAGGCCCACCTGGCGCTGGCCGGCAAGCCGCTGCACGCCCACTCCTGACCGACCAAGACCTGCAAGAACTCGAAGCGAAGGAAGTCCATGGCCACCGAAGTCAACCTCCCGGCACTCGGCGAGTCCGTCACCGAAGGCACCGTCACCCGCTGGCTCAAGCAGGTCGGCGACACGGTCGCGGTCGACGAGCCGCTGCTCGAGGTCTCCACCGACAAGGTCGACACCGAGATCCCCTCCCCGGTCGCCGGCACCCTGCTCGAGATCAAGGCCAACGAGGACGACACCGTCGAGGTCGGCGCCGTGCTCGCCGTGATCGGCGACGAGGGCGAGTCGTCCGGCGGCGCCGAAGCACAGGCCGAGCCCGAGCCGGAGCCCGAGCCCGAGCCGGAGCCGCGAGCCCGAGCCGGAGGAGAAGGCCGAGGAGCCCGAGGCAGCCGCCGAGCCCGCGCCGGCCGCCGAGGAGGCCGAGAAGCCGGCCGCCGAGACCAAGCCGTCCGGTGGCGGTCGGTACGTCGGTCACGCTGCCCGCGCTGGGCGAGTCGGTCACCGAGGGCACCGTCACCCGCTGGCTGAAGTCGGTCGGCGACGACGTCGCCGTCGACGAGCCGCTGCTCGAGGTCTCCACCGACAAGGTCGACACCGAGATCCCCTCCCCGGTCGCCGGCACCCTGCTCGAGATCAAGGTCGAGGAGGACGAGACCGTCGAGGTCGGCGCCGAGCTGGCCGTGATCGGCGCCGCCGACGCCGCGCCCGCCCCGGCCGAGGAGAAGACCGAGCCGGAGCCCGAGCCGGAGCCCGAGCCGGAGCCCGAGCCGGAGCCGGAGCCGGAGCCCGAGCAGGCAGCCGGAGCCCGAGCCCGAGCCGCCGCCGAAGGCGCCCGAGCCCACGAAGCAGCCGGCGACCCGCGGCGCCTGCCGCCGGCCGAGCCGGTCGGCGGCGGCGACGGTCCCGGGCTACGTCACCCCGCTGGTGCGCAAGATGGCCGCCCAGCACGGCGTCGACCTGCCTCGGTGACCGGCACCGGCGTCGGCGGCCGGATCCGCAAGCAGGACGTGCTCGACGCCGCGAAGGCCGCAGGCAGCAGCCCGCTGCCGCGCCAGCGGCGGCGCCCGCCGCCGAGCGCCCCGGCCGGCGCCGCCCCGGTGACGCCGTCGCCGCTGCGCGGCAAGACCGAGAAGATCTCGCGGCTGCGCAAGATCATCGCCGAGCGGATGGTCGACTCGCTGCAGACCTCGGCCCAGCTCACCCAGGTCGTCGAGGTCGACGTCACCAACATCGCCCGGCTGCGCGAGAGCGGTGAAGGCCGACTTCCTGGCCCGCGAGGGCGTGAAGCTGTCCTACCTGCCGTTCTTCGCCAAGGCCGCGATCGACGCGCTCAAGGAGCACCCGACGCTCAACGCGACGATCGACACCGAGGCCGGCGAGATCACCTACTACGACCGCGAGAACGTCGCGTTCGCGGTGGACACCGAGAAGGGCCTGCTCACCCCGGTGGTCAAGGACGCCGGCGACCTGTCGGTCGCCGGGCTGGCGAAGAAGATCGCCGACGTCGCCGAGCGCACCCGCACCAACAAGATCGGTCCCGACGAGCTCTCCGGCGGCACCTTCACGATCACCAACCTCGGCAGCGTCGGGGCGCTCTGTGGACACCCCGATCATCAACAAGCCGCAGGTCGCGATCCTCGGCCCGGGCGCGGTCGTCAAGCGTCCGGTCGTCATCGACGACCCGAACCTCGGCGAGACGATCGCGGTGCGCCACATGGTCTACCTCGCGCTGACCTACGACCACCGGCTGGTCGACGGCGCCGACGCCGGCCGCTTCCTGCAGGACGTCAAGCAGCGCCTCGAGTCCGGCCAGTTCGAGGTCTGAGCCGCACCGGACGGCGGCGGCCAGTTCGTCGGCCGCTGCCGTTCACCGACGTCGGCACCAGCCCCTGATCGGAGCCCGGTGGCTGGGTGAACCCATGACCTCGAGGACGTCGTGATCGCCGGTGCCTCCGGCTTCCTCGGCACCCACCTGACCGAGCGGGCTGGTCGGCGCGCGGCCACGCGGTCGTCGCGCTGACCCGGCGGCCGACCTCGTCGCCGCGACGAGTCGACGCTGGGACCCGTACGCCGGGGTCTACGACCGCGACGTGATCGAGCGCGCCGACGTCGTCGTCAACCTGGCCGGCTCGCCGACGATCGGCAACCCGCACTCGAAGAAGTGGGCGCGCGAGCTGCGGGAGAGCCGGGTGACCACGACCCGGGTGCTGGCCGAGGCGATCGCGGGCAGCGAGCGGCAGGCCGGCGTTCCTCGCCGGCAACGGCATCGCCTGGTACGGCGACCACGGCAGCGACGTCGTCACCGAGGAGTCCGACAGCCGCGGCGACAGCCTGCTCACCGAGGTGACCCGGGAGTGGCAGGCGGCCGCCGAGCCGGCGGTCGAGGCCGGCGCCCGGGTCTGCGTGCTGCGCACCGCCCCGGTGATGGACCGCCGCGGCGCGCCGCTCAAGCAGCTCCGGCTGCTCTTCCGGCCGGCCTCGGGGCCGGGCTGGGCGACGGCCGCGCAGCACATGGCGATGATCTCGCTGCGCGACTGGGTCGGCGCGGTCGCCCACCTCGTCGAGCACGACGACGTGCGCGGCCCGGTCAACCTGTGCTGCCCGCAGACGCCGACCAACGCCGAGTTCACCGAGGCCCTCGCCCGCGCGCTGGACCGCAAGGCGTTCCTGCCGTGCCCGCGCCTCGCCGATCCGGCTCGGCGGCCGGCCGGCTGGCGCCCGAGGTGCTCGGGCTCGCTCAACCTGCGCCCGGCGGTGCTCGAGGCCGCGGGCTACGAGTTCCGCGACCGCACCGTGCACGAGGTCGTCCGCGCCGGGCTGGCCTGACCGCGCACCGAGGCGACCCGCCACTCCCCCGCGACCAGCCGCAGCACGATCCGCGTGCCGGTCGGCCGGTCCGCGCGGCAGCGGCCTGCTCCGCCCGGCGCCGACCACGCCGCCCGGCGACCCGGTCGGTGACGTCGAGCACCAGCCGGCCGCGGCGTCCGCCGAGCGACCCGCACCCGCAGCAGCTGCATCCGCAGGCCCGTCGACCCGCAGCCCGCGCGCCGGTCCAGGCGCGCAGCATCGCGACGTCGGGCCGGCCCGCCGACGACCCGGGCGTGTAGAGCGCGCGCAGGGCCGCCGGGTCGCCCGCCGCCCAGGCCGCGGCCCGACGCGTCGTCCCAGGCGTGCAGCACCGCGGCCGCCGGCACCGCGGGCCGGCGAGGGCGACCGGCGTGCAGGCAGCAGCGACGAGAGCACCAGCGGACAGGTCACCACGCTCGAGGCTCAGCTGCGTCGTCCTACCCGTGCCGCCGATCCTCCAGCAGGTTGTCCACAGCCGCGGCGTACGCTCGACGCGTGAAGCTTCGAGGACGCCGGGCTCGTCGACTACCTCGCCGCGTGGGACCTCCAGCGCGAGGTGCACGCGGGTCGTCGCACGGCGACCAGCCCGACACCGTGCTGCTGCTCGAGCACCCGCCGGTCTTCACCGCCGGCAAGCGCACCGAGCCGCACGAGCGGCCGCTCGACCCGGGCGGCGCGCCCGTCATCGACGTCGACCGCGGCGGCAAGATCACCTTCCACGGCCCCGGCCAGCTGGTCGGCTACCCGATCGTCACGCTGCCCGACCACGTCAAGGTCGTCGACTACGTGCGCCGGGTCGAGGAGGCGCTGATCCGCGTCTGCGCCGACCTCGGCGTCACCACCGCCCGGGTCCCCGGCCGCAGCGGCGTCTGGCTGCGCGCCGACGACCGCGGCCGGAGCGCAAGGTCGCCGCGCTCGGCATCCGGGTCAGCCGCGGCGTCACCATGCACGGCTTCGCGCTCAACTGCGACGTCGACCTGGGCTGGTACGACCGGTTCGTGCCCGTGCGGCATCGCCGACGCCGGGGTCACCTCGCTGAGCCGCGAGCTCGGCCGCGACGTCACGCGTCGCCGAGGTGCTGCCGCTGCGTCGAGCGGCACCTGCGCGAGCTACCTCGCCTGGGCGCCGTACGACGCGACGCCCGACTACGAGCCGCGCCCCGAGCCCGGCGCGACGGCACCCGCGGATCGAGCTGCTCACTCCCTGACGGCGCGCCGCCAGGTCCCGCGCCGGCTGCCGGACGTCGGCCTGCTAGGATCAGCCGGCGTGAGCGACCTCGTCATCGAGACCACCGGTCTGCGCAAGGAGTTCCGCTCCGTCGCGGCGTGCGCGTCGCCGTCTCGACCTCGACCTGGCCGTGCCCGCCGGCGGCGTGCACGGCTTCCTCGGGCCCAACGGCTCGGGCAAGACCACGACGATCCGGATGCTGCTCGGGCTGGCCCGCGCCAGCGCCGGCACGATGCGGCTCTTCGGCGAGCCGGTGCCGGACCGGCTGCCGCGGTGATCGACCGCGTCGGGCGCGGTCGTCGAGAGCCCGAAGTTCTCCCCCAACTTCACCGGCCGCCAGAACCTCCCCCTGCTCGCCCGCTCCATCGGCGCCCCCGGCGACCGGGTCGACGCGGCGGTCGAGACCGTCGGCCTGACCGGCCGCGACCGCGACCGCTACAAGTCCTACTCGCTCGGCATGAAGCAGCGGCTCGCGATCGCCGCGACCCTGCTCAAGGAGCCCGACCTGCTGATCCTCGACGAGCCGACCAACGGCCTCGACCCGGCCGGCATCCGCGAGATCCGCGACACGATCCGCGACCTCGGCGCGGCCGGCGTGACCGTGCTGCTCAGCTCGCACATCCTCGCCGAGGTGCAGCAGGTCTGCACCTCGGCCACGATCATCGGCAACGGCCGGATGCTCGCCTCCGGCGCGGTCGACGACCTGGTCGGCACGAGCACGGCCTACCGGGTCGGCGCGCCCGACCCGGCGCCGTCGACGAGTGCTCACCGCGGCGGGGTTCGTCCTCCCGGCCGGTGCCGACGGGGTGCTGGTCGAGACCGACCGGCCCGGCGACGTCACCCAGGCGCTCGGCGCGGCCGGGATCTGGCTGACCGAGCTGACCCCGGTGCGGGCGGACCTCGAGACGGTCTTCCTCGAGCTCACCGCCGACGACACCCTCGGCGGACCGGAGGGCGACCGATGATGCGGCTCCTGGGCGTCGAGCTGACCCGGCTGCGGTGGCGGCGCGCGGTCCTGCTCCTGCTGGCGGCGGTGGTCGTCGTGTCGGCGCTGATCTGGGGCGCGACCGCGTGGACCACCCGACCTGTCTCCGCCTCGGAGCAGGCCCAGGCCCATCGCCAGGTCGACCAGGAGTCGAAGCAGCCCTACGTCCAGCGCAGCCTCAGAAGTGCCTGGAGAAGCCGCAGCGGTACGGCGCGGCCGGCGACGACATCCAGGCAGCCTGCGAGGAGCCGTGCTCCCGCAGCTGGAGTGGTACACCAGCCGGAGCCGCTCGACCTCGGACAGGAGCGCGGAGGCGGTCGGGCCTCGCCGTCGTCGCCGTGCTGGCCGTGCTGCTGCTCCTGCTCGGCACCACCTTCGCCGGGCACGACTGGAACAGCGGCTCGATGAGCAACCAGCTGCTGTTCGAGCCGCGGCGCGGCCGGGTCTGGGCCGCCAAGGGCCTGGCGGTGCCGCTCGTGGCGGCGGTGGTCGCCGCTGTCGTGCTGCGCGGCGTACTGGACCGGCCTCTGGGTCCTGGCCGAGCACCGCGAGCTCGATCCGTCGGGCCACGGCGTCTCCGAGGGCTACCAGCAGGCGCTGCGCGGGACGGTGTTCGCCGCCGGTGCCGCCGTCGGTGGCTACGCGCTGACCATGCTGTTCCGCAGCACGGTCGCCACGCTCGGCGTGCTGTTCGCGGTCTCGCTGCTGCTCCCGGTGATGCTGTCTCTCATCGCGTTCAGCGGCTACGAGAAGTGGATGCCGCAGACCAACGTCGCGGCGATCGTCCTGGACGGCGGCGTCGTACTACGTCCAGCGGCACCGGGATGGAGCAGCGTCTCTCGATGACCCACGGGGCGGCGTACCTGGTCGGGCTGCTGCTGATCGCGGCCGTCCCGTCGATCGCGTCGTTCCGCACCCGCGACGTGCCCTGAGGTGAGCTGGAGCACCCGCGTAGGCTGGCTCCCGTGACGCAAGCTCCGCCCCAGAAGGACGCAAGCTGCTCCGCCTCGAGGTGCGCAACGCGGAGACCCCGATCGAGCGCAAGCCGGAGTGGATCAAGACCCGGGCCAAGATGGGTCCGGAGTACAAGCACCTCCAGAGCCTGGTGAAGTCCGAGGGACTCCACACGGTCTGCCAGGAGGCCGGCTGCCCCAACATCTTCGAGTGCTGGGAGGACCGCGAGGCGACGTTCCTCATCGGCGGCGACCAGTGCACCCGGCGCTGCGACTTCTGCCAGATCGACACCGGCAAGCCGCAGCCGCTGGACCGCGACGAGCCGCGCCGGGTCGCCGAGTCGGTGCAGAAGATGGAGCTGCGCTACGCCACGATCACCGGCGTCGCGCGCGACGACCTCGAGGACGGCGGCGCCTGGCTGTACGCCGAGACCGTGCGCGCCATCCACGAGCTGAACCCCGACACCGGCGTCGAGAACCTGATCCCCGACTTCAACGGCAAGCCCGACCTGCTCCGCGAGGTCTTCGAGTCGCGGCCCGAGGTGCTCGCCCACAACGTCGAGACGGTGCCGCGGATCTTCAAGCGGATCCGCCCGGCGTTCCGCTACGACCGCTCGCTCGACGTGATCACCCAGGCCCGCGACTTCGGGCTGGTCACCAAGTCCAACCTGATCCTCGGCATGGGCGAGACCCGCGAGGAGGTCTCCCAGGCGCTGCGCGACCTGCACGACGCCGGCTGCGAGCTGATCACGATCACCCAGTACCTGCGCCCCTCGGTGCGGCACCACCCGGTCGAGCGGTGGGTCAAGCCCGAGGAGTTCGTCGAGCTGGCCGCCGAGGCCGAGGAGATCGGCTTCTCCGGGGTGCTGTCCGGACCGCTCGTGCGTTCGTCGTACCGCGCCGGTCGGCTGTACCGTCAGGCCATGGACGCCCGCGCGGGCGCTCCCGCCTGATCGTCTGATCCCCCGTTCAACCAGATAGGCAGCGCAGAAGCATGGCGAAGGACCCAAGCCCGTCGACCCGGAGAAGATGAGCCGGATGCGCGCAGTTCATCGAGACCTACCGGATGGCCAAGAAGTCCGACCCGCGGACTCGGGCTGTGGATCCTCGGCTCGTTCGTGCTCGGTGCCGCCGTCGGCTTCGCGCTCTTCTGGTTCCTGCCCGGCGAGCGGCATCCTGCACATCATCCTCGCGGTCGTCGGCGCGCTGCTCCTCGGCTTGCTGCTCGCGATGATCGTCTTCGGCCGTCGCGCCCAGAAGGCGGCGTACGCCCAGATGGAGGGCCAGCCCGGCGCCGCCGCGGCCGCGCTGCGGATGCTGCGCCGCGGCTGGAAGACCGACCCGGTGATCGCGTTCACCAAGCAGCAGGACGTCGTGCACCGCGTCGTCGGCCCGCCGGGCATCGTCCTGGTCGGCGAGGGCAACCCCAACCGGCTGCGCCAGCTGATGGCCAGCGAGCGTCGCAAGCACGAGCGGGTCGCCGCCGACGTACCCGATCCACGAGGTCGTCTGCGGCAACGGCGAGGGCCAGGTCCCGCTGCCCAAGCTGGCTCGCCACGTCCAGAAGCTCGGCCGCCAGGTCAAGCCGGCCGAGATGACCGACATCCTCAACCGGCTCAAGGCGCTCGACGCCAACCGGTCGACCATCCCGATCCCCAAGGGTCCGGTGCCGACCAGCATGAAGGGCATGCGCCAGAACATGAACGGGCGCTGAGGGCCTAAGCCTGCGGGGTGGTCGCCATCCCGGCCATTCCGCTCATCAGGCCCTTCATGCTCGGCATGTCGGTGACCTGGTCGGCCGGCGGTGCCGCGATGTCCACGTCGGCGCCCCAGTCGGAGACTGTCATCTCCATCGAGATCTGCTGGTCCATGACCGGGTAGTCCATCTGCATCTGGGCGAAGCGGTTCTCGTCGTCGAGCCACAGGTCATAGGTGACGGAGTCGGGCAGCCCCTTCGAGGCCGCGGCCGGGAGCTTGCCGCCGAGCGACTGCAGCGCCGACTGCATGTCGATGGTCAGCTCGTAGTGGTCCAGGTCGCGTCCGTCGATCTCCTCGTCGCCCTGGTAGGTCACGGTGTCGATCCCGGTCCGCATCGTCTCCAGGGACCCCACCGGATCGACCTGGTCGAGCACCTTGTCGAGCCCCATGCCCGCAAGCATCCCGTGGGAGTCGGACGGGTCGATCTTCCAGTACTTGCCGCCACTGAGCTGGCCCATCTGGAGGTACACCAGCCCGTCGACCATCACCATCTTGGTCTCCCCAGCACCGGGGATGGTCGTCGACATCGCCACCGACGGCGGCGTCGTCGTGTAGTCGAGGTCGCCCTCGCCACTCATGGACGACGCTGTCGCCCGCGGAGACCTTCATCGTCACGTGCGCGGTCGTGGACTCCTTCAACCCGTCGGCGACGGTGTCGACGAACTCATCGGGGTCGACCTCGTCGCCCTCCTCGACGCCGGCGAACGCCGCGGCCTGGGTGGTGTCACTGGCCGTGGTGTCGCCGGCCTTGGTGTCACCCTTGTCGTCGCCGCAAGCCGCCAGGCCCGTGAGCAGGAGTGGAGCGAGTGCTGCGGCGGCGAGGGTACGGCGACCGGTGAGCGAGCGAGTCATGCGTCCAGCATGACCCGTCGGACCAAGCCCCGAGACCCGGCCCCCTCAGGCTCGGGACGGGCCGGCCTGCATGGCGGTCTGGAGCGTCACCACTGCCGAGCCGGCAGGACGTCGTGCAGGCCGCGGCGGTCGGGCCGGAAGACCAGCGGCGGGATCACCAGCGCCACTCCGATCGCGCGTCCGAAGGACCGCAGCAGGTCCATCCGCCGCCCGTCGGCGATGCGGACGACGCGCAGCCGGGTCGCCATCTTGCCGAAGGAGCCGCCGACCGTCGCGGTGAACAGCGCGGACTCCACGACGAAGACGATCAGGATGAAGAAGCTGCCCGGCCCGCCGGTCGTGCCGAACACCGGGTAGAAGAGGCTCACGACCAGCAGCGAGGCGAACCAGTCGACGACCAGGGCGAGGATCCGGCGTCCCCAGGACGCGGTCTCGAGCCGACGTACGGGTCTGCGTGGTCACGGCGCCAGGGTAGATCCCGGCCTGAAGTGGCCACGTGCGGGCACCTGTTACATCGCCGAAACAAACCCGATACGGTCGAGAAACTGCCCGTGCATAGTTTCGGGCTGGTCCGGCGCAGCGTCGCACCGGACCCCCACTTGCTCAGATGTCGGGCTGTCGCGCGGTCGCGCAGCCAAGGAGGACGAATGTTCCAGAACAGCGACGAGCTGCTCAAGTACGTCAAGGACGAGGGCGTCGAGATGGTCGACGTCCGCTTCTGCGACCTGCCCGGCGTCATGCAGCACTTCACGGTCCCGGTCTCGTCGTTCGACCAGTCGGTCTTCGACGACGGCCTGAACTTCGACGGCTCCTCGATCCGTGGCTTCCAGGCCATCCACGAGTCCGACATGTCGCTGTTCCCGGACCCGACCACGGCGTACATCGACCCGTTCCGCACCGCCAAGACGCTGGTCGTGAACTTCTTCATCCACGACCCGCTCACCGGTGAGGCCTACTCCCGCGACCCGCGCAACATCGCGCGCAAGGCGATGGCCTACCTCGGCACGCACCGGCATCGGCGACACGGCGTTCTTCGCGCCGGAGGCCGAGTTCTACGTCTTCGACAACGTGCGCTTCGAGACCAAGGCAGAACGCCGGCTACTACGAGATCAACTCCTCGGCCGGCGCCTGGAACACCGGTGACGCGTTCGAGAACGACAACCGCGGCTACAAGGTCAAGTACAAGGGCGGCTACTTCCCCGTCGCCCCGACCGACCACTTCGGCGAGCTGCGCGACGAGATGGTCATCGAGCTCGAGAAGTCCGGCCTGCAGGTCGAGCGTGCCCACCACGAGGTCGGCACCGCCGGCCAGGCGGAGATCAACTACCGCTTCGACGAGCTGCTCAAGGCGGCCGACGACGTGATGAAGTTCAAGTACATCATCAAGAACACCGCGTGGCGCAACGGCAAGACCGCGACCTTCATGCCGAAGCCGATCTTCGGCGACAACGGCTCGGGCATGCACGTGCACCAGTCGATCTGGAACGACGGCGAGCCGCTGTTCTACGACGAGACCGGCTACGGCGGCCTCTCCGACATGGCCCGCTACTACATCGGCGGCATCCTCAAGCACGCCCCGTCGCTGCTGGCCTTCACCAACCCGACGGTGAACTCCTACCACCGCCTGGTGCCCGGCTTCGAGGCCCCGATCTCGCTGGTCTACAGCCAGCGCAACCGCTCGGCCTGCGTCCGGATCCCGATCACGGGCTCCAACCCGAAGGCCAAGCGGATCGAGTTCCGCTGCCCCGACCCGTCGGCCAACCCCTACCTCGCCTTCTCGGCGCTGCTGCTGGCCGGCCTCGACGGCATCAAGAACAAGATCGAGCCCGCGGCCCCGATCGACAAGGACATCTACGAGCTCCCGCCGGACGAGATGGCCGACATCGACCAGGTCCCGACCTCGCTGAACGCCGTCCTCGACAACCTCGAGGCCGACCACGAGTTCCTGACCGCCGGCAACGTCTTCACGCCGGACCTGATCGACACCTGGATCGAGTTCAAGCGCACCCAGGAGATCCTGCCCGTGCAGCTGCGCCCGCACCCGCACGAGTTCGAGCTCTACTACGACATCTAAGACACCATAGAGCCACAAAAGGGCCTCTGACCTGCAGAAACGCAGAGTCAGAGGCCGCTTCTGGCGCTCAGAAGGTGCTGTAGGGGCTGTAGTAGTCGCCGTGCTTGGAACGCGAGTCGTCGTTCCAGTGGTCGGCGTCATAGTCGGGTGCGCCCTTGATCTGGTCCTTGGTCATGGCCACGTGGACCTTCTTGTCATCGTGCACCACCGATGAGATTGCGCCGGCCGGGATGAGGCGCTTCTTGCCGAAGATCCAGAAGCCGGTGTCCACGACGACGTAGGCGTTCGAGACGTCGTTGGTGGCTTCGTCGATGGTGCCGATGGACCCGTCGGTTGCCTCGACGTCGTAGCCGGCCAGGTCGTAGCCGTCGCTCCACGTCGAGTCGCGGTAGTCCCATACGCTGCTCATGAGTTACCTCCTTAGTGTCCGAGTGTTTCCCGGATGAGCGATTGACGTTAAGTGCGTCGGCGATGTCAGGGCACACCCCTACGGAGGCGTCTTGTCGTCGATTGGCACAAGTCCGCCATCCGCTGAACGTCCCAGCCCTACCCGCGCATTCGAGTTGAACGGCGTCATGACGAGTGGCTGCTCTCCGGCCCTGACACGACACGGCCGTGGCCGCCCTCGACGTGCACGGACAGCCGCCGTCCGGCGAGCTCCAGGCCATGGAGCGAGAGGTCCGGCACGCCAGAGAGGTCGCCGCGGAGGAACTCGACACCCGAGCGATCGGGGGTCGGCTCCAGCCCCAGCATCGCGCGCACCAGCAGCAGCACCGAGGCCGATGACCAGGCCTGCGGCGAGCACGAAGACGGGTACGGCACCGGCGTCGCCACGTCGTTGCGCGATAGCCCCGCGAACAGCTCGGGAGGGCGCCCGGCGAAGTGCCGGGTGGCCTCGAGGGCACCGTCGACCAACAGGTCGACCACATCCCAGTGACGGTAGCGAGCGGCACCTGCGATAGCCAACGCGGTGTCATGGGGCCAGACCGAGCCGTTGTGGTAGCTCAGCGGGTCGTACGCCGCCATCGAACCGGCAAGGGTGCGCAGGCCCCACCCCGTCCAGAGATCCGGGTCGGCCAGGCGCTCCACGTACTGCCGTGCCTTGTCGTCGTCGGCGATGCCGGACCACAGCGCATGTCCGGGGTTCGTGGTGAGCGCGTCGATCGGCCGGTGGTCGGCGTCGAGGCCTAGGACGAACCAGCCGCGCCCGTCCCAGAAGGCCTCGTTGAAACGGTCCTCGAGGGAGTCAGCGCGACGCAGCAGGTCGGCGGCGTCATGACCGAGGTCGACGTGCCCGGCCAGCTCGGCGGCTCCGCGCAAGGCCGCGTAGACGTACCCCTGCACCTCGACGAGGGCGAGCGGTGCCGTGGGCAGCGTGCCGTCGGCGCGGGTGATGCCGTCCCACGAGTCCTTCCAGCCCTGATTGGCGAGCCCTCGCGGATCCCGCCGACGGTAGTCGACGAAGCCGTCGCCATCGGAGTCGCCCGGACCGATGATCCAGTCGACGGCGCGTCCGAGGGCGGGCGCCAGGGAGCGCAGCGCGATCTCGTCGATGCTCCCCCACCGCCAGGCCTCCGCAGCGAGGCCGACGAAGAGGGGGGTGGCATCGACGGTCCCGTAGTAGCGGCTGCGAGAGGTGAACGGCCCGCTGCCGCCGTGCCGCCGAAGCTCGTGCACGATGCGGCCGGGCTGCTCCTCGACGCCGGGTCGTCCAGCACTCCCTGCAGGTCGGCAAGGCTGGCCAGTACGCCGCGGGCGAGCGAGCCGTCGAAGGGCAGCGTCATCCACGCCGTCAGGAGCGAATCGCGGCCGAAGAGCGTCATGAACCACGGCGCTCCGGCGGCGACGACGGCGCGATCCGGGTGCGCCCGGTCGATGATCCGTAGTGCGGCCAGGTCGGTGAGCGCCTGGTCGACGGCGATCGGTAGCCGCGGGTCGAGCGAGACGGCGGTCGGCAGCGCCGAGCGCCACGCGGCGAGCTCGCGGAGCGCTGTACCGCGTGACAGCTCCGAGGGACGCTGCCTGTCGGCGGCGACGCCAGCCGAGACGGGCTGCACCGTGACCGTCACGACGACTTCGCCCCGCCCTTCGCACGCGGAGGTGCCAACCCGCGATGCCCCGGCTCGCGTCGACCTCGTCCGGCGGTGGGTGCATGAACACCTGGGTGCCGTCCTCGGGGTCGTGCGGGGAGCGGAGCGTCCAGGTGCCGCCGGAACCGGCCTCCGCGTTCGCGACGGCCCCGTGGGCGGTGCCGCTCTTGACGTCGAAGACGTGGGCGAAGTCGGCGCGGACCTCGAGCTCGAGGTGCACGCTGGCCGGCAGCGTGTGCGGGTTGCGCAGGCTCAGCTCCTCTACGAGGCTGCCGGCCAGCCAGCGGCGGCGCACCACCAGGACCTCGGCGACCTGGTTGCGCTCCGGCTCGCCGTCCAGAGCCGGCCGGACCGGCCGGCTCTCCTTGACGGTGATCAGGGCGCGGGAGACGGTGACGGCGGACAGTGGGGTCGGCGTGGTCGAGCTCAACAGCTCGACCATGCCGGCATTGACGGTCATGCGGAGCCGGCTCAGGTGCCGGATGTCGTCGTACACCAGACCGTGTGTCGCGCCGACCATGTCCCCTGCCTCGTCACTGATGGCGAAGCTGCGGCCGTCGACGACGACGAGGTCGTGGCGCCCTCCTGTCGGGACGCTGCCTGCCGAGAGATGGTGCTCAGACATCCGTCCACTCTGCACAATGAACCCCCAAGATGCACGTCCCAGGAGTCATGTGATGTGCCGGCGGTACTAAAACGAGAGCGGATCGGGTAACGACAGAAGACTGAACCTGGGGAGGGGATCGCGTGATGAGCGCCTTATTCGACGTGCCGTGCCCGGACTGCGGCCAGCAACTGACGGCCGCGGACGACGGCTACCTGAAGTGCCGGGACTGCCGGGAGACCTACCAGCTTCGGATGGGGCATCTCTTCCCCGCAGGTGAGCAACAGTCCTCCCGGCGCTCCGGTGGGGCCGCCGGCGCTAGTACGGCGTCGGCATCGTGAGGGTCGCGCAGGTCGCGCCGCTCTACGAGGCGGTCCCGCCGGGCGCGTACGGCGGGACCGAGCGGGTGATCGCCACACTGTGTGACGGGCTGGTGGCGCAGGGTCACGACGTGACCCTGTTCGCCCCGGAGGGGTCCACGACCGAGGCGAGGCTGGAGGCGTTCGGGGAGCCCCTGCGCGCAAGGTTCGACGCTGAGGAACTGGTCAGCCTCGCGCCGCACCTGCATCTGGCGATGTTGGCCTCGCTCTACCAGCGGGCCGACGACTTCGACGTGGTGCACTCCCACCTCGACATCTGGTCACTTCCATTCGCAGGGCTCACGACCACTCCCACCGTCCTGACCATGCACGGTCGACTGGATCTCGACCACATGCGGGACCTGCTGCCCCGCTACGCGTCGGTACCTCTGGTGTCCATCAGCGACGACCAGCGCCTGGCCGTCGCCGACCTCAACCTGACCTGGGCGGCCACGGTCTACAACGGCCTGAATCTCGCGTCCTACCAGGACGGACCGAACGACCGCGACGGCTATCTCGGCTTCGTCGGCCGGATCGCGCAGGAGAAGGGGCCACTCGCCGCGATCGAGATCTCGCGGCGCACCGGCGTGCCCCTGCGGATGGCGGCCAAGGTCGACCCGCTCGACATCGACTACTACGAGCACGAGGTGAAGCCCCACATGGCGGCGAACGTCGACTTCGTCGGAGAGATCGAGGAGCACGAGAAGCCCGCCTTCTACGGCGGCGCCCGTGCGACCCTCTTCCCCAGCGACTGGCCGGAGCCGTTCGGCCTGGTGATGATCGAGTCGCTTGCGGCCGGCACCCCCGTCATCGCTTTACGGCGCGGGTCGGTGCCCGAGGTGATCGAGGATGGCGTCACCGGGTTCATCTGTGACGACGTCGACGAGATGGTCGAGGCCACGCAGCGGATCGGTGAGATCGACCCGGACGCGTGCCGCCGCCGCGCTGAGCGGTTCTCCGCGGAGCAGATGTGCCGCGGCTACGTCGCGGTCTACGAGTCCCTGGTCGCCGGCCGAAGCGGACCGGGGGTCCGCACCCACGACGAAGGTCGGGCCCACTCTGGAGTCGCCCCGGCAAGGTAAGGCACCGAGGTGGGACCAGTCCCGCGGCTCGCTGGGCTGACGCGTTATCGGTGTACCTGTTTGGCGAGGACCACGATGTAGCGGGTGTAGTGGAAGTGCCCGTTGGAGAAGACGACCTTGGCGGTGCAGCTGATCAGGGCGAGACGGTGGACACCGGTGGTGGCGAAGTAGCGGTGCGGCAGCTTGTGGTGACGGGCGAAGGTCGCCTTGCCGACAACCTCGAACCGGTACGGCGTCCCGCCCCTGGTGACCGTGATCCGCTGGCCGACGTGGGCGCTTTTGAGGTCGAACATCGCACCGGGGTGGTCGTGCCGGTCCGAGACGTGTCCGCCGATGACCGCGGTGCCGATCTTGTCGTTGATCCCAGCCGACTTCTGGAGCCAGCCCACGTCACGGACGTTGCCGGGCAGTGTCATGTGCCCGTCGACGACACCTTTGGGGAGGACCACGGCGCGCATGCCGATGCCGGGCATCCGGATGGTCGTACTCGGGGCGCGGCGGTTGGAGCCGGGAGAGGAGTCGATGGTGCCGGAGTACCCGCCCACGATCTCCGGGGCGACGTATCGGGCCTTGGCCACCACGACGGTCTCGGCCACCTGACCGCAGGGGTGGGTCGCCGGGGCGGTCGCATGATCGGCCTTGATGCTGACTTGCCACGTGTAGACGCCGGGTGCGCTGACACTTACCTCGTCGGTGAGGTTCAAGCCGTTGGTGACGTGCAGCGTCTGCGACCGAACCTGATGGGCCGCGTTGCAGGCGGCGTCCGCGCGGGATTCGAACGGCCCGTACAGCCGCGCGACGGCGGTGGCAACCTGCCCGGCGGCCAGTCCGCTGACGCGGACCTTGTCGCGGAACGGCTTGCCGGGTTTCACCCGATCGGCCGAGGCGACGGTGCGGACCTGGGGGGTGCTCGGCGGTGCCACCTGGTTGGTCACCGTGAACAGCAGCGGATCTCCACCATTGACGGTGATCAGCTGCGTCGTGCCCGGCGCGTAGGTCGGATCGCCCCCGCGCTCCTGGATGGTGATCGTAGTGCCGACCGGGAGTTGCTGCGGGACCGTGGGCGCTGTCTGGCCGGACCGGATCTGGAAGGTCTGCGGGTTGACGGTATCGAGCACGTCGTCCCCGCGGAAGTCGGTCGCCGCCGTGACGTCGAAGGTGAAGGTCTGGCCCGGGGCGGGCGTGCCGCCCTCGGTGAGCTTCTGGATCTGGAACGCACCGGTGGTGTCGAACCCTGCGTCGATGGTCTGGTCGTTGTGGCCCGCGGGGCCCACGTCGACCGGTGCGCGCCCGGTGGCCGGGTCGGGGTTGGAGTCGCGTTGGAGGGCAGCCGAGGTCCGCGTGGTGAAGTCGAGGTCTGCCCAGGTGATGCCGGCGAAGCCGGGGTGGTCCGCATTGGGTCCGGTCAGGGTGACCGCGCCGGTGCCACGGCCGAAGACCACCACGTACGGGTTCGTGTCGCCTTCGGCGGTGGCCGGATCGAAGCCCGGCACCTGGTCACTGCGGAAGTAGTACTCGCCGGCGGCGTCGGTCGTCGTCGCTGCGAGCGGTGCGCCGGCCGGCGCGCCGTCCGGGCCGCGGGCGAAGAGCTGGACCGGTGCTCCCTGGATGGCGGGTTCGTCGGAGTCTTGGCGTCCGTTGAAGTCGGCGTCCAGCCAGACCCGGTTGCCGATCTCGACCGGTGCCTCGCGGGTGAGGATGGACACGGCACCGAGTCCACCGCCCTTCTGGAAGTACGCGGCAGTGGGTTCTTTCGGGCCGCCCTCGTGGGTGCCGTTCGTGAGCGGGTCATCGGTGTGGTTGTACCCACGCTGGGCCGCCCCGTTGTTCAGCGAGAACCACTCCAGTCCGGCCAGTCGGATGGCGCCGAGTGGGTCCATGGCGGTGGAGGCCACCTGGGGTACGCCGGGATAGGTGGCGACGCCACCGAGGGTGTTCTCGTAGTGGTTCGATCCTGTCCCGAGGTTCTGTCGGTCGTTGATGAACTCGCGGCCGCCCGGACCCTGGGCAGCGGTCGTGCCAGCACCGGTCCGGCCTCCCACACTGCCGTTGTTCTCCAGCGTGAACCCGCCGCCCGCGGTCGGTGCGGCGACCAGGATGTCTCCGCTGGAGACTGTCTCGAAGAATCGTCTGTCGGCCAGACACGGTGCCGCACATCCCGGTGGAGGGAACGCCCCCCACTGCCGATTACCGGCTTGCACGCTGGACCGGTCGACGAACCCGAGCACCAGGAATCCCTCGGCGTCAAAGGCCAGGCTGCCCAGGATGGCCTGCGGGTAGATGTGGGTCCATCCATAACCAGTGTTGAAGCCGACAGACTCGTTGCTCCCCCAGTACCAGCTGTCGGTCCAGGAGTTCCAACGCGTGACCTGGGCCGGCGGATTGCCGAGGGGGGTTGGCGGGAATGCGTCGCCGTTCGCGATGGTGGCACCCCACCCGGTGATGTTGTTGCCCTTGGTGTAGCTCAGGGGCGCGGTCAGGTCAGCCTGCCAGCCGGTGCCGCCAGCGACGGCGGCGGCAACCGGCTGGGAGACGACGTAGAAGTCCCCGGTGGCTGCGAGCCCGGGGCTGGCGCCGTCACCACGGGTGTCGACGTAGCCGACGTAGACCCGGTCGCGGTGCACCGTCACGGCCCAGGGCCGCTGGTCGGCCCCGAGGTTGAGTGGGATCCGGGTGGCGCTGGTCGGGGTGGCGCCCCCGGCGATGTTGAGTGCGTAGAGGTTCTTGTCGAAGAGGTTGACGAAGAACATCGTCGAGCCGTCCTCGCTGACCGCGATCCCCCCGATGCCGACCTTGCCGGCCTTGGTGTAGGCGTCGGGGTCGCGCACCAGGGCGTTCGGCGCTCCGAGCTGGCGGTCAGCGGACGAGGAGATGACGCCGAGGTCGACGCCGGGCAGAGCGTCCACGTCCAGCCACGGCTCAACGGCACCGGGGGAAGGGTTCAGGGTGCCGGTGGCCTGGTTGACGACATCGGGGATCCGATAGATCCCGCCGAGACCCAGCGGTCCCATCTCGGAGACGCGCTTGTAGGTCGCGGCTGCGTAGGCGGCGTTCTGGCGGCGGTTGAACGCGGTGCCCCACACGGAGCCGACAGTGCCGTATGAGGCCAGGTCGACACGGCCCGGGTACGTCGTGTTCGCAGGCGGGGTCGGGTCGTTCGCGGGGACCACCCAGGGGTTCACCACCACGGCCGGCAGATCGGTGGAGCCTGCCGCCGTGCGGAGTCCGGCGTACTGGATCGCGGTGACGATCGGAGCGTTGTTGTCGGCGAAGTCCTCAGGTTCGAGCACCCCGAAGTCGACGTTCGTGTCTCCGGCCGCGGCGAACCGCACACTCGTGCCGCTGTTCACGCCATGGAAGGACGACTGAAAGTCGCCCGGGAGCTGGGCCGTGGTGCCGCCGTTGGCGTCGGTGAACTCGATCCGCAGAGGCGTCCCGTCGGAGACGGAGGTGGTGTCGATCGTGTAGCTGCCGTTGGCTGCCGTGGCTGCGGTTCCGACCACCTCGTTGTGGGGGCCGTAGGCGGTGACCGTCACGCCGGCGAAGCCGATGTCGGTCTGGACGCCGGCGGCGGTGTTGCCCGCGTCGCGCGTGCCGTCGCCGTCGAAGTCCTGGAAGACAGACCCGGTCACCGAGCCGGGCGCGGCATACGACGGCGGCGCCTGCCCGATGCCGACCACCGTGATGGTGGCCGCGACCGCAAACGCCAGGGTTGCTCGCGCTGCCCGGCTCGCTCGCCCGTTCAAGCCCATACCGACCCCCTGTCGGAGCTTTCCGAGCGGTCGGCAGGAATGCGCAAACCCCGCGGACCTCCCACTATCACAGACGGCCAGCCTTCGGTCCAGAGGTACACGTTGCGCGCACGGTCGCAGTGAGGCCACTGGCCCACGCGTCGCCGGATCCCCTGCGCGAGCTCGCCTTGACGGGACTCGACCCGGATCCGAAGCTGAGCCCGTACTGTGGCCGCATGGGTCTCGGGCGGGCGGTGACGCTGGGCCTGGTCGGCGTCGTTTGTCTCGCCTCCTCGGCCTGCTCGCCCGACTCGTCCTCCTCGGGCGGCCGCTCCGACCTCGTCCGTGTGCCGCAGGATGCGCCCTCGATCCAGGCGGCGGTCGACACGGTCGCGGACGGCGGCATGGTGCTCGTCGATGCCGGCGTGTACCGCGAGAGCGTCGTGGTCTCGACCAAGGACGTGACGGTGCGCGGCGCCGACCGGAACCGGACCGTCATCGACGGCGAGGGCCTGCGCCCGTACGGGGTGGTCGGCGTCGCCGACGGCGTTCGGGTCCAGAACCTCACTGTCCGCAACCACACGTTCTACGGCGTGCTCATCACCGGGGTCCACGACAAGAACGGGCCGAGCGCCAACAACGGCGACGACTACGACGAGTTCGAGCCCGCGAAGTTCCCGCCGCTGCAGCGGTTCGCGGTCGACCACGTGACGGCCTACAACAACGGGCTCTACGGCATCTACGCCTTCGACGCCCAGCACGGCGTGATCACCGACTCCTACGCCTCGGGCTCCGCGGACAGCGGCTTCTACGTCGGCCAGTGCCACAGCTGCGACGTGCTCGTGGAAGGCAACGTTGCCGAGCGCAACGCGGTCGGCTTCGAGAACGCCAACGCCTCCGGCCCGCTCCTGGTGGCCAGCAACCGGTTCACCGGCAACCGGGTGGGCATGACCCTGCTGTCGAACTACCAGGAGGCGTTCCTCCCCCAGCGTGGCAACGAGGTCGTGGGCAACCTGATCGGCGACAGCGGCTCCGGTGACTCCCCGGCGCAGGCCGACGGTGGCTTCGGCACCGGCCTGGGCATCGCCGGCGGCGTCGACAACGAGATCTCACGCAACCGGATCGCGGGCAACCCGCGCGCCGGCGTGCTCATCGCCAACACCGAGGACCTGCCCGCCACCGCCAACCGGCTGACCGACAACGTCTACGCCGACAACGGTGTCGATGTCGCGAACATCTCCGCCGAGCGTGCCCCGGCCACAGGCAACTGCGTCCGGGAGCGGGTCACGACCCTTCCTGCCGCCCTCGCCGCGACGCTCCCCTGCGGCACGTCGGCGCGGCGGCAGCCCGCCGTACCAGCCACCGACGTAGCCCGTCTCGCCAAGGCGCCGCCGGGGATCAGCTTCCTCGACGTGGCGCCACCCCCCGACCAGCCCGGCCTGCCCGACGCGGACAGCCCGCCCGAACCACTACCCGGAAACCTTGCGATGCCGGACACCGCCCAGATCGGTGTTCCGCCCAGGTCGCTGCTCGCCGGACTGACAGGGACCACATGACGGGCGCGAAGGTGGCTGGCCGGCCTCGCGGTCGTGGCGCTCGCGGCCGCAGGCTGCGACAGCGGCGCCTCCCCTTCATCAACCCCGGCATCAGCCTCGCCCCGGCCGGTGAGCGCCGAAGAGGCGCAAGTGCTGGCGACCACACTGTTCCGCAACTATGACGCCGGCAGCCGATCACTCCACACGCAGGTGGCCGTCAACGGGCAGAACGTCCGGCTCGACGGCTGGATCGACTACCGGACGCACACCGGCTACGCGCTGGCGACCGGCCTCGGCTTCGCGCCTCAGCTGCTGCGGTGGAACCTCCGCCAGGTCGGCGTGCGCCCGGCCACCGCCACGGCCACCACCCACCCCCCGCTCCCGATGCCAGGTGGACGCTGGCAGACCCGGGCCATCGACCCCACCCGCTCGGTCCTGGACACCGTGCTGGGCGTCGTCGCCGGCCTCGCCCTGGACCGCCCCGAAAACCCGCTCCTGCTCCAGCAGGCCGGCGCACTGTGGTTGGGTCGGGAGAAGCTCGGTGGCCAAGAGGTCACCGAGTACGCCGCACCGCCGTCCGACAAGCGCGCCACGGGCCCGGTCCGTGCTGACGACTCCGGCCTTCGGCTGTGGGTCGACGGGGCCGGGCTCATGCACCAGGCCCTGATCCGGACCGGCGGAGACTGGGCCGACGTCGATTTCGGGGACGCGGCTGGGGTGTCGCTCCCGCGGCTGCCGGGGAATCGCCGATGAACCTCGACCGTCGAGGGGTACTGACGTCCGCGGCCGCCGTGGCAGCCGGCGCGGCGGGCGTGTACGCGGTCGGCCGGATCAACCACGGGAACGGGTCGGTGCCCGCCGCCAGCGCCGGCGCGCCGGCGTACGGCGCCCATCAGGCCGGCGTCGACCGACCGTTCGACCCCCAGAGGTTCGCACTTCTCTCGGTGCTCGACGTCTCGTCCACGACCCGTGCCGAGGCCGCCGACCTCCTCGGCCGGCTCGGTCGCTTGATCGGCGCCCACACCTCTGATCGCCACGGAGACCTCACCGTCACCGTCGGGATCGGCCCTCGTCTGGCCCGGCTGGCCGGCGATGTACGGCCCGGCCGGGACCCGCTGCCCACCTTCGCCGGAGACGACCGCATCGCCGCCCGCCACGTGGGCGGCGACCTCCTGCTCGCGATCAACGGATCCGAGGCTGACCGCATCGAGCGGGTCCGCGATCGCCTGGTCTCAACGATGAGTGCGCACCAGCGGTGGGCGCAGCGCGGGTCCCGCGACAGCGCCGGCGATGGACGCGCCCGCAACCCGCTCGGCTTCCTCGACGGAGTCGTGATCCCCCGTACAGGGGCCGAACTGCAGAAGAACGTCTGGATCCCGGACGGCCCGGCCGCCGACGGCACCGTCTGCGTCGTTCGCCGGCTCAAGCTGGAGGTCGAGCGCTTCCGGTCACTACCGGTACGCCGCCAGGAGCGCATCATCGGTCGACGACTCTCCGATGGCGCGCCGCTGTCCGGCGGTGGACCATTCGCCCGGGTCGACCTGGAGACGAAGACCCCCGAGGGTGAGTACGTCGTCCCGGAGCACGCGCACGCCCGCGCCGCGCATCCGTCGTTCACCGACAGCCACCTGATGCTGCGCCGCAGCTACGGCTACGAGAACGGCACGGCCGACCAGGGCCTGCTCTTCGTCTCCTTCCAGCGCGATCTCGCCACCTTCGTCCGCACCCAGCAGCGGTTGGACGAGGTCGACGAGTTGATGCGCTTCGCCACGACGACCGCGTCAGGCAGCTTCTTGGTGCTTCCGGGCTTCGATCACGGACGCCCGCTGGGCGCTACTCTCTTCGGCTGATGTCCGGGGGTCACCGGGGCGACGGAGCATGCCGGAGGCGGTCTGCACGTGCGCCTTGCCAGGGTCCCGTAACGAGCCTTCGAGTCCGATCACTCGACGGCGCTGCTACGAAATCGCTCAAGTTCCGCGACAGGCAGGCGCGTCCCGGCGGCCTTGAGGAGCTCAACAACATCCTGCGTGCGCCGGTCGAGCCGTTCAGCGAGCACGAACGCCAGATCGGCCACGATCGCGGTTGCGAGGCGTTCGTGCTCGGCGAGGCGGCCGCGAACATCGTCCGCACTCCACGTGATCACGCGTACATCAGAATTCGCTCTTGCTGTGGCAGTCCGCTTCGCGGAAGGCACGAAGAGCGAGAGCTCGCCGAGCACCGACCCTGGGCCGAGCGTCGCGAGAATCCGGCCTTGTTTGACGACGTCGACGCTTCCTTCGAGAATGGCTACGACGCCGTCCGCCGGATCGCCCTCCTCGAAGAGCGTTGAGCCTGCTGGCGCGTTGCTCATCGCGATCTCCTGGCTGAGCCGTTCGATATCCTCGTCAGCGACGAATCGAAATGGGCACACGGTTCGGATCTCCGCCGGCCGGTCCGCGTTCAAGCGCATTCTCTACGTACCTCGTGGGCTAGACGATTGGGCCGCTGGGAAGTGCAGCAGGACCACGTTAGCCCCGATCCGCCTCCGGGGCTGTTGCATCGTGCGGCGTCAGGTGAGGATCATGTGCCGACATGAGGCGAGGATGAGTGGGGCTGAGTCGAGGTTCACAAAGCGTGCTTCTTGGCTGTTGCAGCTCCCGCTTGAAACCCCGACGATCCCGTTCGCAGATGAGCGGACAGGATGCACGCTCTGGTTGAAGCTCGACTATCTGCTCCCGAGCGGATGCACGAAGGATCGGATGGCGACGAATATCGTCGCGCACGCCATCGCATCCGGCGAGGTGTCGCCCTCCACCATCGTGGTGGAGGCGTCGAGCGGGTCGACGTCGATCGCGTTGAGCATGGTCTGCGCCACCGTCGGAGTGCCGTTTCGGGCGTACATGCCCAAATCCGTCAGCGGCGAGCGGGTCCTGATGATCCGCCGGCTCGGCGGCGAGGTGGTTCTCACTCCCGCGGATCAGGGAATGGGCGGCGCAGTCTCGGCCATGCTTCTCGACACGAGTACCCAGGCGGACTTGTACGCCGCGCGGCAATTCGAGAATCCGCGCAACGTGTTCGCTCATCGGCACTCGACCGGTCCCCAGCTCATCCAACAGGCCGGCGTCCGGCTTCACGGCTTCGTCGCCGGTGTCGGCACGGGTGGCACGCTGATGGGTGTCGCGCACGCACTGCGCGACCATGGCTACGACACGCTCATCGCCCGGGCGATGCCTACGGCTGCGGCCGGAGGCTCGCAGGTCGTCGGGGGTATCCCCGGCGTCGTCGACGGGATGAGCCAGCTGCTCGCCCCTGATGCAGTGGGACTCGAGGATCCGGTGCTGGTTCCGGAACAGGAGGCACTGGCGACCGCCCGCGAGTTCGGTCGTCGCGGCTTGAGTATCGGGCCGTCGAGCGGGCTCAACATTGCCGCCGCACGGCGGCTCGCGGCACGCCTCGGCCCCGGACACTCTGTGGCCACCGTGCTCCCTGATCGGATGGAGCGATACTTCTCGACTGCACTCTTCGACGACGTGGCGGCGGAGTTGTAGGAGACTCGTGGCCGCCACGTGGTGCGGTTGCTGGCCTACTCGTCGAGGAGGGACACGTCGAGCTGTGGCTCCGGCAGCACCTGGGTGAAGTACTCGACGCCGAACATTTCTCGGAGAAGAGACTCAGGAAGCATTCCAGGATCGATCGGATACTGCGACCGGTGTGCCGCAGTAGCGCGGATCTTGTGACCGACGAAGTCGGACACGTCGATGCACGTGGTCACTCTCGTGTCGATCTGATCGCCTGACGGAAGCGATCTGGTCTGGGAAAGGTGCGCCGGCGAGCCAGGTCCGTCGATGGGCCACGTGTCGGAGGCGAAGAACGTCAGGCTCGTGACATCATCCACGGCCACCACATGCGCATCGCGCGGCTTCCCGGTGGCGATGCCCACTTCGCCGATGAACTCTCCGGGGCCGGACCGGTCGACCACACGCACATTGCCGTCCTCGCTCTCCCGCCGAATCTCCACCTGACCAGACAGGAGCAAGTACATCGTCGTCGCGGCCTCGCCCTGCTCGATGAGGTAGGTGCCGGACGGAAACCACTCTATGTTGACGAAATCCGCGGCATATCCGAGCGAGGCCGTCTCACGCGAGAAGACCGACAATGCGTGCACGAAGTCCGCCGTACCTTTGAATCGCGTGGTCAGGTCGACAACCCATTCGGCCAGGCGATCGCGAAGCAACATCCTGCTTCGCGGCAGGTAGCAATGGAAGAGCCGCACCGTGGTGGCGGACCGCCGTTCGTAACAGGCCGCAGTCACCGCCGCCCCTACCGCGATGTGGTCTGCATGACCGGAGAATCCGTCAGGCCCGAAGGTGATCACCACATCGGGCTCGAACGCGTCGAGCAGGTCGGAGGCAATCTTGATCGCGGTGGGGCTGTCGATTTCGGGAGACTGCACCATCGGGATAGTCGAGACACCTCGTCTCCGTGAGGCCGAGCTCGTTCCCTGATGCAGTGAGTTCCTTCTCCCGGACTGCAGTCAAGGTGGCGCGCGTCGCCACGCTCGCGTCCCTGATCTGTCCGGCTCCACCCTTGGTCAGCGAGACCACACGGACGTCGGCGCCGGCAGCCGCATACTTGGCGAGAGTGCCGCCAGCGCAGATCGTCTCGTCGTCCGGATGGGCGAAAATTCCCAGCACGCGCGGAGGTCGGCGACCGGAATTGTTCACTTGTCCAAGGTCCGCTCGCCGACGGCGCCTTCAGCGTGTTCACACTGATGCCCAACGTGGACGCGGCATCCGGCGCGATCGGCCTGTCGCCGGAGGGATTCTGCGAGCAACGGTGCCGCTTGGCTTCCGGATCTTCGCGGCACGGTTGCAGCCTATCGGTCTCATCTTCGCGCAGCGAGGCACTGGGGCCGGCCAAATCTGTCGTCACCGCCCGGTCGCGACGGTCGCCCGATGAGCAACTCGTGTGCTCATGCTTGCGAGAGGGGGCTATGGACCGTGCACGGATCGTCCGCCCGCCTCCTCGGCGTCGCCGGTGTCTGCTCGGGCCGGCGATGAGTCGGTGTCATTGTCGGCGAGGCTGCCCTCGGCGTCGGTGTCGTTCGGTGCGACGGAGTCTGCGGCCGGCCCGGAGCCTGCGGGGCCGCGGTTGAAGGTCAGCGAAGGTGCGCTGTGCACGATGGTGTCCTGGGCCCACCGCTCGCTGAACCCGGCGAGGAAGGCCACCGAGGCGAAGAACAGGTTCGCCTTCCACTGCTCCGTGGGGACGTCGATCGGCACCAGGCCGCCGTTGACGAACACGAAGAGCGCCAGCCCGAAGATCGCCCCGATCAGCGGGCGGATCGCACCTGCCAGGCCGGTCACACCGTGCCCCTGGGCGATGTCGATGTTGAGTGTCGAACGTCGGGTGATCCGGGCCATCACGCTGACGACGCCACCCACTGCGCCACAGGCGAAGCAGACCCGGGCCTGCTGGGCCAGGTCTTCCACGCCCTGCGCCGTGTCCGGCCAGCGCGTGGGTCCAACCGTCGGCGTAGTAGATGAGCATCGCGCAAGCGATCATGCCGATGGGGATGCCGAGCAGGTAGTCGCGCAACGACGCTCGCTTGGCCACCTCGTCGACGAATCGGTCGAGTCGGGCGAGTTCGGCCCGGGCCGACCTGATGGCGGAGTCGACGCGCTCGTTGCGCTCCTGGCGAGCGGCTGCGTCCAGCCCTTTGCCGTTCGCAGGCTCGGTGGCGTCGAGCACGCTGAGCAGGTAGACGATGATCGAGTAGATCATCTCGAGCAGCACCCGTCGCGACCGGCCGCCGAGGAGCAGCAGCGACTTGCGTTCCATCCGGCGGGCCCGCCAGATCGCGGTCTCGAACTCGGGCTGGACGCAGGCTGTCGCCGTGCCGTCGTACCTGACACACAGCGAGCGTTGCTGGATCAGCCGGCCGAACCAGTGGTTCGGACGCAACACTCCGGCGCCGGCATGGATCTGCTTGGCGAAGTAGAGCTCTTCGAACGTGCCGCGGTGCTCCTGGAACTTCTCGTGGACCTGGGCGTACTGGTCCGGAGCCTCTTGGTGGGCGGTGATCAGCTCGTCGAAGCCGGGCTCGTCAGGCATCGCCAGGAGCAGCCGATGGCTGGCAGGTTGACCGCGTTGCGGTGGAGCCGCGCTCGGTTCGTTCTCAGCCGCAGGCCCGGGCTCGTCGGGGATAACTTGCGGCTCTGGCGCGGCTTCGGCAGGTCTGCGGCCCGGTGCTGCGTCGAGGGGTCGTCGCCGCGAACCTCGGTCGTGGCGGCCATCTCGGCGGCGGGTGTTCTCGGCCGGGGCATCACGAACCCCCCTTCCCACAGTGGTGTTCTCTCGACGGTCCTCCGTCGACCCTTGCCCGCACATGGCCCGATCGGGCCATGTCAGATAGCCCAGGAGGGCCATGCTGGATCCCAGAGGCCAGCGGAACGGTGGCACGAGCACGCGTTGCTAGCTCGTCGGATGGGGGGCCTGCCAGATCATGGTGTGGTCGGGGTCCGTGCTGGACCGGCTGATGGTGTTGTTGTGCCGGGGTGCGTCGGTGCGTCCCCAGTGGTCGTCTCCGATCCAGGTCGGTTGGCCGTAGGGGAGGTCGGCGTGCGGGATGGGCGCGTAGTCGCTCTCGGCGATGGCGGACGCGTAGTTCGGTCCGGTCTGGTCCCCGCCGGGGTCGGGGGTGACCGCGGCGCGTGCGTCGGGGATGGCGGCGGACCATCGGGCGGCCAGGTCTGCGCCGTCGTGTGCCGAGGGGTGGGGGATCTGGAAGGTGGGCACGTCGGGGGCGTTGTCCCAGAGTCGGAGCGCGGCTTGGGCGTTGCCGCCGAAGGCGATGATGGCCTCGAGCCTGGAGTCCGTGATGAGGTCATAGAAGCGGTTGCGCCACGCCAGCTGGTCCGGGTCAGACAGCAGTGGGAGAGCCTTGCTGACCTTGCTGGGGTGGACCGCGAAGGGGAAGGCGTTGACCAGGGCGTAGCTGGTGGTCAACCCCAGCTTGGTGAGGAACCCCTGAACCCGCTGCCCGGCGTCACCGACCAGGGTGCGGCCCACCAGTCGTTCGGTGGGGCCCGGGTCGGAGGCGATGGCGAGGACCTTGACGCCGCCGTTGAGGCGCCCGCGGTAGAACACCGGACCCCAGTCGTACCAGAACAGGTCACGATGCTCCGCGGCGATGGGCGGCACCGCTGCAAAGTGCCGTGCGATCCCGATGGGTGGCCCCTTGTCGAACTCGATGCTCGGTGGAGCACCCGGGTCGAAGTCGATCATCGTCTGCCCTTTCACTGGACGAGTGGGGTGAGGTCCGGGTCTGGGTCTGTCTGGGTCCTAGGCGAAGATCGGACCGACGGCTGGGTGCTTGGCGATGAGCTTGGCCCGCATCTCGGCCAGTCGGCGTGGTGGTCCGTCGATGCCGGCGTCGTCCGGCGAGCCGAACCGGGTATCGAGCAGCATCGGCCGTCCCCAGGCGTCGACCTGCTCATAGTCCGTGGGGCTGGACAGCTCGGCGACCCAGTCGGGGCGGCCGTAAACGATGTTCCCGCCGATGATCACCATGTCCACCCACGACGGGTAGGCCGACACCACATTCTCGTAGGGGTCGACCAAGCGCTTCTGCAGGATCGTCAGGTCCGCGGCGCGCCCCACCTCCAGGGTGCCGATCCTGTCGGCAAGTCCGGCGATCCCAGCGGCTCCCCCGGTGACCATCCACACCAGATCCGGCGCCTCGAGGGGTGCACCGGTCTGGGTGATGACCTGCCAGGCGACCTTCATCTCATGAAGCAGACTCGGGCTCCCCGAGGGCATCCAGTCCGCACCCAACGCGATCGGCACCCCCGCTGCCAGCGCAGCTCCGATGTCGGTCGTCTCGTTGTAGAGGCGCAGGTTGGACTGAGGTGACCACACCAGCTTTCCACCCTTTGCGGCCAGCTGGTCGAAGTGCGCCCTGGCCAACGCGGTCCCGTGGATCACCACCGTCGCTTCGCTGAACAGCTGGGACTCGGTGAACCTGAGGAACTCCTTCACCGAGGTGTCGTTGGTCTTCTGCCCCTCCGCGAGGTGGACGTAGTGCGCCTTGACGGTCAAGGTGTCGAAGATCGCCTTGCGGATGCTCTCCAGCTCGTCGTCGTCGAGACGGTCGAAGTCCACGGTGCTGCGGGCGACCTGAGCCCCGAAGATCAACAGGTCGACATTCCGTACCAGCGCCTCGGCCTTGTTCGGGTAGTCCTGAGAGGCGCCTTGGATGGCCGTCACCCCGCCGACCACGGCACGGACCTCCGCGTAGCGAGTCATCGCCGTCTTCACCGATACCGACTTGCCACCTGACGTCAACGTCGCCCATGGCTTCTTGATGAGCTGGTCGTACTCGTCGCTGTCGCGCCACCGGCCACGGTTGATGTAGACCTTGGGCGGCTCCCACGCCGCGAAGACGTTGTACTCAGGATGCCCATGCAGATCGATCAACCCCGGCAGGATCACTCCGTCGGTGCTGATCGCATGCTCGACATCGCGGGGCTTGGTCGAAAGGACCGACACGATCTTGCCCGCCTCGATCACAATCCAGCCATGGGCGATCGACCCGTCAGCCTTCAACACCGACCCGCCGAAGGCGGTCGGCTCGTCCATCCCGGTCGACCTGGGTGCCGGGACGCCCTGAACCGCCGCTGGGCGTGGAGGCTGAACAGCGCGCGTCACCCCGCGCCCGTACGCCTCATCGAACGCGTCTCGTCGTGCCATTGCCGCCACCCTCGCCGGGAAGATGTCAACCAGCATCCGCCTATCCGAGGCCGCCAGCAACCGGCACCGCATGCCACGGCCACGCTCACGGTGTCAGCAGGCGCTCAGCGCTGCTTCCCCCTCATGGTCAATCCGTGGGAACGAGCAGGGCCCTCGAGGTCATGCCGACCGTATGACCCAGACCATCGAGGAAGCGGTCACGCAGGAACCCCGTGCGGCGCAGCGCCCAGATTGTCTCAGTGGTGACCCAGGCAAGGTCGCGTGCCTTGTCGATGTCCCAGGTGCTGAGCAGATGGACTACCGGGCCGATCCGATCGTCCACCTGTCGTCCGACCGCATCCAGGAACGACCGCCGGATAGGTGACTCGACCTGGGCAAGTACGAAGTTGACCGTCTCGTAGTCGGCGTGGATGTCCTCGGGCTCGAGCCCACGCGCTCGACAGGTGTCGACGACGGCGATGGGAAGGTCGTGCTCGATATGAGTGTTCATTCCTGCGACGGCGTACTGAACCGACAACCGACCCGCCTCACGCAACTCGAACAGCGGCCTCCACGCCGAGGTGACGCTGCGCCCTGCCGTGTTCTCGCCGTACGCCGCCAACCAGAGGTTGGCGAAGCGGACATCCAGCTCGGCCATCGTCTCCGCGTCCCGGAACCAGGTCCGATCGGGTGGCGGGTCGGCGATCACGGCGGCGATTCGCTCGGTGACAGTGAGATACATCCGGTTGAACACCGCAACCCCGTCCTCGGCGGGCAGTTCGGCGTCAATCTCCCGCAGCCGTGAGAGGACGCCTTCGACCGATGTCGGCACACTCATGCCCCGAGTATCGCGGCACCGCCACGCGAATGGGTTCGAGAACGGAGACAACCTTCGCGACCTGGTCGTCGTCACACGACGTGAGAGCTGCCCCGGACCCGAAGGAAGAACTGTGAACCGTCGTCATGCTGTCCCCGCCGTCGCAGCACTGCTGAGCTGCCTGGCCACCGCCGCACCGGCCCTCGCGACGGACCACCCGGGCGGACCTTCGACCCTCGGCACCCACCTCGAGTACCGGGCAACCACGTGGACGTCCCAGGGTGCAGACATGAGCATCATGGCGCCGCGAGGTTGGTCGTTCGTCTTGACACCCGAGGGCCAGGCCCGCTTCAACGCAGGCGCACGACCCGCCGTACTCACGATGGGCTACCGCGGCGATGGGGCCCTGCGCCCGCAGCTCCACAGCAAGGTCGCAGGGCTACAGGGCACGTCAGGCTTGCAGGTCCTCACAGCCCGCGGCCACGGCCGAGGCGACTCCGCCCGCGGCGAGCTTCGCTACCTCTGGACGCCTCAGGGTGGTGAGACACGCTTCGTCGACTACCGCTACCGGGGAGACGACGCCTACATGGTCGCTGGCCCGCTCGTCGACCGGCCAGGACTCGAAGCAGTGCTCAGGACCGCATCCAGCACCGGCGTCTGCAGCTGACCCACCACGCCGTCGGTTGGTCACTCACCCAGTCGCCACGCATCCAATGAGCGGCGATCGGCGACATTCGCTGATGGCTTGATGTGATGTGTCAGCGGCATGACAGACGGGAGGTCGGAGCGGCGGGACAGTAGGAGCACATTCCACCGGAACCCACCAGGGCTACCGAAGCAGAAAGGTCACGGACATGGTCAACTACGACACCACCCAGATCACGCTTTTGGTCTCGCTCGTCTTCACCGTCGCGGCGCTCGGCATCGCCCTGGCGCTCGGCGTTCTCGTTGAGGCCATGATTCGCGTTTGGCGTACCCGCCCCGCTCTCCCGAAGCCGCAGCTCAAGTTCCACGGTCGGCTCGCGATCCACCACTGAGCCGGCAACTGCCTTGTGAAACAGGTTGCCGAATCGGCGATGGCCCGTTCGCACTACGCCTCGTATCTCGACGCTCAGCCGGTCGTCTCGACGTTGGCCTTATCGGGGTGTCGGAGCCGCCGCGAATCGTTGGTGACGGCGTTCGGCCCTGTCGGTCCTTCGTCGGCGTGACCGCTCTCGCCCTCCGGCGCCCCGGCCACGGAGTCACCAGGGGAGATCTGCTCGCCCGGCTCCTTGAAG
This sequence comes from uncultured Actinomycetota bacterium, assembly GCA_963695055.1. Classification (GTDB taxonomy): domain Bacteria; phylum Actinomycetota; class Actinomycetes; order Propionibacteriales; family Nocardioidaceae; genus Nocardioides. Next base: position 55,354 of record CAVOFS010000013.1, on the reverse strand, counting down.
CTCGCGACCTCTGAGACCTGGCCGGCGGGCTCTTCTTCGGAGGTGGGTTGCGACTCTGTTGTCGTCATGGCCCGGTGGTACCCAACTCCTCACGTGCCGAAGCCCCCTGGGCAACACCGTGCGCAGCGCGTCGACCTTCTCCGATTCGCGTCCGCCGCAGTCCGAAATTGCCTAATCTCTCGCTGTGAAGACCCGCCGGCGGCAACTGCGCCAGATCCCCGTTGTCGTCCTCGCCGCACTGCTGGGTGTAGCCACGCTGTCCGTCACGCCGTCCGCGTCGGCGACGGACGCTGCGTCAGGTGCCGACGGGATCTCGATCGCTCCGGCGGACCCGTTGCTCGACGCGCCGCAGAACGGCCCCAAGGCGATCCGGCAACTCGGTGACCAGCTCGCCGCGGTCGCGACCCGCAACGACATGCGCGCGGCCGAGCTTCCTCATTGCTGCGTTCGGACCGCACAGCCTGGGTCGACCCGATGGGCTCGGTCTTCTACATCGATCCGGTGCCCGAGCGCAGCGCAAGCCTCTCCTCGTCCCCGGAGTCGCCGGCGCCACGCATCGCGCCGGCGGCGGACACGTTCGCGCTGCACAGCAACGCCGGAGCGTCCCGGACGATCTTGCTCGACTTCGACGGCAGCGACGTCTCCGGAACCGCATGGAACAACTACTACGGCGTCACTCCGACCACCCAGCCCGCCTGGGACCCCGCCGGCGACGGGCCGGCCTTCAACCTTGACGAGCGACTGAAGATTCAGCAGGTCTGGGCGATCGTGGCCGAGGACTACGCACCCTTCGACGTCGACGTCACCACGGAGGACCCCGGCCCGGACGGAATCGTCCGTGACTCCTCGAGCGACAGCACCTACGGCACCCGCGTCCTGATCACCCCGAGCGACGACCCCCACGTCAAGATCTGTGACCGTGGATGCGGCGGCGTCGCCTACATCGGCTCCTTCGACTCGGTGTCCTCGTACTACCAGCCCGCCTGGGTCTTCCCGCAAGCGCTGGGCAACAGCGCCAAGAACATCGCCGAGGCGGCCTCGCACGAGGCCGGCCACAACCTCGGCCTCCAGCACGATGGCACGTCGGCGGACCCGACCTACTACACCGGGCACGGCAACTGGGCCCCGATCATGGGTGTCGGCTACTACCACCCGCTCTCGCAGTGGAGCGCGGGCTCCTACCTGGATGCCAACAACCAGCAGGACGACGTCGCCGTCCTCACCAGCTACCTCGGAGCCAGGTCCGACGAAGCCTCAGGCTCTGCCACCACCCCCTCACCACTGCCGAGTGGCGAGGCGCTGATCAGCACCCGACAGGATGTCGACGCCTATCTCCTCGGACACTGTCCCGCGGGCGCTCAGGTCGACGTCCTCCCCGCCGCTCTCGCTCCGAACCTCGACGTCCGCGCCACGCTGGTCGACGCTGCCGGCACCACAGTGGCCGTGGCGCAACCGAGCTCCGGAGCCGGGGACGGCATCACCGCCTCCGGCGTCGGCGCCAGCCTGACGGTGCCGTCCGACGGCGACGGACTGGTGGTCACGGTCGAGGGTGTCGGTCAGGGTGCCTGGAGCACCGCGGGGTACGACGACTACGGCAGCCTGGGTCGCTACACGGTGCAGGCGCCGAGCTGCAGCGCCGGAGTCACCAGTGGGGCGCCGAACTCCCCGACCGAGGTCACGGGCAGCGCTCGCGGCATCGATAGCCTCACCCTCAGCTGGTCGGCGCCCACGAGCCAGGGGGCCGGGTCGATCACGGGGTACATCGTGACCCGCTCGGGCTCGAGCATCTCCGAGACCCTGCCCGCCGAGACGCGGAGCCACACCTTCACCGGACTCACCGCGGGGACCACCTACCAGCTCTCCGTCCGAGCCGTGAACGCCAACGGCGCCGGCCCGTCGGTCACGGTCAACGCGACCACGGACGCACCTCCGCCATCCCCGCCGAGCGCCCCGCTCAACGTGACCGGCTACTACGACCAGCAAAGCGGCAGACTCTTCGCCTACTGGAACGAGCCGGCAAGCAGCGGCACGGCTCCGATCAGTGGCTACGCGGTCTACCTCGACGGCGCCTACTTGAACCAGCTGGATCCGAGCTCGCGCGGCGTGGCGGTGTCCAGGGTCGGCGGCTTCACCGAAGGAAGTCACGTCGTGGGCATGAGAGCGGTCAACGCCGTGGGTTCCTCCCCGGTGTCGAGCGTGACCATCGACGTGCATTACCCACCTCGTCCGGCCAACGACGACATCGCGAATGCAGAGATGCTGACCGGCGCCACCGGTTCGACCACGGGCGACAACACCTACGCCACCGGCGAGAGCACCGATCCCCCGCCGCCGAGCTCGTACGGCGCCGGCAGCCACTCGGTCTGGTACTCGTGGACGCCGTCCCAGGACGGCACGGTGAGCATGAGGACCGCAGGCGGGGACGCCACCCGCGACACCACCCTCGCGGCGTACACCGGAGCGCCCGGAAGCCTCGTCATGGTGGCCGGCAACGACGACTCCATCGGCCGGCACGCCCGCATCTCCTTCTTGGCGTCGGCGGGCACCCGCTACCTCGTGGCCGTCGACGGCTTCGGCTTCGCGGGCGGCACCGGGCCGTTCATCCTGGTCTGGGACCAGCAGGTGCCCACGGCACCGTCCGCCCCCGGCGGCGTACGGGTGCAACCCGGCGACTCCTCGGCGACCGTGGGCTGGGACGCTCCCTCCTCAGGCGGCTCGCCCGTCACCGGCTACACCGTGACCGCCCGGACAGCCGACGGCCAGGAGCAGCAACGGTCCGTCGACGGCGGCACGACCTCCACCGTTCTGACCGGTCTGACCAATGGCACCCGCTACACCGTGACGGTGGCGGCGATCAACGCCGTGGGAGTCTCACCGGACTCGGCTGGCGTCGAGACGGTGCCGGACGTCCCTGACATCAGTGCTCCTGTCATCAGGGGCTACGCGGCCAATGCGCGCAAGATCGACCCGTTCTTCCATTCCGGGGCAGTCACGGTGCGGGTTCGTCTCAGCGACGACCGCGGGATCGTCGGCTCCCCCGCTCTGCAACTGGGCCCGAGCAGTGGGACCAGCACCAGTTTGTCCGCGCCGCTCTCCCTCGTGAGGGGCGACCGTCGGGACGGTATCTGGACGGCATCGTTCTGGCTGGATGGCGCGGCTCCGTCCGGGAGATGGAGCGCCTGGACGACCGCAGCCGACGCCTGGGGCAACACGACCAGCACTCAGCCGAGCACGAACACCATGTTCGAGGTAGTCACAGACCTGTGGCTCGGAAACAACCCTGCGGCCCCGGATGACCTCGTCGTCACGCCGGGCAACGGCCGCGCACGCGTGGCCTGGCAGGCCCCGCCAGGGAGTGTCACCGACTACATGGTCTGGGTGGGTGACGGTCCGGAGGTCGTCACCGTCGACGGCAGCCAGAGGTCGGCCGTGGTGACCGGGCTCGACAACGGCACGGACTATTCGTTCACGGTCGTCGCGGGCAACAGCGTCGGTGAGTCGCCGGCGAGCCAGGCCAGCGCGACCGTTAGGCCGAGCGCCACTCCCACGGCGCCGAACCACGTGACCGCCCTCGCCGGCGACCGCAGCGCAACGGTGAGCTGGCAGCCGACCTATCTGAACAGCGACGTCGCGTCCTACCGCGTGACTTCCACCAGTCCGGGCAGGCCAGACCAGACCACCACCGTCACCGGCGACGCCACCAGCACGACGCTCACGGGGCTGACCAACGGCACCACCTACACCTTCACCGTGACCGCCACCAACACCGCCGGCACCTCCCCCACCAGCGTCGCCTCCGACCCGGTCACCCCCGCCGGAGCACCCGACACCCCGACCAAGCCCACCGCGACCCGCGGCGACAGGTCCGCCACCATCACCTGGACCAAACCGGCCAGCAACGGCACCCCGATCACGGGCTACACCATCACCAGCTCACCGGCAGGCATCACGAAGACCGTCACCGGCGGCGACACCCTCACCACCACCATGGGCGGGCTGACCAACGGCACCGCCTACACCTTCACCGTGACCGCCACCAACACCGCCGGCACCTCCCCCACCAGCGTCGCCTCCGACCCGGTCACCCCGGCGATGGCCCCGGGGAAGGTCGCCAGGCCGTCGGTGACCGTCGTGAAGCGCACGTTGACGATCCGCTGGACGACACCGTCGACGAACGGCGCGCCGATCCTCTCCTACCGGATCACCGGCGCGAAGCCGGCGACCAAGGTCGTCGCCGGCTCGTCCCGCGAGCTGGTCCTCCCCAAGATGAAGCCGGGCAAGTACACGATCCAGGTGGCCGCCAGGAACGTCGTCGGCTGGTCACAGTCGAGCGCCAAGGTCACCGTCCGCGTGCAGAAATGATCACCAGCGGCACCGTGGTCAGGAACTTCTGCGACTACTACGCAGGGTTCAGCGATCTGGTTCGACGGTTCTACGCGCTCTCGCCGTAGCCGAAAGGGATCGGACGAGCGTCGCTACCCCCGGTCGGTCAGTGACTCGAGCGCGACGACCATGGCGAGCACCAGACCGGTGTCCTCGCCTGCGGCGATCTCGACCCCATAGGTCTCGCGGACCCGGAACCAGCGCTTGGAGATGGACGCCACCGTGTCGCCGTCCCGTTCGATCTCGTACTCGTGATCGACGATGTTGCCGTGCGCCTTCAGATCCGGCCCGCCCTCGACGTCGATCGCGAACCGGTCGCGGATGCCCACCAGTGCCTTGTGCACGGTCGCGATCGTCTCGTCATCCCGCTCGATCGCGATCTTGTCGCGCACGGTGAGCTTGCGTTCCTGGATCTTCGCGACCTCCTTCCCGGAGGTGTCCTCGAGCACGAAGGTGTCGCGGACGCGGAGCTTCTTGCCGTTCACCTTGAACACCCGGTTGCCCTGCTCGTCCTCGATCCAGAAGTCGTCGCCGATGGACGCCAGCTTCTGCCGCATCTGGAAGCGACGTACGTCTGCGTCGTCTCGTCGTCCGCGCAAGATTCCCATCCGGTCCCACCTTCACATCGAGTTGTGGAGAGCGTAGGCCTTCAGTGGGTGAGCGGGATAGAACGGTCGCTGCGGTGACCGCGCCCGGTGTGCAGCTGCAGGGCGCTGGTCACCAGCGGGAAGTGGCTGAACGCCTGCGGGGTGTTGCCGAGCTGCCGCCCGGCCTTCGGGTCCCACTCCTCGCTGAGCAGGCCGACGTCGTTGCGCAGGTCGAGCAGCCGCTCGAACAGGGTGCGTCGCCTCGGTCCTGTCGGCCGGCGAGGTGCAGGGCGTCGACCAGCCAGAACGAGCAGGCCAGGAACAGGCCCTCGCCGCCGGTGCAGGCCGTCGTCGGACGAGCTGGTGTCGTAGCGCTTGACGAAGCCGTCCTCGGTGAGCTCGCTCTGGATGGCCGTCGATGGTGCCGAGCACTCGGGGATCGTCGTCGGCGGCAGGAACCCGACGCGCGGGATCATGCAGCAGGCTGGCGTCGAGCTGCGGTGCGCCGTAGGACTGGGTGAAGTGTTCCGGCTCGGTGTCGAAGCCGTGCGCCAGGACGTCGGCGTGGATGGTGTCGCGAAGCGCCTCCCACCGGTCGGCTCGGGCCGTCGAGCTGCGGGTAGCGCGCGACGGCGGTGGACCATCCGGTCGGCCGCCACCCAGGCCATCACCTTGGAGTGGGTGAAGTGCCGGCGGCGGCCCGCGCATCTCCCAGAGCCCGTTGTCGGGTTGGTCCCAGCGCGCCTTCGAGGTGGTTCATCAGGGCGACCTGGAGGTCCCAGGCGTCGTCGCTCGCGGTGCCAGCGCCGGCGTCGCGGGCCAGGTGCCAGGCCGTCGAGGATCTCGCCCCAGACGTCGAGCTGCAGCTGGTCGGAGGCCGCGTTGCCGATACGCACCGGGTCTGGAGTTCTCGTAGCCGGCCAGCCAGGGCAGCTCGACCTCGGGCAGCCGGCGGGTGCCGTCGAGGGCGTACATGATCTGCAGCTCGGTCGGGTCGCCGGCGATCGCGCGCAGCAGCCACTCCCGCCACGCCTTGGCCTCCTCGAGGTAGCCGGCGGAGATCAGCGCCTGCAGCGTGTAGGTGGAGTCGCGCAGCCAGCAGTAGCGGTAGTCCCAGTTGCGCGGCGCCGCCGATCTGCTCCGGCAGCGAGGTGGTGGCCGCCGCGACGATCCCGCCGGTCGGGCTCGTAGGTCAGCGCCTTCAGCGTGATCAGCGACCGCTTGATGGCGTCCCGGTACGGCCCGCGCACCGGGTTGCCCGCGTTGCGACCAGTCCGTCCAGAACGTCGAGGGTGTCGCGCCAGCGCGTGCCTCGGCGTCGACCGGCTCGGGTCGGCGGCTCGGTGGCTGGGGTTCCAGGTGAGCACGAACGGCACCCGGTCCCCGGCGTCGGACGGTGAACTCCGACACGGTGGCCCAGCTCCTCGCCCTCCAGGGGCGCCGGACGTGCGCAGCCGGACCGCGATCGGGCCCGGCGATCGCCTCCATCCGTCGCCGTGGTGGCGGACCCAGGGCACCACCTGCCCGTAGTCGAAGCGCAGCCGCAGCTCGGACCGCATCGCGACGGCGCCGCTGACCCCTTCGACGATCCGCACGACGTCCGGCGCGTGACCGCGCGGGGGCATGAAGTCGATGACCCTGCACCGTGCCATCCGAGCTGGCCCATTCGGTCTCCAGCACGACGGTGTCCTCGACGTAGCGTCGCGACGTGCAGACCTGCGCCCGCGGCGGGCGCGAGCAGCCAGTGGCCGGCGTCGGGGGTGTCGAGCAGGGCCGCGAAGCAGGCCGGCGAGTCGAACGCGCGGCAGGCAGAGCCAGTCGATCGAGCCCGTCGGTGCTGACACCAGTGCCGCGCGTCTGCAGGTCGCCGAGCAGCGCGTAGTCCTCGATCCGGCTCATCCCCCGATAGTGGCACCCCGCCGATGCCCGGTCGCGCGATTGTCCTGCTCGCCATACCCCCTTTGGGGGTGAGCCGCACCCTCGATCTCGGCCCTACATTTGGATCGAGTCAAGAGAGCCTCCGCCGCCGGCGGCAGTTCCGTTCTCGGCTTCGAACCGGATCGGACCACCATGGACCTCTTCTCCGCACTCTCCCTCCATCCCCCGACGGCCCATCTGGTCGCCAAGGGTGAGCTGGACGGCTTCACCACAGTCCGGCTGAGGCAACGGGTCGACGAGGCGATCGATGGCGGCTGCATCTCCTTCACCGTCGACGTCTCCGGCGTGACCTTCGTGGATGCCGGGGGTCTCGGGACCCTGGTCCGGCTGAGCAACGCCGTGGCCGCGGTCGGCGGATCCGTCGACATCGTCGCCGCGAGCCCGCGGTTCCGCTGGGTCGCCGAGGCTGCCGGCCTGGGTACGGCGTTCGCGGTCAGGCCCACCGTCATCAGGCCCACCGTCGTCAGAGGCACGGGAGCCTGATCAGGGAGCGTTCGTGAACCAGTCGTCGAATCCCGTCGGCCGGTGGAGCCCGATGACTCCGTGCTCGTACAGGCCCCACCCCACCCGGGGCTCCTGCCCGTCCTCGCGCCAGGTGGCCCGGCCGACGTTGTCGGTGAGACCGAACGGGACCCGACCAGCGACCTGCGGGTCGGTCATGTCGTAGGTGACCCGCTCGGAGAAGCCCTCGCCGCGCCACTGTCCGTGCGCCCAGTCGGAGTCGCCGCCGTACCCGCCACCGACGTGGATCGCCAACGGCAGCAGGGACTCCATCTCGACCTCGACATCGGTGCCGTCCGGGAGCCGGAAGCTGATGGTGCCGCTGAGCGGGGTCCTGGTGCCGCTGCGGTAGGCGGTCCGAACCACGGGCCAGCCGAGCTGCTCGGTGCGGCCGTCGGGCCAGACCCGGTGGCAGTCGTTGAGGATCCGGTTGCCGTCGGGCTCCTCCTGGATGATCACGATCATCGCGAAGTCCTCGAAGGCGATCGGCACGTAGAGCCACCACATCCCGTCGAACGGCGGGTCAGCAGGCTTGCCCGCGGGCTCGGCCTCGCCGATCGGCCGGGCGCCCCAGGACCGGTCACGGGTGCCGATCCACGTGTCCGGGGTGACGTCGTACGTCTGGCCGTCGATGACGATCGTGCCCTCCCAGGACCCGACCTGCGCGAAGCGTTGCGCGTCGAGGATGGCCCGGTGTCCACCGGCGCGCATGATGTGGCGCTGCTCGGGGATCGCCGGGAAGAGCCCGCGCCACGTCATGTCGAGCGAGATTCCCTCGGTCTCCTCGATCACCAGGCGCGATGTCTTCAACGGCTCGACGACCTCGATCCGGTAGTTGCCGACGTGCTGGTTGAGCCGGTCGCTGTCGAGCTTGTCGCCGAAGTGCAGCGCGGTCTGCTCCTCCCCGCGCCGGATCAGCAGGAAGGCATCCTTGGTGCCGAGGTTCGGGTAGTAGCCGATCCCGGTGATCAGGAAGATCTCCCCGCTCCGGTCGTGCGCGTTCCAGTAGGACCGGTCGTAGAAGTTGCGGTCGGTGCCGACATGCTCGATCGGAGCGGCGATCTGGTGGATCGGGTACTCGTCGAGTGGGAAGACACCAGGAACTTCGGGCATTGCGTGACCTCCAGGTCAGTGGGAACGGGTCAGTCGAGGATGGTGACGGTGCCGCGGTCGCCGTCGACGCGGACCCGGTCGCCGGTGCGGAGCACGCGGGTCGCTCCCTGCGTGTTGACCACGCAGGGCAGGCCGTACTCGCGGGCGACGACCGCACCGTGCGACACCGAGCTGCCGATGTCGGTGACGAGCGCGGCGATCAGGGTGAAGTACGGCGTCCAGCCGACGTCGGTCACCGGCGCCACCAGGATCTCGCCGGGCTGCAGGTCCTGGGCCTCGGTGATCGTGGTCGCGACCCGGACCGTGCCCTCCACGACACCGCTGCAGGCCGGCCTGCCGACGATCACGCCGTCCTCGATGCCCTCGGGAGGCAACGGCTTGAACGGGACCGGCTTGCCGACGGTGACGTCCGGGAACTCCAGGCGGGCCTGGTACGGAAGCGCCGCGCGACGCGACTCGGCCGCAGCGACCAGGTCGGAGACGTCTCGGGTCCCCACGAGCTGCGGCAGCTCGGACCGGTCGAAGAAGAACACCAGGTCGGCGTCCGGGAGCCGGCCGAGCTCGGCCAGCTGCTCCCCCAGGAGCCGGTAGCCGCGACCGAGCCGGTGGGCGACCAGGACCATGCGGGACTTGGTCGCCTCCCGTCCACGCGCACCTGCGCGGGCCATCCGGGCGAGGGTGCGCAGCGCCCGCGGGAGGTCGGCGTCGTCGACCGTCTGCGTGGGCCGGGGTGCGTTGCCGGTCGCCAGGCGGGCGCGCAGCATCGAGTGCATGATCGTGCCGAGGCCCTCGGGATCGTCGCCCCAGGATGGATCTCGCACGCACAGCTCGCGATAGCCGCGGTGGCCGTGCCGCTCGAGGAAGTCGTTGAACTTCCCCGACGTCGTGCCGCTTCCCCCGGTCAGCCAGCCCACGGCCTCGGCCGGGCCGAGCCCGAGGAAGCGGCTGCTCGTCTGCTCATCGGCGGCCAGCTCGGCCACGACCTCGTCCAGCTGGGCGAGCATGACGGCGCTCTCGACGTCGGTGGCACCGGCCATCAGCGCAGACGCCTGGGCGCGTCCCTCGTCCTCGGTCCGCCCGGCCTTGATCGCTTCCTTGACGACGGTGTCCTCGAGCACGTTGGCCGCGACGGCCGACCGGGACGAAGAACGCACGTGGGTGAGCGTCGCCTCGTTGTAGAGCTCGATCCCGGCGTCGAGCTCGGCGAGCAAGGCGTCCGGCGTGTCCGCCGAGGGGGCACTGAAGACCGCGAGCTTCTTGTCCAAACGTCGGATGTGCGGCCCTGCGGTCAGAGCGAAGGTGGTGAGCCGGACGGTGTTGATGAGCCGACGCGGGAACGGCTTCGGAGGCTTGGGGACCAGCTCGTCCACCACCCGTCCGGCGATCGACAGCGAGTACTGCTCGAGCGAGTTGCCCAGGATCCCGGAGCTCAGCGCGGTGCCCTCGGTCATGTTCAGGAAGAGATGCCCGGAGAAGTAGCCCATCTGCAGCCAGCGGTCCTCGTCGTACGCCTTCTGGAACCCGCCCGACACCTGCACGAGCTGCATCGCATACTCGATCGCCTGCCCGCTGACCGACGCCGTGAGCGGACAGAAGGCACCGGGCATCATCTCGCCGATGTTGCACCGGGTGTAGACGTCGTCCTCGGTGCTGACGACCGAGTCCATGGCGCTCAGGTCGCCGGGCAGCGTGGTGATCGGCCGAGCCTGCAGCCACCGGAGACCGCCGGCACCGTCGATGGCCCACTCGAGGTCGAGCGGCCGGCCCCAGCGCGCTTCCGCCTGCCGGGCTCCGGCGGCGATCGAGGTCACCTCGGCATCGGAGACGGCGGGCGCCTCGGTCACCTGCCGGTCCGTGATCGTCCCTGCCCGGTCGACCTCGTAGTGGTCGGAGGTCGTCGAGCCGTCGACCAGGGACTCCCCCAGTCCGGCGACCGCGTCGACGACGGCGAGGTCCCTGCGGGCGCTGGTCGGATCGGCCGTGAACACGACCCCGGCCGACCTCGCGTCCACCATCTCCTGGACGACGAGGTGCATCGTTCCGGAGATCCCCGTGTCGGCCTGGTAGGCGGCAGCCCGGTCGGATCCGGTCGACGCGACGCAGTGCCGGACCGCGTCGACCAGCCCCTCGAAGTCGCGGACCCCGAGGACCGTCTCGTACTGCCCGGCGAAGGAGCTCTCGGCGCCGTCCTCGCCGGCCGCCGAGGACCGTACGGCGACCGCCGCGACAGCCCCAGCGGCGACCAGCCGGTCGTAGCGCTCCCGCAGGTCTGCCGGGAGCGCATCGGGGTCCGCGTTGGCAACGACGAACGCGGACGGTACGGCGAACCCGGCGGCCGACAGCTCGGCCAGACCGAGCGCCTTGCCGCCGTACCGCGCGTCGACGACGTCCGACAGCTCGACTATCTCGCACGTGAGTGAGGTCACACCTAGTTACGTTACACTCGTCACGGAGATGGCAAACGAAAACGGTCGACCTCGTGACGCGCGCATCGACAGCGCCGTGCTCGACGCCGCCGCGGAGCTGCTCAGCGAGGTCGGGTACGCCGAGGTGACGGTTGCTGCGATCGCCGAGCGAGCCGGCACCTCCCGCCCGGCCGTCTACCGGCGTTGGCCGACGAAGGCCCACCTCGTCCACGAGGCCGCGTTCCGCGACAGCGTCACGAACGAGCCGCCACGTACGGGGGTGCTCGACACCGACATCCGCGAGCTCGTGCGGACGACGGCGAAGCTGCTCACCAGCCCGCTGGCCCGGGTCGCCGTACCCGGCCTGATCGCCGAGGCCTCGGCGGACCCCACACTTCACGCCCGACTGCTCGAGCGGTTCTCGTCCGAGGGCTGGAGCGGCATCGACGAGTATCTGCGGACCGCCTCCGTCGCGGGAGTGGTCCGCGCAGACGTCGACGCCGTCACCCTCGTCGAGCTGGTCATCGGTGCGGCGCTGGTCGCGGTGCTCGTCCGCGGCCCGGACGGACTCACCGAGGACTGGATCGACAAGACGACGGCTGTGGTCCTCGGGGGCATCCGCACCTGACGCCCGGAGCGGGCCGATGGCCCGGTCCGCGGTATCGCGGTTTCGTGGTGGACTTGGTGCACCAGCCCCTCAACGTCTGGAGTGTCGATGAGCCGACCGGGCCCGACGGACCTCGTCCTCGTCCTCAACGCGGGGTCGTCGTCCCTCAAGTACCAGGTCGTCGATCCGACGAGCGGCATCGCGCAGGTCCGCGGCCTCGTCGAGCGCATCGGCGGAGCCGAGGTGCCCGACCACGACGCAGCCCTCGACGTGATGCGCTCCGATCTGGGGCACCACGACGTCGCCGCGTCGTCCCTGAGCGCCATCGGCCACCGGGTCGTCCACGGTGGGGCCGACCTGGTGACCGCGACGGTCGTCGACGACGCCGTGCTCCGCAAGATCGACGACCTGGCCCGGCTGGCGCCCCTGCACAACCCGCCGGCCGCAGCAGGGATCCGCAGTGCCATGACGCACTACCCGGGGCTCCCCCAGGTCGCCGTCTTCGACACCGCCTTCTTCGCGCACCTACCGCACGCGGCAGCGACGTACGCCCTCCCTCCGGAGGTGGTCGGCACCGAGGCGATCCGTCGGTACGGCGCCCACGGCATCAGCCACCAGTACGTCGCGTCCGCCGCGGCCGACGTCGTCGGACGGCCGGTCGACGAGATCGACCAGATCGTCCTGCACCTGGGTAACGGCGCGTCCGCAGCGGCGATCAGCAACGGGCGGCCGGTGGACACCTCGATGGGGCTCACACCCCTGGCAGGACTGGTGATGGGGACCCGCGCCGGTGACCTGGACCCGGGCCTGCTCCTGCACCTGCTGCGTCACGGCGACCTCGACCTGGACAGCCTCGAGGACCTCCTGCACCACCGGTCCGGGATGCGCGGGATGACCGGCCTCACCGACTTCCGCGACATCGACCACGCGATCCGACAGGGTGACGAGCGCGCCCAGGCGGCGTTCGACGTCTACGTCCACCGGCTCCGCAGCTATCTGGGCGCCTACCTCGCGATCCTCTCGGGCACCGACGTCATCACCTTCACCGCAGGAGTCGGCGAGCACCATGCCGGGGTGCGTGCGGCCGCGCTGCTCGGCCTCGAGACCTTCGGGATCGTGCTCGACCCCCAACGCAACACCGCGGACGACTCCGGCGCCCGACGGATCTCCGCGGCCGGCTCCCCCGTCGACGTGCTCGTGGTGCCGACCAACGAGGAGCTGGCGATCGCCCGCCAGGCCGCCGTACTCCTCGCCTAGAAGTCGGCGCTCGTGGTCGCCGCGGGGGTGACGGACGGCGAGTTGCCGACCTCCGGGGACTGACCCTGGGTCGTCCACTGCCAGTCGCGGACCTCCGGGAGGTCGTCGCCGTGGTCGCGGGTCCACTGGCGCGCCCGGCGACGCGTGTCGACCATCTCCTGACGCAACGACGCGGCCCGCGAGCCCAACGAGGGCGTGCGGTCGATGACGTCCATGACCAGGTGGTAGCGGTCCATGCTGTTCATCATCACCATGTCGAACGGCGTCGTGGTGGTGCCCTCCTCCTTGTAGCCACGGACGTGGAGGTGCTGGTTGTTGGCCCGGCGGTAGGTCAGCCGGTGGATCAGCCACGGGTAGCCGTGATAGGCGAAGATCACCGGGACGTCGACGCAGAAGAGGTTGTTGTAGTCGCGCTGCGCCATCCCGTGCGGGTGCTCGGTCTCGTCCTGGAGCCGCATCAGGTCGACGACGTTGACGAACCGGATCCTCAGCTCGGGCAGGTGCTCGCGCAGGATCTTGACAGCGGCCAGCGCCTCGAGGGTCGGCACGTCGCCGGCGCACGCCACGACCACCTCGGGGTCGCCGTCGTCGTTGGACGCCCACTCCCAGATGCCGGCGCCGCGGGCGCAGTGCAGGTCGGCCTCGTCCCCGGTCAGCCAGTCGTACGACGGCTGCTTGCCGGCCACGACGACGTTGACGTAGTGCTCGCTCTCCAGGCAGTGCTGCATGGTCGAGAGCAGGGTGTTGGCGTCCGGCGGGAGGTAGACGCGCACGACCTCGGCACGCTTGTTGACCACGTGGTCGATGAAACCAGGATCCTGGTGCGAGAAGCCGTTGTGGTCCTGGCGCCACACATGGGAGCTGAGCAGGTAGTTGAGGCTCGGCACGCGCGGTCGCCACGGGATGTCGCGCGTGGTCTTGAGCCACTTCGCGTGCTGGTTGAACATCGAGTCGATCAGGTGGATGAACGCCTCGTAGCAGCTGAACAGGCCGTGCCGACCGGTCAGCGTGTAGCCCTCGAGCCACCCCTGACAGGTGTGCTCGGAGAGGATCTCGAGCACACGGCCCGACCGGGCGAGGTGCTCGTCGGTTGCGATGATGTCGCCCGCGAAGACCTTGTCGGTCACCTCGTAGACCGGGCTGAGCCGGTTGGAGGCCGTCTCGTCGGGTCCGAAGATCCGGAAGTTGGTCATGTTGTCGCGGACCACGTCGATGAGGTACTCCCCGAGGACCTTCGTCGGCTCGTGGATCGAGGCGCCGGGCTCGACCACCTCCACGGCGCGGTCGCGGAAGTCGGGCAGCTTCAGGGGCTTCTTCAGCAGGCCACCGTTGGCGTGGGGGTTGGCGCTCATCCGCCTGGTTCCGCGCGGTGAGAGGTCCTGCAGCGGTCCGATCAGGGCACCGTCCTCCCCGAAGAGCTCCTCGGCGCGGTAGGACCGCAGCCACTCCTCGAGCTGGGCGCGGTGCTCGCCGTTCTCGCGCGTGCTCGCCAGCGGCACCTGGTGGGCACGCCAGGTGCCCTCGACGGGCAGCCCGTCGACGACCTTCGGGCCGGTCCAGCCCTTGGGGGTGACCATCAGGATCATCGGCCACGGCCGACGTTCGACGTCACCGTCCTCGCGGGCAGCGCGCCAGATCTCGGCGATCGTGTCGTGGGCGTGGTCCATGGCGGCAGCCATCTGCTGGTGGACCTCAGCGGGGTCGTCGCCCTCCACGGTGATCACCTCGTGCCCGTAGCCGCGCAGCAGGCTCTCCAGCTCGTCGCGGTGGATCCGGGCCGGCACCGTCGGGTTGGCGATCTTGTAGCCGTTGAGATGCAGGATCGGGAGCACGGCTCCGTCGGTGATGGGGTTGACGAACTTGTTGGCGTGCCACGACGCCGCCAGCGGACCCGTCTCGAACTCACCGTCGCCGACCACGGCAGCGACCACCAGATCCGGGTTGTCCATCGCGGCGCCGTACGCGTGGGAGAGCACGTAGCCCAGCTCGCCACCCTCGTGGATGGAGCCGGGTGTCTCCGGTGCGACGTGACTGGGGATCCCGCCGGGGAAGGAGAACTGTCGGAACAGCCGCTGCATCCCCTCCTTGTCCTCGGTGATGCTGGGATAGAACTCGCTGTAGGTGCCCTCGAGGTAGGCGTTGGCGACCACTGCCGGACCGCCATGGCCGGGGCCGGCCAGGAAGATCGCGTTGACGTCGCGCTGACGGATCAACCGGTTCAGGTGGGCGTAGACCAGGTTGAGACCGGGGCTGGTCCCCCAGTGGCCGAGCAACCGCGGCTTGATGTCCTCGGGCACCAGCTCGCGCTCGAGCAGCGGGTTGTCCAGGAGATAGATCTGGCCGACGGCCAGGTAGTTGGCCGCCCGCCACCACCCGTCGATGCCCTCCAGCTCATCCTCGTCGAGCGGTCGCGCATCCTGCTGGGCATCGGGCATGGTCTCTCCCCCGGGATCGATGTCGTGGCGCTACCAACCTTCCACGGCGCAAGCGCGTCTCGCTACCCGTTGTCCGTGAAGATCTCTGCGGTCGCGGGATCGGGGCCCGGCTCGGACACCTCACCGTGGCGGGCCAGGCTGATCGCCCCGATCACCGACAGGGCGAAGCCGACCACCGCCACCCAGCCCCAGTCCGGGCGGGTGTGGTCGCCGAGAATCGCGATGCCGACCAGGGCCGGCGCGACGGTCTCCCCCACCACGAGGGGCGCGGTCGCCTGCGTGACGCTGCCTCGTTGCAGGGCGATCGAGTAGGTCAGCAGCGCTACGACGCCGGCGATCACCAGCGCGTACGTCGACGGGCTGCTCAGGAGCGTGCCCAGCTGACCGAAGATCTTGTCCGGCGACAGGTCGCCCGGCAGCATGCGTGACGCGACCGCGGTGGCACCGAACGCGAGGCCGGCCACGGACCCCAGCGCGGCCGCGCCCTTCGCCCCGGACAACCGCGCAAGGGGCACCGACACCAGGGCCAGGACGACGGCGGCGACCAGGACTCCCCACTCCTCGGCCCGGCTCACGTCGACCTCGGTGTCCCCCGCTGCCGAGGCTCCCACCAGGACCAGGCCCCCGATGACCACACCGAGGGCGACCTTGTCCCGCCGAGTCAGCGGCATCTTGAGCAGGAGGGCGCCCAGCACGGCAGTGATGGCAAGGAAGCTCGCGACGATCGACTGGACCACGAACAGGGGCAGCGATCGGACGGCGACCAGCCCGAGCAGGAATCCCAGGCCGTCCAGGCTCACCCCGACCACGTAGCGCCACGACGTGAGGAGCCGCCCGAGCAGTCGCGGGTCCAGACCCTCGACCGCCTCGGTGTCGCGGGCCGCCATCGCCTGCAGTACCGATCCGACGCCGTAACAGACGGCCGCCGCGAACGCCATCACCAGACCGAGGACCACAGGGTGACGCTAGTGGTTCGATCGCCCATGCGTCCCGGCGCCGACATCGTGTCCCTAGGATGCGGCCATGGCGAGGTTCTGGCAGCGTGAGCGGACCTGGTCCCTGATGGACGTCATCGACGGCGGCTTCTTCGCCTTCTCCGCTCTGGCGGCACTGTGGCTGGCCTACCTCCTCGTGCACGACGGTCTCCACAACCACAGCGCGACGCTGCTGCTCATCGTCTTCTGGGTGTTCTTCTCCTACCTGGTCCTGCCTCGGCTGCACCGCGTCCTCACGCTTCTCTACGTCCCCGACTACTTCCTGGGGCGCACCCGCACCAGCGACGGTCTGCTCGGCGACCCGGTCAACCTCGGTCTGCGCGGCGACGAGGGCCAGGTCCGCGCTGCGATGGAGTCGGCCGGCTGGATCCTGGCGGACCAGATCGATCTGCGCTCGTCGACGCGGATCACCACCTCGACCCTGCGCCGCCGCAGCTACCCGCAGGCGCCGGTCAGCCCGCTCATCCTCTTCGACCGACCGCAGGACTTCTCCTACCAGCAGGAGGTGGCCGGCAATCCCTCCCAACGACACCACGTCAGGTTCTGGCGGTGCCCGGAGGGCTGGATGCTCCCCGGCGGGTTCGAGGTCGACTGGCTCGCGGCCGGGACCTTCGACCGTCGGGTCGGACTGTCGCTCTTCACCCTGCAGATCACGCACAAGATCGATGCGAACACCGACGTCGAGCGCGACTTCATCGTCGAGACGGTCTCGGCTGCCGAGCCGGCCGTCCGCGTCGACGTGATCCGGAACTTCTCGTCGGGCTACCACGCCCGCAACGGCGGTGGGGACCGGATCAACACCGACGGAGACCTGCCGATCCTCGACGTCGGTCGGCTCGACGGCATCCCGGTCGCCGAACCGTCCGACAGCCGCAGCCGCCGGCCCGTGCAGACCGTGATCGGCGCCAGCATCGCGTTCGCCCGCGGCCTCTACTACATCCTGCTCGCGCTCCTGGTGATCGTCGCGCCGGAGACGCTGGATCTCACGAACAGCTACAGCATCCCGTCGGACGAGCACACCCTCCGGGTAGCGGCACTCATCGTGACGGTGCTGGCGGCGGTGGTCGACCTCGCTCTCGTCGCAGCGGTGCTCGCAGGTCGCAACTGGGCGCGTCTGGCTCTGATGTCGGCGTGCGCCATCAGCACGATCACGGCCTTCGTCGACGCGGTCGGCGGCGATCGATCGGCCAGCATCAACAGCCTGCCGACGATCGGCGGAGGAATCCTGGTGCTCCTGGCGCTGTCCAGCCACCGGGCCCGCGAGTACGCGACCGTCCCACGACGAACCTCACCTAGGGTTCCTGCGTGAGCGAGCCCAACAAGACAGCGCAGGCAGCGCTGATCGCCACGGGCGTCATTGCCGCCTTCCTCTACTCGAACTTCATCCTCGACTGGCTGATCAGCCGGGACCACTTCAACACGGTCGTCAGTGACCTCGAGGTGTCCGGTGCGGCCAACGCCACCCTGCTGCGGGTGACCGACGTGGTGTGCGCCGTCCTGGTGCTGGTGCTGCTGCCCCTGGTACGTCGCGGACTGCCACCCGGACCCTGGCGCGAGGTGGCGATCTGGTCGACGGCGGCGTTCGCGATCCTGGCCGCTGTCGCGGCGTTCGTCCCACTGCCCTGCGGCGAGGGCGAGTCCTGCCCGGGCACCACCGAGCAGTTCAAGACGCTCGTCCACGACGGCAGCAGCATCGCGTCGGACACGCTGCTCTTCGTCGGCGCCGGCGCGATCGGGATCGCCCTCTGGCACACCGGTCCCCGGTGGTTCTTCCGCGCCGCCTGGCTCGAGGTCGTCGTCGGAGGCATCGTCGCCAGCGCGGCCTTCGGCATCTTCACCATGATCGACGACGAATCGCTGGCGACCGGGTTGAGCCAGCGGTTCCACATCCTGTGCATCAGCGCCTGGATCGTGTGCTTGGGCATCTTCGCGGCGTACGACGGGCTCCGTGCGCCGCCTGATCCGAAGCTCCCGACCGACATCCTTGGAGGTTCGACCCATGACCGATCTGCTTGAGTCTGGCGACTCGGCTCACGACGCTGAGCAGGACGCCGGGGCCGACCTTCCCCGCTCGGAGCGCAGACTGGCGATCCACCTGCCGCACGACGACCGCTGGCCCGACCGATTCGCCGCCGCGGCACTGATCTTCTCGGCGTTCGTCGCCGTGGTCTCGCTCGTTCCCGACTGGCGTCGCTTCTTCTCCGAGTCCGACGATCCGGTCTCGCAGCTGCTGATCCCGATCGTGCCGAACCTGGTCTACGCAGCGCTGCTGTTCGTGATGGGCATCGCGTTGCGCCGCCGGCTGCGATCCGCCTGGTGGGTCATGTTCCTCTGGTGGCTGCTGCTGCCCGAGATCGCTCGGGTGGTCGGCCTCATCGAAGGCCCCGAGCGGGTGCTCCCGGCCATCGGACTGGTGCTCGCCGGAGCGGTGATCGTCATTGCGATCCAGGCGCGCCCGCAGTTCAGCGCTCGCCGGGTCCCGGGGAGCGCCCGCGCCGCGATCGCCGTCTTCCTGCTGGGCGGTGCGGTCGTCCTCTTCGGTGGCGCCGCCCTGGTGAGCGTCTTCGGTGACTCGCCCGACTACGCGGCGTCGATGAGCTTCGTCTACAACTCGATGGTCGCCGACATCGGCGAGGTCGGCACCGCGGCAGCGGCGACCGCCCCGTTGTGGGTGCGGTTCGTGATCGGACTGGTCGGCGCGCTCGTCATCGTGGGCGCCGCCACCGTGCTCTTCCGGGCTCCGAAGGACACTCGCTCGCTCGACGTCGCCGACGAGGCCAAGGTCCGTGCCCTGATCCGCGACTTCGGCGAGCACGACTCCCTGGGCTACTTCGCCACTCGCCGCGACAAGGCGATCGTCTGGGACACCGGCGATGCCCGGACGGCCCGCGCCGGCATCTCCTACCGCACCATCGGCTCCGTGAGCCTGGCCAGTGGCAACCCGGTCGGCGATCCGACGTACTGGCCGGAGGCGCTCGAGCGCTGGCGCGAGGAGGCCCGTGCCAACGGGCTGTCCCTCGCCGTGATGGGTGCCGGCCACGAAGGCGCCGTCACCTACGCCGACGTGGGCCTGACCATGCTCGAGATCGGCGACGAGGCGATCGTCGACCTGGGCAGGTTCTCCCTGAACGGACCGGGCATGAAGGCGGTGCGTCAGTCGGTCACGCGGATGGAGCGTCGCGGCTACACCACGACCGTCGTCCGGCACGCGACTCTCGGTGACTCCGACTTCACCGCTCTCAACGAGGCGGCCGGTCGGTGGCGCGGTGACGGCGGTGACGAACGGGGCTTCTCCATGGCGTTGGGACGACTCGGCGACCCCCTCGACGGCGAGTGTGTGCTGGTCTCCGCCCACGACACCGATGGACAACTTCGCGGCTTCCTCAGCTTCGTGCCGTGGGGTCGGACCGGACTCTCCCTGGACCTGATGAGACGTGACCCCACTGCCGACAACGGCCTGGTCGAGCTGATGGTGGCCCACCTCGCCCAGCAGGGCGCAGGGTTCGGGATCGGTCCGGTGTCGCTGAACTTCGCGATGTTCCGCGAGGCCTTCGAGCGCGGTGCCGAGATCGGCGCCGGCCCGATCGCCCGTCTCTGGCGCCAGGGACTGCTGCTCGCCAGCAAGACCTGGCAGCTCGAGTCCCTCTACCGCTCCAACGCGAAGTACCAGCCGGAGTGGCAGCCGCGCTACATGGGCTACCAGTACGCCTCCGACCTCCCGCGGGTCGGTACGGCGGCCGGCAGCGCGGAGGGCTTCCTCACCCGGCCCTCGATCGCGAGGCTGCACGGCAAGGGCAACGTCCCGGAGTCGCTCGACACCGGTGGCGCCGACCACGCAGCGGCCGTGCTCGCCCTGATCCCGCCACCTCGTGACGTACTTGCGGAAGCACTCTCCACCGACCACCTGCCCGAGCAGATCCGGGTCCGGCGGGCCAAGCTCGATCGGCTCAAGAGCCAGGGCGTCGACCCCTACCCCGTGGGCTACCCGCGGACCCACATGCTCGAGGAGGTCCGCGCCGAGGCCGGAGACCTCGCCCCCGACACCTCGACCGGTCGCACCGTGTCGGTGACCGGGCGGATGCTGCTCAGGCGTGACATGGGCACCCTGGGCTTCGCCACCCTGCGGGACGGCAGCGGCGACCTGCAGGTGATGGTCGACACCACGCGACTCAGCCCCGAGGACGCAGACCTGTGGTCCCACGGCCTCGACCTGGGCGACCACATCGGCGTCACCGGTGAGGTGATGACGACGCACACCGGTGAGCTCTCGGTGCTCGCCGAGTCGCTGAAGATCACCAGCAAGTCTCTGCGTCCGCTTCCCGACAAGCACCTGGGCCTCACCGACCCGGAGGCTCGGATCCGCGCCCGCTACGTCGACCTGATCGTGCGGGGGGACGCCCGCACCGTCGCCTACCAGCGATCCACGATCGTGCGCAGCGTCCGCGACACCCTGCACAACCGTGGCTTCACCGAGGTCGAGACCCCGATCCTGCAGACGATCCACGGCGGCGCCAACGCCCGGCCGTTCGAGACCCACATCAACGCCTATGACATGGACCTCTACCTGCGGATCGCGACCGAGCTGCACCTCAAGCGACTGCTCGTCGGCGGGATGGAGAAGGTCTTCGAGGTGGGCCGGCAGTTCCGCAACGAGGGCGTCGACTTCAAGCACAACCCGGAGTTCACCTCGCTCGAGGTGTACGAGACCTACGGCGACTACGACACGATGCGGATGCTCACGCAGCAGATGATCCAGGACGCGGCGGTGGCCATCTACGGCTCACCCGTCGCGCGTCGTCCTGACGCCGACGGCAAGGTCGTCGAGTACGACCTGTCCGGGGACTGGCCCGTGAAGACGATCTGCCAGGCGGTCTCCGAGGCTCTCGGCGAGGAGGTGACCGCCGACTCCTCGATCGAGGAGCTCAAGCGGCACGCGGACCGGATCGGGCTGGAGTACGACCTCGACCCCTCGTGGGGCTGGCTGCTCGAGGAGATCTACGGCGAGCTGTGCGAGGGCCAGACCACGACGCCGGTGTTCTACACCGACTTCCCGAAGGAGAACGCACCCCTGACCCGGCCACATCGCCTGGACCCGCGGCTCGCCGAGAAGTGGGACCTGGTCATCTTCGGCGCCGAGCAGGGCACTGCGTACTCCGAGCTGGTCGACCCGGTCGACCAGCGCCAGCGGCTGGTCTCGCAGTCACTGCTCGCCGCCGCCGGCGACGCCGAGGCGATGCAGGTGGACGAGGACTTCCTCGAAGCCCTCGAGTACGGCATGCCCCCGACCGGCGGCATGGGCCTCGGCATCGATCGGCTCGTGATGAACCTGACCGGGCTGAGCATTCGCGACACCATCCTCTTCCCGCTGGTGCGACCGAACCGTTGACCACTCAGACCGAGGCCCCAGCGCCCCGGAGTCGCGCCGCGCCGAGGCCGTGGCCTGCCTGCTCCTGACCGCCCTCGTCGTGCTCGGTGTCGTCCTGGTCGCCGACGGCACCTTCAACCTGCTGACGCTACTTCAGGTCGCCCCGGTTGAAGGCCACCCAGCCGGGGGTGACCACGATCGCGGCCCACACCAGGGCGCCGATCACCGACAACGCGAGCCCGTGGTCCGGCGTCGCGGCGCCCGCCAGGCCCGAGATCCGGGAGTCGATCCCGGCGGTGAAGCTCGAGTAGTACCACTGGCCGGCGTGCGGGATGAACCCGATGAAGCCGTCGACGACGAAGGCGAACACGATCGCCAGGGTCATGCCACCACCCATCGAGCGGGTGAGCAGGCCGAAGCCGAAGCCGATCCAGGCGCCGAGGAGGATGTCCGGGGTCGTCCCGAGCAGGGCCCGGAGCAGGGCGCCGCGGTCAGACTGCCCCACGTTGTCCATGGCGACGTCGGTGAGCCCACCGGTGACGGCGCCGGCGGCGATGACCAGCAAGACCACCACGCCGGTGAGGGTGACGAACTTCGACGCCAGCACCCGGTTGCGGTCGGACTCGGCAGTCAGAGTCCGCTGGAGGGTGCCGGAGGTCACGTCGATCGTGGCCATCCAGGTGCCGAGCGCGATGGCCAGCACACCGAGAACCAGCGAGAAGGAGATCGGGCTCGACGCCAGGTAGATGCCCTGGTGCGCCGGGTGGAAGATGAACAGCAAGGTTCCGGGCAGGACAGCCACGACGAAGGCGACCGCGGCGACGACGCGCGGCAGGGGCAGGTAGCGGACCTTCGCGATCTCGGCCTTCATGAGGTCGCCTCCTGTGCCTCGGCAGAGCCTGTGAGCTCGAGGAACGCCTCTTCGAGGCTGGCCTTCTTCGTCGACAGGGCTTGCAGGTAGATCCCCTCGTGGGCGAGCGTCTCGGTGATCAGGGACGGGTCCGGTGAGGTCGACGCTGTGCTGATGGCACCGTCGACCAGGGTGACGTCGCCGAGGTCGAGTCCGCGGAGGATCTCCACCGCTCGGTCGGTCTGGCCGTCCGGCACCTCGATCCGGTGTCCGGCGACCCGCGACATGGCGCGGATCTCGTCGAGGGTGCCTTGCTGGATCAGCCGGCCCTGCTGGAGCACGACCACGTAGTCGCAGGTCGCCTCGATCTCGGCCAGCCGGTGGGTGCAGACCAGCGCGGTCGCGCCTCGCCTCGGCAGCTCCCTGATGAGGTTGCGCACCTCGACGGCTCCCTCGGGGTCTAGACCGTTTGTCGGCTCGTCGAGCACCACGATCTTGGGGTCGCCCACGAGCGCCAGGGCGAGGCCCATCCGCTGCCGCATGCCGAGCGAGAACTCCTTCACCGGGTCGTCGGCGCGCTCCGCCAGCCCGACCCGGTTGATGATCGCGCGCACCTCGGCGTCGTTCATCGACCGGCCCGTGGCCGCGATCCTGATCGCGAGGTTGTGCATCGGGCTGATGCTCTTGTAGACCGGCGGTGCCTCGATGATGGTGCCCACCTGGCGCACGGCCTCGCGGAAGCCGCGATCACGCGATGTCTTGCCGAAGACCCGAGCCTGGCCGGCCGTGGCGTGGTGCAGGCCGAGCAGCACCCGCATGGCCGTCGACTTGCCGGCACCGTTGGGCCCGAGCAGGCCGACCACGGTCCCCTCGGGGACGGAGAAGGTCAGGTCATCGAGCACGGTCCTGTCGCCGAACGTCTTCACCACACCCTCGAACTCGATGGGTGCGCCGCTCGACGTCATCGTCGCGACTCCTGCCAGGTTTCCATGATCACCTCTCACGACGTGGCCGTATCGCTCTCCGCGCTCGACCAGACCACGGAAGGCTGTCCATCACCTCATCCATTTCGGGCGAACCGATCACCTGGCGTTCCGCGCGCCGCGACAGCGTCGCGTTCGTGATGGGACGTCGGACCTGGGCAGCCGCGACCGTCCTCCTGCTCGCCACCGCGGGCTGCAGCGGATCGGACAGGACCAGCTGCCGGCACGACCCGCCCAACGCCGAGGACGCCGTCGACACCAAGAAGGCGCCCGGGCTACAGCGGCCGCTGGACCATCGACTCAGGCCAGGAGCTCGGTGACCAGTTGTCAGCCGGCGAGAGCCGCGGCCTTGAGCTTGTCGAACTCCTGCTGGTCGATCGCGCCGGAGTCCAGGAGCCCCTTGGCCTGCGAGATCTGATCAGCGGCGGACGTGCCGCCACCGGCCGTCGCGCGGATGTGCGCGTCGATCTGCTGCTGCATGAGCTTGTGCTGGGCAGCGGCGCGACCGGCCATGCCCTTTCCACGCGCGATCAGGTAGATCAGGATCCCGATGTAGGGCAAGAGGATGAGGACGACGATCCAGACGGCCTTCAGACCGCCGGACATCTCGTGGTCACGGAACAGGTCGCTGAAGATGGTCAGCAGCAGCCAGAACCAGATGACGAAGAGGAAGAACTCGAGCATCCACAGGAACACGTCTCCGTTGCCGAAGGACGAGGCGAGCACGGTCATCTTGTTTCTCCTTGCGTGGCCTGCACAGAGGACGCCCACGGCGCCTCGATCCATGGTCCTGCAGCGGGGCGATCCGCGCCATCACCCGCTCCGGGCGTCACCCGGGTGAATCCCTGGCAGGGGGTGGAGCAGGGCGAGGAGTCCGGTTTCAGAGCGGGTCTCACCCGGATCGGGGGAAGCCGACACCCGCCGTACGACGGACCCTGGGGACCAGAGAGGTGAGGTGTGGTCGGCAGAACCGAGGGCGAGGCGGCGGAGTCCGCTGCCCGGATCGGCGTCATCGCCTCCAAGCTCGTCCCACACCGGCGCCCCAGTGGCTCGGTCCGTCGGCCGCACCTGCTCGCGACCCTCGACCGTGGCCGCGACCGGATGCTGACGCTCCTGTCGGCGCCAGCGGGGTTCGGCAAGACGACGGTGCTCACGGAGTGGGTCGACACCGCCGCCTCCGGCGTCACCTATGCCTGGGTGAGTCTCGACGCGGCGGATGCGGAGCCGGTCCGACTGTGGACCCACATCGTCGCAGCCCTGGCCCGCTCAGGGGCACCGGTCGGCGAGCGGTCCCGGGCCGCACTGCGAGCCGGCCCCGGTCAGATCATCGAGTCGGTGCTGCCGGAGCTCTTCGCCGAGCTGTCCGACGGGGTCGGCCCCCTCGTCCTGATCCTGGACGACTACCACCTGGTCGAGAACGCGGCGGTCGACGAACAGGTCAAGTTCTTCCTTGCCTACCGCCCGCCCCGGGTCCAGCTGGTGGTGTCCACGCGCTCCGACCCCTCTCTCGGGATCGCTCGCCTTCGTGCGTCCGGCGAGCTCGTCGAACTGCGTGCGGATTCGCTGAGGTTCGACCTCGAGGAGCTCACCGAGTTCTTCGAGGGGGTGGGTGTCACCGGTCTGACACAGCCCGAACTACTCAAGCTGAGTGAGCGGACCCATGGTTGGCCGGCGCCGCTGCGGCTGGCGGCGCTGCTGATCCCCGAGACCGGTCGGGCCTCCTTCATCGACTCCTTCACCGGCGAGAGCCGTACGGTGCTCGACTATCTGACCGCCGACGTGCTCGACCTGCTCAAGCCAGAGACACAGGAGTTCCTGCTCCAGATCTCCGTGCTGAGGCGGATGAACGGCGCGCTGTGCGACGCGGTGGTCGATGGCACCGGGTCCGGCGAGCGCCTGGCGGCCCTGGTCCGCGCCAACCTCTTCGTCTCGCTGGACGCCGACGGCGAGTGGTACCACCTGCACCAGCTCTTCGCCGAGGCGCTACACCTCGAGCTGACCAGGAGGAGGCCCGATCTGGTCCCCCAGCTGCACGTGCGCGCAGCGACATGGCTCGCTGCCAGCGGCGACCTGGCGACGGCGACCGAGCACGCCGTCGCCTCCCGCGACGTCACGCTGGCATCGGCCCTGATCGCCGGACAGGTGCAGACGATGGTCGCGACCGGTCGGACGGCCCTGGCACGCCGCTGGCTGGCGGCGCTGAACTGGTCCGACGCGGTGCGCGACCCGGACCTGGCCTTCGTGCGCGCGATCGCCGCAGCCCTGGAGAGCCGTTACGACGACGCCCTGGCATTTCTCGAGATCGCCAGGACAGGCTCGGCCGATCAGCAGGACATGGCCGGCCTCCCCCTCGGCTTCCGGGTGGACTTCCTGGAGGGCCTCACCGCGGTCAACCAGGTCACCCGTGCACATGAGGCTGCCGAGCGAGCCGTCGCCGGTGCGCCGTCCTCGGTCTGGGAGGGAGTGGCACTGGCCGCGCTGGGACAGTCGGAGCTGCTCCTGGGCCGACCCGTAGATGCGGTCGAGACGCTGCGCCGGTCTATCAGTCAGATCCCGGACACCAACCCGGTCCTCCTTGCCATCGCCGTCGGCAACCTCGGTCTGGCCGAGGCTCGCGTTTCGGACGGCCGCTCCATCGCGGCACCAATGCTGGATCCACTGTTGACGGTCATCTCGTCCGTCGGAGCCGAGCACACGGTGGTCGCTGCTCTCCTGCACCTCGCGAACGGAGAGCACCATCGCCTCGCGGGTGAGCTCCGTGAGGCCGATGCGTACTTCTCGACCGCGATCTACCTGCTGAGCGACACTCAGGCGGGGACCTGGCTGACGCTGGCTCACCTGTTGCGGGCGCAGGTCCAGCGGGCCCTGGGCGACGTCCCTACCGCGGTCGCCAACATCGACGCCGCCGATGCCCTGTTGTCGCGCATCCCCGACCCGGGGAACCTGCGTGCGATGTCTGCCGACCTGAGGGGACTGCTCCAGGCGCCGACCAGGGTGACCTCGGACTACGGCGAGCAGCTGACCGAGCGCGAGCTCGCCGTCCTCCGGCTCGCCGCCACCGGCCTGGAGCAGAGGCAGATCGCCGAGCAGCTCTTCATCTCCTACAACACCGTCAAGTCACACCTCAAGACCAGCTATCGCAAGCTCGGGGTGTCGTCGCGGGCCGCCGCGGTCGAGCGCCTGGCGGTTCTCGAGTCGGACGTCACCCGGGTGAACGTTCCAACGAATGATCCGCCGACCGAGACCTAGCGGCATGCTCGCACCATGGCGCGGTTGGCATGCACGTTCGTCATCGAGGGCGAGCTCGGTGAGCGCTTCCGCGACGCGTTCGACTCGCTCACGCTGACCTCCGCCGATGGTCGGTCCCAGCTGACGGGGACCGTGGCCGACCAGGCCGAGCTGCGGGGTGTGCTGCGTCAGCTCTTCGACCTCGGTCTCGAGGTCGTCTCGTTCACCAGTGGGACCCCGTCCGTGACATCGGTCGGTGGACCGGAATCACCCGGGTGAGCGTCCGGGTGGGTGAATCCGGTCCGAGTGCCGCGGTGTCACCGTGGCCCAGGCGCCTGATCAGTCCCGAAGAGCTGTGGCGTGTCGCCATGGCGCTCCAGTAGAGGAGAGGTTCTCAGGAATGAGCAATACACAACCAACGTCCGCACGTGGGGGCGTCCCGGAGCAGACCGGATGGGTGGGTTGGATCGTCTTCGCCGGCATGATGCTGGTGATGGTCGGCGCGTTCCACATCATCGAGGGCTTCGTCGCGATCTTCCGCGACGAGGTGTTCCTGGTCGGTCCCCGCGGTCTGGTCGTCAACGTCGACTACACCACGTGGGGCTGGGTCCACATCATCGGCGGCATCCTGGCGATCCTGACCGGCGCGTGCCTGCTCGCAGGACAGATGTGGGCGAGGGTCGTCGCCATCATCGTCGCCTTCGCGAGCGCACTCCTCAACGTGGCCTTCCTTCCGGCCTATCCCATCTGGTCGGCGATCGTGATCGCCATCGACGTGCTCGTCATCTGGGCCGTCACCGTGCACGGCTCCGAGGTCAAGCCGCGGGCATGGGACAGCGAGACGGTGGCCCCCCGATGACCGCGCGCGACTTCGGGCCGGCCCCGATCCACTCCCTGCCGGGCTTCAGCGAGCACATCGACGTCCTGTCGTTCCCCGAGGAGGGGATGTCCCCGGACGAAGCCTACGAGCTGCTGCACGGCAGCCTGATGCTCGACGGACAGCCCACGCTGAACCTGGCGTCGTTCGTCACGACCTGGATGGAGCCCCAGGCCGAGAAGCTGATCCACGACAGCCTGAGCAAGAACCACATCGACCACGAGGAGTACCCCGCCGCGTCGCTGGTCGAGGAGGCGTGCATCCACATGCTCGGCGCGCTCTTCAACGCTCCGGACCCGGCCGAGGTCGTCGGGGTCGCCACCATCGGCTCCTCCGAGGCGATCATGCTCGGGCTGCTCGCCCACAAGCGCAGCTGGCGCGATCGCCGGCAGGCAGCGGGCCTGCCGACCGACAAGCCGAACATCGTCTTCGGCGCCGAGACCCACGTCGTGTGGGACAAGTTCGCGAACTACTTCGACGTCGAGATGCGCAAGATCCCGATGAAGCCCGACCGCTTCACGATCAACGCCGACGACGTGCGCGAGCTGCTCGACGAGAACACGATCGCCGTCGGGGCGGTGCTCGGCACCACCCACATCGGCGAGTCCGACCCGATCGAGGAGATCAACGACATGCTCGTCGCGGTCAAGGGCGAGCACGGATGGGACATCCCGATGCACGTCGACGGCGCTAGCGGCGCCTTTGTCGCGCCCTTCGCGGAGCCCGACTTCAAGTTCGACTTCCGGCTCGAGCAGGTCGCGTCCATCAACGCCTCCGGACACAAGTACGGCCTCGTCTACCCGGGCGTGGGCTGGCTGGTCATGCGCGACCGGAGCAAGCTCCCCCAGGACCTGATCTTCAGCGTCAACTACCTCGGCGGTGCGCAGCCGACGTACACGTTCAACTTCTCGCGCGGCTCGGCGATGATCCAGGCCCAGATGTACAACTTCCTGCGCCTGGGTCGCAGTGGCTACACCGGCATCGTGGAGACGATGCTCGCGAACGCGCGCCACCTCAACGAGCGCCTCGAGGCCAGCGGCAGGTTCACGATCCTCAACCCGGGACTCGCCGAGCCGGTCGTCACCTTCATCCTGAAGGACGATCCTGGCTTCGACGTCTACCACCTGTCGTCCCGGCTCCGCGAGCACGGCTGGATCGTGCCTGCCTACAGCCTTCCTCCCGACGCCGAGGAGGTGCACCTGATGCGGGTGGTCGTGCGGCTCGACCTGAGCCGGACGATGATCGACGTCCTGCTGCGGGACCTCGCTGCGGCGTACGACGATCTCGAGGCCGAGCAACCGGTCAAGCGGGTCGCCAGTCGGCCGGATCTCTGGACGGCTCCGGACAAGGCTGCCGCGCACAGCAAGAAGCGCACCAGCCCGCTCCGGCGGCCCTAGGGACGTGCCCTAAGGCCGGTTACGCAGGTCTCGCAGGATGCGGACGAGCAATCGCGAGACCTGCATCTGGGTCACACCCAGCTCCTCGCCGATCTCGGACTGGGTGCGGCCCTCGTAGAAGCGGAGATAGAGGATCAGCCGGTCGCGGGGTGCTAGGTCCTTGACCAGGGAGACCAGCAGCACCCTGGCCTCGGCAGCGTCCTGATCGTGGTCATCGGCGGCGAGCCAGCGCGCCGGTGAGGTCAGGTCTGCTCCAGTGTCGAGGGGCGCGGGGTGGAAGCAGCTTCTGACCTGGAGAGCCTCTCGTATGTCGACCGGCGTCACGCCCAGACGGGCCGCCAGCTCCTCGGACGTCACGTCCCGGTCGTCGGCCTGCGCGAACTCGGCGCTCACCGCGGCCTGGATCTCCTGGATCCGACGGGGCGGGCGGACCATCCAACCGTGGTCGCGGAAGTGGCGCTTCAGCTCGCCGCGGATCGTGGGCACGGCGTAGGTCAGGAAGTCGTCCGCCTTCTCGGGGTCGAACCTGCTCGCGGCACGCACCAGTGCCAGGTAGGCGACCTGCTCCAGGTCCTCGATCGGGATCCCGCGTCCGCGGTAGCGGCTCGCCACGGACCGAGCGACGGTCATGTTCGCGATGACGACCTCGTTGATCGCTCGCTCCCGCTGCTCGCGCGGCGCCGTGCGCGCCTCGGCGAGCATCTCGTTGGTCCGGCGCTGCCGGTCTTCCCGCGGCGTCTGCCGGGTCTCTACCGCTGCAAGGGTCATACCCTCGATTTCCCTGCGCACGAGCCCCGGAATCCACCCCGGGGGGTGAAAGTCGGCCGCCCGACCCGACAGCGGCCGCTCGGAACCCAGGGTTCGGTCAGGTCGAGGACGCCACCTCCCGCCACTGAGATAGGTTCGCAACGGCTGTCCGACGTCAGCCGGTCCACGCCACGAGGAGGGGTCTCCGTGTCCGATCAGCCCAACATCCTGATCATCTGGGGTGACGACATCGGCATCAGCAACCTGAGCTGCTACAGCGACGGACTGATGGGGTATCGCACGCCCAACATCGACCGGGTCGCGGCCGAGGGAGTCCGGTTCACCGACTCCTACGGTGAGCAGAGCTGTACGGCGGGCCGCGCCGCGTTCATCACCGGACAGAACCCCTACCGCACCGGATCTGACGAAGGTCGGCATGCCCGGGCGCGGACATCGGGCTGCGCGCCGAGGACCCGACCATCGCCACGGCGCTGAAGTCGCTCGGCTACACGACCGGCCAGTTCGGCAAGAACCACTTCGGCGACCGCGACGAGTTCCTGCCGACCATGCACGGCTTCGACGAGTTCTTCGGCAACCTCTACCACCTCAACGCCGAGGAGGAGCCCGAGCAGTTCGACTACCCGACCGAGGAGGAGTTCCCGAACTTCAAGAAGAGGTTCGGTCCGCGCGGCGTCATCCACTCGTGGGCCAACGGCGACGGCACCCAGCGCATCGAGGACACGGGCCCGCTCACCAAGGAGCGGATGAAGACGATCGACGACGAGGTGGTCCCGGAGGCGCTTCGCTTCATGACCGAGGCCAAGGACGAGCGACACCCCGTTCTTCGTGTGGCTCAACACCACGCACATGCACTTCCGCACCCACATCAAGGACGGCAGTCGCGGCAAGGCCGGGCGGTGGCAGTCGGAGTACCACGACACGATGGTCGACCACGACGAGCTGGTCGGCTCGGTGCTCGACTACCTCGACGAGAGCGGCCTGGCCGACAACACCATCGTCATGTACTCCACCGACAACGGCCCGCACATGAACAGCTGGCCGGACGCCGGGCATGACGCCCTTCCGCAACGAGAAGAACTCGAACTGGGAGGGTGCCTACCGTGTCCCTGCGATGGTGCGCTGGCCCGGGCACATCCCGGCCGGCGAGGTACGCAACGGCATCATCAGCCACAACGACTGGTTCGTGACCTTGCTCGCCGCAGCCGGCGACACCGACGTCGCAGAGCGGCTCAAGGTCGGGACCGACCTGGCCGGCACGACGTACAAGGTGCACCTCGACGGTCACAACCAGCTCGACTACATCACCGGCGCGGTCGACGAGAGCCCGCGCAAGCACTTCTTCTACGTCACCGACGACGGCGACCTCGCCGGGATGCGCTTCGACAACTGGAAGTTCGTCTTCCTCGAGCAGCGCACCACCGGGACGCTCGCCATCTGGCTGAACCCGTACGTCGAGCTGCGTGCGCCCAAGATCTACAACCTGCGCACGGACCCGTTCGAGAAGGCCGAGGGCACGTCCAACACCTACTACGACTGGATGCTCGACCACATCTGGCTGCTGATCCCGGCGCAGACCTACGTCGCGCAGATGCTCCAGACGCCTGATCGAGTTCCCACCGCGGCAGACGCCGGCGACCTTCAGCGTCGACCAGGTGATGGCCAAGCTCAAAGCCGGCATGCCGAGCACCTGACGTGCTGGTCGAGCTACCGGGTGGCACCTTCACGATGGGCTCCGACGACCACTACCCCGAGGAGGCGCCGACCCACCGGGTGCGGGTCGACGCCTTCTCGATCGACGCGACAGCGGTGACCAACGCCGAGTTCGCGTCGTTCGTCGACGCCACGGGCTACGTCACCGTGGCGGAGCGCGATCTCGATCCCGCCGACTACCCGGACGCGCCCGCGGAGAACCTGCAACCGGGCTCGATGGTCTTCACCCCGACCCGCGGGCCGGTCGACCTGCGCCACCTCAGCCAGTGGTGGCGCTGGAAGCCGGGCGCCTGTTGGCAGCACCCGTTAGGGCCCAGAGAGCTCGATCGACAGGCGTCTCGATCACCCGGTCGTCCACGTCGCCCACGAGGACGCGATGGCGTACGCCGCCTGGGTCGGAGCCTCGTTGCCCACCGAGGCCGAGTGGGAGTACGCCGCTCGCGGCGGGCTCGAGCGGGCGACGTACACCTGGGGCGATGAGGCCCGGCCCGGTGGGAAGGTCATGGCCAACACGTGGGACGGGCCGGACTTCCCCTGGCGCAGCACCGGCGAGAGCGGCTTCCTGCGGACCGCACCGGTCGGCAGCTTTCCCGCCAACGGCTACGGCCTCTTCGACATGGCCGGCAACGTGTGGGAGTGGACCGACGACTGGTGGTCCGACAACCATCCCGTGGACGCCGACAAGCCGTGCTGCGTCCCGGCCAACCCACGCGGTGGTGACCGCGAGCAGAGCCTCGACCCCGCCCAGCCGCAGTTCGCGATCGCCCGCAAGGTGGTCAAGGGCGGGTCCCACCTGTGCGCCGACTCCTACTGCCTGCGCTACCGACCCGCCGCGCGCCGACCCCAGATGGTCGACACCGGCACCAGCCACCAGGGATTCCGGTGCGTGCGCCGCCCGATCGACGAGGAGCAACCTGCATGAGTGACGAGATCCTGCCGTCCTGGCGTCCTGGCAGCACCCGAGACGCGGTCCTGGCGTTCCTCGACGCTGCCGGCTCGGTCCCCGTCGAGCAGCGGGTCGCCTGCTTCGACAACGACGGCACGCTGTGGTGCGAGCGGCCGTCGTACGTCCAGCTCGACTTCTTCGTGGACGCGTTGAAGAGCGCCGTGCACGCCGACCCGAGCGTCGCCGAGACCCCGGAGTTCGCGGCCCTGCTCGTCCGGCGACCAGGCGACGATCGGCGAGATCGGCCTGGAGCGGATCGCGATGGCCCTGACCGGGCTCTTCGACGGCGTCTCGCCCGAGGAGTTCACCGCCCGCGTCCACGCCTTCATGGAGCACGCCCGGCACCCGACACTCGGCCTGCCCTCCCGAGGCACCGTCTACCAGCCGATGCTCGAGCTGATCGACGAGCTCCGCAGCCGCGACTTCTCGGTCTTCGTCGTCACGGGCGGCGGCACCGAGTTCGTCCGGGCCGTCAGCCAGGACCTGTACGGCGTACCGCCGGAGTCCGTCGTCGGCAGCCTGATCGGCTACGACTTCGTCACCGACGTCGGCGCCGGTCCCGGGTTGACCGCGGGCCGACCGGTTGGTGGGCGACGTCAACGAGGGTGCCGCGAAGGTCACCAACATCCAGACCCAGCTCGGGCGCCGGCCGATCCTCGGCGTCGGCAACTCGGGCGGCGACCGCGAGATGCTCGAGTGGGCCGCTGCCACCGACGGGCCCGACGCCTGGCCCTGCTGGTCGACCACGACGACGCGGAGCGCGAGTTCGCCTACGTCAGCACGGCCCAGACCTTCGCCGAGCCCGAGCCGATCACCGACGTCGCCGCGCGTGCGGGCTGGACGGTCATCAGCATGGCGCGCGACTGGGAGGTCGTCTTCGCGACCTGAACGACGACGGCCCCCGGAGGAGAGATCCAGGGGCCGTCGTCGGTACATCCAGCGATCAGGTAAGTGATCAGAGGATGTAGAGCATCTCCTGGTAGGTCGGCAGCGACCACAGGTCGTCGGCCACCAGGCCCTCGAGGGTGTCGGCCGCCGTCCGGACGGCAGCCATCGCCGGGAGCACCGTGTCGCGGAGGTACGTCGCGGCGCTCATCCCGTCCTCGTCGTGCTCGTGCGCGATCGCATCTGCCAGCGTGACGAGACCCGCCTTGAGGTCGGCGATCGGAGCGGAGATCTCCTCGAGGCTGGACAGGTCGGCCTCGACGCCGGCCGCCTTGAGCGCCGCGACGTTGGCGGCGAGCTCGGTCTGGTAGCGGATCGCGGCCGGCAGGATCGTCGTCTGGCCCATCTCGAGGGTGAGGTTGGCCTCGACCGAGACGCTGAGGATGTACTGCTCGATGCCGATCTCGTAGCGGCTGTGCATCTCCCGCTCGTTGAAGACGCCGTACTTCGAGGCGAGCTCGATCGCCTCGGGCGTGATCAGCTCGGGCAGCGCGTCGATCGTCGTGCGCAGGTTCTTCAGTCCCCGCTGCTCGGCCTCGATCGGCCACTCGTCGGAGTAGCCGTTGCCGTTGAAGATCACCTTGCCGTGGTCGGCGATGATCGTCGCGAGCAGGGCCTGCACGGCGTCGTTGAAGTCGGTGCCGTCCGGCGACCGCCGTCTCGAGCTCGGTGGCGCAGTAGTCGAGCGCCTCGGCCATGATCGTGTTGAGCACGACCATCGGCCCGGAGACGGTCTGGTTCGAGCCCGGCGCGCGGAACTCGAAGCGGTTGCCGGTGAAGGCGAACGGCGAGGTGCGGTTGCGGTCGCCCGGGTCCTTGGTCAGGTCGGGCAGCGTGTCGACGCCGATGGCGAGCGTGCCGCGCTCCTTCGAGCTGGTCGCGCCGCCCTTGGCGATCTGGTCGAAGACGTCGGCGAGCTGGTCGCCGAGGAAGATCGAGATGATCGCCGGCGGCGCCTCGTTGGCGCCGAGGCGGTGGTCGTTGCTCGCCGAGGCCACCGACGCGCGGAGCAGGCCGCTGTGGAGGTCGACGCCGCGGATGATGGCGGCGCAGAAGACCAGGAACTGGGCGTTGTCGTGCGGGCTGTCGCCCGGGACGAAGAGGCTGCCGAGCTCGCTGTTGCCGAGCGAGAAGTTGACGTGCTTGCCCGAGCCGTTGACGCCGTCGAAGGGCTTCTCGTGGAAGAGGCACTCCATGCCGTGCTTCTTGGCGACCGTCTTGAAGGTCGTCATCAGCAGCTGCTGGTGGTCGGAGCCCTGGTTGGCGCGCTCGAACATCGGCGCGATCTCGAACTGGCCGGGCGCGACCTCGTTGTGGCGGGTCTTGGCCGGGATGCCGAGCTTGAAGAGCTCCCGCTCGGTGTCCATCATGAACGCCGAGCACGCGCTCGGGGATGGCGCCGAAGTAGTGGTCGTCGAACTCCTGGCCCTTGGGCGGCTTGGCGCCGAAGAGGGTGCGGCCGGCGTTGATCAGGTCCGGGCGCGACAGGAAGAAGTGCCGGTCGATCAGGAAGTACTCCTGCTCCGGGCCGAGGTAGGACACGACGTGCTCGGAGTTGTCGTAGCCGAAGAGCTTCAGCACGCGCTCGGCGTGGATCGCCATCGCCTGCTGCGAGCGCAGGATCGGCGTCTTGTGGTCGAGCGCCTCGCCGGTCATCGAGATGAAGACGGTCGGGATGCAGAGCGTGTTGCCGTTGGGGTTCTCGAGCACGTACGCCGGGCTCATCACGTCCCAGCCGGTGTAGCCACGGGCCTCGAACGTGTTGCGCAGGCCGCCGTTCGGGAAGCTGGACGCGTCCGGCTCGCCCTGGACCAGGGTCTTGCCGGAGAACGACGCGAACGCCGTACCGTCGCCGACCGGGTCGAGGAAGCTGTCGTGCTTCTCGGCGGTGAGGCCGGTCAGCGGGTAGAAGACGTGCGCGTAGTGGGTCGCGCCCTTCTCCAGCGCCCAGTCCTTCATCGCCGAGGCGACGGCGTCGGCGACCAGCGGGTCCAGCGGAGCGGACTTCTCGATGGTGGCGAGCACGGACTTGTAGACCGACTTCGGCAGCCGCTTCTGCATGACGCTCAGGCTGAAGACGTTGGAGCCGAAGATCTCGCCGGGCTCCTCGCCCGGGTCGAAGCTGATCGCCGGCGGGACGTAGGCCTCCACGTTCGAGATGGCCTGCAGTCGGACCTTGTTCGCGCTCATACAGTGCCCATCCCTGTTCGTTCGCCGCTCGCCACGGCCGTAGGCGCGAACGTAGTCCGGCAACGTATCCATACTGTTTCGTCGCGGTATCAGGCGCGAACCGGATGCGGTGGACCCGAACCTGGCCACGACCCGGTGCCCGATGCGGCATCATCGCTGGTATGGGCACCCCTGTGGGGACGGCACGCAGGGCCCTCGTCGTCGAGGACGACGAGGTCGTCCGCGACCTCATCGAGCTGACCCTCGACCTCCAGGGCTTCACCGTCACCACCGTCGGCAACGGGCCGGACGCGATCGAGGCCGTCAGCGTGACCTCGACCCCGACCTGGTCACTCTCGACCTGGGGCTGCCCGGTCTCGACGGGATCGAGGTGTGCCGACGGATCCGTCAGGTCAGCGACGCGTACGTCGTCATCATCACCGCCCGCGCACGACGAGGTCGACAAGCTCCTCGCGCTCGAGACCGGCGGCGACGACTTCATGGTCAAGCCGTTCAGCGCCCGCGAGCTCCAGGCTCGGGTCAACGCGATGTTCCGTCGGCCCCGCAGCGGCCCACCTGCTCCGGCTCCGCGACGACCAGCCTGGGGCGGAGCCGCACGACGTGCTGCACCACGGCGACCTGTGCCTCGACGTGGACGGTCGCCGGGTCTTCCGCGACAACGACGAGCTGACGCTGACCCGTACCGAGTTCGACCTGCTCGCCGTGCTGATGCGCTCCCCCGCCCGGGTCTGGAGCCGCGAGGACCTGCTCCGTCGGTCTGGGGCACCGAGTGGCCCTCGGACACCCACCTGGTCGAGGTCCACGTGGGCAACCTGCGCCGCAAGCTCGGCACCCCCCGCAACGGCGATCGCTACGTCCACACCGTCCGTGGGGTCGGCTACCGGATGGAGCTGCCCGTAGGCCTAACCCCAGAACACCCGGTCGACCACGGCCCGGGCCAACCGCGTGTAGCGCAGGTGGTCGTTGACCATCGCGTCGGTCGACCCGGTCGGGTAGCCGAGGATCGAGGCCACCGCCGCGCGCTCGCGGATGTCGTGCGGCAGCTCGTCGCGGGCTTGCCGCGGACCAGCGTGACCGCGTTGCGGACCCGGCTGACCCGGCGCCAGCCTGCTGCAGGATCGCGGCGTCGTCCTCGTCGACCAGACCCGCCGCGCGGGCCGCGGCGAGCGCCTCCAGGGTGCGCGAGGTGCGCAGTCCGGGCACCGTGCCGGCGTGCCGCATCTGCAGCAGCTGGACGGTCCACTCGATGTCGGCCAGACCGCCGCGGCCGAGCTTGAGGTGGGTGTGCGGGTCGGCGCCGCGCGGCAGCCGCTCGTTGTCGACGCGGGCCTTGATCCGGCGTACCTCGATCACGTCGTCGTCGGAGATGCCCGGCTTCCGGGGTAGCGCAGCGGGTCGATCAGCTCCTCGAAGCGCTGCCGCAGCCCCAGGTCGCCGACCACGGCGTCGGCGCGCAGCAGCGCCTGCGCCTCCCAGACCTTCGACCACTTCGCGTAGTAGGCGGCGTAGGAGTCCAGGCGTGCGCACCAGCGGCCCCTGCTTGCCCTCGGGCCGCAGGTCGGCGTCGACCTCCAGCGCCGGGTCGGGGCCGGGCAGGGCGAGCAGACGGCGCAGCTCGTTGGCGACGGCCTGGGCGTACGACGACGCCACCTGCTGGTCGGCGCCCGGCTCGGGCTCGTGCACGAACAGCACGTCGGCGTCGCTGCCGTAGGACAGCTCGAAGCCGCCGTAGCGTCCCATCGCGACCATCGCCATCCGGGTCGGTGCCTCGTCGAGCGACCGCTGGGCGCGTACGGCGCGCCCCGCCGTGTCGAGGGTGGCCTCGAGGGTGGCGTCGGTGAGCCGGGACAGCCCGGCGCCGACGTCGGCGACGTCGATCAGGCCGAGCAGGTCGCCGGCCGCGATGCGGAACAGCTCGCGACGGCGGATGCCGCGGATCGCGCGGACCGCCGCCTCGGCCTCGTCATGGCGCCGCGCCGACGGCCAGCATCTCCTCGGTCAGCGCCTCGGCGGCGAGCGGCTGCAGGTCGCCCGCCAGCATCCGGACCCCCTGCGGCTCGCGCTCGAGCAGGTCGGTGGCGTAGCGCGAGGTGGCCAGCATCCGGGCCAGCCGCTCGGCGACCTGGCCCTCGTCGCGCAGGGTCTTGAGGTACCACGGCGTGCGAGCCCAGCGACTCGCTGATCCGGCGGAAGCCGAAGAGCCCGGCGTCCGGGTCGGGCGCGTCGGCGAACCAGCTCAGCATCGCCGGCAGCAGCGTGCGCTGGATCTGGGCGGTGCGGGTGACACCGGTGGTCAGCGCCTCGAGGTGGCGCAGCGCCGCGCGCGGGTCGGCGAAGCCGAGCGCCGCGAGCCGCTGCTCGGCCGCCTCCGGCGTGAGCCGGGCCTCGCTCGCCGGAGATCCGGGCGACGGCCGTCAGCAGCGGGCGGTAGAAGAGCTTCTCGTGCAGCCGGCGCACCTCGCGGCGGTGGTGCTGCCAGGTCTTGTCGAGGATCCCGACCGGGTCCTTGAGGAAGCCCATGCTGCGCCCGATCCGGCGCAGCGACGGCCTCGTCCTCGGGCACGACGTGGGTGCGCCGCAGCCGGTAGAGCTGGATCCGGTGCTCGAGGGTGCGCAGGAACGCGTAGGCCTCGTGCAGCGCCTCGCCGTCCTCGCGACCGACGTACCCGCCGCGGGTCAGCTCGGCCAGCGCGCTCAGCGTCGTGGGCGGCCGGATCCGCTCGTCGGCGCGGCCGTGCACGAGCTGCAGCAGCTGGACCGCGAACTCGACGTCGCGCAGACCGCCGGAGCCGAGCTTGAGCTGGCGCTCGGCCTCCTTGGCCGGGATGTGGTCGATCACCCGGCGCCGCATCGCCTGGGTGTCCTCGACGAAGCCGTCGCGCTCGGCCGCCGTCCAGACCATCGGCTGGACCATCTCGACGTACTCGCGGCCCAGCTCGAGGTCGCCGGCCACCGGGCGCGCCTTGAGCAGCGCCTGGAACTCCCAGGTCTTGGCCCAGCGCTCGTAGTAGCCGCGGTGGCTGGCGAGGGTGCGGACCAGCGGGCCGGCCTTGCCCTCGGGGCGCAGCGCGGCGTCGACCGGCCAGATGGTGCCCTCGCCGGTGTGGTCGGAGCAGACCCGCATCAGGTGGCTGGCCAGCTGGGTGGCCGCCCTGAGCGCGGCGTCGTCGTCCTCCCCGGCGGCGTCGGTCGCGGCCCAGGCGAAGATCACGTCGACGTCGGAGACGTAGTTGAGCTCGTGGCCGCCGCACTTGCCCATCGCGATCACCGCGAGCCGGGCCTTGCCGGCGGCTTCCGCGCCGACCCGCTGCCGGGCGACGGCGAGCGCGGCCTCGAGGGTGCCGGCGGCGAGGTCGGAGAGCTCGGCGGCCGCGTCGTCGAGCGCGAGGTGGTGGGTCAGGTCGCGGGCGGCGAGCCGCAGCAGCTGACGGCGGTACTCCACCCGCAGCGCGTCGACCGCCTCCGCGTCGGGCAGGGTCGCGACGGGCGTCGGCGCGGGCTCGGCGCCGACGGCAGCGAGCAGTGCCGCCCGCACGGCGTACGCCGCGGGCCGGGTCGAGCCCGAGGTCGGGTCCGGTCAGCTCGCGCCAGTGCTCCGGGTGCCGGACCAGGTGGTCGGCCAGCGCCTCGCTGGCGCCGAGCACGCAGAGCAGCCGCATCGCGGTGCCCTCGTCGTCGACCAGCGCCTCGAGCAGCGCCGGCCGGGTCGTCGACCACGTCGACGAGGCGGACCAGGCCGGCGAGCGCGGCGTCCGGGTCGGCGGTGCGGGCGAGCAGGGCGAGCAGCGGCTCGGCGGCGCCGCCGAGACGTCCGAGCGGCGTCGGTCGCGGTCGCTCGGGTCGACGAAGCCGAGGCGGGGCAGGTTGCTGGTGCTGGTCGCCGGCCGCGTCATCGGGCGGCGTGCTCCTGCGCCAGCGCCGGCGAAGCCCTCGGCCAGCGGCCGCCAGGCCTCGTCCAGCTCGGCGCGCGCTGCGTCGATGTCGCGCAGCAGCCGCGTCGGTGTCGATGCCGCGCGTCTCGTGCGGAGCCTCGGTCGGACTCAGCCCAGGCTGCAGCACGGGTCTCGTCGACCTCGGGGTGCAGCTGCACGCCCCACACGGTCGGCGCGAAGCGGACCGCCTGCACCTCGCCGTCCGGGGTGCGGCCAGCAGCGTCGCACCGGGCGGCAGCTCGGCGACGACGTCGTCGTTCCACTGCACCCCGCGCCGCGGGGTGGCCAGCGGGCCGAGCGAGCGGGTCGTCGGCCGCCGCGTCGGTCCAGCCGACGTCGAGCAGCCCGACCTGCTGGCCGCGCGGGTTGGACCTCGACGCTGCCGCCGAGCGCGGCCGCCACCAGCTGGTGGCCGAGGCAGATGCCGAGCGTCGGGAGCTCGAGCGTCGAGCGCCTCGCGGATCAGCTCCTTGACCGGGCCGAGCCACGCGGTGCTTGTCGTCGTCGTTGGCGCCCATCGCGCCGCCCAGCACCAGCAGCCCGTCGTACGACGCCAGCGCGGGCAGCTCGTCGCCGGCGTACGGGCGGCGCACGTCGAGGTCGCAGCCGGCCTCGGCGAGCCAGCCGCCGAACAGTGCCGGCGGGCCGTCGCCGTCGTGCTGGACGACCAGCACCGAGGCGCGCTCGCTCACGCCGGATCACGCTCC
This sequence comes from uncultured Actinomycetota bacterium, assembly GCA_963695055.1. Lineage (GTDB taxonomy): Bacteria > Actinomycetota > Actinomycetes > Propionibacteriales > Nocardioidaceae > Nocardioides. Next base: position 15,235 of record CAVOFS010000013.1, on the reverse strand, counting down.
GGGGTGTAGAGCAGGAAGAGCAGCAGCACCCCGGCCGACGACCATCACGCAGGCCCACGAGCGACCGAGGCCAGCGGCACAGCGAAGACGATCAGGAAGATCGCGGTGATCACGACAGCCGCGCTTGGCGGCGCGCCGCGCTCGGCGTCGGCCGAGCAGCCTGCAGGGTGAACACGCTCGAGCCGAGCAGCACGACACCGATCGCCGCCGACGACCACGGCGAAGCGGGGCACGTCGCCCGACGGCCGCGACGATCGCGAGGAGGACCAGCACGCACGGCCAGGACGACGACGACGAGCAGCAGCCGGCGCAGGCCCTTGGACCGCGTCCTCGCTGAGCACGGCGCTCGTCGGCTGGATCTCGGCCATCAGATGACCGGGAGCATCCGGTCGCGCTCGAAGGCCGAGACCTGGCCGCGGTACTCGTCCCACTCGGCGCGCTTGTTGCGCAGGAAGAAGTCGAAGACGTGCTCGCCGAGGGTCTCGGCCAGCAGCTCGGAGCTCTCGGCGATCTCGATGGCCTCGTTGAGGCTCTTGGGCAGCGGCTCGATGCCCAGGCTCGTGCGCTCGCGCTCGGTGAGCGACCAGACGTCGTCCTCGGCCTCGCGCGGCAGCTCGTAGCCCTCCTCGATGCCCTTCATGCCGGCGGCCAGCACGACGGCGTACGCGAGGTAGGGGTTGCAGGCGGCGTCGAGGGTGCGCAGCTCGATGCGGGTCGACTGGCCCTTGAGCGGCTTGTACATCGGGACCCGGATCATCGCGGAGCGGTTGTTGTGGCCCCAGCAGACGTACGACGGCGCCTCGCCGCCGAACATCATCCGCTTGTAGCTGTTGACCCACTGGTTGGTGACGACGCTGATCTCGGGCGCGTGCGCGAGGACGCCGGCGATGAACTGCCGGCCCGGTCTGGGAGAGCTGGTACTCCGCACCCGGCCTCGTAGAAGGCGTTCTGGTCGCCCTCGAAGAGCGAGACGTGGGTGTGCATGCCCGAGCCCGGGTGGTCGGTGAACGGCTTGGGCATGAACGTCGCCCAGATGCCCTGGCTCAGCGCGACCTCGCGGATCACGGTGCGGAAGGTCATGATGTTGTCGGCGGTCGACAGCGCGTCGGCGTACCGCAGGTCGATCTCCTGCTGGCCCGGGCCGCCCTCGTGGTGGCTGAACTCGACCGAGATGCCCATCGACTCGAGCATCGTGATCGCCTCGCGGCGGAAGTCGGCGCCCTTCGACTGCGCGGTGTGGTCGAAGTAGCCGCTGCGGTCGACCGGGACCGGCTCGACGCCGGGGACCGGGGTGTCCTTGAAGAGGTAGAACTCGATCTCGGGGTGCGTGTAGAAGGTGAAGCCCTTGTCGGCGGCCGTGCTCAGCGTGCGCTTGAGGACGTAGCGCGGGTCGGCGTACGACGGGGAGCCGTCGGGCATCACGATGTCGCAGAACATCCGCGCCGTCGCGGGGCCCTCCACCGCGCCACGGCAGGATCTGGAACGTCGACGGGTCGGGCTTGGCGAGCATGTCGGACTCGTAGACCCGGGCGAAGCCCTCGATCGCCGACCCGTCGAAGCCGATCCCCTCCGCGAACGCGCCCTCCAGCTCGGCCGGAGCCACCGCGACGGACTTCAGGAACCCGAGCACGTCGGTGAACCACAGCCGCACGAACCGGACGTCGCGCTCCTCGAGTGCGCGGAGCACGAAGTCTTCCTGCTTGCCCATGGCGGCAGCCTATCGGCGCGCGGCGCGCGCCTCAGTCGGCACGTCCGTGGGTCGAGGCTCGCCCCTGCACCTAGGTCGCACGCCTGCTCGACGCGGTTGGTCGAGCACGGTTCGACTGCGCGAGTCCTCGACCACCGGGTCGCGGTTGAGGAGGTTGCGCAGCAACCGTCTCGAAACCCGGCGAGCCGAGCACCTACCGGTGCCGCCACGCCCTGCGCGGGTCCTCAGCCACCGAGCGGGACGTTGCCTCCAGCTCGGCCAGCCAGGCGGTGGGGCTCGCGTCGGAGGGCATCCGCCAGTCGCCGCGCGGCGACATGGTGCCGCCGGCGCTGACCTTGGGGCCGTTGGGGAGCGCCGAGCGCTTGAACTGGCTGGCGAAGAACCGCTTCGATGAAGACCTCGAGCCAGTGCCGGACCTCGCCGAGGTCGTACGCCGTACGCCGCTGCCTCGGGGAAGCCGGGCGGCCACTCCCCCGCGTCCGCGTCGTGCCAGGCGTGCCAGGCCAGGAACGCGATCCGGCTCGGCCGGTCGCCGTGGCGGAGCACGTGGAAGAGCGTGAAGTCCTGGAGGGTGTAGGGACCGACCGATGTCCTCGGTCGACTGCGGCTGCTCGCCCTCGCTCGGTCGGGATCAGCTCGGGGGTGATCTCCTGCTCGACGATCTCGCGCGAGCAGCTCGTTGGTCTCCTCGTCGAACTCGCCGCTGCTCGCCCACCCAGCGGATCAGGTGCTGGACCAGCGTCTTCGGGCACGCCGGCGTTGACGTTGTAGTGCGACATCTGGTCGCCGACGCCGTACGTGCACCAGCCGAGCGCCAGCTCGGACAGGTCGCCGGTGCCGACGACGATGCCGCCGCGGTGGTTGGCGAGCCGGAAGAGGTAGTCGTAGCGCAGCCCGGCCTGGACGTTCTCGAAGGTGACGTCGTAGACCGGCTTGCCGTCGGCGAACGGGTGGTCGATGTCGACCAGCATCTGCCGCGCGGCCGCGGTGATGTCGAGCTCCTCGAAGGTCACGCCGAGCGACTTGGCCAGCCGGGTGGCGTAGGACTTCGTGGTGTCGCCGGTCGCGAAGCCCGGCATCGTGAACGCGTGGATGTCGCTGCGCGGCCGGCCGAGCCGGTCCATCGCCGGGCGCGCGACGATCAGCGCGTGGGTCGAGTCGAGGCCGCCGCTGACCCCGATGACGACCTTGGGCTGACCGATCGCGTGACAGCCGCTGCTCGAGGCCGGAGACCTGGATGTTGTAGGCCTCGTAGCAGTCGAGCGCGAGCCGCTCGGGGTCGTCGGGCACGAACGGGAAGCGGTCGACCTTGCGGCGCAGCCCGATGTCGCCGGTCGGCGGCGCGAGCTCGAAGCTCGACGGTGCGGAACGCCGCCGACCCGCGTCGTCGTGGGTCCGCCGGTTGTCGTCGAAGGTGCCCTGCCGCAGCCGCTCCTGGCGGATCCGGTCGAGGTCGACGTCGGCGACGGTCATGCCGCGGGCCGTCGGGGAACCGCTCGCCCTCGGCCAGCAGGTCGCCGCACTCGTAGACCATCGTCTGGCCGTCCCACGACAGGTCGGTCGTCGACTCGCCCTGGCCGGCGGCCGCGAAGACGTACGCCGCGCTGCAGCGCGCGCTCGCGCTGCGGACCAGCAGCCGGCGGTCCTCGGCGCGGGCGACCGTGATCGGGCTGCCCGAGAGGTTGGCGAGCACCGTCGCGCCGGCCAGCGCGGCCTCGGCGCTCGGCGGGATCGGCACCCACATGTCCTCGCAGATCTCGACGTGCAGGTCGCAGGTCCGGGCACGTCGGTGGCCGCGGAAGATCAGGTCGGGGCCGAACGGCACCGGTCGGCGCCGCCGAGCCTCGATGGACGGCGCCCGCGGCGGTCGTCGCCCGGGGCGAAGTAGCGGCGCTCGTAGAACTCGCGGTAGGTCGGCAGGTAGGACTTCGGCGCCACCCCGAGGACCCGCCCGCGGTGGATGACCACCGCGCAGTTGAGCACCCGGGTGCCGTGCGACCAGCGGCGCGCCGACGACGAGCACCGGCCGCAGGTCGGCCGTACGCGGCGACGACCTCGTCGATCGCGGCCTGCGTCGCGTCGAGCAGCGTGTCCTGGAGGCAGCAGGTCGTCGATGGCGTAGCCGGTCAGGCAGAGCTCCGGGAAGACCGCCACCGCGACGCCGTCCTCGTGGCACGCCTGCGGCCTGCGCGAGCACCGGCGCGCGCGTTGGCCGCCGGGTCGGCGACCGTCGACCGGCAGCGTGCAGGCCGCGACCCGGGCGAACCCGTGGGCGTACGCGGAGTAGAAGTCCACGCTGCGAGTCTAGGGCGCCGGGCTCGACCGATGAGTCTCTGGCGCGAGGGCGGTCAGCCGAGCATGACACTCGAGCGAAGGAGCCGACCATGCCCGAGATCAGCCCCTGCCTGTGGTTCGACGACGAGCTGAGGAGGCCGCGGAGTTCTACACCACGGTCTTCCCGAACTCCGCGGTCGGCCGCGTGACCCGCTACCCCGAGGACGGCCGGCGAGCCTGGCGGTGATGGCCGGCGAGTTCACCCTCGACGGCCTGCCGTTCCGCGGGATCAACGGCGGGCCGATGCACGCCGGCTTCACCGAGACGATCTCGTTCTCGGTGACGCTGCGCCGACCAGGCCGAGGTCGACCACTACTGGGACATCGCTGATCGCCGACGGTGGCGAGGAGTCGGTCTGCGGCTGGCTCAAGGACCGGTTCGGGCTGTCCTGGCAGATCGTGCCGGTCCGGCTCTACGAGCTGATCTCCGACCCGGACCCGGCCCGCGCCGCAGCGGCGACGGAGGCGATGCTGGGGATGCGGAAGATCGTGGTCGCCGACCTCGAGGCGGCCGCGGAGCGAGTGAGCAGCACCGGGTCGTGACCAGCGACACAGGCCGATCCGGCCGGTACCGGGCTAGCCTGAGTGACGGTCCGTGGACTCCATCAGGGAGCTGCGAGATGACACGTCACGGGAGAGACGATGAGCGAGGAGACCGCGCCGTACGGCACCGGTCCGGCGGCAGCGGCCACCGCCGCGTCAAGCGGGTCCGCACCCATCACCTGCGGGAGATGAAGGAGCGCGGCGAGAAGTTCACGATGCTCACCGCCTACGAGCAGTACGCCGCGCAGACCTTCGACGAGGCCGGCATCGACGTGCTGCTGGTCGGCGACAGCGCGTCCAACAACGTCTTCGGCAACGAGACCTCGCTGCCCGTCACCGTCGACGAGCTGATCCCGCTGACCCGCGCGGTCTCCCGCTCCGCGCGCCGCGCGCTGGTCGTCGGCGACCTGCCGTTCGGCTCCTACCAGGCCTCGCCGGAGCAGGCCTACCTGACCGCGGTCCGGTTCATGAAGGAGGGCGGCGCGCACTGCGTGAAGCTCGAGGGCGGCGTCGAGATGGCGCCCGCAGATCGAGCAGCTCACCCGAGGGCGGCATCCCGGTGATGGCGCACATCGGCTTCACCCCGCAGTCCGAGCACACCCTCGGCGGCTACCGCGTCCAGGGTCGCGGCGACGAGCCGCCGCCCGCGTCCTCGCCGACGCCGAGGCGATCCAGGACGCCGGCGCCTTCGCGGTCGTCATGGAGATGGTCCCCGGCGACGTCGCCGGCGAGGTCACCCGCAAGCTCGGCATCCCCACCATCGGCATCGGCGCCGGCAACGAGACTCGACGGCCAGGTGCTGGTCTGGCAGGACGCCTTCGGCCTGCGCACCGGCCGGATGGCCAAGTTCGTCAAGCAGTACGCCGACCTGCACGGCGTACTGCTCGACGCTGCCCGGGCGTACGCCGACGACGTCAAGGCCGGCACCTTCCCGGCCGAGGAGCACACCTTCTGAGGGGTCGTGCGCGAGCGACCGGCATGACGATTGTCATGCCGACCTCGTGACGTGCGGGTGAGGACGCGGAGCCGAATCAGGACCACGCTGGAGTCATGACCTCCTCCACGCTCACCCGGACGGCCGCGGTCCAGCTCACCGGCGTGACCAAGGACTTCGCACGGACGCAGAGCGTGCACGCCGTGCGCGGGATCGACCTCGAGCTCCAGCAGGGCGAGATCGTCGCCTTCCTCGGCCCCAACGGCGCCGGCAAGACGACGACGATCGACATGATCCTGGGGCTCTCCCGACCCACCAGCGGCACCGCGAGCGTCCTCGGCCTGGACCCGCGCGAGGCGATCGCCCGCGGCCTGGTGTCCGCGGTGATGCAGACCGGCGGCCTGCTCAAGGACCTCACCGTCCGCGAGACCGTGCGCTACACCGCGAGCCTCTTCGCCGACACCCGTCCCGTCGACGAGGTGCTCGCCGACGCCGGCATCACCGAGATCGCCGACCGCAAGGTCGCCAAGTGCTCCGGCGGTGAGCAGCAGCGGCTGCGGTTCGCGATGGCGCTGCTCTCCGACCCGGCCCTGCTGCTGCTCGACGAGCCGACGACCGGCATGGACGTCGAGGGCCGGCGGGCCTTCTGGTCCGCGATCCGCCGCGACGCCGAGCGGCGGCCGGACGGTCCTCTTCGCGACGCACTACCTCGAGGAGGCCGACCAGTACGCCGACCGGATCGTCCTGATCAGCCAGGGCCGGATCGTCGCCGACGGCACCGGCGCGGAGATCCGGGCGCTGGCCGCCGGTCGCACCGTCCGCGCCACGCTTCCCGACGCCGACACCGACGCGCTCGCCGCGCTCGGCGGCGTCAACGGGGTCGAGGTCCGCGGCGACACCGTGCTCGTGCACGCCAAGGACAGCGACGCGGTCGCGCGTCACCTGCTGACCGAGACCGCCGCCCGCGACCTCGAGATCACCTCCCACGGTCTCGAGGACGCGTTCCTCAGCCTGACCGGAGACGCCTCATGACCACCTCGCCCCCCGCCATCAGCAGGATCGACCCGACGACGCGCCGAGTCCCGCCGCTGGGCGGCTTCAACCCCACCGTCCTGCGGATCGAGCTCACCCGGATGCTCCGCAACCGGCGCACGGTCGTCTTCACGCTGGTGCTCCCGGCGGCCCTGTTCTTCGTCTTCCCGGCAGCGACGCCACCTGGGACGAGCCGGTCGGCAACGGCAACGTCGCGGCGTACATCATGGTCTCGATGGCGCTGTACGGCGCCGCGCTGACCGCTGCCGCGGGCGGCGCGATGGTCGCCATGGAGCGGGCGCTGGGCTGGTCACGCCAGCTGCGGCTGACCCCGCTCAACCCGGTCGTCTACATCCTGATCAAGGCGCTGGTCGCGCTCGTCATGGGCGCGATCGCGATCGTGGTCGTCAACGTCGCCGGCCTCGTCCAGGGCAGCGCCGAGATGCCGACCGACGTCTGGATCGCGTCCGCGCTGGCGACCCTGTGCTGCACGCTGGTCTTCGCCGCGCTCGGTGTCTTCGTCGGCTACCTCGTGCCCGGCGAGAACGCCATGCAGATCCTCGGCCCCGGCCTGGCCCTGCTGTCCTTCCTCGGCAACGTCTTCATCCCGATCACCGACCGCAGCGCGCTGTGGCACGTCGCCACCTGGACCCCGATGTTCGGCGTCGCCGAGATCACCCGCGCCCCGCTGACCGACGAGCTGCCCTGGTACGCCGTGGTCAACGCCGTCGCCTGGCTCGCGTCTTCGTCGCCGGCGCCGCGTGGCGGATGAGCAAGGACACCGCCCGGGTGTGACTAGCCTGAGCATCGTGAGCGAGACCCCACCGGCGCACCCCAACCGGCTCGGACCGCGCCGGGCCGTTCTTCGCCGCGATCTGGCTCTTCTTCCTGCTCGACCCGCTGCTCGAGGGCTGGCGTCACCGCGACGAGCTCGCCGGCGTCGTCGGCATCGTGGCGACCCTGGCCTTCGCCGCGGTCTACATGGCGCTGTGGGTGCGGGTCCGCCGGGACCGGGTGCGGCTGATCGACAACCCGCCGCCCGGTTCGCCGTCGGCTACGTCGGCACCCTGGTCGTCCTCGGGCGCGGTCATGGTCGCCTGCGCTCGGCGAGCTCGGGCTGGCCTGCGTGGTCTACGTCGGCGTCGGCTGCGTGATGGTCTTCCCCTGCGGGTCGCCGGCCCGATCGTCGTCGGTCCTCGTCGTCCTCCGCTCGCCCTCAGCGCCGTCGAGGGCTGGGGCAGCCAGGTCGGCACGGCCTTCGCGATCATGGCCGCCTCGGTCGCGGTCTTCGGCCTGCGCACGGTGATGAGCCGCAACCTGGACCTGGTCCGCGCCCAGGAGGAGAACGCCGGCCTGGCCGTCGAGAACGAGCGCACCCGCTTCGCCCGCGACCTGCACGACATCCTCGGCCACTCGCTCACCGTGATCACCGTCAAGGCCGAGCTCGCCCAGCGGCTGCTCGACGTCGACCTCGAGCGGGCCCGCGCCGAGGTCGCCGACCTCGAGCGGCTCAGCCGCGACGCGCTGGCCGACGTACGACGGGCGGTCGAGGGCTACCGCGACCTGACCCTGCCCGGCGAGCTCGCCCGGGCGCGCACGGCGCTCGCCGCGGCCGAGATCGAGGCGCGGCTGCCCAACTCCACCGACGAGGTGCCGACCGAGCTGCGCGAGCTGTTCGCCTGGACGGTCCGCGAGGGCGTGACCAACGTGATCCGGCACTCCGGCGCCCAGCCCTGCGAGGTCCGGCTGACCCCGACCCGCGCCGAGGTGCGCGACGACGGCGTCGGCGCCGGCGCCATCGCCCGACCCGGCTCCGGGCTGCCGGGCTGCGTGAGCGCGCCGCCGACGTCGGCGCCACCGTCGTCGACCCGCCACCTCTCCCCCGGCTTCTCCCTGCGGTGGTGCGCGGCCGATGACCATCCGGCTGCTGCTCGCCGACGACCAGGCCCTCGTGCGCGGCGCCCTGTCCGCCCTGCTCGGCCTCGAGCCCGACCTCGAGGTCGTCGCCGAGGTCGGCTGCGGCGACGCCGTGGTGCCCGCCGTCCTCGAGCACCGTCCCGACGTCGCCCTGCTCGACGTCGAGATGCCCGGCCTCGACGGCATCGCCGCCACCGCCGCGGTGCGCGAGGCGGCCCCGACGACCGGGTGCTGATCGTGACCACCTTCGGCCGGCCGGGCTACCTGCGCCGCGCGCTGCAGGCCGGGGCCGCCGGCTTCGTCGTCAAGGACACCCCGGCCGCCCAGCTCGCCGACGCCGTACGCCGGGTGCACGCCGGGCTGCGCGTCGTCGACCCCGCCCTGGCCACCGACAGCCTGGTCGCCGGCGAGTCCCCGCTGACCGCGCGCGAGACCGAGGTGCTGCGCGCGGCCCGGGACGGCTCGTCGGTCGCCGCGATCGCGCGGCACGCTGGTCGCTCTCCGAGGGCACCGTGCGCAACCACCTGTCGGCCGCGATCGGCAAGACCGGCGCCACCAACCGGGCCGAGGCCGTCATCGCCGCCGACGGCAACGGCTGGCTCTGAGCGCTACGGTGGCGAGCATGCGGCCCCTCGCTCTCGGACTCGCCCGTCGGCCTCGGCCTGGCCCTGGTCTGCCTCGACGGCCTGCCGGCCAGGCGGCAGCCGAGCCGGAGCACGAGCACGACCACCGGCGCGTCAGACCGCGGCCGCGGCTGCCGGCGCTGCAGGTGAAGCGCGTCGTGACCGGCCTCGACCACCCGTGGGACGTGCGCCCGCTCGGCGACGGCCGGCTGCTCTTCACCCAGCGCGACCGGGCCACCGTCTCGGTGTGCGGCGACGGCAGGAAGCGCACCGTCGACTTCCCCAGCGGCGAGGTCTGGGTCTCCGGTGAGACCGGGCTGATGGGCCTCGAGGTCGACCCCGACTTCGCCGACAACGGCCGCTTCTACACCTGCCAGGGCGGCGACACCAGCGGCGGCGGTCACGACGTCCGCGTCATCGCCTGGCGACTCGACGACGCAGGCCACCAGGGCCACGAAGGTCAAGCAGCTGGTCGGCGGGTTCCCGACGTCCAGCGGGCGCCACGGCGGCTGCCGGCTGCTCGTCGCGCGGGACGGCTCGCTGCTGGTCGGCACCGGCGACGCCGCGATCGGCACCAACCCCGAGGACCTCACCTCGCTCGGCGGCAAGACGCTGCGGCTGGACCGCACGACCGGTGCACCGTGGCCCGACAACCCGTTCGCCGGCTCCAGCAACCGGACCAAGCGCTACGTCCAGACCTACGGCCACCGCAACGTGCAGGGCCTGGCCAGCGCGCCGACGGAACGCTGTGGTCGGTCGAGCAGGGCACCTACCGCGACGACGAGGTCAACCTGCTCGTCGACGGCGGCGACTACGGCTACAACCCGGTCCCGGGCTACAACGAGGAGGTCCCGATGACCGACCAGTCCCTGCCCGGCAACCAGCAGGCCGCGCGTGGAGCTCCGGCGACCCGACCGTCGCGACGTCCGGCGGTGGCTTCGTCTACGGCCGCACGCCTCGGTGCGTACGACGGCACGCTCGCCGTCGCTGCGCTCAAGGCCGAGCGGGTGCTCTTCCTGACGCTTCTCGGCAGCTCCGGCACGCTCGAGCGAACGGTGCCCGAGCGCTGCCACGTACGGCGCATCGCACCGACGAGCTCACGGACGGCGATGCCGGACCGTCGTCAGACGGTCCGCGGATCGACGTGTCCTACGGGTGCAGCGACCGCGACAACAGGCTGACCGGCACAGGACGCTCCGCACGGCGTCGAGCCGCGGGTCAGGAAGGCGCACGGCTGACCGCGACGAACGGCCACGGCGAGGCCGTGCGGTCAGTCGTTCCACTTCGGGTCGTTGTCCCACTCCTCGTTGCGCTGCTCGACCTTCTCGAGCGCGCTCGCCGCCTCCTCCTGGGTCGCGTAGGGGCCGAGACGGTCCCTGAGGGCACAGTCCTCGCCCTGCTCGACGCGGTGGTGCTTGAGGCAGAACCAGTAGTCGCTCATGGTCCTGAAACTACACGTGGCAGTGTGCGGCGCAACGCTGCCCGAAACACTCAGATGGGTAGGGTCCGCGCCATGACCGCTCTCTTCGACGACTACGGCGGCGCACGCGGCCCGGCGTACGACGAGATGTTCGACGCGGACGGCCTGAGGCCGCCGTACCAGCGCCTGCGCACGTCCCTGCACGACCTGACCGCCCCCGAGCTGGTCGGCCGGGTCGAGGCGCTGCAGGCGAACTACCTCGACCAGGGCGTCACCTTCGACATCGGCGGCGAGGAGCGGGCCTTCCCGCTCGACATCCTGCCGCGCGTCATCGAGATGGACACCTGGTCGACGATCGAGCGCGGCGTCCAGCAGCGGGTCAGGACCCTCGAGGCCTTCCTCGCCGACGTCTACGACGACGGTCAGGTCTTCACCGACGGCGTCATCCCGCGCCAGGTGGTCAACACCTCGTCGCACTACCACCGCGAGGCCGCCGGCGTACGGCCGCCGAACGGCGTGCGCGTGCACGTCTCGGGCATCGACCTGATCCGCGACGACAACGGCGAGTTCCGGGTGCTCGAGGACAACGTGCGGGTGCCGTCGGGGGTGTCCTACGTGATGACCAACCGGCGCGCGATCTCGGCCGCGCTGCCGGAGCCGATCGCCGAGCACCGGATCCGTCCGGTCGCGGGCTACCCGCAGCGGCTCCTGGCCGCGCTGCGCGCCGCCGCCCCCGCCGGAGTCCCCGACCCGACGGTCGTCGTGCTCACCCCGGGTGTCTACAACGGCGCCTACTTCGAGCACGCGCTGCTGGCCCGCACCATGGGCGTCGAGCTGGTCGAGGGCCGCGACCTCGAGTGCCGCCGCGGCCGGGTGATGATGCGCACCACCAAGGGCCTCGAGCAGGTGCACGTGATCTACCGGCGTGTCGACGACGAGTTCCTCGACCCGGTGCACTTCCGCGCCGACTCGATGCTCGGCTGCCCCGGCCTGATCGACGCCGCCCGAGCCGGCAACGTCACGCTGGCCAACGCGGTCGGCAACGGCGTCGCCGACGACAAGCTCGTCTACACCTACCTGCCCGACCTGATCCGCTACTACCTCAACGAGGAGCCGGTGCTCAAGAACGTCGACACCTGGCGCGTCGGCGACGCCGAGGCGCGCGAGGAGGTGCTCGACCGGCTCGACGAGCTCGTGCTCAAGCCGGTCGACGGCTCCGGCGGCAAGGGCATCGTGATCGGACCGCGCGCGACCGAGGCGGAGCTCGACGAGCTGCGGGGCAAGGTCCTCGAGGACCCGCGCTCCTGGATCGCCCAGCCGGTGGTCCAGCTCTCGACGGTGCCGACCTTCGTCGACGGCAAGCTCGGTCCGCGTCACGTCGACCTGCGCCCGTTCGCGGTCAACGACGGCAACCGGGTGTGGGTGCTGCCCGGTGGCCTGACCCGGGTCGCCCTCGCCGAGGGCGAGCTGATCGTCAACTCCTCGCGCGGCGGTGGCTCGAAGGACACCTGGGTGCTCGCCGGCCCGGGCTCGACTCCCCCGCCACGACCAGCGAGCAGACGGCGCCGGTCGCCGACCACGCCGCAGAGCGTCGGCCCGGCGCTGAGCGACGCCCTGGACTCGCAGCCAGGAGCAGCAGCAACAGCAGCAGCAGGGCGCTTCGTCATGCTGAGCCGGATCGCGGAGTCGATGTTCTGGATCGGGCGCTACGTCGAGCGCGCCGAGGACACCGCGCGGATCCTCGACGTGCAGACCCAGCTGATCCTCGAGGAGAGCGGCGTCGAGGCCGAGGACACCTGCCGCACGCTGCTGTCGATCATGGGCGTCGAGGAGATGCCCGAGCAGGCCGACCTGACCCTGGTCCTCCGAGAGCTCGCCTACGACCCGTCCTCACCGGTCTCGATCGCCTCGGCGCTCGGCGCCGCCCGCGAGAGTGCCCGACGGGCCCGCGAGACGCTGTCGGTGCCGATGTGGGAGGCCATCAACACGACGTACCGGGCGATCCCGTCGGGTCACTTCGGCTCGCTGCGCCCACCGTCGGTCTTCCAGTGGGTGCGCGAGCGCGCGGCGCTGATCAACGGCACCGCCGACGCGACGATGACGCGCGACGAGGGCTGGCACTTCCTGATGCTCGGTCGCTGCATCGAGCGCGCCGACATGACCTCGCGTCTGGTGGCGACCGCGTCGCTCGCGCAGGGCTCGGGAGGCGCCGCCCCCTGGACCAACACGCTGCGCGCCTGCGGTGCCTACGAGGCGTTCCTGCGCACCTACAAGGGCCTGGAGACCGAGCGGGGTGCGGCGGAGTTCCTGCTCCTCGACCGACTGTTCCCGCGGTCGGTGGTCTTCTCGCTCAACCGGGCCGAGCTGTGCGTCGACAACCTCGAGGCCTCCGGCCAGCGGGCGGGCTTCCAGAACGAGGCCCAGCGACTGCTCGGCCGGACCCGCGCCGAGCTCGAGTACCGCTCGCTCAGCGACGTGATGGTCGACCTCCCCAGCGAGATGGAGCGGCTGCAGCGCACCTGCGCGCTGGCCACCGAGGCGATCACCCGCCGCTACTTCGCCGGCGCCGAGGCGCTGACCTGGCAGGGGATCCTCCAGTGAGCATGCAGCTCCGGATCGTCCACACGACGACCTTCGAGTACGACGGCAAGGCTGTCGCGTCCTACAACCAGGCCCGCCTGACGCCGCAGACCACCCCGGCGCAGATCGTCTCGCACAGCCGGGTCGAGGTCTCGCCGGCGCCGTGGGTCTACGAGTACCGCGACTACTTCGGCACCACCGTCACGGCGTTCGAGGTCCGTGACCCGCACGAGTCGATGACGGTCACCTCCACCTCGACCGTGCACACCAACCGGGCCCCTGCCGGCATGCCGACCGCGGGCTGGGAGGAGCTGGAGACGCGCGAGGTCTCCGACACCTGGACCGAGTACCTCGTCGTACCCCCGACGGTCGCGCCCACCGCCGACCTGGCCGAGCGCTGGGCGCGGATCCGTGCGGCGTCGGCGATGCCCGGCGACGCTGCCCGGGAGATCTGCGCGCTGGTCCACCGCGAGGTCGAGTACCGCCCCGGTGCCACCGACGTGCACACGCACGCTGCCGACGCGTGGGACAAGCGCGCCGGTGTCTGCCAGGACATCGCGCACCTCGTGATCGGCGGGCTGCGCACGCTCGGCATCCCGGCGCGCTACGTCTCCGGCTACTTCCACCCGCAGGCGCGACCCACCGTCGGCGAGACCGTGCGCGGCGAGTCGCATGCCTGGGTCGAGTGGTGGGACCACGGCTGGCACGCCTTCGATCCCACCAACGACACCGAGCCGGGCGACCGGTACGTCGTGGTCGCCACGGGTCGCGACTACCACGACGTGAAGCCCCTGAGCGGGGTCTACTCCGGTGCCGCGACCTCGGCCATGTCGGTCGAGGTCTCCCTCACTCGTCTGGAGTGAGTGCCTGCTCGACCCGCAGCACGGCCAGGCCGTGGTCGGGGTCGCCGCTCATCGCGGCGGCCAGGCGCAGGTGCGGGAGCGCCTCGGCGTCGCGGTTCTGACGCTCCAGGCAGCGTCCGAGCGCGTGTTGCGCCCAGTCGTCGGCCGGGTTCTCCGCCACCAGGTGCTCGAGCTCGGCCTCTGCCTTCTGCAGCTGGGCCTTGAGCAGGAACGCCCAGGCTCGCAGCGAGCGCAGGCCGGTGTTGTCGGGGTCCTGCTCGAGCGCGGGCTCGATCACCTCGAGCGCCTCCACGGGCGCCCTGCGCGAGAGCAGGTCATAGGCGGTCCGGTACGCCGACTCCGGGCCGGACTGGCCCGGGAAGACGACCGGTGGGGCACTGATCTGGAAGTCGTCGTTCACGTCAGCTCAACACTCCTTCGGGGCACGGGATTCCCGGCCTGCTAGTCCTCGATGACGTCCCGGCCCTCGGCCCGGAGCCGAGCCAGGCTGTCGAGCATCCCCTGGAGCACCTCGGGTGCGTGCCCCTCCCAGTCCTCGACCTCACCGACGACCCGCAACGGGTCACGGGTGCGGTAGGACCGCGTCGGGTTGCCGGGGAACTTCTTGTCGGTGACGTTCGGGTCGTCCTCGAACGGACCGGTCGGCTCGACGCGGTAGATCCGCCCTCGCTCCGGGCTGCCGGCCAGCGCCGTGGCGAGCTCGGCTCCCCACACCGCTGTCTCCAGCACCGCCGTGAAGTAGATGTTGTTCGAGACCCGGCCCTCCTGGAAGTTGGAGCCGCGGCCGGCGACCAGCTCGTCGCCGACGACCAGCGCCGCCTTCGTACCGTGGAAGAAGGGGCCGTCGACGTTCTCGTCCATGCCGCCATCTTCGCCCAGGACCGATACCCTGTCTCCGCGGATGGGCTGGCCGGGCGACCGCGTTGCCGTCTTCGGACGGCACCGAGGAAGGTCCGGGCTCCACAAGGCAAGGTGGTGGGTAACACCCACCCGGGGCGACCCGCGGGACAGTGCCACAGAAAACAGACCGCCTCCCCTCACGGGGAGGTAAGGGTGAAACGGTGGTGTAAGAGACCACCAGCGACCGGGGTGACCCGGCCGGCTCGGTAAACCCCACCTGGAGCAAGGTCAAGAAGTCCCGTGCTTGCACGGGACGCGCGCACGTTTGAGGGCGGCCAGTCCGAGTGCGCGGGTAGACCGCTGGAGGGTGTCGGCAACGGCACTCGTAGATGGATGGTCGCCCCCCGGCTCGCCGGGGACAGAACCCGGCCTACAGGCCAGC
>CAVOFS010000012.1:0-383815 GCA_963695055.1 uncultured Actinomycetota bacterium | reverse complement strand
TGGTCTCCCCGGACTGGTCGTTGCCCCCGTCGGCCGCGTGATGCGCGAAGCATGATCACGACCTTGATGTCAGCACCGGGGATATCAGACCCACGATTTCACCGTCCGGCTCCCGTCGTTCGTCTGCGCACTATCAGCACGCCGCGACCGAAACCGGCCATCGCATCCCGCACCAACGTCTCGTGACGACCGCGAAGCGCCCCTCAATCGGGCGGGATGCGGACAGATGATCATGATTTCGATAAAAAAGAAAATAGAATATTTTGCGCGAGGACTGGACAGGCAAATCAGCTTGAGAACGCAGGCAAACTTCGTTTCTCGGCGCATGCAGTGGCGGGTCGACCTCTCCTGCATTAGCCTCCGCACCGCTGTGCGATGTGGCGCCCTCGCCCCTTGTGGGAGAAGGGATCACCGATCGCTCTGCGAACAGGCGGGTTCTGCGGATCAGGAAGGGCCAGAACCAGCGGCTTATTACTTCGCTCTCAAGTACGCCTGTCCGATAGCCGAATAAGCCAAGCCGATGTATAGAGCTGCCTTCTCTCGATGCAGCTTCGATGAAATTCCGATAAATGCCCGCGGCTGCGTGGATTTGTTCAAGCAGGTACTGCATAGGAGGACGAGCGTCATGATCCACAAAACGCTTAAACCGGTCAAAGACCTCCCTTGCAACTACTTCTTCGCCCGTCTGCGCTATGAGCCAATGATTTTAAAAACACAGAAGATCGCGGATAGCGAAATCTGCCGACACTACTTCAGCTTCCCAGAAGCCAGTCTCAAAGTCCTTCCAGTACTTCTGAACGAGGCGGCCGTTAACAGCAACGGGGCCCGCGGCGCACAGTCCGATTCAAACAGCTAGTTCGACCAATGACTAGCCCGACATCAAGTGCTCGGGTGCGCTTAGTTTGATTTTTGCCTAACGTACCGGCCGGGCGCAGGCTCGATCACACGGAAAGTAGCGTTGCCCAATTCCGTCGGCGCCTGAACGGTGCCGCTGGAATGGTCTTTCATCCAGCCATCCCAGTCAGGCCACCAGCTTCCCGGCTTCTCCTCGGCGCCTTCCAGCCAACTGTTCGCGTCGCAATTCAGATTTTCATTGACCCAATAGCTCCGCCTGTTGCGGGCCGGCGGATTGATCACGCCGGCAACGTGACCGCTGGCGGCGAGCACAAAGCGCGGATCTGTTCCCATAAGGTCCTTTGAGCGAAACGCGCTCTGCCAAGGCACGATATGGTCCTCGCGAGAGGCCAGTATGAACATCGGCACCTTCATCTTTGACAGGTCGATCCGTTCACCACACTGGGTGGTCGCGCCGGGCTCCTTGATCCTGTTTTCAACGTAAGTGTTGCGCGTGTACCAGCAGTACATTGGACCCGGCAAGCTGACGCTATCGGAATCCCAGTAGAGCAGGTCGAAAGTGTCAGGCGCTCCGCCCTTAAGATAACTCTCGACAACGTAGCGCCAGATCAGATCGTTGGCGCGTAGGGTTCCGAAGGTGAAGGCCAGTTCCTTGCCAGGCAGAATGCCGCCTTTCCCAATCGTCGCTTCGCGCAGGGCGAGGGAATTCTGGTCAATCATCAGACCGATTTCCCCGGTATCCGCAAAATCGATCATCGTGGTCAGGAGGGTTATGGTCGCGAGCTTGTTCTCTCCGCGCGCGGCGAGAACCCCAGCCGCGCAGCTCAGAATGGTGCCGCCGACGCAAAAGCCCAGCGCATGAATTTGATCGACATTTGCAATGTCGCGCACAACCTCGATGCTCTTGAGCACCCCGAGGTTCAGGTAGTCGTCCCAGGTTAGATGCTGGATCTCGGGAACGGCGCTTCGCCAGGAAATCAGGAAGACCTGATGCCCCTGAGCGACCGCATATTCGACAAACGAATTTCCCGCGCCAAGGTCGAGCAAATAGTACTTGTTGATACAAGGCGGCACCATCAGGAGCGGTGTCTTCTCGACCTCCGCCGTCTGCGGCGAATACTGGATGAGCTGAAATCAGCTCGTTCTCGAAGACGACCGACCCCGGTGTTACTGCCAGATTGCGTCCCACCTCAAAGGCAAATTCGTCGACCCGTGTGATGCGCCCTTTTTGAAGATCATCGATCAAATTCTTCATCCCGGCAGCAAGGCTGGCCGAACGCGTCTGGATTGCCGTTCGAATGACTTCCGGGTTGGTCGCAGGGAAATTCGACTGGACTCATCGCATCGATGAATTGACGCGCGTAGAAGCGAAGCTGCAGCTTCGCTTTCTCGTCGACCTGGGCCTGATCGACAAGATCGGTCAATTGCTTTGAGGTCATCAAGTAGGATTTCTTGATAAGTTGGTAGTAAGGCGAGTGATGCCATGCCTCGTCCCGGAAGCGTCTGTCGCGGCCTGACGGCGGGAGCCTGCCGCGGATCTGTTGCCGAGAGTGCCTTTCCAGAACTCCACAACCGGCGACCAAAATTGCCGTTGCAAGTTTGCTGCGACGGCGAACGGCGATGAAGCATCAGGCGTGGCAGGCTTACCCTCAACGCCCATCGCGCTGGTGAGCGCATCGTCAAACTGCTTCATTGACTGCTGGCCGGCCTTCATCAGGCTTTCAAAATACGCCGAGGAGCCACCTGGGGATGGCGATCTATCCATGTGAACCTCCCGCGATCGGCTCTCTCTGTATCGACCGCTTTGGTGCGGTACGACCGGTCCGCTGGCCTTTCGCGCTAGGTCACCGCAATCGCCTGAGACGCGATTTTGTTGCAGTGCGCGATGGGGCGTCGATTGACATAGATCAATAAAGGTCAGCGCAGCCGCCAACACTCTACCCAGCAGGCTGGATGCAACGTTTTCTCCGGAAGCCGGGAGCGAGGCTTCATCCCAATGTTGCGGTGCACGCCGCATCGATCGAAACAGGCATTGTCAGCTCACTCCAAGCCATTTCGCATCCGGGAAGTGAGGCATCATGGACCATCCGCTCAGACGTCCGGAAGAAATTCTGGCCTATCGCCCGCTAAAGCAGATCCTTGCTGCAAAACCGAAATCCCTATGGACCGTCGGTCCCAGGGATAGCGCACTCGTCGCAATGCGTCTCATGGCGGAAAAGAACATCGGGCTTGTCTTGGTTACGGAGCATCGGGCGATCGCGGGCGTTCTTTCCGAACGTGATTGCGTGCGGCGGCTTGTGCTTGCCGGCGAAGTCCCCAGAGCTTACGCCGGTAGCGGACATCATGGTCCGAGATGTCATCACAGTCGATCTTGCGAAGACGTTTGCAGACTGTCTGAAGCTGATGCACCTGCACCGGCATTCGCCACCTCCCGGTGGTCGAGAACGATGCGCCCATAACCGTCATCTCGATCCGTGACCTGTTGGCCGAAGCAGTCGAACACCACGCCAAGGTCATTAGCGAACTTGAGCGCGAACGCATGACCATGTTCGTGTCGACGGCTTGAGCATGCCTGAAGGCATTGGCTTGCCATTGGAAATGGGAGTGTCGTCATGAATCTCTTGATCGTGCTGGGCGCTCTGATCTTTCTGATGTTTGTCGCCTACCGCGGTTACAGTGTCATCCTGTTCGCTCCGATCGCAGCACTTGGCGCGGTGTTGTTGACCGATCCCTCGCTGGTCCCACCGGTATTTTCCAGCGTCTTCATGGAGAAGACGGTCGGCTTCGTGAAGAACTATTTTCCCGTCTTCATGCTGGGCGCCGTCTTCGGCAAGGTCATTGAGCTTTCGGGCTTTTCCAAGTCGATCGTATCCGCCGTCATCGGCGTGCTCGGCCGGGAGCGCGCCGTACTATCCATTGTCGTCGTCTGCGCGATCCTGACCTACGGTGGCGTGTCGCTGTTCGTCGTGGTGTTCGCGGTCTATCCGTTCGCGGCGGAGATGTTTCGCCAGGGCGATATTCCAAAGCGGCTCATTCCTTGCACGATCGCGCTCGGCGCCTTCAGCTTCACGATGGATGCCCTGCCGGGAACGCCGCAGATTCAGAACATCATTCCGACGACCTTCTTCAACACGACAACATGGGCCGCCCCGGTGCTGGGGCTGATCGGCAGCGTTTTCGTTTTCGTCGTTGGTCTCGCCTACATCGAAAACCGGCGACATGCGGCACAGAAGCGAGGGGAAGGCTACGGCACGGAACTTCTCAACGAGCCGGAGCCATTCGAGGAGGAGGAGCTGCCCAACCCGTGGATCGCCGTCTCGCCGCTGGTCGTGGTGGGCGTCGCGAACTTCGTATTGACGCAGTTGGTGCCCCGGGCTTACGGCGCGAAGCATGAAGTCACACTCGGCGGCCATGCCGATCGTTACGCAGATCGGTCCGGTGGCGGCCATATGGGCCGTCGAGGGCGCGCTGATCCTGGGCATATTGACCGTGTTCGCCTTCGCCTGGCGTCCTGTGCGTTGCCAGATTTGCGGATGGCAGCAAGGCGGCGGTGGCCGGGGCTCTGCTTGCCTCGCTCAACACCGCGTCCGAGTACGGCTTTGGTGGCGTGATTGCCCTGCTGCCGGGCTTTACAGCCGTCTCCGCTGCGCTGAAGGCGATCCCCAATCCGCTCGTCAATGAAGCTGTCACCGTGACCGTGCTCGCCGGCATCACCGGCTCGGCGTCCGGCGGCATGAGCATTGCCCTTGCCGCGATGTCCGACACCTTCATTGCCGCCGCGCAGGCGGCGAATATTCCGCTCGAGGTCTTCCATCGCGTCGCAGCCATGGCGAGTGGCGGCATGGATACGTTGCCTCACAACGGCGCCGTCATCACGCTGCTTGCGGTCACGGGCCTCACTCACAAGCAGGCCTACAAGGACGTATTCGTGATCACGTTGACGAAAACCGCAGCGGTATTCGTTGTGATCGCGTTCTACTATTTGACCGGAATCTACTGAGGAAGCCGCAGAGGGCTCGTGGAGGACTCATGTCGGCTACTGCAGTTCGCCTGACGCTTGCGCCGGTCAAAGCACTGGATAGCGGAAAGATCGTCACGCGCAGAGGAAGCCGCGAGCCTCATTCGAGACGGCGACACGGTTGCCACAGGTGGCTTTGTCGGCATCGGCTTCGCCGAGGAAGTCGCCTTGGCAATCGAGACGCTCTACCTCGCGAAAGGTGATCCGACAGTTCCTGTCACCGACAAGCTGCGCAACCTCACGCTGGTCTACGCAGGAGATCAGGGTGACGGTGGTGACCGCGGTCTCAATCACCTTGGTCACGAAGGTCTGGTGCGCCGTGTGATCGGGGGGCATTGGGGGCTGGTGCCGAGCGGCGGGACTGGACAGGGCAAGTCAGCTTGAGATCGCGGGCGACTCGTTTCTTCGCGCATGCGCGAGCAAAAGCCATGGGCTCGTCACGCCAGCCACTGCGGAAATTTTTGAGCGGTGGTTGCGCGTCCGGAACTCAACCCTATGCGGACCTTACGGGGGTCGCGAAGGCCAAGATCGCGCAGCAGGCTTTAGCGAGACAGGCCCCACCGAGCCCGCTCGAAAATCTCCGCCGGCGGCATGACTTCGGACAGCTCGACCGGGCGTCGCTGCAACTCGACCACGGTCCAGTCTTCGGGATTGGCCACGCGACCGCCACTTGCCTCCTCTTTCAGAACAATGCCGTCAGCCGTGCGCCATTCGGTGCGTATGCGCTCGCTCCTCATGTCCGTCGTGATCCTGCACCATTCCCCGAACAACATCCCGCGTTCGACGACGACGCCCTTCTTGTTCAGCGTCACGTCCGGCGCCGCTCCGCACGTCTTCCGGCCCTGGCCGAGGTTCGATGATCGACAGGCTCTCGAACGCGCCCTGCGCCGTGGCGCGAAACCAGAGTGCGGCAGGGTTTCGTTCGTTGACGATTTCGATGATCCGAGCGCCGTTGGCGAATATCGTGTCCGTTCTCACCCACGGAAAATGTCGTTTCCTGGACCTGACGCCGGCACCGGAGGAGGGAATGCTGCCCTTCATTCTCGCGACGAAATCCGGTTCAGTTCTGGGTTCCAGGAGGGCGTTGGCGTGGCAAAGCCCGTGAAGTTGCTCCAGACAAACAAATCCGCAGGCGGCGAGGTCTCGTCCTCGGGGACCGGCGTGCGTGTCAAACGCGTCAGCCGCCAATCCGGCGGCTCCCTGATTGCGCCGTCTTCGGCCGCCCAGCCATGCGCTATCTGAATGCCGTCGTGCGTGATGCAATCGCGGAAGGACACGCTCCTTCGTCCGATGGGGTCCGCGGGATCAACAATGTCCCAAATCGTGCAGGTCTCGCCGAGATGTGTCTGCAGTTTCTCAGTCTTTACACTTTCCTGCCGCGTCTATATCGGTGCCAACCGCTTGTCTAATCTCGAGTGAATCGTAGCGGTTGCCATCCGGCGCGCGCGTGAACGAGACATAGCGTCCGGGCCCTCGAAATAGCTGCTTCGTCCGCCAGGTCGGTCAACCCGCAGCCATTCATTATGATGGCGCAGAGTCACCTGTTGCGTGGGGGGGCCGCTGTCCTCTCTTGTCGCGACGTAGTCGGGAACGTTGTTTGCCGCCCGCCCTTGCTCCTGCGCTCGTCCCGCAGATGCGACGAGGGAGACCGTCATCGCCAGAATGGCGTGAATGTGAGCCTTCCGCCCCGGGCGACCGCACTCACTTGGCTGTCCTGAACGAGGGGCCATGAACTCACGTCGCGTCATTGCCAATCCGGCTCCCTGATACTCTCAACCCGAGCGTAAGCGATTTTCGGCTGCTGGTCCAAGAGATCGGATGTCCGATCTGGGTCACAGCGCGTAGGGCGGATTAGCCGAAGGCGTAATCCGCCGTTGTAGTCAGGACATCACAGATGCCGCCAACTGAAGCCGGAGCGGCGGATTACGCTCCGCTAATCCGCCCTACGGGCTGCCAATGAGTTACTCCGTCATGCCCGGGCTTGACCCGGGCATCCACGCCGTTCTTTCCACGCCGCACAGACGTGGATGGCCGGGACAAGCCCGGCCATGACGACGTGGAACAGACGGGCGCAAAACAAAGGTCGGCATATGCGATAGCCTTGCGCGAGGGGCGGGGCGCAGCAACGGCCACCGCACGCGCGGCGGGATCTGAAGGGCTGGCATCTCTCTCTCGATACTCGCGCTCTTCGCGCTGCTTCAAAATGGCATCGCCATTTTGCGCGCGAACGCCTCTGAATGATGTGGAGAGAGAGTGCGCCAGGACGAAACCGGACGGCGTATCGCGTCTCACCGCGCGCTCCTTTGCGCCGACCGCTTCGTCTTCTCCAGATACGCACAGAACATGTCGGCCATCGCGTCGGCATAGGCCGCGATCTCGCGCGGCCGTGCGCGGCGTCTCCGAGAACTCCTTGCCGACCTGCGCTGAGCGTCGTCTTGATCAGGTCGCGCCGCGACGTCCGCGCTCGGCCTCGGCCGGCGTCGGGCAGCACCTCGCGCATGAACGCCTGCACGGCGCGCCTTGCTCGCCGCCTTGGCCTCGCCTTGCCTCGGGCGCGTCGCGATAGAGCGGGGCGGCGTCGCTCGAGCGCGCACGCGCATCGCGGCCTCGTCGCATTCCGATTGCACGAAGGCGTGCACCAGCGCGCGCAGCCGCTCGAGCGGCGGGCGGCTGGCGTCCTCCAGGATGCCGCGCAGCAGTCGCGTCGTCTCGCGCCATTCGTCGCTCTGCAGCCGGAACAGGATCGCGGCCTTGTTCGGGAAGTACTGGTAGATCGAGCCGACGCTGACGCCGGCCTTCTCGGCCACGCGCGTGGTCGTGAAGCGCTGCGCGCCTTCCTTCGCCAAAACCTGAACAGCGGCTTCCAGGATCGCGGCGACGAGGTCGCTCGAGCGCGCCTGCTGCGGCTTCTTGCGCGAGGAGATCGCGGGCGTTCGGCGGGCGGTCATGTGGGCTCTCCGAAATGCGAATAGGAATGCTGAAGGATTAGTCGTATTTTGATCGGACGCAACGCACAGCCCTCGAGCACCGGAGACCGTCCATGACCACCCTGACCACCCCCCCGTCGCGCCGCTGCTGGAGCGCCTGTTCGCCGAAGCCGACGAAGCCGCGGCCGGCGAGCGATGGCCGCCGGCATGCCGCCCGGCGAGCTCGCGCGCCTGATGCGCAGCAAGACCGACTACGTCGACTTCTACGCGCGCCTGAAGGACCTGCCGCTGCCGGTCTCGCGCGAGACCGGCGCGCTGCTGTACATGCTGGCGCGCAGCAGCGGGCGCGCACGCATCGTCGAGTTCGGCACGTCGTTCGGCATCTCGACGCTGCACCTGGCCGCGGCGCTGCGCGACAACGGCGGCGGCCGGCTGATCACCTGCGAGTTCGAGCCGTCCAAGGTCGGCGCGCGCGCGCGCCAACCTGGCGGCCGGCGGGCTGGACGACCTCGTCGAGATCCGCGAGGGCGACGCGCTGCGAGACGCTGGCGCGCCGACCTGCCCGAGCGCGATCGACCTGGTGCTGCTCGACGGCGCCAAGGCGCTCTATCCCGAGATCCTGGCGCTGCTGGAGAGCCGGCTGCGCGCCGGGCGCGCTGATCGTCGCCGACAACGCCGACCACAGCCCCGAGTACCTGGCGCGCGTGCGCTCTCCGGCGAACGGCTACCTGTCGACGCCGTTCGGCGACGACGTCGAGCTGTCGATGCGCCTGGGCTGACGTCTGAGCGGAACGCGCGCGAAATGCGATCGGCGAAGCCTGTAGCCCGAATGAGCGTCGGCGATTTGCGGGGTCTGCATCACCGGTTGAGCGTCTGTCGTTGTAGCTCGTTGGGCGTCCCGGACGCGCGAGCCGAAAGACCGGCCCCGCATGTCGCCGCCGCCGATGCCCATCGGGCGCCGGCGGTGGCTACGTGATCCGTGATTGCCGATACGCAAGGGCGAATGGCCCGGGAGTTGACGAGCGGCCGCCGATTGTCCAGGAGGAAAGTCCGATCACCGCGGCGAGACGGCACCTTCATGCAGACGACCGGGACACGGCACCGTATCCTCCTGATCAACCCCAACAGCTCGGCGGAGACGACCGCGATGATGGTGGCGATCGCGGCGTCGTGCTGCGGGGGGCGGGCCGAGGTGGTCGGCGCCACCGCAACGCGGGCACCGACCATGATCACGGACGGCGCGGCGCTTGCCGCGTCCGCCGCTGTCGCACGCATTCAATCGGCAAATCGCCTCAAGCTAAAGCCATAGCCTCCGTTGCAACAAAACGCTCAAAGAATGCCAACAAACCCGCAGCCGCCACACGGATAACCAGGAGCAAGCAATGACCCTGCTCGCGCTATACACGGTTGTGCTGCTTCTCTGCGCACTGCTGGTGCTCGTCTCTTATGTCGAGCGTCTTTACACTGAGAGCGGAAAATTCCTGAGCCGTGAATTTCAGGAAAACATTGAAGCATTTGAAAAGCTGGTTGAAGCCCCGTCTCCTCCGCTCCAGCCAGCGCGCCGACCTCACCTTCGCTGTCCTCACCCAACTGGGCACGGCCTCAGTCGCGTTTCTCATCGGCCATCTCGTCTTCCGCGACCACCACTGGACGTGGCCAGAAACCGTTCAAGCCGTCATCGGCATCATCCTGGTCATTATTGTGTGCAACCGATTGCTGCCGTACGTGCTCTTCACGCGGACGCGCGGCGTGTGGCTGGTCAGATTCGTCCCGATTTTGCAGGTCCTGATTTATCTCATGCTGCCTATCACAGTCATTCTTGGTTTTGGCCTTTCCGTCGCCGCGCTGGCGGAGCCGCATGAGCCGGAAGAGCCGGAGCATCCTTCAGAGGCCGTTGACGCCCTGATTGAAGCCGCCGAAGAAGAAGGCATTCTGGAAGAAAGCGACCGTCAGCTAATACAGTCCGTGGTCGAATTTGGTGACAAGACTGTGCGCGACGTAATGACGCCGCGCCCAAACATCTTCGCCGTTCCGTCCACCACCACCATTGAGGAATTCACTTCCATGCTACGTGATAAGCCACATTCCCGCGTGCCCGTCTATTCCACCAGCATCGATCAGATTGAGGGCATGGTGCTGGCGCATGATCTCATCCAACTTCCTGAAGCCGATGCCCGCACCACCACCGTCGCCAAGCTTGTGCGGCCGGTGCTCTTTGTGCCTGAAACCAAAATGACCTCACAGCTTCTGCGCGAAATGCAGAAAGACAACATCCACATGGCCATTGTCATTGACGAATATGGCGCCGTCGCCGGCCTGGTCACGCTGGAAGATCTGGTGGAAGAGATCGTCGGCGAAATTCGCGACGAGCACGAGCTTTCGCATGATATCGTCCGTGAAGGGGATCAAGCTTATGTTATGCAGGGCACGGTGGACGTCGGCCGCCTGCAAGACCTTTTTGACATGCGCCTTGACCAGCGCGACACCACCACCGTCGGCGGCCTGGTCAGCGCCATTGCCGGCCGCATTCCTCAATCCGGCGAGGTCGTTGAAGATGAAGGCCTCCGTTTTGAAATCCTCGAATCCACAAATCGTAAAATAGAAAAGGTCAGGGTTTGCCGGTCGCAGCCGGAGCAAGCTGATTCTTCACCCCGGCAGGCAGAGGCATAATGGCAAAGCCGCATTCAGGTTTCGTGTCGATTATCGGCCGCCCTAACGCCGGTAAGAGCACGCTGCTCAATACGCTGGTCGGCGAAAAGATAGCCATCGTCACGGAAAAGCCGCAGACCACGCGTATGAACATCCAGGGCATTCTCAACGTCAAAGCCAAAGGCAAGCGGCCCGGGGGCCAGATCGTTTTCATTGACACGCCCGGCGTCCACAAGCCGGATAGCCGTCTCAACCGCAAAATGATGCAGGAAATTCACGCCGCTCTGGAAAGTCGCGATCTCGTCCTGCTGCTGGTTGACGCCACTGACCGCTTTGGCCCCGCCGATGAACAAGTCCTTGAGCTGGTCAAACGCTCCGGCGCGCCGGTATTTCTGCTGCTGAACAAAGTTGACCGCCTGCACAAAGAGCGCCTCCTGCCGGTAATCGAACGCTATAGCAAGCTGCACGCATTTCAGGAGGTCATCCCCATCTCGGCCCTGAAGGGTGAAGGCCTGGAAGTGCTGCTCGATAAAGTCATCCGCGCCCTGCCGCAGAGCCCGCCATATTTTCCTGAAGACCAGCTCACTGACCAGCCGGAGCGTTTTCTGGCGTCAGAAATCATCCGCGAAAAAGTTCTGCTCCAGACCGGCAAAGAAGTTCCTTACGCGACGGCCGTCATTGTTGAGCGCTTTGAAGACCTGCCCAGGCTGCTGCGCATTGCCGCCGCCATTTTTTGCGAACGCGATAGCCAGAAAGCCATCCTCATCGGCAAAGGCGGCCAGAAGCTCAAGCAGATGGGAACCTCCGCGCGCATGGAACTGGAAAAACGCTTCGGCAAAAAGGTCTATCTGGAATTGTTTGTGAAGGTCAAAGCCGGCTGGCGTCAGTCAGCCGCATTCGTCGAAGAACTGGATTGGCGACGCCAACTGGAAAACCTGACTGGCCCGACGCAGATAGAAGAATAACCCTCTCTGTAATTTTAGCCGGGTATATCCACTTCCGTGTAAGTTCCTGGCTGGGCGGCGTTCACCGCTTCTACTACACCCTTCCTCACTGGCCGGATCAGCCTCCACCTGCCTTTGCCTAACACGACTATGGCTATCCTGCGGGCCTCAAGGTTCTGCTGATAACGAAGATTTTTGTCCGTAGTGAGCAGCATATCAAATCCCGCGCGTTCCGCTGCAGTCAGCAATTCGCCGTTAGATAATCTGTCCCAACCTTGGGATTTAGCTTCTTTGACGGTATGGTCCTGGAGCCAGCGGGCTATGCCGCGTGGCGTACCCTGGTCAAAGAGAATGAGCATCAGGGCGCACGGGAGCATCCAGGCTTCGAGCGGCAAATTCAAGCACTGCCTGGATTTGCTCCCTGGTCACGTCAAATTGCTCCATGACTTCTTCAATTGTCATTCCATCTTCAAGGTTTTCGAAAACCGTTGCGACCGGAAGACGGGTGCCGCGAAAGACCCATGCGCCGCTGACTCTTCCCGGAATACTCTCTACCTCAGGACATTTTGACCAATCCAGCACAGCCATGTCATCTCCTGGCTCTATTCTAGTTGGGTCAAGCCCTTTCGCTACGAAAAAAGTCGGTTTGCGTGCCGTCCCTGCTAGCCCGCATTTTGACTTCGCTCTTGGACAATCAGAGCGAATCTCGTTGCGATTTATCCAGTCATCAGTGTGGGCGTTCCATCTCCTGCGCACAAGCTCATCATCCGTGATGCGAGAAGCGGCCTAATCATCTTTCTAATTTGTGGCGCGCAGGGGCACTCGCCTGCGAAGGATAGTGGTTAAGGGCAAAACCTCCTCTACTTATATATGCACTCAATACCGCCTTCCCGGGACATGTTTTTCAATAATTATTTTCGTCCTCCACGTCATCCGATGGAGTCTGCCAATAGGTCTACCGAGCGACGTGCCATCCCGAGCTGAGCCAGGATAACAACCCGCATCATTCGATAGTTCCAGTTGCGAAGGCGACGGATCGCGCCGCTGCCGCAGAGGGAACACAATGACCTCTTCCGGCATGGCGGTAGATCGCTACTCCAACCAAAAACTCAATACCCTGTCGTTTTGAGCAGCGGCAAGGCTCCTCGCTCCTATGGATTGATACAAAAAATCCTACTCCGCCCTCAGCGCCTCCATCGGCGAAACCCTTGCCGCGCGACGTGCCGGCAATAGGCTGCTACCAGCGCCACAACTACGAAAATCGCAGGCGCCGCGATGAACGTCAGCGGATCGCGTGGTCCAATCCCAAACAGCAGGCTCTTCATCAGGCCGGAAAGCGCCAGCGCTGCCGCCAGTCCCGCAGCCGCTCCGATAATCACCATGCGCGCTCCGCTGGCTACCACCATGCGGGTAATGCGTCCGCGGTTCTGCGCCCAGCGCGATTCGCACACCAATTTCCCGCGTGCGCTGCGTGACCGAGTAAGCCAGCACGCCGTAAATTCCAATCGCGGCCAGCAGAAGCGACGCCAGTGAAAATCCTCCCAGCAGCACCGCGCTGAATTGCTGGCTGGCAAATGTCTGCCGCACAACCGTTTCCATCGTGCGCACCTGCGATACCGGAAGTTCGGGGTCCATTCCGCTTGATGACTTTGCGCGCCGGTTCCGCCAGCGCCATCGGATCGTTCTCCGCGCGCAGCACAAAGACCATTTCGCCGTAATCCAGATGCGAGTGGATGTAATACACCGTTGGCACAGGTTCTTTATCCAGCGTTCCTTCCTTCACATCGCCCACTACGCCCACAATCTCGCCAAATGGATTTTCTTTGTCCATCGCAGCGCTGATCTGTTTGCCCAGCGGTTCTTCACCCGGCATATACTTGCGGGCAAACGCTTCATTCACAATGAAGCGGTGCGGCGTTGTCGCCACATTGTCGGCAGCGGTGAAGTCGCGGCCGCGTTTCAGCGGAATGCCCATGGTGCGGAAGTATCCCGGCAGCACAGTGCGAATGGTCGCAACCAGTTCCTCTCCCGGCTTGGCCGGCGGCCGTCCGCCGATCTGTACATCCGTTCCGGCTGCAATACCGTTGAACGGCAGGTAGCTGACCGCGCTGGCGGAGCGCACGCCCGGCAACTGGCCCAGCCGTCCCGCGGCGCTGGCAAAAAAGTCATGCGCTTTTGCGGGTCTGTCATACCGCTGTTTCGGCAACGACACTCGGAAGGTCAGCACGTTATGCGCATCCAGCCCCGGATCCACATTCTGCAATCCCACCAGGCTGCGAAACAGCAGTCCCGCGCCCGCCATCAGCGCCACCGAGCACGCAATCTC
This sequence comes from uncultured Actinomycetota bacterium, assembly GCA_963695055.1. Lineage (GTDB taxonomy): Bacteria > Actinomycetota > Actinomycetes > Propionibacteriales > Nocardioidaceae > Nocardioides. Next base: position 370,096 of record CAVOFS010000012.1, on the reverse strand, counting down.
CAGCGCGACCAGCCAGCGCCGCATTCGATTGCCGCCGCCTGTGCTGGTACGGCTTTCTTCATGCAGTCCCCGGTTCAGGTCGCCATGCGACGCCACGAACGAAGGAGCCAGCCCAAAGACGATGCTGGTCACCACCGAAAGTAGAAAAGCAAACAACACGATGCGCATATCAAACGTAATCTGCACCGAGCGCGTCAGATCGCGCGGCGCCAGCGCCACCAATCCGGAAACGGCGAAATATGCCAGCACAATTCCTAGCACTGCCGCCCGACCAGACCCAGGATCACGCTCTCCGTAAGCAACTGGCGAATCAACCGGCCACGGGCAGCGCCCAGCGCGCCCCGTACCGCCATCTCTCGCCGTCGAGCGCTGTAGCGGGCCAGCAGCAGGTTGGCCACGTTGGCGCAGGCCACACACAGCAGCAACGTCACCGCGCCCAGCAGGATCATGAGCGAGGTCTTTCCCTCGCCGACAAAAGAATCCCGCAGAGGCACAACATCCACGCCCCAGCCTTTATCGAACTCCGGATAGGCAATTTCCAGCCGCTGGGCAATGCCGGTCATCTCCGCGCGCGCCTGGCTGAGAGAAACGCCAGGCTTGAGCCGCGCCATGGCCCACATCCAGCGTCCCTGTGTTTTGCGCAGATTTTCCGCCGGGTTCAGCCCCAGCGTCAGCCAGACATCGCTGGAGCGGGTATTGAAATAAAAATCGGGCGGCAGTACGCCGATGACCGTAAATGGCCGGGAATTCACCTGCAGCTGGCGTCCGATCACCGCATCATCGCCGCCAAACCAGCTCTGCCACAGCCGATAGCTGATCACCGCCACATGCGCGTCGTCCTTGTCTTCCTGCATGGTAAACACGCGTCCGCGGACCGGCTGTACTCGGAGCGCCGGCAGCAGTTCTCCGCTCACGGCCTGTGCGTCCACCTCTTCCGTGCGCTTGCCATCGCCCAGAATCACGTGAAAATCAACAAAGCCGCCGATGGCGGAAAAAGATGAGCTTTGCGCCTTCCAGTCAAAGTAATTTGCCGGCGAGATCACGTTGTGCTTCAAATCCCGATGCGGGTTGGTCTCGTACAGCATCACCAGTTGCTTCGCTTCGGGATAAGGCAGCGGCCGCAACAGCAGATTGTCTGCGACGGTATAGATGGCCACGCTCGCGCCAATGCCGAGCGTCAATGAGAGCACGGCCGTGGTGGCGAAGCCTGGATTCAGGCGCAGTCCGCGCAATGCGTAGCGAACATCGCGCACGCCGTATCAATCCACAGCAACCGCGAGGTCTCGCGCACGGATTCCTTTGCCGCCTCCATGCCGCCGAACTTCACCAGCGCCTCGCGTCGCGCCTGCTCCGGACTCATGCCGGCACGGATGTTATCGTCAATATGCATTTGCACATGCGATTCAAACTCCTGCGCCATTTCGCGGTCTCGCCAGTTCTTGCGAAACAGTCCGGTCACGCGCGCCCACACTCGCCACAATGCCTTCATAAAGATTCCTTTGCCGCCAGAAACCGCGCCACGATCGCGGAAGCTTCCTGCCAGTCCGCGGTTTCCTGCTTGAGCTGTTTGCGTCCCGCCGCCGTCAGCCGGTAATACTTGGCCTTGCGATTGTTCTCTGACATGCCCCACTCGGAAACAATCGCCCGCTCCTGCTCCAGCCGCAGCAATGCCGGATAAATGCTGCCGTAATTCAAAGACAGGCGGTCGCCGCTGATCTGCTCGATTCGCCGGGCGATTCCGTATCCATGCAACGGCCCCATGGCCTCCAGGGTCTTCAGCACCATCAGTGCCATGGTCCCCTGCCAAACGTCGCTTTTACGATTTTGGTCAGTCATATAGGTAAGCTATACGAGCATTAGACTCCTATAACCTGGCAATAGGAAGCAAGGGGAAGAATTATTTTTTGGGGGCGAAAAGCAGGGAATTGGAATGCTGGTTACGAATGCGCGGGCCATACAGACCATGCTGGAGTCTTTAACGCTCATATCTCCAAATTCGTGTTCTATTCGCGTTGATTCGCGGCCAAGCTTTTCTTACTGCGGCGTGAAATCCCGCAGGTTCGCCACGGTCTTTGCGTCCAGCTTTTGCAGCACGGCCACCAGCAGGTCCACCATCTTGTCAAAGTCGCCGCGGTTCATGATGCCGTTATGCGAATGCGTGTAGCGCACCGGGACCACCATGTTCACGGTCGGCGCGCCGCCATTGCTCTTTTGTATCTCGGCGGAATCATCGCCATAGCCCTGGATCAGGTCGCTTTGCAAGCGGGATGGCTTTATCTTTTGCCGTCTGCTTGATCAGCGAGACAAGTTTGCAGATTCGGTAGCGCGCTGGAGTCATACAGAAAAATTGCCGGCCCGCCGCCCAGCAGCTCCTGCGCTTCTTCCGGATGCACTCCGGGCGCGTCACGCGTGACGCCGCCTTCAATGGCAATGCCGATCTCCGGCTTCACCAGATCGCTCGACGTATGCGCCCCGCGCACGCCGATTTCTTCCTGCACCGTCGCCACCCAGAAAATCTGGTTCGGATGCGGCGCATGCGCCAGCTTCTTCATCGCTTCAATCACCACGGCGCAGCCCACGCGGTCGTCCCAGCCTTTGCCGAGATAATTTTGCGTTCCGTTCATCACCGCAAAAGGCGCGTCCGGAACCACGGGATCGCCGGGCTCCAGTCCCATAGCCGCGACTTCGGCGGCGTTCTTCGCGCCCACGTCCAGAAAGATCGACTCTCGCGGAAAGACCTTCGTGCGCTCCTCCTGCGGCACAATATGGATATCGCGAATGCCGGTGATCGCGCGCACCGGGCCTTTCGATCCGAGGATCGTCCAGCGCTGGTCCACCAGTGCCTGGTCCAGCCAGCCGCCCAGCATCTGCATGGTGAGATAGCCTTCATTGCGTTACGCGACGGACCACGCCGCCCAGTTCGTCCATGTGCGCGTCCACCATGATGCGCGGACCGCTCGCGCCCTGCACGGCGATCACCGAGCCCAGACCGTCATAGCTAAGCTTTTCTGACAGTGGCTTCATGCGCTCCACCATGATCTTGCGCACCGGCTCTTCAAAGCCGGACGGGCCAGGAGCATCCGCCAGTGATTGCAGACAGTTGCTGCGTTTCATCGCCGGAGGATGACGGGCGGGATTGGGCAAAGCTTGTGGCGGTAAACATCAGCAGAAGAGCAGCGCAGATTTTCATAGCCCGGAATGGTACACATCTGATCCAGCCGCTGCAAACCTTACCAAGCTTCGTCTGATTCCAGGCGTGCCGCTGGATGGCATAATATCAGGCGCTCTTAATTTGATCGTCACAGGCTGCGGGAGGTGCCCTTTGGCGGACCACGCTCGGGCTGCTTTAACAAACGGTGCTGTTCAACCGGCAGAGTCTGCGGCCGTTCCCCAATTCGAATCGCCCGCCCCGGTGGAAAATTGGGGCCTTGCTCTCCGCATTGCATTTCGATTCTGTGTTGCTTACTTCACGCTCTTCAGCTTGAGCAATCAGATCTTGAGCGGTCTGCTGGTGATCCCGAAAGTGAATATTCCAGAGCTCTCCGCCTTCTGGCCTCTGAGGCACATCACGTTCTGGACCGCGGCCCACGTATTTCGCATAAAGCATGAGCTCGTTTACACCGGCAGCGGCAGCGGGGACAAGACATTCGACTGGGTATTGGCCTTCTGCCTCCTGGTTATCGCGGCCGCTATCACCTGCCTGTGGTCTATCCTCGATCGCCGCCGCGAGAATTACGCCACCTTCTTCAAGTGGTTCCGGGTCACGATGCGCTTCGCGCTCGCTTCGGAGATGTTTCTTTACGGTCTTGCCAAGGTGATTCCCCTACAGATGCCCTTCCCCTATCTCGCGCGCCTGCTGGAGCCTTACGGAAATTTCTCGCCCATGGCGGTGCTCTGGTCGTCCGTGGGCGCTTCCCGCCCGTATGAGATCTTCACCGGCTGTGCCGAGACTCTCGGCGGCATTCTGCTCCTGACGCCCAGAACCACAACTCTAGGTGCGCTCGTCTGTCTGGCGGACATGATTCAGGTCTTCATGCTGAACATGACCTATGACGTGCCAGTGAAGCTCTTCTCCTTCCACCTGATTCTTTTTTCGCTCTTCCTGCTGGCCCCGGAGGGCCGCAGGCTGGTCAATTTCTTTTTGACTGACCGCGCCATCACTGCCTCCAGGCAGATGCCCTTGTTCCGTTCAGCGCGCGCGAACCGTATAGCTGTATTGCTCCAGGTTGTATTCGGCTTATATCTGATAGGAATGGGCATTTACTCAGGTATTGAAGCCTGGCGCGATTATGGCGGCGGGCGGCCCAAGTCCCCGCTCTACGGCATCTGGAACGTGGAACAGATGTCCATTGACGGCCAGGCCCATCCTCCGTTGCCGACCGATCAGGCGCGCTGGCGCAGAGTTGTCTTTGACTTCCCGACCTTTGCTTCGTTCCAGCGTCCGGATGACACCTTCACTGGTTTTGGCGCTTCCATCAGCGACAAGGACAAGACCCTGACCCTGACTAAACCTGCAGACAAGAACTGGAAGGCCACCTTTTCTTACGCTCGCCCAGCGCCCAACCAGCTCATCCTGGATGGCGCTATGGATGGCCACAAGATTCAAATGCAGATGAAGCTCTTGGATCGCGATAAGTTTGTCCTGGTCAATCGCGGCTTCCACTGGATTAATGAGTATCCCTTCCAGCGATAAGGGCTCGCGCTTTTCAAAGGATCTTTTCCGAATCCAACAGAATCGTCACCGGCCCGCTAGTTCACCAGTTCAACTTCCATCATGGCCTGGAACTGTCCGGTTTCGCAGCGCAGGCCAGCCGCGCGCACTTTGCCGACAAAATATTCATAGAGCCGCTTGGCCTCTTCGGGCCGCGCCGCTGCGTCAAACGACGGACGCTTGCCTCGCCGCACATCGCCATAGAGCGTGAACTGTGAAACCACCAGCACCGCGCCGCCGGAGTCCTGCACGGAAAGATTCATCTTTCCCTCCGCATCTTCAAAAATCCGCAGGCCGATGATCTTTTCCACCAGATAGTCCGCCGCAGCTTCATTGTCCGATCTTGCTTACGCCCAGCAGCACCAGCAGGCCCGCGCCGATTTCGCCGACCACGTTGCCTTCCACCGTCACTCGGCAGCGGCTCACTCTTTGGACTACGGCTCGCATGCGGATAATGTAGCAGAGAGTACTCAGCCGTCAGCACTCAGCCAAAGAGAATACTCACCGCAATGTACGCGAAGGGCGCTAAGTGAGCCAGGATTTGTGATCACGGGCGTTGAGTGACCTCGAGATCACGCGGATTTACAGATAATGAGAAGTGGTTCTGACTATCGCTCAGAACATTATCTGAAACTTTCGCGCTACGACGCTCCGGTCTGATAACGTTCTTGTTCGAATCCGACATTGGTAATCCTTTGCGTCCTTCGCGTCCATTGCGGTAAAAAATCCTGATTGAAGCTCATTGCTGAACGCTGCACTGGGACGAAATGCACATATCGCATTGCGATTGCCAATTGCTACTGGCTCTCATAGAATCGCGAGTTCTTCCATTCGTTCCTCTCGGAGTTCAAGCCTATGCCGCATCGCCTTCATTTGTACCGCGCGATGCTGCTGTCATTGTGTTGGGTGCTGAGCAGTTTTGCCATCGCGCAGCAGCCCCCGAACACGCAGCAGCCTTCGTCTTCCCAAAACCCGGCCGCATCGCAAAATCCCGCCAGCCCGGAGCAAGCCACTCCCGGAACTGAATCCAAAGCCAACGCAGTCACTGACAATGCCACGCCCAACAAGAAGCCCGCGCCGGAAACGCCGGCCATCCATAACGACGTGGTCATCAAGGGCGGGACCATTCTCACGGTGACCCACGGCAAGATCGAAAACGGCAGCATCTACATCCACAACGGAAAGATTGCCGCCGTGGGCCAGAGCGTGAATGCGCCGGCTGGAGCCACCGTGATCGATGCCACCGGCAAGTTCGTGATGCCCGGCATCATCGATTCACACTCGCACATCGCGCTGGATGACGACGTAAACGAAGCCACCAGCCCCATCACGCCGCAAATGATGATGCGTGACGCCTTTGACTACAACGACAAGGCAATCTATCGCGCGCTGGCCGGCGGCGTTACCACGTCGCTGCTGCTGCACGGCTCAGCCAACATGATTGGCGGCCAGGCCATTGTGATCAAGCACAAATACGGTCTCGGCCGCGACGAGATGATCTTCCCCGGCGCGCCGCAATCCATTAAGTTTGCCAGCGGTGAAAATCCCAAGCGCGTCTATGGCAGCAGAAACCAGCTTCCTTCCACGCGCATGGGCAATTTTGAGGTGATGCGCGCAGCTTTCATTGAAGCCCGCGAGTACATGCGCACCTGGGACGACTACGACGCCAAGGTAAAGAAGGGCGACAAGGACGCCACGCCGCCCAAGAAAGACCTGAAGCTGGAAGCGCTGGCCGACATTCTTCGCGGCAAGCTGCTGGTGCAGATCCATTGCTATCGCGCCGATGAATTCCTCACCGAGATGGCCATGGCCAAGGAGTTCGGTTACAAGATCCGCGCCTTCCATCACGCGCTGGAAGCTTACAAAGTTGCCGACAAGATTGCTGCCGAAGGCGTTGCCATTGCCACCTGGCCTGACTGGTGGGGCTTTAAGTATGAAGCCTGGGACGGCATTCCCTGGAACGCCGCGATCTCCGCGCATAAAGGCGTGCGCGTTGCGCTCAAGAGCGATTCAGAAGACGTAACGCGCCGCCTGAATCAGGAAGCAGGCAAGGCCATTCACTACGGACTGACGGAAGAAGAAGCGCTGAAAGCGATCACGCTGAATCCGGCATGGATCATCGGCGTGGACGATCGCGTTGGCTCCATCGACGTAGGCAAGGATGCGGATATCTCGATCTGGAACAGCTATCCGCTCTCTTCTGCCGCGCTGGTCGATAAAGTCCTCATCGATGGCGATCTTTACTTTGACCGCTCGCTTCCCGGACTCGGTCTTACCCACTACAAGGAGGTCCAGTAACCATGTTGAAAAAGTTAATTGTCTGCAATCGCCCTTGTAGCGAGCTTTTCGGCGCAGAGCGTTAGTGCACAAAGCAAGAAAACGAAATCCGCGCCTGCAAGCGCGCATGCCACCCACTCAAGCTCGCCGGCTGCCACGTCCAATGAAACCATTGCGCTGAAAGGCGGCAAGCTGCTCACCATCACGCACGGCGTGATCGAAAATGGCGTCGTCGTGATGCACAACGGACGGATCACCGCCGTCGGCGGCCCCGGCACAGCAATTCCTTCCGGCGCAAAAATCATTGACGCAACCGGCATGACGGTTTATCCCGGACTGATCGATTCGGAAACTCACCTGGGCCTGACGGAAATTTCCGCTGAGCGCATGACCAATGACGAAATCGAAATGAGCGACGAGATCATGCCGCACATGCATGTTTACGACGCGTTTCACGCGGAGACAGCGCTCATTCCGGTCACTCGCCTCAACGGCATCACTAATGCCATTGTCGCCCCGGCCAGTGGTGACACGCTGCCCGGCCAGGATTCCTTCATCCAACTGGCCGGCGCTTCGGCCACAGAGATGCTGACGGTGCGCGATATCGCCATGCCGCTCAACTTTACCGGCGCGCAACGCCGTAACCAGAGCTTTGAAACTGCCAAATTTCCCTTTACCCGCATGGGCATGGCAACGCAACTGCGCCAGGCATTCATTGACGCGCTGGATTACGAGCAGAAAATAGCGGCCTATGACAAAAAGAAATCCAGCTCAGACGCGAAAGAGAAGGATAAGGCCGGCGCTCCGCCCAAGCGCGACCTGAAATTTGAGGCGCTTCTGCCTTACCTGCACGGCAAAAAGCCTGTGGTGCTGGCGGCTGAGCAGCCCAACGATCTGCTTACGGCGCTGGAACTGGCCAATGAATTTCATCTCAAGGTAATTCTCAACCATGTAACGCACTCAGCCAGCCTGCTGGATAAGATCGCCGCCACCGGTCTGCCTGTGATCGTCGGCCCTATTTACGAACAGCCAAAAGAATCTGAACGGTATGACGCGGTCTATAGCATGCCGGCTCAACTGGCCAAACGCGGCGTCAAGATCGCGTTTGCTTCTTATGACTCCCACCAGGCGCGCAATCTGCCTTACGCCGCAGGCTACGCTGTCGGTTTTGGATTGTCACCCGATGAAGCGCTCAAAGCCATGACCATTAACCCCGCGCAAATGTGGGGCGTGGACAAGGACCTGGGCTCGCTCGAAGTAGGCAAGATGGGCAACGTCGTGGTGGCCAATGGCGATCCGCTGGACGTGAAGACCGACGTGAAACACGTCTTCATTCAAGGGCAGGAAATTCCGCTGGTAAGCAAGCAGACAGAGCTGCGCGACCAATACTGGAAATAACCAGCTTTCACCGGGGCCGCATGCCGTGCGCATTCGGCCCTTTTCGCTTTGCTCGAAGCTACAATGAGTTTGTGACAACTGAGTTGGGCAAGCTGCTGCTGTTTGTCGGTGCCATTGTTATTCTGATCGGCGCTGTGCTTCTGCTCGCGGGCAGGCTCCATCTCCCGCTGGGCCGCCTTCCTGGCGATATTATTTATCGCGGCAAAAACACGGTCTTCTATTTTCCGATTGTTACCTGCATTGTTATCAGCATTGTGCTCTCGCTGATTTTCTGGCTGCTCGGACGTGGACGGCACTAATCGGTTCAGAATAAATTTGTGTCCAGCGCCGCAATGAACTGGATACCGGGAATGGCCTTGCTAGTCAGGTTAGCATCATTCGTGAGAAATAGGTCAGTTCCCACTTGCGCCGCACATGCCAAATGAATGCTATCTGCGGGTGAGATTCGATGCTGTGACCGGATTTTGGCATATTGGTCCGCTGCGGCTAGCGTAAAAGGGACGATTTCAATGAAGGGTCCTTCAAAGAAATCGCGGATCTGCCTGGCGCCGGCCGCATCACCGGTCTTGTATGGGCCGGCAAGGACTTCTCCCACAGTAAATGCGCTTGTGTAAAGGCGGTCCTGCCTATCGTTCATTCGGGAGCGGATATGCTGAACGCGTTTCGCGTAAACCGGATGATTTTCAAGTAAATAAACGAATAGCATCGTGTCCCAATAGATCCGGCTCATTAACTATTCTCGCTTCGGCCATTAAATTTGCTTCTCTCGCTGCGAATAAAATGCTCTCCTCCGCCTAGTTTTTTGAAAACTTCTTTTGCCACCCCTCGTAAAGCGATCAGCGGATCACTTGAAATAGTTCCACTCACGGCTTTCGTTAGGACTTCATAGGTGTATGTGACAGTCGTGCTTTGGCCAGAAGGAGGCCCCGTTACTGAAAGGATTCGCAGGCCATTCTCTAGAAGAAATTTTTTGGACTTTAATGCCGCACAAACCAAAGGCACACGGTTGTGCAATCCCAAAGCTTTATGGACGGCCCCAACATTAACGCTCACTGATCGGTCGCCGCGCCGGACCGCAGGCTTGATGGCGTTTTCCCGCACATGATTTCGAACCATTTCAGAATCGGACTTTATTGCTATTTGTGCCATTGGCTTTCCTCCTAATGCTATTATTGCATGAATAGCTGGCATATGCATGCTATAGGAGAGAAGAATGATAACTGCTTCCCAGAATGCACAAAAAGTCGCGGTGTTTCTTGCAGAGTTCACCAATTGGTGTTGCGATTCATGTATCAGTACCTCTACTGGCGTAAAACCACCGAATCAAGTCAACCAAATTACCAGACCTCTGGGCCTTACGCCTGAATATCAGCGAATGGATTATGTTTGTTGTGGAAAGTGTGGAAAGTACAAGAAGTGCATACGCCGGCTCTGAATTGAGAGTTAGCCGTTATTCGGTGCTGCTGATGGTTTGCTAAACTTCGCTTATGTCCTTCGCCGACCAACTCGGCTTCACCTTTGAACAGGCGCCCACTCGCCGCATCTGGCGCGTTGCCGATCTGGTCAGCGCCGTGCGCACCACAGTCGAGCGCGGCTATACGGACGTTTGGGTGGAAGGCGAGATTTCAAACTTCCGTCCGGCTGAATCAGGTCATCTTTATTTCACCTTGAAGGATGGTGACGCGCAGCTTCGCATCGTGATGTTCCGCAGCCAGGCCCGTCTGCTGCGTTTTCGGCCTGAGGCTGGCATGCAGGTGATTGCGCGCGGCCGCGTGACCATCTATGACGCGCGCGGCGAGCTGCAGCTCTCCGCCGAATTTCTGGAGCCCGTGGGCGCGGGCGCGCTGCAAGTGGCATTTGAGCAGCTTAAAGCCCGTCTGGCGCAGGAAGGTTTGTTTGACGCCACACGCCGCAAGCCGATTCCGCCACTTGCCTCGGCGGATCGGCATTGTTACTTCACCGCGCGGCGCGGCCCTGCAGGACATGCTCAACATTCTGGCCCGCCGCCATGAAAATGTCGGCATACTGATTTATCCCGCGCAGGTGCAGGGTGAGACCGCAGCGGCGGAAGTCGCTGCCGGCATCAAGTATTTCAACCGCGCCAAGAGCGTCGACGTGATCATCATCGCGCGCGGCGGCGGCTCGATTGAAGACCTGGCCGCATTCAACGACGAAGCTCTGGCTCGCACGATCTCCGCCTCCGACGTTGCCGGTGATCTCGGCAGTCGGCCACGAGACTGATTTCACCATCGCCGACTTTGTCGCCGACCTGCGCGCGCCCACGCCCTCCGCGGCGGCTGAGCTGGTGATTGAATCCAAGCATCGCCTGGCGGAGCACCTTGCGCATCTGCACCAGCGGCTGGGCCGCGCCACGCGCTATCGCCTGCTGATGGCGCGCAACCATCTTACAGGAGCTTGCGCAGCACGGAGCTTTCGCCCGCATGCAGGACTTGATCGTGCGGCGATCACAACGGCTCGACGAGCTTTCGTACCGGCTGGCTGCCAATTACCGTACCTTGCTGCATGACTACCATCGCCGGCTGGATATTGCCGCGTCGCGGGTGCGGCACTTTGATTTTCGCCGCTCGCTGGCCGTAGTGCGTGGCCAGCTTGATGCCGGTACCGACGCGATGGTCCACGCTTTCCACTCCTATCTGGCCGCGCGACGCTCACGTGCCGAACGGCTGAGCGGCACAGCTCAACGCGCTCTCACCCGTCAAGATTCTGGAGCGCGGTTACGCGCTGGTCTTTGATGCAAGCGGCGCATCTGGTGAAAGATGCTTCGCAGCTTGCGGCAGGCTCTGAAATTTCCGCGCACGTGGCGCGAGGCAGCTTCACGGCTGAAGTGAAATCGACCAAGAACGATTAACCCGATTACCATAGACCGGGATGCACAGAGAGATACTGGGAAACTCCGAGGCATCTCTGTGCCCTCTGTGGTAAAACGAAATAGCAGGAGCAGACTTGAGAAAACTTTTTGGAACCGACGGAATCCGCGGCGTTGCCGGCGAATATCCGCTGGATAAAAAAACCGTCTACGCAGTTGGTCGCGCCCTGGGCGATCATCTTCCCGCCGGGCCGCGGCGCGTGGTCATTGGGCAGGACACGCGTGAATCCAGCGGATGGATGGCCGACACGCTGGCCGCCGGGCTGCGTGCCGCCGAGGTTGAGACCGCCAGCGCCGGCGTGGTTCCCACCCCGGCCATTGCTTACCTGACGCACACACACGGTTTCTCCGCCGGCGTAGTGATTTCCGCTTCGCACAATCCCTGGCGCGACAACGGCATCAAGGTGTTTGGCCCGGACGGCTACAAGCTGCCGGACGAAGTTGAACTGGAAATCGAAACCGAAATCTTTGCGCTGCTGAAAGAAGACGCAGCCGCAAAGTCAGGACAGCAAGGCAGAGCCTTCTCTTCCCGGCGATCCCGCTCTGCGCACTGGATTACCTGAACTGGCTGGCGCGAACGATTGCCGGCGCTGAACGTCTGCACATTGTTGTGGACTGCGCCAACGGCGCGGCCAGCACGGTTGCCCCGGAAATGTTCAAGCGCTCCGGCGCTCACGCGGAGTTTACGCATCGCACCCCCGATGGCCGCAACATCAATGAGAATTGCGGCGCGCTGCATCCGGAGATCGTGGCACGGGAAGTTCTGGCGCGGAAAGCCGACCTCGGCATCTGCTTTGATGGCGACGCCGACCGCGCGCTCTTTGCCGACAGCAACGGCCACGTCGTAAACGGCGATGCCGTGATGCTGCTGCTGGCGCGCGACCTGAAGCAGCGCGGCGAGCTGACGAAGACACCGTGGTCGCCACCACCATGTCGAACATGGGACTGGAGATTGCGCTGCGCGAATCGGGCATCAAGATGCTGCGCGCCCCGGTGGGCGATAAGTACGTGCTGGAAGAGATGCAGAAGACCGGCGCGGTCCTGGGCGGCGAACAATCCGGCCACATCATTCTTTCCCGCGAAGCCACCACCGGCGACGGCCTGCTTACCGCCATCCGCGTGCTGGAAATTGTTGCCGCAAGCGGACGCTCGCTGGCCGAACTGGTTTCCGGCCTGAAAGTTTTTCCGCAGACCATCAAGAATGTCCGCGTGAAAGAAAAGCGTCCGCTGGAGCAGCTTCCTCGAAGTCATGACAGCCATCGAGCAGGCGGAGCGAGAGCTGAAAGGCAATGGCCGCGTGAACGTGCGCTATTCCGGCACGGAATCACTGGCGCGCGTGATGGTGGAAGCGGAAACGGAAGAGATGGTCCAGCGCATTGCCGGCGAGATTGCCGCGGCGCTTGGAATCCGCCATTGGACTGGGTGTGCCTTCTGCCCATTGAACTGGTGCCTCCGCGCAAAAAACGGCTGTCGCGGAAGGCCGTGATTCTTGTACTGATTCTGCTGGCGGCATTTGCGTTCGTCCCCATGCTGCGTTCGGCCTTGCGCTCCGGCGTGGGAATTGCCGCTGGCGTGGTTTACGTTCTGTGCCTATCTGTTTGCAGTCGTGATGCTGCCGCTCATGTTTTTTGCGCTGGCGCGCTTCGCATATTCAGTCTTTCTCCGGCCGTATCTGCGCGCGTGGCACATCAATCGCATCCGCAATGCAGCGTTATATGAAAGATGTGATTCGCCGCAGCCAGCGCAAGGGGCCGCAATGATGAGGATTTACTTCACGTCGCGCCAGTTAGGGCCGACGCCGAGCTCCACCAGCAATGGGACGCTCAGCTTGTGAACGCTTTCCATCTTTTCGCGCACCAGTCCGCGCATCAGCTCAATTTCATTTTCCGGCACTTCAAAGAGCAATTCGTCATGTACCTGGAGCAGCATGCGCGACTTCAACTTGCGTGTGCGCAGCTCTTCATCAATCTGGATCATGGCCAGCTTGATCAGGTCGGCGGCGGTGCCCTGCAGCGGCGTGTTTACGGCGGTGCGTTCGGCAAAGCCGCGCATATTGGCGTTCTTGCTGTTAATGTCCGGGATGGGACGCGTGCGGCCAAACAGCGTCTTCACGCTCTGCTCGCGCCGTGTCTCTTCCAGCGTGCGATCAATGTAGTGGCGCACGCCGGCATATTTCTCAAAGTAAGCGTCGATAAACTTTTTTGCTTCGCGCTGATCGATGCCGAGCTGCTGCGACAGGCCGAAGGGCGAGAGACCGTAAACGATCCCGAAGTTCACTGCCTTAGCGCGACGGCGATGTTCAGCGTCAATCAACATGGGCGGTACGCCGAACACCTGCGAAGCGGTGAGCCGATGAATGTCGTCACCGTTGCGGAACGCCTCTACCAGCAGCGGATCTTCAGAGAAATGCGCCAGCAGGCGCAGTTCAATCTGCGAGTAATCGGCCGAAAGCAGCGAGTATCCCGGCTCGGCAATGAATGCCGCGCGGATCTCGCGGCCCAGCTCCGTGCGGATCGGAATGTTTTGCAGGTTCGGATTGGTCGAAGACAGCCGCCCCGTGGTGGTGCCGGTCTGGTTGAAAGTGGTATGTACGCGCCCGGTCTGCGGATCGATCAGCACCGGCAGCGCGTCAACATACGTGCTCTTGAGCTTGGAGAGCTGGCGATAATCCAGCACCAGGCGCGGGACTTCATGCGTCTCTGAAAGCTCTTCCAGGACATCAACCGCGGTAGAGATGGTCTTGCCCTTGCCGTATTTGATCGGCTTCGGCAGGTTGAGCTGGTTGAAGAGCACGTCACCGAGCTGCTTGGGTGAATTGATGTTGAAGGTGACGCCGGCCTTCTCATGGATCTCACGCGCCTTGGCGTTGCACTGCTTTTCCAGATCGACGGAAAGCGTGCCCAGCATTTGCCGATCAATCTTTACGCCGGCCTGCTCCATGCGCACCAGCACCGGCGCCAGCGGCAGGTCGATTTGCTCATAGAGACGTTACCTGGCCGGCGGCTTCCACTTCCTTGCGCAGAACTGGAGAGATGCGGCCGGTTACGTCCGCCGCTTCCGGCACCGCCAAGGACAGCTTCAGGTTGAAGCTGCGCACGGCAATTTCCGCCAGCGAGTGGTTGGTGTACGTGGGATTGATGATGTAGGAATAGAGCATTGGCTCGTCGCGAACGCCGGTAAGCTCCACGCCATGCGCTTCCAGTTGCCGCAGCGCGGATTTGTAGTCGTGAACAGCCTTGGGAATTTTTGGATCGCTGAGCAGCTTCTTCAGTTCCGCAGAAATTTCATCATCACCCAGGACTGCCGTAAACGCCTTGCCCGGCTCGGCGGAGAGAGCCAGCTTCAGTGGAGCACGAGCATTGGCTTCTGGCGATGGCGGGCCGTCAAACAGCAGCTCACCGGATTTCTGGTCACTTTGTTCGGGCTCTTCTTCTTCAATCTTCGGTGCTGCGGTGAACTCGAAAGCTATCGCCAGCGGGCCTTTTGCCTTGGCCAGCGTCTTCAGCTCTTTTACCGATTTCAGCTCGCGATATTCGGTTTCGCGCACCTCCATCACAGGCACCAGTTCTTTGAGCAGCGTGGTGAATTCCAGCTCGCTGAAGAGCGCGCGCAGAGCGTCAGCATCAGGCTCGCCGGCGACCATCTTGTCGAGATCCAGAGCGATGTCCACGTTCTGATCAATCGTGACCATTTGCTTGCTCCACAGAATGTCTTTTTTGTTGTTGAGCAGCGATTCGCGGTAGGTCTTGCGTTCCACCTCTTCGGCGTGGTCCAGCGCGTTTTCCAGCGTGCCAAAGCGCTTGATGATCTCGACCGAACCTTTGTCGCCGATGCCGGGAGCGCCGGGAATGTTATCGATGGAGTCGCCGCGCAGCGCCATCACGTCAATCACCTGCTCCGGACGCACGCCCAGAATTTCTTCCACTTTGTCGGCGTCGCAGATCAAGTTGTCTTTGGGCGGATTCAGCACGCAGACTTTGTCGTTCACCAGTTGCAGCATGTCCTTGTCGCTGGAGACGACAAAGACCTGGTATCCCTGCGCGGCGGCCTTGCGGCCAAGTGTGCCGATCACGTCGTCAGCCTCAAAGCCCTGCGACTCCAGAATGGGAATGCGATAGGCCTCCAGCGCGCGCCGTATGTAAGGCACCTGCTGGACGAGATCGTGCGGCATCTCCTTGCGCTGCGCCTTGTAGCCGAGGTATTCCACGTCCTTGAAAGTCTGCGTCTTGATATCGAACTTGCGGACTGAGGTGACGGCTTTGGCCTGCTCGTCGCGGAAGGTCGGGCCGGCAACATCGAAAACGGCGGCCAGGTATTCTGGATTGAAGTCCGCGCGCAGCTTGCGCAGCATGTTCACAAAAACATAAGTAGCTGCGGTGGGCACACCCTTTTTGGTGGACATGGGCCGTTGCCGCGCCATGGCGTGATACGCGCGAAAAATGAAGGACATCGTGTCCATAAGAAAGACACGGCCCTTCTGTGCGGGTTGGGGGTTAGTTGCCAAAAGATTAGTGGCCAATAGAAAATTCTATCCTAAACAGCGCGCGTGAGACTTTGTTAGAATCGCGTCCGTGACCGCACTCAACCAGACTCTTATCCAGGATTTCACTCGCAATTACCAGGATTCAGCCAGGACAATCCATGGGCTGGTCGCTCCGCTGTCAGACGAGCAGATCTGGACCAAGCCTTATCCTTATGGAAACAGCATAGGCAATCTTATTCTGCACCTGACCGGCAACCTCAATAATTACTTTGGCGCTGAGATGGGCGGTACCGGCTATGTGCGTAACCGTCCGCTGGAGTTTGCGGAGGCCTCACGCGATTCCGAAAGATGAACTGCTGAAACGTTTTGATGATGCGATTGCCGTTGTGGCGGATGTATTGCTGAAGCAGTCAGAAAGCGATTGGAGCGCCGCGTATTCAGCCAAGGGCATGGAAGAAATTGGCAACCGCTTCAGCGCTTTCCTTCATTGTGCGGCCCATGTTTACCATCACACTGGGCAGATCATCTATCTATGCAAGGAGTTGGAACGGCAAAGCCGCTCATAGGTTGCGCCAGTATCCCGTTTTGCAAGCTCAAGCTGTTCATTTACTAAAGCGCAAAATCTCATCAGCAATCTTTACCGCTTCCACGGCGGCTTTCACGTCATGCACTCGCACCACGTGAGCGCCGTTCAGGACTGAAGCTGTAGCGGCGGCCAGCGAGCCGTGCAGGCGCTGATCGGACGGCGCGTCTTTGCCATCGCGGCCAGCGTGCGCCCGATGAAAGATTTTCTTGAGGTCCCAACCAGCAGCGGAAAACCGAGATCGTGCAACTGGTCCAGACCTGCCAGCAGCGGATAGTTCTGGTCGAACTTCTTGCCAAAGCCGATGCCGACATCGAGCATGATGTGGTCTTTGGCGATGCCCTGGGCCAGCGCGGCCTGCGCGTAGTCGCGCAAGTCATGTTTTTACTTCCGCGACGATATCGGCTGAGGGCTGCCAGGTTGCGCCACTCCTGCGGACGTCCGCGCGTATGCATGAGAATTACGCCACAATTCAGCTCCGTCACCGTCGCCGGCCATCTGCTCGTCCCAGCGCAGGGCGCTCACGTCATTCACAATCTCGCATCCGGCATTCACCGCGGCGCGCGCCACCTCAGCTTTGTAAGTGTCCACGGAAAGAATGGCGTCAGGGCCGTTCGCGCAGCACGTCTTCAATCACGGGCAAGATGCGGCGCAGCTCTTCTGCCGCAGGAATGCCGCTTTCCGCCACAGGCGTTCCTGGCCGCGTGGATTCGCCGCCAATATCCAGCAGGTCAGCGCCGTCGTCCAGCATCTTGAGCGCGTGGGCCACGGCGTGGTCGCGGGCCAGAAATTTGCCGCCATCGGAAAATGAATCGGGCGTGACGTTCAGGATGCCCATCACCAGCGTGCGGGGGCCGAGTTCCAGCGTGCGCGAGCGCAAGTCGCCATTGAAAGCCAGGTCTCTGCATGGCGGCGATTGTATAATTTCCGGCAATCCCATGCTGCATCGTTCAGCAAGAGCGCTTTGCGCGCTGGCTCTGGTCCTGTCACTTCAGCTCTCCGCCGCCGGAGAAAAAAAGCCCGCGCCTAAAAAAGATTTAGGCAAAGACATTGCCGCTGTGCTCAGCCAGCCGCCGCTCAACCGCGCGCACTGGGGCGTTGACGTGGTCGACCTGGAAACGGGCAAGGCGCTCTACTCGCAAAATTCCGACCAGCTTTTTCTTCCTGCTTCAAACGCCAAACTTTTTACCACGGCTGCCGCGCTGGCCATCGCCGGGCCGGATTATCGCTTTCGCACCACGGTGGAAGCCGAAGGGAAAATCGACGACAACGGAAGGCTGCTGGGCGATCTGGTAATCGTGGGCCGGGGCGATCCCAATATTTCCGGCCGCGTGTTGCCCTATGCGCTCAAGACGCAGCGCACGCCTCCGCACACGCAAATTCTGGAAGAAATGGCTGACCAGGTGGCGCGCAACGGCCTGAAGATCGTGGATGGCGACCTGATCGGCGACGATACGTTTTATGCGTTTGAGCGTTACGCTGAAGGCTGGGCGTGGGACGACCTGCAATGGATCGATGGCGCGCCGGTTTCCGCGCTTACCTTCAATGACAACGTGGTGTTCGTCAACGTTCTGCCGGGCGAGCATCCTGGAGATAAAGCGGTAATCACGGTCGAGCCCGAGACTAGCTACTACGAACTGGATAATCGCGTAGTGACATCGTCGGCCGGAGTGCCGAAGCGAGTCGGAATTCACCGCGATCCGGGCTCGAAGAAGATTGTGCTCTGGGGATCGCTGCCGCTGGGCGATCCCGGCATGAAAGAGCCAATGTCCATTGAAGATCCGGCGGAGTTTGTGGCGCAATTGTTTCGCACGCTGCTGGAACGGCGCGGCATTACCATTCGCGGCAAGGCGCGGGCACGGCATGGAGAAGGCGCACAGTTCTTTGACCAGCAAATTCCGCATCCAGCGAACGCACCGGCAGCTGGACCAGCGGCGTCTCCGGCGGTTAATCCTGCGATATCTCCAGCCATGCAACCGCAAGCAGCCTCCTGATCTCAATGCAACTTCCAATAAGATTCTGGCGGAGCATTTTTCCGCGCCGCTGCTGGATGATATCCGCGTGACCAACAAGGTGAGCGAGAATCTGCATGCCGAACTTGCATTGCGTCTGGCGGGCAAGCTGCGCGGAAATGGCGGATCGTTTGAAGGCGGCGTTGCCGCGGTAAAACAGTTTCTGTTGCAGGCCGGGCTTAAAGAAGATGAGTTTACTTTTCTCGATGGCTCAGGGCTTTCCCGCCGCGACCTGGTCACGCCTGCCGCCACGGTGCAGTTGCTGATCTATGCATCGCGCCAGCCGTGGGGACCGGCGTTTGAGGAATCGCTGCCGGTCAGCGGCGTGGACGGATCGTTGAGCTGACCGGTTTCAGAAAACGCCTGCCGTCGGTCTTATCCATGCCAAGACGGGATCGCTCAGCCATGTGAACGCGCTTTCCGGCTATGGACAGACGCAGACAGGCAAGCGGTTTGTGTTTTCGATTTTCTGCAACAACCACAATCTGCCCGCGAGCAAAGCGCTGGCAGCGATTGATGCGGTGATGCAGGTGCTGGTGGCAGGGAGAAATGAATCCTTGAGCAAGCATGCCTTTTGATTTCGCGCAGCAGCTTCGCCGGGCGAACGCTGTATACTCTCACGCAGGGCAGTTTGATTTTGCTTCGCATTAAATAGACCAAGGATAATCTGATGGACCAAGAAACTAGCCGTTTTGATTCGATCAAAATCAAGGGATTTCGTAGCCTGCGAGCAGCGGAGTTGCCGCTAGATGCATTGACTGCTTTCATTGGTCCAAACGGCAGCGGCAAATCAAACTTTATGGATCTGCTCAGTTTGGTAGCAGATGCGTCCTACGGATTGTTGCGCGGAAGGAATCGCCAAAGGGGAGGGTTTGACAACATTTCTTTCAAAGGCGACCCCGGAGATGTACAAATCGAGTTCAATTTCAAACCAGAAGGCGTTTTTCAAGACAGAGCGAACCCCTGTTAAGTTTCGTCTTACGCTCAATCGGGCTTGGATCGTATCCTCGAGTGTGGCTTGAACAGATCGAAAAGGCTCCCGACGCATACCACTTCAAACCGCTACAGTTAATGCGGAGGGACAAGGACGGATGTGAATTTCGGTCAGTCAAGACCGGAATCGACTGAAGAGTTGGAAGAAAAGGCCTTGGAATCTGAATCTGAGTTGGCGATTTTTCAGGTTAAGGCATAAGGACAAGTATCCGACGCCATATAAATTGCTGCGGTTGCTCCAGGATTGGGCGTTCTATCGAGACATCCGATCCCCGCTCCAATCCGCGACGCGCTTCGTCGCCGGAACGAGAGCGCGTACGGATGCGATAACGCTTCTGTCCCATTGGCCTCGGCTCGTCTCAAGTTGACCGCTACAATGCACTCCTGCCGGTCAGAAACGCACGACCACACATATAACCACAGCAGAGAAGGATGAACGAGTTCAGTATCTCATGGCTCGTTTTATTTTCATCCGGAACCGTCGAGGGATTACACCACTTCACGCGATGAACAAAGCTCTAAGTAGGTACGCTTATGCCCCAGTAATCGAGCTTTGATTTAGAATCTCGCGATGCACAATTCTGCTCCTCTCGCGGGTATTCGCGTCATTGATTTTGGCCGGTTCATTGCCGGCCCGTACTGCGCCATGTTGCTGGCGGACATGGGTGCGGACGTGATCCGCGTGGACCGCCGGCATGGCAGTGAAGACCGCTACATTGCCGCGATCACCGAAAGCGGCGAAGGCGGCGGATTTCTCTCGCTCAATCGCAACAA
This sequence comes from uncultured Actinomycetota bacterium, assembly GCA_963695055.1. Classification (GTDB taxonomy): domain Bacteria; phylum Actinomycetota; class Actinomycetes; order Propionibacteriales; family Nocardioidaceae; genus Nocardioides. Next base: position 349,978 of record CAVOFS010000012.1, on the reverse strand, counting down.
GCGCAACCTCACGCTGGATACGTCCAAGCCGGAATCAGCGGAGATCATCCGGCGGCTGGTGAAAGGCGCGGACGTGGTGGTGGCGAACCTGCCCAACAATGTGCTGAAGAGCATGCGGCTGGATTACGATTCGCTGAAGGCGATCAAGCCGGACATTATTCTTGCCCGCATTTCAACTTTTGGTCCTGACGGCCCGTATGCCAATCGCGTGGGCTTTGACACGGTGGCGCAGGCCATGTCCGGCGCCATGAGCCTCACGGGATTTGCCGGAACGCCGGTGCGCGACATTGTCCCGTTTGAAGATTACGGCACGGCGCTGCACACGGCATTTGGCGTGATGGTGGCGCTTTATCATCGCGCACAAACAGGTGAAGGCCAGATCGTGGATGGGTCACTTCTAGCCACGGGCATCACCTATGTGCAGGGCTTGCTGGCGGAACGGTCTGTGCTTGGCATTGAGCGGCGGCAGCTGGGCAACACAAGTTTCTATGCGGCGCCGTCCGACGCTTACAAGACCAAAGACGGCTGGATTGTGGTTTCAGCCGTGGGCAATGACATGTTTGCCCGCTGGGCGCGGCTGGTGGGACGCGAAGATTTCATCGGCGATCCGCGCTTTGCCGGCGACCAGCTTCGCGCCGACAATCGCGACGCCATTACCGAAGCGATGAATGCGTGGCTGGCAACGCGCACGACAGAGCAGGCCATCGCCGAATTGGAAAAAGCCCGCGTCCCTGCCGGGCCTGTGCTGGATTTACAGCAGGTGCTGGATGATCCGCAGGTGAAAGCGCGGGAGTTGCTGCGTTACGTCGATCATCCCGGCGCGGCGAAGCCGGTTCCGCTGGCGGATACGGCAGTGCGATTGTCGGCAACGCCGGGCGGCATTCGCACGCGAGCAGCGGCGCTGGGTGAGCATACGGATGAAGTACTAAGGGAAGCCGGTTACAGCGACGACGAGATTGCCGGCCTCAGGGCCGGAGAAGTAGTTTGACTTGCGCGACGCTAAAGGATTGACATACTGAAGAGACCAGTCTCTGAGCATATGCCCTGGGTTGAAGTATAGATACCGATAAATCTAGTGCCAATGACCAACGAAAAAATCGTGTCTGTTGACCGTGCCGCAGCGTGAATAGTCCTCGTAATTCGGGCAACTCTGGATTAACCTATGCAACATGAAAAGCACGATTCTAGCGCTTCTGGTGGTCATAGCAGGGTGTGGCGGAGATTCTCCTGCTTCCGCGCCAGTAACCATTATGGCCAGCCAGGTCTTCAGCGCGTCCATGATTGGCCAGACTTGGACTTTTCAGAATGGCTTAGGCGACATTAGCACCATCGACATTCAAGCTGCCGCTTTCTGTGAAGCCGGCATATGTGACGGCAAATCAGTTGTAATGCACTTCTCTAAGACGGTTTGCCGTTCATACTGGCAGCCAGGCGTATGCGGAGCCGAATTGTGGTTTGTCATTCACCTTGAAGCCGATGGATCATATCGGGCTATTGCCAGCAAAGTAAAGTTCCCGCAGGGCTGCCCCTATTCACTATGTGTGCCTTCTACTGCTCCAACTTTGACCACTCAGAACCCGCAGCCTATCCTCGGAATGCCGCTTCCTTACACGGTAATTCCAGCAAGGGGGACTGAAGGCCGGAACGCAACCGTGAAGACGGCTTACACTTCTTTTTGGCAAACAGGTGTGCTCACTGACGATGCTGTAACCCCAAATTTTCCAGTGACAAAGGTCCCATGGTCCACCACATCAGGAGTGCAGCAGATCACCACGCCGATGACTGGCACAGTGAAAGCACTCATTTCAGAACAGCGCGAGGGATTGGTTCACGAAATTTGGTATGCAGTGCCTGGAGTTGGCTTTGTTGAATTTTCTCCGCTCGACTTCGGCGACGGAAAAGGTCTGGATCCGTTGCTCACCATGAAACGCATTCGGTGAGTCTGCCAGTTACAAAAATCAGCTTAGCGCTTTTCCATTTTGATGGGCACACACCTGAGCGTTCCGTTCTGATTGGCGATATCGCCCCCGCATTTCTGCACATCGCGGAGCGTAGTGTTAAGCCAACGGTCTTTGCCGTCATTGCAACTGGCGGAGAGGCTTGTTCCTTGCAGCCGCACGTCTTTGCAGGTGGCAATGTATGAACCAGGCGGCAGCACGCCGCTTACTTCACAGTTAAGAATGCCGTTGATATTGGCAACGCCCTCAGCGCAACGGTTGACGTCCTTGAGCGAGGTTGGCAGCTCACGGCCATCCAGGCTCTTGCAAACGGCATGCAGAGTGGTGCCTTTCATCTGAATTTTTCTGCAGCTATCGGTGTAAGATCCGGCGGGTTGCGAAGGCGCTGCAGCCTGGGTTCCGCCAGCGCATTCCAGCTGGCCATTTTTGTTGGCAATGTCAGAGCACTTTTCATAGTGGGAGAGCTTTACGGAATGGGCCTTACCTTTTGCGTCCTGGCACTTGGCGTAAAGAGTACCTCTCTGTACCGAAATATCGCTGCATGTCTGCTTATAGGAACCCTCTGGATTAACTTCCTGCGCGGCGCTGACGCCGGCTGCGCAACCCAGGAGCATCGTAATGGCCCAACAACTAAAAATGCTGCTCGAACGCATGATTTATCCCTTCATTACTGCTGTTCTTATTTGCCCAGTATAGTGGAGGTTCCAGAGGCCGCTGAGCGAATAATTTCAACGCAGGACGTGGTGTTCTCATTTATGGGCTTCTCATTTATAAACAAGGTTGGATGGGACGAACACAAGCGTGACAACTTCTACCAGGCCGGAAGGCCCGCCCGCTCCGGCGGCACATCCCGGAGTGGGACGACATGCTCTTTTGGTGGCGGCGGGTATCTTTCTGAGCCGCATTACCGGTCTGGTGCGCGACCGCATCTTTGCTCATTATTTCGGCATTACCTACGTCGCGGACGCATTCAAAGCAGCGCTGCGTATTCCCAACATGCTGCAAAATCTTTTCGGCGAAGGCGTGTTGTCGGCATCGTTTATTCCCGTCTATGCCAAACTGCTGGCCCAGAAAGACCGCGAAGAGGCAGGCCGGGTCGCGGGCGCGGTCTTCTCTTTGCTGGCCCTCATCACGTCCGTGCTGGTGCTGGTGGGAGTGCTGGCAACGCCCTACATCATTGACGTGATCGCTTTCGGCTTTAAGGGCGAGACCCGCCGGCTGGCCATTCAACTGGTGCGCATATTGTTTCCCGGCGTAGGTCTGCTGGTGATGTCGGCATGGTGCCTGGGAATTCTCAACAGCCACGGCAAATTCTTTCTCTCGTATGTTTCGCCGGTGATCGTGAACGCCGCTTTTATCGCGGTCATGCTAACGTTTGGCCGGCGCGCGGACATGTCACACCTGGCGGTTTACACGGCCTGGGGATCAGTGGTGGGAAGCGGGCTGCAATTCCTGGTGCAGCTTCCCATGGTGCTGCGGCTGGCGCCGGAGCTGCGCATCTTTTTCCGATCGCTTACGGAAAACGTACGCGTGGTGATCAGGAACTTTGTTCCCGTGTTCTTCAGTCGCGGCGTGCTTCAGTTGAGCGCCTACATTGACGGGTTGCTGGCCAGCCTGCTTCCTGTGGGCGGTGTGTCAGCATTGGCCAACGCACAGGCGCTTTACTTGCTGCCCGTCAGCCTTTTTGGCATGTCGGTTTCGGCGGCCGAACTGCCCGCGATGTCCAGCGCGCTGGGAACAGATGAACAGATAGCAACGACCCTGCGGCAGAGGATCGCCTCCAGCACCAAGCGGGTAGGCTTTTTTGTGGTGCCATCAGCAGTAGGGTTCATTGCGCTGGGCGACGTGATCACCGCAACCATCTACCAGACAGGAAAATTTTCTCACGCCGACGCGGTGAAGGTCTGGACGATTCTGGCTGGATCAGGCGTGGGACTGGTGGCGTCGACGGTCGGCCGGCTCTATTCTTCTGCCTATTACGCGCTGCGCGACACGCGAACGCCTGTGCGCTTTGCCATCATTCGCGTGATTCTAACTACGGTGTTGGGATATTTCTGTTCGCGTCCGCTGCCGAAGTTGCTGGGTATCGATCCGTTCTGGGGCGCGGCCGGACTGACAGCTTCGGCGGGATTTGCCGCCTGGGTGGAGTTCACGCTGTTGCGTCAGGGAATGAACCTGAAGATCGGACGCAGCGAGTTTCCTACGTCCTACTTTGCCAAGCTCTGGGCAGCAGCGGTGATCGGGGCGGCGGTGGCGTGGGGCGTGAAGGTGGGCTTGCCTCCGTTAAAGCCGATGGATCGCAGGTGGCCTGATTCTGATTCCTTATGGCGCGGTCTATCTGGGCTGCACGGCGTTGATGGGAATTGAACAGGCAGGAGGGCTGGTGAGAAGGGTGTTAAGAAGAATTTAGCCGCGAATGAACGCGAAAAACGCGAATCGCCGCAGATTCCGCAGATGAAACGCAGATAGAAATTAAAAACGAGAAGAGGAATCGTTATGGAATAGGATCGGCAGCGAGTGAAACAAACCATCCTGCGCCGAAAGAAAGAGCAACATCAGCGGTTATCAGCGCTGATCCGCCGAGAAAAGCCTACTCAATCACTCGCATATTTGCCCAGTCATACTGGAACTTGTGTCCGCAGTCCAGGCAGACGACGTAATGTTCGCCGGCAGGAGTGGGCACGTCCCAGTCTGAGTTGACGGCGCGGCGCTTGGTGGCCGGCTGCGGCAAACGGCTGGGAAATCTTTTTATGCGAGCAGCGAATCGAGAGCAACTGGAGAATTTTATTGACCATGGACTTCTTTTCTACCGAAGCCCATTTCCGGGTGCTTCCCCAGGAAGCACCCTGGAGCGGGGCAAATGGGACTGCCTTCCCAAGAAAATTATGCAGTGGCCGTTGTCATGCGCGGCGAATCAGTGATTGAAGTGGCTTCCTTGGCGGTGCCATTCAATTCCTTCTCGCCGGGCTTGCCGGATGTCGATCGAGCCCTTGAACCATGCGCCGTCTTCGATCGAAATTCTTTGGCAAACTACGTCCCCGCCAAGTGAACCTTCGTTGCGAATATCAACCCGGTCGCTGGCTGTGACGTTGCCTTTTACCTTGCCCAGAACCACGACTTCCTTGGCATTAATGTTGGCCTGGACCTGGCCGTTGCGGCCAACGGTAACGCGGTTGCCGGGCAGATTGACGGAGCCTTCTACGCGGCCGTCGATATAAAGCGATTCAGAGCCGGTCACTTCGCCTTTAATGACGAGTGACTTCCCGATGGTGGCTTGCTCCGTATTATTGAGAACGGCATTGCGAGGCGCGGCGACCGGCGTCGGCTCGCTAGACTGTGTGGGGGTAGTGCTCATAAGTGGTTTCTCCGGTTCCGCTGCGGGTTTTTGGTTCGGATTCGATGGCGTTGTGGTCGTGCTAGCAGGCTTCCACATTATTTTCTAAATCCTTTCGATTCTATGGTAATGCGCAGCCAGCTACGTTTTCGCCCGCTGCTATAAAAGACATATTGGCCGTTGGGGGACAACCAAGTAAGGCGATGGCACGTTAATAACCAAACTCCCGGTTATTCCGCCAACTCCAGAATCTCTGGTTTGGCGATGCCTTCACGCAGTGCCCTAAGTACATCCGTCTCCCCTGGCACTGCTTGACTGGTGTAAATATTCCTCCGTTGTTGGCATTTCTTATATCGGGCAAGCCCCTTAGATGGAAAATCCTTTCGCGCTAGGATAGGGTTAAGAGGATTTCGGCAATTCCGTAACCTCACATATGCCGCTGCTGGCCGGTTCCCCGATTGCGGTTACCAATTTACCATTAACCAAATTGATAATGCCATGCTTTTATCCGATTCTTGCACCTCAATCATTTAAATGCTGACTGAACAACAGATCCTCCATTACGTCTCCAAACAGCCTAAACACATGGCCGGCTTCAAACAGCTCATCCATGACATGGGCCTCAAGGGCAAAGACCGCCGCACCCTGCAAAAGCTTCTGCGCGACCTCACGCGCCGGCGCAAGCTCATCGCCATTGGCAAAGAGCGCTGGGGCTTGCCGACCTCCGCCAGCAACCAGGACCTGGTCGTCGGCAGGTTGCGCATGCATCGCGATGGCTATGGCTTCGTCATCCCCGAACCCGGCTCGCTCCCGGCGCGTGCCCAGGGCAAACTTCAGGGAGATATCTTTATCCCTCCGCCAGAAGTCGGCAACGCCATGCACGGCGACCAAGTGCTGGTTGAGATGGGCCAGCTCCGGCATGACGGCAAAGCTGAGGGCCGGATCGTCCGCGTGATGGAGCGCGAGCAGGAAACCGTGGTCGGCATCTTCCACTATGGCAGCGGTCGCAATTATGTCTCCCCCATCGACGAAAAGCTGGCCATGGAAATCATCATCCCGCCCGGCATGGAATATCCGAAAGCAGAAGACGCGGAAGGCGAACCATCCGAAGGCGAACCATCCGACGATGACCTCGACCAGCCTCGGCCTTCCATCTTGGTCGGACCAATGTCGGGCGCCCCGGCCTTTGCACCGCAAAGGATGAGTGCGAAAGACCACAAAGCCCCCACACCGAAATATCCCACCCGCTTCAGCCCGCATCGCGTTCTCGGCGAAGAAGCGCAGCGCAAGAAAAGCTGGGACGACCTTGAAGGCGTCGTGGTTGAAGTTGAAATCGTTCAGTGGCCTTCCGCCACACAGGGCCCACGCGGACGCGTGACCGAAATCCTCGGCTATGTCGACATCCCGCGGCTGCCGCCTTGGTCGCCGTTGCTGCGGCGTCGTCAGATCCCCGCGACCAGTCGCCAGCCCTCCGCGTCCTTCTCGAGCTCGACCACGCCGCAGTTGGCCAGCGTGACGCCGAGGCCGCGAGTCCGCGGGAGGCCGACCAGCTGCGGGAGCGTCGCGAGGATGGCACCGCCGTGACTCACGACGAGGGTGGCCTCTCCGGGATGGGCATCGGCGACCTCGCCCAGGACTGCACCGACCCGCGCCACGAAGTCCGTGATCCGCTCGCCGCCGTCGATCTGTGCGCTGTCGTCACCCTCGGCCCACCGCCGGAAGATGCCCGCGAAGTAGTCCTGCTCCCCGGGCACCGTCCCGGCCAGCGAGCCGACGCCGTACTCCCGCAGACCCTCGCGGACCACGACGTCGACCCCGAGCCCGGCGGCAACGATCTCGGCGGTCTGCACCGCGCGTGACAGCGAGCTCGTCCAGACCCGGGCGATCCGCTCGCCCCTCAGCCGGACGCCGAGGTCTCGGGCCTGACGACGGCCGAGCACTGTCAGGCTCCCGCCGTCGTCGCTGTAGAGATCGGTCTCGTACTCCGCCTCGGCGTGGCGCGCGACCAGGATCCGGGCCGGGCACTGCAGGGAGCTCACCAGACGACCGTAGCCGTGGGGGTGGTCATCCGAAACCCGCCGACACGCCGTTGCGGCGACGGCGCGTCGGCGGGTTTCCCCGGGCGGCCGGGGAAACCCGCCGCCCCCTCAGTCCAAGCCACCAGCCGCGCGGATCACATCGACGATGCCGCCCATGATCTCGGTCAGCCCGAAGTCCTTGGGTGTGTAGACGGCGGCCACTCCGAGCTCGATCAGCTTGCGCCCGTCGGAGTCGGGGATGATGCCGCCGACGATGACCGGGACGTCGCCGAGGCCGGCGGCACGCAGCCCGTCCAGCACGTCGGGCACCAGCTCCATGTGCGAGCCCGAGAGGATCGAGAGCCCGACGCAGTGCACGTCCTCGGCCACGGCGGCCGAGACGATCTGCTCGGGGGTGAGCCGGATGCCCTGGTAGATCACCTCGAAGCCGGCGTCCCGGGCGCGTACGGCGACCTGCTCGGCCCCGTTCGAGTGCCCGTCGAGGCCGGGCTTGCCGACCAGCAGCCGCAGCCGGCTGCCCAGCTCCTCGCCGGTCGCCCGGACCCGCTCGCGCACGGCCGCCAGCTCGGCACCGGCCGAGCCGACCGCGGAGACGGCGATGGCCCCGCTGACCCCGGTCGGGCCGCGGTACTCACCGAAGACCTCGCGCAGGCTGGCCGCCCACTCCCCCGTGGTCGCGCCGGCACGCGCGGCGACCAGGGTCGGACCCATCAGGTTGGCGTCGGTCTTCGCCGCGGCGGCGACGCCGGCGAGCGCCTCGGCCACCTCCGCCTCGTCGCGTCCGGACTTCCACGCCTCGACGCTGGCCAGGGCGGTCCTCTCGGCGGCCGGGTCCGCGGCCATGATCGCGCCGTCCAGGTCGGCGGTGAGCGGCGAGGGCTCGGTGGTCTCGTAGACGTTGACGCCCACGATCTTCTCCTCGCCCGACTCGATCCGGGCCCGACGGGTGGCATGCGAGGAGACCAGCTCTGACTTCATGTAGTCGACCGCGGCGATCGCGCCACCCATCGCCTGGACCCGGTCGATCTCGGCCTTCGCGCCGGCGACGAGCTCGGCGACCTTGGCCTCGATGACGTGCGAGCCCTCGAAGATGTCGTCGTACTCCAGCAGGTCGGACTCGAAGGCCAGCACCTGCTGGAGCCGCAGCGACCACTGCTGGTCCCACGGCCGCGGCAGGCCGAGGGCCTCGTTCCAGGCCGGCAGCTGGACGGCACGGGCGCGGGCGTTCTTGGACAGCGTCACGCCGAGCATCTCCAGCACGATCCGCTGGACGTTGTTCTCCGGCTGGGCCTCGGTCAGGCCGAGTGAGTTGACCTGGACGCCGTAGCGGAACCGGCGCATCTTCGGGTCCTGCACGCCGTACCGCTCGCGGGCGATCTCGTCCCAGAGCTGGACGAAGGCACGCATCTTGCACGTCTCCTCGACGAACCGGACCCCGGCGTTGACGAAGAACGAGATCCGGCCGACGACCTTCTCGAAGTCGTGCTCTGAGACCTGCCCGGCGTTCTTCACCTGGTCGAGCACGGCGATCGCGGTGCTCAGCGCGTACGCGAGCTCCTGGGTCGGCGTCGCGCCTGCCTCCTGCAGGTGGTAGCTGCAGATGTTGATCGGGTTCCACTTCGGGATCTGGTGGACCGTGTAGGCGATCATGTCGGCGATCAGCCGCATCGAGGCCTCCGGCGGGAACGCGTAGGTCCCGCGGGAGAGGTACTCCTTGATGATGTCGTTCTGGGTGGTGCCGGCCAGCTGGGCGGCGACGTCCTCGGGCGCCAGGTCCGGGTTCTGCTCCTCGGCCACCACCTGGTACATCGCGAGCATCCACATCGCGACCGCGTTGATGGTCATCGAGGTGTTCATCTCCGTGAGCGGGATGTCCTCGAAGAGACGCCGCATCTCACCCAGGTGCGGGATCGGGACGCCGACCTTGCCGACCTCGCCGCGCGCCAGCGGCGAGTCCGGGTCATAGCCGGTCTGGGTAGGCAGATCGAAGGCCACCGACAGCCCGGTCTGGCCCTTCGCCAGGTTGGTCCGGTACAGCGCGTTGGACGCCGCGGCCGTCGAGTGCCCGGAGTACGTGCGCATCAACCACGGGCGGTCCTTCTCAGGGCGGTCCTTCTCGGTCATGGACCGAGGGTAGGACGACGGCTACCGATTGGTAACCGGCTGTGGGGTATCCGACACGGCGTACCGTACGGCCATGACTCGCCGGGGGTACGCCGTCCAGCTGCTGGCCGGGCTGGCCCTGATCGGAGCGGGTGTGCACCTGGTGCACGGGATCGTCACCCTGCCGGAGTACCCGCCGCCGCGAGACCTCGACGCCGGCGGCCGCTTCGGGCTGACCTTCGTCGTGCTCGCGCTCGCCGTCGGCGTCCTCCTCGCGGTCGTGGCATCGCTGTGGCGAGGGATCGGAGCTCCAGCGCTCATCGTGATGGCCGCCGTGGGTGTGCTGGCTCCGGTGTCGATGGTGGACCCGACCCCGAACGAGCCACTCGTCGGGCTGCGTGACTACGTGCTGCAGGCGAGTGCGCTCAGCGGGCTCGCCTGCGTGCTCGCGACGGCGACGACCCTCGCCTGGCTCACGCGCTCGCCGCGACCCGCTCGACCTCGACGACCCGGATCAGGTGGGACAGGTGCAGCATCCGGCGGACGGCAGGCCCACAACCACGCAGCGTGAGGTGGTGGCCCGCGTGGCCGGCGCGACGGGTGGCGACCGCGAGCACCTTCAGCGCGGTCAGGTCGATGGTGGTGACGTCGGTCAGGTCGACGACGACGTCCGCGTCGCAGCCCTCGAGGTGGTCATAGATCGCGTTGCGGACCTCCCACGTGCTGCGCACGTCGAAGTCGCCACTGAGTAGCAGAGTCGGACCATCGGTGATGATCTCCATGGCGCTGCCCCGTCCTCCGGGCCCGAGATGCCCCGGTTGCTCCATCCTGCGCTGGCGTGTCACTCACTATGACGCGTGAGACCCCCGGGAGGTTGCCTCCGGTCGCGAACTTTCCCGTCGTGTCGCGTCCACAAGTGCCAGAGCGCCGGTCCCCAGCCCGAGCAGCAGCATCCCGAGCACGCCTCTCGGCGAGAAGATGTGATCGGTGTGCACCAGCCACGCACCGGGCAGCAGCAGCACTCCGACCAGCGCGGGCGCGCCGTACCTGAGCAGGTGGTCGACGAGCACCAGCAGGCAGCACGCGATCAGGGCCCACGAGCCGATCCTGCCCAGAGGCGTGCCGATCCGGAAGAGCTCGCTGACCGCCTCCGGTCTCGGGACACCCGGCCCGAGCTCGTGGGTGACGTAGCCGGCTGCGATCCCGCTGATCACGTCGAGCGCGGTGTAGAAGGTCGCGTACACGTAGGCCGTCAGCCGGATCACCCAGGCCAGCGGGTCGTTGCGGCCACGGACCAGCACCGCGAGCGCGCCACCGACCAGCGGGAACACGAGGAGGCCGGGCAGGTGGAGGGCGAACCATCGGTACGACGTGTCGTAGGTCAGGTGGTGCGGGTGGAACAGCCCGGCCACCGCAAGGCTCAGCGCCGGGAGGGCCAGCAGGAGCGGGAGGCCGAGTCGTCTCATGCATCAGGACGGTACGTCGCTACCCTCCCTTCATGGTCAACCTCACCCGGATCTACACCCGCACCGGCGACGCCGGGGAGACCCGCCTCGGTGACATGAGCACCACCACCAAGACCGATCCACGGCTCGCGGCCTACGCCGACGTCGACGAGGCCAACGCCCACCTCGGCCTCGCCCTGGCGCCAGGGCGAGCTCGACGCCGGACGTGGTCGCGGTGCTCACCCACGTGCAGAACGACCTCTTCGACGTGGGCGCCGACTTCTGCACGCCGGTGGTCGCCCGACCCGGAGTACCCGCCGCTGCGCATCGAGCAGGAGTACGTCGACCGGCTCGAGGCGCTGGTGCGACGAGTACAACGAGGAGCTGCCCAACCTGCGCTCGTTCATCCTCAACGGCGGCACGCCCGGTGCCGCGCTGCTGCACGTCGCGCGGACGGTCGTACGGCGCGCCGAGCGGTCGGCCTGGGCGGCGTACGAGGCGCACGGAGAGACGCATGAACGTCCTCGCGATCACCTACCTCAACCGGCTGTCGGACCTGCTGTTCATCCTGGCCCGGCACGCCAACCGAGAGCAGGGCGACGTGCTGTGGGTGCCCGGCGGCGAGCGCTAGCGCGGCCGACGGCGAGGATCAGCGCCGGGCCACGTCCTCGGTGACGCTGGGCGTGCGGACGGGCCGGGCGGCGAACACGGTCACCCCGGCGGGGATCATCAGGGCAGCGATCACGAGCAGTGTCTCGAGGGTGCCGACGTGGTCGGCGATCAGGCCGAGAAGCGGCGGCCCGGCGAGGAACGCGGTGTAGCCGATCGTCGAGACCACGCTCACCCGGCGAGCGGCGCGCACCGGGTCGTCTGCGGCGGCGCTCATGCCCACCGGGAAGCCCGAGCGAGGCACCGATCCCCCAGACGACGATGCCGAGGGCGACCAGCACCACGCTGCCGCCCAGGACGGTCAGCAGGATGCCGACGAAGGCCGCGGCAGCGCTCCCCCAGAGCACCGGCGCCCGGCCGAAGCGGTCGAGGAAGACCGGCCCGACCAGACGGCCGAGCGAACATGGCGGTCACGAAGAGCGTGAACCCGGCGACGCCGACCCAGTGGCGGACGTCGTAGCCGTCGATCAGCGCGAGCGAGAGCCAGTCGTTGGCGGAGCCCTCCGACAGCGCGAACGCGAACACCATCACGCCGATCGCGAGCGTACGCGGCTCGAGCCACGGCGACGGTGCGGCGACCTGGGTCTCGTCGTGGGTGACTGTCGGCGGCAGGTAGGTTCCGGCCGCGCGCCAGGTCGCGACCGCGGCCAGGGCAGCGAAGACCGGGACGTGCAGCAGCAGAGGGGTGTGCAGCGCAGCCATCGGGATGCCGATGGCGGCGCCGATGAAGGAGCCCAGGCTCCAGCCTGCGTGGAAGCGAGGCATGATCGTGCGGCCGAGCCGGCGCTCGACCTCGGCGGCCTCGACGTTCATCGAGACGTCCCAGACCGCGATGCCGACGCCGTCGACGAAGAACCCGACAGCTGTCAGCGCTGTCACGTCGGTGACCACCCCTGTCATCGCCGTCAGCAGGCCGGCGGCGACGAGGATCGCGCCGAGCCGGGTGGCGGAGCTGGCGCCGACCCGGTCGATCAGTCGCCCACTCAGCGGGAGCGCGATGACCGAGCCCATCGCGATCGCGAGCAGCAGCAGGCCGAGCGAGCCGTTGTCGAGGTCGAGGCCGCTGCGGATGTCGGGCAGCCGTGAGACCAAGGTGGCGAAGCAGAAGCCGTTGAGCGCGAAGCTCAGGGCGACCGCGTTGCGGGTGTGGAGCAGGGACGTCACCGCCCTAGCGTTCCTGATGGGACGGCGCGCCTCCAAACCGGCTTCTTGACCGGTCCAGAATTGCGGTCAGAAATCGTAGGTACGGCGTTGCTCCAGCAGCCAGTCGGCGACCAGGGCGATCTCCCAGCTCGCGGCGAGGGCGAGCGCCTCGTCGGCGTGCCCCCTGGCCAGGTCGCCATCACCCACGGCGGCGGCCGCCATCGCGAGGTAGCTGTCGACCGGCCCGATCGCCAGGCCCGAACCGGCGCAGCAGGTACGTCCGGCGTACTCCGTGAGCCGCGCGTAGGCACCGGCCGCGAGCTCACGCTCACCGAGGTAGAGGGCGAGCTCGGCGGCGTGGCACCACGCCAGCAGCGAGATGTCGTCGTCGTGGTCGAGCGGAGCGCCGTGCTCGGCGTACTAGGTGCGGGCCCGCTCGTGCTCGCCGGCGCGCCAGAGGTAGACCGCCACGCTCGCCGCGAAGGCGTACGGCGACTGGTCGAACTCGAGCAGAGCCGGCACCATCTCGAGGGACCGTCCCTGCCAGAGGCGGAGCGCCAGCGTCGAGCTGAGCACTGACTCATCGGCGTTCGTGTGCGACATCCGGCCGGCCAGCAGGCGCAGGTGCTCGAGCTGCGCGTCGCACTCGTCGAAGCGGCCGGCCATCGCCAGCCACGGCACCATCAGCCCGGTGAGGACGGATCTCACCGAACGCGATCCGCAACCGCTGGGCCTCGTGCAGGGCGATGTCGACTGCCGCGTACATCTCGGCCGGGCGGCCGAGCTCGTTGAGAGCGACGGCGCGCAGGCAGCCGGCCACCACGAAGCTGCGTTCACTGCCGGTCGCCTGGGCCAGCTCCATCGCCTCGGTCACCAGCTCCAGCCGTTCGGGCGCGGTGCGAGACACCCAGAGCGCGACAAAGGCGACCTGGCAGGCGTCCATGATCAGCACCGGGTCGCCGAGCCGGCGCGCCATCTGCAGACCCTGGTCGACCAGCGCCCGTCGTTCCTCGAACGTGGACGCGTCGTACAGCTCGTTGGCGAGTGCCAGCATCGACCGGCAGCGCAGGTCGCCGTCCTCCTCGGCGAGCCGCGCGAGACTCCCCCGGAGCGCGCCGACCACCTGTTCGTTGATGCCGCCGCCGAGACCTGATCGCCAGAGCACGCCTTGGGTGGTGGCGATCGCCGCCCGGGCGACGGCCTCCGGGTCGCGCATCTGCTTGCCGACCTGGATCGCCTCCTCGACGGCACGCACCAGCTCGGGCAGCTGGGCCGCCCAGCGGTAGGCCTCGACCAGCGCCATCAGCACGTCGTACCGGTCCCGGAGCGTCGCGCCGGGGTCGCCGTCCAGCGAGACGAGCGCGTCCCGGAGCAGCTCGGCGGCCTCGTCGTAGGCATAGAGACGACGGGCCAGGGACGCGGAGTCGACCGCGGCCCGCCAGGCCCGGTCGGCGTACGACGGCCCTGCCTCGCGCCAGTGTCGCGCGACCTCGGTCTCGCGGCCCGGGACGCCGTCCAGCGCTTCGGCGACCCGGGCATGCGCCCGGGCCCGCCGGCTCGCGCTCATCGCGGCACGGAGCGTGTCGCGGACCAGTACGTGGGCGAAGAGGTACTGGTCGATCCCGTCCTCGCGGACCAGGCCGGCCGCCTGGGCCGGCTCGACGACGTCGAGCAGATCGTCCTCGTCGATCCCGGTGACCACCGCCAGGGTGGGGGTGTCGAAGGACCGGCCGATGATGGCCGCCGAGCGCAGCGCCGTGACCGTGCTGTCCGGGAGCTGGAGCAGCCGCCGGTTGAGGACCTCGGTGACGGCGGTCGGTAGCCGGTCGGCGGCCGGGCGGTCGGACCGCTCGCCTGCGAGCCGGGCGAACTCCACGAGGAAGAACGGGTTGCCGTCGGTCCGGTCCCGCAGCTCGACGGCCTGGTCGTCGGTCAGCCCGCGGGTCGTGACCGCCTCGAAGACCGCCGCCGTCTCGGCGGCCGGCAGCCCACCGAGCTCGATCCGCAGCGCGTGCATCCGAGCCAGTGCCTCGGCCACCTCGCCCAGCGTCCCGGTCGGCTCGGGGTGTCGACGCCAGGTCGTCACGACCAGCAGCCTCGCCTGGTCGGTGGTCTCGACGAGGAGGCGGAGCACCCGCAGACTCGAGGTATCGGCCCAGTGCAGGTCGTCGAGGACGATGACCACGAGCTGCGTCTGTGCGGCCGACCGGACGCGGTCGACGATCCGCTCCCAGGCGCGGAACTGGCCGCCCTCGTCCGCCGACTCGTCCTCGTCGTCGAGCAGGGTGGTCCCGAGACCGTTGAGCACTGTCTTCCAAGGCCACAACGGTGGCGCCCCGTCGTCCTCGGAGCAGCGCCCGACCAGCACCCGGGCACCCCGGCGGCGTGCCTCGATCACCAGCTCGGCGGCCAACCGGGACTTGCCGATGCCGGGGTCGCCCGTCACAGCGGCGTACGTCGGGAGCCCGCTCTCGGCGCGGGCCATGGCCCGGGTCAGTGCGGCGAGGTCGGCAGCGCGGCCGACCATCGGCCACGGCGCCACCCGGTCAGCCATGGGATCGACGACGTCCGGCGCACGCACCGAGACCTGGGCCGACTCCACCACCTGGGCCGCGTCGGGCACAGGTGGTGTCCAGGCCAGGCCGGGATCCTGGCGGAGCACGGCGGTCTGCAGGTCGCGCAGCTCAGCGGACGGCTCGAGACCGAGCTCCTCGCTGAGCACCTCACGGACCGTGGCGAGCACGTCGAGGGCATCGGCCTGCCGCCCCGACCGGGTCAGCGCCAGCGCCCGGAGCGCCCAGAGCCGCTCTCGCAGCGGATACGCGCTGGTCAGCGCCTCGAGATCCGCGGCCGCTGTCGCGTGGTGACCGAGCGCCAGCTCGGCGACCGCCCGGCCCTCGACCGCGACCAGGCGCAGCTCCTCGAGTCGGGCCCGCTCGGCCACGGCGGCCGCGGCGTCACCGAGCTCGGCGTACGCCGTGCCCCGCCACAGGGACAGCGCTCTCTCCAGGTCGGCCGCGATCTGGATCAGCCCGCTCGCCGTGATCGGCGACGTACGGCCGCCCGCGAGCGGTCGCAGCAGCTGGTGAGCGGTGGTGACGAGCTGCTCGAACCGGTAGGCGTCAACCCCCTGGTCCGGCACCCGGAGCGCGTATCCCGGCGCGGCCGTGACCAGGATCGTGGCCGGAGCACGGCGCTCCCGGTCGGGCTCGATCACTCGGCGCAGCTGCGAGACGTAGGCCTGGAGGGTGGCCGTGACGCCCGGCGGCGCGGCGTCCTCCCAGAGCAGGTCGACGATGCCGTCGACGGAGACCGGCCGGCCACGTGAGAGCGCGAGTGCCGCGACCAGCGCACGCTGCTTCGGGGTGCCCAGATCGACCTGCCGGCCGGCCAGGCTGACGTCGATCGGACCGAGGACGGACACCTCCACGGAGCCAGCCTAGGGACGACGGGGCGCTGCCGCTCCAAGTCGGTTCACAGCGAACTCCAAGTGCTGCTCGACATGGTGATCCCACCGATCGAACACCCCACACAGGAGTCACCACCATGACCATCGAGCTCAACGCCGAGCGCACTCGCACCGTCACCCCGTCCGCTCCCGCCGCGGCGGCCCTTCGCGGCCTCCTCGACGGGCGCGTCCACCTGCCCGGCGACCCCGGGTACGACGCGGCCCGGCTGCCCTGGAACGTCGCCGTCGACCAGCGGCCCGCAGCGGTGGCCCTCCCCCGGACCGCCGCCGAGGTCGCGACCGTGGTCCGCCTGGCGGCCGCTGCCGGTCTCCGGGTCGCCCCGCAGAGCACCGGTCACAACGCCCACCCGCTCGCCGCGCAGGGACTCGACGACGTCGTCATCCTCCGGACCTCCGAGATGGGTACGGCGATCGCCGACCCGGCTCGCGGCATCGTCCGGGTCGAGGGCGGCGCGATCTGGGAGCCGGCCGTCGACGCGGCCGGCGCTCACGGCAAGGCCGTCCTCCACGGGTCCTCGCCCGACGTCGGCATCGCCGGCTACTCGCTCGGTGGCGGCATCGGCTGGTACGCCCGCCAGCACGGCCTCGCCTCCAACAGCATCACCGCGGTCGAGATCGTCGTCGCCGACGGGACGCTCGTGCGTGCCGACGCGACCACCAACCCCGAGATCTTCTGGGCCGTCCGCGGTGGCGGCGGCAGCTTCGGCGTCGTGACCGCGCTCGAGTTCAGGATGTATGACATCGAGACGGCGTACGCAGGATTCCTGCTGTGGGACCTGGCGGCCATCGAGCCGGTGCTGCGCGAGTGGTCCGCCTGGGCCCCGAGCGCCCCGGACGAGATCACCACCTCGTTCCGCGCGATGCGGCTCCCCCCGTTGCCCGAGCTGCCGCCGTTCCTGAGCGGTCGCAACCTGGTGATCATCGACGGCGCGGTCGTCGGCTCCGACGATCGCGGGGCCGAGCTGCTCGCCGGCCTGCGCGCCCTCGAGCCGGAGATCGACACGTTCGGTCGGGTGCCGGCGAAGTCGCTGGTCCGGCTGCACATGGACCCGGAGGGCGGCGCACCGTTCGCCTCGGACAGCGCCATGCTCGGTTCGTTCCCCGACGCTGCGGTCGACGCGTTCATCGCCGAGGCCGGCCCGGACGCCCGGACGTCGCTGCTGATGGCCGAGCTGAGGCAGCTCGGCGGCGCACTGGGCCGCCCGCCGAGGGCTCCGGTGTCCTGTCCCGGTTGGACGGCGAGTTCCTCACCTTCGCCGGCGGCATGGCGATCACTCCCGAGATGGGCGCCCAGGCACACGCTGACGCCGTCCGGCTGACGGAGGCCCTCTCGCCGTACGCGAACGGTCGTCAGTACCTCAACTTCGCCGAGAACCCCGTCGACACCCGCTCGGCGTACGCCCCGGACGCCTGGACCCAGCTCGCAGGGATCCGCAGCGCCGTCGACCCGAACGGCGTCTTCGCCGCCAACCACCCGGTCCCGCGCCTGTTCGAGAACGGTCAAGCGAGCACCGGCGCACGAGCATAGCGAGCGCGGCGCGTGAGGCTCGTGCAGGTTGAGCAAGCGCGCGGCCGAGCCGGCGGGACCCCGCCACTACCCTTCGCGGTTGCGGTTCCAGTCGGTGCCGGGCGGGCCCGCCTCGAGCCAGGACTGGAAGCCCATCAGCGACGCCGGTGACATGGCCAGCTCGATGAGATCGCCGTCCCGGGTCTGGCAGCGAATCACCAGGTGATCGGGATAGAGCGACATCTGCTCCGCACCCTCGGGGTCGCGACGCCCGGTGAAGGTCAGGCGGGAGCGGAGGAGCAGCCGCTTGGGTCGCGGCGAGAGCGAGAAGTAGCGGAACCACTCGAGGGTGTCCCCCGAGTAGCGACCGAGTCCGAGAAGCCAACCGCGTCCGGCCCGAGTGGGCCGGACGCGGTAGCTGAGCTCGAAGGTTCCGCCATGACGGGAGAGCAGACGCCGGCGGACGATCAGGCCGAGGCCGTAGAGCAGGACGAGGGCGAGCAGTACGCCGGCTGCGTCGAGCAGCCACTGCCATGCCGGCATCCATCCCCCTCGTCCATCGCGTGGTTGCTCACGATAGCGGCACCCCCGCGAAAGACGTGATCTGGGTCAGGACGCCTTTTCGACAGCCCGGATCCGCGCCTGGGCACGCTTGGCGCGCTCGGCGGCGGCGTCGTCGGTGTCGGACTCGGCCGACTCCAGCTCGGCCCGCGCTGCGTCCACGTCGATCTCGTGGGACATCGCGGCGAACTGGGAGAGGATCGAGACCCGGTTGTTGGCGACCGAGAGGAACCCGCCCTCGACGGCGGCGTACATCCGACCGCCGTCGACGGCCTCGATCTCGACGACACCGTCGACCAGGAGCGAGAGCACCGGCATGTGGTTGCGCAGCACACCGATGTCGCCGTCCGCCGTCTTGGCGACGATCATCGTGGCCTGACCCGACCACACGGTCCGGTCAGCCGCGACGAGCTCGACCTGCAGCTGGTCGGCGTCGGACGCCGCCATCAGAGGCTCTTCTGGATCTCGGCCCACTTCTTCTCGACGTCGTCCAGACCGCCGCACATGAAGAAGGCCTGCTCAGCAACGTGGTCGTAGTCGCCGTCCGCGATCTTGTTGAACGCCTCGATCGTGTCACCGATCGGCACGGTCGAGCCCTCGAGGCCGGTGAACTGCTTGGCCACGTAGGTGTTCTGCGACAGGAACCGCTGGATCCGCCGAG
This sequence comes from uncultured Actinomycetota bacterium, assembly GCA_963695055.1. Lineage (GTDB taxonomy): Bacteria > Actinomycetota > Actinomycetes > Propionibacteriales > Nocardioidaceae > Nocardioides. The sequence continues at coordinate 331,089 of CAVOFS010000012.1, read as the reverse complement.
CGCGGGACACGATGATCTTGTCCTCTTCGGACAGCTCGTCGACACCGAGGATCGCGATGATGTCCTGGAGCTCCTTGTTGCGCTGCAGGATCTGCTTGACGCGGATCGCACAGTCGTAGTGAGCCTGCCCGATGTACTGGGCGTCCAGGATCCGCGACGTCGAGGTCAGCGGGTCGACGGCCGGGTAGATGCCCTGCGACGCGATGTCGCGGGACAGCTCGGTGGTCGCGTCGAGGTGCGCGAACGTCGCCGCCGGGGCCGGGTCGGTGTAGTCGTCGGCCGGCACGTAGATCGCCTGCAGCGACGTGATCGAGTGACCACGGGTCGAGGTGATCCGCTCCTGGAGCGTGCCCATCTCGTCGGCGAGGTTGGGCTGGTAGCCCACCGCGGACGGCATCCGACCGAGCAGGGTCGACACCTCCGAGCCGGCCTGGGTGAAGCGGAAGATGTTGTCGATGAAGAGCAGCACGTCCTGGCCCTGCACGTCGCGGAAGTACTCCGCCATCGTCAGCGCCGACAGCGCGACCCGCAGGCGGGTGCCCGGCGGCTCGTCCATCTGACCGAACACGAGGGCGGTCTGGCCGATGACGCCGGCCTCCTCCATCTCGACGATCAGGTCGTTGCCCTCACGGGTGCGCTCGCCGACTCCGGCGAACACCGACACACCACCGTGGTCGCGTGCCACACGGGCGATCATCTCCTGGATCAGCACGGTCTTGCCGACTCCGGCACCACCGAAGAGGCCGATCTTGCCGCCCTGGACGTACGGCGCCAGCAGGTCGATGACCTTGATGCCGGTCTCGAACATCTGGGTCTTGGACTCGAGCTGGTCGAACGCCGGCGCCTTGCGGTGGATGCCCCAGCGCTCGGTGTCGTCGAGGGACTGGCCCTCCTCGAGGTTGAGGCACTCGCCCAGGGTGTTGAACACCTTGCCGAGGGTGTCGTTGCCGACAGGCACGGTGATCGGGCCGCCGGTGTCGATCACCTGCGCGCCGCGGACCAGACCGTCGGTCGGTCGCAGCGAGATGGCGCGGACCATGCCGTCGCCGATGTGCTGGGAGACCTCGAGGGACAGCGTCGACGTCTCGCCGCCCAGCTCGAGCTGGGTCTCCAGCTTGTTGTACATCTCCGGCATCGAGTCCACGGGGAACTCGATGTCGACGACCGGGCCGATGACGCGGGCGATCCGGCCGATGCCCGCGGCCCCAGTGGTCTCAGTGGTCTCGTCAATAGTCGCAGTCATTGCTCTCACTCATTCCCGGCGTTGGCGTCGGCCAGCGCGTTGACGCCACCGACGATCTCGCTGATTTCCTGGGTAATACCAGCCTGGCGGGCCTGGTTGGCGATTCGGGTGTACTTCTTGATCAGCTCATCGGCGTTGTCCGTGGCGGACTTCATCGCCTTCTGACGGGCGGCGAGCTCGGAGGCGGCCGCCTGCAGCAGGGCGAAGAAGATCCGGCTCTGGACGTACTGCGGAAGCAGACCGTCCAGCACCGCCTCGGGCGAAGGCTCGAACTCGTACAGCGGCAGGACCTCGGCGCTGTCCGGCTTCTCCTCGCCCTCGACGACCTCGAGCGGCAGCAGCCGGATGTCGGTCGGCTCCTGCACCAGCATCGACTTGAAGCGCGTGAAGACGACATGGACCTCGTCGACCGCCTTGGCCTCGCCGTCCTCGGCGAGGAAGGCATCGATCAGGGCCTGGCCGATCTCGTGGGCAGCCTCGAAGCTGGGCTGGTCGGAGAAGCCGGTCCACGACTGGATGACGGGGCGACCGCGGAACTTGTAGTACGCCTCGCCCTTGCGGCCGCAGATGTAGGTGTCGATCTCCTTGCCCTCGCCGCGGAGCTTCTCGGCGAGGCGCTCGGCCTCCTTGAGCACGCTCGAGGAGTAGGCGCCTGCGAGACCGCGGTCGCTGGTCACGATCAGCACGGCGGCCCGATTGGCCTGGACCGGCTCGCGGGTCAGCGGGTGGTGGACGTTGGAGTACGTCGCCACCGCCGAGACCGCTCGGGTCAGCTCACGCGCGTAGGGAGCTGCCGACTGAGCCCGCTGCTGCGCCTTGATGATCCGGGACGCGGCGATGAGCTCCATGGCGCGGGTGATCTTCTTCATCGACTCCGTCGACTTGATCCGCGCCCGGTACTCGCGCACCGAGAGAGCCATGCGTCAGCCTCGCTTCTGCTTGACGATCGTCTCCTGCTCGACGTCCTCGTCCTCGAGGGCCTCGGCCTTCGGCTCGTGGCCGACCTTGATCGAGCCACCGTCGGAGGTCTCGAACTGGTCGAGGAAGGAGTCGTAGGCAGACTCGAGCGACGACGCCGTGTCGTCCTCGAACTTCTGGGTCTCGCGGATCGCGGAGAGGATGCCCTCGTGCGAGCGACGCAGGTAGTCGAGGAACTCGCGCTCGAAGCGCAGCACGTCGTCGGCCGGCACCCGGTCGAGGCGACCGGTGGTGCCGATCCACAGCGAGCAGGTCATCTCGTCGAGCGGGTACGGCGAGTACGCCGGCTGCTTGAGGAGCGCCATCAGACGCTGTCCGCGGTCCAGCTGCTGCCGCGACGCGGCGTCGAGGTCGGAGGCGAACATCGCGAACGCCTCCATCGCACGGAACTGCGCGAGGTCGACCTTGAGCGAGCCGGTGACAGCCTTCATCGCCTTGGTCATGGCCGCGCCACCGACTCGGGACACCGACACACCCACGTCGATCGCCGGGCGCTGGTTGGCCGCGAACAGGTCCGACTGCAAGAAGATCTGGCCGTCGGTGATCGAGATGACGTTGGTCGGGATGTAGGCCGAGACGTCGTTGGCCTTGGTCTCGATGATCGGCAGGCCGGTCATCGAGCCGGCACCCAGCTCGTCGGAGAGCTTGGCGCACCGCTCGAGCAGGCGGCTGTGCAGGTAGAACACGTCTCCCGGGTAGGCCTCGCGGCCCGGCGGGCGGCGCAGCAGCAGCGAGACCGCGCGGTAGGCCTCGGCCTGCTTGGTGAGGTCGTCGAAGACGATCAGGACGTGCTTGCCGTCGTACATCCACTGCTGGCCGATGGCCGAGCCGGTGTACGGGGCGAGGTACTTGAAGCCCGCACTGTCCGACGCCGGCGACGCGACGATGGTGGTGTACTCCAGCGCGCCGGCCTCCTCGAGGGCGCCACGCACGGCGGCGATGGTCGAGCCCTTCTGACCGATGGCGACGTAGATGCAGCGAACCTGCTTGGTCGGGTCGCCCGACTCCCAGTTCTGCTTCTGGTTGATGATCGTGTCGATCGCGATCGTGGTCTTGCCGGTCGCGCGGTCACCGATGATCAGCTGGCGCTGGCCGCGGCCGATCGGGGTCATCGCGTCGATCGCCTTGATGCCGGTCGCGAGCGGCTCGTGCACCGACTTGCGCTGCATCACCGTCGGAGCCTGGAGCTCCAGCGGGCGGCGTACGTCGGACTGGATCTCGCCCAGGCCGTCGATCGGCGTGCCGAGCGGGTCGACGACCCGGCCCAGGAAGTTGTCGCCGACGGGGACCGAGAGGATCTCGCCGGTGCGGCGAACCGTCTGACCCTGCTCGATCTTGTCGAAGTCACCGAGGATGACGACACCGATCTCACGGGTGTCCAGGTTCAGGGCGAGGCCCAGGGTGCCGTCCTCGAACTCGAGCAGCTCGTTGGCCATCGCCGAGGGCAGACCGGAGACTCGGGCGATGCCGTCGCCGGCTTCTGCAACCGTGCCGACCTCTTCCTTGCCGGCCGCCTCGGGCCGGTAGTCGGCGACGTACTTCTGCAGTGCGTCGCGGATCTCCTCCGGACGGATCGAAAGCTCCGTCATCTTCGTCCCTACTCTCTTGTCTCTACTGAAGTCTGCGTTGTCTGGACTGGCGGCCGACCTGGTGGTCAGCCGGCCAGCTTCCGCCGGGCATCGTCGAGGCGACTCGACACCGTTGCGTCGAACACGTCGTCACCGATCTCGACGCGCATGCCGCCGACGACACTCGGATCGACGATCTCGTTCAGGTGGATCTCACGGCCGTACTGCGATTTCAGGGCCCGGCTGAGTCGCTCGCGCTCCGAGTCACTCAACGAGTGGACCACATGCACGGTGGCGACGCCTTCACCGCTGACCGCGGCGGCGACCTGGCGGTAGTTCTCCAGTGCCGAGGTCATCGTGCGGTAGGTGCCGGCGAGGGCCTGCTTGGCAAGGGTCACCGTGGCCGGCAGCACCTTCGAGCCGAGCAGGGTGTCGACCAGGGCCGACTTGTCCGCGATCGAGCGCGCCGGGTTGGACAGCGCATCGCGGAGGTCGGGGTTGGCGGTGACGATCTGTCCGAACGCGAAGATCTCGTCGGCCAGGACGTCTGCCTGGTCTCCGACCGACCTGACCAGCGTGATCTCGCTGAGCCGCTCGAGGGAGTCCGGCAGGTCGCGGGTGCGGGTCCATCGACGCGCTACGGCGCTCGCGAGGAGCGTCATCGTCACGTCGTCGGCCTTGCCACCGAAGACCTGCTTGACCAGACCCTGCTTCGACTCCGGTGTGAGGGACGCATCGGTGACGACGCGCCGCAGCGCCGGCTCGTCGCGCAGCGTCGAGGCGACCGCGAACAGCTCTCCCGCGACCTTCTCGCCGTGAGAACCGGCCTCGAAGGCCTCGTCCAGCTCAGCCGAGAGCTCCGCCAGTGAGTCGGCCGATGCTCCACGCAGATCCATCAGCTGGCGCCTTCCAGCTCCGAGAGGAAGCGGTCGACGACGCGGCTCTGACGAGCCTCGTCCTCGAGGGACTCCCCGACGATCCGGCCGGCGAGCGTGGTCGCGAGCGTGCCGACCTCCGCACGCAGCGAGGTGACCGCAGCCTTGCGGTCGGCCTCGACCTGCGCGTGGGCGTGCTCGACGATCCGGGCTGCCTCGGCCTGGGCCTGCTCCCGCATCTCCGCAATGATCGTGGCGCCCTGCTCGCGGGCCTCCTCGCGGATGCGCGCCGCCTCGTGGCGCGCATCGGTGATCTGCGCCTTGAACTCCTCCTCGGCCGCAGAGGCCTCGGACTTCGCCTCGTCGAGCTCGGCGAACTGGTCGCGGATCGCGTCCTGACGAGCCGTCATCGCGCGGTTGATCGGCGGGATGATGTATTTGGTCAGCAGGAACAGCAGCAGCAGGAAGGCAGCGAGCTCGACCAAGAACGTGGCGTTCGGCACGAGGAAGTTGTCCGCCATGGGGGTGACCGCAGGGCTTGCCATCGATTAGTTCCTTTGCTTCTGACGGGTGACGCGGGCCGTGGAGGCCTGCGTCACGCGCCGAGGACGAAGACGAAAAGCGCCATGAAGGCAAGGTTGATGAAGAACATCGCCTCGACCAGACCAACGGTCAGGAAGAAGATGGTCTGCAGGCGACCCTGGGCCTCGGGCTGGCGAGCCACACCCTGGATGTACGACGAGCCAGCGAGGCCGTCACCGACACCGGCACCGATGGCGCCACCGGCGAGGGCGATGCCACCACCGACGAATGCTCCGGCCAGCTTGACGGCGTCGGCAGTTGTAGTTGCGGTTGCCATGTCTCTCCTTGATTTCGCACCGGTGTCCGGTGCCTCGTACTTACCTCTGTGAAAACGCCTGACCCGGTGGGTCAGTGCGCTGGTGCAGGAACCGGGTCCTCGGACACGTTCTCGTCGTCCCGGTTGGCTTTGTGCTTGTCGTGCTCGTACTCCTCGTGGAGCTCGTGCTCCTCGTGGCCGGCTCCGGCCATGGCGAAGTAGAGGACCGTCAGCAGCGCGAAGATGAACGCCTGGATGAGGCCGATGACACCGTCGAAGGCCTTCCACAGGATGTTGGGGGCCCACATCGCCCAGAGCGGGATCAGGCCGATCAGCGCCAGCATGATGCCACCGGCGAAGATGTTGCCGAAGAGTCGCAGCGCGAGCGTGATCGGCTTGATCAGCTCCTCGAGGATGTTCAAGGGCAGCAGCACCGGGAACGGCTCCATGAAGTGCTTGAAGTAGCCGCCGACGCCCTTCTGCCGCATGCCGTAGACCCACACGCTGACCATGGTGACCGCCGCGAGGGCGTAGGTCAGGTTGGTGTCGGCGGTGGGCGCCGGCAGCAGGTGGACCTCGTGGCCGTTGACCTCGAACTTGGTCGGCAGGAGCTCGAACCAGTTGCAGAAGAGGATGAAGAAGAAGAGCGAGATCGCGAGCGGCGCGACGTACGGGTGCACCCGGCCGAGGTTGTCCTTGACCTGCTTGTTGACCTCGCCGACGACGAGCTCCCAGAGGATCTGCGGCTTGGACGGGATGTGGTCGGGCGGGATCCTGGTGAGCGCGCGCTTGGCCCACCACCCGAACAGCAGGACCAGGACACCGGCGACGATCGTCGAGATGATCGTGTCGATGTTGAAGGTCAGGCCGTGCCACGTTCGCTGGACGTGGTGGCCGATCTGGATGTCAGCCGCAAGCGGCAACAGGCCGGTCATGGGTTCTTCAGCTCCTTCAGCAACGGGACTGTGGTCATCACCAGGGCGATGAGCCGGAAGATGGCCAGGCCGAGCAGCAGGCCGATGCCGTTGGGCCAGAACGCCACGGCGATGCCGACGGCGACGATGGTGAGCACGGCGAGGCGGAGGATGGTGTTGACCGCGATCTTGTTCCGGGTGGGCTGCTCACCGGACGTGATCATCTTGAGCAGCCAGTACTCCGTGACGAGGTGGTTGATCAGCCCGAGGACGACGCCGGCGGCGATGCACCCGGCCAGCTGCCACTCGCCGAGCTGACCCGCGATCCAGTAGGTCGCGATGATCAGGACGGCCGCCACCATGATCGTCTTGCGCTGGTCGCGCAGAACGCGCAGGAACGACGGCTTGTCCGTCGGCTGCGGGTCGGTGCTGGTCATCTCGGTCCTGGGGTCGGGTTGGGTGATCGAGGTCATCGGGCCGGCTCACCCCGGAGGGCAGCGCGGACCTTGACCCAGAAGCCGATCGAGCCGAAGACGATGCCGAGGGCGATGCCGACGAGGACACCGACCGGCGAGGAGCCGGTCGCGTCGTCGAAGAGATAGCCGAGGACCATGCCCCCGATGACGGCGCCGGCGAGAAGGCCGCCGAGGCCGATGAGGTCGCGGCCGCGTAGCGCGGCATCGGAGCTCTCATCGACCATTCACCCAAGTCGCTTTCGTCGGCAGGCTTGAAGACGCCGGACCGGTGGCCACGGGCGGGAACACGGAGGGGGAGCCACGCTGTGGCATCCGGCGACTGCGCGAAACTATCACAGCGAGACAGCCCGGCCCGCCGGTGCGTCACCGGGGTCCGGATCGTCGCGGTCGTCATGTCGGCGGCCGTTCTCTCGTCGTCGCTGGGCGTTGCAGTTTCGAAGGCTCTTGCGAGCGCTTGTGAAAGTTAGCACAAGCGTCCGGGCCTCTCGAAACCGGCCCGGGGCAGCAGTCTCTCAGGCCTCGCCGACCACACGGCGACCGGGGTGGTGGACCTTCGGCAGCACGAAGGTGAGCGCCACCGTGAGGACCGTCATCGCACCCACGACGACCCACATCCAGGTGTCGTCGCTGTACAGGCTCATCAGCACCGTGCCGAAGGCCACCAGCGCCGCCCAGAGCCACATGATCAGCACCGCGCGACGGTGGGAGTGGCCGATCTCGAGCAGCCGGTGGTGCAGGTGCTGCTTGTCCGGGGCGAACGGCGAGCGGCCGGCACGGGTGCGTCGTACGACCGCCAGGACCAGGTCGAGCAACGGGACGATCAGGATCGAGATCGGCAGCAGCACCGGCAGCAGCGTCGGCAGGAAGCTGGCCTGCGACCCGGCGGCCCCCTCGCTGATCTGATCGGCGGAGAACTGCCCGGTCAGCGTGACCGCGCTCGCCGAGAGCACCAGGCCGATCAGCATCGACCCGCTGTCGCCCATGAACAGTCGGGCCTGGTGGAAGTTGTGCGGCAGGAATCCGACGCACGCCCCGGCCAGGGACGCGCTCAGCAGCGCTCCGGTGGTGGCCAACGAGACGTGGTTGATGTTGGCGAGCTGGTAGCAGTAGAAGAAGAAGGCCAGCGCGCCGATCCCGACGATGCCGGCCGCGAGGCCGTCGAGACCGTCGACGAAGTTGACCGCGTTGACGGTGGCCACCACCACGAATCCGGTCAGCAGGGCGCCCTGGGCCGGTTGGAGGGAGAACTGGATGCCGTCGCCGCTCGGGAAGAAGACGTACTGGATGCCGAAGGCGATCAGGAAGCCCGCTGCGAGCACCTGCCCTCCGAGCTTCGTCAGCGCGTCCAGCTCGAAGAGGTCGTCCAGCACCCCGACCGCGCAGATCAGCCCCCCGGCGATCAGCACGATGCCTGCGTCGTGGAAGACGAGCGGCCCGCTGGTGGAGAGGAACGGCAGCTGCCGGGCCACGAGGTACGCCGCGACGAGACCCCCGAGCATCGCCAGGCCACCGAGGTACGGGATGGGTACGGCGTGCACGTCGCGGTCACGGACCCGCGCCACCGCACCGGTGCGCAGCGCGATCTCCCGGGCGATGACAGTGAGGAGGTAGGTCGACGCCGCAGCGACCAGGAAGACCAGGAGGTACTCGCGCATCGGCCCCCGGCTATCCCTCGTCGGTCAGGGTCGCGCCCAGCGGCTCGAGGACGACGTTGAGGGCTTCGAGCGAGAGGGCCCCGCGGCGCAGGACCCGGCCCTGGGCGCCGGTGACGTCGACGATGGTGGACGCCTCGCCACCCGGCGACTCCCCCGCATCGATGATGACGGCCACATCGTCGCCGAGCATCTCTGCGGCCTGGTCGGCGTCGGTGGCGGCGGGCATCCCGGTCTTGTTGGCCGAGCTCACCGCCAACGGTCCGGTGCGCTCGAGGATCTCCCGGGCGATCGCGTGGTCCGGCATCCGGACCGCGACGGTGCCGCGAGTGTCGCCGAGGTCCCACTGCAGCGAGGTCTGCTGGTGGCAGACCAGGGTCAGCGGACCGGGCCAGAACGCCTCGACCAGGGCGCGGGCGTAACCCGGCACCCGGACGGCGAGGGCGTCGAGCGTCGTCGCCGAGCTGACCAGCACCGGCGGCGGCATGTCGCGACCGCGGCCCTTGGCGGCCAGGAGCCCGCGTACGGCGACCGGGTCGAAGGCGTCGGCCCCGAGACCGTAGACGGTGTCGGTCGGCAACACCACCAGCTTGCCCTGCTGGACAGCGAGTGCGGCAGCCTCGATGGCGGCCTCGCGCTCGTCGTCGGTGCCGGACGGGTAACGCTCGCTCACAGACACCACCTCACGCAGGTCATCGTGCCAGTCGCGCGGTCGTGAAGCGCGAACGGCCCGCCAGGTCGGTGTGGTCACGTACGTCGCTCCAGCGTCCGGCGGCGGTGAAGACGGCCGGAGCGGACTCGCCCTGGGCGTCCGCGTGCTCGAAGCCGACCACTCCCCCGACCCGCAGCAGCAACGCGGCGCGGCGCTCGAGGATCCGGATCGCATCGAGACCATCGGCACCCGAGAACAGGGCCAGGTGCGGGTCGTGGTCGCGCGCCTCCGGGGCGACCGACTCCCACGCATCGAGCGGGATGTAGGGCGGGTTGCAGGTCAGCACGTCGACGGTGCGGGCCAGGTCGTCGAAGGCAGTGGCCATGTCGCCGTGGCGCAGGTCGACGTCGGTGTCGGCGAGGTTGTGCATCGCCCAGGTGTAGGCGGACTCGTCCAGCTCGACCGCGTGCACGGTCGCGGTGGGGGCCTCGTCGGCGATCGCCTTGGCGACCGCACCAGAACCGGTGCAGAGGTCGACGACCACCGGCGCCCTCCCGGTGGTCGAGCCCGTCGAGACCGCCTGCTCGATCGCCCAGCCCGCCAGCAGCTCGGTCTCCGGTCGGGGCACGAAGACACCGGGACCGACAGCCAGCTCGACGTGGCGGAACGAGGCGGTGCCGGTGAGGTGCTGCAGCGGCTCCCGGGCCGCCCGACGGGCCACCAGGACGTCGTACTCCTCGACGGCGGAGCCGGCCACGTCGTCGACCATCACCAGGCGTGACCGAGTGGTGCCGAGCACGTGCGCGAGCAGCTCGGCGGCGTCGTGCTCGGGGCTCGCCACCCCGGCCTCCCGCAGCCGGCTGACGGCAGCGGAGAGCAGGGCCCGCCGCGACATCACTTCTCCAGCGCCTCGAGCTGTGCCGCGAGGTCGGCCTCGACGCTCGAGTCGAGGACGGGCTGCAGGTCGCCGTCGAGCACCTGGTCGAGGTTGTAGGCCTTGTAGCCGGTGCGGTGGTCGGAGATCCGGTTCTCGGGGAAGTTGTAGGTCCGGATCCGCTCGGAGCGGTCGACGGTGCGGACCTGGCTGCGGCGTACGTCGCCGGCCTCCGCGTCGGCCTTCTCCTGGGCCGCGGCGAGGATGCGGGCACGCAGGATCCGCATCGCCTGCTCACGGTTCTGGAGCTGGCTCTTCTCGTTCTGGCAGCTGGCCACGATGCCGGTCGGGACGTGCGTGATCCGGACCGCGGAGTCGGTGGTGTTGACGCTCTGCCCGCCGGGACCGCTACTGCGGTAGACGTCGATGCGCAGGTCGTTGTCGTCGATGGTGACCTCGATCTGCTCGGCCTCCGGCACGACCACGACCCCGGCGGCGCTGGTGTGGACGCGACCCTGGGACTCGGTGACCGGCACCCGCTGGACCCGGTGGACCCCGCCCTCGAACTTCAGCAGCGCGTACGGCGCCTCCCCGGGCTCGGGGGCACCCTTGGCCTTCACCGCCACGGTGACGGACTTGTAGCCGCCCAGGTCGGACTCGGCGGCGTCGAGGATCTCGACCTTCCAGCCGCGCGCCTCGGCGTACCGGGTGTACATGCGCAGCAGGTCGCCGGCGAACAGCGCTGACTCCTCGCCGCCCTCGCCGGACTTCACCTCGAGGATGACGTCCTTCTGGTCGGCGGGGTCGCGCGGCACCAGGAGCCGGCGGAGGCGCTCCTCGGCGTCGTGGCGCCGGCCGACCAGGCGCTCGGCCTCCTCGGCGAACTCGGCGTCCTCCGAGGCGAGCTCGCGGGCGGCCTCGAGGTCGTCGCCCAGCAGCTGCCAGTCGCGCCAGGCGCCGATGATCGACGACAGCGTGGAGTAGCGCTGGTTGAGCTCCTTGGCCAGGCGCGCATCGGCGTGCGTCTCGGGCGCCCCGAGGCGTTGCTCGAGGTCAGCGTGCTCGGCGAGCATGCCCTCCACAGCCTCGAACATCGTGTGCTCCTCGTCTTGGTCTGCGACTGGGTTTCGAGACGAGACCCAGGGGCCGTGAAATCACGAGCGCCGGTCCCCGCACATGGCGGGGACCGGCGCTCGGTGACAGCTACTTGGAGGCGTCAGCCTTCTTGGCGTAGCGAGCCTCGAAGCGGGCGACGCGGCCGCCGGTGTCGAGGATCTTCTGCTTGCCGGTGTAGAACGGGTGGCACTGCGAGCACACGTCGGACTTGATGGTGCCGGAAGCCACGGTGCTGCGAGTCACGAACGTCGCGCCACAGGTGCACGTCACCTGGGTGTCGACGTAGTCGGGGTGAATGTCCTTCTTCATGCTGGAGTCCTCTCGATAGCCGCCGGGTCGCCCCACTCCCTGCGAGGGAGGCGTGAACCGGAGCCGACAGACAATGATGTCATGTGCTCCAACGCAGCGGTAATCGGTGGCATTCCCGTCGCGGCATCCGCTCAGACCGAGGGAGGTCAGCTCGACCGGGTCAGCAGGGCCTGCACCCGTGAGGCCAGCTCACGCGGACTGAACGGCTTGGTGATGTAGTCGTCGGCACCCGAGTCGAAGCCGGTCTCGACGTCGGACTCCTGGGCCCGGGCCGTCAGGAGGATGACCGGCAGGTCGGCCAGCGCGGGGTCGGCGCGGATCGCCCGGATCGCGTCGAGGCCGGAGACCCCCGGCATCATCACGTCGAGGACCGCGAGGTCAGGCCGCTGCGCCTGGCAGGCGTCGATCGCGGCCTGGCCGTCGGCCACCGCCACCACATCGTGGCCCAAGGTGGACAGCTTGAACTCGACGAGCTCGCGGATGTCGACGTCGTCGTCCGCGACCAGGATCCGAGCCACGCGAGTCCCCTCTCCTACCGGTCCATCCGGCCTGTTGCGGCAGCCTAGTGCCTGGTGTGCCGGGTCAGGCTGGTCGGCCGCCCCGCTCACGGGCGGCCCGCCGTGCGGGTGTGGTGCTGCCGCTCAGTCCTCGCGTGCGCCGCCGACCGTAGGTGTCGTCTTCTGGACCTGCATCAGGAACTCGATGTTGTTCTGCGACTTCTTCAGTCGACCCAGCAGCAGCTCGAGCGCCTGCTGGCCGTCGAGGCCGGACAGGACGCGGCGCAGCTTCCAGACGATCGCCAGCTCCTCCTCGCTGAGCAGGAGCTCCTCGCGCCGGGTTCCGGACTGGACGGCGTCGATCGCGGGGAACAGGCGCTTGTCGGCGAAGTCGCGACGCAGCCGGATCTCCATGTTGCCGGTGCCCTTGAACTCCTCGAAGATCACCTCGTCCATCTTCGAGCCGCTCTCGATCAGGGCGGTCGCGAGAATGGTCAGGGAGCCGCCGTCCTCGATGTTGCGCGCGGCACCGAAGAACTTCTTCGGCGGGTAGAGGGCAGCCGAGTCGACGCCGCCCGACAGGATCCGGCCGCTCGCCGGGGCGGCCAGGTTGTAGGCGCGGCCGAGGCGGGTGATGCCGTCGAGCAGGACGACCACGTCATGGCCGAGCTCGACGAGGCGCTTGGCCCGCTCGATGGCGAGCTCGGCAACCAGCGTGTGGTCACCCGCCGGCCGGTCGAAGGTCGAGGAGATGACCTCGCCCTTGACCGAGCGCTCGAAGTCGGTGACCTCCTCCGGACGCTCGTCGACGAGCACGACCATCAGGTGACACTCGGGGTTGTTGCTGCTGATCGAGTTGGCGATCGACTGCAGCACCATCGTCTTGCCGGCCTTCGCCGGGGAGACGATCAGGCCGCGCTGGCCCTTGCCGATCGGGGCGGCGATGTCGATCACCCGACCGATCAGGTTGTCGGGCGTGGTCTCGAGACGGAGCCGCTCGGAGGGGTAGAGCGGGGTCAGCTTCGCGAAGTCGACCCGGTGCTTGGCGGTCTCGGGGTCGGCGCCGTTGACGGCGTCGATGCGGACCATCGGGTTGAACTTCTCCTTGCGCTCGCCCTCGCGGGGCTGGCGCACCTGGCCGACGATCGCGTCGCCGCGACGCAGGCCGTACTTGCGGACCATCGAGAGCGAGACGTAGACGTCGTCGGTGCCGGGAAGGTAGCCGCTGGTGCGCACGAAGGCGTAGTTGTCGAGCACGTCGAGGATGCCGGCGGCCGGCACCAGGACGTCGTCCTCGAGGATGGTGGTGTCGGGCTCGTTGCGCTGCCCGCCACCGCCGGTGCTGCGGCTCGGCTCGGCACCGGTGGCCGGGACCCGGGCTGCGCGATCACGGTCACGCCCGCGGCGCCGGCGGTTGCGGCGGGTGCCGTCGCCCTCGTCGCCCTCGTCGCCCTGCTGGGGCTGGCCGGTGTCCGGCTGGCCCTGCTTGGGCTGGCGCTCCTGTGAACGGTCCTGCTGCTCGCGGTCCGGCTGGCCCTGCTTGGGCTGGCGGTCCGGCTGCCGGTCCGGCTCTGGTCTGGCCTGCTTGGGCTGGCGCTCCGGCTGGCGCTCCGGCTGCCGGTCCTGGGCCTGCTTGGGCTGACGGTCCTGCTGCTCGCGCTCGGGCCGCTGGCCGCCGCTGGGCTCCTGCTTCGGTGCGCGCTCCTGCTTGGGTGCGCGCTCCTGCTGCGGCTGCCGCTCCCGTTGCGGCTGCGGCTCGCGCTCCTGCTGGGGCTCGGGTGTCTGCTGGGGCTCGGGCACCTGCTTGGGCGCCCGCTCCTGCTGCGGCTCGCGCTCCTGCTTCGGCGCACTCTGGTGAGCCTTGAGCGCCTCGACCAGGTCGGCCTTCTTCATCGACTTGGAGCCCGGGATGCCTGCCTGCGCGGCCATCGACTTGAGGTCGGCGATCAGCATGGAGTTGAGGCCACCGCCGCGCTTCTTGGCCGCGCTCGACGCGGCGGGCGGTGCGTCCTTCTGCGACGCAGAGGTGGAATCCATGGTTTCGGTCACGTGAGGTCCTTCCCACGCTCAGAGCCGAGTCGGCGCTCGCCGTCGGCTTCTCGTCATTGCTTCCTCGCCAGTCCGCGGCCGTCGTTCGACGACGATCCCGAGCGGGTGCCACAGGATGAGCCCCGCGGCTGAGTGAGGAAGAGGTTGCACGGTGCCGACCTGAAGATCGGTCGTGCCACGCCGAAGAACTCCGGCGCATTCTCAAGATAGCACCAGCCCACGCCCCTCAGGACAACAGGGCACCGTCCCGGTCGACCGCCAGTCGGTGCACCGCCCAGCCGGACGGGCAGCGCCCCACCAGCGCCGGCGCTCCGGACGGATCGGTGAGCGCGAGGACGGTCGGCCCGGCACCGGAGACGGTCGCCGCGATCCCCTCGGCGCGCAGTGCGTCGACCAGCGCGAGCGAGTCGGGCATGGCCGGTCGCCGATAGTCCTGGTGGAGGTAGTCGCGGGTGGCGCGCCACAGGTGCTCGGGCCGGCCCGCGAGGGCGGCGACCAGGAGCGCCGCACGACCGGCGTCGGCAGCAGCGTCGGCGTGCGGGACCTCAGTGGGCAGCAGCCCGCGGGCGACCTCGGTGGACACCGGGGTCGGAGGGACGAAGACGACCGCCTCGATGCGTGGGTCGACATCCGACGAGACGGCGTAGAAGCCGCCCTCGCTCCCGGAGATCACGAACCCGCCGTGGAACGCCGGGGCGACGTTGTCGGGGTGGCCCTCGATCTCGGCGGCGAGCTGGAAGAGTGCCTCGTCGTCGAGGAGCAGCGCTCCCCCGGCGACCAGTCCACGAGCGAGGACGACACCGGCCACGATCGCCGCGGAGGACGAGCCGAGTCCGCGGGCGTGCGGGATGACGTTGGTGCAGGAGAGCCGGAGCCCGGGCGGCTGGGTGCCCATCGCGTCGAACGCCGCCCGCATCGAGCGGACCACGAGGTGCGACTCGTCCCGGGGTACGTCGTCGGCGCCGGACCCGGCAACCTCGACCTGGAGACCCGCGGGGACGACCTCCGCCTCGAGCTCGTCGCGCATGGACAGCGCCAGGCCGAGCGAGTCGAAGCCAGGCCCGAGGTTGGCCGACGTGGCCGGGACCGAGACACGGACCGGCCCCTCGACGAAGGTCGCCACGATGGCCTCAGGCCAGTCCGGCGGCGACCGCAGCTGCGGTGACGTCGGCGTCCACGACGGTGTCCACGACTCTCTGCCCGCTCTCGGTGAAGCCCTCGAGTGCGGTGGCGGTGTCCTTGAGCCCGTGACCGGTCACGGTCACCACGACCGACGTGCCGCGGTAGGACTCCCCCGCGGCCAGCTCCTGGAGCAGGCCGGCGACACCGGCCGCTGAGGCCGGCTCGACGAAGACGCCGTCCCGGGTCGCGAGCTCGCGCTGCGCGGCCAGGATCTGGGCGTCGGTCACCGACGCGAACCGGCCGCCGGACTCGTCACGGGCTGCCTCGGCGAGCTTCCACGAGGCGGGGTTGCCGATCCGGATCGCGGTCGCGCGGGTCTCCGGGTCGGGGAACGGCTCTCCGGTCACCAGTGGCGCCGCGCCCTCGGCCTGGAACCCACGCATCACCGGGGTCTTGGTGGCGGCCCCGAGGTCGGCGTACTGGGTGTAACCGAGCCAGTACGCCGAGATGTTGCCGGCGTTGCCGACCGGCAGCAGGTGGTAGTCAGGAGCGTCGCCGAGGAAGTCGACGATCTCGAACGCCGCCGTCTTCTGGCCCTCGAGACGCACCGGGTTGACCGAGTTGACCAGCGCGACGGGGTAGTCCCAGGCGAGGCCCTTGGCCAGCCCGAGGCAGTCGTCGAAGTTGCCCCGAACCATGATCACCTGGGCGCCGTGCAGGATCGCCTGAGCCATCTTGCCCGCGGCGATCTTGCCCTCGGGAACCAGGACGATCGGCTTGAGACCGGCCTTGGCGGCGTACGCCGCCATGGACGCGGACGTGTTGCCGGTCGATGCACAGACGACAGCCTCGGCACCTTCGTGCTTGGCGACCGAGATCGCGGCGGTCATGCCGCGGTCCTTGAACGAGCCGGTCGGGTTGTCGCCCTCGACCTTGAGCCAGACCTCGGCGCCGGTGAGTCCGGAGAGCCACTCGGACGAGACCAGCGGGGTGCCGCCCTCGCGCAGGGTGATCGCCACGGTGCCCTCGGGGATCTGCAGGAGGTCGCGGTACTCCTCGATGACACCCCTCCACTGGCGGGTCCGTGGGGTGCTCATTCAGCTGCTCCTTCGACGCGCATGACAGAGGTGACCTCGCGAACGATGTCCATCCCGCGGAGGTGGTCGACAGTCGCGCTCAGAGCGGCGTCGGTGGACTCGTGGGACACGACGACGAGCTGAGCGTCGGAGCCACGGCCTTCCTGCCGCACGATCTGGATCGAGACGTCGTGCTCCGCGAACGCCATCGCAACCGCGGCCAGCACGCCGGCGCGGTCCTCGACGTCGATCGCGACGTGGTAGCGGGTGAGCGTCTCGCCCATCGACAGCACCGGGCGGTCGGCGTACGCGGACTCGCCGGGTCCGCGGGTGTCGGCGAGGCGGTTGCGGGCCACGGTGACCAGGTCACCCAGCACGGCGGACGCCGTGGGCGAGCCGCCGGCACCGGGGCCGTAGAACATCAGCTGGCCGGCGGCCTCGGACTCGACGAAGACCGCGTTGTAGGCCTCGCGGACCGACGCCAGCGGGTGCGACCTCGGGATCATCGCCGGGTGCACCCGGACGGCGACCGCACTCTGCCCGTCCTCGGTGATCCGGAGCTCGCAGATGGCGAGCAGCTTCACCACGCTGTTCATCTCGCGGGCCGACTGCACATCGGCGGCGGTGACCTCGGAGATGCCTTCGCGGTAGACGTCGGCGGCGGTGACCCGGCTGTGGAACGCGAGTGAGGCGAGGATCGCGGCCTTGGCTGCGGCGTCGAAGCCTTCGACGTCGGCGGTGGGGTCGGCCTCGGCGTACCCGAGCTCCTGGGCCTCCTCGAGCGCCTCGGTGAAGCCGCTGCCGGCGGTGTCCATCTTGTCGAGGATGAAGTTGGTGGTGCCGTTGACGATGCCGAGCACCCGGGTGACCTTGTCACCGGCGAGCGACTCGCGCAGCGGGCGCAGGATCGGGATCGCGCCGGCGACGGCGGCCTCGTAGTAGAGGTCGCGACCGGCCTTCTCGGCGGCCTCGAACAGCGTGGGTCCGTCCTCGGCGAGCAGCGCCTTGTTGGCCGTCACGACCGAGGCGCCGCTCTCGAGCGCGGCCAGGATCAGCGAGCGGGCGGGCTCGATGCCACCGATCACCTCGATCACCAGGTCGACGTCCTCACGGGTGACCAGGCCCATCGCATCGGTCGTGAGGAGCCCCTCCGGCACCTCGACGTCGCGCGAGGCATCCAGGCGGCGTACGGCGACGCCGACCAGCTCGACCGGTGCACCGACCCGGGCCGCCAGGTCGGCGGCCTGCTCGTGAAGCAGCCGGACGACCTGCGAGCCGACCGAGCCACAGCCCAGCACCGCCACCTTGAGCGCGTCGCCCGGCTGCCGAGCCTGTCGAGACACCATTACTGATCACCCATGTCCGTTGCCAACAGGTCGTCCTCAGTCTCGCGGCGTACGACGACGCGCGCGACCCCGTCCCGCACCGCGACCACGGGCGGACGCAGGGCGTGGTTGTAGTTGGAGGCCATCGAGCGACAGTAGGCGCCGGTGCCGGGCACGGCCAGCAGGTCGCCCGGGCGCGACGTCGCCGGGGAGGAACTCGTCCTTGACGACGATGTCGCCGGCCTCGCAGTGCTTGCCGACGACGCGGGACAGGACCGGCGCGGCGTCGGATGCGCGCGAGGCCAACGTGCAGGAGTAGTCGGCGTCGTAGAGGGCGGTGCGGATGTTGTCGCTCATCCCGCCGTCGACCGAGACGTAGGTGCGGACGGCCCCTCCGTCGAGGTGGACCGGCTTGACGGTGCCGACGGTGTAGAGCGTGCACATCGCCGGGCCGACGATCGCGCGGCCGGGCTCGATCGACAGCCGCGGCTCCGGGACGCCGAGGGCACGGCACTCGTGCTCGACGATCTTGGACATCTCGGTGGCCAGCTGTGCGGGGTCGGCCGGGTCGTCCTGGGTCGTGTACGCGATGCCGAAGCCGCCGCCGAGGTCCATCTCCGGCATGGTCACGCCGAGCTCGCTCGAGACCCGGGCGTGCAGGGCGAGCACGCGGCGCGCCGCGACCTCGAAGCCGGACGAGTCGAAGATCTGGCTGCCGATGTGGGAGTGCAGACCGAGCAGCTCGATGCCCGGGGCAGCCTCGACCCGGCGGACCGCCTCGAAGGCATCGCCGGACGTGATCGAGAAGCCGAACTTCTGGTCCTCGTGGGCGGTCGCGATGTACTCGTGGGTGTGCGCCTCGACGCCGGCGGTGACGCGGATCATCACCCGGGCGACCAGGCCCTCCACGGCGATCGACTCCAGACGCGCGATCTCGTCGAAGGAGTCGACGACGATCCGCCCGACCCCCGTCGCCACCGCTCGACGCAGCTCGGTCGTCGACTTGTTGTTGCCGTGATAGCCGATCCTGGCCGGGTCGAAGCCGGCCCGCAGCGCGACCGTCAGCTCGCCGTTGGAGCAGACGTCGAGGCTGAGCCCCTCCTCCTGCGACCCACCCGGCGACGGCCGTGCAGACGAAGGCCTTGCCGGCGTAGTAGACGTCGTACGACGAGAACGCGTCGCGGAAGGCGCGGGCCCGGGCCCGGAAGTCGGCCTCGTCGAGGACGTACGCCGGCGTGTTGACGTCGGCGACCAGCTCGGACATCGCCAGGCCACCGACGTGCAGCTCGCCGTCGACCTTGTGGGCGGTCGACGACCACAGGTGCGGGACCAGGTCGTTGGCGTCGGCGGGCGCCTGCAGCCAGGCGGGACCGCGGAGAGCGCCGGGCGCGTGCGCCCAGCCGGCTTCGTGGCTCATGGCTACATGCGCTCCGGAGCGCGAGACGCCGAGCAGGCCGAGGCCGTTGGCGAGCACCGTGCGGGTGGCCGCGACCAGCACCAGGCGGGCCCGGTGCAGGTCGTTGACCTCCTCGTCGCCCATCGGCAGCACCCGGCAGCTGTCGTAGAAGCGGTGGTAGACCCCGGCCATGTCCTCGAGGTAGCGCGCGACCCGGTGCGGCTCGCGCAGCTCGGCGGCACTGGCCACGACCCGCGGGAAGTCGGCGAGCGACCGCAGCAGCTCGCCCTCCTTCTCGTGGGAGAGCAGCGCCGGGGTCGAAGGAGTCGGTGCCCCAGGCGATGCCGAGGTCGCCGGCGTTGCGCAGGATCCCGGACACCCGCGCGTGGGCGTACTGGACGTAGTAGACCGGGTTGTCGTTGGTCTGCTTGGCCCACAGGTCCAGGTCGATGTCGATGTTGGAGTCGGAGCTGTAGCGGGCCAGCGCGTAGCGGCTGGCGTCAACGCCGATGGCGCCGACCAGGTCCTCGATGGTGAGGACGGTGCCGGCCCGCTTGGACATCCGCATCGGCTGCCCGTCGCTGAGCAGGTTGACCATCTGGCCGATCAGGATCTCGAGGTTCTTGCCCGGCTCGTCGCCGAAGGCGGCGCACATGGCGTTCATCCGGCCGACGTAGCCGTGGTGGTCCGCGCCGAGCATGATCAGGCACCGGTCGAAGCCGCGCTCGCGCTTGTCGAGGTAGTAGGCGAGGTCGCCGGAGATGTAGGCGCCCTCACCGTCGGACTTGATGATCACCCGGTCCTTGTCGTCACCGAACTTCTCGGTGCGCAGCCAGAGCGCGCCGTCCTTCTCGTAGGTGTTGCCCATCTCGGTGAGCCGCGCGATGGCCCGGTCGACGGCGCCGCTCTTGTGGAGGTTGTTCTCGTGGAAGTAGACGTCGAAGTCGACGCCGAAGTCGTGGAGGCTCTGCTTGATCTCGCTCGAACATCATCTCGACGCCCTCGGCGCGGAAGACCTCCTGCGCCTCGTCGTCGGTGAGGTCCTTGACCTGCGGCTCCTTGGCCACCACGGCGTTCGCGATCTCGTGGATGTACTCGCCGCCGTACCCGTCCTCCGGCGCCGCCTCACCCTTCGCGCTGGCCAGCAGCGAGCGGCTGAACCGGTCGATCTGGGCGCCGTGGTCGTTGAAGTAGTACTCCCGGGTCACCTCGGCACCGGTGATCGTGAAGATCCGGCCGAGCGCGTCGCCGACAGCGGCCCAGCGCACGCCACCGATGTGGATCGGACCGGTCGGGTTCGCGGAGACGAACTCGAGGTTGATCTTCTCGCCGGCGAACGCGTCGCTCCCGCCGTACGACGCACCCGCGTCGACGACCCGAGCGGCGACGGCGCCCTGCGCGCCGGCCGCGACCGTGATGTTGAGGAAGCCCGGTCCGGCGATGTCGACGCCCGCGATGCCGTCGGCCTTCTCGAGCCCCTGCTGCACCAGCTCGGCGAACGCCCGAGGGTTCATCTCGGCCTTCTTGGCGAGCTGGAGAGCGACGTTGGTGGCGTAGTCGCCATGACCCTTCTGTCGCGGCCGCTCCACCGTCACGTTCGTGGGGACACCGTCCGGCAGGGTGATCGCACCCTCGGTGGACAGCGTCGTCAGGACGTCGACGATCGCGGTGGAGAGCTGCTCGGGAGTCACCGCCCCAGCGTATCGGCGCACCGACCCCGACCTCGCATCGATATCGGCGATGGGACGCGCGGGGCGATTGCACGCCGCTCTCGCGTCGGCTGTAGGGTGACGGCGCAGTCATGGCGGCGGAGTCCGCCGCGACCGCATGCCTCCGTAGCTCAGGGGATAGAGCACTGGTTTCCGGTACCAGGTGCCGCAGGTTCGAATCCTGCCGGGGGCACCCAGTTCTTCCATCTCTCGGTGGTCGAGGATCTCGCCGCCTCGACCCTCCGGGTCTCGACGCTGGTCGACCAGCGGGACCACCGGACGTAGTGTTCAGGTCCTGACGTGCAGCACCTCTAGATCATATATGATTCGGTCGATGACTACCTCCGACGGACCGCTGACCGGCCTCCGCGTCGTCGATGCCTCGACGATCCTGGCCGGGCCGCTGGCGTGCCAGATCCTCGGCGACTTCGGCGCCGAGGTGATCAAGATCGAGCACCCCCGTGCCGGCGACGGGATGCGCGGGCACGGACCGTCGTACGACGGCACCCCGATCTGGTGGTCCGAGATCTCCCGCAACAAGCGCACCATCGGCCTGAGCCTCTCCTCGCCCGAGGGCGCGGAGCTCTTCCTGCGGCTCGCCGAGACCGCCGACGTGATCGTCGAGAACTTCCGCCCCGGCACGCTCGAGCGCTGGGGCATCGGGCCGGACCGGCTGCAGGAGGTCAACCCCGGGCTGGTGCTGGTGCGGGTGACCGGCTTCGGCCAGACCGGCCCCTACTCCGCGCGGGCCGGCTTCGGCACGCTCGCCGAGGCGATGAGCGGCTTCGCGCACCTGACCGGCGAGGCCGACGGCCCGCCGACGCTGCCGGCGTTCGGCCTGGCCGACTCGATCTGCGGCATCGCCACCTCGTCGGCGGTGTCGATGGCACTGCTGGAGCGTGAGCGCAACGGCGGTCGCGGCCAGGTCATCGACATGAGCCTGCTCGAGCCGATCATGGCGGCGGTCGGACCGGGCCCCTCGGCGTACGCCCTGACCGGCGAGGTCGGCATGCGGCACGGCAACCGCTCGACCAACAACTCCCCCCGCAACACCTACGAGACCAGCGACGGCCACTGGGTCGCGGTCTCCACCAGCGCCCAGGCGATCGCCGAGCGGGTGCTGCGCCTGGTCGGTCATCCCGAGGTGATCGACGAGCCGTGGTTCGCCGCGGGGAGCACGCGCGCCCAGCACGCCGACCTGCTCGACGGGTACGTCGGCGGCTGGATCGGCGCGCGCACCCGCGAGGAGGTCGTCGCCGCCTTCACCGAGGCCGGCGCCGCGGTCGCCCCGGTCTACAGCGCCCGCGACCTGGCCGAGGACGAGCACGTCCGGGCCACCGAGATGCTCACCGAGGTCGACGACCCCGCGCTCGGCCCGGTGCTGCAGCACAACGTGATGTGGCGGATGTCGGAGACACCGGGCCGGATCCGCTTCCCCGGCCGGGCGCTCGGCGCCGACACCGACGCCGTGCTCACCGAGCTCGGCGTCACCGCCGAGGAGCTCGCCCGCCTTCGCGACCAGGAGACGATCCGATGACCGCCCCGTCCACCACCGCTCTTCTCGACCTGGTGCAGTCCGGGCTCCGGGTGATCGACCTCGGCCGCCCGCTGACCGTCGGGATGCCGCAGTCGCCCAACCACCCGGCGTACTGGCACGCCCACCCGCGCCGGCACGGCGACATGGTGCGCGCGGACGGCGGCTCGGCCGCCAACGACATGATCTCGATGGGCACCCATGTCGGCACCCACGTCGACGCGCTGGTGCACGTCTCCCAGGACGGCAAGCTGTACGGCGGCCTGGACGCGGCCGACGCGCTGCAGGGCGGACGGTACGTCGAGCTCGGCGTCCAGACCGTCGCTCCGGTGCTGCGCCGCGGCGTGCTCCTCGACGTGCCCGGCACCCTCGGTGTCGGGCGGCTGGACGCCGGCTACGAGATCACCGTCGCCGACCTCGAGGCCACGGTGGAGAAGCAGGGCACACCGATCCGCGAGGGCGACGTCGCCCTGGTGCGCAGCGGCTGGGGACAGCACTTCGACAACGGCGCCAAGGCCGACTTCATGGGCCAGGTCGACGGCGTGCCCGGCGTCAGCGAGGCCGGGGCCACCTGGCTCGCCGACCACCGGATCCACGCGGCCGGCGCCGACACGATCGCCTTCGAGATGCTCGCGCCCGGCGCGGGTCACGGGCTGCTGCCTGCCCACCGGGTGCTCCTGGTCGAGCGCGGCATCTACATCATCGAGACGATGGACCTCGAGGAGCTGGCGCGCGACGCCGTCCACGAGTTCCTCTTCGTCCTCTCGCCGCTGCCGCTGGTCGGCGCGACCGGATCGCCGGTGCGCCCGCTGGCGGTGGTCGGCGCATGAGCGAGGCAACTCTCGCCGAGCAGCTCGCGGCGTTCGCGTCAGACGCCCGCGCCAACGGCGTCCCCGACGACGTCGCGTCCAGCGTCCAGCAGCGCGTCCTCGACGTGCTCGGGCTCTGCGTCGCCGCCCACCGGCTGCCGACCAGCGCCGCCGCGATCGGCCACGTGCTCGACCAGGGCGGCCACCCGCAGGCGACTGCTGTCGGCGTGCCCGAGAAGGTCACGGCCGCGCAGGCCGCCTTCGCGAACGGCGTCCTCGCCCACTCCCTCGACTACGACGACACCCACCTCCCGTCGGTGCTGCACCCGAGCGCCAGCGTCGTCCCGGCGGCCCTGGCCGCGGCCGAGCACGTCGGTGCGACCGGCGAGCAGGTCGTCCGTGCGGTGGCGGTCGGGCTCGAGGTCGCCGTACGCCTCGGCATGGCGGGCTACGACGAGCAGCTCGGCAACTCGGTCTTCTTCGAGCACGGCCAGCACGCCACCTCGATCACCGGCGCGATGGGCTCCGCCGTCGCGGCATCGATGCTCTACGGCGCCGACGAGAAGGGCATCGTGGACGCGCTCGGACTCACCGCCTCGATGGCGTCCGGCGTGATCGAGGCCAACCGCACCGGTGGCACCGTCAAGCGCCTGCACTGCGGCTTCGCGGCCCAGGCCGGCGTCACCGCCGCCCAGCTCGTGCGCCGCGGCTTCACCGGACCACCGACCGTGCTCGAGGGTCGGTTCGGCTTCTTCGAGGCCTGGCTGCACGGTCAGTTCTTCCCCGACGCCGTGACCGAGGGGCTGGGCGAGACCTGGTCCGTCCCCGGCATCTTCTTCAAGCCCTACCCGGCCAACCACTTCACGCACACCTCGATCGACGCCGGCCGCGCGTTCCGCGAGCGCGGGGTGCGACCCGAGGAGGTCGCGTCGATCACCATCGGCGCCCCGACCGCGGTGATCCGCACGATCGGTCAGCCGATCGAGGTCAAGCGCGCACCCGAGACCGGCTACCAGGCCCAGTTCTCCGGCCCGTACGCCGTGACCGCGGGTCTCTTCGGAGGCGGTGGGCTCGGCCTCGGTCTCGACGACTTCACCGACGCCCTCGCTCAGGACCCGGCCCGCCGGGCCGTGATGGCGAAGGTCGACGTCGTGCCCGATGAGCGCTGCGACGCGATCTACCCGCACCAGTTCCCGGCCGTCGTCACCCTGCGCACCACCTCCGGCGAGGTGCTGGTCGAGGAGGTGCTCACCAACCGTGGTGGGCCGGCCCGACCGCTGAGCGACGACGAGCTCGGCCGCAAGTTCACCGACAACGTCGCCGGACGGCTCGACGCCGACGCGGCCGACGCCGTACGACGTGACGTCCTGTCCCTGCGCGACGTGCCCGACCTGGGCGCCGTCCTCGCGCCGCTGTCCACCCTCAAGGAGATCTGATGAGCGACCTCGACCTGATCATCACCAACGTCTCGGTCGTCGTGCCGGGCGAGGCCGAGCCGCAGGCGCTCGACATCGGCGTCAAGGACGGCACGATCGTCCGGCTCGAGGCCGGACTCCCCACCGACCTGTCGGACCACGTGGTCGACGGCGGCGGCAAGCTCGCCTTCCCCGGTGTCGTGGACGCCCACCAGCACTGGGGCATCTACAACCCGCTGGCCGAGGACGCCGTCAGCGAGAGCCGCGCGTCGGCCCAGGGCGGCGTGACGACGGCGCTCACCTACATGCGCACCGGCCAGTACTACCTCAACAAGGGCGGCGACTACGCCGACTTCTTCCCCGAGGTCCTCTCGCTGACCGAGGGCAAGGCGCTGATCGACTACGCCTACCACCTCGCGCCGATGAGCAAGCGCCACATCGAGGAGATCCCCGACCTGGTCGGCGAGCACGGTGTGACGTCGTTCAAGATCTTCATGTTCTACGGCGGCCACGGGCTGCACGGCCGCAGCACCGACCAGAGCTCGTTCCTGATGACGCCCGAGGGTGAGCGCTACGACTACGCGCACTTCGAGTTCGTGATGCGCGGCATCCAGGCCGCCCGCCAGAAGTACCCCGAGATCGCCGACACCATCTCGCTGTCGCTGCACTGCGAGACCGCCGAGATCATGACGGCGTACACGCAGCTGGTCGAGGAGGACGGCACCCTGACCGGGCTGCCGGCGTACAACGCCTCGCGCCCACCGCACTCCGAGGGTCTCGCGGTGACCATCGCCTCGTACCTCGCCCACGAGACCGAGCTGCCCACCATCAACCTCCTGCACCTGACCTCCCGCAAGGCCGTCGAGGCGGCGGTGCTGATGGGCCAGGCGTTCCCGCACATCGACTTCCGCCGCGAGGTCACTGTCGGACACCTGCTCGCCGACTGCGACACCGCCCACGGCGTCGGCGGCAAGGTGAACCCGCCGCTGCGTCCGCGCGAGGACGTCGAGGCGCTGTGGGGCTACGTGCTCGACGGCACCATCGACTGGGTGGTCTCCGACCACGCGTGCTGCAAGGAGGAGCTCAAGTTCGGCGAGCCGAAGGACGACGTCTTCCTCGCGAAGTCCGGCTTCGGCGGCGCGGAGTACCTCCTCGCCGGGATGGTCTCCGAGGGCACCAAGCGCGGCCTGCCCTACGGCCGGATCGCCGAGCTCACCTCGACCAACCCGGCCACCCGCTACGGCCTCGGCAACACCAAGGGCTCCCTGGCGATCGGCAAGGACGCCGACATCGCGCTCGTCGACCCGGCGGTCACCTGGACGGTCCGCGCCGAGGACTCCGAGTCGACCCAGGAGTACACGCCCTTCGAGGGAGCCGAGCTCACCGCCAAGGTGACCGACACCTTCGTCCGCGGGCACCAGGTGATGACCGCCGGCGTCGTCTCCGACCGGCCGGTCGGCAAGTACCTCTCGCGTCCGACCGCCTGAGGCCCCTCAGCTGACGCGCCGCCGCGTGGAAGATCCCGTTCGGCGGCGCGTCGTCCAAACGCACCACGACGTCGAGCCCCGGGCCGGGCCTGACAGGCTGGGGCCATGACCACCCGGACGACCCCGATCACCGGCGACCTCGTGCACGGCGCGATCGAGCTGGAGGAGACCGAGCAGGGACTGCGGCCGCACCGGATGCCGGCCTGGGCGCGCGCCCAGGGCGACGGGCAGCTGTCCATGATCGAGGCGCAGCCGTCCGGCGTACGGCTCGTCTTCCGCACCAGCGCGACCGTCGTCGAGCTGGACACGCTCCGGACGACCGTGACGTACGTCGGCGATGCCGGGTCGGCCCGACGGCGTCTACGACCTGGTCGTCGACGGTGAGCTGGCCGGCCAGCAGCCCGGGACCGGTGGTCACGTGCTCGAGATCGACTTGGCCACCGGCCGCGCGACGACCACGCCCGGACCGGTCGGGACGGTCCGGTTCGAGGGACTGCCCGACGCGATGAAGGACGATCGAGATCTGGCTGCCGTGGAACGAGGCGACCGAGCTGGTCGCGCTGCGCACCGACGCGCCGGTCGAGCCCGTCGCCGACAGTGGGCGGCCGGGTGTGGCTCCACCACGGCAGCTCGATCAGCCACGGCTCGAACGCCGCGAGCCCGACGACGACCTGGCCGGCGCTGGCCGCGGCCGCCGGTGGGGTCGACCTGGTCAACCTCGGCCTCGGTGGCAGCGCGCTGGTCGACCCGTTCACCGCCCGGGTCATGCGCGACACACCGGCCGACCTGATCAGCGTCAAGCTCGGCATCAACGTCGTCAACCACGACGCGATGCGGCTGCGTGCCTTCGGGCCGGCGGTGCATGGCTTCCTCGACACGATCCGCGACGGCCACCCCGACACGCCGCTTCTGGTCGTCTCCCCGATCTACTGCGCGATCCACGAGGACACCCCGGGACCGAGCGCCCCGACCTTCACCGCCGACGGGATCGGCTTCACCGCCGGGGGTGATCCGGCCGACGTGGCCGGCGGCGGGCTGACCCTCAACGTGATCCGCGCGGAGCTCGCCCGGATCGTCCTCGCCCGCTCGGCCGACGACCCGAACCTGCACTACCTCGACGGTCGCGAGCTGTACGGCGCGGCAGACTTCGCGACTCTTCCGCTGCCCGACGGGATCCATCCCGACGCCGCCACCCACCAGCTGATGGGCGAGCGGTTCGGGTCGTTGGCCTTCGGTCCAGGGAAGCCGCTCGGCTGACCCGTCAGCCGACCCCGGGCACGATCCGCAGATCGCGGACGGCGCCGCCGTCCAGGGCCGCGAGCGCCTCCTGGTACGCCGCGCTGTCGTGCGCGGCCCGCGCGGCCTCGACCGACGCGAACTCGATGAGCACCGTGCGGGTCGCCTGGCCCGCCTCGTAGGTCTGCTCGGGCAGTCCCCGCGCGATGAAGGTCCCGCCGGCACCCGTCAGCGCCGGACCCGCCAGCGCGGCGTACGCCTGCAGCTTGTCCTCGTCGGAGATCTCCTGGTAGATGCTGATCCAGTAGGCGGTCATGGCGTCATCCTGCCCGATCTACAGCCCGTAGCGAGCGAGCTTGTCCTCCTTGCCGCCGCGGATGAACTTCTTCATCATCCGGCCGGTGGTGAGCCAGGCGATGGCGTCGCCGTTCTTGGTGGAGGCGAGCATCTTGTCGACGAGGTACGGCGCGACGTCGTCCACGTGGTCGCTGAGGATGTTGACCATCTTGCGCTGGCTCTGGACCGCCTCGGGGTGGGTCGCGGCCTCACGGAGCCAGCCGTCGCTGATCAGGATGCCCGGACGGACCTGGCCGACGCGGACGGGCGTGCCCTCGACCTCCTTGACCAGGGCCCGGGTGAACATGTCGAGCCCACGCTTGGTGGTCGAGTAGACGCCCATGCCAGGACGGACCGTGCCGTCACTGCCGCCACCGAGGATGTTGAAGACCTGGCCGCCGCCGGCGGCCGTCATGCCACGGACGGCGACCTGCGCGCCGGTGATGGTGCCGAGCATGTTGGTCGAGACCATGGTGGAGACCTCGTCAGGCGTGGTCTCGACGATGGTGCGCATCGTGTAGGCGACACCGGCGTTGTTGACCCACAGGTCGACCGAGCCGAACGCCGAGATCGCAGCGTCCCAGAGTGCCTGCACCTGAGCGGCGTCGGTGACGTCGGCGACCTGGCCGAGCGCCTTCGCTCCCCCGGTTGCCTCCAGGTCGAGCTGTGCGACGGCGGCGTCGACGGCCTCCGGCGTACGACCGGAGACGACGACGTTGTGGCCGCCTCGGACCAGCTCACGCGACAGCGCGAAGCCGATGCCCTTGGTGCTGCCGGTGACGACTGCGTTGATCGAGGTGGTGGTCATGGAATCCCTCCATAGTTTCGGCCGGACAGGGCGGTGCCCCGACCCTCCGCAGGAGGATCGGGGCACCGAGGGGTGTTCAGTGGATCAGCAAGCAGCCGTGACCGCGTCGTGAGCGGCCGTGAGCGCCTTCTTGGCGGCCGTCAGCTTCTTGGCGTCCGCCTTCTGCTTGGACTGAGCTGCCTTCAGCGCCTTCTGGGCCGCCTCGAGCTGCTTCGCGGCCTTGGCCTTGGCGGCCTTGGTCGTGGCCTTCTTGGCGTTGGCCTTGGCCTTCGTGACCTTGGCCCGGTCCTTCTTGACCGTGGCCTTGTCCTCGTGACCTTGGTCGTCGCAGCCTTGACCTTGGCGGTCCAGGCCTTCACGTCGGCGTTGGCCTTCGTGCAGGCCTCCGTCGGCACCACCGCAGTGACCGTCACCGTCGACGCCGACGAGGTCGAAGCGGCGAACGCCCCGGCACTGGTCGGCACGAACTTCGCGGTGTAGGTGTGAGCGCCTGCGCTGACGCCGGTCAGGGACAGCGCCGCAGCACCAGCGGCGACCGGGGTCGAACCGACCTTGGTCGTGCCCTCGTAGAAGTCGACCTTGCCGACCGCATCGGCCGGCGTGACCGTCGCGGACAGGTTGACCGTGCCGGCCGACGGCGACGTGGACGTCAGCGTCGTCGTGGTCGGAGCGATCGATCCCGGCACGCAGGTGACGATGCTGTCGCCACCGAGGGCCGTCATCGTGATCGTCGCGCCGGTGATCTGCAGGCTCGCCGGCGCCGCCGAGGCGGTCCGGGTCGCCGCGAGGGCGGGGATGTCGAACTGACTGCTGCCCGGCTTGGCCGGGTCGAAGGACTCGACGCCCACCAGGTGGACGGTCTCGCCGTCGATCAGCGTCTGCAGGTCCATCTTGAGCTTGGAGACCGTCACGAAGTCCGGCATTCCCGGCACGAACTTGGTGGACAGGGTGCCCGTGACCGCAGTGCCGGTCACCGACGCCGCGAGGTCCGCGGAGTAGCTGATGCCGAACGTCTGGAACACGCAGCTCAGGGTCTGGGAGGCAGTGAGCTGAGTCGAGCCGTTCGGCGCTGCCACGGTCACCGTCTTCGACCCGGAGGTCGACGTCTCGTACGCCAGAGCATCCGTGGGCACGAACGTCGCGGTGTAGGTGTGGTCAGCCGCACTGACGCTGGTGAGCGACAGCGCCGCAGCACCAGCAGCGACCGGGGTCGAACCGACCTTGGTCGCACCCTCGTAGAAGTCGACCTTGCCGACCGCATCGGCCGGAGTGACCGTCGCAGACAGGTCGACATTGCCGGCCGACGGCGAGGCCGCCGTCAGCGTCGTGGTGGTCACGACCGCCGGCACAACGGGGTCGGCGACGGTCACGGTGGCCGCGGCCGAGGTCGATGTCGAGAACGCAGCAGCGCTCGTGGGCACGAACTTCGCGGTGTAGGTGTGATCAGCCGCGCTCACGCTGGTGAGCGACAGCGCCGCAGCACCAGCAGCGACCGGGGTCGAACCGACCTTGGTCGCACCTTCGTAGAAGTCGACCTTGCCCGCCGCATCGGCCGGCGTGACCGTCGCGGACAGGTCGACCTTGCCGGCCGACGGCGAGGCCGCGGTCAGCGCCGTGGAGGTGCCCACCGGGATGCCGCAGTTGACGACGTTGTCGCCGCCGAGCGCCGTCATGGTGATCGTCGCGCCGGTGATCGACACGGTCGAGGGTGCCGCGGTCGCGGTCCGGGTGCCCGAGAGAGCAGGCACGTCGAACGCCGTGGTGCCCGGCGCCGCCGGGGAGTAGGACTGCTCGCCGACCAGGTCGACCTGCTCACCGTCGATGACGGTGTGCACGTTGTACTTCAGCTTGGAGACCGTCACGAACGCCGGCTGTCCGGTGGGACCGAACTTGTTCGCCAGCGTGCCGGTCACGGCCGGGCCGGTCACCGTCGCAGCCAGGTTCGCCGCGTAGTTGAACGCGAAGCTGCCGAACACGCAGGTCAGAGCCGCCGACGCAGCCACGTCCGAGCCCACCGTGAGCGTGGCCGCGCCCGAGGTCGAGGTCGAGAACGCAGCGGCGCTCGTGGGCACGAACTTCGCGGTGTAGGTGTGGTCAGCCGCACTGACGCTGGTGAGCGACAGCGCCGCAGCACCAGCAGCGACCGGGGTCGAACCGACCTTGGTCGTACCTTCGTAGAAGTCGACCTTGCCCGCCGCATCGGCCGGCGTGACCGTCGCGGACAGGTTGACCTTGCCGGCCGACGGCGAGGCCGCGGTCAGCGCTGTGGAGGTGCCCACCGGGATGCCGCACGTGATCGGGCTGTCGGAGGTACCGGAGGTCATCGTGATCGACGCCCCGGTGATCGACACGGCCGAGGGTGCCGCGGTCGCGGTCCGGGTGCCCGAGAGAGCAGGCACGTCGAACGCCGTGGTGCCCGGCGCCGCCGGGGAGTAGGACTGCTCGCCGACCAGGTCGACCTGCTCACCGTCGATGACGGTGTGCACGTTGTACTTCAGCTTGGAGACCGTCACGAACGCCGGCTGTCCGGTAGGACCGAACTTGTTCGCCAGCGTGCCGGTCACGGCCGGGCCGGTCACCGTCGCAGCCAGGTTCGCCGCGTAGTTGAACGCGAAGCTGCCGAACGCACAGGTCAGAGCCGCCGACGCAGCCACGTCCGAGCCCACCGTGAGCGTGGCCGCGCCCGAGGTCGAGGTCAGGAACGCAGCGGCGCTCGTGGGCACGAACTTCGCGGTGTAGGTGTGGTCAGCCGCACTGACGCTGGTGAGCGACAGCGCCGCAGCACCAGCAGTGACCGGGGTCGAACCGACCTTGGTCGCACCTTCGTAGAAGTCGACCTTCCCGGCCGCATCGGCCGGAGTGACCGTCGCGGACAGGTTGACCTTGCCGGCCGACGGCGAGGCCGCGGTCAGCGCTGTGGAGGTGCCCACCGGGATGCCGCACGTGATGGGGCTGTCGGAGGTACCGGAGGTCATCGTGATCGACGCCCCGGTGATCGACACGGCCGAGGGTGCCGCGGTCGCGGTCCGGGTGCCCGAGAGAGCAGGCACGGAGAACGCCGTGGTGCCCGGCGCCGCCGGGGAGTAGGGCTGCTCGCCGACCAGGTCGACCTGCTCGCCGTCGATGACGGCGTGCACGTTGTACTTCATCTTGGAGACCGTCACGAACGCCGGCTGTCCGGTGGGACCGAACTTGTTCGCCAGCGTGCCGGTCACGGCCGTGCCGTCAACCGACGCGGTCAGGTTCGCCGCATAGTTGAACGAGAAGCTGCCGAACGCACAGGTCAGAGCTGCCGAGGCCGACACGTCGGCCGGGTCGGCGGCCGCACTCGACGTCAGCGACGGGGCCACCAGAAGGCCCGCCGTCACGGTGCCGGCGATCACGCCGGCAAGTTTGCGGAAACGCATGAAGTTCCTCCTCGGAAGGCTGCACCCGGTGGTGTGGCCTGCATCTATCCTGGCGAGGATATACGATATCCAGCGGTCAGTCGGAGATTTCGCGAAACGTCGGCGGTACTTCCGTTTTTGGTCGCAATGGTCCAGTCAGCCGATGCTCAGATCGAGGTCTTGGCGCGGGCCAGCACCAGCCGGGCCTGACGGATGACGGCCTCGTCGACGAACCGGCCGTCGTCGTCGACGGCCACCGCGGAGCCGTTCTCCTCGAAGCGAACGACCAGGCCCCGGGCCGCCTCGACCTCGTCGTTGGTCGGGGTGAAGACCTCGTTGGCGACGGCCACCTGACCGGGGTGGATGCACGCCCGGCCGACGAAACCGAGGCGGGCCAGCTCGACAGTCGACTCCCGGAATGCGTCGAGGTCGCGGAAGTTGGTCGACACCGGGGCGATCGGCGGCTTGATACCGGCGGCTGCAGACGCCATCACGACGTGCGAACGGGTGTACAGCAGCTCACGCTCATCCGGGCCGGGCGTGATCCCGACGTCGGCGCGCAGGTCGGCCTCCCCGACCTGGAGTCGGTGCACCCGGGGGGCCCGCGCGAGCTCGTTGGCACGCAGCACCGCCCGAGCGCTCTCCAGCAGCGGGACCACGCCTGCCGTCGACCCGAGGGACCCCAGCAGCTTGTCCAGATCGACGATCTCGTCGACGGACTCGCTCTTGGCGAGAATGAACCCGGTCAGCGCAGGAGCCCCGGCCATCGCGCGTACGTCGGCCTCCCGGAGGGGTCCCGGGTTGACCCGCACCCAGACACCGACGGTGTCGAGCACCGGGAGGTCGTGCAACCAGATCCGCACGATCTCCCTGGCCCGGTCCTTCGCCGTCGGCGCGACCGCGTCCTCGAGGTCGATGATGACCTCATCGGCGCCGCGCTCGAGGATCCGGTCCAGCTTGTCCTCGGCGTCGCCTGGCACGTAGAGCGCAGAGCGGGCAATCCAGTCGGGCGTCAGGTCAGGCAACAACGGTCTCTCCCTTGATCAGTGATTTTGCGACGACGGTGCGGAGGATGTCGTTCGTGCCCTCTCCGATGCTCATCAGGATCGAGTCGCGGTAGAGCCTCTCGACCTCGAACTCGGTGGAGTAGCCGTAGCCACCGTGCACCTTCATCGAGTCGATCGCGGCCTGGAGCGCGACCTCGGAGCAGAAGATCTTGGCCATCCCGGTGGCCCCGTCCGCGCGACCGCTTCGGACGGCATCGGCCGCCCAGTAGGCCATCAGTCGCGCGGCCTGGACCTGGGTGCCGAGCTCGCCGAGCTTGAGCTGGATCGCCTGGAACTCCGCGATCGGCTGACCGAACGCCTTGCGCTGCTTCGCGTAGGAGAGCGCTTCGTCGTGGGCGCGCTGGGCGATACCGACCGAGCGCGCAGCGATGTTGACCCGGCCCCACTCCAGCGCCGACAGCACCTGCTGCATGCCGCGGCCCTCGACCCCACCGACGAGCTGGGAGACCGGCACCCGTACGTCGGTCAGCGTGATCTCGCAGGACTCGGTGCCCTTGTAGCCGAGCTTCGGAATGTCCTTGGTGACCTCGTAGCCGGGAGTGTCCGCCTCGATCAGCAGGACGCTCATGCCCTGGTGGGCGGGCGATGCGGTGGGATCGGTCTTGACCAGCACCGGCAGCGGGTTCGCGTAGCGGGCGTTGGTGATCCACATCTTGGCGCCGTTGACGACGTAGTGATCGCCGTCGAGGCGGGCCGTCGTACGGATGCCTTGGAGGTCGGTGCCGGCATCGGGCTCGGTGAGGCCGATGCCGCTGCGGCGTTCGCCGGTCGCGAGCTCAGGCAGGTACTTCTGCTTCTGCTCCTCGGTGCCGTGCATCGCGATCAGGCGACAGGCCAGCGAGTGGCTGCCCAGGATGCCGGCGACGCCCATCCAGCCGCGGGCGATCTCCTCGAAGACCAGCGCGAAGGACACCGGGTCCAGGTCGAGTCCGCCGTACTCCTCCGGCACGGTGATCCCGAAGAGCCCCATGTCCGCCATGCCCTTGACGATCTCCGTCGGATAGCGACCGGCCTGCTCCCACTCGCGGGCGACAGGGACGATCTCCTTGTCCACGAAGCTGCGGAGCAGCGCCTTGAACTCGCGCTGGTCCTCGTCGAGCTGGAAGTCCATCAGTTCTCCTCGGTGGGGTGGAAGACGGGAAGCGCCCGGCCGTCGTCGAGCGGACGCCAGGCCAGCTGCACCGGGTCGCCGATCGCGACGGAGTGCGGGTCGTCGGTCACGACGTTGCTGAGCAGGATGACACCCTCGGGCAGGCGCACCCGCGCGACGACGTACGGCGGTTCGTGGTCGACGCTCGCCGCCCGCATCACCACGGTGCAGGCGTCGACGACGCCGGTGCCGACGGCCTCGCGGTGCGCAAGACCCTCGGTCGAGCCGCAGCCGGTGCAGAGCGTCCGGGGCGGGTGCTGCGTGTGGCCGCAGGTGCACTCCTGCACCAGCAGCCGCTGCTCGCGGGTGGCATCCCACCAGGTCTGCGTCGCCTCGTCAGGCTCGGGGACGTTCATCGGTCCTCCACTCTCGACCGTTGCCGGAGGGCGGTGAGCTGGCAACCATCGACGCGCTGGGAAGGGTTGCTGACGCACCGCCGGGCCGCGGCGCCGGCGGTCAGCGGTGAGCCGGCAACCGTTCGCCCGGGGAGAACGGTTGCTGACGCACCGCCGCACGGGTCGGGAACGAAGGCAGTCATCGGTCCTCCACCATCGACCGTTGCCGGAGGGCGGTGAGCTGGCAACCATCGACGCGCTGGGAAGGGTTGCTGACACACCGCCGGGCCGCGGCGCCGGCGGTCAGCGGTGAGCCGGCAACCGTTCGCCCGGGGAGAACGGTTGCTGACGCACCGCCGCACGGGTCGGGAACGAAGGCAGTCATCGGTCCTCCACCATCGACCGTTGCCGGAGGGCGGTGAGCTGGCAACCATCGACGCGCTGGGAAGGGTTGCTGACACACCGCCGGGCCGCGGCGCCGGCGGTCAGCGGTGAGCCGGCAACCGTTCGCCCGGGGAGAACGGTTGCTGACGCACCGCCGCACGGACCGGCAGGGAACGCAGTCATCGGTCCACCCCCAGGAGGACGGTCGCATGGGTGGAGAGGATGCCACCGGTGCCGTGCGCCAGCGCGATCTCGGCGCCGGCGACCTGCCGGGCGCCGCTCTCGCCGCGTAGCTGCCGGACCGCCTCGACCAGCAGGAGCACCCCGAACTGGCCGGGGTGGCAGTAGGACAGGCCGCCTCCGGACGTGTTCAGCGGGAAGCTCGCCGCCCGGCCGGATCCGGCCGTTCTGGATCCACTCCGCGGCCTCCCCGCGACCGCAGAAGCCCAGGGCCTCGAGGGAGAGCAGGACCGTGATCGTGAAGGAGTCGTAGACCTCGGCGACGTCGACGTCGGCCGGGGTCAGGCCGGCTCGGGCGAACGCCGCCGCACCCGAGGCGACAGCGCCCGTGACGGTCAGGTCGTCGACGGCGGTCATCGAGGAGTTGGTGGTGCTCTCGCCGTAGCCGAGCACCACGATCGGTGGCTTGGGGAGGTCACGAGCCCGCTCCAGGGAGGTGAGCACGACCGCTCCCCCACCGTCGGTGACCAGGCAGCAGTCGGCGACGCCGAGCGGTGTGGAGACCGGCTTGGCGGCGAGCACGTCGGCCACGGTGAGCGGCCCGGCCTCGTGGCGGAACGCCGCGGGGTTGAGCAGCGCCCACTCCCGCGCGGCGACGGCGACCTCGGCGAGCTGCTCGCGGGTGGCGCCGTACTTGTGGAGGTACTGCCCCGCGGCCATCGCGTAGTGGGAGGCCGGATAGAGCGGACCGTAGGGCTGCTCGAACTGCGCCTCGGGCGTGTGCGCCTCGTAGGCGCCGCCGAGCGAGCGCGACCGGGCCGAGCGCTGGTTGGAGGCGAAGGAGATCACCACGGTGTGGCACTGCCCGGCCTCGATCGCCTGGGCGGCGCGGGCCACGAACATCTCGAACGCCGATCCGCCGGCGAACGTCGAGTCGGTCCAGGTCGGCTGGAGCCCGAGGTGCTCGGCCAGGGAGGTCGCCGAGAAGCGGGCGACCCCGGTGGTGGCGATGCCGTCGACGTCGCTGAGCGAGAGGCCGGCGTCGGCGAGGGCGCGGGTGACCGCCTGGGTCTGCAGGCCGAGGATCGAGAGCCCGGTCGAGCCGAG
The DNA here is from genome assembly GCA_963695055.1 of uncultured Actinomycetota bacterium. GTDB lineage: Bacteria > Actinomycetota > Actinomycetes > Propionibacteriales > Nocardioidaceae > Nocardioides. The sequence goes on along the minus strand of CAVOFS010000012.1, from coordinate 295,186 downwards.
GTCGCACTCGGCTGCTCCGACGATGGCGACGCCGGTCATCGGTGGCACCTGCCGCCGTACGCCGTCATCACGCGCCCGGCCCGTCCGGACGGCCCAGCAGTACGACGGCCTGGCACGGCGCCGCAGCAGCACGGCCGTCGGTGCCGTCCTCGGCCACCACGACGACCGTCATCGAGACGCGGATCTGATCGTCACCGACATCGACGACCGTCCCGCTGCAGCGCAGCGTCTCGCCTGCGAAGACCAGGTTGCGGAAGGTGAACTCGAGCTCGTGCACGAACGACTGCGGACCGAGCCAGTCCTGCAGCATCTCGACGAGGAGCGCGCCGTACACCTGGCCGTCCACGATCGGTCCGGGCAGTCCCTTCTCCGCGACGTACGCCGTGTCGTAGTGCAGCTGGTGCCAGTCCCAGGTCGCGCCGGCGTAGGCGACCATGTCGGTCAGGCCGATGGTGCGCTCCAGGACGGGTACGGCGTCGCCGACCGCGATGCTCGTCATGCCTTCTTCTCCAGCCCGACGAAGATGATCGTCTCGGCGTTCTCGGCGAGCGGCTCGCCGTCCTGGTTCGTGTACGTCGCGGTCGACCCGATCGATCAGCATCTCGTTGCCGGAGCCGGTGATCTTCTCGGTCACCGAGGTGATCCGCCAGGTCGCGGTGATGACGTCCTCGGGTCGGATCCGGCGATGGAAGGTGTACTTGTTGCCGCCGCGGACCTGCCGGGTGCCGGGGATGTCGAGTCCCCAGGTGTGGCCGGCGTACCCCTCGTGGTCCATCGGCAGGCCGGCGTACTGGTTGGTCTCGCAGACCAGCGTCAGCGGTGCGGTGACACCGTCGAGCCCCTGGGACCGGGCGTACGTCGGGTCCGAGTAGAGCGGGTTGAGGTCGCCGACCGCGAGGCCGAAGTAGCGCCCGGCAGCGGCTCCGAGAGGCTCGGGCGCGGTGTAGACGGCTGTGCGGCCCTCCAGGGCGCGTACCTCGTCGGTCAGCAGGGTCATGCCAGGACCGCCGTCGGGAAGACCTCGAAGAGGAACTCCGGACGCAGCAGCCCGGCGCACCCGGCCACCGAGGCCTTGGCGCCGGGGAAGCGCCGCTCGCGGGCGGCGGCGATCGCGGCGCCGTCACCGTCCGGGCAGACGTACTCGAGCACGTGCACGAGCTGGTCGGCCGACGCGCCGGCCTCGTCGAGGACCTCCTGCACCGCCGCGTACGTCGCCTCCGACTGGGCCGCCGAGTCGCCGGGGTACAGCGCCTCCTGGGTCTCCATGTCGAGCGCGGCGAAGCCGCTCATGTAGAGCGTGTCACCGGCGAGGACGCCGGGGGTGTAGGTCAGCGTGTCGTAGCGGGTCCAGCCAGGGTTGATCGCCTTCAGCGGCAGCCGCGACGCGGTCACGTCGAGCGCGACGAGGACGCCGGGGCGGTGCAGCTGCGACATCAGGATGCCGCCGGCGCCCGGGAAGACCCCGGCCCCGCCGAGGCGGTTCTTGCGCTCGCGGTGAGTACGCCGATAGACGTCGCGGGTCTCCGGCGTGCTGTAGTCGTACGTCGTGACCGCGTGGTCGAGCGAGAGCCCGAGCGCCTCCAGGCGCCGCCCGGCCTCCTCGAGGCACCAGGCGTACTGGCCGACGAAGTCGCCCTCGTGCACCACGTCGCCGCGCCCATCGACCGGGAGCACCGTCGGCAGCACGACCGAGCCGGCGCCGAGCGGCGGGGCGCCGGTCTCGAGCCGGTACGGCGCACCGTCCGGCAGCGACTCGACCACGACCGTCGTGACCGTGTCGTGGGGTTCGCCGGCCACGGCCGCGCGCAGCTCGTCGTACCTCGGCAGCGCGTCGACGGTGACGAATTCGGTGACGTTCATCGGTTCTCCTCGGGCGTGGCCAGACGGTCGGCCATCGAGATCAGGGCGGGTACGTCGAAGCTCTCGACCGCGGCGGTCAGCTCGGCCGCGGCCGAGGCGCTGCCGAGGTTGCCGGCCAGCTTGGCAGCGAAGCCACCCACGCCGCTGCGCTCGACCGCGCCGACGTGGCAGCTGCCGTCGCTCAGCAGCACCTCGACCCGGCCCGGGGCATCCGCGGCGACCCCGGCGGCGGGGACCTCCACGACGCGGACCCGGGTGGCGAGCTCGGCGACGCCGGGACGCGTCAGCGAGCCCGGCGCGTAGGTGTCGACGGTGACGGTGCCGTCGATCAGCAGTGCGGCCAGGGTCCAGGGCAGCGAGAACTTGGCGTCGTACGCCGTGCGCGGCACGACCTTGTCGGGCTCGCAGACGATGCCGGCACTGTCGGGGTGGACCTCGACGGTCACCGAGCGCACGAGGGACGGATCCAACGGGCCGTCGACGAGCACCTGGGCGCCGGCGTCGAGGGCGGCGTGCATCAGCTGGCAGGCCGGGTAGAGCTTGATGCCGATCCGGGTCGTCTCCCAGACGACGCCGAGGTCGGCGAGGACCAGTCCGGGGTCGGCCTTGCCGTCGGCGAGCGCCGCGTAGAGGCCGCGGCCGCCCTCCAGCACGGAGTCCGGGCCGTCGGCACCGGCAGCGGCGAGGCGAGCGGCGAGGATGCCGGCCTGCGAGGCGAGCCCGGGGTGGAGCTGCTTGGTCGACGATCCGGTCGCCAGGAACTCCAGCAGTCCCCCGGCGGAGCTGCCGGCGATGCCGAGCGCGTCGACGGTCTGCTGCTCGTCGAGCCTCATCAGTCGGGCCGCGACCAGGGCCGCGGCGAAGACGCCGGACGCATGGGTGGCGTGGATGCCGCGCTCGTGGAAGGCGTGCGGCGCGGCACCGGCGATCCGACAGACCGTCTCGTAGCCGACGATCGCCGCGAGCAGGGTCTCCTCGTCGCTCGCGCCGACCTGCTCGGCGACGGCCAGTGCCGCCGGCAGCACCACGGCGGTGGCGTGCACCAGGCCGCCGGCGTGGGTGTCGTCGTAGTCGAGGGCGTGCACGAGCGTGCCCGTCGCCAGGGCCGCAGCGGGCGCCGAGATCTTGATGCCGAGGCCCAGCAGGGTCGCCTCCGGCGGTCCGCCGAGCCCTGCCGCCACCGTGATGGCGGGCGCGGCCGCGCCACGCCGGCCCGCGGCGATCGCCGTCCCGAGCCCGTCGAGCAGATGCCGCTTGGCGGCGACGACGACCTCGGCGGGCACGTCGTCGACGCGCAGGCCGAGAGCCCACGCCGCCGAGCCGCCGGCGACCGTCATGCAGGCTCCCCGAAGGCGCCCCCACCGGCGAGGTCGGCGACGGTGGCGGTGTCGTAGCCGAGCACCTCGCCGAGAAGCCGGTCGGCGTCCTCGTTGCGCAGCGGCGCACGACGGTACGCCGGCGGCTGGGAGCCGACCCGGACCGGCGATGCGACCTGGCGGACCGTGCCGTAGCGCGGGTGCTCGGTCTCGACCAACAGATCACGGGCGATCGTGTGCGGCTCGGTCAGCGCGGACGCGACGTCGTTGATCGGCGCGGTCGGGACCGACGCGGCGCGCAGCGGCTCGACCCACTCGGCGACGGTCCGCTGGGCGAAGATGTCCTCGAGCAGCGGGAGGAGCACGTCGCGGTTGCGGTCGCGATCCGCGAAGGTCTCGAAGCGCGGGTCCGTGGCCCACTCCGGCCGCTCGATGACGACGGTGAGCCGCTGCCAGAACTTCTCCTTGGCGCAGCCGACGACCATCCAGCCGTCCTTGGCCTCGAAGGCCTGGAACGGCACCAGCGACGGGTGCGCGGAGTGGCGGGTGCGGACCGGCGTGAAGCCGGCGTTCAGGTGCCAGGCGGCCGGGTAGGTGAGCAGCCCCATCGCGGTGTCGTAGAGGCTGACGTCGCAGTCCATGCCGATGCCGTCGCGGCGGGCCGCGTGGATGCCGGCGAGCAGCGAGATCGCGGCGACGAAGCCACCGCTGTAGTCGACCATCGACAGGCCGGACTTCGTCGGCGGGCCCTCGGGGTCGCCGGTGAGGTCCATCCAGCCGGCCAGTGCCTGCAGCACGTAGTCGTAGCCGGGCTCCGACGAACGCGGGCCGGTCATGCCGAAGCCGGTCAGCGAGCAGCAGACGATCGCCGGGTTGATGTGCTTGAGGTCGTCGTAGGTGATCTTGATCTTGGCCGGGACGTCACCGCGCAGGTTGCTGTAGACCGCGTCGCTGACCTTCACCAGGTCCTCGAAGACCGACCGGCCTGCCGTCGTCGCGAGGTCCAGCGAGAGGCTCGACTTGTTGCGGTTGAAGGCCTCGAAGAAGAGCGAGTCCTCGCCCTCGGCGTACGGCGGGACGTAGCGGCCGACGTCGCCGCCGACCCGCGGGTCCTCGATCTTGATCACCTCGGCGCCGAGGTCGGCGAGGTGGACGCTGCCGAACGGTCCGGCGCCGTACTGCTCGACGGCGACGATCCGGACGTCCTCGAGCGGCCTCATCGGGCGGCTCCGGTCAGGCTCTGCTCGTTCAGCTGGGCGATCACAGCCAGGACCTCTTTCTGTGCGACCCGGATCTCCGCGGCCGAGAGGCCGTGGGTCGGGGGTGTCAGCTTGATGGTGTCCGCGATCCCGGCGTACGCCGCGACCTTCTCGACGACCTGGTCACGGGTTCCGGAGAGGGTCAGGGCGTCGACCATCCGGTCGGGGACGGCGTCGGCGAGGGTTCCCGCGCCGCGGCCGCCGCGGAAGGTCTCGATCACCGCGGCCTGCTCGTCGGCGAGGTCGTGGAAGGCGAAGAAGTCGGCGTAGGTGCGCACGCTCGCGTAGAAGCCGACCATGCCCGCCGAACGGCGCCGCGCGGTGGCCGGATCGGCATCCACCGAGCAGCAGGCCGAGGTGACGATGTCGACGTCGCGGCTGGTGCGGTCGGGCACCCGGGCCGCGCCGGCCTCGATCTCGGGCCGGATCCGGTCGCGCAGGTACGCCGGCGAGGACAGCTCGTGGGAGATCCAGCCGTCGGCGATCTCGCCGGCGAGGCGGGTCATCGCCGGTCCCATCGCGGCGAGGTAGATCGGGATCTCGGTGCGCAGCACCGGGTAGGGACGGCGGTAGCCACGGATCCGCATCGGCTCGTGCTCACCGTCGAGGTCGATCGGCTCGCCGCTCGTGCAGCCCGCCCAGAAGGCACGCACGTTGCGGACCGTCTCGCGCAGGTGCTGCACGGGCTTGCCCCACCGGGCGTGGTGCCAGTCCTCGTTGAGTCGCTGGACGCCGGTGCCGAGGCCGAGCACGAACCGGCCGTCGGACAGCTCGTCGAGGTCGAGTGCCTCGAGCGCGGTGACCATCGGGCTGCGGGTGAAGGCCAGCGCGATCGCCGTACCGACCTTCGCGGTGCTGGTCCCGCCGGCGACGGCGGCAGCCGACACGGTGGCGCTGCGGTGCAGCTCGGGCACCCAGACGACGTCCGCGCCGGCGGCCTCGGCGGCACGCGCGGCATCGGCGAGCTCGCCGAGGGTCTCGCCCCAGGGGCCGTAGCTGATCCGCACGCTCAGTCCTCGCCCATCGTCGGCAGGGTGAGCGGCAGCTCGCCCTCGGGGAAGATCCCCTCGAGCTGCTCGGCGCCGTGCTTGTAGACGTAGAAGGTGCGCTTGAAGGAGCAGACCTCCTTGCCGTCCTGGTTGAGCGTGCGGGTGTGCACGGTGACGATGCCGGCGTGCGGGCGCGAGGACGACTCGCGCTTCTCCAGCACGATCGACTCGCTGTAGAGCGTGTCACCGGCGAAGACCGGGTGGGTCATCTTGATGTCGTCCCAGCCCAGGTTGGCGAACGCGTTCTGGGTGAGGTCGGTGACGCTCTGGCCGACCGCGATGGCGACGGTCAGGGTCGACACGACCAGCGGCTTCTCGAACTCCGAGCGCGCGGCGTACTCCGCGTTGAAGTGCATCTGGTTGGTGTTCATCGTCAGCAGCGAGAACCAGGTGTTGTCGGCCTCGCTGACCGTGCGGCCGAGGGGGTGCTGATAGATGTCACCGACCTCGAAGTCCTCGAAGAACCGTCCCTGCCAGCCGGGCTTCACGCTCACGCCGTTGTCTCCTCAGTCATGTCTGCCCCAGGAAGGGGAATCTGTGCGGCCAGGAGCAACAGCTCCGCGACCGCCTCGGGTCGGGTCAAGGGGGCGTCGTGGCCGGCGTCGAGCACGACGTACGGCGTGCCCCGCTGGTCGAGACGGGCGCGGGTCGTGCCGGAGGGGTAGGTCGCGGGGGTGCCGGAGCAGAACGCGTACGTCGCGGGCACCGCCGGCGGTCAGGTCAGAGGCCGGGTCGAGCGAGGGCGCGAACGGCGTCGGCACCAGGCGGGCGTTGAGCCAGTCAGCGGTCGCGGCGTCGAGGTCGCCACCCGGCTCGAGCGGCCGGGGCGGGATCAGCATCTCGCGCGGCGGCAGCAGGGCCGGATCGGGCGGGGTCGGGGCGACGTCGATCGCCCGCTCCCCCGGGTCGGGGACCGCTGCGTCGACGTACACGAGACGGCGCAGCCGCTCGGGGATCCGCACCGCCACCTCTCGCACGACCACACCCCCCTGACTGTGGCCCACGAGGACGACCTCGTCGAGGTCCGCACCCGTGATCAGGTCGGCGACCTGGTCGACCCACCTCTCCAGCCCGGACGCCGTCGCGTCCAGGGTCGGCGCGTGGACGTCGTGCCCGGTCTCAGCGAGGAGCGGGCGGACCCGGTCCCAGGACCAGCCGCCGCGGAACGCACCGTGGACGAGGACGAAGGTGCTCACGGTGCCTCGTAGCCGGGCTCGTCGAGGACCACCTCGAGGTACTCGCGCGGGTAGGACTCGTAGGGCTTGAGGTGCTCGTACATCGCGTAGAGGTGGTCCTCGTAGCCCGGCTTCTGGGTGCACTCCTCGTAGTCGGCGACCGTCTCGAAGTAGCGCAGGTGCGTGAAGTGGGTCGGGTCCTCGACGCCGCGGACCAGGCGCCGGCCGCGGTAGCCCGGGTGGTCCCGGAAGAAGCGCCCGAACTCGCCCGAGAGCGCGATGTAGCCCTGCGCGTGCTCCTCGCCCTCCTTGGTCCAGGCCTGGCTCACCACCACGATCACGGCGTTCTCCTCATCATTTTCGCGGCCGATCCGTATATTCGTAGATCATATATCTGTACTGTACGACCATGACGAGCAGCACGCAGACGAAGACCATTCATGAGTTCCTTGCCGAGGCTCCCGACGTGGACCGCTCCGAGCTGTGGGGCGCGCTCTGGGGGATCCTGAGCGAGGCCAAGGACAAGATCACCGCCGCGCTCGACGTGCAGCCGCACGCCTCCGGTGCCGGCCTGGAGTACTGGTCCACCGACGACGGCGGCTACGAGGGCTCCCTCAACCCGTACGTCGGTGACCCCGACAACGGCGTCGAGTGGTTGGTCCACTCCTGGATCGGCAACCGCAAGGCCTCGATCCTGGACATGAACCTCCAGGTCTGGCTCGGCCCGCACATCGACGTCCCGCACCTGGTGCTCGTCTTCGGCACCGTCCCCAACGTCTTCCACTTCAGCGACGTCGTCCCGCGCCGCGACCCGATGACCGACATCGACTACCTGAACCGCTACTTCGAGCCGCAGAACGCCAAGTGGCTCGAGCTGCGCGGCGACGACCGGTTCATCTGGTCGGTCAGCCACGGCACCTACATGCGGGCGTTCAACTCGCCGATCGCCAACTCCTACATGGCCAACTGCGACCACACCGAGGCCGTCGAGGTCTTCCGTGAGGCGGTCCGCGACCGGGTCGACACCTGGCTCGGCTGGGTCGCCGACGCCACGCCAGTGCCGGTCGAGGAGCGTGCCGCCCTCCGCGAGCGCGACCACCTGGTCCGCCGCTACGGCTACACGATGGACCCGATGAACGAGCTGTCGAAGAAGTTCCTCGGCGCCGAGCGCGTCGACGAGCTCGTGGCGACCCGCGCCGGCCTGGGTCAGATCGAGGAGCTCCGAGCGTGAAGGTCCTGATCATCGGCGCCGGCCTGGTCGGCACCGCCGCCGGCCTTCGCCTGCGCGAGCTCGGCCACGAGGTGGCCGTCACCACCACGACGCCCGGCAAGGTCGGAGCCCTGAGCGAGTCCTTCGACGAGGTGCTGGTGCTGCGCGGAAGCGATCCCGCCCTCGTGCACGCCGCGATGCGGGACCGCGACGCGGTCGTCGTGACAGCCGGCCCGTCGGCCGCGCACGCGATGACTCCGGAGGACCGCGCGGCGACGTACCGCGAGATCCTGGTCGAGACCGCCGAGTCCGTCACGACCGCGTCCGGCACGCCGTACCTCGTGGCGCTCTCGTCGCTCTCCGTGTACGGCGGCGCCGCCAACCACCTCCCCGAGGTCACCGAGGAGTCACCGGTCACGGACTCCACCGACCCGAGCCCCACGATGTTCCTCGCCATGGAGCGCACCTACCTCGAGTCCGCCGGCGACCGGACCTGCGTCTTCCGCTGCGGCGACATCTTCGGCGCGGGCGACCCGCCGATCGAGGCCAAGGTCGCGATGGCGCACCAGTACCTCGCCGGGTCGGTGCCGTTCAGCGGCGACGCCCTCTTCTACCGGCTCCAGGTCGACGACGCCGCCGAGGCGATCGTGCACGCGATCGAGACCGGAGTCACGGGCCTGCACAACCTCACCCACGCCGAGGTGCCGCCGACCAACGCCGCGCTGTTCGACTCGATCTCGGCCGCGCAGGATCTGCCGGCGCTGGTCTACCGCAACGAGATCGCGGCGCCCACGTCGCCGATCTCTGTCGCCCGGCTCTCCGCAACGGGCTTCACCGCGAGCCGCTCCTACGACACCGCGACGTTCGCGCGCGCTCGGCGACTGAACCCAGGACGCAGAAAGGCCCCCGGCGACGACGTCGCCGGGGGCCTTTCCCATGTCCTACTTGAGCCTGAGCGTGCTCAGCGCACCGGACTCGGCCGGGACGCAGGAGATGGTCATCGCGTAGTCGGGGATCGTCATCGACAGCTTGGTGACGGTCACGGCGAGCGTGTTCTTCTTGTTGCTCACGGTGCCGGCCGCCGGCTGCACCGGGACCGGCGAGCTTGCCGCGGCGGTGGCGTGGCCCTTGCCGCTCAGCGTCGCCTTGGAGCTGCCCACCTTCAGGCTCAGCTTCGACGTCATGTCGTTGTTGATCGGGACCGGGGCGACACCGGGCATGTCGGAGATCTTCGCCTTGAGCGTGACCTTCTTGTCCGTCTTCGTCTTGCGAACGCCCGCGAGCTTGATCGTGGCGGCGAAGTCGAAGTCGGACCCGATCACGTTGCAGGCCAGGGCCACGGTGCCCGACGACGTGCCCTTCAACGGCTTCGCCTTGGCCGCGTCGGCCGGCGCCACGAGGGCGCTCGACACCCACGGTGAGCGCGGCCGCGGTGACGATCGCGGCGCAGCGGCGGGCGGTGGTCTGGTGCTGCTTCATCTGGTTCCTCCTGGTGGATGGGTGGTGCTGACGTTTCAGTGCGTGCGGCGGCGGACGGCGGACGGTACGACGAGCAGGCCGGCGACTCCGAGGAGGGTCAGCGCTCCTGCCCAGAGGACGACGACCGGCATCGCGTCGGCGCCACCGGTCTTCGGCAGCGAGCCGGTGCCGCTCGTCGTCGTGGTCGTCGTGGTCGTGGTCGGTGAGGTGGTCGGCTCCGGGTCGTCGGTCTCGTCCGGCGGCTCGGTGCCGACGACCATGGTCCCGATGGAGACGTCGTCGGCCTCGCAGGGAGCGGTGACGGTGAGGCCGGTGGTCACGATCTCGAACGTGAAGGCCGAGACGGCGACGTCGAGCTCGTCTCCGTCGGCAGCGACCGTGCCGGAGAGCCTCGGCACCGGGACCTTCTCCTTCGGAGCCTGCGTGACGTGCGACGAGCCCTTGAGGGTGGTGTCGGTGCCACCGACCGTGAGGTCGAGCTCGACGTCCATGTCGCCGTCGATCGGCACCGGTGAGATGCCCGGGATGTCGGTCATCCTCGCCGAGAGGATGACGTCGCCGCCCTCCTGTTCGCGATAGCCGCTGACGGTGACCGTCGCGTCGTAGTCGAAGGGTGAGTTGAGCGGCTGGAGCACGCACGCGAAGGCCACATCGCCCTTGGCGGGCTTTCCCTCACCGGAGGGGGTGGAGGTGGCCGTCGCGGTCGGCGTGGCGCTGGTGGACTCGGTCGGGTCAGCCGTCGGGGTGTCGGTCGAGGTCGGGTCGGACGTCGGGTCGGTGTCGCGGTGCTGGAGGACTCCGACTCGCTGAGGATGGTCAGCGTGCCGAGATCGGTGCCGCTCGTCGGTGTGCAGACGCCGGTCATGCCGAACGTCGGCATCCCGAAACCGAACGAGGTGACAGTGGTCGACAGACTGGAGGCCGAGGTGGTCAGCGTCCCCTCCATCGCCGGCATCACCAGCGGTTCGCCCGCCTCGATGTCCGTCGAACCGGTGCCCTTGAGGGTCACTGCCGTGCCACCCAGATCGAGCTTCAGCTGGTCGGTGACCGCACTGTCCCCGAGCGACACCGGCACGACTCCCGGCATGTCGGAGATCGTCGCGCTGAGCGAGACCTTGGTCGAGCTGTCGCTCGGCCGGCTCGCGCTCACGGTGATCGTGGCGTCGTACGTGTAGGGCGCGAAGCTCCCGACGGTGCAGTTGAAGGAGGTCGTCCCGGTCACGTCACCGTCAGCAGCGGACGCGGCACCGCTGAGCACGGCGACCGGCACCAGCACCAGGCCGGCAACGCCCGCCAGCGCTGCGACCGGGTGGCGCAGCCTGCCGAGCACCTCGCCCGTCGTACGACTGATCATCGAAGACCCTGGTTGCGGCGGCGGCTCGGGACCAGGAGCATCACGCCTGCACCGGAGGCGAGCAGCGCCGACGCAGCGAGCAGCATGACGGGCAGCGAGTCACCGGCACCGGTGTGCGGCAGCGCCTCCTCGGGGTCGGACGGCAGGGGAGCCGCGCTGTCGGTCGGCGCGGGAGCCGTCGTCTCGGTCTCCGCACTGGCGAAGGTGATGTTCATCTCGACCGTGTTGGCCGCGATGGTGGCGTCGTCCGAAGCGGTCGGCAGCGGGGCCGCAGCGATCATGCACTGCACCTTGGTGCAGTCGTGGCTGCCGAACACCTCCTTCACCACCAGGGTGAAGCTCGCGACGTTGCCCTGAGCGTCCGCGTTGCGGAAGGTCGCGCCACCGCTGGTGTTGCAGTCCGACGGGCCGGTGTAGCCCGCGATGCACTCGCCCATCGCGATGCTGGTCAGGTTGGGCTCGAACCCGGAGGCCGAGACCGTGATCGTCTGGCCGTCCTTCAGACCCGTGAGCTGGCTGACGTTCATGGCGGGCGCAGCGAAGCTCGGCGGAGCGATCAGCAGCACCAGCAGCAGCGCTCCAGCCATGGCGAGTCCACGGACCAGGAACCTCAGGGGGTTTCTCACGACTTCTCCTCGTACATCGGGTACATCGATCAGCTGCTCGTCGAAGCCAGGTGCAGGCCCGACCGCTGGATCGCGGCCTGGTCGGCTCCCAGGTAGGAACGGACGACGGCCGCGTCGTTGCGGACCTCGTCGGGCGTGCCGGTCGCGATCACGCGACCGAGATTCATGGCGATCATCCGGTCGCACAGTCGCGACAGGAGAGGCAGGTCGTGCTCGATGACGACCATCGTCGTGCCGAGCTCGCGGCGGATCGAGAGCAGCAGGTCGCCCAACGCCTCGCTCTCGCTCTGCGCGATGCCGGCCGACGGCTCGTCCAGCAGCAGCACCCGCGGCTCGAGGGTGAGCAGGCAGGCCAGCTCGACGACACGTCGGGTGCCCGTCGAGAGCTCACCCGACGGAGTGGGACGCGTAGCGGCCGAGACGCATCCGCTCCAGCACCTCGTCGGCGGCGTGTGCCTTCTCCCGCTCGGAGGTCGGTACGCCGAGCGCCGACTCCCACAGCCGGGTCGGCTCGACCCGCTCCTGGGCGATCATCAGCGTCTCGCGCACGGTCAGGGTCGGGAAGAGCGCGGCGTCCTGGAAGGACCGCACCAGACCCTCGCGGGCGCGCTGCTCGGGGGTGGCGCCGGTGACGTCGACCCCGTCGAACACGACGTGCCCGGAGTCGGGCTTGGTGAAGCCGGCGACGATCTCGAAGCAGGTGGTCTTGCCGGCGCCGTTCGGTCCGATCACGCCGAGGATCTCGCCGCCCCGACCTCGAAGTCGACGGTGTCGACCGCGACCACGCCGCCGAAGCGACGCGACAGGCCGCTGACGGTCAGGATCGGCACGACCGGTCGCCGTGCTGGTCCGGGCGCGCGGTCGAAGAGACCGTCGAGGCGGGGAGCCTGGTGCAGCGGCGAGACCCGGAGGTCGTCGTCGAGAGCACCGTGCCGATCCGCAGCGGGTCCAGTCCGTGGCGGCGGGCGATCGCGTCGTAGAGCCGGTCGCGGCCGTGACCAGGATCCCGCCGAGGCCGTCGGGCAGGAAGATCACGACGAGCAGCCAGCCGACCGCGAGCGCGGCCTGACCGACGGTGCCCATCCCGATCAGCGCCGGGATGCCGACGATGATCAGCGCGCCGATCAGCGGGCCGAGGGTGACGGTCAGACCGCCGATCACGGTGACCGCGACGACCTCGATGCTGGCCTCGGCCGGGAACGAGTTGACCGTCAGCTGCGACTGGCCGTGGCCGATCACGATGCCGCCCAGGCCGGCCAGCGCACCGGAGACGGCGTACAGCTGGAGCATCCGGGTGCGGTTCGGGACCGTGAACGCCCGCGCGGCGTGCTCGTTGTCGCGCAGCGCCTGCAGCATCCGTCCGAAGCCGCCGTGGCGCAGGTTGTTGGTCACCCAGATGCCGAGGCACAGCATCAGCAGCGCGAAGAGGTAGTAGTCGACGGCGTACTCGAGCGGGTAGTTCCACCAGGTCGGCTTGGCCGGCGAGATGCCGTCGCCGAGGAAGAGGTCCTGGCGCAGCAGCCAGGTCGAGGTCGCCAGCGCGAAGGCCAGCGTCGAGACCGCGAGCGCGAGGCCCTTCAGCCGCATCGCGGGGATGCCGACCAGCGTCGAGGCGAGCGCCGCCGACGATCACGCCGCAGAGCAGCCCGAAGAGGAAGTTGCCCGACGAGTCGACGACGTGGACCGACGCGGCGGCCGCGATGCCGGCGTAGGCGAACTGGCCCAGCGAGAGCTGGCCGGACACACCGGTCAGCAGCCCGACGCTCAGGCCCGACGAGCGTGTAGCCCGCGACCAGCGTGAGCACCGAGGCGGTGTCGTTGCTGACGACGTAGGCGAGGCCGACAGCGATCAGCACGCCGACGGCGACCAGGACCCGCGGCAGCCAGCGGATGCTGCGCGATCTCGCGGTAGGCCTCCGGGCAGCGGCGGGAGCACGACGCGGCGCCAGCGGCCCTTGTCCTGGCCGGACCGGCCGAGCCCGGGCTGGCGCAGCAGCGCCACCACGATGATGATCGCGATCACCACGGTGACCAGGCCGCGGGTGTCGGGGTTGGAGAGCAGGATCTGCTCGATCACGCCGATGCCGAGCGAGGCGCCGATCGCGATCGGGATCGACGACATCCGGGCGATCACGGCGCCGGCGAGGCCCTTGAGCAGCAGGTCCGGGCCGAGGCCGTCGAGGCCGGCGCCGGCGGTCGTCGGAGTCACCAGGATCGCCGAGAACGCCGCGATGCCGCCGGCGATCGCCCAGGCGAGCGTGGCCATCCAGCGGGCCGGGATGCCCTCGAGGCGTGCGGTGTCCGGGTCGTCGGCGGCGGCCCGGATGGCGATGCCCATCCGGTGGTGGCGCAGGAACCAGCCGAGCACCGCCGAGCAGCACCGGCGCGAACACGAGCATCGCGACGTACGGCGTGCCGATCGGCAGCGACTGGATCTCGAAGGTCGGGAGATGGGTCGGCTTGGGGTAGGTGAAGCCGCTGACGCCGTCGCTGTTGATGAGCAGCGACATCACCAGGATCAGCTGGCGAGAGACCGAGCGTGGCGATCATGCCGACCAGGCTCGGCCGGCCCTCGAGCCGGCGGACGACGACGACCTCGATCAGCGCCCGAGAGCGCGGCAGCGACGACGATCGCGACCACGAACGCGACCCAGTAGGGCATGCCCCAGTCGGCGACGAAGAGCGCGAGCACCGAGGCGCCGAACGCGCCGACCGAGCCGTGCGCGAAGTTCACGAACCGGCTGGACCGGTAGACCAGCACCAGGCCGACCGCCAGCAGGCCGTAGGTGAGACCGGTGAACAGGCCGATGACCAGCCGGTCGAGGCCGAAGTCGAAGTCGGAGAGGGCGATCATCACGTAGCAGCGCGGTCATCCGCCCACCGCCACGTGTCCGCCGAGCATCAGCGCCCGGACCCGCTCGGGGTCGGCGGCCAGCTCGGCTGCCGTCTCCTCGGCGATGATCTCGCCCTTCTCCATCATGTAGACGCGGTCGACCAGCGAGAGCGCGACGTTGACCGACTGCTCGACGAGCAGCACCGCGCTGCCCCGCTCGTTGAGCCGGCGGACCAGGTCCATCAGGCCGCCGACCACGACCGGCGCGAGGCCGAGCGAGAACTCGTCGATGACCAGCACCTTGGGCTCGACCACGATCGCCTTGGCGAGCGCGAGCATCTGCCGCTCGCCGCCGGAGAGCTTCGAGGCCGGCTGGTTGCGGCGGGCGTTCAGGCGCGGGAACACCGCGAGCGCGGCCTCGACCGCGTCCTTGGTCCAGCGCCGGTCGTGGAGGCGTAGCCGTGCATCGTGAGGTTCTCGACGACGGTCAGCGACGAGAACGTCGCCTGCCCGACGACCTGGCACAGCCCGAGGGCCACCCGCTTGCGGGTGGTCATCGAGGTGACGTCGACGCCGCCGAGGTGCACGCTGCCGGCGTCCGGCTTGAGCAGCCCGCCGATCACCTTGAGCAGCGTGCTCTTGCCGACGCCGTTGGGGCCGAGCAGCGCGACCATCTCGCCCTGCTCGACCGTCAGCCCGGCGTCGAACAGCACCTGCACCGGTCCGTAGGAGGCCCGGATCCCGCTGCACGCGAGGGCCGGGGCGGACGTGCGGCCGCCTCACTCGTCATCGAACGGCACCTCGTCGCCCTCGTAGACGAAGTGGCCCTTGGCCTCGTCGAAGCGCAGCACCCGGTAGCCGCCGGCGCCGGCGTGCGGCCGAGCCGCCGAGCGCGCCGCCGAAGCCGGACGCGGTCTGGAACGTCGCCGCCGTCGCGGCTGACCGCCTGCGCCCACGCCGCGGCGTTGAGGTCGTCGTCGCCAGGCCGTCGGCGCCGAGCTTGAGCAGCCGGACCGCGTCGCAGTAGGGCAGCGCGACCCGGGCGGCCTCGCGGGACTCGAAGGTGATCCCGGCGTCCTCGTAGATCTCGAGGCACTCGGTCTCGGCCTTGCCGGTCGGGAACGGGTACTCGGCGTCCGGGCACGTCCTGCGGCGGGTGGAAGCCGATGCCGACCATGCCGTCCATCGTGTCCGGCGGGATGGTGTCGGGGTTGTTCACGAAGAACGACGGGTTGTCGAAGCTGGAGATCGCGTAGCGCGGCTTGAAGCCGTCCTGGGAGCCGGCGACCGTGGCGAAGACCGAGGCGAGCCGCGAGCCGCCGAGGAACATGACCCGCTCGATCCCCTTGCTGCGGAAGGTGATCGCGGCCTGCTCCAGGCCCTGGAAGAGGGTGCCGGTGTCGGTGGTGTCGACCCAGGCGACCTCGGGCTCGACGCCGGCGTCCTTCGAGCAGCGGGACCGCGACGTCCTCGATGGTCCGGCGGTTGACCGGGGAGTCGGCGGCGACGACGCCGACGCTGTCCTCACCCTCGAAGAACTGCTGCTCGGCGAGCACCTTCACGAAGGAGCGGCACGAAGGAGTCGTACTCCGGGAAGCTCGCGGTCCAGAGGTACGGCGCGTAGCTCGCTCGAAGTACTCCTGGTCCATCGCGTAGAGCGACGCGTCGAGCACCAGCGTCTGGCGCTCGGCGTAGCAGGGTCGGGCGTTGGTCTGGTACTGACCGGTCATGACGACCGCGAACGCCTTGTCGTCCTGGGTGATCTGGTTGCACAGCTGCTCCTCGGCGGCCGGCGAGTCGGTCTGCGGCGTCGTAGAGGCGGAAGACCGCGTCCAGCTTCCTGCCGTCGATGCCGCCGTTGTCGTTGACCCAGTCCTCGAGGGCCTGGACCTGCGCCTCCTGGTCGCCGACCGAGGCGGTGTTGAAGCCGGTGAGCTTCTTGACCGCGTCGAGGTCGACGGCGACGAAGACGACCTTGACCGAGTCGTCGGTGACGCCCGGGCCAGGTCCGGCCGCGGCCGCGGTGGTGAGGTCCTCGCCGGTGGTGTTGCCGCCCGGCATCATCGTCCCGCAGCCGGCCAGGGCCAGCGCGGCGCACCCGGCGACCGCGCCGAGGCGCAGCACGACGGACCGGTCTCGCCACGTACGGCGGTTCCTCGACACGACCCGCGTCACCCCATCCCCTTCGGACGATTTCATTACACAATATACGATATTAAGATGCCTGAGAAGGCTTGTCCGTCGAACGGCGCGCCCACCACTTCTCCGCCGCCTCGAGGTCGACGACGGCGTCGGCCGCGACCTCCTCGACAGGTGCAGCAGCGGGGCTGCCAGCGCGTCAGCGGCACGCCGCCGCGAGAGCGGTAGGCCCACCAGGCCTCCGCGGCGGCCAGGTCGACGACGGCGTCGTCGCCGCTGGCCGCGACCACCGGGCGGTACGGCGCCGGGCGGCGCGCCACCAGGCGGGGGCGCACGCCCCAGGCGATCAGGAGCCAGGCCGAGCACGTTGAGCGCGAACAGGCCCCACGGGTAGGTCGTCCACTCGAGCTCGAAGGCGCCGAGCTCGCTGTCACCCACCTGGCCGACCACCTGGTAGGTCCCGAACGCCGCCATCGGCAGCTCGAGCGGGACCGTGACCACGGTCTGCTCGTTCGGGTCGAGGACGCCGACCTCGACGTCGACGATCTCGGGCTCGAGGTCCTCGGAGCGGCCGACCGAGACCCGCACGATCGGGTTCTCGACGGTCGTCTCGCCGACGTTGGTGACCAGGAAGACCAGGTCGCGGCGGACCGCGCCGCCGAACAGCTCCCCGAGCGTGGCGTTGCCGTCGAGGCGGACCTCGGTGACCGCGAGCTCCTCGGTCACCTCGGCGTCGGCACGGGGTCGGTCGTCGTCGGGCTCCGTGATCGGGATGTCCTCCGGCGGCGGGATCGGCTCGACCGGCGGCGTGACGGGCTCGACGGTGCCGGGGGTGACCGCGCCGGGGGTCGACCGTGCCGGCGACCGGGTCGAGGCCGGATCGAGCGGGTCGACCGGCGCGGTGCCGATCTGGCCGGAGAACGTGTAGGACGCCGTCAGGCGCCCCGGCCGTTCGCCTGGGTGACCCCGATCGTCTCGGTGTCGGGGTCGGTGACCTCGAAGGTCGCCGTGAACCCACCGCTGTCGGTCGGCCTCGACGACCACCTTCGGGTCACTGGTGGCCGGCGCGCTCGTGTCGGCGCCGGCGTACCCGCGGACGACGACGTTCTTGGCCGGGTCCCAGGAGGTGCCGGTGAGGGTCACCGTGGTGGTGTCGTCGCCCCGAGCTCCTCGGAGGCCGCGAGCGTCGGGCGTGCCGAGGACGTCGACCGGCGCCTCGCACCGTGGTCGTGCCGTCGTCGACCCGGACCGACGCCGCTGCCGGCAGCGAGGTCGTCGGGCACGACGACCGTCAGGCTGGCCGGTGCCGTCCTGGTCGATCCACGCGTCGGTGGCGTCGGCGCAGGCGCCGTCGGCGGCACAGACCCGCGACCTGCGCCGGCACCGACGAGGCCAGGCCGGCGACGCGACAGCTGACGGCGTCGCCGGGTCGGGCCGCGGTGGTGACCTGCTGGCCGACACACCCGTGATCTGCAGCGGTCGAGCCGACGCGACGGCGGTGTACGTCGCCGGTGATGTCGTGGGCAGCGGCTCGGTCGCCGGGTTGACGCCGCCGGGCTCGCCAGTGGTCTGGCCGTTGCAGGTGACCCGGCTGAGTCTCGGTCGGCGACGTCGAAGTAGACGGAGTCGAGGCGGATCGTGTGCGCGCCGACGGCGCCGACCGGCGCGGTGCCGCGACGACGACGTCGCGCACCGGCTGTCCGGCCGCGGCGTCGAACGTCGGTGGTCACCGGCTCGGCGAGCGGGTCGCCGTCGACCGAGACGACGAAGGACGCCGTACCGGTGGACGCGCAGGTCGGAGAGCGACCGGCCCGCTGGAGATGCCGATCACGAAGTCGCGGGTGCCGCCGACCGCGGTCGCGCCGCTGTTGCCGAGCAGGATCTGGCCGTCGTCGACGGTCCACGGCTCGAGGTCGGTGGAGATGTCGGCCGGGCGTCAGCGCCGGGTCCGGGCACGTAGGTCCAGCAGCCGCCGGTCGGCACCGCGGCGGCAGCGCCCGGGCACGACGGCGAGGCCGGTCACCGTGGTCGCGCCGGCGAGCAGCAGCGCCGCGACCAGGCGGACGTCGCAGACCTCATCAACTACCCTTTCCGACGGATCCGGAGCACTGTCGCGGCGATGATATATTCTTTGGTGTGACGTTGAGGTTACGACAGACAATCAGATTCCTGGTACGCCTGACCGCCGAACTGGCGATCACGGTCGGCGTGGTCCTCGCGGCCTTCGTCTTCTACCTCCTCGTGTGGACCGGTCACCAGACCGCCGCCGCCCAGTCCGACCTCCTCGACGACTTCCACGCGAAGGCTGACAAGGCCCACCAAGGACGGCAAGAAGCACGCCACCGACGACGCCGTCAACGCCGGCGACGGCCTCGGCGTGCTGCACATCCCCGCGCTCGGCGAGGACTGGGAGTGGGTCATCGTCGAGGGCGTGACGGACGACGACCTGGCCAAGGGGCCCGGCCACTTCCCCGGCACCGCGATGCCCGGCGAGGTCGGCAACTTCGCCGTCGCCGGACACCGCTCGACCCACGGCGAGCCGTTCGCCTACCTCGACAA
This sequence comes from uncultured Actinomycetota bacterium, assembly GCA_963695055.1. GTDB lineage: Bacteria > Actinomycetota > Actinomycetes > Propionibacteriales > Nocardioidaceae > Nocardioides. The sequence goes on along the minus strand of CAVOFS010000012.1, from coordinate 276,327 downwards.
GCTCGTCGGTCGGCGACCCCGTCGTCGTGGAGACCGTCGACGGCTGGCTGACCTACCAGGTGATGTGGGAGCGGATCCTCAGCCCCACCGCCACCGAGGTGCTCGCCCCCGTCGCCGGCCACCCCGAGGACGCCGCCAAGCAGCGCACCATGACCCTGGTGACCTGCAACCCGCGCTGGGGATCCAGCGAGCGCCTGGTCATCGGCACCCAGCTCGTCGAGCGTCGTACGACTGCCGACGGTCCGCCCTCCGCGCTCGGCTGACCGCTCAGGATCGTCTCAGTCCGGGCCGCCACACTGGGGCCATGTCTGAAGCCACGGTTGCGCCACGCGTCGACGTCCTGCTGGACCGACTCGACTCCTGGGCGGACCGGGGCCTCGCCCGCCGGCTGCTGATGAAGGTCGGCGTCACCGTCGCCGGCCCGCTCGTCGTCCTCGCTGGCATCGCGATGCTGGTGCTGCCCGGCCCGGGACTCGTCGTCATCGCCGCCGGCCTCGCCGTGCTCGCCCTGGAGTACCCCTGGGCGCGCCATGTCATGGGTGCACTCGCGCGCACCTTGGCCCGCGCCCGGGAGATCGTCCTTCCCCGTGGCGCCTCGCGGCCGCGTCGAGTGCTCGGCCTCGCGATCATCGCCGGCTTCCTCGTCGCCGGCTTCCTCTGCACCACGGCCATCACGGCCGTGGTCGGGGCACACACGGTCCTGTAGGAGGGCAGACGGGCGTCTCTCCCTAACCGCCGACCTCGATCTGGTCGAACGGCAGGTGCGGCTCGACTGCCGGGAAGACGACGGTAAGGAGCAGCCAGATCACCAGCGCCAGCAGGGTGAGGGCTTCGAGGGCCTTCAGCCAGGTGGGGCCGGGAAACAGGCGCCAGAGGGCGGCGTACACAGGCGTGATTCTCTCAGGCGTCGTTCGGGTGCGGATCAGTGGTCGCGCAGCAGCGAGCCGAAGCCCTGGAGCTGGTCCTCGATGCCGTTCTCGCGCAGCGCCATCCACCAGGTGGCGGCGTTGATGGCGATGACCGGCTTGTCCAGCCAGCGCTCAGCCTCGTCGGCGAGCTCGGTCATGCAGAGATTGGTGCCGCACTGGACGATCGCGTCGACGTCGGAGTCGTTGACCTCGATCAGCGACTCACGCAGGGTCTTCTCGCTGACGTGCGCGATGGCGACCGCCGACTCACAGCTGAGGCCCTTGACGGCGCCGACCTCGAAGCCGAGCTCGGTGAAGAACTTGCGGACGTTCGTGTCGCCGATCGGGGTGTACGGCGTGACGACGGCGATCTTCTTGGCGCCGTACAGGTTCAGCGCGCGCTCGCACGCCTCCGCGCCGGTCGCGACGCCCAGGCCGCCGGAGAGGTCCTTGATCTGCTGGACGAACTGGCGGTTGCCCTCGACGCCGTCCCAGAAGGTCTCGGCACTCATGCCCATCACCATGTAGTCGGGCTCCATGGTCATGATGCCCTCGACGCAGTCGTCCATCGAGGCGCGGATCTGGACGAGCAGGTTCTCCATGCCGTCGTCGTCAGCGATCCGGCCGTCGCGGATCAGGATCCGGCCGTAGTGCGAGGTGACGCCGGGGACCCGCATCGAGTCGAACTCGGGCTGGACGATCGTGTTGGTGCTGGGCGCGATCACGCCGAACTTGCGGCGCCAGCCGAGGCGGTCGGTCATGCGCTGGCTCCTACGGGTCGCGGGTCGGAGTCAGGCGCCGCTGCGGGCGTACGCCGCAGCAGTCGGAGCGCACCGAGCAGGAAGGACAGCTGCACCAGCGTGTTGGTGGTCTGCTCGCCCCACTGGAGCTGCTCGGACTGGTGCGGGCGGCCGGCCAGCGGCGGCAGCACCAGCGTCCCCACGATGTAGACGACGAAGAGCACGACGCCGAGGGGGTCCTGATGCCGCGCGGAGAGCTGGATGCACAGGACGCCGACGGCCACCGCACCGATCGCGGAGACGATCAGCAGCGGCCAGGTGTCCATGACCAGGAGCGAGGCGATGCCGCCGAGCACCGGCAGCGCGAGGAACGGCGTCCACGGCGCCTGCTTGCCACGACGTACGCCGAACAGCGCGCACGCGATGCCGGCGAAGCCGAAGGCCAGGCACGGGAACAGCAGGTTCTCGAGCACCGGGTAGTTGCGGCAGGGCTCGGCCGCGACCAGCAGCTTCCAGGTCGCCTTCGCGAGACCGCCCAGGAAGACCAGAGCCCCGGCCAGCAGGGCGGGCACCCGCACCGACGGCAGCGAGCGACCGGCGGCGAGGCCGAGCACGACCGTGCCGGCGCCGGCCAGCAGCACCGGGACGAAGTCCTCAGCCGCGAGCGCCAGTCCGTACTCCGTGCACGGGTCGATCGCCATCAGACGGAGGCCTTCTCCGCAGTCGAGTCGAGGAAGATGTCGCGCTTCTTGAAGCCGGCGGTCATGAAGCGGCCCATCGCCTTCGGCGTGGTCAGCCACGCGACGCGGGAGCCGTTCTTCTTGGCGGCCAGCAGGTGCTCGGCCAGCCACGGGGTCACGGTCTCGACCCGGTCACCGAGGATGTTGAAGATCTTGCGCGCCTTCTCGAACGCCTCGGGCTGACCGTCGTAGTCGTCGACGAGCAGGTCCGTGGCCACGATGCCGGGCGACAGGAAGCCGACCTTGACGTTGCTGTCCTTGGTCTCCTTGACCAGCGACTCGGTCAGGTAGGTCACCGCGCGCTTGGTGGCGCCGTACGTCGCCATCCCGGGCTGCTTCTGGCCGCCTGAGCCGAAGCCCTCCATGTTCCAGATCCAGCCACCGGCAGGCTGCGCCTGCAGGCCGGTCATCGCGACCGCGCAGCCGTTGGAGACGCCGATCAGGTTGGCGGAGACGACCGCCGAGAAGATGTCCTCGGAGACCTCCGGGAAGGGGCGACGCGGCGCAGACAGGCCGGCGTTGTTGATCCACACGTCGACGCGGCCGAAGGTCGCGACGGCGTGGTCCCACAGGGCCTGGACTGCGGCGCGCGACGTGACGTCGGTGGCGATGCCGGTGACGCGGTCGGGGCCCGCTCCGCCGGCGAGCTCCGAGACGGCGGCCTCGACGCCGGCCGCGGAGCGGCCGCACACGACGACCTGGCAGTCACGGGCGAGCAGCTCGCGGGCCAGGCCGAGGCCGATCCCGCGGGTGCCGCCGGTGACGACGACGACCCGGCTCACGCAGACTCCCAGGTCAGCAGTCCGTGCACGAAGTGCGTGGCGGTCTCGCCGTGGAAGAGCTGCCAGACGACCGCGAGCTCACGGGTGTCGGCGTCGATCAGGACCTCGCGGCCGCGGATCTTCTCGACACCGCGGGCATCCGGTCCGACCAGGTGCTGGCTCGTGAAGAGCGCGCGGCCGTACGACGTCGCGTTGCCGAAGACCTCGGGGCCCTCGTACAGCGTGCGGGCGCCGTCACGGAACCGGTCGAAGGTGTAGCTGCGGTCGAGGGCCCCGGTCCAGGAGACGTGCTGGCGCGCGTGTCGCAGCGACTGCGGGTCGTGCTCGATGACGACCTGTGCCTCACCGGTGCCGCTGTGGTCGACCGGGTCCACGAAGAGGGTTCCGGTCCAGGCGCCCTTCTCCTTGGTCGGCAGCACCTGGGGGCGCGAGCCCCGCTGCGTCTCCAGCGCGATCCAGTCCTCGACGTACTTCTGCGTCTCGGGGTTGGTCTCGTGGTCGAAGGTGCGCTTGTAGATGCCGTTGAAGACGGCGCACACGGCCCAGCCGTCGTGCAGCACCGAGGAGTAGACCTGGGTCTCGCCGTCGGCGAGCACCTGGTTCCACGTGCGCAGGTCGGCCTGCCAGCCCGGCGAGTAGTAGTTGGCCTCGACGAAGAGACCGTGCGGCTGGCCGGTGCCGTAGAAGTCCGGCCCGCAGTAGACCCGGTTCTCGTCGGAGTCGACGATGCCGAAGTCGAAGTTGGCGCCGAGCTCGAAGCGGTTGCGCAGCGGGCCGGAGCCCTCGAGCTCGGTGTGCATCCAGTAGCGCGAGACACCGTCCTCGACGACGCTCGCGCGGTCGACCCGCTCGAAGCCGACGTGGTTGCCGAGCGCGTCGAAGAGGCCCGGGCGACCGTGCCACTCCCCCGCGATCCGCTTCTGCCACTCACTGGTCTCGAGGTCGGTGTCGCTGGCGTCGGAGACCGCGGTCATGCGGACACCTCCACGGCGGGGACCGTGTTGTCGAGCAGCAGGCTGCGGACGGCCTCGGCCTGCTCCGCGCCGATCAGCTGCTGGACCTGGGCCCAGACCTTGTCGACGTCGGGGCTGAAGATGTTGGCGCGGTTGCGCTCGTCACGCGTAGGCAGGTCGGTGTCGGCGACGTCCGCGAGCACGGCGTCCGGCACCGTGCCCTCGACGAGCGAGAACCAGTGCTCGAGGTAGGTCCCGACCGTGCCGTCGATGCCGCGGAACGCCTCCTCCTCGGCCCGGTGCACGAGCATCCAGGGCGACATCATCGCGAACTGACGCGGCCCGATCGCGGTCTTGGTCAGACCCGGCCGCGCCGACACCTCCTCGAACGCGGCGTCGAGCGGCGTGTGCGCCCAGTCCAGGTAGTCCAGGTGGGTACCGAGGTCGACACGAGGGATCAGGTCGAGGTGGAACGCGTACGTCCCCTGGCCGAACACCGAGTCCAAGGTGAAGTGCGGGACCGGCACACCGGCCGGGCTGAAGGCGAACACCATGTGGCTGTCGAGCCCGATCTGCGGCACGGAGAGGCCGACGTACACGGCCTTGGCGATCCGATCGCCGCGGAACACGCGGGCCTCGCCGACAGGACCGAACGCCTCGGAGACCAGCTCGAGGAGCGGGCCGCCGTCGGCGCCGGTCACCTCGGTCAGGTCACCGCGCTCGACGATCGTGTCGAGGGTGCCCTGGCACAGGGCTCCGGACAAGCTGGTCATGACTTGATCTCCTCGATGGTGGAGTCGGTGCTGGACAGGGAGTCGGTGCGAGGTACGTCGCCACGCTTGGTGCGGTCGGCGTTGCCGGACAGGATCTCCCTGCTGCGGACCTCCTTGAAGTTCCACGCGCTGGCGAGCTCGGGCACCTCCTTGCGGATCGGCGACGGGATGACCCGCTGCTCGACCCGCGCCGGCCCCTCGCCCACGATCGTGTTGCCCTCGACGCCCCAGCCGGCCTCGATCAGCTCCTGGCGACGACGGCGGTAGAGCACGGCGTTGTAGTCGCTCTTGACGTGCAGCTCGTCCGAGAGGTCGAAGGGCAGCAGCTCGGGACGCACGGTGTCGACGACGGCCTGGTCCTCGTAGAGCACCTTGAAGACCCGGCGGCGGGCGTCACCGTCGGCCCACTTGCCCTTGAAGAAGGTGCGCAGCGCGACGAACTTGACCAGCGTGGTCTCCTCGTCGATCGGGATGTTGACGTCGAAGATCTTCAGCTGACCCATCGGCGTGCCGACGTCGAGCAGCAGCAGGTTGGGCAGCCACCAGGTCGTCGACACCGGGACCGGCGGACGCTCCTGCAGGTTCTTGGTCTTGTTGGGGTTGAGCATCCCCCAGATGCCCTTGGAGTTCGGCGGGTTGAGCACCACCGACACCTTGCAGTGCCACGGCGAGCTCTCGACCTCGAACTCGGGCGTCTCCGGCTTCTCCTTGTTGCCGAAGACACCGCCGTGCACGAACGGCGTGTGCGAGACGTCGACGCCGTTCTCGAGGATCCGCTCGTAGTTGGACTTCCAGAGGAACTCGCCCGTGACGGCGCGGTACTCCTCGGTGTTGTCGATGTCGGACCAGTCCGGGATCGGCGGGCGCTCCTCCTCGGGCAGGTCTCCCAGGAAGACCCACACGAACATGTACTTCTCCTGCACCGGGTAGGAGTCGATCCGCGCCTTGCGCGGGATGCCCTTGTCCGGGTGCGCGGGGATCTTCTGCACCTCACCGTTCGGCTTGTACTCCCAGCCGTGGTACGGGACAGACGATGCAGTCGCCCTTGATCTCGCCGCCGGACAGCGCGGCACCGCGGTGGACGCAGAGGTCCGACATCGCGACGACCGAGTTGTCGCTGGTCTTGCGGTAGAGCACCAGCTGCTGGCCGAGGATCTTGACCTTCTTCGGCTTGCCCGCGACGACGTCGGAGCTGAACTCGACGGCGTACCAGAAGTTCTTGAACATGGTGTTCTCCTAGCGTCGCCGGACGGCGGCGATCTCGGGCTGCGGCTGCTCGGTGAGCTGCTCGAGCTGGGCCTTCGCGGACGGGCTGCCCGTGAGATGTGCGGCCATGAAGGTGGCGACGACGTCCCCGAGCACCTCGCGGAGGCGGTCGTGGTCGGCGTCGGTCGGCGTCTCGAGGAACCCACGCGCGGTGGAGGGGTCCTCCGGGTGGGCGGCAAGCATGTGACCGGCACCGGCGAGGTGGACCAGCCAGGCCTCGGTGGTGGCCGGCACTGCCTCGCGCCAGGTGCGCTCGACCGGGTCGTGGCCGGCGGCACCGGCCTGCTCGCCGTACCGGATGGCGCTCGCGGCGACGACGCCGTCGTCGGTGCCGGCGATGATCATCGTGGGCGACTCGATCGGCGCCGGGAGCAACGTGTTCGGCGGGTAGCCGATCATCTGCGAGGCCATGGTGTGGGCGCCGTACGCGACGACCGCACGGACCTCCGGGAACCACTCCGGTCGCGCCGACTGCAGCAGCACGGTGCCGCCGGCCGAGTGACCGAACACGCCCACCTTGTCGAGGTCGAGCAGCCCAGCCAGCTGACCGGACTCGTTGAGGGCGGCGACCGCGTCCAGGACCGGGCGCAGCGCCGGCGTCGTCGGGCGCTCGCCGTAGTGGTCGGGACCGGCGGCGACGATGTCGACTCCGGGCGTCAGGCCGTACTCGCCCGGGAAGAGCTGACCGACCCAGTCGTAGCCGACGACCACGAAGCCCGCCTCGACCAGCCGGAAGGCCAGCCAGCGGTAGGCGTCAGCGGGGCAGTTGACCCCGGAGACCAGCACCACCACGGGGTACGGCGCACCGGCGGCGTCGGCGGCCAGGCCGACCGCTCATCCGCTCGACGTCGTCGCGCGGTGGCAGCGCCGGGTAGCGAACGGTGATGTGCACCGTGTCGTACGGCGCCTCGGTGCCGGCGGACCCGCGTCGCGGTGCGCAGCGTGCGAACGAGGACGGACATCGTGCGTCAGGCCTGCTCGTGGGCGCGCGGGAGCTGGCGGTCGCCACCCCACAGGGCGCGGACCAGCGTGGTGGTCATCTCGGGTCCGAAGAACCGGTCGCCCATCTCGTTGGCCGGGTCGCGCTCGGCGATGTTGCGGCGGATCAGCTCGTCGTCGGCGGCCAGGGCGGCCTGCTCCTCGGCGGGGACCTGCTCGGCCTCGTCGACCCAGCCGATCCAGCGCTCGAGGTGCGCCTCGGCCATCTCGGCGACCAGGTCGGTGGTGCGCTGGTCGGCGGGCGCCATGTAGCAGTGAGCGGTCGGCGAGAGGCCGGCGCGGACGAACGCGCTGCGGCTGACGAACGGCTCGAGGAAGTCGTTGTCGTTGCGGATCTGCTCCCAGCTGCTCGTTGACCGGCGCGTAGTACCGGTCGAAGGAGTCGGTGTCGGTCAGCAGGTTGGACCGCGGCACGGAGTCGAGGTAGACCCAGCCCTGCGGGAAGGCGCCGAGCGCCATGCCGAAGTGCGGCACCCGGACCTGCGGGCCGAGCCAGACGGTCAGGTGCACGTTGCAGAAGCCCATGGCGGCGTTCTCCATGTGGGAGTGCACCATCCAGTCGATCTCCGGGCCGGCGTAGGTGCGGACCCGACCGGCGGGGCCGCTGCCGCCACCGAAGTCCTCGAGGACCTCCGACGACGGGTCGCGGGTCAGCTCGAAGCGATCGACGAGGCGTGCCTTCAGGCGCTCGATCAGCGCGAGCCAGGTGCCGAAGGTCTCCGAGACATCAGTCGGAGCAGCGGAGTCGAAGTGCTCCTGCACGGACTTCAGGGTGTTGCTCATCGGGCTCCTCAGCAGGCTCAGCGGGTCGGGCAAGGCAAAGTATATATTATCTACGGGAAGCCGTCAGCGGGTCGGCGGAGTCAGCCGGGATAGGCGGACGCGCCGAGACCTGCTCCCCCGGGGCGGAAGACGCCCGGTGCGTGGACCACGCACGTCTGGGTGTGCTCGAGCAGTCCCTCGTCGCCGTACTCCCGGCCCCAGCCGGACCTCTTCACGCCTCCGAACGGCGCTCGGAGCGACATCCCGGTGCGGTTGTGGGTGTTGACGAAGGTGAAGCCGGCGTCGAGCCGGGCCGCGACCGTGAAGGCCCGCTCCTCGTCGGCCGACCACACCGAGGCGGCCAGTCCGAGGTCGCCGGCGTTGGCGCGCGCGACGGCCTCGTCGACGGAGTCGTAGGAGAGCACCGGCACGCTCGGTCCGAACTGCTCGTCGGCGACGATTCGGTCGCCGTCGTTCGCGCCCAGCACCAGCGTCGGGCGCAGGAAGTGACCAGCACCCAGGTCGGTGTCGGGGTCCTCGGTACCGAGCAACATCGCCTCGGCGCCACGACCGACAGCGGCCTCCACCATCCCCCGCACGCGTACGGCGGACGCCGCGGTCACGACCGGGCCCAGGGTCACGCCGTCGTGGAGCGGGTCCCCCAGCCGCAGCACCCGCAGGGCGGCGGCGCGGTAGGCGTCGACCACCTCGTCGTGGCGGCGACGGGGCACGAAGAGCCGCTTGACCGCCATGCACACCTGGCCGGAGGTCGCGTAGCTCGCGATCACCAGCCGGTCCATCGCATCGGGGGTGAGGTCGGCGTCGTCGAGCAGGATCGCCGGGTCGTTGCCGCCCAGCTCCATCAGCGTCGGGGTGAGGCTCTGACCGGCCAGGGCGGCGATCGCCCGGCCGGCAGCGTCGCCGCCGGTGAAGGCCACCCGGTCGACGCCGTGGTGGCCGACCAGCGCGGTCGCCGTCTCGGCGTCGCCGTGCACGACCTGCACGGTGCCGTCCGGCAGCCCCTCGGCGAGCAGCTCGACGACCCGCGCGATCGCGAACGGCGCCAGCGGCGACGGCTTCACGATCACCGCGTTGCCCGACACCAGGGCCGGGCCGAGCTTGAGCACCGCGAGGATCACCGGCGCGTTCCACGGCGTGACCGCCGCGACCACGCCGTACGGGCGGCGGCGCAGCAGCAGCCGACCCATCTCGTCGTCGACGACCTGGTCGGCGAGCAGGTCGACAGCACGGTCGGCCGCCCAGCGCAGCACGGTCACGGCGAAGCCGAGCTCACCGCGGCAGTCGGGCAGCACCTTGCCGGTCTCGCGCGCCATCAGCACGGCGAGCGCGTCCAGCTCCGCCGCGATCCGGTCGGCACCGGTGAGCAGCGCCTTCGCCCGGTCGTCGACCGAGATCGCGGCCCAGGCGGTCTGGCCGGACCGGGCCCGCCGTACGGCGTCATCGACGGCTGCCGCATCGACCGCGACGACGCTGCCGACGAGGTCGTCGGTGCGGGCGGGGTTCTCCCGCTTGATCCGGAGCGGCTCCGTCACGGCTTGACGCCGACCATGTCGACGACCTTGCCGCCGCGCAGGGAGTTGATCATCGAGGTGTTGAGGAGGTGCTTGCGCATCCGCTCGCGGTCGGAGGCCAGCTCCCGAAGCTCGTCGTGGTAGGCCTTGATCGACTCGGGGTCGTGCTGACGCAGCTTCTCCCAGTTGTCGTGGGTGATCGTCTTGACGTACGACAGCGCGACCTGGCGGCGCGCCTCGCACGCCTCGTCCAGCTGCTCCAGGCTGCCGGCACCCTGGATCAGCGCGAGCAGCGCCGCGGTCTCGACGTACGCATCGTGGATGCCGCTGTTCATGCCCATCCCGCCCAGCGGGTTGTTGATGTGGGCGGCGTCGCCCATCAGCAGCAGGCGGCCCTTGCGGAAGGTGTCGGCCACGCGCTGGTGGACCCGGTAGAGCGTCGTGTGCAGGACGTCCCAGTCGCGGCCGAGGTCGGCGACGCCGCGCAGCCGGTCCTGGACGCGGGCGCTGTCGCTCTCGACCTCGTCCGGCGTCTCCGGGTCGGTCGGGAAGAGGATCCGCCAGTGCTCCGGGGTGCGCAGCAGCACCAGCCACTCGGTCGGGTCGAAGACGTAGTTGACCGCCGAGATGCCCGGGAGGATGGTCTCCAGGTCCTCGGTGGTCGAGGCCACCATGAACCGCTCCGGGTAGGTCATCCCCTCGAAGGAGAACCCGCCGGTCTGCCGCACCTGCGAGTTGGCGCCGTCGGCTCCCAGCACGAAGTCACCACGGAAGGTGTCGCCGACCTCGGTGATCACCGTGGCGGAGACTCCGTCGGTCGACGCCTGCACCACGCGCTGGCCGAAGTGGACCGTGACGTTGTCCATGCCCTCGAGCACCTCGAGGATGATCGGCGTCAGCTTGGACTGCTCGACCTGCACGCGGAACGGGAACCTCGTGTCCTCGGACAGCACGCCGAGGTCGAGGTCGGCGATGGGGCCGGTACGGCGGTCGCGGTACTGGAAGCCGGTGGAGACGATCCCCTTCTCCATCAGCGGCTCGAGCACGCCGAGCTCGTCGAGCATCTCCAGGCTCGGCGGGTGGAACGTCGAGGCACGCGACTCGCCGGCGAGGGACTCCCCCGCCTCCAGCACGGTCACCTGCACGCCGCCGCGGGCCAGCAGCAGCGCAGCGGTCATGCCGACCGGCCCGGCGCCGGCGACGATTGCGGTCTGGTCAGTCATCGGGGTGCTCCTGCGTAGCGTTGCTCGAGAACGAGTTGGTCGGGAAGGCCGAGGAGCCCGGTGAGCTCACCCCAGCCGAGGCGTTCGACGGATCCGGCATCACCGGTGGCGGCGATCGCGGTGTAGACCGCAGCTTGGGCGCGCGCGGCCGCGAGCAGCGCGGAGACCGGATGGATGACCACCCGCACCCCGAGCTCGCGCAGCACGACCGGGTCGAGCGCGGGCTCGTCGCCTGCAGCCTCCGAGCGGTTGACCACGAGCGGCAGGCAGCCCCCGGTAGCACGGGTGACCCCCTCGATCACCCGCGCCAGATCCGGGAGGCTCGCGCCCTCGACGAAGAGCGCGTCCGCTCCCGCCTCCGTGAAGGCGAGGCAGCGCTCGATCGTGGACCCGACACCCTCGACGCCGAGCGCGTCGGTGCGGGCGACCACGACGATGCCGGTCTCGGCCTCGGCCGCGGCACGGATCCGCCCGGCCGCCTCCGCGACGTCGACGACCTGCTTGCCGGCGAGGTGGCCGCAGCGCTTGGGCGCGACCTGGTCCTCGAGGTGCAGGCCGGCGATGCCGACGGCGGCGTAGGCGCGGGCGGTGGCCCGGGCCTGGAGCGCGTTGCCGTAGCCGGTGTCGGCGTCGGCGAGCAGCGGCCGCCCGCCCAGCGCAGGCACCACCGTCTGCGCGATCCGGGCGATGTCGGTGCCGTGCACGAACCCGAGGTCGGGCTCCCCCAGCGCGATCGCGGAGGCGACAGCACCTGACAGGTGGGCACCCCGGACCCCAGCGCGCGCGGCGAGCCGCGCGTTCACGGCGTCGTACACCCCCGGGAAGTGCACCAGGTCGGGGCCGGCGAGCAGGTCGCGGAACGCCTCGGCACTCGTCATCGGCCGTGCAGGGCGAATCCGCCCTCGACACCGACCACGCGGGCGCCGGTGAAGATGCGGATCGTCTCGACGGTCCCCTCCTCGCCCAGTCCGGACAGGCCCCAGGCCGGGCGCGGCGTCATCAGGTGCAGGCTCATGATCGTCGAGCCGTTGACCTTGACCTCGCCAGCGCGCACCCGACGAGCCAGCGCCATCGCACGGTCGGTGTCGGCGCCGACGACGTAGCCCTCGAGCCCGTACGGCGTGCCGTTGGCCAGGGCCAGAGCCTCCGTCTCGGTCGTGTAGGTGTGGACCGTCGCGACCGGGCCGAACATCTCCTCGACGGCGGCCTCTGCCGGGACACCGGTGAGCAGCGTCGGTGCGAGGAACTGGCCGGGACCGTCGGGCAGCGTGGTGCTCGAGTGCGCGACACCCCCGGCCTGCTCGCGCTCCGCGATCTCGCTGCGGAGCTTGGCCAGGTGACCGGAGTGGACGATCGGACCGAGGTCGGTCTCGGGATCGAGTGGGTCACCGACCCGCAACGCGGCGAGCCGCTCGAGCGCGAGGCCGAGCACCTCGTCGGCGATCGCCTCGGGCACGACCAGCCGGCCGAGCGCGCGGCACCACTGACCGTTGAGCGTGGTCAGCAGGTCGACGGCCGCGTGGGCGGCGTCGGCCGGGTCGGCGTCAGGCATCACGACGAGCGGGTTGTTGCCGCCCAGCTCGAGCTGGAGCGCGGTGAAGTCCTCGGCGCAGGCCGCGGCGACGGCACGACCGCCGACCGCGCCTCCGGTGAAGGACACGGCCCGGATCCGGCGATCACGGACCAGCGAGCCACCCACGGCGGAGCCGCCCTGCACCAGCTGGAAGACCCCCGGGTCGACCCCGGCGTCGGCCAGCACGCTGCCGACGATGCGGCCGAGCTCGGACGTGGCGTACGGCGCGAACTCGCTCGGCTTGAGGATGGTCGGGGCCCCAGCGGCGAGGGCGCTCGCGACCTTGTGGGCAGCCATCGGGGCCGGCGCGTTCCACGGCACCAGGCACAGGGCCGGGCCGAGGGGCAGCCGGTGGACCTCGATCGAGGAGCCGGAGTCGGCGGTCTGCCGGTCGAGCAGCACGCCCGAACGCAGCATCATCGCGGCCAGGCGGAAGGCGCCCGGGACGATCACCCCGACGATCGACGTCTGCCGGACCGGGACACCGGTGGCGAACGCCTCCAGCCCGGCCAGCCGGCCGAGCTCGCCCTCGAGGGCGTCACCGACCGCGTCGAGGATCTCGGCGCGACGCTCGGTGGGCAGATCGGCCCAGGAGCCGTTGTCGTACGCCGCTGCCGCGGCCGCGGCAGCTCGCTCGACGTCGGCCACGGTGGTCGCCGCAGCCTGGCCGAGCTGCCGGCCGGCGTACGAGTCCTCGAGCACGAGGTCGAGCCGGTCGCCGGGCTCGCGCCACTCCCCGGCGATCAGCTGACCGGGCTCCGGGAGCTCGATGCGGTTGCTCAACTAGCTGCCCTTCTCGGCGGACGGCTTCGCGAAGCTGTCCGTGGTGGTCAGACCGGCCCAGCCCTCGTCGTCGACGATCATCTTCGCCAGGTCGAGCTTGCCGCGCTCGGCCGGGAAGGCCTGCACGAGACCCATGGCGGTGTCGCGGAGGGCCCGACCGATCGGGTTGCCCATCAGCGCGCCGGAGGTGCCGCACATCTTGAGCGACACCAGCGCCACGTCGTGCGCGTGCTCGCAGATGGCGCCCTTGGCGAGCTTCCAGCTCTGGACGACCTCGTTCTTGGGCAGGATCGGCGGATCGCTGGCCTCGAGGTCGATCTGGCGGCGCAGCCACAGGTGGGCCTCGGCCAGGTGCTGCTCCCCCTCGCCGATCAGCACCTGGTGCATGGGGCTGGAGGCGATCGGCTTGCCGGTGTCGGCGAACTTCGCCGCCATCGTCCGGTCCATCGCGTAGTCCCACACGCCCTGGGCGATGCCGGCGTAGATGGCCGCGATGGCGATCTGGTTGCCGACCCACGAGCCGCGCGACATGGAGGTCGCCCGGGTGAACGCTCCGGGCACCGCCAGCGACAGCTCGTCGGGGACGAAGCAGTCCTCGAGGATCAGGCCGTTGTTGTCCGAGGCACGCATGCCCAGGCCGAGCCACGCCGACCGCGGGCGCGAGCCGTCGGTGTCGCGCGGCACCAGGAAGAGAGTCAGCGCGTCGAGGCCCTCGACGTCCTCGCGGCGGGCCGTCACGAGGTAGTAGTCGGCCGAGCCGGACAGGCAGCCGAAGGACTTCTCGCCGTTCAGCACCCAGCCACCCTCGGCGCGGGTCGCGGTCGTGCGGATCAGCACGTTGGCGTTGGAGGCCTTGACCGCCTCGCTGGCGAAGTTGCCGATCGCCTTCTTGTCGGTGCCCATCAGGTGCAGCACCTTCTCGGCGAACGCGCGCACCACCGGCGCCTCGTCGTCGTCGTACAGACCGGCGTCGAGGGCCGCCAGCGGCAGCATGCCGCGCGAGGAGGAGGAGCAGTGGAAGAAGTAGGCCAGCGCAGTGGAGCCGCAGACCGTACCGAGGGTGTACGTCGTGGCCGCGAGGTCGCGCAGTCCGCCGCCGAGGCCGCCGTACTCCTCCGGGACGACCAGGCCGAGCAGGCCCGCGTCACCGAGCAGCTTGAGGTGTCCCTCGGGCAGAGCACCGATCTCGTCGGCCGACCCGGCCGCGGCGGCGATCAGCGGCAGCACGGACTCGACCCGTTCCGCACGCTCACGCTCCGCGTCGGTCAGATCGGGAAGGAGGTACTCCGCCGTCAAGCGGGCGGTGAGCTTGGCGGTCATCCTGCGGCTCCTACGTGATTGGTCGCGACATCGGTCGCTGCGAGATCGGGACCCGGGACGGGTGTCAGGGTAAGTCGGAGAGCGTCGGCGGCGAGCCCGATCTGGGTCGCGTCCGCCGGGGTGTCGACGTCGAGCTCTCCCAGCAGCCGGACCAGGTCCTCGGTCGCGACCGAGCCGTCCAGTCCGGCGAGCGTGGTGTTGAAGTGGTGGACGCCGCTCTTGAGCGCGGTGAGGGCCTTGACCAGTCCGAGTCGGTCGCGATCGCCGAGACGAGCGCGCAGCGGCACCGGACGGGCCAGGCCGACGGCATCCTGAAGGACGGCACGGACCTGGAGCGGCGTTGCCGCGCCGAAGCTGTCGGACATGCCGATCTCGAGCACCCGAGCCTCCGAGAACGCCACGACGGCCGACAGCACGGCGTCGGTCCGCCCGGGCGCGAAGGCGTCGCGGATGATGACCGAGACCCGCTCGTTGACGCCGTCCACGATGGCCAGCACCTCGTCGATCGCCCCCGGACGAGCCGGGTCGACGGCGATCTCGACCACGTCGATCTTCAGCTCCAGGGCGCGCTCCAGCTGCTCCCGCGTGGCGACCAGCGCGCTGACCCCGGCTGAGAGCGGCTCGGGCACGACGACCGGGTCGCCGTCGTTGCGGGTCAGGTCGAGCAGCCGGACGCGGACGCCGCTCGCGGCGACGTCGCGGGCCGTCTGCAGGACGCCGTCCTCGGAGTGCTCGCGTCGACGCAGTGCGGCAACCAGGCCACCGTCAGCAAGCGTGGCGACGTCCGGAAGCACGTCGGCGAACTGGCCCCAGCCGCGCGAGTGGAAGAGCAGCGGCGCGGTCCGGCGGGCGGCGTGCCCGGCCATCACCTCGCCGACGAAGATCGTGTGGTCGCCGCCGGCGTACTCGTGCACGACGCGGCAGTCCAGCCAGCCGAGTGCGGACTCGAGCAGCGGCACGCCCGTCTCGGCCGTGGTCCACGTCTCGCCGTCGAAGCGGTCCTCGACCGCGAGCCCCGGCACCATGCCGGCGAAGCGGCGGGCCACCTCGGCCTGGTCCTTGGCCAGCACGTTGACCCCGAAGACGCCGCTGCGGGCGATCAGGTCGTGCGAGTAGAGCTTGCGGTCCAAGCAGACTGACACCAACGGCGGACTCAGGCTGACGCTCGAGAACGAGCTCGCCGTCATGCCGTGGGGCGCACCATCCACCAGCGTCGTCACTACGGTGACGCCGCTCGGCCACTGAGCCAAGACATCGCGGAATATCGCGTGGTCGACCATCACACCTCCCGTCTTAGACAATATACGATATCGGATAGGTGTGGTGGGGAAGTGCAGAGAACAATCCAGTCCGCAGCGTGACACGATGCCAACGGCGACGATCTATGATCGCCAGCCGACGATCCGGAGGAGCAGAACCCATGGCCCGAAGCGCGCGTTCCGCGACACCTGTGCGACCCATCGCGCACCTGTCGCTGGTCGACCGCGTGACCGACGAGCTGCACCGCGCGATCCTCAACGGCGACATCCAACCTGGTGCTGCCGTGTCGATCGTCGAGCTCTGCGAGCAGTTCGACGTCAGTCACATCCCGGTCCGCGAAGCCCTGCGCCGCCTGGAGAGCGAGGGACTGGTCAGTCTCCGCCCCGGTCGGTCCGCCCTGGTGGCGTCGCTCAGCACGACCGACCTCGCCGACATCTACCGCCTCCGCCGGCTGATCGAGGGCGACCTGGTCGTGCGCGCGATGGCGGTGATGACCGAGGAGCACCTCGAGCAGGCACAGGTCGCTCTCGACGAGTACGCCGGCATCGAGCGCGAGCCGTCGGCTCTGGCTGCCGCGCACCACGCCTTCCACGCCGCGATGCTCACCGGCGTCACCGGCGCGGCCGACCGCCGCGTCCTCGAGCTGCTCTGGCACTCCGCCGACCGTTACCTCCACCTGCTGATGGGCGGCATCGACCGCGCCCCTCAGGCCACCGAGGGTCGCATCGACGAGCACCGCGAGCTGCTCGACCTGGCCCGCGCGGGCAAGACCGAGGCGCTGCGCGACGCCTGGATCGCCCACCTGGACAGCAGCGAGAAGGCCCTGAAGATCGCCCTCGACCGTCAGCCGGCCGCAGCCGAGGCGTAGCCCGCACGGACCCTAGGCGGAGACGACCAGCGGCTCGACGAGAGCCTGGGCGAGGGCCCACGGTCGCCCGTCGACGAGGTCGGTGCCCTTGCTGACGAAGCGGTTGACCGCGCAGACGGGCCGCAGGGTCGCGACCTGCACCGAGCCGACGGCCAGGACGGGGTCGGGCCGACTGATGATCCCCGCGAAGGGGCCGCGGTCGGGCGCCCACAGCGTGAAGTCGGTGGACAGCGGGAAGAGCGCACCGCCGCCGAACTCCCCCTGACGGCTGGCGACGGCGACGTTGAGCCGGTTCTCGGCCGCGCGCTCGAGCAGCAGCGGGTCGAGGTCGGCCCCGGCCTGGGTCGTGAACGGGACCGCGACGACGTCGACGTCCTGGAGCGCGGCGAGCCGGAAGGTCTCGGGGTAGAGCGCGTCGTCGCCTACCACCAGGGCCAGCCGGCCCCAGGGCAGGTCGATGACCACGAAGTCGTCGCCGAGCGCTGTCGCCCAGTCGTGGCGGGCGCTCGCGTGCAGCTGCGGCTGGCGCAGCAGGGTGCCGTCGGCGGAGATCACGAGACCGACGTGCGCGTCGCCATCGGCCACGCTCGTCGCGACGTACGCCGTCGACCCGGCCAGGGCCGCGACGATCGCCTCGGGCGCCAGACCGGCGAGCTCCGGGAGGACCACCAGGCCGGCGCCGGTCGCCAGGGCTTCGGTCAGCAGGGTCGAGACATCGTCTCCGTCGGCCGGGTTGACGATCGCGGTCACCAGCTCATCGGCGCCCGCCTCGCGCCGGCGGCCGCGGGGGGCCTCGAGGATCGGACCGTAGAGGTCGGGGCGACGTGAGGTCATCACGTCGGTGCCGTCGGGGCGGTGCTTGTCGTCGGCGACCTGGACCTCGATGTCGGCCACGACGACCGCCTCGCCGGTGCGCGGCGCCATGGCGACGATGGTGCCGTCGGGAGCCACGATCTGGCTCTCCCCGGCACCGTGCAACATCTCGATCGGTACGCCGACCCGCTCGGCGACCATCGCGATGCTGCGGGCCGGCACCAGCGGACCGACCTTGTTGGCCGCGACCACCCAGACCCGGTTCTCGACCGCGCGCACGGGCACGTGCAGCGAAGCCTCGTCGAGCGCGAAGGAGTTGAGGCTGTTCAGGAGCACCTGGGCGCCGCCGACGGCGAGCATCCGCGGGGTCTCGTTGATGACGCCGTCCATGCAGGAGTAGAGGCCGACCCGGCCGAACGCCGTGGCGACGACGGGCGACGCGCTCACCGCGGGGTCGAGGTGGTCGCGCTCGCTGCCCATCAGGACCTGCTTGTCGGTGACCGCGAGGATCGAGCCGTCGGGAGCGAAGAGGATGTTGCTGCCGGTGGTGCGACCGTCCTCGCGGTTGAGGGTGCAGTTCGCCATCAGGTGCAGCCCGTGCTCGGCCGCCTTCGCGGCCAGCGCGGACACGAACGGGCCGTCCAGGGTCTGCGCCATCCGACGCGAGTGCTCGCGGTCGTCGTACCAGGACACGTGGTTGCAGAACTCCGGCAGCACCACGACCCGGGCGCCCTCGGCGGCAGCCTGGTCGGTCATCCGCAGGCAGGTCGCGAGGTTCTCCTCGACGTCCTCGGTCACGGAGAACTGCACGGCGGCTACTCGCAGGATGGTCATCCACTACTCCTATATATGATCTACGCTCTGTCACCAAGCCTCGCACACCAGTCCCCCGAACCCTAGGAGCAGGCCGAATGTCGGAAGCCATCCGAGACGAATCCGTGACCTCTGCGGATCAGGTGCAGATCGAGGCCTTCGCCGGCCGTCAGCCGGTGCGGGTCGACCTGAGGCGCTCGGCCCCGTTCGGCTGGTGGCCCGCGATCGTGATCGCGCTGGTCGCCTTCGTCGACCGCGTCGAGTTCAACCTGGTGGCCGGCGCGCTGCCGGCCATCCAGGACCACTTCGGCTTCGGCGACACCCTGGCCGGAGCGATCCCGACCGCTGCGGCGGTCGCCGGCGTGATCCTGCTGCTCCCGGCCGGGCGACTCGCGGACACCGGACGCCGTACGGCGATCGTCGGCGTGGTCGTGCTCGCCTGGGCTGCGGTCTCGGTGTTGAGCGGCATCGCGACGACGTTCGCTCTCTTCTTCATCAGCCGGATCCTGCTCGGGGCCGCCGGCCAGCTCTACAACCCGCCCGCCTCGAGCCTGCTCGCCGACTACTACCCCGGCGCCAGCCGCGGCAAGGCGTACGGCCTGGAGCGCGCCGGCTACTACATGGGCCTGCCGGTGGGCGTCGCCCTCGGCGGCGTCCTGGCCGAGGCCGTCGGCTGGCGCTCGGTCTTCTTCATCGTGGCGGTGCCGGGTGCGCTGGTGGCGCTCCTCGTCTTCACCGTGCGCGAACCGCTCCGTGGACTCGGCGACCGGATCGACCAGCTCCGCGGCGGTGGCAGCGCCACTCCCGCCCACGGTGCGGCGACCCTGGCCGACCGTGGCTCGGTGCTGCGCGAGGCGCGCGAGCTGCTCGACATCAGGGCACTGCGCGGCGTGATCGCCAGCCTCTCCCTGCTCTACCTCGGCCTGGGCGGGCTCTTCTACTGGCTGCCGACCCTGCTCGAGCGCGCCGAGGGCCTGGACTACGACGCCGCGGCCGGCCTGGCCGGCGGCGTCGGCGGCACCGGCATCGTCATCGGCATCATCCTCGGCAGCCGGATCGGCGACCGAGGGCACGGCGTGAAGTCCGCGTGGCGTCTGCGCACCGCGCTGGGCTTCCTCGTGCTCGGGGCGGTCGCGCTCACCGGCGCCGTGCTGCTCTCCGGCCTGCCGATCCGACTGACCCTGATCGCCCTGTGCTGCGTCGGGTTCGCCGGCGCGATCCCCAACCTCACCGCGGCCTCCGCGGACGTCGTACCGGCCAGCCGCCGCGGCCTGGGCTTCGCGCTGCTGCAGTTCCTGATGACACTCGGCGGAGCGGCGGGGCCGCTGCTGGTCGGCATCACCTCTGACGCCGTCGGCGACCTCGGACTGGCGATGCTGATCCTGCTGCCGCCGCTCTTCGTCACCCTCGTCGTCCTGAAGCGCACCACGCGCTTCTACGACGACGACGCCCGGAGCGCCCTCGCCGGCTAGACCCGCCGGTGGGCGCGGCCGCCGAAGTGGAGGTACGTCGGGGCAGCGGCCTCGTCCTCGGGGTTGAAGAAGACCGCCAGCAGCTCGCTGTCGGCGATCGGCACCTTCAGCAGGAACGAGTCCGCCCGCTCGACCGGCACCAGCGCGAGTCCGTCCATCGGCGGGATCGCCTGCATCTCCGCGGCGGCGTGGACGACCACGAGGCTCGCGACCAAGGACCCGTCGGCCGCCTCGGTCACGTCGAAAGTGACGCCCTCGCGCCGGTAGGTGCCGGCGTACCGGCTCGCGTCGGCGACCACCGGTGACGGGAGCCGCTCCGGGTCCTGCCGCAGCGTCACGTCGAGGCGCTCCTCGAACAGCCAGGCGGCCAGCTCGCGGTACATCGACAGCGCGCTCTCGACGTTGGTCTGCAGGCAGAAGCCGAAGCGCTCCTCGGGCGCCAGGCGCATGAAGGCGTTCTGGCCCAGCGAGTTGCCGTCGTGACCGATGATCGCGACGTCGCCGAAGTGGTCGAGGATCCAGCCGAGGCCCCAGGCCTCACCGAGGACGGTGTCGTCGACCAGGGAGATCTGCGGCTCCTGGGCCGCGGCCACGATGTCGGCCGAGAGCAACCGCGTGCCGTCGGAGGCGACGCCGCCGTCGAGGTGCAGGAGGGCGAACCGGACCACGTCGCCGGCGCTGGCGACGAGCGAGGCGCCCATCGGACCGCAGGAGCGGTAGAGCCCCCACGGGTTGCTGACCACATGCGAGTCGGGGTTCTCCGGGTCGGGTTCGTGGCCGACGGAGAGCGGGTGCGGGATCGCGTCCTCGGGGAAGACCACCGAGTGCTGCAGGCCGAGCGGCCCGAGCAGGCGGTCGCGCAGGGCGGTCTCGAAGACCGTGCCACTGACGACCTCGACGAGCCGGCCGAGGATCGAGAAGCCGCTGTTGCTGTAGCTCCAGATCGAGCCGGGAGCGGCGATCTGCGGCAGGTCGCGGATCTCGTCCAGGTAGCGCGGGAGCGCGTCGTCGCCGCGGCCGGTGTCGATGAACACGTCTCCGTCGAAGCCACTGGTGTGGCGCAGCAGGTCGCGGACCGTGACGGTGTCGCGGGCGTGCGCGTCGCGGACCTCGAAGTCGGGGAGGTAGTCGCGCACCGGGCGGTCGAGATCGATCAGGCCCTCGTCCGCGAGCATCAGCACCAGGGTCGCGGTGTAGACCTTGCCGATCGAGCCCGGCAGGAAGAGCGCGTCGGTCGTCACGGGGCTGCCCGTGCGGATGCTGAGGACCCCCGCCGCGACCTCGGTGATCGTGTCTCCGTCGAGCACGGCGAGCTGGGCTCCTGGGACGTGGTGCTTGTCGATGAGCTCGGCCAGCTTCTTCTCGAGCTCGATCTGGGTGTGCGACACGGTTCCTCCTCGGCGTACCTACAGTGTAGGTGAGTGTTAACCTACAGCGTAGGTTTGTCAAGGGGGGAGGCGGAGATGGCCGGACTGACGCGTGAGCGGATCCTGCAGACCGCGGTCCGCCTCGCCGACCGCGACGGCCCCGACGCCGTCACGCTGCGCAAGATCGCGGCCGAGCTCGGCGTCCACGTCACCTCGCTCTACAACCACGTCCCCACGCGCGACGCGGTCACCGACGGGATCGTCGAGCTGCTGCTCGACGAGGCGAAGCTTCCCGACCACTCCGGTCGCGTGGGACGACTGGATCCGGCAGTTCGTCGACGGCGTGACCGGCATCGCGGCGACCCACCCAGGAGCGTTCCACGCGCTGCAGCAGGGGCCGGTCCAGGGCGCCCGGGCCACGGCCTCCTTCGAGGTCGCGCTCGCCGCGCTCACGAAGGCCGGCTTCAGCGCGACCGACGCGTTCGCCGCGATCAAGGCGGCGTCGTACCTCGCGCTGATGATCGGCATGGAGCGGAGTCTGCTCGCCCGCGGCGAGCTGCTCGAGACGCACCTCGACGAGCTCCCCGAGGAGTCGTTCCCGCTGGTGCGGTCGATCGACGCGAACGTGGGCGACTACGAGTACGTCTGGGCGTTCGGGGTCGACACGCTCATCGCCGGGCTCCGCAGCAGGCTGGGCTAGCTCCAGATGCGGACGACCGCGCGGCCGGGGCGCACCGGCACCTCGGTGCCTGCAGGCACGTGCGCCCACTCGCGCGACTCGGTCCACACCACGCCGACGTCGGCCGGGAACGTGCGAGCGGCGAGGTCCTCGTAGACCTCGACCGATCCGGGCATCCGGTCGCTCGGCTCGCGGAGCACGGCCGAGTCGGCGGTCCGCACGCTGATCCCGCCCGGGTCGGCGTCGGCGCCGTCGGCCCAGCCGCCGCCGGGGCCGGAGAACCAGACCAGCGCTGCGGTGCCGTCGGCGACCGAGGTCGCGGAGCGGGTCGCGCGCGGCTCGACGAGCAGGTAGTCCCCCGTCGCCGCGGTCTGACCGCTGATCGACAGCTCGCCGGACAGGATCACCATCTCCTCGCCGGCCGGCTGGTGGCCGACGGCGTCACGGACCCAGCCGGGAGGGAACTCGACCATCACGGTGCGGGTGTTGGTCTCGGCATCGGCGTGCAGCATCACCATCCGCGCCGGCTTGTCCGAGCCGGAGATGGTGTGCTCGAGCCAGGCGAGGTCAGCGGAGGCGAGGTCGACCACGGTCATCGGGCTGCTCCTTGGAGGTGGGTGATCACGTCGGCCTCGGGCAGCACGTCGGCATACTTGGCATCGAGGTCGAAGAGGTTCTGGTCGTGGGTCGCGGCGTCGCGATCGCCGCAGGCGTCGGCGACCACGATCGGCCGGAAGCCGTGCTGCAGCGCGTCGAGCGCCGTGGCGCGCACACAGCCGCTGGTGGAGAACCCGAGCACGACGACCGTGTCGATGCCGGTGGCGTTGAGGGTCGCGGCGAGGCTGGTGCCGAAGAACGACGAGGCGTACTGCTTGGTCACCACGATCTCGCCGGGCAGCGGCGCGGGCGCGGCCGGGAACCCGGCGTACGGCGAGCCCTCCTCGAAGGCGCTGAGCCCGGGCACCTTGACCGCGAACCAGCCGGCGTCGGCGCCGCCCTTCGCGAGCTTGACCGTCGTGAAGAGCACCGGGACGTCAGCCTCGCGGGCCGCGTCGACCACGCGCTCGGCGCTGGCCCGGGCGGCCTCGAAGCGACCGCCGCCGTCGGTCAGCGGACCGTCGAGGTAGGCCGTGACGACGTCGACCACGACGACGGCCGGGCGAGAGCCCCAGCCGATCCGGGCGCCGAAGCTGTCCATCAGATGATGCCTGCCGCGCTGAGCTCGGCCCGACGCGCGTCGTCGATGCCGAGCAGCTCGCCGTACACCTGGTCGTTGAACTGGCCGAGGTCGGCGCCGGTCCACCGGATCGAGCCGGGCGTGGCCGAGAGCTTGGGGACGACGTTCTGCATCTTCAGCGTGCCGAAGGTCTGGTCGGGGACCTGGACGATGGAGTCGCGAGCCTTGAAGTGCGGGTCCGCGAGCATGTCGGCGGCCTTGTAGATCCGTCCGGCCGGGACACCACCGCCGTCCATCTTCTCGAGGAGCTCGTCGGCGTCGAGGGTCGCCGTCCATGCCGAGATCAGCTCATCGAGGTGGGTCTGGTCCTTGCCGCGGCCGACGTGGGTGGAGTACGGGTGCCCCGGCTCGGACCACTCCGGGTGGCCCATCATCGTGAACAGGCGGGAGGAGACCGAGTCCTGGTTGGCCGCGATCAGGATCAGCTGGTCGTCCTTGGTGGGGTAGACGTTCGACGGCGCCACGTTGGGCAGGATCGCACCCGTGCGCTCGCGCTGGTAGCCGGCCTGGTCCCACTCGGTCACCAGCGACTCCATCATCGCCAGCACCGACTCGTAGATCGAGGCGTCGACGACCTGGCCCTCGCCGGTGGCGTTGCGGTGCTGCAGCGCCGAGAGCGCGCCCACGGTGGCGTGCATCGCGGCCAGCGAGTCACCGATCGAGATGCCGGCACGCGACGGCTGGCGGTCGGGGTCACCGAGGATGTAGCGCAGGCCGCCCATCGCTTCACCGATCGAGCCGTAGCCGGCGCGCGAGGCGTAGGGACCGGTCTGGCCGTAGCCCGTCACGCGGACCAGGATGATGCCGGGGTTGACCTCACGCAGGCGCTCGTAGGAGAGGTTCCACTTCTCGAAGGTGCCGGCCCGGAAGTTCTCGACGATGATGTCCGACTTCGCGACGAGCTGAAGGAAGATCTCCTGCCCCGCCTCCTCGCGCAGGTTCAGCGTCACCGTGCGCTTGTTGCGGCCGACGACCGGCCACCACAACGAGGTACCGTCGGTGCGCCCCCACTGCCGCATCGGGTCGCCGGTGCCGGGAGCCTCGACCTTGATCACGTCGGCGCCCTGGTCAGCCATGAGGGTCGCAGCGAAGGGGCCGGCGAGCAGCTGGCCCGCCTCGAGCACGCGGACTCCGGCGAGGGGGCCAGTACTGTGTCCAGCAGTCGTCATAGGACGAATCGTATATCAGATATATTTGGGGTCATGGCAGAAGTCCAGATCGTCGAGGTCTCCCCGCGCGACGGGTTGCAGAACGAGAAGCAGCTCGTCTCCACCGAGCACAAGGCAGCGCTCGTACGCCGTGCGCTCGACGCCGGCGCGCGTCGGATCGAGGTCACCGCCTTCGCCCATCCCGAGCGGGTGCCGCAGATGGCCGACGCCGAGGCGGTGATGGCCGAGGTGCGCGACGACCCCCGGCTGACGTCGATCGGGCTGGTGCTCAACCGCCGCGGACTGGACCGCGCGATCGCGGCCGGCTGCGATGAGGCCACTGTCGTCGTGGTCGTCTCCGACGGTCTCGCGCTGAAGAACCAGGGCCTCGACACCGCCGGCCAGGTCGCGGCGTGGCAGGCGATGGCCGACGACGCCCGATCTGCGGGCCTGGCCACCACGGTGATCCTGGCCGCGGCGTTCGGCTGCCCGTTCGACGGCGAGGTGTCGACCCAGCGCGTGCTGGAGGTCGCTCGCGGGGTGCTCGAGGCCGCCCCCGACGAGCTCGCGATCGCCGACACGATCGGCGTCGGCGTACCAGCGCAGGTGCGCTCGATCGTCTCCGGCCTGCGCGACCTCTCCCCCGAGATCCCCCTGCGGGCGCACTTCCACAACACCCGCAACACCGGCTACGCCAACGCGCTGGCGGCGATCGAGTCCGGCGTGACAGTGCTCGACGCGTCGGCCGGCGGCATCGGCGGCTGCCCCTTCGCACCCGGCGCCACCGGCAACATCGCCACCGAGGACCTGACCTACCTGCTCGAGCGCTCCGGCATCGAGACCGGCATCGACCTCGCGTCGATGGCCGCCACCGGGTCCTGGATCAGCGACCTGGTCGGCTACCCCCAGGCACCCGCGATGCTCGGCCGCGCCGGTTCCTTCCCCCGCTAGCCGACCGCAGCGATGTCGACGTAGTCGAGCTTGGAGTTGCTGCCACCGACAGCGTCCAGGGTGAGTCGACCGTCCGACACGGTCACCGTCACCGTCGCGGTGGCGTGGTGCGTCGCCGTACCGGCGGCGCCGGTCGGGACGAAGCCGGCGATCGCAGTGGTGCCCTCGACATTGAGCCGGTGCCTCTCCGGGTCGGTGTTCGCCGCCCCGTCGCCGACCGCGACTGTCACGGCGTACTGCCCATCGGGGACTGCGATCTCCCAGACCCCGTTGGCGACCGTCCCGTTGAAGTTCGGCACGTCCTCCGCCTGCATGTGCATGAAGGTGTCGAGGCGCTGGTCGGTCTCGAGGTCGCGGTCGCGCCCGTTGCCGACGTTGGTGGTGCCGCCCACCGAGAGGTCGAGCGGCTGTCGCCCGGCTTGGGAGAGCCAGCCGAACGAAAGGCCACTGCCCTGGTCGGCGCCGGTGCGTGCACCGAAGGCCTGTCCGTAGTCCCGGAGGTAGCCGGCCGGCACCGGCGCAGCGGCACTCTGGAAGTTGACCTTCTGCGCGAACGCGCTCGCGAGGTTCGGGGTGACGGCGACCGCAGGGGTCGAGCTGGAGTTCGACGAACCAGGGATCACCGCGCGGACGAGGTAGTAGTACGTGGTGCCGTTGGTCAGCCCGGTGTCGGTGAAGCTCGTCGCCGTGATGGCTCCGGTGCTGCCGGTCGGGGTGACCTCCGTGGCCGCGGCTGCGCCGGTTCCGCCGACCGCGACGGTCGGGCTGGTGCCGCGGTAGACGCGGTACTTCACGCCGGCCTCACCTGTCGGCGACCAGCTGATCGTGGCCTTGCCGTCTCCGGCGACCGCCGAGACACCCTGCGGTGTCTGCAGCAGCTCGGGACGGATGTTGGTGATCAGGTAGGTGTTGTCGTTGTAGTCGTAGTTGATGCCGGAGTAGTCCATGATCAGCAGGTAGGAGCCCGGGACGCGGACGCCGTCGCGGTCCTCGACCGGGAAGATCCGGACGTGGTGGCCACACGGCTCGACGCAACCGTTCGCCACGTCTGCGGTGTGGCTGTTCTTGGTCGGGTCGCTCCACTCGCCGTCGACCTGGAAGCCGAATGCCGTGGCTCCAGGAGTCCACGACCCGAACGCGGGCAGCGTGGTCGAGCCGCCCTTCGGTGGGAGCAGCGACTGCGCCCAGGCGGTGTTGATGTTCGTGATCGAGGTCGTGCTGTTCGACCCCTTGTCGTGGCGGAAGATCGTCGCCCCGTTGGGGTAGGTGTGGTACGCCGACAGCTGGCGCACGGTCACCGGCTTCGTGGTGTCGCTGCGGAACCAGTACGGCGAGAGGACCTCGTCCCCGACGGCTTCGACGTGCCCGTCGGAGTTCAGGTCGGTGGGGATGTTCGTGCCGATCCCCGCTGCCCGGGCGATCTGGACCACCGTCGGCTCCTGACCGCCTTCGCTGACCGACTGCCACAGCCCGCCGAGACGCACGCTCTGCGGACCGTTGCCCGCGTTGCTCTGCACCGTCAGTGTCCCGTTGTGCACCTTGGTGGCGGTCGCGGTGAAGCGGACCGTCACGTCCCGGGTCGCCCCGGGCGCCAGCGTGAACGGCAGCGTCGGCGCGTTGTCGAGCGCGAACGTGTCGGTCAGGTTGATACCCGTCACCTGCATCGCCTCGGTGCCCGTGTTGCTGATCCGGACCACCCCGGTGTCCGCGACCTTCTGGTTGGCGTCGGCGGTGGTCTGGATCCGGCTGAACGACACCTGGTCCGCGAACGGAGCGGGATCGGGGTTGGCGATCTTGAGCACCGCGTTGGTGGCCGCGGGGACCGCCGGCTTGACGTTGCTGACGATCAGGACGACGTCCTGGTAGTCGGGCGTTCCCGTGGTCTCCTCGGTGGCGAGCAGATAGGTGTCAGGCACGACGGAGCCATCGGCGTTCTTCATCTGGTAGGCCCGCACGTGGTGCGCCATCGCGGAGTCGAAGCCGTTCAGCGCGTCCTCGGTGAAGACCTTGCGGTCGCCGAAGTAGGGCCACTGCGAGTAGATCCCGAAGATGCCGCTGCCGGGATCGATGTTGGTGGTCGTGCCGACCGGACTGATCGCCAGGCCCTGCGCGTCGGCAGCCTTCACCGTGAACTGCTGGTGGGTCCCTGCCGCGTTGCCCGCGTCGTACCAGCCGACCTTGATCGCCGGGTCGTTGTCCTGCGGTCCGTAGCCCGCGATCGGAGTGATGCTGATCGGCGAGTCGTCGGCCGCCTTGGCGAACAGCTGCGCCGGGACCTCGTCCCCGAGGGGGTTCGTGGTCGGCAGTGCGTTGTCGGCGGGGTTCGGGTCACCGACGTTCACCGGGATCTGCCAGGTGTCCAGGATCCGCTGCAGCGAGGGCTCGTTGCTGCCGCCGAGGCCGGCTGCCCCCAGCCCGCGCAGCGTGACCGACTTCGTCCCCGCGCTGGTAGCGACACTGAGGGCGGCTGCCTTCACGCCGGTGCTGGACGGTGAGAACCGCACCGGGATCGACACCGACGCCCCCGCAGCGACGGTGATCGGGAAGGGCGGCGAGGACGGCAGCGCGAACTGGCCGCCGTCGGTGCCGCCGAGCGTCGCCCCCGTCACGGTGACCGGGTCGATGCCGGTGTTCTTCACCACCGCGTTCTGGTTCGCCGAGCTCTGTCCGGAGACCCCGCTGAAGACCAGCCGGTCCGTAGCGGTGGCGACCGGGCCACCGCCACCGCCCTGCGGCTTGAGCAGCGCGATCGAGGTGTTCGCGCCGTTGTCGGTGAGCTGGGTGACGTAGAGGTTGCCGGTGGCGTTGTCCTCCGCGATGTCCAGCGGCTGGGCGAGTCCGGTGACGATCGACGTACGGTTCGACAGCCTTCCGGTGGACTGGTTGACGTCGAAGGACACCACGTCCTGACCCGAGCTGTAGCGGACGTAGAGGAGCTTGCCGTTCAGGGCACCGCCGAAGGCTCCGCCCTTGTACTCCACAGCACCGTTGGCGCTGGCGTGCAGACCTGCGTCGTAGATGTCGGTCAGGTCCAGGTTCGGGTCCGGCTGCGTCCCGACCGGGTACGACGGCACCTCGAACGGATCCTTGCCGCTCGTCGGGTTGCCGCCGGCGAGCACGTACTCGCACCGGGCCGGGTTCGGGTGGCCGTAGTAGCCACCCTGCTTGATGTCGAAGATGTAGTCGGTCTCCGCGTCCGGGTTGTTGGTGATCGCCGGGGCGGCTCCGCCCGTGTAGCCACCGTCTGGGCGCTGGGCACAGGACGCGGGCAGCGGGCTCGGCACGGCGGGCGTGTTGCCACCCGCCGCCGATCCGTTGGTCGGGGTGTAGAGGTGCCCGTTGCTGTGCCACACGAGGTCGAAGGCGTTGCGGATGCCGTGGGCGTAGATCGTGAGCGGCGCACCACTCGCGTAGGGGCTGTAGTAGGGACCGCTGTTCTTCTTCGGACCGTTGCTGCCGGTGACGTCACCGTCCGCGTCGTCGAACGCCTCGGTCTGGATGTCCACCGGCAGCGAGGCCGCGGCCGGCAGCTTGCTGGGGTCCAACCGGAGCACGGCGGCCGAGAGCAGCGTCTCGGGCCGGTTGCGCCAGGTGCCGTCGGCGCGACCCATGGCGTTGTCCGCGCCCTGGTTGAAGTAGAGAGCACCATCGGGGCCGAAGGCCGCCGAGTTGGTCTCGTGGTCCTTCACCGATCGCGGCAGCCCGGTGAGGATCGCCTGGTAGGTGCCCAGGTTCGCTCCCGAGAGCTTCGCGACCCGGCCACTGAACTGCGGGACGTCCTGGGTGCCGAGGAAGGGTGCGTCGTCGGTGATCCACAGGATCGGGTTCGCCGCCGTCGACGCCGGGTCGAAGGCCATCCCGATCACGGTCCGGGTGCCGGGGTTGTAGGTGTCGTGCGTGCTGGAGTAGGTCTGGACCGTGCTGATCGTCTGCCGGTTCGTCAGGCTGCCGTCGGCGGCGATGTCGAAGCGGTAGATCTGCCCGGTGATCGAGCCGGCGTACATCTTGCCGTCGGGTCCCTTGACCAGCGAGGTGTAGAGCGCGCCCTTCGGTGCCCCCGCGTCGACCTTGTCGAAGGCGACCGGGCCGCCCGTGCTCGTGCCCGTGCCGGTGGTGAAGACGATCGAGTAGGGCAGGAAGTGCGCCCCGGTGATGTCGGTGGCACCCGAGGTGAGCTCGAAGCGGTAGAGCGTGTTCGGGTCGAGCGCCTGGGTGGGCGAGAGGTTGATCGTGTCGCTGCCGCCGCTGGTCGCGGCACCGGCGGGGATCTGGACCCCGTCGGAGACCCGGGTCAGCCTGACCGATGCTGCGGTCAGGGAGGTGCCCTCGACGCCGCCGTTGGGAAGGCGCAGGTCGCTGACCACGCTGGTGGTGGCCGGGTCGACGCCGGTCGCGAGGTTGGCCGGGTTGGGCGTCCGGACCGACGGCCGGGTCGCGGCGCCGGCCACGCTGTCGATCGTCACCCAGTTGATCTTGGTGTTGGTGCCACCGGTCGGCGCGATCGTCAGGCGTCCGTCAGACACGGCCACGGTCCGGGTCGCCTCCATCCAGTGGCTCGCCGCCCCATCGGCGCCGGTGGGCACGAAGTGGGCGATCGCGTTCTGGTCCTCGATGTTGAGCCAGGCGTCACTGTCGACGGCCGTGGCGTCGCCGGTCGAGACCGAGACCGTGTAGGTCCCGTTGGGCACCGCCATCTCCCAGTAGCCCGGAGTCGTGACGCCGGAGGCGGCGTTGGCCGGCAGCTGCATGTGCAACAGGCCGGCGTGCAGCGCCGTCGTCCCGGCCGGGGCGGCCGGGGTGGTCGTCAGCCGGTTGCGCCCGTTGCCGACCAGGCTGATCGGCAGCTTGGTCGCGATCGACTCCCAGCCGTAGGTCTGACCGGTGCCCTGGTCGGTCCCGACGCGGGCGCCGTACGCCTGGCCGAAGTCCTTCAGGTAGCCGGCCGGCGGCGCGGTCGCCTCGTCGGCGAAGCGCACCTTCTGGTGCAGGTCCGACTCGACCGGTGCCGTGGTGCTGTCGATCTCCAGGTAGTTGACCTTGGTGTTGGTGCCGCCGATCGCGTCCATCGTCAACCGGCCGTCGGTGACCTGCGCCGTGACCGTGGCGGTCGCGTACTCCTGCGCGGCCGTCGCCTGGAAGCGGTTGATCGCGTTCACACCCTCGATGTTGACGGTGTGCTGGCTGTCGTACGCGGTGGCGCCCATCTGGTCGCCCACCGAGACCGTGACCTGGTACCACCCGTTCGGGACGGCGCGCTCGAACGCACCGGCCGTCTTGTTGCCGCTGGTCCCGGTGCCGCCGTCGACATCGCCGTACTGCAGGTGGATCATCCGGTTCTGCAGAGCGGTCACCGGAGCGGGTCGGGTCCGCACGCGGGTGTTGGTGGTCAGATCCAGCGGGGTGTGGGTGGCACCCGCGAGGCTCGCCTGGGTGACCCAGCCGATCCCGCTGGCGTCGGTCCACGCCGCACCGTTGTTCTTGGTGTAGCCGGCCGGCACTGCGGTGTCGGCGGTGGTGGTGAAGCTGTACTTCTCGTGCAGGTCAGCGGCACTCGCGATCGCGTGGACGTTGAAGTCGCCGAACGGGACCACCACGTTGTCGGTCGCGGCGGCACCCCGCTTGGTCGTGTAGAGACCGGCGAACGACGCTGCTCCGGCGCCGCTGAGGCTGACCCCGGAGAAGATCTTCTGCGGAATCGGCAGCGCACTGCTGTTCACCGTGTTGGCGGCGTCGGTGAGCTGGGTGAGGGCGCCGCCGTTGACGGTGTACTTCACCGACACGGTGCCGCCGTCACCGGGAGCGTCCTCGGCCCGCAGCACCAGGTGCACGTCCTGCCCGGCGGGGAAGGGCGTCGAGTTCAGCTCGTTGGTGGTCGAGGGCGTTGCGACCGCACCGGTCTCGGTCACCAGCTGGACCTTGTTGGTCGTCGAGGTCACCCGGACCACGGCCGCCTTGACGTAGTCGTCCTCACCGAGGCCGAACCACACGCCACCCTGCTGCGACCCGGTGCTGGACGCCGCGCCGCTGCTGGAGAACGTCGGTGCGACCAGCGTCGTCTCGACCTCGTAGCCATTGGTCCCACCGCTGACCCCGACGCCCAGCGCGTTGAGCTGGGAGTTGGTCCCGGCCGAGTCCGCGGGCTTGCGGTACATGATGCCCTTGGTCGCGGTCATGGCCAGGTTGCCACCGCTCGTGCTCACCAGGCCGGGCTCGTAGCCCGGGACGGTGGGGACGCTCGGCGTGGCCGGGGCAGGAGCCTGGTCGACGTTGGAGCGGGCCGACGGCGGGTCGACCATCGTGAAGCCGGTGTTGCCCAGGCCACCCTCGGTCCCGTTGAAGGTCAGGCTGTACGGCAGGTCGACCGGCACCTCGGCGCAGGTCAGGGTCGAGCGCGGCGTGCAGGCAGGAGCCGCCGCGGCGATGGACACCGTCAGGTCGGCGGTGTCACTCGCGTCGTCGGGATCCGTCGCCGTGACGGTCGCGGTCGTGTCACCGGCAGACGTCGGAGTGCCGCTCACGGTGATCGTGCCGTCGCCGTTGTCGGTAGCGCTCAACCCGGCAGGCAGGCCGGTGACGTCGAGGGTGACGTCGTCCCCGTCCTCGTCGGTGACCACCACGGTCAGCACGGTGTCGACGGGCTGGCCGACGGTGCCGCTGACTGAGGCCGGCGTGACCGACACGATCACCGGGGCGTCGTTGACGTTGGCGACCGACAGCTGGAACGTCTCGGTGTCCGTGCCGCCGTTGCCGTCGTCGGCAGTGACGGTGATCGAGAAGTCGCCCGACTCCGTGGCGGTTCCGGAGATCGTCGCCGAGGCGGCGTCCCAGGTCAGGCCCGCGGGGAGCGCCGAGGTCGAGAGAACGACATCGTCGCCGTCCTCGTCGGTGGCGGTGACGATGATCGGGTCGATCGCCTCGCCCTCGGTGGCGGTCACGTCGTCGATCGGGGTGATCACCGGTGCGTCGTTGACGTTGGAGACGGTGAGCGTGAAGCCGGTCGTCCCGGTCAGGCCCCCGGCGTCGGTCGCGCTGACCACGACATCGAAGTCACCGGGAACAGTCGGCGTGCCTGAGATCTGGCCGGCGGCATAGGTGAGGCCGGCGGGCAGTCCGTCGACAGTCACGGTCACGGTGTCGCCCTGGTCCGGGTCGGTGACCTCGACGGCGATCGGGTCGATCGGCTGGTCCTCGGTGCCGGTCCGGTCGGCGATCTCGGTGACGCCCGGTGCCTCGTTGACGTCGGTGACGGTGATGGTCACGGTGGCCGCGGCGCTCTTCGTCCCTGCCGACGCGGTCACGGTGAGGGCGTGCGCGGGCTTGGTCTCGAAGTCGAGCGGGCCCGCGACGGCGATGGCGCCGGACCCGGCGTCGATCGCGAACGCACCGTCGGCGTTGCCGCCGGTGATCGCGTAGGTGATGGTGTCGCCGTCGGCGTCGGTCGCGTCGACCGTGCCGACCTCGGTGCCCGGAGCGGCGTCCTCAGCGACCGAGAAGGCCTGGTCCTCGATGGACGGGGCGTTGTCGACGTCGACCAGGTTGATCGTGATGGTCGCGTCTGCGGTGGTCGTGCCGTCGGTGACGCTCACCTCGACCGTGAACGGTCCGTTGCCGTCGGACAGGTCGGCGCCGGAGACCGTGACGGTGCCGTCGGCGGCGACGTCGAACTCGGTCGAGTCGCTCGAGAACGTCAGGTCGTCGCCGTCCTGGTCGGTCGCCTCGACGGTGCCGACCTCGGTCCCGGGAGCGGCGTTCTCCTCGACGGAGAAGGTCTGGTCCGCGATGACCGGGGCGTGGTTGGCGCCGGTGACAGTGAGCGTGAAGGTCGCGACCGCGGCGGCGGAGGTGCCGTCGGTGGCGGTGACCGTCACGGCGAAGGCGCCCACCGCGGTCGGGGTGCCGGAGATGGTCTTCGTCGTCGCGTTGTAGGTGAGCCCGGTCGGCAGACCGGCGACGGTGACCGTGACGTCCTCGCCCTCGGGGTCTTCAGCAGTCACCGTGATCGGCGTGATCGCGGCGTCCTCAGGGCTGGTCACGTCATCGATGGCCGCGATCACCGGGCTCTCGTCCACGTCCGTCACGTGAACGGTGACCTCGGCGTCGGTGGAGTCGGTGCCGTCCGAGGCGCGCACCGTGAGCTGGTAGGTCTTCTTCGTCTCGAAGTCCAGGGCCGCGGTGGTGGTGATGGTGCCGTCGGCCGTGATGGCGAAGGGCATACCGCTGGAGGTGAGGGCCCACGTGAGGGTGTCACCGTCCGAATCGGAGCCGGTGACCTGACCGACCGTCGCGCCGACGGAGTTCTCGGCGACGTTGAAGCTCTGGGCGTCGACCTGAGGCGCGTGGTTGGTCGTCTCGGGCGGCAGCACGGTGAGGTAGAAGGCGCGGCGAGCGGACTTGTCGCCGTCGCTGACGGTGACGACGACGCGCCACTTGTCGCCCGCGGCGCTGGCCGGCGGTGTACCGATCAGGTAGCCGGTGGTCTGGTTGAACCCGAGCCAGTCGGGTCGCGCCGGCGAGCCGTTGAGCGCCGAGTAGGCCACCGAGTAGCGCAGTGCCCGCGGGCCGCGATCGGGGTCGCTGGCGACCGGACGGATGATCAGGTCGTCGGTGACGCGCACGTTGCGGTTGCTGATCGCTGCCAGTCGAGGTGCCTGGTTCGCCTTCACCCGCACGGTGAAGGTCCGGGCGACTGTCGCCTGGCCATCGGTGACCCGCAGCGTCACGCGCCAGTGCCTGCCGCCGGCGCTCACCGGAGCGCGGCCCTTCAGCATGCCCGACTTCGCGTTCAGCTTGAGCCAGGTGGGTCGCGTCGCGCTGAAGCGCAGCTTCTTCGGTCCGCTGTCCGGATCGGACGCCTTCGGACGCACCGTGAGCACCTGTCCGGCGCTCACCGTCTTGGTGCTGATGGCGGTCAGTCGCGGCGGCTTGTTGCCCGCCGCTTCGGCACCTGGCACCACCAGTACGAGCAGTGAGACCGCGAAGGTCAGGGCAAGGAGTACGGCGAGCGAGAAACGGCTCGAGCGAACGGCTGAAGACGGTGAAACGTGCACGAAAGTCCCCCAAGACGACTATCGGGGGCCCGACGGTTTCCGACCCGGTCCCGAGCCGACTGTCCCCCGCGAGCACCTTTCACGACTTCGGGTCTCAATAGGGACACCTGGTGCCCGTTTTACCCAAGTTCGGGTAGGTCCGCCACGGGGAAATGCGCCGAGTCGGCGCCAGTTTCCGGAAACTGGCGCCGACTCGGCGTGGATCAGCGGGCGGAGGTGCCCTCGACGTAGTCGGAGTCGTGGCTCTTGACCCAGGCCATCAGCTTGCGGAGCTCGCGGCCGGTCGTCTCGATCGGGTGCGACTCGCCCTTCTTGCGGAACTCGGTGAACTCCGGCGAGCCGTTGTCCATGTCGGAGATGAACCGCTCGGCGAACTTGCCGTTCTTGATGTCGGCGAGCACGGCCTCCATGTTGGCCTTCACGTCGGGCGTGATGACGCGCGGGCCGGAGACGTAGTCACCGAACTCGGCAGTGTCGGAGACCGACCAGCGCTGCTTGGCGATGCCGCCCTCGTACATGAGGTCGACGATCAGCTTGAGCTCGTGCAGGCACTCGAAGTAGGCGACCTCGGGCTGGTAGCCGGCCTCGGTGAGGACCTCGAAGCCGTACATGACCAGCTGGGAGGCGCCACCGCAGAGGACGGCCTGCTCACCGAACAGGTCGGTCTCGGTCTCCTCGGTGAAGGTGGTCTTGATGCCGCCGGCACGCAGGCCGCCGATCCCCTTCGCGTACGACAGCGCGAGCGGCCAGGCGTTGCCCGACTCGTCCTTCTCGACGGCGACGAGCACCGGAACGCCGCGACCGTCGACGTACTCACGACGGACGAGGTGGCCGGGGCCCTTCGGGGCGACCATGAAGACGTCGACGCCGGCCGGCGGGGTGATGTAGCCGAAGCGGATGTTGAAGCCGTGGCCGAAGACCAGCGTGTCGCCCTCGGCGAGGTGCGGCTCGATCTCCTCGGCGTACAGCTTCCGCTGGTGCTGGTCGGGAGCGAGGATGACGATGACGTCGGCCTCCTCCGCGGCCTCGGCGGGGGTCAGGACCCGCAGGCCCTCGGCCTCGGCCTTGGCACGGCTCTTCGAGCCGGGCTGCAGGCCGACCCGGACATCGACGCCCGAGTCACGCAGGGACAGCGCGTGGGCATGGCCCTGGCTGCCGTAGCCGATGACCGCCACGTTCTTGCCCTGGATCAGGGACAGGTCGGCGTCGTCGTCGTAGAACATCTCAGCCACTGGGGCTTCTCCTTCTGGATTGGTTGCGTTGGTGCAAGGCATCGAGGCAGGCGCAGAGTGCCTTCCTCAACCACCGACTGCTGGCGAGGCGGGGATGGTGACCGGGCGCAGGCTGCGCTCGGAGATGGAACGGGAGCCGCGACCGATCGCGACCACGCCGGACTGGACGAGCTCGCGGACGCCGAAAGGCTCGAGCACCCGCATCAGGTCGGCGAGCTTGTCGGCGTTGCCGACCGCCTGGATCGTGACCGCGTCGGGCGCGATGTCCACGACCTTCGCACGGAAGAGCTGGACGGCGTCGAGCACCTGGCCGCGGGACTCCGCGTCGGCCCTGACCTTGACCAGGATCAGCTCGCGGTTGACCGAGGCGTTGCCGTCGAGCTCCACGATCTTGATCACCTCGACCAGCTTGTTGAGCTGCTTGGTGACCTGCTCGAGGGGCGAGCCCTCGACGTCGACGACGATCGTCATCCGCGAGACCTCGGAGTGCTCGGTCGGACCGACGGCGAGCGAGTCGATGTTGAAGCCGCGGCGACTGAAGAGACCGGCGATCCGGGCCAGCACACCGGGCTTGTTCTCGACCAGCACCGACAGGGTGTGCCGCGAGGAGGGCAGCGTGCTCATGGGCGGACCTCGATGTCGGTGTCGTCCTCGAAGTTGGGCGCGAGGTCGCGGGCGTACTTGATCTCGTCGTTGCTGGTGCCGGCGGCGACCATCGGCCAGACCATGGCGTCGCGGTGCACCCGGAAGTCGACGACCACCGGCACGTCGTTGATCTCCATCGCCTTGGCGATGGTGGTGTCGACCTCGTCGGGGCTGTCGCACGCGAGGCCCACGCAGCCGTAGGCGTCGGCGAGCTTCACGAAGTCCGGGATCCGCTTGGAGTGCAGGTCGGTGTTGGAGTAGCGCTCGTTGTAGAAGAGCGTCTGCCACTGGCGGACCATGCCGAGCGACTCGTTGTTGATGATCGCGACCTTGATCGGGATGTCGTTGATCGCGCAGGTCGCGAGCTCCTGGTTGGTCATCTGGAAGCAACCGTCGCCGTCGATCGACCAGACCGTCGTGTCGGGCATCCCGACCTTCGCGCCCATCGCGGCCGGGACGGAGTAGCCCATGGTGCCGAGGCCCCCCGAGTTGAGCCAGGTGTTGGGGTGCTCGTAGCCGATGAACTGCGCGGCCCACATCTGGTGCTGACCGACCCCGGAGGTGTAGATCGCCTCGGGTCCGGCGATCTTGCCGAGCCGCTCGAGGACGTACTGCGGGGAGAGGCTGCCGTCGGAGGGCTTGTCGTAGCCGAGCGGGTAGGTCTTCTTGATCCCCGCCAGGAACGCGACCCAGCCCTCGTAGTCACCGGTGTGGCCGGCGTCGGCCTCCGCCTTGAGGGCGACGATCAGGTCGCTGATCACCTCGCGGCAGTCACCGACGATCGGGACGTCGACCGCGCGGTTCTTGCCGATCTCGGCCGGGTCGATGTCGGCGTGGATGACCTTGGCGCCCGGGGCGAACGAGTCCAGGTTGCCGGTCACCCGGTCGTCGAAGCGCGCCCCGAGGCTGATGATCAGATCGGACTTCTGCAGGCCGGCCACCGCAGCGACGGTGCCGTGCATTCCGGGCATGCCGAGGTGCTGGGGGTGGCTGTCCGGGAACGCGCCGCGGGCCATCAGCGTGGTGACCACCGGCATGCCGGTGAGCTCGGCGAGCACCCGCAGCTCCTTGGCGGCACGGGCTCGGATGGTGCCGCCGCCGACGTACAGCACCGGACGGCGCGACTCGAGGATGAGCCGCGCGGCCTCACGGATCTGCTTGGAGTGCGGGCGGGTCACCGGGCGGTAGCCGGGCAGATTGAGCTCGGTGGGCCAGGCGTGGTCGGTCATCGCCTGCAGTGCGGACTTCGCGACGTCGACCAGCACCGGGCCGGGGCGTCCGGTGCTCGCGATGTGGAACGCCTCCGCGACCGTACGCGGGATGTCGGCCGGGTCGGTGACCAGGAAGTTGTGCTTGGTGATCGGCATCGTGATGCCGCGGATGTCGGCCTCCTGGAAGGCATCCGTGCCGATCTGCGCGGCACCGACCTGGCCGGTGATCGCCACCAGCGGCACGGAGTCCATGTGGGCGTCAGCCAGCGGGGTCACCAGGTTGGTGGCGCCCGGGCCGGAGGTGGCCATGCAGACTCCCACCCGGCCGGTCGCGGCGGCGTACCCCTGCGCGGCGTGGCCGGCGCCCTGCTCGTGTCGCACCAGGATGTGGCGGATCGAGGAGTCCATGAGGGGGTCGTACGCCGGGAGGATGGCGCCGCCGGGGATGCCGAAGATGTGCTCGGTCCCTGCTGCTTCCAGCGATCTGATCAGGCTCTGCGCGCCTGTCATCTGCTCGCTCATCGATCTGGTTCCTTGTCTATGTCGCTGCCGTGCCTGCCCAACAAAAAACCCCTCGGCCCGGACGGGCGACGAGGGGTGACGTGCGTGCTGGAGTCGCGTTGACTCAGCTCACACGTCGCGTGCATACGAGAAGAATGCTCTGGTGCATGGCACCAAGGTAGCCGCACGCCCTCGCGCCCGTCATCTGAGTGTGACAGGCGTCCCAACATATGGGATGTCCGTCTCACTCTGCGTCATCGGCCGGCTCCCGGCCGTCGGCGGTGCAGACGCAGACCTTGTTGCCGTGAGCATCGGCGAGGACCCAGAAGGCGGGCACATCGTCCTCACTCACCAGGGTGCCGCCGGCGTCGACGGCGGCCCGGACCCGCTCCTCCGCGACCTCACGCGGCACCACGATGTCGAGATGGAAGCGCTGCTGCACCTCCCCGGTCGCCTCGGGAGCCGTCTGGAACCACAGCGTGCTGTTGCGCCCGCCCGGGTCGACGACCTCCGGCCAGTCCCCGTGGTGGGTGTAGCCCAGGACAGCCGCCCAGAACGGCTGGACCTCGGCCGCGTCCGGTACATCGAGCGCGAGCTCCATCGTCGACACCTCCCGCGGAGTCGCCTCCACCCCGAGCTCGGCGGCGATCTCCGAGATCCGACGGGCCAGGGAGATGTCGCGGCTGGTCACGCCGTGCACGTCGTGGCTGTGCAGGTCGACGTCGACCTGCGGGTAGGTGAGCACCACGTCGGGGTGGTGGTCAGCCTCCTCGGCGGCCTCGGTGATCCGGGTGACCAGCTCGAGACCCTTCGTGAAGCTGCCCGTGCTGAACCGGGCGTGCAGCCGCATCAGGAAGAACCGCCAGTCGTCGAGGCCCTCGGCCACGACCTCCGGGTATCGCATTCGCTGCTGGGGATCGCTCATGGGAGCACCACCTGTCCGATCGGTCCGGGGTTGAAGGCGATCTCCCAGCGGTAGCCGTCGGGATCGCCGAAGTAACCGGTGTAGCCGCCCCAGTCGCGCTCGACGGCGTCGTGCACCGGGTCGGCGCCCGACGCGCGGGCGGTCGCCAGCACGGCGTCGACCTCCGCACGGGTCGCCACGTTGTGCGCCAGCGTGATCGGTGCCAGCCCCGGGCCGCGTCGGATCGGGCCGACCTCGGCCTCGAAGCCCGACTCGTCCCACAGGGACAGCACGACGTGCTCACCCACCTTGATCATCAGCACCTCGCCCGGGACGTCCATCTCGGCGGCCCACCCGAGGCCGTCGACGTAGAAGGCACGGGTGGCGTCGAGGTCGCGGACGGCGAGGGTGACGAAGCTGATCCGCTGGTCCACGCCCTCCACCTTGGCACATCTACCTCACGATGCTCAGGGCCGTGACCTGGCGACCCTCCTCGTCGAAGTCGTCCGGGTCGAGCCAGCGCTCGTGTGCCGCCTTCACGTCCGGCCGTCGGCGTCGGTGATCGACGCGGTTGCGCCCCTTGGTCACCATGTGATTGCGGAACCGGTCTGGTCTCCGCCCTGTTCGCGTACGCCGATCGGCGACTAGCGTCGCGACCATGAGCGAGCGCGAGGGCATCGACCCGGCCGTCCCACCCAGCGGCACCGGATGCGTCGAGTGTGAGGCGGACGGGGGCTGGTGGGTACATCTGCGACGCTGCGCGCAGTGCGGTCACATCGGCTGCTGCGACAGCTCCCCCTCCCAGCACGCCACGGCCCACTGGCGTGCGACGGGCCATCCCGTGATGACCAGCTTCGAGCCGGGTGAGGACTGGTTCTGGGACTTCAGCACCGACCAGGGCTTCCTGGGTCCGGTGATGTGTCCGGCTACCGAGCGGCCGCTGGACCAGACGGTGCCGGGACCGGCGGAGCGGGTGCCCGCCGACTGGCAGGACCACATCCACGAGTAGCGGTCGTCAGGCCGGGAGCTCCCACGTCTGGGTGATCTCGTGCCGATCGCCGTCGGCGACCACGTGGGCGAGCGCCCCGTTGACGAGCGGGAGGTACGGCGCGACGTGGCCACACTCGACGTCGAGGACGATCGGGATGCCGAGCCCACCGAGGGCATCGACGACGGCGCCCTCCTGGGTCAGGTCGGGCGCGTCCGGTGCCGTCGTGCGGCCGATCAGGATGGCGTTGGCGTGCTCGAACCACCCGGCGTAGCGCAGCGAGTGGAGGGTGCGCGCGATCGTGTACGCGCCGTCCTCGCACGCCTCGAGGTAGACGATCAGCCCCTCGTCGGCGTGCTCACGCCCGAACGCCGCGACATCGCCGTACGGCGTGGCGGCGATCGGGCCGACGGTCTCCAGACAGCCGCCGATCAGCCGGCCGGACACGTCGACCGAGCCACCACCGAGGACGCGCCAGCCACCGACCTCGTCGAGCGTGAAGCGCGAGACCGCTGGCTGAGCGACGTAGTCGTCCCACCCGCCGGAGCGCCAGCGTCCGGGGCTGGTCTGGGTGACCGGACCGGTCGCCGAGGCGACGTCCGTCCAGTGCAGGAGCCCCTCGGGTGGTGAGTACGGCGAGTCCATCAGGTTGCTGCCGTGCAGCGTCGCCCAGCCGAGTCGCAGCGTCACCGGCACCATCACGGTGGTCAGGTCGCTGAAGCCGACCAGCCAGGTGGGTTCGGCCTCCGCCAGATCTGACCAACCGATCCGGTCGAGCAGGTCGATCGCCAGCTCACCGCCCCAGGGCGGCGCCACGGCACGGATCGTCGGGTC
Organism: uncultured Actinomycetota bacterium; assembly: GCA_963695055.1. Classification (GTDB taxonomy): domain Bacteria; phylum Actinomycetota; class Actinomycetes; order Propionibacteriales; family Nocardioidaceae; genus Nocardioides. Next base: position 236,003 of record CAVOFS010000012.1, on the reverse strand, counting down.
GGCCAGCATCTCGGTCAGCTCGGCGGCTCGCTGGTCCTTCGACGCGGACACGACGCTCGGAGTGCCGAGGCACTCCCCCAGCACGACGCCGTACCCCCGCGCCTCCAGCGATGCGACGGCGACGTCGAGCCGGGCCCGCATCTCGGGCTTGATCCCGCTCGACGGTGCCGTGACGCCGATCCGGTCACCGGGCTGCAATGGTCGCGGAAATCGCATCTGCTCAGCCTCCGCAGGTCGCGGAGCGCCGTCAACCGAATACCGGCGCAGCGCTCTGGCACAGTTGCGCCGTGGTGATCCTGCCGCCCGCCCGGGCCGACCAGCTGCGGGCCGCGTCGCTGACGTACTCGAGGGTCGACGCGACCTCGTTCCACTCCTTCACCCGGTCCCGGGACCTGAGAGGTCGCAGCTTCGAGGGCCTCGTCCAGGACCTGATGAGGTGGAAGGTCCACGAACGTGCCGGCCTGAGAGTCGCGGCTTCGTCACTGGCAGTGACAGCCGACGCCGTCGTCGAGATGCGACTGGGCGTGGGGCCGCTCGCGCTGCGCATCCCGTGCCGCGTCGTGTACGTCGTCAACGAGCCGGACCGGTGCGGCTTCGCCTATGGCACCCTTCCGGGCCACCCGGTGAGCGGCGAGGAGTCGTTCGTGGTGAGTCGGCATCCCGGTGGCCGGGTCGAGTTCACCATCTCCGCCTTCTCCAGGCCGGCCACCCGTCTGTCGCGCGCCGCCGGACCCCTCGGCCGTCGCCTGCAAGGCTTGATGACCGAGCGCTATCTGTCCGCGCTGGACCGCTGAGCCTGTCGCTCAGAACCAGCCGTACGCCCGCAGCTGCTCCTCGCTGAGCCCGAGCGCGTGACCGACCTCGTGCCCGAGCACCTTGAGGACCCGTGGCGCCACGTCGGCGCGGGTCCGACAGACGGCGAGGATCGGGCGGCGGTAGAGCGTGATGACGTCCGGCAGGCTGCCGGGCACCCGTCCTCCCACCGTGGTGTGGGAGATGCCGCGGAAGGTACCGAGCAGGAGCTGCCCCGGTGTCACCTGATCCGGCTCCGGCTCCTCCCGCACGACGACAGCGATCTCGGCCACCAGCCGCGCTGCCTCGTCGGGCAGCTGGTCCAGGGCATCACGGACGAGGTCGTCGAAGGCGTCGGGTCCGATCTCGTCCGGGTCCACCTCCCCATCGTGACCGACGGGTGGGCGCCGTTCGTCAGCCACCGATCCCGTCGAGGGTCTCGCGGACCAGAGCGAGGCCCTGCTCGACCTCGGCGAACGACGTGGACAGGGGCGAGAGCCCGATCCGCAGCCCGCCTGGGTCGCGGTAGTCGGGGATCACGTCCCGCTCCCACAGCGCTGCCGTCACCTCGCGCATCAGCGGGTGGTTCAGGGTGACGTGCCCACCACGGTGCTCGGCAGCGCGCGGCGATGCGACGACGACACCGGAGGAGGCCAGCAGCGAGTCGGCGACCTCGACGGCGTACGACGTGAGGGCGACGGACTTGTCGCGCACCGCAGAGAGGCCGACGGTCTCGATCAGCTCGAGCATGTCCTGCATCGCCAGCATGCCGAGGATCGCCGGAGTGCCGGACAGGAACCGCCCGATGCCGGGCGCCGGCGCGTACGACGGCCCCATCAGGAACGGGTCGACCGAGCCGAGCCAGCCCTGGATCGGCTGGGTCATCGACGACAGGTGTCGCTCGGCGACGTACGCGAACGCCGGCGAGCCCGGCCCGCCGTTGAGGTACTTGTAGGTGCAGCCCACGGCGAGGTCGACACCCCACTCGTCCAGCGACACCGGCACCGACCCGGCCGAGTGGCACAGGTCGGCGAGCATCAGCGCGCCCGCATCGTGGGTGATCCGGGTCAGCTCGGGCAGGTCGGCCAACCAGGCCGAGCGGTAGGCGACCTGGCTGACGACCACGACGGCGGTCGACGGGCCGACCACCGATGCCAGCTGCTCCGGGGTGACCCCCGCTGTGGTGTCGACGTCGATCCAGCGCAGCGACAGCCCGCACTCCTCCGCGACGCCGGCCGCGACGTACCGGTCGGTCGGGAAGTTGTCGCGGTCGAGCACGATCTCGGTCCGACCGGGGCGAGCCGCGACGGCGGCGCGCATCAGCTTGTAGAGCAGCACCGTCGTCGAGTCGCCCACGATCGTCTGCCCGGGAGCGGCGCCGAGCACGATCCGGCCGAGGTCGTCCCCGATCCGGTGCGGGAGCTCCATCCAACGCTCGTCCCAGCCTCGGATCAGCCGCCCGCCCCACTCCTCCTCCACGAACGCCGCGAGCCGCGGCCCGCTCGCCTTCAGCGGCCGGCCGAGGGAGTTGCCGTCGAAGTAGACGAGATCGGACGACGCGCCCACGAAGCGGTCGCGGTACGACGCCAGCGGGTCGGCGCGGTCACGATCGTTCACGGTCGACTCGCAGTCAGGTCGCGCACCTCGGCGTACCGCTCCCGCACGGACGGCGTCGGCTCCACCTCCGTCGAGACAACGCCGGCGAGCGGCCACACGGGCGGCTCGTCGCTGCCGGCCAGCACCCACGCGGCCTGGCGCGCGGCGCCGCGGGCGACGTACTCCCCCGGCGGCGGGACGTCGACCGGCAGTCCGAGGACCGCCGAGGCGATCTCGCGCACGGCCCGCGAGCGGGCCGCACCACCGACCATGATCAGCCTCTCGACAGGGGTTCCGAGGGCGCGGACCGCGTCCACGGCGTCGGCCAGGCCGCAGAGCATGCCCTCGACGGATGCCCGCGCGAGGTACGCCGGGTTGGCGGTCTCGAGCCGCAGCCCGTGGATCGCACCGGTGGCGTCCGGCTTGTTCGGGGTGCGCTCCCCCTCGAGGTAGGGCACCAGAGCCATCCCGCCCGCGCCCGCCGGTGCGGAGAGCGCGAGCTCGGAGAGCACCTCGTGGTCGACGCCGAGCATCCGAGCCGCGGCGTCGAGCACCCGGGCGGCGTTCAAGGTGGCGACCAGCGGCAGGAAGCGACCGGTGGCGTCCGCGAACCCGGCGACCGCACCCGACACGTCGCCGACCGGCTGCTCGGCGACGGCGCACGCGACGCCCGAGGTGCCGATCGAGAGCACCACGTCGCCGGCGACGGCCCCGAGACCGAGCGCGGCGGCGGCGTTGTCACCGGTGCCGGGACCGAGCAGTGGGCCGCTCGGCATCCGGCCCGCGACCTCGGCCGGTCCGAGCACCCGCGGCAGGATCGCGTCGTGTCCGAGCCCGAGCCCGAGCAGGTCACGGCGGTAGTCGTTGGTCGCCGGTGACCAGTAGCCGGTGCCGCTCGCGTCGCCGCGGTCGGTGACCAGGGTATCGAGACCCTGCGCCCCCGCGAGCCGCCAGGTCAGGTAGTCGTGGGGCAGACACACCGCCGCCGTACGGCGGGCGTGGTCCGGCTCGTGCTGGGCGAGCCAGCGCAGCTTGGTCACGGTGAACGACGCCACCGGGACCAGTCCGACCGCATCCACCCACAGCTGCGGCCCGCCGAGCTCCTCGATCAGGTCGAGGGCGGCCTGCGCGGAGCGGGTGTCGTTCCACAGCAGCGCCGGTCGCACGACCTCGCCGGCGGCGTCCAGGCAGACCATGCCGTGCTGCTGCCCACCGACCGCGACGGCCTCGACGTCGTCGATGCCGCCGGCCGCAGCGATCGCCTGCTGCAGCGCGTCCCACCACGCCTCGGGATGCACCTCGGTGCCCTCGGGATGGGGGGCGTGGCCGGTGCGGACGATCTCACCGCTGTCCGCGTCAGAGACCACCACCTTGCAGGACTGGGTCGAGGAGTCGATCCCCGCTACGAGAGGCACGTGCAGACCCTAGCCACTCTCTGTCAGGGTGTGCTTCGTGCGTGACGCTGCCGGACTCCCCCTCGCCCTGACCCACGGTCCGTTCGCGGCCGAGGTCGTCACCGTGGGGGCGTGCCTGCGCACCCTCACCCTCGACGGCCGCGACCTGGTCGCCGGCTCCGAGCCGGGCGCGATGTGCGCGAGCGTCCGCGGTGGTGTGCTGATGCCGTGGCCCAACCGGGTTGCCGACGGCGCCTATGACTTCGACGGGCGCCACCTCCAGCTGCCGCTCAGCGAGCCGGCCAAGCACAACGCCATCCATGGGCTCGCGCACTGGGTGGCCTGGGAGGTCGCCGTGCACACCGCTGACCACGTCGTGCTGCGCTACGAGCTGCAGCCGCAGAAGGGCTATCCCTTCGCCCTGGACCTGGAGGCGGACTACCGCCTCGGCGACGACGGTCTGACCACCACGTTGTCAGCCACCAACGTCGGCACCGAGCGGGCGCCGTACGCGAGCGGTCTGCATCCCTACCTGACCGTCGGCCGCCGGGTCGACGAGTGCGTGCTGACCCTGCCCGCGACGTCGTGGTGCCCGATGGACGAGCGCGGCCACCCCTCGTCGGCACAGCCGGTCGACGGTACGCCGTACGACTTCCGCGAGGGGCGCCCGATCGGCGACCTCGTCCTCGACCATCCGTACGGCGGGGTGGCCGACGGCGCGACGGCCACGCTGGTCGACCCCGACACCGGCCGCAGCGTCAGCCTCACCGGCCACGAGAGCATCGGCTGGTTGCACGTCTTCACCGGCGACACGATCAAGGGTCGCGAGCGCGAGGCGCTGGCCGTCGAGCCGACGACCGCTCCCCCGAACGCCTTCCGCTCCGGGATCGACCTGACCGTGCTCGAGCCCGGCGGGACCCACCGGATGTCCTTCACGATCGCGGGGACCGCGGGAGGCTGACCGGCCTCAGCCGGTGATGGCGCCGTGCGCGGCCGACTGCACCATCTTGGCGTACTTGCCGAGCACGCCTCGGGTGTACTTCGGCGGCAGTGGCTCCCAGCCGACCTGCCGCTGCTCCCACTCGTCCTCGTCGACACCCTCGATCTCGAGCAGCCGGTTGGCCACGTCGAGCGTGATGGTGTCGCCGTCGCGGACGAACGCGATCGGGCCGCCGTCGACGGCCTCGGGAGCGATGTGGCCGACGCACAGGCCGGTCGTACCGCCGGAGAAGCGGCCGTCGGTGATCAGCAGCACGTCCTTGCCGAGGCCGGCGCCCTTGATCGCGCCGGTGATCGCGAGCATCTCGCGCATGCCCGGACCGCCCTTGGGGCCCTCGTAGCGGATGACCACGACGTCGCGCGGCTCGATCTCGCCACGCTCGAGCGCGTCCATCGCAGCCCGCTCGCCGTCGAAGACCCGGGCCGTGCCGGAGAAGACCGAGTCGTCGAACCCGGCGGTCTTCACCACCGCGCCCTCAGGAGCCAGCGAGCCCTTGAGGATGGTCAGTCCACCGGTCGCGTGGATCGGCCGGTCGAGCTTGCGGATCACGTCGTCGTCGAGGTCCGGCGGGGCGAGGTCGGCGAGGTTCTCGGCCATCGTCTTGCCGGTGACGGTCAGGCAGTCGCCGTGCATGAGCCCGGCGTCGAGCAGCGCCTTCATGACCACGGGGATGCCGCCGATCTTGTCGACGTCGTACATGACGTACCTGCCGAAGGGCTTGAGGTCGGCGAGGTGCGGGACCTTGTCACCGATCCGGTTGAAGTCGTCGATGGTGAGGTCGACCTCGGCCTCGCGGGCCATGGCCAGCAGGTGAAGCACAGCGTTGGTCGAGCCGCCGAGCGCCATCACCACCGTGATGGCGTTCTCGAACGCCTCCTTGGTCATGATCTGGCGGGCGGTGATGCCGTGGCGGAGCAGGTTGACCACCGCCTCACCGGAGCGGTGGGCGAACCCGTCGCGACGACGGTCGACGGCCGGCGGCGCAGCCGAGCCGGGCAACGACATGCCGATCGCCTCGGCGACGGCTGCCATCGTGTTGGCGGTGTACATGCCGCCACAGGCTCCCTCGCCCGGACAGATCGCCTTCTCGATGCGGTCGACCTCGGCGCGGCTGATCTTGCCGGCCAGACAGGCGCCGACCGCCTCGAAGGCGTCGATGATCGTGACGTCGTTGCCGTCGACCTGGCCGGGCATGATCGACCCGGCGTAGAGGAAGACGCTCGAGAGATCGAGGCGCGCCGCCGCCATCAGCATCCCGGGCAGCGACTTGTCGCAGCCGGCCAGCAGCACCGAGCCGTCGAGGCGCTCTGCCATCATCACGGTCTCGACCGAGTCGGCGATCACCTCGCGGGACACCAGCGAGAAGTGCATGCCCTCGTGACCCATCGCGATGCCGTCGGACACCGAGATGGTGCCGAACTCGAGCGGGTAGCCACCGGCGGCGTGCACGCCGTTCTTGACCGCCTGCGCGAGTCGCTGGAGCGACAGGTTGCAGGGGGTGATCTCGTTCCAGCTCGACGCGACGCCGATCTGCGGCTTCACCCAGTCGTCGTCGCCCATGCCTACGGCCCGCAGCATTCCCCGGGCGGCGGCCTTCTCGAGGCCATCGGTGACGTCGCGGGAACGGGGCTTGATGTCGTGCTCGGTCATGCGTCGAGAGTAGTCGGGCCGCGGGGACCGGTCTCGACAGGCCCGACCTCCGATCAGCAGCGAGCACGGGCGCCGGTTTGACCACCGGTCGGCCGGGTACGGATTGTGACGGCACTCACACGTGAGCCGTACCGACACCCGCGACATCGGGCCGCGGGAGAAGGGCATCGTGATGACACTCGACGCACAAGCAGCACGAGACACGCTCGAGGCGGAGGGCACCGCGGAGCACCGACGGCAGGTCCGCAAGGCCGCCCTCGCCAGCACCATCGGCACCACCATCGAGTGGTACGACTACTTCCTCTACGGCACCGCTGCCGCCCTTGTCTTCCCGGAGGTGTTCTTCCCGAACTCCTCGCACTACGTCGGCACGCTCGAGTCGTTCGCCACCTACTTCGTGGGCTTCGCGGCCCGACCGATCGGCGCCGCGATCTTCGGCCACTGGGGCGACCGGATCGGCCGCAAGGCCACCCTGATCGTCACGCTGCTGCTGATGGGCATCGTCGACGCGCGCTGATCGGCGTGCTGCCCGGCGCCGCCGCACTGGGGCGCCGCCGCGCCGATCTGCCTGATCGCCGCTGCGCGTCCTCCAGGGCGATCGCCGTCGGCGGCGAGTGGAGCGGCTCGGTGCTGCTGTCCATGGAGTGGGGCGACCAGAAGCGCCGCGGCCTGATGGGCAGCTGGCCGCAGCTCGGCGTCGCGACCGGGCTGATCCTCGGCACCGGCATGCTGACGCATCTGCAACGTCGTCACTCACCGAGGCCGCCGTTCCTCGCCTGGGGCTGGCGGATCCCGTTCCTGCTCAGCCTGCGTGCTGGTCGCGATCGGCCTGTACATCCGGCTGCCGATCCTCGAGACCCCGATGTTCGCCAAGCGCGGTCGCGGAGAAGCGCGTCGCACCGCACGCCCGTGCGCCGAGGTGATCCAGCGGCACCCCAAGGAGATCGTGCTCTCGGCGCTGGTCCGGATGTCCGAGCAGATGCCGTTCTACGTCGTGACGGCGTTCGTGCTGTCCTACCTGACCGACGACGAGCACGGCTTCAGCAACGAACTTCGTGCTGATCGGCACGCTGATCGCCGCGTCCATCGAGTTCGTGCTGATCCCCGTACTTCGGCAACCTGTCGGACACGATCGGCCGCAAGAAGGTCTACATGACCGGCGCCGCGATCACCGGCGTGTGGGGCTTCGTCTACTTCGCGATGCTCGACAGCGGCATCGGCTGGCTGGTGTTCGTCGCGCTCTGCCTCGGGCCTGATCCCGCACGCCATGCAGTACGGCCCGCAGGCCTCGCTGATCGCGGAGTGCTTCCCGACCTCGCTGCGGTACGGCGGCGCGGGGCTCGGCTACCAGCTCGCCTCGGTCGTCGCCGGCGGCCCGGCCGCGCTGATCGCGACCTGGCTGATCCACGAGTTCGGCACCGGCTACGCCGTCGCCGCCTACATGGCGTTGTCCGCCGTGATCACGTTGGGTGCCTGTGCGGCGCTGCCCGATCGCAGTCGCGCCGACATCGACGACGACGCGACGTACGCGCGCGCGGGACCGGGTCCACGTGACATCTGGGTGACGGTTGGGTCAACGTCCCCGTCCCAGGGCGAGCGACCCCTAGCCTGGGCAGGTGAGCCTCGTGACCTGGCAGGACTTCGACGCCGTGCTGTTCGACCTCGACGGAGTGGTGACCCCGACCGCCGAGGTGCACATGCGCGCCTGGTCGGAGATGTTCAACGCCTTCCTCTCCTCCTACGACGAGCCCGGCGCCGACACCTCGCCGTACGCCGACGACGACTACTTCGCGCACGTCGACGGCAAGCCGAGGTACGACGGGGTGCGCGACTTCCTCGACTCGCGTCACATCTCGCTGCCCGACGGCTCCGCCGACGACCCGGCGAGCGCCGACACCGTGGCCGGGCTCGGCAACCGCAAGAACGACGCCTTCAACGAGGTGCTCGAGCGCGACGGCGTGACGGCGTACCCCGGCTCGGTGCTGCTGCTCGACCACCTCCGCGAGCTGGGCATGCCGCTCGCGGTCGTCTCCTCGTCGGCCAACGCGCCCGCGGTGCTCGAGGCGGCCGGCCTCGTCGGACCGGTTCGCCACCGTCGTCAGCGGCAAGGTCGCGACCGAGCTCGGCCTGCCCGGCAAGCCCGCGCCCGACACGTTCCTGCACGCCGCCGAGGTGCTCGGCGCGACGCGCCGACAAGGCCGTGGTGCTCGAGGACGCCGTGTCCGGCGTCCGCGCCGGCGCGGCCGGTGACTTCGGGCTGGTGATCGGCGTCGACCGAGGCGCTGGTCACGAGCGGCTCAGCGAGGCCGGCGCCGGACTCGTGGTCAGCGACCTCGACGAGCTGGTGCCCGGAGCAGTCCGCATGAACGGCACGGCGGTCGGGCCGAACCCGATGGACCGCGGTCGCTTCCCCGTCGACCCGTGGGCGCTCGTCGAGACCAGCTACCAGCCGGCCGACCTCGGCGTGACCGAGACGCTGTTCACCGTCTCCAACGGCTACCTCGGCATGCGCGGCAACCCCGAGGAGGGGCGCCCGTCGTACGCCCACGGCACCTTCCTCAACGGCTTCCACGAGACCTGGCCGATCCGGCACGCGGAGGCGGCGTTCGGCTTCGCCCGCACCGGCCAGACGATCGTCAACGCCCCGGACGCCAAGCTGATGAAGATCTACGTCGACGACGAGCCGCTGACCTTCGGCACCTCCGACCTCGAGCAGTACGAGCGCCGCCTCGACTTCCGCGACGGCGTGCTGCGCCGCTGCCTGGTGTGGCGCACCCCGTCGGGCAAGCGGGTCCGCATCGACTCCACCCGGATGGTCTCGATGACCCAGCGCCACCTCGCGCTGATGACCCTCGAGATCGAGGTGCTGACCGGCGACGCCCCGATCGTGATCTCCTCGCAGATCCTCAACCGCCAGGACGGCCGCGACGAGTTCCACACCGTCGGTCCCCCGACCTCGACCCGATCGACCCGCGCAAGGCGGCGGCGTTCGCCGGCCGGGTGCTGCTGCCCCGGATGAGCTACGCCCACGAGGGCGAGCCGGATGCTGCTGGGCTACCAGTGCGCCAACTCCGGCATGACGGTCGCGCGTCGCCGCCGACCACGTCCTCACCACCGACGACGAGCACGAGGTCGTCACCCGCTGCGAGGACGACCTGGCCAAGATGGTCTTCCGCATCGACGCGACCGAGGGCAGCACCACCCGGCTGCAGAAGGCGGTCGCCTACCACTCCTCGCGCGGCGGTGCCGGTCCGCGAGCTCTCCGACCGCTGCGACCGCACCCTCGACCGCGCCGGCGGCACGGCCTCGACCACTACGTCGCCGACCAGCGGGAGTGGTACTCCGACTTCTGGTCGGCCGCCGACGTCGAGATCGACGGCGCCGACGGCGAGCCGGCCGAGGTCCAGCAGGCGATCCGCTACAACCTCTTCTCGCTGGCCCAGGCCAGCGGTCGCACCGACGGGCTCGGCGTGCCGGCGAAGGGGATGACCGGCTCCGGCTACGAGGGCCACTACTTCTGGGACACCGAGGTCTACGTCGATCCCGTTCCTGACCTACACCCAGCCCGAGGTCGCCCGCAACACCCTGCACTTCCGCTCGGTGATGCTCCCGGCCGCGCGCGAGCGGGCCCGGGAGATGGCGCAGAGCGGCGCGATGTTCCCGTGGCGCACCATCAACGGCGAGGAGGCCTCGGCCTACTACGCCGCCGGGTCGGCCCAGGTCCACATCGACGCCGACATCGCCTACGCGCTGGTGAAGTACGTCGCGGCCACCGGCGACGAGGGGTTCCTGGTCCGCGAGGGCATCGACATCCTCGTGGAGACCGCGCGGATGTGGGCCGACCTCGGCTTCTGGCGCAGCAACGGCGAGCCGTCCTTCCACATCCACGGCGTCACCGGGCCCGACGAGTACACGACCGTCGTCAACAACAACCTCTTCACCAACGTGATGGCCCGCTTCAACCTCGAGCAGGCGGTCACCGCGGTCGAGCTGATCCGCACCCAGCACGCCGAGCACTACGTCCGCGTCTCCGCCCGGCTCGGGCTCAGCGACGAGGAGGTCGGCGAGTGGCGCGCCTGCGCGCGCGGCATGACGATCCCCTACGACTCCGGCCTCGGCATCCACCCGCAGGACGACTTCTTCCTCGACCGCGAGGTGTGGGACCTGTCCCGCACCCCGGCCGAGCTGCGGCCGCTGATGCTGCACTACCACCCGCTGGTGATCTACCGCTTCCAGGTGCTCAAGCAGGCCGACGTGGTGCTCGCGCTGTTCCTGCAGGGCGACCGCTTCACGCCTGAGGAGAAGCGCGCCGACTTCGAGTACTACGACCCGATCACCACCGGCGACTCGACGCTCTCGGCCGTCGTGCAGTCGGTCATCGCGGCCGAGGTGGGCTACCACGACGTCGCGCTGCACTACTTCCACCAGGGCCTGTACGTCGACCTGATGAACCTGCACGGCAACACCGTCGACGGCCTGCACATCGCGTCGACCGGCGGCGTGTGGAGCGCGCTGGTCTTCGGCTTCGGCGGAATGCGCGACCACGGCGGCGCGCTCTCGCTTCGACCCGCGGCTGCCCGCCGGGTGGAGCAGCCTTGCGGTTCCGCCTGTGCTGGCGCGGCTCGCGGTTGCTGGTCGACCTCACCCAGAGCCAGGTGACGTTCACGATCACCGACGGCGAGGGCGACGTACCCCTGGTGGTGCGCGGCACGCCGTACGTCGTCGCGAAGGGCGAGCCGTTGGTCGTCGACCTGCCGGACCAGGGTCCGCGGATCGACGGCCTGCTCGGCGACCACCCGGTCATCGGCGGCACCCGCGCCGACGGCAGCACCATCACCGCCGGCGTACCCGACCCGATCCAGCCCGCCGAGGAGGTCGACGGCATCGAGCTCCCGATGCTAGCCGAGCACGGAACCGCCGGCGATGGGACCGCACGTTCCTCAGTCGTAGACGTTTACCTCGACTCGCCGCCGGGCACCTCACGTTGGTTGCCCATCAACGCGATGTGGAGGAGCACAGATGTCCACTGCCACCGAGGAACCGTCAGCTGCACCTCACCAGCTCAAACGGCACATCGGCGTCGTCGGACTGCTGTTCGCCAGCGTCGGGTCGATCATCGGATCTGGCTGGCTCTTCGGGGCGCTGAACGCCTCGATCGAGGCGGGTCCGGCAGCCATCATCTCGTGGGCGCTGGGCGCCGTGATGATCCTGCTGATCGCCCTGGTGTACGCCGAGCTCGGGACGATGTTCCCGCTCTCCGGAGGGGTGGTGCGTTTCCCGCACATCGCCTTCGGGTCGTTCGCGAGCTACGCCTGCGGATGGATCACCTGGGTCGCGGTGGCCACGACCGCACCGATCGAGGTGGAGGCTGCGCTGCAGTACGCCACCAAGTACGCGCCCTTCACCCAGTCGCACCTGGTCGACGGGGAGACCGTCCACACGCTGACCGCTTTGGGCTATGCCGCTGCGGTGGTGCTGATGGCCGTGTTCGTCGTCATCAACTACTACGGCATCAAGTGGTTCGCCCGGATCAACAACGTGCTGGTCTGGTGGAAGATCGCCGTCATCGTGCTGGTGATCGCCGCCTTCATGACCTCGGCGTTCCACACCGAGAACTTCACCGACTACGGATTCATGCCCTCGGGCTGGCACGGCGTCTTCACCGCGATCGCGACCTCCGGCATCGTCTTCTCCTACCTCGGGTTCAGACAGGGCATCGAGCTCGCGGGCGAGACCGACAATCCCAAGCGGAACGTCCCGATCGCCGTGGTCGGTTCGGTGCTGCTCACGGCGCTCATCTACATCCTGCTGCAGGTCGCCTTCATCGCGGCGCTCCCGCACTCCACGCTGGCCGACTCCGGATCCTGGGCCAAGCTCAGCTTCGAGGGTGACTTCGGGCCGCTGGCCGCGATCGCGACCCTGCTCGGCCTCGGCTGGCTCTCCGTGCTGCTGTACGCAGACGCGATCATCTCACCCGCCGACACGGGCCTGATCTACACGACCGTCACGTCGCGGATCTCCTACGCCATGGCGCGCAACGGCAACGCCCCCCAGGCACTCGCCAAGACCACCGACCGCGGCGTCCCGTTCATCAGCCTGATCGTGACGTTCGTGGTCGGCCTGATCGTCTTCCTGCCCTTCCCGAGCTGGCAGCAGCTGGTCGGCTTCATCACCTCGGCGACCGTGCTGTCCTTCGCCTCCGGTCCGCTCGTCCTCTCGGCGCTGCGCAAGAAGCTGCCCGACCACGAGCGCCCGTTCCGACTCCCCGGCGGTCACGTCATTCCGGTTCTGGCCTTCTTCGCGTCGAACCTGATCATCTACTGGTCCGGCTGGGACATCGTCTGGAAGCTCGGCGTCGCGGTCGCGATCGGCTTCGTGTTGCTGCCGATCTACCACGTCATGGGTCAGGACACCCCCAAGCTCGACTTCAGGTCCGGCGCCACCTGGGTGGTCCCGTGGCTGCTCGGCCTCCTGGTGATCTCCTGGCTCGGCAACTACCCCGAGGATCCGACCAAGGGCAACCTGGACATCCTCACGTTCGAGACGTCGATCCCGGTGATCTTCGTGTTCTCGCTGATCATCTACGCCCTCGCGCTGCGGTTCCCGCTCTCCACCGAGGAGATCGAGCGGCACGTCGAAGACTCCCTCCAGGAGTCGCAGCTCGAGGAGGACGTCCTCGGCGAGGCACCCTGATCCGCGCTCAGATCGCGGCCGCCCGGACCACCATCACGTCCGGGAGGTCGGCGACGATCTGCTGCCAGGTCTCGCCCTCGTCGGCCGAGCTCCAGACCGCGCCGTTGCGCGCCCCGACGTACAGGCCGGTGCGCTCGTGGTCGTCGGCGCTCATGGCGTCGCGCATCACCGCGACGTAGAACGAGTCGGGCAGCCCGTCGCCGAGCTCCTCCCAGGTCTCGCCGGCGTCGCGGGAGCGCCAGACCCGGGCCTTGGCCTCGGGCGGGTAGCGCCGGTCGCCGCCGTTGATCGGGAAGACGAAGATCGTGTCCGGCTCGTGCGGGTGGACCACGATCGGGAAGCCGAAGTCGGCCGGCAGCCCGTCGGCGATCGACTTCCAGATCAGCCCGTGGTCGTCGGAGCGGTAGACGCCGCCGTGGTTCTGCAGGTAGAGCCGCTCGGGGCGAGCCGGGTGCCGGGTGACCTTGTGGACGCACTGGCCGAACTCGGGGAACTGCTGGCCCTCGGGCAGGAACTCGGCCCGGATGCCGTGGTTGCGCGGCTCCCAGGTCTGTCCGCCGTCGACGGTCTGGTAGACGCCGCCGGTGGAGAGCGCCGCGGTCACCGACTCGCGGGTCGGTCGGGGTGCGGCAGCACGGTGTGGAAGGCCTGGCCGCCGAAGCCGGCGCCCCACTCGGGCCGGTGCGGGTGGTCCCAGAGCGCGCGCTCGAGAGTCGAAGGTCTCACCGCGGTCGCTCGAGCGCCAGACCGCGGCCGGCTCGGTGCCGGCGTACACGACGTCGGGCTCGGTGCCCGGCACCAGCTGCCAGACCCGCTCGACGGTCGCGCCGGTGTCGTCGGGGAAGCGGACCGCGCCGTTCGGCGTCTCCTGCCAGGAGCGCGCCGAGGTCGTCGGAGCGCCACACCTGCGGGCCCAGCCAGCTCGACGAGGCGCCGGCGAGCAGCCGCGGGACGTCGCCGCGGGTGTCGACCAGGCAGGAGTAGACCTCCTCCATGTCGAAGTGTGGGCCGGTGAACTCCCAGTCCACCCGGGCCTCGTCCGACGTACCGATCCACAGACCCTTGCGGGTCCCGACCATCACGAGCGTCCGGTCTGTCATGCCGCCTCCTCGGTTGTCAGGGCATTCTTCTAGATTGACCCGGTGACCGACAGAGACTCATCGCTGCGAGTCTCACCGGTCTGGCTGGTCCTGATCGGGATCCTGTCGGTGCAGTTCGGCGCCGGGATCGCGAAGAGCCTCTTCGACGAGGTCGCGCCGACCACGATCGTGTGGCTGCGGCTGGTCACCAGCGCGGTCGTGCTGCTGGCGCGTCGCCCGGCCCGCGCTGCGCGGGCGCTCGCGCCAGGACTGGCTGGTCGTGCTCGCCTTCGGCGTCAGCCTCGGGACCATGAACTGGGCGATCTACCAGGCGTTCGCGCGGATCCCGCTCGGTGTCGCCGTCACCCTGGAGTTCGTCGGCCCGCTGACCCTGGCGGTGATCGGCTCGCGGCGGCTGCGCGACCTGCTCTGGGTCGTGCTCGCCGGGGTCGGGGTCGCCGCTGCTCGGGTTCGAGGGCGGCGACGCTCGACCTGGCCGGGCGTGCTCTTCGCGCTGCTGGCCGGCGCGATGTGGGCGGCGTACATCCTGCTGAGCGCGCAGACCGGTCGGCGCTGGCCCGGGTTCGACGGGCTGGCCCTCGCCAGCGTGGTCGCCACCGTGCTGCTGACCCCGCTGCGCCATCGGCGAGGGCGGCGGCGACCTCGCTCGACCCGCGGATCCTCGCGCTCGGTGCCGCCGTCGGCCTGCTCAGCTCGGTGATCCCCTACATGCTGCGAGCTGGTCGCGCTGCGCATCGATCAAGCCCGCGGTCTTCTCGATCCTGATGAGCCTCGAGCCCGCCGCCGCCGCGCTGGCCGGCATCGTCGTGCTCGAGGAGTTCCTCACCGCCGAGCAGTGGGTCGCGATGGTCTGCGTCGTCATCGCCTCCGTCGGCGCCACCCGCTCCTCGCGCACGCTGGCGCCTGCGCCGGACTGAGGGGCGGCGGCGGGATTCCCCGGGCGCCCGGGGAAACCCGCCGACACGCCGTTACGGCAACGGCGTGTCGGACGGTTTCGGCCGACAAGGTGGGCTGGTGAGTCTCGAGACCACTGGACCAGCAGGCGTTCACCGAACTGTCACACCGTGTTGACCCCCCGAGAACCGGCGCCCCCCTAGCGTTGGTGCGAACCAACCACCTGTTCGGGAGAGCCCATGGGGAGCCTGCAGATGTCGCTCGCGCCGTACGCCGTCGGCCGCCTCGTCGATCCCGTACGTCGTTGGCCGGTCGAGTCGCAGCAGCGCGCCCGGCGCAACGCCATGATCGCTTCCACCGCCCTCGCACAACGGCGTGCCGAGCTCGACGATGTCGAGGAGTTCCTGGCCGCTCGCGGCCGGACGACGGTGGCGGAAGTCGCAGCCCAGGCTGCACACGGCTGAGTTCACCGGGCAGGATGACTCTCCCTGACAGCCCGGTGAGCTCAGCCACCCCTGACGGGTCCGGACCCGGGCTCAGGGCACAATCGGCGACATGTCCGCCTCCGCGCCGAGCACACCCGCGACGCTCCCGGGACGCTCGCCTTCCACGACGTCCTCTCCGACGACGGCACCCGGCTGCGCGCCTGGACCAACGACCCGGACGGCGTGATCGACGGCCCGACGGTCGTGCTGTGCAACGGGCTCGGCACCAGCGCCTGGACCTGGCCGGCGTTCCTCGACCCGGACTGCGGCGTCCGCGTCGTGTCGTGGAACCACCGCGGCACCGGCGGCTCCGACCGTCCCGCCGACCTCGACCGGGTGCGGCATCGAGGAGTTCGTCGAGGACGCCCTCTCGGTGATGGACCACTTCGGCATCGACCGCGCCGTCCTGGTCGGCTGGTCGATGGGCGTCAACACGATGTACGAGCTGGCCGTCCGCCACCCGGAGCGGGTGCCGGGCCTGTTCGCGGTCGCCGGCGTCCCGGGCGACACCTTCGCCACCATGCTCGGCCCGCTGCGCCTGCCCCGGGTCGCCGCCAGGAGTGTCGCCGTCAACCTCGCCCGCGTCCTCAAGTACGGCGGCCGCGCGATCACCCCGATCACCAGCCGGCTGCCGGTCGGCAAGCGCACCGTCGACGTGCTCAGCCACAGCGGCTTCATGCTCCCGGTCGCCGACCCGGAGCTGGCCGCGCGCGCGGTCGCGGCGTTCCTCGACGATCCCGGTCGACTGGTACGTGCCACCTCGCCCTGCACACCTCCCAGCACCCGCGCGTCTCGCTGAGCGAGCATCACGGTCCCGGCCGCCTTCGTCGCCGGCACGCTACGACGTGCTGGCCGGCGCCCGCGACGATGGCCAGCGCGGCCGCGCGGATCGACGGCGCGACGTACGCCGAGCTCCGCGGCACCCACTTCCTCCAGATGGAGCAGCCCGACCGCGTGCACGAGCTGCTGCTGGAGTTCCTCGCGCAGGGTCGGCTGACTGGGACGTCTCGCCGCACTCGTCGGCACCGCCGTGCTCAGCGCGGCGCTGGTCACCGGCTGCAGCGACAGCGACGGGGCAGCCCGACGCGACCGTCACCGCCGAGCCGCAGCCCGACCGCGGCCGAGTCGTCGCCCAGCATCCACGTCCACCTCGCCCTCACATCCCGGCCCGGCCGAGGGTCGTCGACACGATCGCCACCGGTCTCGCCGCCCCGTGGGGCATCGGCGTTCCTGCCCGAACGGCGACGCGGTGGTCACCGAGCGCGACACCCGCAAGGTGCTGCTGCTCGAGGCTCCGTCGTACGACGTCACCGAGGTCGGCCTGCTCAGCGCGGCCGTGCCGCTCGGCGACCAGGGCGGCGAGGCCGGGCTGCTCGGGGTCGCGGTCTCCCCCGACTTCGCCACGGACCGGATGCTCTACTTCTACCTCAGCACCGCGGCCGACAACCGGATCGTCAAGGCGACGCTGAAGGGCGGCCGGCTCGGCACGCCCCAGGTGATCCTCGACGGGATCCCCAACGGCTTCATCCACGACGGCGGCCGGCTCGCCTTCGGCCCGGACGGCTACCTCTACGCCTCCACCGGCGAGACCGGCGACGGGCCGCTCGCCCAGGACCAGAGCACGCTGGCCGGCAAGATCCTGCGGATCACCACCGACGGCGACCCGGCGCCGGGCAACCCGTTCGAGGGCTCGGAGATCTGGTCCTACGGCCACCGCAACGTGCAGGGTCTGGCGTTCGACGACCAGGACCGGCTGTGGGCCTCGGAGTTCGGCGACAGCACCTTCGACGAGCTCAACCTGATCGAGCCGGGCGACAACTACGGCTGGCCGCTGATCGAGGGCCGCGGCGGCAAGCAGGGGCTACGTCGACCCGCAGGTCGTCTGGGACACCGACGTCGCCTCACCGTCCGGCCTGGCCTGGCTCGACGGCCACCTCTGGCTGGCGTCGCTGCGCGGCGAGCGGCTGTGGCGGGTCGACGTGACCGGACGGGCGGGCCAGCCGGCCGACCGACTTCTTCGTCGGCGAGTACGGCCGGATGCGCACCGTCGTCGTCACGCCCGACGGGCAGCTGTGGGTGACCACCAGCAACCCCGACGGACGCGGCGAGCCCCGGGACGGCGACGACCGGATCCTGCTCATCGACGCCGTGACGGACGCCCGTCACGGTCGCGCGCCGCGACGCCCGGCGCAGCGTGGTCAGGATCGCCGGGCCGAGCACCACGATCGCGACCGCGTTCGTGATCGCCCGGATGGTGTCCCAGCTCGCCGGTCGAGGTCAGCAGCGTGTAGACGAGGAACGTGTGCAGGTTGTCGAGCACCGGCGCGCCCGCGACGTACGACAGCGAGCCCTCGTGGCCCGCGACCACGATGCCGAGCAGGAACGGCCAGCCGGACAGGTTCATCAGCAGCCCGAAGGCGTACGCCGCGAACACGCCGTACGCCGCCAGCATCGCGATCTCGGCCGGCCGGTGACCCGGCGCGGCAGCAGCCCGGCGCCCATCCCGACCCAGGCCGAGCAGAGCATCTGGTACGGCAGCCACGGACCGACACCGGCGGTCATCAGGGCCGAGGCGAACAGCGAGGTGCAGCCGAGCACGAAGCCGAAGCCGGGCCCGAAGACCCGCCCGGCCAGGATCAGCAGGAAGAACATCAGCTCGACACCGGCGAGGCCCGGCGAGATGCCGCGCAGGATCGCGTTGACCGCGCTGAGCACGCCGAGGATCGCCAGCACCCGGGTGTCGAGGCCGCCCTCGCTGAGCTCGGCGAGCACGACCGCGATCACGACCGGCAGCAGCGCCAGGAAGAGGAACGGCGGGTCGACCCGGCCGCCGTCGTGGACCCGCACCAGCAGCGGCCAGCACAGCATCATCAGCCCGCCGAACGAGGCGACGCCGAGCACCAGCGCCGAGCGCGGCGCGATCCGGATCGCGGGGGCGCTCATGACGCGCTCAGCCGGTCGGCGACCTCGTCGACCCGCAGCCACGGAGGGCCGAGCACCTTCGTGACCTGCGGCGCGAACGCCGGCGACTCGGCCACCACCCGGCGCACCGGGCCGGACGAGACGACCTCGCCCTCGGCGAGCACCACGACGTCGTCGGCCACCTGGGCGCACGAACTCGACGTCGTGGGTGGCGACCAGCACGGTGCGACCCTCGGCGGCGAGGCCGCGCAGGATCCCGGCGAGGACGTGCTTGGCGGCGTAGTCGAGGCCGCGGGTCGGCTCGTCGAGCAGCAGCACCGGCGGCCGCGACGCGAGCACCAGGGCCAGCACCAGCGCCAGCCGCTGTCCCTCGGAGAGGTCGCGCGGGTGCTGGTCGCCGGGGATGCCCGGCGACCAGCCCGTCGAGGATCTGCCGGCAGCACCGCTGCCTCCGTCGGCGGCGGCGCACTCCTCGTCGACGGTCTCGAGGTAGAGCAGGTCGGCGGCGTTCTGCGGCACCAGCCCGACCAGGTCGCGGCGTCCCGCGGCGTCGAGCCGCGCGGGGTCGGTACCGCCGACGTCGACCGTGCCCGACGTGCGGCGTCCGCTGCCCTGCAGCGCCCACAGCAGCGACGACTTGCCCGAGCCGTTGCGGCCCATCAGCGCGGTGACCCGGCCGGTCCCGAGGCGGACGTCGAGGTCGCGCAGCGCGACCGTCTGCCGTGCACGACGGTGAGCCGGCGAACGGCGACGGCGTCCGGGGTCACGGTGTCGTCGATCGCCGGTGGGGTGCCCAGCAGTGCCGCGAGGCCGCCGGCCCGGCGCCGGGCGTCGCGCACGCTCAGCGGCAGCGGGCTCCAGCCGGCGGCCCGGCCGAGCTCGACGATCGGAGGTACGACCGGCGAGGTGGCCAGCAGGTCGGCGGGCTCGCCGACCTGGACGCCGCCGGTGCCGGTGAGCAGCACCATCCGGTCGGCGAACGGCACCACCCGCTCGAGCCGGTGCTCGGCGAGCAGCACCGAGACGCCGAGGTCGTGCACCAGCCGGGTCAGCGTGGCCAGCACCTCCTCGGCCGCGGTCGGGTCGAGCGCGGAGGTCGGCTCGTCGAGGACCAGCAGCCGCGGGTGCATGGTCAGCACCGAGCCGATCGCGACCCGCTGCTGCTGGCCGCCGGAGAGGGTGCGCAGGTCGCGGGCCCGGAGGTCGGCGATGCCGAGCAGGTCGAGGGTCTCCTCGACCCGGCGACGCATCGTCTCGGGCGGCAGCCCGAGCTGCTCCATGCCGTAGGCGAGCTCCTCCTCGACGGTGTCGGTGACGAAGCCCGCGGCCGGGTTCTGGCCGACGTACCCGATCGACGTGCGCGCGCTCGCGCGGCGGCGTGCGCACGATGCTGACGCCGTCGAGCAGCACGTCGCCGTCGAGGACGCCGCCGCTGAAGCGCGGCACCAGGCCGGTGACGACGCCGAGCAGGGTGGACTTGCCGACGCCGGTCGGGCCGGAGACCAGCACCAGCTCGCCGTCGTCGAGGGTGAGGTCGACCCCGTCGAGGACCGGCGGGCCGTCGTCGTAGCCGAAGCGGATGCCGCGCAGCTCGATCACGCCGCCACCTCCTGGCGCACCCGCGTGAGCGGGGCGGTGGCGGGCCGGGCCGGCAGCGGAGCGCAGAGGGCGCCGAGCAGGCCGATCCCGATGGCGGCGAGCGCGACCCCGCTGACCGGCGGGAACGACGAGAGGGACGGGTAGGCGACGCGATCTGGTGCCGGCTCACCCACCAGCCGGCGGCGCCGACGAGGACGCCGGAGGCGACCACCACGAACTCGGGCCACTGCCACGAGTCGGGGCGGTAGCGGGTGCGCTCGACCCGGCGGCCGGCGCTGAGCAGCCCGGCGACGGCGGCGGCGACGCCGAGCGCCAGCATCGGCAGCGCCAGGAAGCGCGGCGCGGTGTGGTCGAGGACGGCGTAGGTGCCGACGCAGATGCCGACCAGACCGACGCAGCATCAGCGCTCCGGTCGTACGACGCTGGGCGCGGCCGAGTCCGCCGGCGCGGCCGTAGCCGCGGGTGTCCATGCCGGCGGCGAGCGCCAGCGAGCGCTCCAGCGCGTCCTCGAGCACCGGCACCAGGAAGCGGCGCAGCCGGCCGACCCGGCCGGTCTCGCCGGCCCGCAGCGCCTGGGCGGCGCGGACCCGGCGGGCGCTGTCGGCGAACTGCGGCAGCACGGTCACCGCGACGACCAGCGCGGTGCCGATCTCGTAGAGCGCCGGCGGGACCGAGCGCAGCAGCCGCTTCGGGTTGGCCAGCGAGTTGGCGGCGCCGACGCAGATCACGATCGTCGCGAGCCGCAGCCCGTCGTACAGGGCGAAGAGCAGCGCCTCGGCGTAGACCGGGCCGAGCAGGGTGATGCCGGCGACCCAGTCCGGCAGCGGGATCTCGGGCAGGTCGAGCAGCACCCGGCCGCCGATCCAGCCGCCGAAGACCAGCCGGAACGCACCCGGATCACGACGATCACGACGCCGAGCCACACGTAGATGCGGAACGATCCGGCCCACGGCTGGTCGGAGCGACGCAGCGAGACCACCAGCGCGGCGACCCCGATCAGCATCAGCAGGATCAGCGGGTTGGTGGTGAACGACGCCGCGACGGCGAGCCCGAGCGCCCACAGCCACCAGGCCACCGGGTGCAGGTCGCGCGGGAGCCGCGCGGTCGAGGTCACGGCGTCGGTCGATCTCCGCCGGCGTACGACGGCGACGCCGCCGACCGCGCCGAAGAGCACCACGATCACGGCCGGAGCGACCCAGGCGGGCAGGCCACCGTCCGGGTCGGCGGGCTCGGCCGAGGTCGGGTCGGCGGCGTCGGTCGGGCCGTCGGATCGCGCGACTCGCGACTGGCCGAGGCGGACGGCCGACGTCGCGGAGGCGGTCGGCTTCGCGGACGGCCCTCCGACGTCGACGGGCTCCTTGTCCGGCTTCGCGCGCGCTGCCCGACTCGGGCTCGCCGACGCGGTCGGCGAGTCGGTCGGCGAGCGTGTCGCCGTCGGTGCCGCCGGGCGGCGTGGTCGGGTGCGCGCCGACGGCCGCGGCGTCGGCGAGCTGCGTCGGCTTGGCGGGCGGCGTGGCGGTCGGCCGGGGTCGGGCGTGGCGGTCGGGTGCGGTGTCGGCGCGACGCCCGGCGCGGACCGGGTCGCGCTGCCGTTCCACGAGAACGCGACGTACCCGCCGTCGGGCACCGCTGCGAGCCCGCGCCGGCGGTCGGCGTAGGTCCAGGTGCCGGACTTGCCGTCCGACCACCACAGCCCCCAGTAGGCGTCGCCGGCGGCGTGTTCACGCAGGGGTCGTCGGCGGGCTGCGCCGGCGACCCGGCACACGAAGCCCGGCGTGCGCTGGACGTAGCTCAGCGAGAAGCCGGCCGCCGGGAACAGCGTGGCCGCGGTGTCGCCGCCGCCGCCGGCGACGCACGCCGTCCGCACGCCGCCGCCGAGCTCGTGGAAGTCGACGACGACGGTGACGCCGGCGGCGGTCGCGCACGTCGCCGCGGAGGCGGGTCCGGCCGACGCCACCAGTCCCGCGGTCGCGACGAGGACGTCGCGGCGGCGAGACGCGGGAAGGCCCGGACCAGGCGACTCACGAATCTGCTCTCAGCACCCGGCGCGGAACTGCAGGCCCGGCGCCGCCTGCGCGGTCGCGCGGCGCCACTGGTCCTGGGTGTCCGTGACGATCGGCGTCGTCAGCGCCGAGCGGTCGTAGGCGACGGCACCGTTGTTGCGCGGCAGCTTCGCCAGCCAGCCTGCTGCGTCCTTCGCCGCGGTGCACTTGCCGCCCTGACCGAGCGCCCAGGCGGCGAGGCCGGTGCTGTTCGCGTTCGGCGCGTTGGTCGTCGGCCCACCGCCGAAACTGCCGTTGGGCTCCTGCTTGCGCTTGAGCCATCCGACGGCGTCGGCGATCGCCGCTTCACCTTGGCCGTCGGGTGCTTGATGGACTGCAGGCTGACCACGCGCGATCGCGGTGGCGTCGGTGTCGGGCGCGCGGTCCGGGCGGCGCCATCGCAGGTCTGGTCGGACGCGTGGCGTCGGCGAAGTCGAGCCGGAAGAAGCCGGCCTCGCACTGCTGGCGCAGCAGGAAGGTCGTCGCATCGTCGGCCTTGCCGGACCGGCGCCTGGCTGAGCGCGGCGACGGCGTACGCCTGACCGAGCGTGTTGGAGTAGTCGGGGCCGGTCGTCTTGTCCTGCACGCGGCCGACGATCGGCCCTTCTCCGAGCTGATCCGCCCTCGAGCCGGTTGATCAGGTTGACGCCGCCGAAGTCCGTCGGATCGGCGCCTGCCGCTGGGCGAAGGCGGCGGCCTTGGCGATCGAGCCGCGTAGATGTCGGCAGCTGCCCGAAGTCGACGCCGGTGGTCCAGCTGTCGACGTTCGGCGAGCGCCCGCTCGACCTGCCGCGACGGCCTTGCTGTGCCCACCGACCGCGGCGAGCGCGCATGCCGGTGTCTGCGGTCAGACCGAAGTCGTCGAAGTCGTACTGGCCGTTGTGGATCAGGCCCTCGGTGAGCTGGCTCTCGAGCCAGTTGCCGGCCCGATCGGCGGGAGTCGGCCGGGGCCGCCGATGCGGTTGCCGACATCCCAGCGACGAGAGCGCAGGGCCGAGTGCGCCGGCGGTGACTGCCCCGGCGAGGCGAGACGTACGAGTCATGACTTCCTTCCCGCTGCGCAGCGGGAAGGCCCGAGGATGATCCCCGGGTCGCCACCCGCTGTTTTCCTCGACAGCGTGAGGTCAGGACGCGTCGCAGCAGGTGCTCCGGCTCGCCGCCGCTCCTCCGGGACGGAGGCGAGCGGCCTACGGTTGCGGGTCAGCGCCGGACTTGGACCGGCTTCCCCCACGGCGGGCGTGATGAATGGAGTTGTGCCCGCGCAGCCTATCCCGCGGCCACCATACCGCCGAGTCGGCGCTACTGCTGGAAACTGGCGCCGACTCGGCATCGGTCGGCCTAGGAGAGCTTCTCGAGGATCAGCTCGCGGACCCGGCCGGCGTCGGCCTGGCCGTGCATCTCCTTCATCACCGCGCCGATCAGCGCACCGGCGGCGGCGACCTTGCCGTCGCGGATCTTGTCGGCGACGTCGGGGTTGGCGGCGATGGCGGCGTCGACGGCGGCCGACAGCGCGCCCTCGTCGGAGACGATCGCGAGCCCGCGGGCGGCCACGATCTCGTCGGGGGTGCCCTCGCCGGCGAGCAGGCCGTCGAAGACCTGGCGGGCCAGCTTGTCGTTGAGCGTGCCCTCGTCGACCAGCGCCTGCACGGCCGCGCCACGTCGAGCGGGCGTCACGCCGAGGTCGGTGATCTCGACCCCGGAGTCGTTGGCCCGGCGGGCCAGCTCGCCGAGCCACCACTTGCGGGCCGCCTGCGGCGAGGCGCCCGCGGCGATGGTCTCCTCGACCAGGCCGAGCGCGCCGGCGCCGACGGTGTCGCGCATCTCGAGGTCGGTGAAGCCCCACTCGGCCTGCAGCCGGGCCCGCTTCTCGGTCGGGTTCTCCGGCAGCGTGCCGCGCAGCTCCTCGACCCACTCCCGCGACGGGCGCGATCGGCACCAGGTCGGGCTCGGGGAAGTAGCGGTAGTCGTCGGCGTCCGACTTCTCCCGGCCGCTGGTGGTGACCCCGGTGTCCTCGTGCCAGTGCCGGGTCTCCTGCAGGATCGAGCCGCCGGCGTCGAGGATGCCGGCGTGCCGCTGCATCTCGTAGCGGACCGCCCGCTCGACCGAGCGGAACGAGTTGACGTTCTTGGTCTCGGTGCGGGTGCCGAGCACGCCGGAGCCCTTCGGCGCGAGCGACAGGTTCACGTCGGCGCGCAGGTTGCCCTGGTCCATCCGGGCCTCGGAGACGCCGAGCGCGACGATCAGGTCGCGCAGCTGCGCTGACGTACGCGCGGGCGACGGCCGGCGCCTTCTCCCCCGCACCCGTGATCGGCTTGGTGACGATCTCGATCAGCGGGATGCCGGCGCGGTTGTAGTCGACCAGCGAGTGGTCGGCGCCGTGGATGCGACCGGTCGCGCCGCCGACGTGCAGCGACTTGCCGGTGTCCTCCTCCATGTGGGCGCGCTCGATCTCGACGCGGAAGCGTCTCGCCGTCGACGTCGACGTCCATGTAGCCCTCGAAGCAGATCGGCTCGTCGTACTGGGAGGTCTGGAAGTTCTTCGGCATGTCCGGGTAGAAGTAGTTCTTCCGGGCGAACCGGCACCACTCCGCGATCTCGCAGTTGAGCGCGAGCCCGATCCGGATCGCCGACTCGACCGCCTTGCGGTTGACCACCGGCATCGAGCCGGGCAGCCCGAGGCAGGTCGGGCAGACGTGGGTGTTGGGCTCGCCGCCGAAGGTCGCCGGGCAGCCGCAGAACATCTTGGTCGTGGTGTTGAGCTCGACGTGGACCTCGAGGCCGAGGGCCGGGTCGTAGCGCTCGAGGACGTCGTCGAAGGCCACCAGGGTCGTGGCCGGTGGTCATGCGGGTGCTCCTTCCAGGGCCGGGGCCTGGTCGAGCAGCGGGCCACCCCACTGCTCGAGCAGCAGCGCCTCGAGCGCGGCGCCGACGCGGTAGCACCGGTCGTCGGCCAGCGCCGGGGCCAGGATCTGGAAGCCGGCCGGCAGCCCGTCCTCGTCGGCCAGCCCGCTCGGCACCGAGATGCCGGGCACGCCGGCCAGGTTGGCCGGGATGGTCGCGAGGTCGTTGAGGTACATCGCCATCGGGTCGTCGACCTTCTCGCCGATCGGGAACGCCGTGGTCGGTGCGGTCGGCGAGACCAGCACGTCGGCCTGCTCGAACGCGGTCGCGAAGTCCCGCGAGATCAGCGTGCGCACCTTCTGGGCCTGGCCGTAGTAGGCGTCGTAGTAGCCGCTGGACAGCGCGTAGGTGCCGAGGATGATCCGGCGCTTCACCTCGTCGCCGAAGCCGGCCTCGCGGGTCGCGCGCATGACGTCCTCGGCCGACGGCGCCTCGATGCCCTCGGGCAGCACCCGGAGGCCGTAGCGCATCGCGTCGAACCGGGCCAGGTTGCTGGACGCCTCGGCCGGCAGGATCAGGTAGTAGGTCGCCAGCGCGTGCACGAAGTGGGGCAGGACACCTCGACCACCTCGGCGCCGGCCTTGACCAGCAGGTCGACCGACTCCTGGAAGCGGGTCAGCACCCCGGCCTGGTAGCCGTCGCCGACCGAGCTCGGTGACGACGCCGATCCGGACGCCGGTCAGGTCACCGGTGGCGCCCTGCCGGGCCGCCTCGACCAGCGCCGGGCAGCGGCTGGTCGATGGAGGTGGAGTCCTTCGGGTCGTGGCCGCCGATGATCTCGTGCAGCAGCGCCGAGTCGAGCACGGTCCGGGTGACCGGGCCGACCTGGTCGAGCGAGTTGGCCAGCGCGACGAGGCCGTAGCGGGAGACCCCGCCGTACGTCGGCTTCACGCCGACCGTGCCGGTGACGGCGCCGGGCTGGCGGATCGAGCCGCCGGTGTCGGTGCCGAGCGCGATCGGCGCCTCGAAGGCAGCCACCGCCGCGGCCGAGCCGCCGCCGGAGCCGCCGGGGATCCGGTTCAGGTCCCACGGGTTGTGGGTGGGGCCGTACGCCGAGTGCTCGGTCGAGGAGCCCATCGCGAACTCGTCCATGTTGGTCTTGCCGAGGATCGGCAGCCCGGCGGCCTTGAGCTTGGCGACCACGGTCGCGTCGTACGGCGGGACCCAGCCCTCGAGGATCTTCGAGCCGCAGGTCGTCGGGCAGGCCCTCGGTCGCGAGCACGTCCTTGACCGCGATCGGCACGCCGTCGAGCGCGGACGCAGGCGTGCCCGCGGCCCGTCGGTCGTCGGAGGCGGCGGCCTGGGCGAGCGCGCCCTCGGCGTCGACGTGGAGGAACGCGTGCACGGCGCCGTCGACCGCGGCGATCCGGTCGAGGGAGGCCTGGGTCAGCTCGACCGAGGTCGCCTCACCGGCGGCGAGGGCGTCGGCCAGCTCGGCCGCGGTCCTTGCGGTCCAGTCGGTCTCACTGCTCGTCCCCCAGGATCCGCGGGACCGAGAAGCGCTGCTGGTCGACCTCCGGGGCGCCGGACAGCGCCTGCTCGGGGGTCAGGCACGGCGTCACGACGTCCTCGCGGAAGACGTTGGTCAGCGGCAGCGCGTGCGAGGTCGGCGGGACGTCGGCGCCGGCGACGCCGCTGATCGAGGCGACCGACTCGAGGATCACCGACAGCTGCGGCGCGAGGTGGTCGAGCTCGGCGTCGGTCGAGGTCGATCCGGGCGAGGTTCGCCAGGTGCGCGACCTCGTCGCGGGAGATCTCGGGCATGGGTTCCATCCTAGGAGAGGCGGCACCCGAGCACTCCCCCGGTCACTCGCGGTGCTGGTTCATCCGCCCGAGCATCTGGTTGTACGCCGCCAAGGCGGCGTCGTCGTCGTCCAGATCACCACTCTCGCCGAGGGGCATCGGGTCGTCGTCCGCCTTGCCGAGATTGGCCCGCAGCGTCTCCCGCCGTACGCCCTCGACGTAGCTGCCCAGGATGTCGCTGCGCTCCGAGCTGGCCAGCAGTGCGATGACCAGGCCGACGGCGAGGAACATCATCAGGCCGTCACCGCCGGCCCACATGATGCCTCCGCCGACGTTGATGTCGTGCACGGCGTCCGGCGCCCACGATGGTCCGTTGCCCAGCATCGTCGGGAACAGGTTGGTCTCGGTCTGCAGCAGCACGATGCCGACCACGGTGTCCGGGATCATGCCGATCACGAGCAGGAAGATGCGCATCAGCATCGGAGGCTTCCACCGGATCGGCTCGTCGCCGAGGAGCGGCAGCAGGAAGAGGTAGCCGGACGCGAGGTAGAGCACCTGCTCGGTCGACGCGAGCCAGGCGTGGCTCATCATCTGATCCATGAAGGACGTCAGGTGGGTCCCGACGATGACGGCCGCGTAGAACGCGAAGCCGAACGCCGGGTGGGTGATGAACGGCGACCGGCCCCGAGACCAGCGAGCGACGTACCCGGTCTCGGGTCGCGCCCTGGGTCGCCGCCACCAGGACGGTCAGCGGATGACCGAGCACCAGCAGTGCGGGCACGACCATGATCAGCAGCAGGTGCTCGATCATGTGCACCCAGAAGAGCACCGACCCGTAGACGTCGATGCCGGAGTTGAGCGTGAACGCGAGCAGCACGAGGCCACCCAGGAACGACGCGATCCGCACCGGATGGACTGGGTGCTCACCTTGTCGACCGGCAAGGACGAGCCCGGTGACGTACAGCGTGCCGCCGAGCAGGATCACGAGGTCCCACCCCGGCCGCAGGTCCCCCTGCGTGAACACGGTGTGCCAGGCGAGTGGCGGCAGCATCGATCCCACTCCGACACGGTAGGCGACCCAACCGATCCGCCGGTCATCGCATCTACCGTGGTGACCGCTCAAGGAGGATCGATGGCGAAACAGCTGACGGACGAGGAGTTCACCGAGTTCGTCCACGCCGTGTGGCCGGGCCTGTACCGGACGGCGTACCTGATGCTCGGCGAGCACCAGCTCGCCGAGGATCTCGTGCAGACGGCCCTGGCCAAGACGTTCGCGTCCTGGCGCAAGGTGCGCGAGCCCGCTGCCGCCCCCGGCTACGCCCGGGTGGTGCTGGCCAACACGGCCGCCTCGTGGTTCCGCCGCCGGTCGTGGCGCAACGAGCACCCCACCGAGGTGCTGCCCGAGGGGGCGGCCGAGCACGATCCGACCGACCGGCCTGCCGTGGTCGACGCGCTGCGGACCCTGCCGCCGCGGCAGCGAGCAGTCGTGGTGCTCCGCTACTACGACGACCTGAGCGTCCGCGAGGTCGCCCAGGCCCTCGGCATCTCCGAGGGCACCGTGAAGAGCCAGACCTCCGGCGCCCTCGCCCGGCTGCGCATGCAGCTCGGCGACGACGTCGTGCCCCAGATCGAAGGAATCCCGTCATGACCGAGCGACTCTCCGCGCTGCTCCGCGCCGAAGCCGACACCGTGGACGTGCCCTCCCCGCCGGCCGCAGAGGTCGTGTCGCAGGGCCACCGCCTCCGCCGACGGCACCGGATCGGCACCGCGGCCGCCACCTTCGCCGTCGTCGCCGCACTCACGCTCGGCGGTGGGTACGCCGTCAGCAAGGTCGGCGGCGACGACGAGGCGCTGGAGCCGGCGGGCCCCAGCACGGGCCACGGCGCCGTCTTCACCCTCGGCACGACCGTCTTCTACGACGGCGGCACCAAGTCGGCCACGATCGACGACAAGGCGATCAAGTCGACCTACTACACCTCCGCCGGCCTGCTGGTGCGGCACGGCAACAACAACTACAGCGACGGCGGCGGGCCGCAGCGCTTCTCGCTGGTCACCGAGGACGGCACCGTCCACCCGGTGTCGGTGGTGACCGAGGAGGTCGTGCCCGGGGTCGACCCGGGCCAGCCCTACCTGGCGTACGCCGAGGTGGTCGACGGCGAGGTGCAGGTCGTCGTGCACGACATCTCCACCGACGAGGAGGTCGCCCGCGTTCCGGTGCCGGACGCGAAGAAGTGGGGAGGCTGGTCCGCTCCTCCGGTCGCGCTCAGCGGTGACATCGTCTACGTCGGCACCGACGACGTGGAGCGCACCGTGAACTGGCGCACCGGTGAGGTCGGCACCACCGATGCGATCGGGCCCGGCTACCCGGACGTCTCGGGAGGTCGGGCGGTCGAGCAGACCGGGCATCAGATGACCGTGGTCGACGTCGCGACCGGCAAGGTGCTGTTGTCGGTCGACGCCGGAAGGTCGGGCTACCTCCAGCTCTCCCCCGACGGCCGCTTCGCGACGATCGACTCCGAGGGCAAGCGCGTCGATGTGTACGACGTCGCCGCCGGCACCCACGTCACGCTCGACGGCCAGTCCTTCGACTACGGCTGGTCACCCGACGGTGACCTGTTCAAGGTGAAGGGCCAGCGCCTCATCACCTGCTCGACCTCGACCGCGGACTGCACGACCACCGACCTGACGATCCCGGCCGAGGGCGGGGGGACCTCCCCCGACGACCTTCGCTACGGCAACCAGACCTACGAGTCCTGACCGGGTTCGAGACAGGACTTCGTCCTTCCTCAACCACCGGATCAGACGGCGGGTCCTCGGTCGAGCAGCGCCTTGAAGCCGGCCTCGTCGAGGATCGGGACGCCGAGCTGCTCGGCCTTCTCCGCCTTCGAGCCGGCGTTGTCACCGATCACGACGTAGTCGGTCTTCTTCGACACCGAGCCGGATGCCTTGCCGCCCCGCGACAGGATCGCCTCCTTGGCGGAGTCGCGGCTGAAGTCGACCAGCGAACCGGTCACGACGACGGTCAGCCCCTCGAGGGTGCGCTCGATGGACTCGTCCCGCTCGTCGGCCATGGCGACGCCGGCGCGCTCCCACTTGTCGACGATCGCCACGTGCCAGTCGACGCCGAACCACTCGATCACGGCCTCGGCGATCGTCGGCCCGACCCCCTCGGCAGCCGCGAGCTGCTCCTCGGTCGCCGCGCGGACCGCCGCCATCGACCCGAACTCCTGCGCGAGCGCACGGGCCGCGCTGGGCCCGACGTGCCGGATCGACAGCGCCACGAGCACCCGCCACAGCGGGACCTCCTTGCGGTCACCGAGGTTGTCGAGCAGCCGCTGGCCGTTGGCCGACAGGACCGGCGCCTCGCCCTCGTCCTTCTTCGGCGCGCGGGTGAAGAGTGGGGCGCGGCGCAGATCGTCGGCGGTGAGGTCGAAGACATCGCCCTCGTTGGCGATCACCCCAGCGTCGAGCAGCGCGGTGGCCGCCTCGTAGCCGAGGCCCTCGATGTCGAAGGCGCTCCTGCCGGCGACGAAGAACACGCGTTCGCGCACCTGGCCCGGGCACTTCTCGTGGTTGGGGCAGCGCAGGTCCTTGTCGCCCTCCTTCTGCTCCGCCAACGGGGTCTGGCACGAGGGACACCTCGTGGGCATCCGCCACGGCCGAAGCCCCTTCGGCCGCAGTGCCAGGACCGGCCCCAGGACCTCGGGGATCACGTCACCGGCCTTGCGCAGGATCACGGTGTCGCCGGGACGGACGTCCTTGCGCTTGACCTCGTGAGCGTTGTGGAGGGTCGCGTTCTCGACGGTCGAGCCGGCGACGAGGGTCGGCTCCATCACGGCGTACGGCGTCACCCGGCCGGTGCGGCCGACGTTGACCCTGATGTCGACGAGCTTGGTGTTGACCTCCTCGGGCGGGTACTTGAAGGCGATCGCCCAGCGCGGCGCCCGACTGGTCGAGCCGAGCCGGCGCTGGAGCGAGACGTCGTCGACCTTCACCACGACACCGTCGATCTCGTAGGGCACGATCGAGTGCCGGTGCTCGCCCGCGTTCTCGATGTAGCCCTCGACCTCCGTCAGCGAGCTCAGCACCCGGACCTGCTCGGAGGTCGGCAACCCCCAGGCGGCGAGCGCCTCGTAGGCGTGCGACTGCGCCTTCGGCTCGAAGCCCTCGCGGGCTCCGATGCCGTGGCAGACCATGCCGAGCGCTCGGGAGGCGGTGACCCGCGGGTCCTTCTGGCGCAGCGACCCGGCGGCCGAGTTGCGCGGGTTGGCGAACGGGGCCTTCCCGGCCTCGAGCAGCGACTCGTTGAGCCGCTCGAAGGCCTCGACCGGGAGGAACACCTCGCCGCGGACCTCGATCAGGTCCGGCACCGGGAACTCGTCGGTGCCGGTCAGCCGGTGCGGCACCGAGTCGATGGTCTTGACGTTGGGGGTGACGTCCTCGCCGGTGGAGCCGTCGCCGCGGGTGAGCGCACGCACCAGTCGGCCGTCCTCGTAGAGGAGGTTGATGGCGAGTCCGTCGACCTTGAGCTCGCACAACAGGGCCGGATCCTCGATGCCGTCGCGGCCGAGCCGGGCGTACCACGCTCCCAGCTCGTCGTAGGAGAACGCGTTGTCGAGGCTCTCCATCCGGCGCAGGTGGTCGACCGCGGTGAACTCGGTCGAGACCGCTCCCCCGACCTTCTGCGTCGGGGAGTCGGGGGTGCGCAGCTCGGGGAACTCCTCCTCGAGCTCCTGGAGCCGACGCAGCCGACGGTCGTAGTCAGCGTCGTCGAGGGTCGGGCTGTCGAGAACGAAGTAGCGCCAGCGGGCATCCTCGATCTCGTCCGCGATCCTGCGGTGCTCCTCTCGAGCCTCGGTCGGGGCGGCGTCGACGACGACTTCGGGCTCGGACGAGGTGCTCATGAGTGGCATTCTGCCGCGCCGCACCGACGCTCCTCCCGGCCGGTGGCCGGGGGTGCAGAAGAGAAATCTGAGAATTCTCCGATGAGTCGGAATGAACCCTCAGGTCTATCTCGTTGTGGATGAAACGAAACGGTTTCGTTTCACCTAGGTTAACGACTTCACGACTGCGAGGAGGACATCGATGTCACCGACCGAGCGCCCCCGAATCGAGGGCGACCGCGAGCAGGAGATCCTCGACGCCACCCTCGAGGTCCTGGCCGAGGTCGGCTACGACCGGCTCACGATGGACGCCGTCGCCACCCGCGCGAAGGCCTCCAAGGCCACCCTCTACCGCCGCTGGAGCAACAAGGTCAGCCTGGTCATCGACGCGCTCGAGCACCACAAGGGCCCGTCGCTGATCCCGGACACCGGGACCCTGCGCGAGGACCTGCGTGAGGTCTTCTGTGGCATGGGCGGCCTCGCCGACCCGCAGCAGATCGCCATCTTCTCCAGCATCATCACCGCCATCGGCCACGACGCCGAGTTCGCCGAGGCATTCCGCCGCGACGTCATCGGCGCCAAGATCGCCGCCTCCCGCGCCGTGTGGGAGCGAGCCAAGGCCCGCGGAGAGCTCCGCGACGGCCTCGACGTCGACGTGATCGAGCCGGCCCTGGCCGGCATCGTGCTGCACCGCGTCTTCGTCATGGGCGAGAAGCCCTCCGCCGAGAACATCACCGCCGTGATCGACCAGATCATCCTTCCGGCCGCTACCCGCGGGCCGGATGCAACCACCCCGACCGTGAACGAGAAGGATCTCTCATGACCGACGTCGTCAGCTCCGAGGACACCACCTCGGACAAGAAGCTGCATCTGGGATGGGCCCTCGTGCTCATCTCGGTCGCGCAGCTGATGGTGGTGCTCGACGGCACCATCGTCAACATCGCACTCCCGTTCATCCAGGAAGACCTGAACATCTCGCAGGACAACCTGACCTGGGTCGTCACCGGCTACGCACTGGCCTTCGGCTCGCTGCTGCTGCTCGGTGGTCGCCTCGGCGACCTCTATGGCCGCCGTCGCGTCTTCATGGTCGGCCTCGTCGTCTTCGGCGTCGCCTCCCTCCTCGGTGGCCTGGCCACCAGCGAGGGGCTGCTGCTGGCCGCTCGTGGCCTCCAGGGCCTCGGTGCCGCGCTCGCCTCGCCGGCCGCGCTGGCCCTGATCGCGACGACCTTCCCCGCCGGACCGGCCCGCAACCGTGCGTTCGCCGTGTACGCCGCGATGTCCGGTGTCGGCGCGGCCGTCGGCCTGCTGCTCGGTGGCTGGCTGACCGGCACCCACCTCGACATCGGCGGCCTCACCATCGATGGCTGGCGCCTGACCCTGCTGATCAACACCCCGATCGGCATCGTCACGGCCATGCTCGCGCCGCGCTTCCTCAACGAGTCCGAGTCGCACCCCGGCCAGCTCGACCTCCCGGGGGCGATCACCGGCACCCTGGGCCTGCTCGGCCTGGTGTACGGCTTCAGCCGCGCCGGCGGCGAGGGCTGGAGCGACGTCTGGACGGTGGCCAGCCTGGCCGCGGGCGTCGTGATCCTGGCTGCGTTCCTGTTCATCGAGAGTCGGGTCGAGCACCCGCTGCTGCCGTCGCGGGTCTTCCTCAACCGCACCCGGGCCGCCAGCTTCGGGGCGATGTTCCTGGCTCCGGCCGCGATGTTCGCGATGTTCTTCTACCTCAGCCAGTACATCCAGAACGTCATGGGCTACACCCCGCTCAAGGCAGGTGTCGCGTTCCTGCCCTTCTGCTTCGGCCTGGTGGCCGCAGCTGGCATCTCGTCGAACCTGATCAACCGGATCGACCCTCGCTACCTCGCCGGCATCGGCACCCTGCTCGCAGCGGCCGGTCTCTACGGGTTCTCCCGGCTGCCGTACGACGTGACCGCCCCCGTGGAAGGTCACTACTGGAGCGACCTCTTCCCGTTCATCGTGATCATGGCGTTCGGCATGGGGATGACGTTCGTCCCCCTGACGCTCACCGCCGTGCACCACCTGCGAGACGAGGACACCGGCATCGGGTCCGGCGTGCTCAACACGATGCAGCAGGTCGGCGGGGCACTCGGCCTGGCGCTGCTCTCCACGCTCGCGATCCAGACGATCACCGACCGGAGTCCGCGGAGCTCGGCCCGAAGATGGCGGACCCCGCCATCGCGAGCCAGGTCTTCACCGAGGGCGCCACGAACGCCTTCCTGCTGGGCGCGATCATGATGGTCGGCGCCTCGCTGATCACCTGGGTGTTCCTCAACGTCAAGCACGAGGAGCTGGCGACCGACGGTCCCGAGGGCGTCCCGGTCCACGTCGGCTGACCTGCCCGCAACGCCGAGTCGGCGCCAGTTTCCTGGAAACTGGCGCCGACTCGGCCATTTCAGGAGTCGGTGAGGTTGGCGGCGCTGGTGCGGACCAGGCCGAGCGCCCGGCGTACCCAGCCCGGCGAGGCTCCGGCCAGGCCGCACGACGGGGTGAGGACCAGCTGCTCGCCGACCCCGGACGGATCGATGCCGAGCATGTCGAGCCAGCGGACCACGGACTCGGTGACCGAGACGTCGGTCGGCGGCGTCTCCGGCTCGAGGGAGGGTACGACGCCCAGCGCGACCGTCTCGCCCGCCTCGAGAGCTTCGCCGAGCACGTCGTGGTCGGCCGCCGAGAGCATCGCCAGGTCGACCGACAGTCCCCGGGCGCCTGCACCGCGAAGCAGCCCGAGCGGGGTGCCGGGGGCGCAGCTGTGCACCCACGGCTCGCCCTGCTCCCCCGCCGCCTCCAGCACCCACTGCAGGGCCTCGGACGCCTCGGGCGGGTGGATGGTGCGGTGCCGGTGGAAGCCCGACGCGGTCGGCACCGAGCCACCCAGCACCGCCGTCAGCGCGGGCTCGTCGACCTGGACGAGGAGGCGGTCGACACCAGGCAGGCGTCGACGTACGTCGGACACGTGGGTGCGCACCCCCTCGGCCAGCGCCTGGGCGAGGTCGCGTCGCGCGCCGTGGTCGCTGAGCAGCTTGTCGCCGCGCGGCTTCTCCACGGTCGCCGCGAGCGTCCACGGGCCGGCGACCTGGATCTTGAACGGTCCCCGGTAGTCCTGGGCCTGCTCCTCGAGGGCGTCCAGGTCCTGCCCGAGCAGACTCCGCGCCCGGCGGTGGTCGACCCCGGGGGCATCGGTGAGCCGCCACCCGGCCGGCTGCAGGTCGGCACCCAGATCGGCGACGACCGCCAATGCCCGACCGGTCATCGTCGCGATCATGCCGCGACCGGGCAGCTCGGGCAGGTGCGGCAGGCCAGGAAGCTCACCGAGGACGAGCTTCAGCGCCTCGTCGAACGCAGGCTGGTCATCGCCGGGCATGGACCCGACGCCGGTGGCGAGCGTCATCCGGCGACCCGCTCCGTGGCCGCGATCGTGGCCGAGCCGACCACGCGGGTGCCGTCGTAGAGGACCGCGGCCTGGCCCGGGGCGATGCCGTACGCCGGGTCGAGCAGCTCGACCTCGACCTCGTCGCCGGCCACCGTCACCACCGCGCGGTGCTCGCCGCCGTGGGCGCGCAGCTGGACGGTCGCCTCGAGCCGGGACGGCACGGTCCCGCACCAGCGCGGGCGGATGCCGCGCAGCCGGTCGACGGCGAGGTGCTCGCGCGGGCCGACGGTGACGGTGCCGGTGACCGGCTCGATGTCGAGCACGAAGCGCGGCTTGCCGTCCGCTGCCGGGTGGCCCAGGCGCAGGCCGCGCCGCTGACCGATGGTGAAGCCGTAGGTGCCCTCGTGGCGACCGACCTCGGCGCCGGACTCGTCGACGATCGGCCCGCCGTGGTTGGGAGCGCGGTCGCCGAGCTTCTCGCGCAGCCAGCCGGCGTTGTCGCCGTCGGCGACGAAGCAGATGTCGTGGCTGTCCGGCTTGTCGGCGACCAGCAGTCCGCGCGCGGCGGCCTCACGCCGTACGTCGTCCTTGGTGGAGTCGCCCAGCGGGAACAGCGAGTGCGCCAGCTGGTCCTGGTCGAGCACCCCGAGCACGTAGGACTGGTCCTTGCCGTGGTCGACCGCACGGTGCATCTCGATCAGACCGTCCGCTCCGGTGCGCAGCTGGGCGTAGTGACCGGTCGCGACCGCGTCGAAGCCCAGCCCGAGCGCGCGGTCGAGCACCGCGGCGAACTTGATCTTCTCGTTGCAGCGCAGGCACGGGTTGGGCGTGCGGCCGGCGGCGTACTCGTCCATGAAGTCCTCGACGACGTCCTCGTGGAAGCGCTCGCTGAGGTCCCAGACGTAGAACGGGATGCCGATCACGTCGGCGGCCCGGCGCGCGTCGTTGCTGTCCTCGATGGTGCAGCAGCCGCGGGCGCCGGAGCGGTAGGACTGCGGGTTGCGCGACAGCGCGAGGTGGATGCCGGTGACGTCGTGCCCGGCCTCGGCTGCCCGCGCGGCAGCCACGGCGGAGTCGACGCCGCCGGACATGGCGGCGAGGATCTTCACTGTTCTCGCGGCCCGCGCTCGTTCGACGCAGGGGCCGATCGCCTCGACGACGGCGTCGACGTCGGCCTGCGTGGAGGTGTGGCCGAGCGAGAATCGCAACGAGTGGCGTGCCGCCTCGTCGGTGCAGCCCATGGCGAGCAGCACGTGGGAGGGCTGGGGCACGCCGGCCGAGCAGGCCGACCCGGTCGAGCACTCGATGCCGCGGGCGTCGAACAGCATCAGCAGCGAGTCGCCCTCGCAGCCGGGGAAGCCGAGGTGGGCGTTGCCGGGGAGCCGGCGTGCCGGGTCTCCGTGCAGGTGCGCGTCGGGCACGACCTCGATGATCCGGCGGACCAGGTCGTCGCGCAGCGCGCTGACCCGGGTGGCGTGCTCGGCCTGGTGCTTGACGGCCAGCTCGACGGCGGCGGCGAAGCCGGCGATCGCCGGCGGGTCGATGGTGCCGCTGCGGATGTCGCGCTCCTGGCCACCGCCGTGCACCAGCGCGGTCACGTCGACCTCCCGACGGACGACGAGCGCACCGACGCCGTACGGGCCGCCGACCTTGTGGCCGGTGAGGGTCAGCGCATCGACGCCGGACTTGGCGAAGTCGACCGGCAGCGAGCCGACCGCCTGGACCGCGTCGGTGTGCACGGGGATGCCGTGGGCGGCGGCGATCGCGACCACCTCGTCGATCGGCTGGATCGTGCCGACCTCGTTGTTGGCCCACATCACCGAGATCAGGGCGACCGTCTCGGGGTCGAGCTCGACCGAGGCACGCAGCGCGTCGAGGTCGATCCGGCCGGACTGGTCGACAGGCAGCAGCTCGACCGCGGCGCCCTCGGACTCACCCAACCAGTGGAGCGGGTCGAGCACGGCGTGGTGCTCGATCGTCGTGGACAGGATCCGGGTACGACGGGGGTCAGCGGATCGCCGAGCCCAGTAGATGCCCTTGAGCGCGAGGTTGTCGGCCTCGGTGCCGCCGGAGGTGAAGACGACCTCGCCCGGGCGACAGTTGAGAGCCTGCGCGATGGTCTCGCGGCCCTCCTCGACGACCCGTCGTGCGTGCCGCCCGGACGCGTGCAGCGAGCTCGGGTTGCCGACCTCGAGCAGGTGCGCCGTCATCGCCTCGACCGCGGCCGGCACCATGGGTGTCGTCGCGGCGTGGTCGAGGTAGACGGTCCGGCTGGTCATCGCACCGACCAGCGTACGGCGACTACCCCGAGACTGCCGAAGCGAGGTTGCCGAGGGAGTCCACGAGAGCGGACTCCGGCACCAGCGGGAAGCTGAGCTTGCCGAGCAGCTCCTTGTCGGTGACCTTGGCCCAGTCGTACGTCAGGGTCACCAGCGTGGCATCCGAGCCCTGCGCCTCGAGCTCCCAGACCCACTCCCATCCGGGCGGGTCGGTGTCGGCCGGCGCGGTCTGCCAGGCGAGCAGGTGGTTCTTGTCGTAGCCGGTGACGGTGTTGTCGGTCTGGTAGTCACCGCCCATGTGCGGCCCGGTCATGTTCATCCGGAACACCTGACCGGTGCCGGTGATCCGGTCGGTCTTCTCGTCGCTCAGGACGAAGCCGGACCCGTCGAGCTCCGGGTGTCGCTCCGGGTTCGACAACACGTCGAAGACATCCTGCGTGGACGCGTCGATGGTGCGCTGGACGGTGATGCTCGTGTCAGTGCTCATCCTTCGACCATTGCTCGCCGATCAGCCGAACACAAATGACCGACGGCCCGACGCTGAAGCGCCGGGCCGTCGGGTGGAACGTTCGATCAGGAGGTCACTTGACGGTCAGGGTGCCCAACTTCGACGGCGAGCCCGGGGTCAGCGCGCACGGCAGCGCGCCACCGACGATGGGGTCACCGTCCTGGTTGAACGGGGTGAAGTCGAAGGACTTCGGGGCCAGGACCTTGTAGGAGCCCTTCTTCTTGGGCGCCTTGAACGAGGCAGCCTTGCCCGCGATGTTCAGGGTGATCGGCGTGCCGGGGTCGCCGGCGGACGTGGCGGGGCTCTTCGCACCCTTGACCGCGACGCTGGTCGAGCCGACCTTGAACTTGAGCTTGTCGGCGGTCCCCGACACCTTCGTGACGCCGAGCCCGCGCATCAGGTCGGCGGTGCCGGCGTCCAGGGTCACCTTCATCTTGAAGGTCTTGCCGGGGACGGTCTTGCCGTGCTTGACCGACTTCGGCAGGGTGGTCGTGACGACGGCCGGGACAGCCAGGTCAAGACCGAAGCCCGGGACCGTGCAGGTGTAGCTGGTCTTGAGCGGCTTGACGGCGGCGTCGGCGGCGGGGCTGAACCCGACCAGCGCAACGGCGCCCAGAGCGCCGACAGCACCCACAGCGGCAACCCGGGACATGTGCTTCGAAATAGACAAGAGTCTCTCCCTCTTAGAAATGCGCCGCCCCACTCCCAGGGCGACGTACTACCAGACGGTAACCCGGGTCACAACGCCGCGCACCGGAACCCCCCAATTGCCAGGTAAATCTCAGGTGACTCACGCCGGGAGCGGCCCGGGACCGTCGGGTCCCGAGCCGCCTGTGGGGCTTCTCAGCGGGTTACTTGACGACCTTCAGCGTGCCGATCTTGGCCGGCGCGCCCGCGTCTCGCGAGCACGGGAACGGCGAGGTCGGCACCGGCTGGCCGTCCTGGTTGTTGGCGTTGAACGTGAACGACTTCGGGATCGTGATGGCGTACTTGCCGGGCTTCGTGAGCTTGAACCCCTTCGCCACGCCCTTGGCGTGCAGCGTCATCGAGCCACTGTCGGGCACCGTCGTCTTGGGGATCCTCACGTTCGCGAGCGGGACCTTCTTCGAGCCCACGGCGTACTTGATGTTGCTGGCGGAGCCAGACAGGGCCGAGATGCCGAGGATGTCGCGCATCGGGGTCACCAGGGACTCCGGGACCACGACGGTCATCTTCACCGGGCGGTCGGCGACCTTCGTGCCCTTCTTGACCTTCGTGGGCAGGTCGAGCTTGGTGGTCACGGCCATCGTCTGGCTGCCGAGTGCCGTCTCACAGGTGTAGCTGCTCTTCAACGAGGCCGGCTTCGCCTCGGCTGCCGGCATGGCGACCAGGACGGTGCCAGCAGCAAGGGCCGCGGTGGCACCGGCGGCGGCCAGGCGGGATGTGTGCTTCGAGAACATCTATCTCCCTCTCCGTGGGCCCGCACCCCTCTCGGGCACGAGCAGTTCCTGGAACCTTTCCGCGGGAGACCGAGTTGAAACCCACAGTTGCAACAGCGGGTTGCACTTCGAGTTCTACTTGCGCGAAACCTCGGCGATCACGGCGCGATGGTCGCTGCCGGGAATCCCGGCGGTTCGCATCGACAGCGCAGCGATCCGCGGACCGACCAGGACGTGATCGATCTGGGCGAGCGCCACCCCCAGGAGGTCGAAGGTGCCGTGAGCCGGCCAGGTCGGGTGCCAGCCGTCGTTCGCGAGCTCGCCGACGTCGCGGTATCCCCGATCGGACAGGGTGCGTAGCGAGGGGTGGTCGACAGTGGCATTGAAGTCACCGACGACCAGGTCCGGGTCGGAGGCGGTCACTGCACCGACGATGACGGCCTGATCGTGCACCCAGCCGGTGGCGTCGACGGGGTACGTCGGATGCACCGCCTGCACCCGCAGATCTCCCATCTCGAAGCTCCAGCTGCCGAGCGCGGTGGGCAGCCGGACCGCGTCGGTGAGCGGCCTCTGTGCGAACGCCATGGTGCCGCTGGCCATGCTGCCGGCCTCCCCCACGCGGTAGGGCAGCAGGTCGGCCAGCCCGGCTCGGTCCATGTCGGCGAGGACAGCCGGCGTCACCTCCTCCAGCACCAGCAGGGAGACGTGCTCCTTCGAGGCGGTCCGGACCAGCTCGATGCCGTCGGCGTCACCGAGCCGGAGGTTGGCCGTCATCACGACCATCGGCGGCGCGCCGTCCGCCGCGGGCGGGTTCGCCCCCCTCAGCTGCGGCGAGAACCACCATCCGTGCAGCGCCAGTCCCGCCACGGCGACCAGGGCCACCGGTAGAGCCGCCGCCCGCCACCGTCGAGTCAGCGCCAGCCGGATGAGCGCGAGGATC
The DNA here is from genome assembly GCA_963695055.1 of uncultured Actinomycetota bacterium. GTDB lineage: Bacteria > Actinomycetota > Actinomycetes > Propionibacteriales > Nocardioidaceae > Nocardioides. Next base: position 195,769 of record CAVOFS010000012.1, on the reverse strand, counting down.
AGGGCGACGGCGTACAGCGGGAGGGCCAGGGGCGTGAACGCCGTCAGCGTGATGCCGATGCGGTGGTCCGAGTCGGTCAGGCGCGCCGCCGTGATCGCCAGCGCTGGGAGCAGGATCAGACCGACGACGACCCAGAAGACGACCAGCCGCGCGCGCACGGGCCCCAAACTAGCGCTGGGACTCCAGCACGCGGGCCCCTTCGCGGCGGGCAGCGTCGTTGGGGCGACCGGCCCGGGAGCCGGCAAGCTTGGCGCGGATGTGCTCGTCGACCGTGACGGGGTCATAGAGCCGGGGATGCTCGGCGTCCACGCAGGAGTCGAGCGGGACGACGACTGCCTCGGGGTTGCCGTCGTGGAAGTACGCCGCCGAGCGCCGGCGCTGGATCGTCCCGTCGACGACCGGCGGCTTGACCCGGTGCAGGGTCGAGAGCCAGCGCTCGTTGGTGAGTCGGGCGGTCAGGTCGCCCAGGTTGATCAACAGCGCGCCGGGATCGGGTTCCACGTCGTGCCACGCCCCGTCAGCGTCCAGGACCTGCAGACCCGGGACCCGGTCGGCCCACAGGATCGTCACGATGCCGAAGTCGGTGTGCTCGCTCATCCCGACCAGGTCACCGTCCAGGGTGACGTCGGTGCCTTCGGGGAGCGCGTAGTGGTTCATCCGCAGCACATCGATCGATGGCGCGGTCAGCGCCGGGAAGAAGCTGTCCGGCAGACCCAGCGCGTCACCGAAGATCCGGGTGATGGTCCGCGCGACCCGGCCGGCCTCGGTGAAGTAGGCCGCCACCTGCTCCTCGAAGCCGTCGGTGGCCGGCCAGGTGTTCTCGGCGAAGTGCTCGACGGGCAGCTCCAGGCCGGCGTACTCGCTGGCGGCACGACCGATGTTGAACGCCTCGAAGAAGTCGTTCATCCGGGTGGCCGACTCGACGCCCAGGCTCAGGCTCAGCGACTCGGACTTCGGCGGCGTGTAGCCGCGGTTCTCGCTGGGCGGCCGGACGTACCCCTTCTTCTCCTCGAGGTCGAGACCGAAGAACCCGTCCATCGCATCCCCTAGTCCGGCGACGACCGGCTCCGGGATGCCGTGCCCGAGGATCTGGATGAAACCGACCTCGCGGCAGGCGGCGTCGATCTCGCGCGCCACCCGGGCTCGCTCCTCGGCGGACCCGTCGGCGACGTAGGGCGAGATGTCGACGGCTGGCACTCGGAACATGGGATCAGACTAGATCGGCCCGCGTTTCAGCGGTGTCACGCCGTGTCGGTTCCTGGTGGCTCAGAGCAGGACCAGGTCGTCGCGGTGGACGACCTCGCGCTCGTAGCCGGCGCCGAGCGCGCGCTTGAGCTCACCCGAGGACCGTCCGAGCAGCGACGGGAGCTCCTCGGCGTCGAAGTTGACCAGGCCGCGGGCGACCACGAGGCCGTCAGGGCCGGTGATGTCGACCGGGTCCCCGGCGACGAAGGCACCCGTGACCCCGGTGACACCGGCGGCCAGGAGCGATGCGCGGCGCTCGACGACGGCGCGGACGGCGCCCGCGTCCAGGATGATCGCGCCCTTGGGCTCGGTCGCGTGCGCGAGCCACAGCAGCCGCGTGGGCCGACGCTTGCCGGTGGCGTGGAAGAGGGTACCGACCCGCTCCCCCGCCAGCGCCTGTCCGGCACGGTCAGCCGAGGTGAGCACGACGGGGATGCCCGCGCCGGTGGCGATCTTGGCAGCGTCGACCTTGGTCTGCATGCCGCCGGTGCCGAGGCCGGCCGAGCCGACGGTGCCGATCTGCACGTCGGCGAGGTCGTCCACCGAGACCACCTCGGGCAGCAGCGAGCTGCCAGGCTCGGCCGGGTTGGCGTCGTAGAGGCCGTCGACGTCGGACAGGAGCACCAGCAGGTCGGCGTGCACCAGGTGTGCCACCAGTGCGGCCAGCCGGTCGTTGTCGCCGAAGCGGATCTCACTGGTCGCCACCGTGTCGTTCTCGTTGACGATGGGGAGCACGCCGAACTCGAGCAGCTTCGCGAAGGTCTGGTAGGCGTTGCGGTAGTGGGAGCGTCGGGTGACGTCGTCAACGGTCAGCAGCACCTGCCCGGCGGTCAGGTCGTGGCGGCGCAGCTCCTCGGTGTAGCGGTGCACCAGGAGCCCCTGGCCCACCGAGGCCGCAGCCTGCTGTGCGGGCAGCCCCTTGGGCCGTCTCCTGAGGCCCAGGGGGGCCAGGCCCGCGGCGATGGCGCCGGAGGAGACCAGCACGACCTCGGTGCCGGCGGCCCGCAGCTTCGCGAGCACGTCGACCAGGTCTCGCATTCGCGCCGGGTCGATTCCGCCCGCGGCGCTCGTCAGGGAGGAGGACCCGACCTTGACGACGATCCGCTTCGCCCCGGTCACCTCCGCCCGCCGGTGGTCGAGCCCGTCGAGATTCATGCGTCGGGGTCGTCCTCGGCCCAGTCGGGGTCGTTGGCGGAGCCGATCTCGTACGACGAGGGCCCGTAGGTCTCGGGCTTGTCGAGGCGACGGGCCACGTCGGCCCGAGTCTCGCCCTCGGCACGCTCGGGCAGACCCTCCTGGATCGCCCGGCGGCGGTGCGCCGCGGGCCGGTCGTCGGCGAAGCGCTGGTCCTCGCCGCGGCGACTGAGGATCTCGACACCGGCGTCGATGCCCGGCTTGAAGTCGAAGACGACCGCGTTGTCGGGGTGGCCGATGAGCACCGAGTCACCTTCCTCGGCACCCATCCTGACCAGCCGGGTCTCGACCCCGAGCCGGTTGAGCCGGTCGGCGAGGAAGCCGACGGCCTCGTCGTTGCTGAAGTCGGTCTGTCGGATCCAGCGCTCGGGCTTCTCGCCACGCACCCGCCAGCCGTCCTCGGTAGCGGTGATCGTGAACTCGTCCTTGCCGTCGGCGGACGGCGGGCGCAGCACGATCCGGGTCACCTCGGACACGGGCTTCGCGGCCCGGGCGGCGTCGACGATGGCGGCCATCGCGAAGATGAGCTCGCGGGTGCCCTCACCCGACGCGGCGGAGATCTCGTAGACCGACAGCCCTCGCTCGCGGAGCTCGTCGACCACGAACCCGGCGATGTCGCGGCCGTCGGGGACGTCGATCTTGTTCAACGCCACCAGGCGCGGGCGGTCCTCGAGGCCGCCGTACCTGCTGAGCTCGTTCTCGATCACGTCGAGGTCGTCGACCGGGTTGCGGCCTGGCTCGATGCTGGCGGCGTCGATGACGTGGACCAGGGCCGCGCAGCGCTCGATGTGGCGCAGGAAGTCGTGGCCGAGGCCACGGCCGTCGCTGGCGCCCTCGATCAGGCCGGGTACGTCGGCGACGGTGAACGTCGTGTCGCCGGCCGTCACCACCCCGAGGTTGGGCACCAGGGTGGTGAACGGGTAGTCGGCGATCTTGGGACGCGCACGCGAGATCGACGCGATCAGGCTGGACTTGCCGGCGCTCGGGAAGCCGACCAGGCCGATGTCGGCGACGACCTTCAGCTCGAGGACGATCTCGAGCTCGTCGCCGGGCTCGCCGAGCAGTGCGAACCCGGGCGCCTTGCGCTTGGAGGACGCGAGCGCCGCGTTGCCCAGACCGCCGCGGCCGCCCTGGGCGACCACGAGCTCGGTGCCGGGGCCGATCATGTCGGCGAGGACGTTGCCCTGCGGGTCGGTCACGAGTGTGCCGTCGGGGACCGGCAGGACCAGGTCGGAGCCGTGGCCGCCGTTCTTGTGGTCACCTGCTCCGTGGCCGCCGGACTCGGCGCTGCGCTTCGGGCTGTGGTGGTAGGGCAGCAGCGTGGTGACGTCGGGGTCGACGCGAAGGATCACCGAGCCGCCAGGACCGCCGTTGCCGCCGTCGGGGCCGCCGAGCGGCTTGAACTTCTCACGGTGGACCGAGGCCACGCCGTGCCCGCCCCGGCCGGCGCTGATGTGCAGCGCCACCCGGTCGACGAAGGTGGGGACAGCCATGGGGTTCTCCTGAGGAAAATCAACGGAGGGCGTCCCGAGTCTAGGGACGCCCTCCGTCTGACGAGGTGTGGTGAGTGAGGTTCAGGTCACTCGCCGGAGACGACGTTCACGACGCGGCGACCGCGACGCGTGCCGAACTCGACGGCACCGGCGATGAGTGCGAACAGGGTGTCGTCACCGCCGCGGCCGACGCCGGCGCCCGGGTGGAAGTGGGTGCCACGCTGGCGCACGATGATCTCGCCCGCGTTGACGACCTGACCGCCGTACCGCTTGACGCCGAGGCGCTGGGAGTTGGAGTCGCGACCGTTCTTGGTGGACGCGGCGCCCTTCTTGTGAGCCATTTCGTGATCCTTCGTGAGTGCCGGGGTGACCTCGAGCCTGGGCTCAGAGGGAGATGTCGGTGACCTTGACCTGGGTGTACTTCTGGCGGTGACCCTGGCGCTTCTTGTAGCCGGTCTTGTTCTTGTACTTCTGGATGATGATCTTCGGGCCCTTGGTCAGGCCGAGGATCTCGACGGTCACCGACGCCTTGTCCAGCGCCTTCGCGTCGGAGGTGACGGTCTCACCGTCGACGACGAGGACCACGGGGAGCTGCACCGAGTCGCCGGGGGCCGTGGTGACCTTGTCGATCTCGATGACGTCGCCGACGGCAACCTTCTGCTGCTTGGCGCCTGCGCGCACGATCGCGTACACCGCGGTCTCCTTCGTCATTGCCTTGCTTGATGTCTGTTAAGTCTGGTGAGGATCTGGGGCGCACCTCGCGGGTGCCGCGCAGAAAGGGCACGCGTGAGCGCACCGAGGGTCAATAGTACGGATCCCCAGCCCGTACGGCAAAACGATGCGTCAGCCGTTGGTCCGGGCGGGGGGCCCGCGGTCAGCGCTTGCGGGCGCCCTTCTTCTTGATCGGCACGTGCTCGACGTGGTCCTCGCCGCTCTCGTCCAGCAGCTCAGCTGCCGCTGCCTCTGCCGGCACCTCCAGGGCGGGCGGTCCGGCCGGGCGGCTGGCGCTGCGGCCACGGGTCCGGGTGACGACCTTCGGGGCCGCCGGCTCGGGCGGTGCGACGTGCACCGGGGCAGCCGCCTCGGGCTCGACGACCGGTGGCGCGGGGACCTCGACGGGCTCGGCGACGGTCGTCGAGACCGGCTGACCGGCCGGGCGGCTGGCACTGCGGCGTCGGGTGCGGGTGACGACCTTCGGGGCCGCCGGCTCCACCGGCTCGCTGGGAACGTCAGCAGATGCCTCCAGAACCGTCTCCTCGACCTCGAGGTGCGAGGTCACGACCTCGGTGGGCTGCTCGTCGACCTGGACCGCGGGGCTCGGCTCGTCGTCCAGCTCGATCTCGACGTTCTCGTGGCGGGGCATCGCGGCCACGTCCTTGGGAGAGGGCGTCTTGCCGCCGCTCTGGCTGCCACCGCCCTGGCCACCACCCTGGTTGCCCTGGCCGGAGTCGTCCCCACGGCCACGGCCGCGGCCACGACGGCCACCGCCGCGCTTGCCGTCGTCGTCGGCGTTCTTGGGCTCCACCGGCGCGTCCTGGATCACGACACCGCGACCCTGGCAGTGCGTGCAGTTCTCGCTGAAGGACTCGACGAGGCCGGTCCCGATCCGCTTGCGGGTCATCTGGACCAGGCCGAGCGAGGTGACCTCGGCGACCTGGTGGCGGGTCCGGTCGCGGCCGAGACACTCGACCAGACGGCGCAGCACCAGGTCGCGGTTGGACTCGAGGACCATGTCGATGAAGTCGATGACGATGATGCCGCCGATGTCGCGCAGCCGGAGCTGGCGCACCATCTCCTCGGCCGCTTCGAGGTTGTTCTTGGTGACGGTCTCCTCGAGGTTGCCCCCGGAGCCGGTGAACTTGCCGGTGTTGACGTCGACGACGGTCATCGCCTCGGTGCGGTCGATGATCAGCGACCCGCCCGAGGGCAGCCAGACCTTGCGGTCCAGGCCCTTGGCGATCTGCTCGTCGATCCGGTACTCGGCGAAGATGTCGGCCTTGCCGCCCCGGCCGTTGCTGCCGGGCTCGTAGCGCTCCAGGCGGTCCTGGAGGTCCGGAGCGACGTGCTGGACGTAGCCCTGAACGGTGTCCCAGGCGTCGTCGCCCTGGATGACCAGCTTGGAGAAGTCCTCGGTGAACAGGTCGCGGACGACCTTGAGGGTGAGGTCGGGCTCGCCGTACAGCAGCTGGGGTGCGCTGCCCTTGGACTTCGCCTCGATGTCCTCCCAGCGGGCCTTGAGCCGCTCCACGTCGTGGGTCAGCTCGTCCTCGCTGGCGCCCTCGGCCGCCGTACGGACGATCACGCCGGCGGAGTCCGGGACGATCTCCTTGAGCAGCGTCTTGAGGCGGTTGCGCTCGGTGTCGGGCAGCTTGCGGGAGATGCCGCTGGTCGTGCCGTCGGGCACGTAGACCAGGAAGCGACCGGCGAGGCTGACCTGGCTGGTGAGTCGGGCACCCTTGTGGCCGATCGGGTCCTTGGTGACCTGCACCAGGATCGACTGGCCCGAGGACAGCACCGACTCGATCTTGCGGGCCTGGCCCTCCTTGTGGCCGAGTGCCGACCAGTTGACCTCACCGGCGTAGAGCACCGCGTTGCGGCCCTTGCCGATGTCGATGAACGCCGCCTCCATCGACGGGAGCACGTTCTGCACCCGACCGAGGTAGACGTTGCCGATCAGCGAGGTCTGCGACTCGCGGGCGACGTAGTGCTCGACGAGCACCTTGTCCTCGAGGACGCCGATCTGGGTGAGCTCGTCGTGCTGGCGGATGATCATCACCCGGTCCACGGACTCGCGGCGGGCGAGGAACTCGGCCTCGCTCACGATCGGAGCGCGACGGCGACCGGCCTCGCGGCCCTCGCGGCGACGCTGCTTCTTCGCCTCCAGGCGGGTCGAGCCGGAGATCGCGGTGATCTCGTCGTCGGAGGAACGCTGCTTGCGGACCCGGGTGACGGTGTTCTGCGGGTCGTCGTTCGTCCCGTCGCCGTCCTCACCGGTGCGGCGACGTCGACGGCGGCGGCGCGAGGTGCCCTCGCCGCCCTGGTCGTCGCCAGCGGCCTCGTCGTCGGACGCCGGAGCGCCGGACTCGTCGGACTGCTCGGCAGCGTCGCTCGGCGCACGGCCCGTCGAGTCGTTGCTCTCGGAGTCGCCGTCACCGGGCTTGCGGCGACGACGTCCGCCACGGCGACGCCGGCGGCGCGGACCGCCGCCCTCGGACTCGCTGCCGTCCTCGCTGGTCTCGTCGGCGTCGCTGGTCTCGACCACCTCGTCGTCCGGCGTCTCAGCCACGACCTCGGGCTGTGCTTCGGTCTTCTTCGCGGCAGACTTCTTGGCCGGCGCCTTCTTGGCGGCGGACTTCTTGGCCGCGGTCTTCTTCGCCGGAGCCGGTGCCGCGTCGGTCGACTCGTCAGCAGTCGCAGGCACGTCCTCGGCCGGGGCCGCTGCCGCCTTGCGGCTACGGCGGGCCGGGGTGGTCTTCTCGGGGACCTGGAAGAGCACGGCGGGGCCGGTGGCCGGCTCGGCGGCGGGCTCAGCCGCAGGCCCGGTGGCCGGCTCGGCGGCCGGCTCGGTGGCCTGCTCCGGGGTCGCCGCGGGGGCCTTCTTGGCCGGCGCCTTCTTGGCGGGCCGCTTCCGAGCGGCGGCCTTCTTCGCCGGCGCGGGCGCGTCGGCGACCGGCTCGGCGGGGGTCTCGACCGGCAGGTCGGCGGCGGCAGGCGCCTTCTTGGCGGCGGCCTTCTTGGCCGGCCTCTTCCGAGCGGCGGCCTTCTTGGCCGGCACGACCGGGGTGTCGTCCACGCTCTCGGCGGGAGTCTGGGTCGGGTTGTCGTCGGGCATGTGCTGCTCCTAGGCCCGGGTGCGCTCGCGCTCCTGGGCGTGTCCGGCACCGTCTGCCCGTGAACTCAGAGCCGACGGCACAAAGCCTTCGTGTGGCGGCGACACCCTCCGCTGCGCGTCACTGGCGGCGCGCTCGTTCACCTGCCGCGGTCGCTCGCCTGTGGTCCCTGGGAGGACTCGGAGCTGGTCGCTGTCACCGACCAACCGGGCCGCGTCGCGGTCTGGCGACGAACGTGTCTCCGGTGTGCCTGGCCTCGCAGCCAGGCGAGAACGTCGTCGGGTCGCTCCGGACCTTCGCCGGGGTCGACCACGCCGAGTATCGCACAACGGAGGCGAGTCTCATCATCGAACGCCGTGCAGCGGGTCGCCGATCTCGCCGGTGTCGGCGTCGAAGGATCCCTGCTCGAGGCGGGTGAGGAGCGGTGATCCGGACGGCGCGAGTCCGGCGATGGAGGCCAGACCGCTCAGCACGTCGTCGGGACGGACCGCCGGTACGGCGTGTCGCAGCACCAGGTCGAGGCGGGTTCGGCCCTCGTACGGCGCGGCCGCCAGCGACACCACCGGACCGCGGCAGTCGAACTCGCGCAGCCCCTTCTTCGTCATCCGCTCGACCGGGATCTCGGCCGCTTCGAGGAACTGCTCCACCGCCGACCGGGCCTCGGCGAGGGGTACGTCGAGGTCGATCAGCCAGTGGCTGGCCTCGAGCAGGTCGGCGAGCGCACCGCCGGGGGCGTTCGCTACGTCGACGATGTCGACGATGTCGAGCCCGTCGGGCAGCGCCTCCTCCAGGAGCTCGCGGATGGCCACGGGGTCGACGACCGCGGCCAGACCGATCTCGAGGTACTCGGCCTCGCTGGCGGAGCCGGTCGGCGCAGCGCCGGCGTAGGAGATCCGCGGGTGCGGGTTGAAGCCGGACGAGTAGGCCATCGGCACCCGGGCACGGAAGATCGCCCGCTCGAAGGCCCTGCTGAAGTCGCGGTGGCTGGTGAAGCGGAGCCGGCCGCGCTTGGCGTAGCGGATCCGGAGGCGCTGGACGGGTGGGGCTTGTTGCTCGGGCTGCTCACGCACCGGCCAAGGTTACGGCGAGACCGCCTGCTTCATCGCAATCGAGGGATAGACGGTGCTCACCCGATGGCCGTCGAGCCACCCGGTGAGCCGCTCGGCCTCGGCGTCGAGTGCGGCGCGCGCCTCGGCACCGACGTCCTCGAGCAGGTTGAGGACGACGACGCCGTCGGGGTCCTGCGCCCAGCAGCCCACGACCCGGCCGTCCCACCAGGCGGTGGTGCCGGCGTTGCCGTTGCTGTCGAAGAGCATCGGGCCGTGCGCTCCGAGGTAGAAGCCGCGCTCCTTCCAGCCCATCACCGTCGGGTCGAGGACCGGCAGCAGCGCCGCCCACGGGTCGAGGGGCGACTCGGGCTCGTCATCGGTGAGCACCCACCCCACGGCTCCTCCGTCGAGTCCGACCTCGACCGCGCCGACGTCGGCGAGCGCGGCGCGGACCGCCCCCTTGGTCGAGCCGAGCCACCAGACGATGTCGGCCTCGGTGCCGGGGCCGAAGGTCGCGAGCCAGCGCCGCACCAGCTCGGCGTACCCCTCGCGCTCGCCGGTCCGCACCGGCACCTCGCCCAACCAGGTCGCCATCGCCGTCCACTGCGGACGCGCGGTGCGCCAGTGGCTGCCGTTGCGACCACGCACGATCTTCGCCTCGACGCCGAGCTGGGTCAGCACCCGCGGTGCGATCGGGTTGAAGCCGCCGTACGACTTGCCCGGTGACATCTCGATCCGGCCGGCGAGCTCCGGCACCTCCGCGCGCAGCTGCTGGGCCGACCGCTCAGCCCCGCTCGCGAGATGGGCGAGGGTAGCCCGCTCGGCGGCGTCGACCCAGGCGGCGCCGTCGTCGGCGAGCCCGCCCAGCTCGACGTCCTTGACGAGCCGCGCGCGGTGGGCGGTGGCGACCCGGGCCGAGGCGCTGCCCCAGGCTGCCGGGAGCAGGTCGCGCGGGAAGACGAACAGGGTGCGCCGCATGGCGAGCTGCTTGACCAGGCTGCGGTCGTCGTAGAGCGCTCGGTCGACGTCGGCGACGGTCAGGTCGTCGACGCGGGCCCACAGGGAGAGATAGACGCTGGGCGCCTCGGTGGCGTGCAGGACGGTCAGCGCCCGGGTCGCCGCCAGCGGGTCGACGGCGCGATGCCCGGGGGCGAGCGCGTGTCGACGTCCGAGCCGGTGGCGCCTCTCGACGTCGCTCACCTGCCGCATGGGCCCATCCTCGCGTACGCAGAGCCTGCCGGAGACCGCCCACAGCGCGTGCTGAGAGCATCGGTCAGGTGAGTACCTCAGCTCGTCGTACGACGGTCCTCGTCCTGGTCGGGCTGGTCCTCCTGTCGTTCAACCTCCGGCCGGCGGCCGTCAGCGTCGGACCGGTCCTCGCGGAGGTGCGCGACTCGTTCGGGATGTCACCGGCCGCGGTCGGCCTGCTCACCTCGCTGCCGGTCATCGCGTTCGCCGTCTTCGGGGCCCTCGCCCCCGCGGCGGCGCGCCGCATCGGCATCCACCGGGTGACGGCACTGGCGACGCTCGCCGCGGTCGCGGGCCTGCTCGGCCGGGCCGCCACCCACAGCGAGGCGCTCTTCCTGGCGCTGTCCCTGCTGGCGCTGATCGGCATGGCGATGGCCAACGTGCTGCTGCCGTCGCTGGTCAAGCTGCACTTCCCCGACCGCATCGGCCAGGTCACCGCGATCTACACGACCGCCTTGTCGATCGGGCTCACCGCAGCGCTCGTCTTCACCGTGCCGATCTCCGACACCTTCGGTGGCTGGCGCGCCGGTCTCGTCGCTTGGGCGGGGTTGGCCGTGCTGGCCGTCATCCCCTGGGCACCGCTCGCGGCGAAGGACCGGCACCTCGATCGGCCGCCCCGCTCGATCACCTTCCGCGACGTGGCCAGGACCCGGCTGGGCATCGCGATGGCGCTGTTCTTCGGGCTCCAGTCGCTCCAGGCGTACGCCGTCTTCGGCTGGTTCTCCCAGCTGTGGCGCGACAGTGGCTACTCAGCGACCAGGGCCGGTCTGCTGGCGGGCCTGCTGGCGGGGACGGCGATCCCGCTCTCGCTGTGGCTGCCGAACGTGCTGGCCCGCAGCGCCGACCCGCGCAAGGTCCTCTTCGCGGTGATCGCCTGCTACCCGATCGGCTACGTCGGCCTGATGGTCGCGCCCTACCGCCTCGCACCGGTGTGGGCGGTCACGGTGGGCGTCGCCACGGTGACGTTCCCGCTGATCCTGACCCTGATCGGGCTCCGCGCCCGCACGCCCGAGGGCACTGCCGCGCTGTCGGCCTTCACCCAGTCGACCGGCTACCTGATCGCCGCTGCGGGGCCGTTCACGGTCGGCGTGCTGCACTCCGCGACGGGCGGCTGGACGGTGCCGCTGGTGCTGCTGCTCGTGCTTGCGCTGCCGCTCTTCCCGCTGGCGGCGTACGTCTCTCGCTTGGCGTACGTCGAGGACCAGATGGACAGGACCCCCTGAGAGGTCAGACGACGGCGAGCGGCAGCAGCTGCCGACCGGTGGGGCCGATCTGGATCTCGGTGTTCATCTCCGGGCAGACGCCGCAGTCGTAGCAGGGAGTCCAGCGGCAGTCCTCGACCTCGACGTCGGAGCTGCCGTCGGCGACGGCGAGAGCGTCCTCCCAGTCGGCCCACAGCCAGTCCTTGTCGAGACCCGAGTCGAGGTGGTCCCAGGGGAGCACCTCGTCGTACTCGCGCTCGCGGGTGGTGTACCAGTCCAGGTCGACTCCGGCGCCGTCCAGCACCCTCGCGGCGCTCTCCGACCAGAGGTCGTAGGAGAAGTGCTCGCTCCAGCCGTCGAAGCGGCCGCCGTCGCGCCAGACCTGCTCGATCACCGCGCCGACCCGGCGGTCGCCGCGGGACAGCAGTCCCTCGATGATGCCGGGCTTGCCGTCGTGGTAGCGGAAGCCGATCGCGCGGCCGAACTTCTTGTCGTCGCGCACCGTGTCGCGCAGCGCCTTCAGCCGGCGGTCGGTGGTGTCGGAGTCCAGCTGGGCGGCCCACTGGAAGGGCGTGTGCGGCTTGGGCACGAAGCCGCCGATCGAGACGGTGCAGCGGATGTCGTTGCGTCCCGACACCTCGCGGCCCTTGGCGATGACCAGCTTGGCGAGCTCGGCGATCTGGAGGACGTCCTCGTCGGTCTCGGTCGGCAGACCCACCATGAAGTAGAGCTTCACCTGGCGCCAGCCGTGGGAGTACGCCGTCGCCACCGTGCGGATCAGGTCCTCCTCGGTGACCATCTTGTTGATCACCTTGCGCATCCGCTCGCTGCCACCCTCGGGTGCGAAGGTCAGGCCGGAACGGCGACCGTTGCGCGAGAACTCGTTGGCGAGGGTGATGTTGAAGGCGTCGACCCGGGTCGACGGCAGCGACAGCGAGACGCTGGTGCCTTCGTACCGGTCGGCCAGACCCTTGGCGACCTCGCCGATCTCGGTGTGGTCGGCGCTCGACAGCGACAGCAGACCGACCTCGTCGAAGCCCGACTTGCGGATGCCGTTCTCGACCATGTCGCCGATGGTCTCGATGGACCGCTCGCGCACCGGGCGGGTGATCATCCCGGCCTGGCAGAAGCGGCAGCCACGGGTGCAGCCGCGGAAGATCTCGACCGAGAACCGCTCGTGGACGGTCTCGGCGAGCGGGACCAGCGGCTTGGCGGGGTAGGGCCAGGCGTCGAGGTCCATCAGGGTGTGCTTGCGGACCCGGAACGGGATGCCGGGGCGGTTGGGCACGACCGCCTCGATGGTGGCGTCCTCGGCGTAGACGACGTCGTAGAAGCGCGGCACGTAGATGTTGCCGCTGACGGCGAGCCGCCGGAGGACCTCGTCACGACCGCCCGGGCGACCCTCGGACTTCCAGTCGCGGATCACCTCCGAGATCGCGAGCACGACCTCCTCGCCGTCGCCGAGAACAGCGGCGTCGAGGAAGTCGGCGACCGGCTCGGGGTTGAAGGCCGCGTGGCCGCCCGCGAGCACGATCGGGTCGTCCTCGGTGCGGTCGACGGCGTGCAGCGGGATGCCTGCGAGGTCGAGGGCGTTGAGCATGTTGGTGTAGCCGAGCTCGGTGGAGAAGCTCAGCCCGAAGACGTCGAAGGCGCCGACCGGACGGTGCGCGTCGACGGTGAACTGCGGGATCGGCCCCTGGTCGTCACCGGTGCGCATCACCTGCTCCATGTCGGGCCACACGGCATAGGTGCGCTCGGCGACGATCCAGTCGCGCTCGTTGAGCACTTCGTAGAGGATCTGGACGCCTTGGTTGGGCAGCCCGACCTCGTAGGCGTCGGGGTACATCAGCGCCCAGCGGACGGTCTCGCCGCCCTCGGGCGCGCAGTCCCAGTCCTTGACGGTCGAGTTGAGCTCGCCGCCGACGTACTGGATCGGCTTCGAGACCGACGGGAGCCGGGGCTCGAGTCGTGGGAAGACGCTCGCGGGCGCGGACATGGGAACTACCTCGCAGGCTGGGCTGGTCGGACTTGCTGGGGGAAGGACCCAGCGTACGACGGGCAGGTGCTGCGCAGCGAACCGTCAGTCGGCGTCGCGCGCCAGCTCCTCGAGAGCCTGCCGCGCGATCGGCAGCTCTTCCTGGGCCAGGGTGATCAGGTCCTGGAGTCCAGCGACGCCGTACCGATTGGCGATGTGCTGCACCGCTTCGACGATCTCGGGCTCGTAGTCACTCTGGGTCATGTACCTATCCAAACAGACCGAGGATCAGATCGACGGCTCAGCCGCCTCGGCGCGCGCCGCCTCTCGTGCCGACGTCGCCCGCAGCTCGACGGGCGGGAGCAGCAGCAGGATCAGGAACGCGAGCAGACCGACGCCGGCGGCGAGCATGAAGACCAGGTCCATGGACTCGGCGAAGCCCACCTTGAACGGGTGCGCGAAGACCGGGGGGAGCTTCTCGATGAACGAGGAGTCGTCCTTGAACTGCGCGGCCACCGACGGGTCGAAGGGATGTCCACCGGCGACGGTCCGCTGCCACTCGGGGGTCTGCGCGTCGGCCTGGATCGCGGTCTTGATGTTGCCGCCGACCGTGCTGAAGAGGACGGAGAGGAAGATCGCGACCCCGAGGGTTCCGCCGATCTGGCGGAAGAACGTCGAGGAGCTGGTCGCGACGCCGATGTCGGTGGGCGGCACCGCGTTCTGCACGATCAGCAGGATCGGCTGGAGGCAGTTGCCGAGCCCGAGACCCAGGACCAGCATGGACAGGCTGACCAGCACCAGCGGGGTGTCGGCGCCGCAGCGCGAGAGCAGGAAGAGCCCGACGACCATCACCGCAGAGCCGACGATCGGGAACATCCGGATGTGGCCGGTCCGAGAGATGATCTGGCCGGCGCTGATCGACCCGGTCATCATGCCGACGACCATCGGCAGCATCAGCAGGCCGGCCTCGGTGGGCGACGCACCGTGCACGATCTGCATGTACTGCGGGATCAGCATGATGCCGCCGAACATCGCCATGCCGATGATGACGCTCGAGGCGATCGCGACGGCGGCGGCGCGGAGCCGGAAGATCCGCAGCGGGATCAGTGCCGCCTCGCCCATCATCCGCTCGGCGAGCAGGAACCCGACGATGCCGATCGCACCGATCGCGAACGCCGTCAGCGAGCGGGTCGAGCCCCAGCCCCACTGGCGGCCCTGCTCGGCGACGGTCAGCAGCGGAACGAGGGCGACGACCAGGGCGATCGCACCCCACCAGTCGATGCGGAGGTTCCGGGGCGTGTGGTGCACGTGCAGGGTGCGGTAGACGACCAGCAGCGCGACGATGCCGATCGGCACGTTGACCAGGAAGACCCAGCGCCAGCCGTCGATCCCGAGGATCACCGCCTGTCCGGCGAAGAAGCCGCCGATCAGCGGCCCGAGCACGCTCGACGTGCCGAACATCGCCATGAAGTAGCCGGTGTAGCGGGCCCGCTCGCGCGGCGACACGATGTCACCGATGATCGCGAGGACCAGCGTGAACAGACCGCCGGCACCCAGACCCTGGAAGGCTCGGAACGCCGCCAGCTGGGGCATCGAGGTCGCGAACGAGCAGAGCGCCGAGCCGATGATGAAGATGGTGATCGCGAACATGAAGAGCTTCTTGCGACCGTAGTTGTCGCCGAGCTTGCCGTAGATCGGCGTCGTGATCGTCGCCGTGATCAGGTAGGCCGTCGTCACCCACGCCTGCACCGAGAGACCGTTGAGGTCGTCGGCGATCGTCCGGATCGACGTGCTGACGATCGTCTGGTCCAGGGCGCCGAGGAACATGCCGAGCATCAGCCCGGAGAGGATCGTCAGGATCTGTCGGTGGGTGTACTCGCCGGCGGTGGAATCGGACGCCGGAACCGTCTTCTCGCTCATCGTGCGCAATGGTAGAGCCCTCAACCATCGGGGGTTGAGGAGGTTGCGCAGCAACCGTCCACCCGGGGGTTGAGGAGGTTGCGCAGCAACCGTCCACCCGGGGGTTGAGGAGGTTGCGCAGCAACCGTCTCGAAACCACTCCGTAGGGTTCCATCATGAGCACCGCCACCGGCCGACGGTTCGACTGGACGACGTTCGCGCCGATCCTGGCGGCTGCCGTCCTGGTCGCCGCGTGGGGACGCCACCCCGGGCCGGCGATGGCCGTGGTGGTCGCGTTCTTCCTGGTCGCCGCGGTGCTGGCGGCCGTCCACCACGCCGAGGTGGTCGCCCACCGGGTCGGTGAGCCGTTCGGCTCGTTGCTGCTCGCGGTCGCAGTCACCGTGATCGAGGTGGCGCTGATCGTCACGCTGATGGTCACCGGCGACAAGGACACCTCGACGCTGGCGCGCGACACCGTCTTCGCGGCGGTGATGATCAGCGTCAACGGCATCGTCGGGCTGGCCCTGGTGGTCGGTGCGCTCAAGCACCACCTCGCGGTCTTCAACCCGGAGGGCACCGGGTCTGCGCTCGCGACGGTGGTCGCGCTCGCGAGCGTGACGCTGGTGCTGCCACGCTTCACCACCAGCGAGCCGGGCGCGGAGTTCACCGCGTCCCAGCTGGCGTTCGCGGCGGTCGCCTCCCTGGTGCTCTACGGGATGTTCGTCTTCACCCAGACCGTCCGGCACCGCGACTTCTTCCTGCCCGTCGAGACCGGACCCGGTCCGCGCGACGAGGACGGCGACGGGCACGCCGACCCGCCGAGCAACCGGGCCGCGCTCGCCAGCCTCGGGCTTCTGGTCGCCGCGCTGGTCGCCGTCGTCGGCCTGGCCAAGGTCGAGTCGACGCCGATCGAGGACGGTGTCGCGGCGGTCGGCTTCCCGCACGCCTTCGTCGGTGTCGTGATCGCGCTGCTCGTGCTGCTGCCCGGAGTCGATCGCCGCCACCCGCGCGGCCGCCCGCAACGACGTGCAGATCAGCCTCAACCTGGCCTACGGCTCGGCGATGGCCTCGATCGGCCTGACCATCCCCACGATCGCGCTGGCCTCGATCTGGCTCGACGGGCCGCTGGCGCTCGGCCTCGAGCCGATGCAGATCGTGCTGCTCTTCATCACCGTGATCGTCGCTGTGCTGACCGTGGTCCCCGGTCGGGCCAAGCCGCTGGCCGGCGGCGTCCACCTGGTGCTGCTGGCGTCGTACATCTTCTTGTCGATCAAGCCCTGACACACCCCGAGTTATCGTTTATCGTTGTTATCGAACATCGATAACAATGGGGGACGACATGGCGATGGGCATCACGCGGACCCAGCGGATCCTTCTTCGAGGATCGCTGCGCTGCATGGCGGTCTTCGGACCGCTCGTGGCCGCCTTCCAGATCGCGAACGCCGTCGGCGGTGAAGTCCTGAGCCGCACGATCGGCGTGTCCGGAGGACGTCCGGTCCCAGGGACCCGTCGCGGCGCCTACGTCTACCAGAGCGCCGTGCGGGTGGACCTCCTGAACGCGAACGCCAGCGTGTGGCTGCAGTGCCTCCTCCCGACCGTGCTCCTCGCCCTCGCGGTCACCGTCACCGGGTTCCTGTTGCTGCGCATCCTCTACGAGACCGATGCCGGTCAACCCTTCTTCGACTCGAGCGCGCGCCGCCTTCGCACCATCTCCGCCGTGATCGCGGTCGCCGCGATCGCGGTGCCGATCGCCTCCGCGATCGCGGACGACGCGGTGCTCGCAACGGCGCGCCCCCGCCTGCAGTCAGACGGCCCGGACTTCTCCGTCATCGCGACCTGGCTCGTCGTCGCCCTGGTGGTGAGGGTCGTCGCCGAGGCGTTCCGTATCGGCACCCAGCTGCGCGACGAGACCGAGGGTCTGGTCTGATGCCGGTCGAGGAGCGACACCGGATCGTCTGTCGCCTCGACGACCTGCTCGTGGCGCGTGGCGTGACCCTCACCGCCCTCGCCGACCAGATCGGCGTGACCATCGTCAACCTCAGCGTCCTCAAGAACCAGCGGGCGAAGGCGATCCGGTTCTCGACCCTGACCGCGATCTGCGATGCGCTCGACTGCCAGCCGGGCGACCTGTTCCGGCTCGAGGAGGGCTAGCGGCCCGCGAGCACCCGCAGCGGCATCGTGTAGCGCGTCGGGGCAGTCGTGGTCGAGCGCAGGTGGATGTTCTGCAGCAGCCCGACCGCGAGCATGCCGGCGAACATCGAGCTGCCGCCGTACGAGACGAACGGCAGGGGTACGCCGGTGACCGGCATGATCCCGAGACACATGCCGACGTTCTGGAAGGCCTGGAAACCGAACCAGCAGGCGATCCCCGCCGCGGCCAGCCGGCCGAAGACGTCATCGGTGTGAGCGGCGATCGAGAGCGCCCGCCAGATCACCACACCGATCAGCGCGATCAGGACGCCCGCGCCCACCAGGCCGAGCTCCTCCCCCGCGACCGTGAACACGAAGTCGGTGTGCTGCTCCGGCACGAAGCCGGCCCTGGTCTGCGAGCCGTCGAAGAGTCCCTGCCCGAAGAGACCACCGTTGCCGATCGCGATCCGGGCCTGCTCGACGTTGTAGCCGGCACCGCGCGGGTCGAGGTCGGGGTTGGTGAAGGCGAGGAACCGGTCCACCTGGTACTGCTTCAGCAGCCCGCCGGCGACGGCGGCAGCGGCCGCTGTGACCCCGCCTGCCACGAGCAGTCCCAGCCACCGGCGCGGAGCGCCCGAGACGGCGAGCACACCGAAGACCGTCGCGGAGAGCACGAGCATGGTGCCGAGGTCGGGCTGCAGCATGATCAGCGCCGCCGGGAGACCGGCGATCGCGAGCATGCCGATCACGTCACCGGCGCTGCCGCCGCGCTTGCCGTGCCGTACGTCGGCCCGCTCGGCCACCCACAGCGCCATCCCGATGACGACGGCCAGCTTGGCGAACTCGGAAGGCTGGATCGACATCCCGCCGAGCTGCAGCCAGGACCGGGAGCCGTTGATCGTCGAGCCCATGGTGAGCACGAGGACCAGGCCGATGATCGAGGCGAAGTAGACGAACGGCGCGACGATCCGCACCAGCCGGTGGTCGATGGCGATGACGATGACCATCAGCACCAAACCGATCGCGATGTTGACCAGCTGCTTGCGCAGGAACGCCGTGGTGTCACCGCCGGTGAGGTCCTCGCGGTGGGTCGTCGCCGACCACACCAGCAGGGTGCCGAGGGTCACCAGCGCGAGCACGGCGAGCAGCAGGATCCAGTCGATGCGAGGCGCCTTGGTCACGTCAGTCCTCCGTCGCGGTCGAGGTGGCCGTCTTCTTCGCCGCCGTCGGCGGCAGGATCGAGCCGTCCTTCATGAAGGTCGGCAGTCCGCTCGGCGGCGTCGTACCCGGGATCGCGGCCTTCGACGGGTCGATGTGCATCCCGTCGATGCCGTAGAGCGACTCCCAGATCTTGCGGACCGCCGGGCCGGAGGTGCCCGACCCGGTGCCGGCCTGGCTGACCATCATGACCACCACGTAGTTCTTGTCGTACGTCGCGACCCAGGACGTCGACTGCTTGCCCTCGACCTCGGCGGAGCCGGTCTTGCCGCGGAGCTGGACCTGGTCGAGCGGGAAGTCGCCGAACTTCCAGGCCAGGGTCCCGTTCCACGCGCCGTCGCTCCTGACCGTGCCGAGCAGCGCGTTGTCGACGTAGTCGATGGCCTGCTTGGTGACCTTGGCGTGACCGACCACCTGGGGCGGGATCCGCTTGACGACGGTGCCGTCCGGGGCGACCACCGCCTTGCCGATCCGGGGCGCATAGAGCGTGCCGCCGTTGGAGAGGGCGGCGTACGCCCGCGCCAGCTGGAGCGGGGTGATGATCGTGTCGCCCTGGCCGATGGTGAAGTTGGCCGCGTCGCCCTGTCGGAAGTAGTTGCCCTCGAGGCAGAACTCGTGCGCGTAGAGCTTGAGGAACGGCGTCGTCGCGGTGCCCTTGCGGTCCATCGAGCAGTAGTAGCCCTTCATCTCCTTGTAGTACGACGCGCGCCAGACCCGGTCGCCGACCCGCCCGCTCGCCTCGCCGGGGATGTCGACGCCGGTCCTCTCGCCGAACCCGAAGGAGTGCGCGGCGGCGGCCAGGGGGTCCTTGGCGTCCGAGTTCGCGGCGTCGGAGCCGTACTTCTGCCAGAAGTGCAGGCCCACCCGGTAGAAGAAGGTGTCGCACGAGACGTTCAGTGCCTCGGCGAAGGAGATGTCGCCGTAGGACTCCGACTCGTAGTTCTTGAACCAGCGGTTGCCGATCTGCAGTCCGCTGGTGCAGCCGAGCCTCGTGTCCGGGCTCAGGTCGTCCGACAACGCCCCGGTCGTCATGAACGGCTTCCAGGTGGAGCCAGGAGCGAACTGGCCCTGGGTGGCGCGGCCGAGCAGCGGGTTGTCGGCCGAGTCGGAGTAGAGCCGGGCCAGCTGCTTCTTGGTGATCCCGCCGACCCAGACCGAGGGGTCGTACGTCGGCTGGCTGGCCATCGAGATGATCCGTCCGGTCTTCGCCTCCATCACCACGACCGCACCGGAGTCGGCGCGGTAGTTGCGGTGGGTGACCGGGTCGTACGTCGCCCGCGCGATCTTGATCGTCTGCGCGAGCTGCTTCTCCACGACGCCCTGGACCTTCGCGTCGATGCTGGTGACCAGGGTGTCGCCGGGCTGACCGGCGACCTCGCTGTCGTCGCCGAGCACGCGCCCCATCGAGTCGACGGCGACGCTCTTGTACCCAGGCATCCCCCGCAGCCACCGGTCGTACTGCTTCTCGACGCCGGCCCGGCCGACCGACGAGGCGCCGTTGACCGACTCGTCGCCGTTCTTCTTCGCCTGGTCGAACTCCGACTCGGTGATCGGGCTGAGGTAGCCGAGGACGTGCGCGAGGTTGACGCCGTACGGACTCGGGTAGGCGCGGACGCTCTGCTGCTCGGCGAGGATGCCCGGGTAGTCCTCGGGCTGCTCGAGGATCCGCAACGCGGCAGACTGCTTGACGTCGGTGGCCACCGGCACTGGCTGGTAGGGCGAGCCGTTCCAGCAGTCGCCCGGCACGGAGCCGGTCTCGCCGCAGGTGACCAGCGACCTGCCGATGGTGCGCGCCGGGACGTCGACGACACCGGCGACCCGCTCGATCAGCACACCCTGCTGGTGCTTGGTCATCTTGCCGAGCATGGTCCGGTCGACCGAGACCACCCACGAGGTCCGGTTGGCGACCAGCGGCCGGCCCATGTCGTCGACGATCAGTCCGCGCTGCGGCTGAACCACGATCTCGCGCGCGGACTGAGAGGCGGCCTGAGCGTGGTACTCGTCGCCGCCGACGACCTGGAGGTAGTAGAGCCGGGCGAAGAGGGTGGCGAACAGGGAGAACACCAGCACCTGGATCACGACCAGGCGCAGGCGCCCGGAGCGCTTCTCCATCGCAGCCATCAGGCGAGCGACCGGTCCGGCTCGAGGTGGCGGAACATCGCCATCACCGGCGGCAGCACGATGGGGGTGAGCACGACGTCCCAGATCATCGCCACGCCGATCACCTGCAGCAGCTGCCCGAAGTCCATCGCGTGGTCACCGAGGATCAGCCCGGTCAGCGCGAAGACCGACGTACCGATGAACGACGAGGCAGCGACCGTGGCGACGACGGTGCCGGCGGAGGGAGTGCTGTCCTGGCGGACCCGGCCGGCGACGTACCCGACGACGACCAGTGCCAGCGCCCAGCGGCCGGCGACGTGGTCGGCCGGCGGCGCCAGGTCGAGGGCGACACCGGCGCAGAAGCCGAGCACCGCGGCGAACTGCGGGCCGCGGACCAGCGCGGCACCGACGACGACCAGCAGGCACAGGTTGGGGACGATGCCGTCCCAGGCGAGGTGCGGGAACACCGTGACCTGGAGGATCAGCGCAACGGCGACGGCGGCGGCGGCGGCGAGCACTCGGAGGGCGTTCATCGCAGGTTCCCGTCCGCTTCGATGATCGAGCGGTCACTGGTGGTGCCGCTGGGGACGACGATGCCGACCAGGTCGAGCGCGCCGAAGTCGACGAACGGCTCGATGACCGCTCGCTGCGCGGTCTCGCGCAGGCTGCTGAAGACGCTGGTGACCTGTCCGACCGGGATGCCCGAGACATAGGGGCCGTCGGCCTCGCTGCCCCAGGTGACGACGGTGTCGTGCCTGGCAGGTACGGCGGTCTGGTCGACCAGCTCCAGGTCGAGGCGACCGTCGTTGCCGAGGCCACCGCGGCCGTGCAGGAACCCGACCTCCATGCTGCGGCCGACCCGGCCACCCACGACGGAGTCGGCGTCGACGATGAGCAGCACGGTGGCGGTGGTGCGGGTGACCCGCAGCACCCGGCCGACCAGGCCGTCGTTGTTGACCACCGTCAGGTCGGGGTGGATGCCGGAGTCGGTGCCGGCGTCGATGGTCACGGTGCGTGAGAAGGACTGGGACGGGCCGAGCCCGACCACCCGGGCCGGCACGAGGGAGTAGCCGATGCTCTTGGCGGCCGCCGTCAGCCCGTCGTACTCCTCGAGCCGGTTGCGGTTGTAGTCCTCGGTGTTGACAGTGGACTTGAGCCGCGAGTTCTCGGCCTGGAGATCGAGCAGGTCCTGCTGCATCGCGTCGCGCGAACGGAACCAGTGGGGCACCGCGGTGAAGGGACGGATGACGGCGGCGGTCGTGACCTCGACCGGGCCGAAGACCTCGCCGACCGCGCGGCGGGCCGGCTCGACCGGGGAGCTGGAGCCGCCGGTCGAGTCGAGCGTGATCAGGGTCAGGCAGGCCAGCACCAGGGCGACGAGCACACCGGGCGAGGGGCGTTGCTGGCGCTCGAGGCTGCTGCGCCAGCGGCGCTCGCGCGCCATCAGCCGCGCCGCCGGTCGCTGACCAGCACCTGCTGGAGCGCCTCGAACTCCTCGACGCACTTGCCGGCGCCGAGGGCGACCGAGGTGAGCGGGTCCTCGGCGATGTGCACGGGCATGCCGGTCTCGTGACGCAGGCGCTCGTCGAGGCCGCGGAGCAGGGCGCCGCCGCCGGTCAGCACGATGCCACGGTCCATGATGTCGCCGGCCAGCTCGGGCGGCGTCTGGTCCAGGGTCGAGCGGACGGCGTCGACGATGCCGTGCAGCGGCTCCTCGATCGCCTGGCGGATCTCGGCGCTGGAGACGGTGACGGTGCGGGGCAGTCCGGTGACCATGTCGCGACCGCGGATCTCGGCCTCCGGCTCGTCGGCGGCCGGGAACGCCGAGCCGAGGGTCATCTTGACCTCCTCGGCCGTGCGATCGCCGAGCATCAGCGAGTGCTCCTTCTTCATCCAGGCGACGATCGCCTGGTCGAGGTCGTCACCAGCGGTGCGGACCGACAGGCTGGTCACGATGCCGCCGAGGGAGATGACCGCGACCTCGGTGGTGCCGCCGCCGACGTCGACGACCATGTTGCCGGTGGCCTTGTGGACGGGCAGCCCGGCACCGATCGCCGCGGCCATCGGCTCCTCGACGACGTAGACCCGGCGGGCACCGGCCTGGTAGCCGGCCTCCTTCACCGCGCGCTGCTCGACGGCGGTGATCCCGCTCGGGACACAGATGACCATCCGGGGCTTGGCGAAGTAGCGGCGCCGGTGCACCTGCTGGATGAAGTAGCGGAGCATCTGCTCGGTCGCCTCGAAGTCGGCGATGACGCCGTCCTTGAGCGGGCGGATGACCGTGATGTTGTCGGGGGTGCGACCGATCATCCGCTTGGCCTCGTGGCCGACGGCGAGGATCTCTCCGGTGGTGTCGTTGAGCGCGACGACGCTCGGCTCGTCGAGCAGCACGCCCTTGCCGCGGACGTAGACCAGCGTGTTGGCGGTGCCGAGGTCGACGGCCATGTCGCGGCCGATGAAGCTGTTCGCCATGCTCTCGCCTTGTTGCAGGTGGGGAAGGAGTGACAACAGGCTACGAACGACGACGCTCACCGACGGGGAGGACACGCGGCCCCACCTGCGGAAATCGCCGAGTCGGCGCGTCCTCACCCTGGCGCGGGTGCAGGAGGCGCCGACTCGGCGTCAGATCAGAGGTTCGGGAACCAGATCCCGATCTCGCGGGCGGACGACTCCTCGGAGTCCGAGCCGTGCACGAGGTTCTGCTGCACCGCGAGGCCCCAGTCGCGGCCCAGGTCGCCACGGATGGTGCCGGGGGCGGCCACCGTCGGGTCGGTCGCACCGGCCAGCGAGCGGAAGCCCTCGATGCAGCGCTCGCCCTCCAGCACGATCGCGACGACCGGGCCGGACAGCATGAAGTCGACCAGCGGCTGGTAGAACGGCTTGCCCTCGTGCTCGGCGTAGTGCTCGGCCAGCAGCTCGGGCGTCGCGGAACGCAGGTCGAGCGCTGCCAGGGCGTAGCCCTTGGCCTCGATGCGGCGGATGATCTCGCCGACCTGCCCGCGGCGGACGGCGTCGGGCTTGAGCAGGACGAGGGTGCGCTGGGTCATGGGACGACCCTACAAAGACTCGACCCGCCCGGCGACATCGATCGGGACCGGGCCGCTCGAGTCGGCGTCGGGGACCGGGTCGCCGAGCACGCGCCGGACCGGGATGTGGCCACCCCAGACGCCGGCCTCGATGTCCTCGAGGTCGTCGACCGGACCGCCGGCGCGGGCCTTCATCGACGCCTCGTGCAGCGGTACGGCGAGCACCGCGGTCGCCGACAGCTCCTTGCGGGAGTTGTCTCGCAGCGTCGCTGACCGGCCGGGGATCATGTGGTCGACGATCAGGTCGAGGGCGTGCGCCCGCTCATCGGGGTCGTCGACCAGCCGGGCCGCCCCGATGACGACCGCGGATCGGTAGTTCATCGAGTGGTGGAAGGCGGAGCGTGCGGCGACCAGCCCGTCGAGCTCGGTGATGGTCACGCAGACGGTGGTGTCGGTCGACGCCCGCAGCCAGCCGGCAGCGACCGACCCGTGGACGTAGAGCGTGCCGTCCTGGTCAGGCCCGGCCAGGTCGACGGCGAACGCGGTCGGGAGCACCAGCGGGTGGTGGTCGAGCGTGACCCCGAGGTGCGCGACCAGGGCGTCGGCCAGCAGCCGGTGCAGCTCGGTGCGGTCCTCGACCATCCGGTTGCGACCCCGACCGACTGTCGTACGGGGCGTGGGCGAGAGCGAAGTCGTGGTCACGCCACTAGTCTGGCCGACAAGTGGCCTGGAGACACGGGCCAATCTGACCTCGATTCAACAGGACACTTCGATGGCCACCCTGCCGCTGACACTGGACCGCGACTCCCCCGGCCCGCTCGGCGTCCAGCTGTCCGGACGGATCCGGGCCCTGGTCCACGACGGCACGCTGAGCCGTGGAGACCGGCTCCCGAGCAGCCGCGCCCTGGCTCGCGACCTGGGCGTGAGCCGCGCGGTGAGCGAGCAGGCCTAC
Organism: uncultured Actinomycetota bacterium; assembly: GCA_963695055.1. Lineage (GTDB taxonomy): Bacteria > Actinomycetota > Actinomycetes > Propionibacteriales > Nocardioidaceae > Nocardioides. The sequence goes on along the minus strand of CAVOFS010000012.1, from coordinate 171,208 downwards.
GACCAGCTGGTCGCCGAGGGCTGGCTGGAGACCCGGCACGGGGCCGGCACGTTCGTGGCCACCGACGGCGCCGTACGGCACGACGTACCGCACCGGACGCGGAGCGCACCCCCCGTCGAGCTGGTCCGCCTCGACGCCGGCACACCCTGGATCGACCCCCGGCACGCTGCCGGCTGGCGCCGCGCCTGGCGCGAGGTCTCGACCGCCCGACCGCCACGGGGGTACGACGACCCGCGCGGGCTGCCCGAGCTGCGCGAAGCGCTCGCCGACCGGCTGGCCCGGACCCGCGGCCTCGCGGTCGACCCGGACGAGGTGGTGCTCACCAACGGGACGACCGACGGGCTGCGGCACCTGGTCGCGGTGCTGCCTCCGGGTCCGGTCGCCCTGGAGGACCCGGGCTACCGCGCCGCGGTCGAGACGGTCCGCGGGACCGGGCGGGCGGTGCGGGACCTCCCGGCGACGACCCGCGTCGACGACCTCGGCGGCGTGGTCGCGGCCTACGTGACCCCGGCCCACCAGCACCCGCTCGGCCGGGTCATGCCCGGCCCCGACCGGGTCGCGCTGCTCGATGCCGCGCGCCGCGCCGATGCCCTGGTCGTCGAGGACGACTACGACTCGGAGTTCCGCTACGACGTGGCGCCGGTGCCGGCGCTGGCGAGCCTGGACCGCGCGAGGGTCGCCTACCTCGGGACCGCCGCCAAGGCGGTCGCGCCGTCGCTGCGGCTGGGCTGGCTGGTCGCTCCACCGGACGTGCTCGACCGGGTCAACGCGCGTCGGACGATCACCCACGAGGGAGCGCCCTGGCCGGTGCAGCGCGCCTATCTCGCGCTGCTGCGCGACGGCTACGTCGACAAGGTCGTGCGCACCGCGCGCCGCGTCTACGCCGAGCGGGCGCCCCGGGTCGCGGCCGCGCTGTCGCCGTACGCCGAGCTGGCCGGTCCGCTCGCCGGCATGTACTCGACCTGGCTGCTTCCCGGGCCGGACGCCGTCCGCGCACGCGACGCCGCGCGCCGCGCCGGCTTCGAGGTCAACCTGCTCGCGGACTACTGCCGCAGCGCGACCCTCACCGGGCTCCTGGTCGGCTTCGGCGGGGTCACCGACGAGGAGCTCGACACCGCGCTCGAGGCGCTGGTCTCAGCCCTCCGCTGACTCGAAGGCGGCGTACGCCGCCGCACGCTCGCGCTCGATCTTGCGGCCGAGGAAGTACGCCGTGGCCCAGAGCAGCGCGAAGACGCCGCCGAGGAAGAACATCAGCGGGATCACGAAGCCCAGGCAGATCGCGGCCACCTGGACGGCCCAGCCGGCGCCGTACGCCCATTCGCGGCGGAGCATCCCGGCCAGCAGCAGGCAGACGACCGCGAGGCCGAGGCCGATCCACAGCGCGGTGGAGACGTCGACGTCCGCGATCGAGATCATCACCGGCGTGGTGAGGCCGAGGGTGATCGCCTCGAGGCTCAGGATCGCAGCGCACATGCCGCGTCGAGGGGATCGGGCCGGTTCGCTCATCTGCTCTTCTCCGGTCGGATCAGCAGGCTCCTGGCCTCCCCGACGGTGACGACCGAGCCGGTGACCAGCACGGCACCGGAGCCGAGCCCCTCGCCGAACGCCGCGCCGGCCTCGGCCAGGGTCGCAGCCGCCTCGATCGCGTCCCCGAGCCGGGGCGAGACCGAGACCCGGTCCTCGCCCAGGACCTCCCGGGCGATCACGGCGAGCTGCTCGGCCGGCAGCGCGCGCCCGGTGGAGTTCTGGGTGCAGACGACGTGGGCCAGGTGCGGCTCGAGGGCCACGAGCAGGCCCTCCTGGTCCTTGTCGGCCATCACGCCGAGCACGCCGATCAACGGGTTGAACGTGAAGGAGTCCTCGAGCGCGACCGCGAGCGCCTCGGCGCCGTGCGGGTTGTGGGCGGCGTCGAGGAGCACGGTGGGGCTGCGCCGTACGATCTCGAGCCGGCCGGGCGAGGTCATCTCGGCGAACGCCGCCCGTACGACGTCCGCGTCGAGGGGCTGGTCGCCTGCGAAGGCCTCGACCGCAGCGAGGGCCACCGCGGCGTTCTGCGCCTGGTGGGCGCCGTAGAGCGGGAGGAAGACGTCGTCGTAGCGGGCGCGGAGCCCCTGCAGCGACAGCATCTGGCCACCCACTGCGGGGGTGCGGGCGGCGACGCCGAAGTCGATGTTCTCGCGGACCGCGGTCGCACCGACCTCGGCGATCCGCGCCAGCAGGACCTCGGCGACCTCGGGCGTCTGCTCGGCGAGGACTGCCACCGAGCCGGGCTTGATGATGCCCGCCTTCTCGACGGCGATCTCGGCCGGCGAGTCACCGAGGTACTGCGCGTGGTCGATCGCGATCGGCAGCACCACCGCCACAGCAGGCTCGACGATGCTCGTCGCGTCCCACGAGCCGCCCATCCCGACCTCGACGACGGCAACGTCGACGGGTGCGTCGGCGAACGCGGCATACGCCATCCCGACCACGGTCTCGAAGAACGACAGCGGGTGCTCCTCGGCTGCGTCGACGAGGTGGGTGTACGGCGCGACGTCGTTGAACGCGCGCACGAACTCCTCGTCGCTCAACGGCTCACCGTCGACGGAGATCCGCTCGGTCATCCGCTCGACGTGCGGGCTGGTGAAGCGGCCCGTGCGCAGGTCGAGTGAGCGCAGCAGGGTGTCGATCATCCGCGACGTCGAGGTCTTGCCGTTGGTGCCGGTCAGCTGGATCACCGGATAGCTGCGCTGCGGGTCGCCGAGCAGCTCGGTGAACGCAAGGATCCGGTCCAGCGACGGCTCCAGCTTGGTCTCGGGCCAGCGGGAGAGCAGGGCGTCCTCGACCTCGTCGAAGGTCGTGGCGAGGCGAGGGGTCTCAGGCGCGTCAGTCATGTCCCACCGAGTCTAGAGAGTCCTCAGCCGATGAGCAGATTCACCATGTCGACGACCGGCCGGTAGCCGATCTGCTCGTAGATGTGGTTGGACACCGGGTTGGCCTGGTCGGTGAAGAGACACACCCGGACGCCCTGGTCGACGTACTGCCGCGACACCTGGGCCACGGCCGCGCTGGCGTAGCCCCGGCCTCGGTGCTCGACCGGCGTGTAGACGGGACCGACGCCGGCGACGCCGTACGCCGGGAGCTTCGCGCCGGTCAGGTGGACACGCTCACCGTGCTCGTCCTCCCACAGCCAGATCACGCCGTCGTCGATCCGGGCCAGCATGTCGTCGAGCGTGAAGCCCTCGAGCGGTCCGTGACTGCCCGCTCGCCCGGCCTGCTCGGCGGCCGCCGACTCGAACGCCAGGAACCAGTCCAGTGCGAGCTCCCCGTCGTCCCGGGTGGCCCGCCGCAGGGCGCCCGCCGGCGTCGGTGGGACCACCAGCTCGCCGAGCTCGAAGAGCCGCAGGTGCTCGTGCACCGCCACCTCTCCCCCGGCCAGCCGTGCGGTCTCCTCCGCGATCCTGCGTGCCGCGGCCAGTGCGCCGTTGACCCCGACCAGCGCCTCGCCGCGATCGTGGAGCGCGCGGGCTATCGCCACGGCGCCCTCCTCCGGCATCGGCAGCACGTAGGCGGGATGGGGACGGAACGGCGCGGTCCGCATGGCGACGCCGACGACCTCGCCCGCGTCGTCGCGCACCGCGACCCACCACCGCGGATGGTCGCCGCGGGGACGGCCCCGGGCGTCCGCGGCGACCTGCCGCTGGGTGACCGACGCGATGATCGTGTGGAGGACCGGCTCGGCGGCGAGGTGGGTCGCCGCGACGTCGAGGAACGCGGCCGGATCGTCGAAGAACTCGAGGCTGGTCACCCACCGCACGCTGGCCCACCGGCGCGCGCCTGCGCAACCGGTTTCAGTGTCGGAGCGCGCGCCGCCTAGGATTTCACTCATGACCGAGACTCAGAGCCAGGCACCGGAGACGACCACCGCCGAGCGGCGCGCGGTCGTCGTACCGGACAAGCCCGCGCTCGAAGGCCTCGAGACCACCTGGAGCGAGCGGTGGAAGGCCGACGAGACCTACGCCTTCGACCGGTCCCAGCCGCGGGAGAACGTCTACTCGATCGACACCCCGCCGCCGACCGTGAGCGGCAGCCTGCACGTCGGCCACGTCTTCTCCTACACCCACACCGACCTGATCGCGCGCTTCCAGCGGATGCGCGGCAAGTCGGTCTTCTACCCGATGGGCTGGGACGACAACGGCCTGCCGACCGAGCGCCGGGTGCAGAACTACTTCGGCGTCCGCTGCGACCCGTCGCTGCCGTACGACGCCGAGTTCACCCCGCCCGAGAAGCCGGACGCCAAGAAGCAGATCCCGATCAGCCGGCCGAACTTCATCGAGCTCTGCGAGCGCCTCGTCGAGCAGGACGAGCAGGTCTTCGAGCAGCTCTGGCGCACCCTCGGCCTGTCGGTGGACTGGAAGCAGCACTACACGACCATCGGACCGAAGGCCCAGGTGGTCAGCCAGCGTGCGTTCCTGCGCAACTTCGCCCGCGGCGAGGCCTACCTCCAGGAGGCGCCGACCCTCTGGGACGTCACCTTCCAGACCGCCGTCGCGCAGGCCGAGCTCGAGGCCCGCGAGTACGCCGGCGCCTACCACCGGGTCAGCTTCCACCGCCCTGACGGCGGCGTCGTCAGCATCGAGACGACCCGGCCCGAGCTGATCCCGAGCGTGGTCGCGCTGATCGCGCACCCCGACGACGAGCGCTACCAGCCGCTCTTCGGCACCACCGTCACCAGCCCGGTCTTCGGGGTCGAGATCCCGGTCGTGGCGCACCCGCTGGCCGAGATCGACAAGGGCTCAGGCCTGGTCATGTGCTGCACGTTCGGTGACCTCACCGACGTCACCTGGTGGCGCGAGCTCGACCTGCCCGTCCGCACCGTGATGGGCCGCGACGGGCGGATGTCGCGCGAGACCCCTGAGTGGCTGGCACACGAGCCCGCTGCCACGGCGTACGAGGAGCTCAAGGGCAAGACGGCGTTCTCCGCGCGCGAGGCGGTGGTCGCCGCGCTGCGCGCGTCCGGCGACCTCGACGGCGAGCCGACGCCGACGCAGCGGATGACGAACTTCTACGAGAAGGGCGACAAGCCGCTCGAGATCGTCGCCACCCGCCAGTGGTACATCCGCAACGGCGGCCGCGACGCCGGCCTGCGCGACGAGATGCTCGAGCGCGGCGCCGAGATCCAGTGGATCCCGGCCCACATGAAGCACCGCTACGACAACTGGGTCGGCGGCCTCAACGGCGACTGGCTGATCTCCCGCCAGCGGTTCTTCGGCATCCCGTTCCCGGTCTGGTACCCCCTCGACGACGAGGGCGAGCCCGACTACGACCACCCGCTGCTCCCCCGCGAGGACGAGCTGCCGATCGACCCGTCGACCGTCGCGCCGCACGGCTACACCGAGGAGCAGCGCGGCAAGCCGGGCGGCTTCCTCGGCGACCCCGACGTGATGGACACCTGGGCGACCTCGTCGCTGACCCCGCAGATCGCGGGCGGCTGGGAGAGCGACCCGGACCTGTTCGAGCGGGTCTTCCCGATGGACCTGTGCACCCACGCCCACGACATCATCCGCACCTGGCTGTTCTCCCGCGTGGTCCGCGCCCACTTCGAGAACGGCGTGGCGCCGTGGTCGCACGCCCTGATCTCCGGCTTCATCGTCGACCCCGACCGCAAGAAGATGTCGAAGTCGAAGGGCAACGCCGTCGTCCCGACCGACATCCTCGACAAGTACGGCGCCGACGCAGTCCGCTGGCGGGCCGCGATGGCTCGGCCCGGGCTGGACTCGCCGTTCGACGAGACCCAGATGAAGGTCGGCCGACGGCTGGCGATGAAGGTCCTCAACGCCTCCAAGTTCGTCCTCGGCGGCGTGGGCGCCACCGGCTTCAGCCCGCTTCGAGGTCTCCGACCCGGTCGACTGTGCCCTGCTCGGCCGGCTGGCCGAGGTGGTGACGAAGTCCACCGACGCGTTCGAGGCCTACGACTACACCACCGCGCTCGAGACCGTCGAGAAGTTCTTCTGGGAGTTCTGCGACGACTACCTCGAGCTGGTCAAGGAGACGCGCGTACGACGAGGACGGTGGGGCCGCGACGACGTCGGCCCGGGCCGCGCTCGCGATCGCGCTGCACGTCCAGATCCGGCTGCTCGCGCCGTTCCTGCCGTACGTGACCGAGGAGGTCTGGTCGTGGTGGGAGGAAGGCTCGATCCACCGGGCGTCCTGGCCGACCGTGACCGAGCTGGGCTCCGGCGCCGCGACCGACCCGATCACGCTGGACGCGGTCGCCGCCGCCCTGATCGGCATCCGTGGCGCGAAGTCGACGGCCAAGGTGTCGATGCGCGCCGAGCTGTCGCGGGTCGAGATCAGCGGTCCGGCAGCCTGGTCACGGCCGCCGAGTCGGCCGCCGACGATCTGCGCAACACCGGCAAGATCACCGGAGAGCTGGTCTTCACCGTCGACGAGGGTGCGACGGAGATCTCCGTGACCGCCGAGCTCGCGCCGGTCGAGGACTGACCGCCGCTACCGGGGTCGGTCAGTCGCCGGCCGCGTCCCGACCGACCGTGGTCTCCCCAACCGTGTCCCGCCCAGCCCTGGTCTCCCCAGCCGTGACCATCTCGGCCGTGACTGCTCCAGTCGTCGTCGCGGTCGTGACGACTCCAGTCGTGGTCGTGGTCGCGGCCGTCGGAGGACCAGTCGTGCTGACCATCCCACTCGCGATCGCGAGTCGGGGCCGCTCCAGCCCTCGTGGGACCAGCCGTGGGACCAGTCGGGCTGCGCCGACAGCCCCTGGACTGACACCGACTCCTCGACAGGAGCGGACAGCTGCGGGTCGGGCTTCGGCGCAGGCTTCGGCGCAGGCATCGGGGCGGGCATCGGCGGGGCGGGCTTCGGGCGCGGGCTTGGGCGCGGGCTCGGGCTCCTGCGCCGTCACCGAGGCCGCCGGGTGCTTGACCACGGCAACAGCGCGGGCCGGCTGCTCAGTGGACTCCTGGGTCGCCGACGGGCTCGGAGCCACCGGCCGGGCCGGCCGGACGATCGGCGGCTCCGGCGCCGGCTTGACCGGGCGCGGCTCGATCCTGTCGCCGGAGATGCACCCGCATCGGGGCGGCGTGGACGCAGGCCGCCGAGGGCGTCGGTACGGATCGCGTGGACCATCACGGCGCAGCAGACCAGCACCACGACGATCGAAGCGACCAGCGGTCTCCAGTGCTCGGACCTCATTCGACTCCTCCCCGAGATCTCATCTGCGGAAGAGTCTTCAGGTCGCGGGGCTGGGCACCAAGCCCGCGGCTACGATCTGACCCGACCGGGCTAGGCCGTCTGGTCACCATGGGCCATGCACCGTCGGCTGTGGTGATCCGTTGGGGTAGGGCCGGGATCGCCTACGCGGACTTCTTCTTCTTCTCGGTCTCGCGCGGGACCAGCGTCGGAGCCACGTCGTCGAGGACGACCTCACCGGTCACGATCACCTTGGCGACGTCACCGCGGGAGGGGACCTCGTACATCACGTGGAGGAGGACCTCCTCGATGATCGCGCGCAGTCCGCGAGCGCCGGTGCCCCGCTCCATCGCCTTGTCGGCGATCGCCGCGACGGCGTCCGGGGTGAACTCGAGCTCGACGCCGTCGATCTCGAAGAGCTTCTGGTACTGCTTGACCAGCGCGTTGCGCGGCTCGGTCAGGATCTGCACCAGGGCCTCCTGGTCGAGCTTGGTGACGCTCGCGATCAACGGCAAGCCGGCCGATGAACTCGGGGATCAGACCGAACTTGGTGAGGTCCTCGGGACGCACCAGCGCCAGCAGGTCCTCGGCCTCCTTCTCGGCCTGGCCACGCACCTCGGCGGTGAAGCCGAGGGTCTTCTTGCCGACCCGCTGCTCGACGATGTGCTCGAGCCCGGCGAAGGCACCACCCACCACGAAGAGGATGTTGGTGGTGTCGATCTGGATGAACTCCTGGTGCGGGTGCTTGCGACCACCCTGCGGCGGCACCGAGGCGGTGGTGCCCTCGATGATCTTCAGCAGCGCCTGCTGCACGCCCTCACCGGAGACGTCGCGCGTGATCGAGGGGTTCTCCGCCTTGCGGGCCACCTTGTCGATCTCGTCGATGTAGATGATGCCGGTCTCGGCCTTCTTGACGTCGTAGTCGGCGGCCTGGATCAGCTTGAGCAGGATGTTCTCGACGTCCTCACCGACGTAGCCCGCCTCGGTGAGCGCGGTGGCGTCGGCGATCGCGAACGGGACGTTGAGCATCCGGGCGAGCGTCTGCGCGAGGTAGGTCTTGCCGCAGCCGGTGGGTCCGATCACCAGGATGTTGGACTTCGCGACCTCGACGACCTCGTCCTTGCTGTGCTTGCCCGGCCCGGCGCCGGCGCCGGGTTGAATGCCCGCCTGAACCCGCTTGTAGTGGTTGTAGACCGCCACCGCGAGAGACTTCTTCGCCTGCTCCTGGCCGATGACGTAGGAGTTGAGGAACTCGAAGATCTCCTTCGGCTTGGGCAGCTCCTCGAGACCGACCTCGGTGCCCTCGCTGAGCTCTTCCTCGATGATCTCGTTGCACAGGTCGATGCACTCGTCACAGATGTAGACGCCGGGGCCCGCGATCAGCTTCTTGACCTGCTTCTGGCTCTTTCCGCAGAAAGAACACTTGAGCAGGTCGCCTCCGTCACCGATACGTGCCACGGGCGGTCATCCTCCGTTTGGTGGAGCTCCGAGTGGGGCCGAGCTCCGGTCTTCGAACTTGCAGGTCGTGCGGGTCGCGCGGCCCGGAGGCCTCTCTGACGGTACCGCGTGCCTGGCCCCTTCCGGGGCCGGACACGAGGGAACGCCGTGTCGTGCTCAGGCCAGTGCTGGGGTGTTCTTCCGGGACTCGATCACGGCGTCGATCAGGCCGTACTCCACCGCCCCCTCGGCGGTCAGGATCTTGTCGCGCTCGATGTCGCGGCTGACCTGCTCGGGATCACGGCCGCTGTGGTCGCTGATCATCTTCTCGAGCAGCTCGCGCATCCGCAGGATCTCGTTGGCCTGGATCTCGATGTCGGAGGTCTGGCCGAAGGTGCCCTCGGTGTAGGGCTGGTGGATCAGGATCCGGCTGTTCGGCAGCGCCATCCGCTTGCCGCGGGTGCCGGCAGCGAGCAGGATCGCGGCGGCCGAGGCGGCCTGACCGATGCACACGGTCTGCACATCGGGCTTGATGAAGTTCATCGTGTCGTAGATCGCCGTGAGCGCGGTGAAGGAGCCACCCGGACTGTTGATGTAGATCTGGATGTCCTGGTCGGGGTTCATCGACTCCAGGCACATCAGCTGCGCGATCACGGCGTTGGCGACGTCGTCGGAGATCGGCGTGCCGAGGTAGATGATGCGGTCCTCGAAGAGCTTGCCGTACGGGTCGATCCGGCGGAAGCCGTACGAGGTGCGCTCTTCCCACTGCGGGATGTAGTAGTTCATAGGTCAGTCCTTCTGCCGGGCCGGGCGGCCCTCGTCGGCTGCTTCGCGGGCGCTCTTGACGACCTGGTCGACAAGGCCGTAGTCGCGAGCCTGCTCAGCGGTGAACCAGCGGTCGCGGTCGGCGTCGTTCTCGACCTGCTCGACCGTCTGGCCGGTGTGCTCCGAGATGAGCTCGAGGAGCACCTTCTTGATGTGCAGCGACTGCTGCGCCTGGATCTTGATGTCGGAGGCGGAACCGCCCATGCCCGAGGAGGGCTGGTGCATCATGATCCGCGCGTGCGGGAGGGCGTAGCGCTTGCCCTTGGTGCCGGCACAGAGCAGGAACTGCCCCATCGACGCGGCCAGGCCCATGCCGACCGTGGCGACATCGTTGGGGATGTAGTTCATGGTGTCGTAGATCGCCATGCCGGCGTCCACGGAGCCGCCGGGCGAGTTGATGTGCAGGAAGATGTCGGCTTCCGGGTCCTCCGCCGAGAGCAGGAGGAGCTGCGCACAGATCGCGTTGGCGTTCTGGTCGCGCACCTCGGAGCCGAGGAAGACGATCCGCTCACGCAGAAGGCGCTGGTAGATGTGGTCGTCGAGGACGTTCATCCCACCGCCGCCGTTCAGCTGCGGCGCGTGCGCCCCCGACGGGGAGACGGTGCTGGAGTACTGGGTCACGGGAGCGACCCTAGCCCCAAGAGCCGACAGTTCCACGGCCGACCACCCCCTGTTCGCCAACAGCAGATTTCGACGACGGCGGGTCGCCGCGCCCCTCGCTCGATCCCCCGGTTTCGGCAGGGCGTCGAGCCGGTCAGGCGAGCCAGTCCCGGAGAGCCACGTGGACCGCGGGGTGGTTGAGCAGCCCGAAGTGGCCGGTGCGGCCCACGTGCAGGATGGTCGCGCCGGGGAACAGCTCCTGGCCGAACCGATCCTGGCCGTACGCCGACGGCGCCCGCACCAGCAGGTCGCCGACGACGTGGCCGACCGGATGCCGCACCTGGGCGGTGAGGGTGGCGGCAACCAGTCGGTAGCGGGCGTGCGGCAGCGGCGGCACGTCCTCGGCGAGCCCGGCTACCAGGTCGTGCACCCCGACCGAGCGCCAGTCGAGGATCCGGCCGAAGGCGGCGGTCTCCGGCAGCCGCGACAGGCCACGGCTGCCGTGCCCGACCCCCCGCGCGATCGGCGCGCCGAGGTGGGGCGTCCCGAGGGTGACGACGTCGGAGACCCGGTCGGTCCAGGGCGCGTCGACATCGCTCGCGACCGCGCCCGCGGCGCGGATGACCAGTCCGCCCATCGAGTGGCCGACCAGCGCGATGCGTCGTACCGGAACCGGCCACTCCTGGACCAGCCGCTGCATCAGGGCCGAGAGGCCGGCTCCGCTCTCCCGCAACCCGAGGCCGGAGTTGGCCCGCAGGAAGACCGGGCTCCAGCCCTGATCGGCGAGCATCTCGCCGTACGTCGCGCCGGTGCGCTCACGACCGCGCCGCCAGTACGACTCGTTCTCGCACAGGCCGTGCAGGAAGACCACGACCTCGCCGGTCGCCTCGGGGAACGCCGCGGCGAGCCTCTCGGCCTCCAGCGGTACGTCGCGCCCCTCGACGCGGACGGCCGTGGAGATGGCCAGCCGGGGACGCTCCCGGGCCAGCCGGTCGCCGATCAGTCCGTTGACCGCAGAGCTGACGAAGCGACCCCGGGGACCGGCTTCCAGCCGGGGACCGACGCCGGTCCCGGCGACCTTGTCGAGCCCGATCGACGCGGCGCGAAGTCCGAGACCGAGACCGCCGTACACCGCCGACGTGATCGCGCGTCCCGGGTAGCCCCCGAACCGGTCGGCCCACGCGTCGTGGGTGTCGCGCGCGCTCCGGACGACGAGCTCATCGGCCACCTCGGAGAGCAAGGAGAGCGCGTCGAGCACCCCTGGACCGGTGGGCGCGGTGCGAGCCGTCGTCATGGCCCGATCGTACGCATTCGGTGAACGGTCGTGCACTCAACGCCGCGGGGTTCGGTCGCCAGGCCCGATCGGACCCGCGGACGAGATCAGGCCTCGGCGGGAGCCTCGGTCTCCTCGGTCTCCTCGACCTCGGCCGCCGGCTCACCGATGGTGCCGTCGGGGAGGAGGTTCTTCAGCTCGACCAGGTTGCCCGAGGCGTCCTTGACGACCGCAGTCTCGACGAGGCGGGCCAGCGCCTTGCCGCGCAGGATCTCCTGCACCAGGTCGGGGATGTGGTTGTGCTCGAACATGTGGTTGGCGAACTCCTGCGGGTCCTGGCCGGACTGCTGGGCGCGACGGACCAGGTGCTCGGAGAGCTCGCTCTGGTCGATGCCGAACTCCTCGGTCTTCGCGATCTCGTCGAGGATGAACTGCGCGGCGACCGCGTCGCGGACCCGGCGGTCGAGGTCGGCCTCGAACTCCTCCAGGGTCATGCCCTCGTCCTCGAGGTACTTCTCCATCGGGATGCCGGCGTTGGCGAGCTGCTGCTCGATGTTGCCGCGACGGGCGTTGAGCTCGTCGGTCACGACGACCTCGGGCAGCGGGATCTCGACCTTCTCGAGCAGCTGCTCGAGGACGGCGTCGCGCGCGGCAGCCGCCTGCTCCAGGCGACGGCCGCGACCGAGTCGCTCGCTCACGTCGGCAGTGAGCTCCTCGATGGTGTCGAACTCGGAGGCCAGCTGGGCGAACTCGTCGTCGAGGTCGGGGAGCTCCTGCTCCTGGACCTGGCTGATCGACACGGCCACATCGACGTCCTCACCGATCAGGTCACCGCCGACGAGCTGGGAGGTGAAGACCTTCTCGTCACCGGACGTCATGCCGGTCAGCGCCTCGTCGAGGCCGTCCAGCATGCCGCCGCGACCCACGCGGTAGGACATGCCGGTGACCTCAGCGCCCTCGACCGGCTCGCCGTTCTGGGTGGCCTTGAGGTCCAGTACGACGAAGTCGCCGTCGGCGGCCGCACGCTCGACGTCGATCAGGGTGGCGAACCGCTCACGCAGCGCCTCGACCTGCTCGGCAACGTCCTCGTCGCTCAGCGCGATGTCCTCGACCTCGGCCTCGATGCCGTCGTAGTCCGGGAGGGTGATCGCGGGACGGATGTCGACCTCGGCGGTGAACTCGAGGGTCTCGTTGTCCTCGAACTTGGTCACCTCGATGTCCGGCTGGGCCAGCGGGGTCAGCTCGTTGGCCTCGATCGCCTCGACGTACTTCTGCGGGACGATCTCGTTGATCGCCTGGTCGAGGACCGCACCGCGGCCGACCTGACGGTCGATGACCGATGCGGGGACCTTGCCGCGGCGGAAGCCGGGGACGTTGATCTGCTGGGCGATGGTCTTGTACGCCTTGTCGAGGCTCGGCTTGAGCTCCTCGAAGGGCACCTCGACGGTCAGCTTGGCCCTGGTCGGGCTCAAGGTCTCGACGGCGCTCTTCACAGGTCTTCTCCTACTGATCGGTGACGTTGCTGACTGGTTCTGGTGGTGTTCTGGTCGGGGCGACAGGACTCGAACCTGCGGTCTCCTGCTCCCAAAGCAGGCGCGCTAGCCACTACGCTACGCCCCGCCAAGTGGACTCGAACGCGGTGCCGAAGCGGCGTACAGCCCTGCTTGGAGCGGATGTCAGGCATCGAGCTTGCACCGCCAGCTGGGAAGCGCGAACCTGTCACCCGACAATCCGCGGGCCAGACGTCCCAAGGTTCGTCCGGCCCGCGCAGATGGTAGCAGCGGGCGCGGGCTCGAGACGACTCGGGACGATCGGCCCAGGAGTCGGGGAGCACTGAGCGAAGGGCATCGAACCGGCCGCGCGACGGGGGCGGGCCGGACCTGGAGCGGATGACGGGAATCGAACCCGCGTAGCCAGTTTGGAAGACTGGGGCTCTACCATTGAGCTACATCCGCGCGCACGATCGGGACTCCGATCGCGCGGGAGACATGGTGCCACAAGGCCTTGATCGAGCTCCAACCGAGGCCGTGGGTCAGCGCCGGTGGACGAGGACCAGCGCCCGGTCGTCGTGCTGTGAGCCGAGAGCGTCGATCAGCCGGGCGGCGCCGCCCTCGAAGTTGCTGCGCAACAGCTTCTCCGCCTGCCCGAGCATCCGGTCGATGCCCATCTCGACCTCTCGGGTGGCCGTCTCGACCATGCCGTCGGTGTAGAGGAGCAACGCGTCCCCGGGTCGCATGACGCCTTCGATGACCCTGAACTCGGCGTCCTCGATCAGTCCGAGCACCGGCCCCTCGGACTCCTCGACGACCCAGCGACCGGACCCGGCCTCGAGCTGTGCGGCCGGTGGGTGGCCCGCCGTACGCACCTCGAACGCGCCGGTCACGACGTCGAGCGACAGGTGGACCGCCGTGGCGAACCCCTCCTCCCAGTCCTGACGCAGGAGGTAGTCATTGGCAGCAGGCAGGAACTCACGCGGTGGGAGTGCGCCGAGCAAGGCACCGAAGGCCCCGGAGAGGAGCAGCGCGCGGGTGCCCGCCTGTTCGCCCTTGCCGGACACGTCGACGACGACGCACTCGATCCGGGTGCTGCCCCTCGGGCTGGTCGACACCACGAAGTCGCCGGCGAACGGCGTGCCTCCCGCCGAGCGCAGTGCCTGCTCGACAAGCCAGCCGTCAGGCAGGGTCGGGGTACGACCCTGGGTCAGGATCCGGTCCCGTAGGTCGACGAGCATCGCCTCACCGAGCGCCCCTGCGACGCCGAGTCGGGACCGGCGGAACGACGTGAAGAGGACGATGAAGCAGAGCAGGTAGAGGATCGCCACCGCCAGCAGCGTCCGCGGCGTGAGGTCGGTCTGGCGAGTGATCGCCAGCAGCAGCATCACCATCACGAAGACCACGAACCAGGGCAGCTGGCGTGGTCCGAGCAGCAGGCTGCCGAGCAGCAGCGGCACGACCAACGTGGTGAGCGGCGCGGTGTCGGGCCACAGTCAGCACGACAGCGGTGCTGACCACGGTCAGGACGAGAAGCCAGGACAGCGTCCGGTTCTGGAGGGCGGTCATGGTCGTCGATCCTCGTGCTCGGGTCCGCTCACTGTAGTGCGCGCGAACGGAACCTGCGCTGACAATGCCCACACCAGAAGAGGTTGCGGCCCTGGAGCTCGGTGGTCCTGACCAGGTGCCCGCACACGTGACAGGGCCGGCCGTTGCGGCGATAGACATAGACCTCACCGCCGTGGTCGTCGCGGCGCGGTGGGCGGCCCATCGCCGCGGGTGTGTGCTCGGGCCGGACCGTGTCGATCCGCCCGGTGCGGACGCCCTCCTGCATCAGCTCGACCAGGTCAGCCCACATGGTCAGCCACTGGCCGATGCGTAGCGTGTTGCCGGGGCGGAACGGGTCGATCCGGTGCCGGAAGAGCAGCTCGGCTCGGTAGACGTTGCCGACGCCGGCGAGCACCGACTGATCCATCAGCAGCCCGGCGATCGGCGCCTTGCTGCGGTGGATCCTGGCCCACCCGCGGTCGGGGTCGGCGTCGGCGCGCAGCGGGTCGGGCCCGGAGCGCGCGATCACCGCATCCCGCTCGGCCGGCGTCACCAGCGCGCAGGTCGTGGCGCCGCGCAGGTCGGCGTACGCATGCCGGTCACCGTCCGCGGCCACCAGCCGCAGCCGGACCTGACCGATCGCTACCGGGACCTCGGGCACACCAGCGTGCACGTCGAACTTGCCGTAGAGGCCCAGGTGCACGTGGATGAAGCGCTCGTCGGGGAACGCGATGAACAGGTGCTTGCCCCACGCCTCCGCCCCGAGCAGGACCTGACCATCGACCAAGGCGGCAGAGTCGGCGAACCGGCCCTGCGGGCTGCCCGCACGCACCACGCGGCCCGCGAAGGTCGCGGTCAGCTCCTCGGCAAGGCGGTGGAGGGTGTGCCCCTCAGGCATCGGCCGGACGGGCCGGGAGCGGCGGCAGCACGTGGGTCACTTCGTACGCCGACAGCTGGCCGATCCGGCGGACGTGTCGCTCATCGCCACTGAACGGCTCGGCGAGGAAGAGCTCGACGAAGCGGGTCATGTCGTCGAGCGAGTGCATCCGACCGCCCACCGCGACCACGTTGGCGTCGTTGTGCTGGCGACCGAGCAGCGCGGTCTCCTCCGACCAGGCCAGGGCGCAGCGGATCCCGACGACCTTGTTGGCCGCCATCTGCTCCCCGTTCCCGGATCCGCCGATGACGACGCCGAGGCTGTCCAGGCCCGCGGCCCGATCGATCGCGACCCCCTCCGCCGCCCGCAGGCAGAAGACGGGGTAGTCGTCGACGGCGTCGTACCAGAACGGGCCGTGGTCGACCGGCTCGTAGCCGTGGTCGGTGAGCCAGGCGGTCAGGTGTTCCTTGAGATCGAGGCCTGCGTGGTCGCAGCCGAGGTGCACGCGCATGGGCGCCATCCTCTCAGCCGCCCATCTCAGCCGTGCAGGCGGAGGAACCCGGCGACCTGGCGCATCAGTGGCTCGGCCGCCGTGAAGACCGAGGCGTGGCGCCAGAAGCCGTGCACCTGGCCGAGGCACCGGACCGCGGTCACCTCGACCCCGGCCTCGGCCAACCGGGCTGCGAGCTCCTCCACCTCGTCGCGGAGCGGGTCGTGCTCGGCGCTGACGACCAGCGTGGGCGGCAGCGTGCCGAGCCGTTCGGACAGCAACGGCGCGAGGTCGGCGTGGGTGAGGTCGGCCGGGGTGGCGGCGTACTGCTGCCAGTACCAGGCGGCCTCGCGGCGGTCGAAGCCGTCAGCGGCGGTGCGGTAGGAGTCGAAGCTCGCGGTCGGGTCGAGGAACGGGTAGATCAGCACGACCGCGGCGAAGGCGTCCGGGTGCCGCAGCGCGGCAACCAGGGCGAGATTGCCGCCGGCGCTGTCACCGTGCACGTAGAGCGGTCCGTCGTGGCTGCGCTGCGCCCAGCCCACGGCCGCCGAGACGTCGTCCGGCGCGGCCGGGAACCGGTGCTCGGGCGGACGGCGGTAGTCGACGCTGAGCACTGACATCCCGCTGCGGTTGGCGAGCCGGCGGGCCGCTGCGTCGTGCACCTCGACGTCGTTGAAGACGAAGCCACCGCCGTGGAGATGGATCACCAGGCCACGCGGTTCCTTGGTCGAGCCCGTCGAGACCGGGACGTAGAGACGAGCCGGTACGCCGTCGGCGTCGACGTCGCGCACCTCGGCGACGTCCTCGCGGGACTCAGCGGCCGCTGCGGTCCGCGCCTGGGCGCGGGCCGCGTCGATGTCATAGCCCTCGGTCCACACCGGCGTCTCGCCGGCCACCATCTCGAGCGCCCGGCGCGCCTCCGGATACAGCATGGCCCGACCCTAGCGAGCGGGTGAGCGCTGCCTGCGGGCCTGCGGTGGTTGCGGTCGGCTCCCGGCCTTCCGGCCGCCCGATTCTTGGATCGATCGATTGGTCACCAACCGCACGTCCCGACCCCGATTCCCTGCGGTTGGGGACCAAACGACAACCGGCACGGACCCCGGACCCCGACCAAGCACGGCGTCCTGCCGAGCGCTCAGACCTCGGTGCGGCCGTCGTTGTCCTTGTTGCGCAGCCCGATCTTGTTGCCGAGCCAGACCAGCGGGTCGTACTTGCGGTCGACCACGCGCTCCTTCATCGGGATGATCGCGTTGTCGGTGATCTTGATGCCCTCCGGGCAGACCTCGGTGCAGCACTTGGTGATGTTGCACATCCCGAGGCCGGCCGCGCCCTGGGCCAGCTCCCGGCGATCGTGGGTGTCGAGCGGGTGCATGTCGAGCTCGGCGTACCGGAGGAAGAACCGCGGGCCTGCGAAGGCGGGCTTGTTGTCCTCGTGGTCACGGACGACGTGGCAGGTGTTCTGGCACAGGAAGCACTCGATGCACTTGCGGAACTCCTGCCCCCGCTCGACATCGATCTGGGCCATTCGCCGCTTGCCGTCGGCATCGCGGGGCGGGAGCTCGGCGTACGGGAGCTCCTTGGCCTTCTCGTAGTTGTAGGAGACGTCGGTGACCAGGTCGCGGATCACCGGGAAGGTCCGCATCGGGGTGACGGTGATCGTCTCGGACTCGTCGAAGTCGGAGAGCCGGGTCATGCACAGCAGCCGCGGCCTGCCGTTGATCTCCGCGCTGCACGAGCCGCACTTGCCGGCCTTGCAGTTCCACCGGATGGCCAGGTCACCCGCCTGGGTGGCCTGGACGCGGTGCAGTGCGTCGAGCACGACCTCGCCCTCGGACACCTCGACGGTGTAGTCGGTGAGGTCGCCGCCCTCCTGGTCGCCCCGCCAGACGCGCATCTTCAGGTCGTAGCCCATTGCTGTCCCTTCTCGGGTGGTTTCGAGGCTCGCTTCGCTCGCACCTCAACCAGCGCTATTCGAAGTACTTCTTGAGCTCGTCCGGCATGACCGGGAGCGGCTTCTCGTGCAGGTCGACACCGGTGCCATCGGCGTTCAGGCTGACCACGAGGTTCTTGGTGCCCCACACCTCGTGGTCGGTCTTCGGGAAGTCGTCGCGGGTGTGACCGCCGCGGGACTCCGTCCGGGCCAGCGCCGCCTTGGCGATCGCCTCCGAGACGATCAGCATGTTGCGCAGGTCGAGCGCGAGGTGCCAGCCGGGGTTGTACTGCCGGTGCCCCTCCACGACCATCGCCTTCGCCCGCACCTTGAACGCCTCGATCTCCTCCAGCGAGCGCTCGAGCTCGGACGCGGTCCGGATGATCCCGACCAGGTCGTTCATCGACTGCTGGAGGTCGTGCTGGATCGTGTACGGGTTCTCCCCGCCCTCCACCTCGAACGGCGCCAGCGCGCTCACCTGGGCCGCCTTGACGTCGTCCTCGGCGACCACCGGTCGGGCGTCACCGAGGGAGGCGGCGTACGCCGACGCGGCCTCGCCGGCGCGCTTGCCGAAGACCAGGAGATCACCGAGCGAGTTGCCGCCGAGCCGGTTGGACCCGTGCATCCCGCCCGAGCACTCCCCCACGGCGTACAGCCCGGTGACGGCGCTCTCCTGGGTGTCGGGGTCGACCTCGACCCCGCCCATCACGTAGTGGCAGGTCGGGCCGATCTCCATCGGCTCGGCCGTGATGTCGACGTCGGCCAGCTCCTTGAACTGGTGGTACATCGACGGCAGCCGCTTGCGGATGAACTCGGGGGTACGACGGGACGCGATGTCGAGGTAGATGCCGCCGTGGGGTGTGCCGCGGCCGGCCTTGATCTCGGAGTTGATGGCCCGCGCCACCTCGTCGCGAGGCAGCAGCTCAGGTGGTCGGCGGTTGTTCTTCTTGTCGTCGTACCACCGGTCGGCCTCCTCGATCGTGTCGGCCGTCTCTGCTTTGAAGAACTCCGGGATGTAGTCGAACATGAAGCGCTCGCCCTCGGAGTTCTTCAGGATGCCGCCGTCGCCGCGCACCGACTCCGTGACCAGCAGGCCCTTGACCGAAGGCGGCCAGACCATCCCGGTCGGGTGGAACTGCACGAACTCCATGTTGATCAGCGCCGCGCCCGCGCGCATGGCCAGCGCGTGACCGTCGCCGGTGTACTCCCAGGAGTTCGAGGTGACCTTGAAGGACTTGCCGATGCCGCCGGTCGCCAGGATCACCGTCGGCGCGTCGAAGGTGACGAAGCGGCCGGACTCGCGCCAGTAGCCGATGGCGCCGGCGATCTTCCCGTCGTCCTTGAGCAGGTCGGTGATCGTGCACTCCATGAACACGTCGATGCCGAGCTGGACGGTGCGCTGCTGGAGGGTGCGGATCATCTCCAGGCCGGTGCGGTCGCCGACGTGGGCGAGCCGGGCGTACTTGTGGCCGCCGAAGTCGCGCTGCGAGATCAGGCCGTCGTCGGTGCGGTCGAAGAGCGCACCCCAGTCCTCGAGCTCCTGCACCCGCTCGGGTGCCTCCTGGGCGTGCAGCTGGGCCATCCGCCAGTTGTTCAGCATCTTCCCGCCACGCATGGTGTCGCGGAAGTGCACCTCCCAGTTGTCCTCCGGCCACCGGTTGCCCATGGCCGCGGCGATGCCGCCCTCGGCCATCACGGTGTGCGCCTTGCCGAGGAGCGACTTGCAGACCACCGCCGTCCGAGCGCCGGCCTCGTGAGCGGCGATCGCCGCCCGCAGTCCCGCACCACCGGCACCGACCACGACCACGTCGTACGTGTGGCGCTCCATACCGCCCTCGCTGGAGCCGGACATCTCGTTGCCGGTCATCGGGTGCCGACTGCTCTCAACCATTTAGAAGAACCTCGGGTCGTCGATCGCGCCGGACGCGAGCAGGTAGATGTAGAAGTCGGTCAGCGCCACGGAGAACAGCGAGTACCACGCGAACCTCGCGTGCTGGCCGTTCAGCTTCGAGACCCAGGTCCACAGCTTGTAGCGGACCGGGTGCTTGGAGAAGTGCCGGAGCTTGCCGCCCATGATGTGCCGGCACGAGTGGCAGCCCAGCGTGTACAGCCAGATGAAGACGACGTTGACGAGCATGATCAGCGTGCCCAGGCCCATGTGGATCCCGTCGGACTCGCCCTCCGCCGGGCCGAACGCGAGCAGCACGTCGTAGCTCAGGATCAGCGCCACGACGACGGCGGCGTACCAGAACCAGCGGTGGACGTTCTGGGCGAGCAGCGGGAACCGGGTCTCGCCGGTGTACTTGCCGTGCGGCTCCGCGACCGCGCAGGCCGGGGGCGACAGCCAGAAGGCCCGGTAGTAGGCCTTGCGGTAGTAGTAGCAGGTCAGCCGGAACCCGAGCGGGAAGATCAGGATCAGGAGCGCCGGCGAGAGGGGCCATCCGCCGAACGGCTGCCCGAAGTCCGACGAGCCCGGGACGCACTCGTTGCTCAGGCAGGGCGAGTAGAACGGCGACAGGTACGGCGCCGAGAAGTAGTTCTCACCCGAGAAGGCCCGCCAGGTCGAGTAGGCGATGAAGGCGACGAAGACGATGAACGTCGCCAGCGGGGTCAGCCACCAGCGGTCGGCGCGCAGGGTCTTCACCCCGATCCGGGCCCGGGTGGGTCCGTTCACACCTGTTGAGCCTGCCGTCGTCTCGCGTGCGTCGGTCGACGCCATCGCCACCTCCGGTGGTCGGGTGCTGCCCGTGTGTCTGGGTGAGTCTGCACACTCCCGGCCGGATGTGAAAGGGCCCACACCGAACAATCGAGAACAGGTTCCACTTGCGGGTTCATCCGACAGCCACCTCCACGCAGCGGTCCGGACACCCGACCGGGCGACCCTGGCGCCATGCGGATCACCCTCGTGACCGAGACGTTCTTCCCCGCGGTCGACGGCACCACCACGACGGTCAAGGCGATCGCGGACCGGCTCGTCGACACCGGACACGCGGTGCAGCTGGTCGCCCCCGGGCCCGGCCTGACGACGTACCGCGGGTGCCCGGTCGCGCGGGTCCGCCTTCTCGACCGGCCGGGCGCCCAGGTGCGGGAGGCGATGGAGCTGTTCCGGCCCGACGTGGTGCACGTGACCTCGCCCCGCAAGGTCGGCCGCAGGGCGCTCATGCACGCGGCCCGTCTCGGCGTGCCGGCCGTCGTCGTCGAGCAGTCAATGGCCCTCGACGACGCCAACGACCGCCGGATGCTGGTGACGTCGCGCTGGATGGTCGAGCGGGTCGCCGCCCTCGGCGGCGAGGCGCGGCTCTGGGCGCCGGGCGTGGACACGGCTGCGTTCACGCCCGCGCTGCGAGACACCTGGCTGCACGACCGCTGGTCCCGGGCCCGGTCGTTGCCCGAGCCGCTCGTCGTCGTGGGCTACGTCGGCAGCCTGCGCAATCGCCACGAAGTACGCCGGCTCGCCGAGCTCGGGGAGGTACCGGGGATCCGGCCGGTCGTCGTCGGCGACGGGCCACAGCGCGACTGGCTGCGCACCCGACTTCCGGGTGCGAAGTTCACCGGGACCCTGAGCACCGGCGAGCTGGCCGCGGTGCTGCCCTCCTTCGACCTGCTCGTCCACCCGGGGACCCGGGAGACCTGCTGCCACGCACTGCGCGAGGCCGCTGCTGCCGGCGTCCCGGTCGTCGCTCCCCGTTCCGGTGGCACCGTCGACGTGGTCCGACACCTGGAGACGGGGCTCCTCTACGAGCCCGATAGGCGGCACGCGCTGCGCGACGCCGTACACGCGCTGGCGGCGGACCGCAGCCGCGGCCTGCTGGGCGAGTGCGGCCGCGCGCTGTCGACGCGGTTGTGGACCGACGCGGTCGACGAACTCGTTGAGCACCACTACCGGCCGTTGCTCGATCGGAAGGCAACGGTCCGGTAACCGGACATAAGTCACATCCCCTGCGTGCCCTGGCAAGGAACGTGACGGGTAGCGTGGTCGTTCGTGGCAACGACGACCCTGGTCAGGGGAGCGCGTGCATCGCGTTCGACCATCACCCTCAAGCTCCTGATGGCTGCTAGCGGCATCATCTTCATCGGGTTCGTGCTCCTGCACATGTACGGCAACCTCAAGGCCTTCTCCGGCCATGCCGCCTACAACGACTACGCCGAGCACCTCCGCACCATCGGCGAGCCGATGCTTCCGCGCGAGGGCATGCTCTGGATCATCCGGTCGGTGCTGATCGTGTCGCTCGTGGTGCACGTCTTCTGCGCGTCGGCACTCTGGAAGCGCGCCAAGAAGGCCCGGACGACGAAGTACGTGATGAAGAAGAACATCGCGTCGAGCTTCTCGTCGCGGCTGATGCGCTGGGGCGGCGTGACCCTGCTGCTCTTCATCATCTGGCACCTGCTGGAGTTCACGGTCCCGAAGATCAACGTCGACGGGGGCGCGACCAACGACCCCTACAACCTGCTGGTCGACTCGTTCGACACCTGGTGGCTGACGCTGATCTACCTGGTCGCGATGTTCACCCTCGGCATGCACCTGCACCACGGCGTGTGGAGCTCCGCGCAGACTCTCGGCCTCACCAACAACGCCCGCGCCCGCCGCAACGCGAAGACCCTGGGCTGGGTCGTCGCCGTGGTCATCGCCGGCGGCTTCTCCCTCGTCCCGATCTTCGTCCTCGCCGGCGTCATCACCAAGTAGCTAAGGGGTCTCCCGCACATGACCGACATGCCGGACACCACGCTCACGTCCGACCCGTCCCACGACGGTCCCGCCGACCACGGCGACGACGCCGCCGGCTACTACACGCCCGGCGAGCCGATCGCCGACACCAAGTCGCCGGGTGGCCCGATCGACGAGCGCTGGCAGACGCGCAAGTTCGAGGCCCGCCTCGTCAATCCGTCCAACCGGCGCAAGCTCGACGTCATCATCGTCGGCACCGGCCTGGCCGGCGGCGCGGCGGCGGCCACGCTCGGCGAGGCCGGCTACAACGTGAAGTCCTTCTGCTACCAGGACTCCCCGCGCCGGGCCCACTCGATCGCGGCTCAGGGCGGAATCAACGCGGCGAAGAACTACAAGGAGGACGGCGACTCCGTCCACCGGCTCTTCTACGACACCGTCAAGGGCGGCGACTACCGCTCGCGCGAGTCGAACGTCTACCGCCTGGCCGAGGTCAGCACCAACATCATCGACCAGTGCGTCGCGCAGGGGGTCCCCTTCGCGCGTGAGTACGGCGGCCTCCTCGACAACCGCTCCTTCGGCGGCGTCCAGGTCTCCCGCACCTTCTACGCCCGCGGCCAGACCGGCCAGCAGCTGCTGATCGGTGCCTACCAGGCGATGGAGCGGCAGGTCGCGGCCGGCACCGTGGAGCAGTTCACCCGGCACGAGATGCTCGAGGTGATCGTGGTCGACGGCAAGGCGCGCGGCATCATCGCCCGCGACCTGGTCACCGGCGAGATCGAGACCCACCTCGCCGACGTGGTGGTCCTCGCGACCGGCGGCTACGGCAACGTCTTCTTCCTCTCCACCAACGCGATGGGCTCCAACGTCACCGCCGCCTGGCGGGCGCACCGCAAGGGCGCCTACATGGCCAACCCCTGCTACACGCAGATCCACCCGACCTGCATCCCGGTCACGGGCACCCACCAGTCGAAGCTGACCCTGATGTCCGAGTCGCTGCGCAACGACGGTCGGATCTGGGTGCCGAAGAAGAAGTCGGACTGCGAGAAGAACCCCCGCGACATCCCCGAGGAGGACCGCGACTACTACCTGGAGCGGATCTACCCCTCGTTCGGCAACCTGGTCCCCCGCGACATCGCCTCGCGGGCCGCCAAGAACGTCTGCGACGAGGGCCGCGGTGTCGGTCCGGCGGTCGAGGGCGTACGTCGCGGCGTCTACCTCGACTTCGCCTCCGCGATCGAGCGGCTCGGCAGGGACGGCATCGAGGAGAAGTACGACAACCTCTTCGACATGTACGCCCGGATCACCGGCGAGAACCCGTACGAGACCCCGATGCGGATCTACCCGGCCGTCCACTACGTGATGGGCGGCCTGTGGGTCGACTACGACCTGCAGTCCTCGATCGAGGGCCTGTTCGTGACCGGCGAGGCCAACTTCTCCGACCACGGCGCCAACCGCCTCGGTGCGTCCGCGCTGATGCAGGGTCTGGCCGACGGCTACTTCGTGCTGCCCCACACGATCCGCGACTACCTCGCCGACGGACCGTTCGAGAAGGTCTCCGAGGACCACCCGGCGGTGGTCGAGGCCCAGAAGGCGGTCCAGGACCGGGTCGAGCACTTCCTGTCCACCAACGGCACCCGCAGCGTCGACTCCTACCACCGCGAGCTCGGCAACATCATGTGGGAGTACTGCGGGATGGAGCGGACCGAGGACGGCCTGAAGAAGGCCATCGACCTGATCCGCACTCTCAAGGACGACTTCTGGCGCAACGTGAAGGTGCTCGGCACGGCCGAGAGCCTCAACCAGTCACTGGAACGGGCCGGGCGGGTCGCCGACTTCATCGAGCTCGGCGAGCTGATGTGCATCGACGCCCTCAACCGGCGCGAGTCGTGTGGCGGCCACTTCCGGGGCGAGTCGCAGACCGAGGACGGCGAGGCGCTGCGCCACGACGACCAGTTCGCGTACGTCGCCGCCTGGGAGTTCGCCGGTGACGACGCACCGCCGGTCCTGCACAAGGAAGACCTCGTCTACACGGCCATCGAGATGAAGCAGCGGAGCTACAAGTGAAGGTCACTCTCAAGATCTGGCGTCAGCCGGATGCCGCGTCGAAGGGCGCGATGCACACCTACGAGCTCGACGGGGTCTCCGAGGACATGTCGTTCCTCGAGATGCTCGACGTGCTCAACGAGGAGCTCAACGGCAAGGGCGAGGACCCGATCGCGTTCGACTCCGACTGTCGCGAGGGCATCTGCGGCATGTGTGGCCTGATGATCAACGGCGAGGCCCACGGGCCGGAGGTCACCACGACCTGCCAGCTGCACATGCGCTCCTTCAAGGACGGCGACGAGATCGTCATCGAGCCTTGGCGGGCCGATGCCTTCCCCGTGATCAAGGACCTCGTCGTGGACCGCGGCGCCTTCGACCGGATCATCCAGGCCGGCGGCTACATCTCGGTCAACACCGGCTCCGCCCCCGAGGCGCACTCCGTGCCGGTGCCGCGCGAGGACGCCGTACGCGCGTTCAACGTGGCCACCTGCATCGGCTGCGGCGCCTGCGTCGCCGCCTGCCCCAACGGCTCGGCCTCGCTCTTCATGGGCGCCAAGATCACCCACCTAGGCGAGCTGCCGCAAGGTCAGCCCGAGCGTGACTCCCGGGTCGTCAACATGGTTGCCCAGCATGACCACGAGGGCTTCGGCGGCTGCACCAACATCGGCGAGTGCACGGCCGCCTGCCCCAAGGAGATCCCGCTCGACGTGATCTCCCGCCTCAACTGGGACCTCCACCAGGCCATGCGTCACGGCCACTAGGCCGACTCGGCTGCTTCGGGAGCACCCAGAGGTCGTCGTCACCGGACGGCGGGCCGAGCACGGGGCAGCGCGCGCCGGGCACGACCTGCACGTCGAAGATCTCGTCGACACCGGTGTCCCACTCCAGGGTCGCCACGGTCTCCCCCGTGCGGAGGTCGACGACGCCGATCCCGCACTTGAGCTGGTCGTGGTAGGCCGCGAGCGGCGTACCGCCGAAGGTCGTGGTCTCACGGATCTTCGACAGGCCCACGAAGGCCAGGTGCCCGTGGCAGGCCAGCCCGCGCGCATAGCCGGGGAAGGCGGCGACCGTCTCGCGCTGACCCGAGGCCCGGTCGACGCGCTCGAGCCGGCCGTAGCCCGAGTTGAGCACGTACAGCTCGCCGTCGTGCCAGCGCGGTGAGTGCGGCATCGCGAGCCCGGCGGTCACGGCCTCACCCGACGAGACGTCCAGGATCGCACCCGTGTCGTTGCGCGAGGCGCGCCACCCGCCCGGCTGGTCGGACTGCGCCATCACCGTCACGTACGCCGGCCGGCCGTCCCGTACGGCGAGGCCGTTGAGGTGACACCGGTCCTCGGGGGCGAGGCCGGAGATGAAGGGCGGCGCCCAGCGCGGCACGAAGCTGAAGCGCGAATCGAGACCGACCAGGCACGAGAACGCCGTGTTCACGACCCACAGGTCGGGCTCGTCCGCTGCGGTGGTCCCCCAGACGACTTCGTGGCACTGGATCGCGCCGGTGACGACCGAGGCCCGTGGCAGCCAGCAGTGGTCGTGGCGACCGGCGGGCGCGATCGACGCCGCCACGTCCGGGTGGTCGACCAGCGTCCAGACCTGGTCCTTGCCCCCGACGACGACCCGGTCGGCGCCGACCGCGACCCCCATGGCGTGGTCGAACCTGCGGAACGAGAAGCTCAGCTGCCCGTCCGCCACGCCGATCGCGACCAGCTGGCCCGCCTGGTAGGTCGAGACCAGCAGGGCGCAGCCCGCGGTCTCGAGCACCCCGGGAAACGACGCGCTGTGGTGGTAGCGGACCTCGGTGCCGCGCGAGTCCGTGCTCACTTCATCCTGAGCTGGAAGGTGCGGACCGCGCTGCTGGCCGGGCTGCCGCACGGGGTGAACGTGAAGCGCGCCTTGACCGTCAGCGAACCGGAGCGCCTCAGCTCGCGCAGGCCCGCCCGGGTCGGCTTCAGGACCAGCGTGCTCTCACCGGTCTCGACCTCGCGAGCGGACGACTTGAGCTTGGAGCCGGCCACGGGGGCCACCGCGAGCCGACCGGGGCCGTCGGTGGTCACGCGAATGCTCAGCGTCCCGTCGCCGGTGTCGTGACGACCCCGATCCGCGACCTCGAAGCCGATCCGCCGGTTGATGTCCTTGACCAGTGTGGTGCCCGCCGCGGAGCCGTCGGAGACCCACAGCTCCCGCCCGTGCACGCCGTCGTCGATGGCGAAGAACAGGCGTCCCCCGACACGGGCCACCGGCTGCGGGCCGCCGTACTCATCGGTGTCGATACCGACGTCCTTGACCAGGACGGTGCCCGAGGGGGTGCCATCGGAGGTCCAGAGCTCGGCGCCGTGGACACCGTCGCGGGCGCTGAAGAACAGCGTGCCGTCCACGTCCGTGAGGTACACCGGGTTGCTGCCGTAGCCGTCGGGCCGGATGTCCTTGACCAGCACCGTGCCGCCCTCGGTGCCGTCCGAGGTCCACAGCTCCCGCCCGTGGGTCCCGTCGTCGACGCTGAAGAACAGGGCGCCGCCTGCCTCCGTCAGCGTCTGGGGGCCGCCGTAGTAGTCGTCGTCGGGACCGCTGACGTCCGCGACCAGCACGGTCCCGGCCTCCGTGCCGTCGGACTTCCACAGCTCCCGCCCGTGGGTGCCGTCGTCGGCGGTGAAGAACAGCGTGCCGTCGACGGCGGCCGGGGAGCTGGGTCTGCTCGCCGCTGCACCCGGGTTGACGTCCTTGACGAGCGTCGTGCCGGCCGCCGTGCCGTCGGAGGTCCACAGCTCGGGACCGTGCTTGCCGTCGCGGGCGGAGAAGAACAGCGACCCACCCGCCGCGGTGAGGTAGCTGACGTCGCTGTCGTACCGACCGGGGAAGATGTCGTCGACCATCACCGTGCCCGCGGAGGTCCCGTCGGACTTCCACAGCTCCTGCCCGTGAACGTTGTCGTCGGCGGTGAAGAAGAGGGTGCCCCCGACGGCCAGCAGGTTGTCCACCCCGCCGTAGTAGGTGCTGCTCGAGCCGATGTCCTTGACCAGGACGGTGCCAGCGGCGGTGCCGTCGGAGGTCCACAGCTCTCGTCCGTGCTTGCCGTCGTCGGCGGTGAAGAACACGCGGTCGCCCACCACGGTGAGGTCACTCGGCCCGCTGTAGTAGCTTTCGTCGTCGCTGACGTCCTTGACCAGCACGGTGCCAGCGGCGGTGCCGTCGGAGGTCCACAGCTCCCGCCCGTGCTTGCCGTCGTCGGCGACGAAGAACACGGCGTCCGAGGTCGCCACGATCTGCTGCGGACCGCGCGCGTACTCGCCGGTGGAGCGCTCGATGTCCTTGACCAGGACGGTACCCGCGGCGGAGCCGTCGGAGACCCACAGCTCCTGCCCGTGCACGCCGTCGTCGGCACCGAAGAACAGCCTGCCGCCCATGGTCGCACCAGCAGTCGGGTTGCTCGACGGGGTCGGGACGTCGGCGCACGACCCGCTGCCCGGACCCGCCGCGAGCACCGGACCCGAGACCGCCCCCAGGCCCGACAACGCAACCGCGGCCGCAACCGCCACCGTGGCCGTACGTCGGGCGCGGCGACGCAGCAGCTTCGCGCGTGCCGATCTCGCCCGCAGTGCCTGGGTCCGAGCATTCCGCTGTCGTCGGCTCATCGCCGCGCCTCCTTCGACCTTCGTGCCGAGCACGTTGCCACGTCACGCACCGATGGTGTGTGACCTGTAAGACGCGCGGGAAGGGAGATCGGTTGCCAGCCGTCAGCGGGAGGTGCGGAGGATCTTCAGAAGCAGCCAGCCGTGCTTGCGTTCGAGCTTCATGAGTCCTTCCGGGCGGTACGTCGAGAGACCTTGCGGGCCACGGCCACCAGGCCGAGCATGCTGGCCGCGCCGGCGGCGTACGGCGCCCGCCACGTCGGCGACTCGTCGGGCCGCGAGAAGCGAGCCTCGACCGGCGGGGACGGCGGACCGGCCACCGGATCGGCGACCGGGACGGGGCGGCCCGCACGAGCAGCGGCTGTGGTGTGTGCCCAGGCCGCGGAGTACAGGATGACCCGGGAGAAGTAGTTGATCCAGATCAGGAGGATCAGCGCGATCCCGAAGGCCTGGAAGGCCGGGCTGCCTGTGGTGGAGGCGAAGAGGCGCGCCGAGATCTGCTTGAGGATCTCGAAGGCGATCGCTCCGAGGAGGGCACCGGACCACAGTGAGCGGCGCGGGGTCCCCTGCTTGACCAGCAGCTGGAAGATCGCGAAGAAGAGCAGCATGTTGGCGCCGAAGCCGATCACGACCGTGAGGAGCTTGACCAGCCAGCCGATCTCCAGGTCCACGTGCATCCAGCCGAGCACCGTCTCCGGGAAGCCGCCGACCAGGCCGGCGACCGCCACCGAGACCAGCAGGATCACGCCGAGGAGCACGAGGGTCAGCAGGTCGCGCAGCTTGCCGAAGACGAAGTTCGGCGCGGCCTGGGGCGACACCTCGAAGACCACGACCAGCGCGGCCCGAAGTGCGGAGAGCCAGCCCAGCCCGGAGTAGATCAGGACAAGCAGCCCGACGATCCCGAGTGTCGCCACCGAGTCCTCGATCGAGGAGATCTGGACCTGCCCCGGCGCATCGCCGATCAGTTCCGGAATGATCCCGTTGAGCGCTTTCTCGAGGTCGGTGCGCACGTCGGCGTAGTACTTCGCCACCCAACCGACGACGAAGAACGCCAGCGCCAGGATCGGGAAGAACGACAGGAACGCGAAGTAGGTGACGGCACCGGCCTGTTGGCCCGCCTTGACCGACCCGTAGTGCTCCTGCATCCGCAGCACGTGGTCGACGAAAGGTCGACGGCGCCGGACCTCGGCCAGGCGCTCCTTCGCAGCCGGCATCCCTCAGCCGGTCGCAGCCTGCAGCGCGAAGTGTCGCGTTGCCTGCCAGCCAGCGGACCGATCGTGGACGTACAGGTGGAACTCCTCGACGTCGAACTCGCAGTCGAAACCGGCGAGCTCGTCGAAGGCACGGTCGAGAAGCGGATCCTCGAGGTCGTGGGCGACCGTCACGTGGGGGTGGTACGGGTACTGCAGATCCACGTCGAGCGGGCCCCGGCGTACGGCGCCGGCGAGCTGCTCGCACTGGGAGATGCCCTCGACGAGGGTCACGAACACGACCGGCGAGACCGGCCGGAAGGTTCCGGTGCCGCGCAGGTGGACGCAGTAGGCCTCCACCTCGGTGGCGGCCTCCTCGAGGTGCTTCTCGACCTGGACCAGGCCGAGGTCGTCGATCTCGGTCGGCGGGACCAGCGTGATGTGCGTGGGGATCATCAACGCCGTGGTGTCACCCAGGGCGCGTCGGTAGTCCTGCAGCTCGCTCGCCCAGGGCTCCGGGATCGCAACGGCCACCCCAATCGTCGGCATTGCTCGACCCTACCGGGAGGGCGCGACGAAGCCGACGCGCTGGTAGACGTCGCGGAGGGTCGCCTGGGCGACCTCGCCCGCCCGCTCCGCACCACGGCGGAGCACGTCGCTCAGGTGGGCCTGGTCATCGAGCAGCTCGAGGGTGCGCTCGCGGAACGGCGTGACGAAGTCGACGACCACGTCGGCGAGCTCCTTCTTCAGGTCGCCGTACAGGCGACCGGCGTACTGCTCCTCGAGCTCGGCGACCGGCGTGGCCGTGAGCGCCGCGTAGATCGTCAGGAGGTTGCTGATCCCCGGCTTGGCCTCGGCGTCGAAGCGGATCTCGGAACCCGAGTCGGTGACGGCCGAACGGATCTTCTTGGCGCTGACCTTGGGGTCGTCGAGCATCTCGATGATGCCGGCCGGGCGACGACGCGGACTTCGACATCTTCGCGGTCGGGTCCTGGAGGTCGCAGATCTTGGCGGTCGCCTTGAGGATGTAGGGCTCGGGCAGCCGGAAGGTCTTCTTGTAGCGGTGGTTGAACCGCTGGGCGACGTCACGGGTCAGCTCGAGGTGCTGGCGCTGGTCCTCGCCGACCGGGACGTAGTGGGGCCGGTAGAGCAGGATGTCGGCCGCCTGCAGGATCGGGTAGGTGAACAGACCGACGCTCGCCGCGCCCTCGCCGCCCTTGGCCGACTTGTCCTTGAACTGGGTCATCCGGCGGGCCTCGCCGAAGCCGGTCAGGCACTGGAGCACCCAGCTGAGCTGGGCGTGCTCGGGGATCTGGGACTGCACGAAGATCGCGGACCGGTCGGGGTCGATGCCCATCGCGAGCAGCTGGGCTGCGGCGCGCAGGGTCCGCTCACGCAGCACCTTCGGGTCCTGCTCGACGGTGATCGCGTGCAGGTCGGCGATGAAGAAGAACGGCTCGTGGTCCTGCTGGAGGTCCACCCACTGGCGCAGCGCCCCGAGGTAGTTACCGAAGTGGAAGGAGTCGGCGGTCGGCTGGATGCCGGACAGCACGCGAGGACGTGCGGTGCTCGTCCCCTGCGTGGCCGCCGAGACCAGAGGTTCGGTCGTGGTGGACATGGGGCCATTCTTCCCGATCGTGCGGCCTGAGGGGCCGCCGGGGTGAGGCGTGCCCTAGTCGGCCGTCGTGCGGTCGGCGGCCGCCGACCAGATGAGCACGCCGATCCCCGCGACCGAGAGCGCCGCGCCGACCAGGGCGGGCGCGCGGTAGCCGTAGCCGGCGGCGATCACCAGACCGCCCAGCCAGGCGCCGAGCGCGTTGGCGATGTTGAGAGAGGCGTGGTTCATCGCCGCCCCCAGCGTCTGCGCCTCGCCCGAGACGGTCATCAGCCGCAGCTGGAGGTTGACCACCAGCACCGAGCCGATCGCGGTGACCAGGAAGATCGCCGGAAGCAGCCACCAGCCGTACGGCGCCAGCGCCCACACGAGCAGCATCACCAGCCCGGAGCCGACGCCGGACAGGATCAGGGTGCGGAAGACCGACCAGTCAGCGAGCCGACCGGCCAGCCAGGTGCCGCCGACCATGCCGAGCCCGAACGCGGCCGTGAAGACCGGCACCGCGGAGTCCGGCAGGCCGCCGACCTCGGTGACGGTCGGAGCGATGTAGGAGTAGACCGCGAACAGTCCGCCGAAGCCGACCGCGCCGGCCAGCAAGGTCAACATCGCCTGACCGTTGCGGAAGAACAGCATCTCCTTGCGACCTGTCGCCGCCGGGTTGCCCGGTATCGACGGCACGAAGGCCAGCACCAGCACGACTGTCAGCAGCGCGAGCACGGCGGTCGAGAGGAACGCCGAGCGCCAGCCGAGATGCTGGCCGAGCCAGGTCGCGGCCGGGACACCGACGACGTTCGCGATCGAGAGCCCGAGCATCACGCTGGCGACCGCACGGCCGCGGTGCTCGGGAGCGGCCATGCTCGCGGCGACCAGCGAGGCCACCCCGAAGTAGGCGCCGTGCGGCAGACCGTCGAGGAACCGGGCGACGATGAGCACGCCGTAGCTGCCGGCCAGCGCGCTGAGCACGTTGAAGGCGGCGTACGCGGCCATCAGTCCGACCAGCAGGGCCCGGCGTGGGAGCTTGGCGCCGAAGATGGCGATCACGGGGGCGCCGACGACGACGCCGAGCGCGTAGGCCGAGATCAGGTGACCCGCCTGCGGGATCGAGATGTCGACACCGTCGGCGATCTGCGGCAGCAGCCCCATCGTCACGAACTCGGTGGTGCCGATGGCGAAGCCACCGATGGCCAGCGCGACCACGGCGAGCCGGTAGTGGCTGGCCTGCGCCCCGGGTGGTGGCCGAAGCCGGAGCGGGTGCTGTCGTCGTCATGGAGGCGGGAACCCTTCCGGTCGTCGGGGCGAGTCACGGCTGACGGCGTACGCAGCACTCACATTCTGCAACCGCGACCAGGACCCGACCTATTCCTGGATCCCTCGAGATCCCCGCCGGGACGACCGATGTGACGGGCGTCCCAGCAGCCGCGATCAGGACCCGACGACGCTGACGTCGGACTGGACCTCGGCGACGTCTCCCGTGGCCGGCAGGCACGCGACTCCGCCGGCCTGCGCGGCAGAGATCACACCGGTCATCTGGACCTTCTGGCCGTCGCGCGCGACCAGGTGGTCCTTGCCGTCGTACAGGCCGACCAGGCCGTCGTCCTTGATCCGTGCGGTGTAGCCCGCAGGCCAGATCACGGCCGAGATCGGGTGCCGTCGGCCTCGCCGACGTAGAGACACCGCTGGTCGTCGACCTCGAGGGTCCCCTGGATCGGGGTGGTGCCGGTCGGCTGGCCGGGGATCCACTCCGAGGTGGGCACCCGCAGCACGGTCCCGGTGTCGCCGGAGTCGCGCGACAGCCACGACACCACGGCGAAGCCGCAGCGCGGCGATCAGCACCGGGACGAGGACGGCGAGGACCAGTGCCCCGCCGTCCCACGACCGGCGGCTGCGACCAGCGGTCGAAGCTGCTGCCGCCCTGCTCGTCGGTCTGCTCGTCAGCCAAGGGACGCGAGCGCCTCGTTGAGCGTGGCGGACGGACGCATCACCTGCTCGGCCTTGGCGTCGTCGGGACGGTAGTAGCCGCCGATGTCGGCGGGCGGCCCTGGACCGCGATCAGCTCGTCGACGATCTTCTGCTCGTCGGCGGCCAGCGGCTCGGCGAACGGCGTGAAGGCCGCGGCCAGCTCGGCGTCCTCGGTCTGCGCCGCGAGCTCCTGGGCCCAGTAGAGCGCCAGGTAGAAGTGCGAGCCGCGGTTGTCGATGCCGCCGAGGCGGCGGGTCGGGGACTTGTCCTCCTCGAGGAACGTGCCGGTGGCCCGGTCGAGGGTGTCGGCGAGGACCTGCGCGCCGGCGTTGCCGGCGTACGTCGCGAGGTGCTCGAAGGACGCGGCCAGCGCGAAGAACTCGCCCAGGCTGTCCCAGCGCAGGTAGTTCTCCTTGACCAGCTGCTGCACGTGCTTGGGCGCCGAGCCGCCGGCGCCGGTCTCGAAGAGGCCGCCGCCGTTCATCAGCGGGACGACCGAGAGCATCTTGGCCGACGTGCCGAGCTCGAGGATCGGGAACAGGTCGGTGTTGTAGTCGCGCAGCACGTTGCCGGTGACCGAGATGGTGTCCTCGCCCTTGCGGATCCGCTCGAGGGAGTACGCCGTCGCGTCGGCCGGCGCCATGATCTCGATGGTCAGGCCGTCGGTGTCGTGCTCGGGGAGGTACTCGTTGACCTTGGCGATCAGGTTGGCGTCGTGGGCGCGGGCCTCGTCGAGCCAGAAGATCGCCGGCGACGCCGGAGGCGCGGGCGCGGGTGACGGCGAGCTTGACCCAGTCGCGGATCGGGGCGTCCTTGGTCTGGCAGGCGCGCCAGATGTCGCCGGGCTCGACGTCGTGCTCGATCAGCACGTCGCCGGCGCCGTTGACGACCTGCACCGTGCCGGCCGCGGGGACCTCGAAGGTCTTGTCGTGCGAGCCGTACTCCTCGGCCGCCTGGGCCATCAGGCCGACGTTCGGGCACCGAGCCCATCGTGGCCGGGTCGAAGGCGCCGTGGGCGCGGCAGTCGTCGATCACGGTCTGGTAGACGCCGGCGTAGCAGGAGTCCGGGATCACCGCGAGGGTGTCGGCCTCGTCGCCGTCGGGGCCCCACATGTGGCCGCTGGTGCGGATCATCGCGGGCATCGACGCGTCGATGATGACGTCGGAGGGCACGTGCAGGTTGGTGATGCCCTTGTCGGAGTCGACCATCGCGAGGGCCGGGCCGTCGGCGAAGCCGGCGTCGACCGCGGCCTTGATGGCGTCGCCCTCGGGCAGGTTGCCGACCGCGTTGAGCAGGGCGCCGAGGCCGTCGTTGGGCGAGATGCCGGCGGCGGCGAGCTGCTCGCCGTACTGCTCGAAGAGGGTCGGGAAGAACGCCTGCACGACGTGGCCGAAGATGATCGGGTCGGAGACCTTCATCATCGTGGCCTTGAGGTGCGCGGAGAACAGCACGTCCTCGGCCTTGGCCCGGGCGATCTGCTCGGTGAGGAAGCGGCGCAGCGCGGCGACGCTCATGAAGGTGCCGTCGACGACCTCGCCGGCCAGCACCTTGATGCCGGACTTGAGCACCGTCTCGGTGCCGTCGGCGCCGACGTGCTCGATGGTCAGGGTGTCGTCGGCGGCGAGCACGACCGACTTCTCGTTGGAGAAGAAGTCGTCCTTGCCCATCGTGGCGACGTTGGTCTTGGAGTCGGCGGTCCACTTCCCCATCCGGTGGGGGTGGGCTCTTCGCGTAGTTCTTGACCGACAGCGGCGCGCGACGGTCGGAGTTGCCCTCGCGCAGGACCGGGTTGACCGCGGAGCCCTTGACCTTGTCGTACTTCGCGACGATGGCCTTCTCGTCGTCGCGTCTGTGCGTTCTCCGGGTAGTCGGGCAGGTCGAAGCCCTGCTCCTGCAGCTCCTTGATCGCGGCCTTGAGCTGCGGGACGGAGGCGGAGACGTTGGGCAGCTTGATGATGTTGGCCTCGGGCGTCTTGGCCAGCGCGCCGAGCTCGGCGAGCGCGTCGTCGGCCAGCCCGAACTGGGCGAGGATCCGGCCCGAGAGGGAGATGTCGCGCGTCTCGACGTCCACGCCGGCCTTGGCGGCGTACGCCGAGATGATCGGCAGGAAGGAGTACGTCGCCAGCAGCGGCGCCTCGTCCGTGTGCGTGTAGATGATCTTGGCCATGCGCGGCGACTCCTGAGCTGGGGACGAATATTCCTTGACGTCAAGATACCTGACGGCTCCGACGGCACCACCCTCGCACTCGCCTCCGGTCCGGGCAACGCGGCCGCGGTCGTGCCTTACAGTGCTGTCCCAGCCGTCCGCGGGGGATGCTGCTGTGACCAGGCACGAGGAGCCCGACCCATGACCGACTCCACCATCCAGCAGAAGCTCACCGCCGAGGTCATCGGGACCTTCGTCCTCGTCCTCTTCGGCTGCGGCTCGGTCGTCATCTACGGCACCGCGCAGAGCGCCAGCCAGGGCGGCGTGCTGCCCTCGACGCTGACCACGATCGGTCTGACCTTCGGCATCGCCGTGATGGTGATGGCCTACGCCTTCGGTCGGGTCTCCGGCGCCCACTTCAACCCGGCCGTCTCGGTCGGTGCCGCGATGAGTGGGCGGATGTCGTGGCGCGACGTCGGCCTGTACGTCGTGGCGCAGCTGGTCGGCGCCGTGCTCGGCGCGCTCGCGCTCTTCGTG
This sequence comes from uncultured Actinomycetota bacterium, assembly GCA_963695055.1. Taxonomy (GTDB): domain Bacteria; phylum Actinomycetota; class Actinomycetes; order Propionibacteriales; family Nocardioidaceae; genus Nocardioides. Next base: position 135,770 of record CAVOFS010000012.1, on the reverse strand, counting down.
CTCATGCAGGGCTTCCCGACCTTCGACGCCGAGAACAACATGGGCCAGAACAGCTACGGCGACCTGAGCCCCGGCGACTACGCCTGGTGGGCGGCGTTCCTGCTCGAGCTGGTGCTGACCGCGGTCTTCGTCACCGTCATCCTCGCGGTGACCGACGAGCGCAACGAGCACCCGTCGCTCGCTCCCCTGACCATCGGCTTCACGCTCGCGGCCATCCACTTCGTCGCGATCCCGGCCACCGGCACCTCGGTCAACCCGGCCCGCTCGATCGGCCCGGCGCTCTTCGCCGGCACCGACGCGATCGCCCAGCTCTGGCTCTTCATCCTGGCCCCGCTCCTCGGCGCCGCCGTGGCCGGTCTCGCCTACCCCCTGGTCTTCGGCCGCGCCGGCGAGGTCGTCATCGGTTCGGGCATCACCTTCAGCCGTCCGCGGACCGCGGCGCAGGTGCCCGGGCTACGCCGCGCCCGACCAGTACCAGCAGGAGTGGAACCAGGACTGCGGCTCGCCGCATCGACCGGCTACGCCGAGCCGCAGCCGCGGCCGAGCCGATCGTCCAGGACGGCTGGCAGTGGGACCCGCACGGCCAGCAGTGGCACCCGGTCGGCCAGACCCCGGAGGAGTGGCAGGCCCAGCAGGCCGCCGAGTCCGCCGCGGAGCCGGTCGCCGAGCGCCGAGCCCACCGCCTGGCCGGACGCCGAGCCGGGCGACGGCGGCACCCAGATCCGCCCGCCCAGCTGAGCTAGGACTTCGCGCCGCCCCTGAGCCGGACGACACGCGTGGCGTCGGTCTGCTGGATCAGACCGATGTCCGGGTCGTAGGTCACGCACCGACGTCAGCGCCGTCCGCCGTACGCACCCGGAGACGTACGGCGTCGTCGTCGACCGCCTCGACGGTGGCGGTGTCGCCGCCACCCATGACGTAGCCGTCGCCCACGCGGGGGGTGTCGGCCATCAGCAGGCCGGCCTCGGCGCCGTCGACCCCCGCGCTCCACTCCCCCTCGCGGCCGAACCACCACACGTTGCCGTCGGTCGTCCTGGGCGACGTAGTCGATGACCGTCGCGGCTCCCTCGGTGCTGACCTGGGCGGTGGTCGCGACGCCCGCGACCTCGGGCCCGGGGGCCACGCTGACCCGCAACGCGTGCGTGCCGCTGGAGTCGGTCACCTCGTAGGTCCAGGTCCGGCCGGCCTCCAGCGGGAACCAAGCGTTGTCGACGGTCGCGACGAAGTCATCCGGATCCGGGGACGGGGTCGGGATGGTGAGCTCGTCGACGCCGGTCGGAGGCATCGTCGGCGAGCTGCTGCCGCACCCGGTCAGGATCAGCAGGAGCGCGAGGACCGCCAGCACCGCGCACCGTCATGGACCCCAGCATCGCAGGGCGCCGATGCGCTGCTAGCGTCGGGAAGCGGAACCCGTCACTGATCAAGGAGTCGTCGTGAGCTCAACCCCGTTGAAGGTGGCCGTCACCGGTGCCGCCGGCCAGATCGGTTACAGCCTGCTCTTCCGTCTCGCGAGCGGCTCGCTGCTCGGCGATCGCCCGATCGAGCTGCGGCTGCTGGAGATCACTCCGGCGCTCAAGGCGCTCGAGGGCGTCGTGATGGAGCTCGACGACTGCGCGTTCCCGAACCTCGCCGGTGTCGAGATCGGCGACGACGCCGAGCAGATCTTCGACGGCGTCAACCTGGCCCTGCTCGTCGGCGCGCGTCCGCGTGGTCCGGGCATGGAGCGCGGCGACCTGCTCTCGGCCAACGGCGCGATCTTCACCGCGCAGGGCAAGGCCCTCAACAAGGTGGCCGCCGACGACGTCCGCATCGGCGTGACCGGCAACCCGGCCAACACCAACGCGTTGATCGCGATGACCAACGCTCCCGACATCCCGCAGTCGCGGTTCTCGGCGCTGACCCGCCTCGACCACAACCGGGCGATCTCGCAGCTGGCCGCGAAGACCGGCGCCTCCGTGACCGACATCAAGAAGATGACGATCTGGGGCAACCACTCGGCGACGCAGTACCCCGACATCTTCCACGCCGAGGTCGGAGGCAAGAACGCCGCCGAGGTCGTGGGCGACCAGGACTGGCTCGAGAACAGCTTCATCCCGACCGTCGCCAAGCGCGGTGCCGCGATCATCGAGGCGCGCGGGTCGTCGTCCGCCGCGTCCGCCGCGTCCGCCACCGTCGATGCCGCCCGCGACTGGCTGCTCGGCAGCCCGGCCGACAACTGGGTCTCGATGGCGGTCGTCTCCGACGGCTCCTACGGCGTGCCCGAGGGCCTGATCTCGTCCTTCCCCGTCACCACCAAGGACGGCGACTGGGAGATCGTCCAGGGCCTGGAGATCAACGACTTCTCGCGCGCCAAGATCGACGCCACGACCGCGGAGCTCGCCGACGAGCGCGCCGCGGTCACGGAGCTCGGCCTGATCTGAAGCCGACCCGGCGCCAGTTTCCAGCAGGCACAGCGCGAGTCGGCGCCAGTTTCCAAGACAGCTTCTGAGGGGAAACTGGCGCCGACTCGGCATTTAGAGTCCGGGCTGGTCGGGGATCGAGCCGGCCAGGAAGATCAGCGCGGCACCGACGGCGATCAGCAGGAAGCAGTCCCACCAGCGACGGCGTACGGCGAGCATGCCGGCGTCCTTGGCCGGAAGCACCGCCCGGACCAGCGCCGCGAAGAGCAGCGCGCCGCCGAACCAACGGATCCCGAGGCGCCAGTCACCAGTGGTGACGATGCCGATCGCGATGCCGCAGACGGCGATCACGGCCAGGTAGAACGCCCCACCGATCGTGGAGGGATAGCGCCTGCCCTCGCCGTCCTCGACGGAGACCGGCGGCAGCTCCTCGGAAGGCTCCGGCTCGCTCACGCCACGGACTGCTCGGCGGTCGTGACGATGTTGGACAGCAGCATCGCGCGGGTCATCGGGCCGACGCCGCCGGGGTTGGGCGAGACCCAGCCGGCGACATCCCAGACGCCAGGGTCGACGTCGCCCGCGATCTTGCCGTCGACGCGCGAGACGCCGACGTCGAGCACTGCCGCGCCCGGCTTGACCATGTCGGCGGTGATGATGCTCGGGACGCCTGCCGCGGCGACGATCACGTCGGCCGTACGCGTGTGCGCGGCCAGGTCGCGGGTGCCGGTGTGGCACAGCGTGACCGTGGAGTTCTCGCTGCGACGGGTGAGCAGCAGCCCCAGGGGCCGTCCGACGGTCAGACCACGGCCGACGACGACCACCTCGGCGCCGTTCAGCTCGACGCCGTGTCGGCGCAGCAGCTCGATGCAGCCGATCGGCGTGCACGGGCAGCGAGCCGACGCTCGCCGAGCACGAGCTTGCCGAGGTTGACCGGGTGCAGCCCGTCGACGTCCTTGGCGGGGTCGACGCGCGACAGCAGCCGGAACTCGTCGAGACCGGTCGGCTGCTGCACCAGGAAGCCGGTGCAGTCCGGGTCGGCGTTGAGCCGGTCGATCTCCGCCTCCACCTCGGCCTGGGTGGCGGTGGCCGGCAGGTCGACCCGGATCGACTCGATGCCGATCTCGGCGCAGTCCTTGTGCTTGGCGCCGACGTACCAGTGCGAGCCCGGGTCGTCGCCGACCAGCACCGTGCCGAGGCCGGGCACGACGCCCTTCGACTTGAGCACGGCGACGCGCTCGGTGAGCTCGGCCTTGATCGCCTTGAGCGTGGCGGTGCCGTCCAGCTTCTGTGCAGTCACGGAGGACATCCTGTCTCGGTTGCTGTTGGGTTGCATCTCACCGGTGTCTCGACCCTTCCACCTACGGGTCCGCTGACCCGTCCCCTAGTGGAAGAAGTGACGGGTGCCGGTGAAGTACATCGTCACGCCGGCGGCGTTGCAGGCGTCGATGGTCAGCTGGTCACGCATCGACCCACCGGGCTGGACGATCGCGGTCGACGCCGGCGTCGATGAGGATCTGCGGGCCGTCCTCGAACGGGAAGAACGCGTCGGAGGCGGCGACCGACCCGACCGCCCGCTCCCCCGCCCGCTCGACCGCGAGCTTGCAGGAGTCGACCCGGTTGACCTGGCCCATGCCGACGCCGACCGAGGCGCCGCCCTTGGCGAGCAGGATCGCGTTGGACTTCACCGAGCGGCAGGCCTGCCAGGCGAAGGCGAGGTCGGCCAGCACCTCGGGCGAGGCGGCCTCGCCGGTGGCGAGGGTCCACGGTCGACGGGTCGTCGCCGTCGGCGTCGACGTAGTCGCGCTGCTGCATGAGCAGGCCGCCGGAGATCGGGCGCATCTCGACCTCACCGGTGCCGAGCGGCTCGCAGACCAGCAGCCGGATGTTCTTCTTCGCGGCGAGGACCTCGACCGCGCCCTCGTCGTACGCCGGCGCCACGACGACCTCGGTGAAGACCTCGGCCACCTGGTGCGCCATCTCGACCGAGACCGCGACGTTGGTCGCGATCACGCCGCCGAACGCCGAGACCGGGTCGCACTCGTGGGCCTTGCGGTGCGCCTCGGCGACGTCGGCGCCGACCGCGATCCCGCACGGGTTGGCGTGCTTGATGATCGCGACCGCCGGCTCGGTGAAGGTGTACGCCGCGCGTCGGGCCGCGTCGGAGTCGAGGTAGTTGTTGTAGGACATCTCCTTGCCGTGCAGCTGGCTCGGCCTGGGCGAGCCCGGTGCCGACGTTGTTGAGGTAGAGCGCCGCGCTCTGGTGCGGGTTCTCGCCGTAGCGGAGCACGGACGACTTGTCCCACGTGCCGCCGACCCAGGCGGGGAAGCCCTCGCCCTCGGAGGTGTCGGTGAGCACGTTGCCCATCCACGACGCCACCGCGACGTCGTACGACGCCGTGTGCACGAACGCGTCGGCGGCCAGCCGCTGCCGCTGGGCGAGCGTGAAGCCGCCGTCGGCGACCGCGGCGAGCACGTCGTCGTACGACGAGGGCGAGGTGACGATGGCGACCGACGGGTGGTTCTTGGCAGCCGCCCGGACCATCGACGGCCCGCCGATGTCGATCTGCTCGACGCACTCGTCGGCCGTCGCGCCGGACGCGACGGTGGCGACGAACGGGTAGAGGTTGCAGACGACCAGGTCGAAGGGCTCGACGCCGAGGTCGGCGAGCTGCGCGACGTGGGAGTCGAGGCGCCGGTCGGCGAGGATGCCGGCGTGCACGCGCGGGTGCAGCGTCTTGACCCGCCCGTCGAGGCACTCGGGGAAGCCGGTGAGGTCCTCGACCTTCGTGACCGGCAGGCCGAGCCCGGCGATCAGGGCCGCCGAGCCGCCGGTCGACACCAGCGCGACGCCGGCGTCGTGGAGGCCGCGGACGAGGTCCTCGAGCCCGGTCTTGTCGTAGACGGAGACCAGCGCGCGCGTGATCGGGATCTGGTGGTCGGACATGGAGGCACTCCTGCTCGCGTGGAGGAGCACCCAGGCGGTCGATGCTCCCGACGTCACTCCCTGGTGGTCCACCCACCTGCGCCAGTCGTGTGGGCCCATCCTAGAGGGACGCTACCGGCCGAAGCGCACCCGCCGGTCGTCGATCGAGAAGCCCTCGCGGGCCATCCGACCGACCGCGTCGACGAGCATCCGCCGCTCGGCGACCTTGATCCGCTCGTGCAGCGTCTCGACGGTGTCGTCGTCCTCGACCTCGACCGCGGTCTGGGCCACGATCGGGCCGGTGTCGACGCCCGCGTCGACCACGAAGAGGGTGCAGCCGGTGACCTTCACGCCGTACTCCAGCGCCTCGGCGGGGCCGCGCATCCCGGGGAACGCCGGCGACAGCGCCGGATGGGTGTTGACCATCCGGCCGGCGAAGCGATCGAGGAAGTCCGCGCCCACGAGCTTCATGAAGCCCGCCGACACCACCACGTCGGGTCGGTGGGTCGCCACCGACTCGGCCAGTGCGGCGTCCCACGACTCGCGCGTCTCGAACTCGCTCACCCGGTGCACGAACGTCGCGACGCCTGCTCGCTCGGCCCGGGCCAGGCCCTCGATCTGGCCGCGGTCGGCGCCCACGGCGACCACCTCGGCGCCGTACGCCGGATCCGCGCACGCGTCGAGCAGCGCCTGGAGGTTGGTGCCGGAGCCGGAGACGAGGACGACGAGGCGGGCGGTCACGCGGCGCAGTCTAGGCGGTAGTGACCTCGGCGTGGCGGGCCGCCCGACGCTGCCACCAGGTGGCCACGAGGCCACCGACGACACCGCCGAGACCGAACGCCGTGACCGCGTGCACGAGGACGTCACCGGCCGTCCGGACCGATGTCGGCCATCCGGCCGGGCCCGACCGCGCCACCGGCGACCAGGGCCAGCGCGCCGAGCAGGACACCGGCGATCACACCGCCGACGCAACCGCGCAGGGCGCCCTCCTCCCAGCGCAGCGTGGGGTTGCGGCGCTGCGCCCAGGCTGCGGCCAGCGCGGCGACGAGCGGCGGCAGGAGCACGACGTACGCCGTCCACGCCGGCGTCGGACCATCGTCGGGCAGAGCCGCGAGCAGGGGGAACATCGGCACCGGGCCGAGCGAGACCAGCGCCGGCGAGACCAGCGTGCCGACGCCGACCGTGAAGCCGGGCCCGAGCAGGTAGGCGCCGGTGAACACCACGGCGTTGGGCGTCAGGGTCGCGGTCAGTCCGGTGTAGACGGTCGCGTCGCCGGCCCCGGTGTGGAGCCGCGACATCACGTTGACCGCCGTACCGAAGTCGGAGACGAGCGCGACCAGGAAGACCAGACCGGAGAGGACGAGGAAGCAGGCCAGGATCCGGAGACCGCCGGCGAGAGCACCGCGCAGCCAGGGAGCGACGTACGTCGCCCAGATCGCGGCGCGACCGGATCCGGTCGCGATGCCGGAGACACCGAAGACGAGACACAGCAGCAGCGACCAGCCGATGACCCGGCCGAGCGACAGGCCGGTCTCGGGGGTGCCGGCGAGCTGGACGGTGACGATCGCGACGAGGAGGTAGCCGCCGGTGAACGGCGCCGACCGCGATCGGGAACGGTCCAGTCGCGCTCGCCGTCGGCGATCCGATCCGCGTCAGGACCGTGGCCGGAGATCAGGTCTCCGACCCGATGGGCGACCCGCCAGGTGACCCAGGCGCAGAGCGCCGTCAGGCCCAGGGGTACGACGGTCACCGCGACGCCGTCGACCTCGATGCCGGAGCCGTGGGCCAGCAGCCAGCCGAGCGCCCCGACGCGAAGTCCGTCGCGCGGGGTTCCGTGTGCGCCGGCGTCAGCGAGGAACCAGCCCACGACTCCGAAGGCGAGGCAGAGCAGCAGCGTGGCCGAGGCGGCCGCGACCCCGCCGAGGGTCGCGACGAGCACCAGCGGCGACCGGTGTCGGGCGTCGGGGCCGCTGCGGCCACGGCAGGGCCGAGGTCGATCCGGGGAGCAGCGAGGTCATGGTCCGGACCATCATCGCCCGGCCGAGGGGCTCGTTTCCGGCTCCCACGCCGTTTCGGCGTGGTTGTCGGCGCCGGGATACCGTGGTGGCGCTATGAGGGAGCCCGACCAGTTCGACGACTTCTACAAGGACGTCCGTACCCGCCTGCTGCTGCTGACGTACTGCCTCACCGGCGACCTCCCGTCCTCGCGCGCGGCGGTCCGCGACGCCTTCGTCGTCGCGTGGCACCACTGGCGCAAGGTCTCCCGTCTCGAGGACCCCGAGGCCTGGGTCCGCGGAGCGAGCCTGCCGTACGGCGCAGCGCCGGCACACCGCCAAGCTGTGGCACCGCGAGAAGGGCCTCGACCCGGAGGTCAAGGCGACCCTGACCGCCCTCGGTCAGCTCTCCTTCACCCAGCGCCGGGTGCTCCTGATCACCGAGCTGACGACCGCCTCGCTCGCCGAGATGGCCCGCGAGGTCGGCATCACCCGGACCGAGGCCGAGCGCGAGCTGCAGACCGCGACCGCGCAGTTCTCGGTGCACCGCGAGGTCCCGACGACCAGCGTGCGCACCGTCCTGGAGTCGGTGCTCCGCCACCTCGAGGACGTCCGCTGGCCGCGCTCGACGATCATCCGGCGCTCCGGGCGCGACCCGCCGCCGTACCCACACCGTGATCGGCGTCGCCGCGGCCACGCCGCCCTGGTCGTGACGGGCATGGTGGTCTCCGACACGACCGGCGCCCGCCCCACGCTCGCCGGCGAGCGGGTCGACGCCGCCGACCCGTCGGCCAGCGCGACGGCGGCCGAGCCGGTGGACCTGCCCGAGGACGCGATGCTCGACGTCGACGCCGTGTCCGCCTCGCTGCCGAGCTCGGCCTGGACCGTGTCGTCCACCGACGACAACACCGGCGGCAACGGCCTGGTGTGCACCTGCCAGCAGCGAGCGGTACGCCGACCCGCGGGCCGACGCCGCACTCGTCCGCACCTTCGACCCGATCGGCAAGAGCAAGACGACGGTCGTCCAGGCGACCAGCAGCGTCCCGCACCGAGCGCTCAGCCAGGCGCGCCTACGACACGACCGTCGACTGGTTCGCCGGCTGCGGTGACGACCGAGCGCAGCTCGCGGCGACGTACGCCCTGCCCGGCGTCGGCGACGAGGCGGTGCTCCTGCAGCTGCACACCTGGGACGAGCCGCAGTCGACGGTGATCGCGGGCGTCGCGCGCACCGGGCGCTACACGACGACGACGGTGAGCACGACCTCTGGTCCGAACCCTCCGCGACCCGCCGCGGTGGCGAAGCTGCTCGGCCAAGGCGGTCAACAACCTCTGTGCAGCTGCCCGATGCCGGTGCCTGCGCCACCAGTGCGACGCTGGACCCCGCCGCCCCGATCCCGGTCGCCGCGGCGCCCGGGATGCTGGCCGAGGTCGACCTGCCGCCGGTCCACCAGGTCATCGTCCCTGGGTCGGCACCGAGCCGCGCAAGGCACTCGACAACGCGGCCGCGACCACCTGCGACGAGACCGACTTCGCCACCGCTGCGATGAGCAACAACCTGACCCGGACCTTCCTGGTCCCGGACGCGAAGCTGCCCGACTCCTTCGGCCTCACCGAGACCGTCGGCACCCTCCCGGAGGCCAAGGCCAAGGCGTTCGTGGCCGAGATCCGCGACCGGCTCGGCAGCTGCGGCAAGGGCAAGGACCAGATGGGCACGACCGTAGAGCGGGTGCGCCACGTGGAGAGCGACGATCACGACCTGAGCGTGTGGCGGGTGACGACCGAGATCAGCGACGACAAGTCCGTCGACTTCCTGATGGGTGTGGTCCGCGACGGCACCGCCGTCGGCCAGGTCGGGTTCGTGCCCGACGGCAGCACGACGATGACTCCGGACGCCTTCGGCAACCTCGTCCAGCGGGCCCTCGACCGGCTCGACCAGATGCCGCGCCCGAAGCAGAGCTGAGCACCGCAGAGATTCGACTCGTCTCATGCAACCGTAGGTGTCGATCAGGCGTATCCCCCACGATCAGCAACTCCGCTGACAGCAGGAGACGGGACACAGGTCGATGGACGAACGCGAGTTCGACGACTTCTACGCCGCGTCGTTCCAACGGATCACCGGTCAGGTCTACGCCATGATCGGGAATCGCGACGAGGCGCAGGAGTGCGTGCAGGAGGCGTTCGTCCGCGCCTGGGCGCACCGCAAGAAGCTGGACCGGGCCGCCCACCCCGACGCGTGGGTGCGCACGACGGCGTACCGCCTGGCGGTCAGCCGCTGGCGACGTACGATGCGGGCCAGGCGTCCGGCCGATCGCGCGGTGTCGCAGGCGACCGAGACCGCTCCACCGAGCGAGAACCACGTGGCCCTCGTCGAGGCGCTCAAGCAGCTGCCCGAGGCCCAGCGCCAGGCGCTGGTGCTGCACCACATCGCCGATCTGCCCGTGCACGACGTCGCCCGCGAGGTCGGCGTACCCGAGGGAACGATCAAGGCCCGGCTCAGCCGCGGCCGGGCGGCCCTCGCCGCGCTGCTCTCCGACGAGGAAGGACTCAGCCATGTCTGACCCCATCGAGGAGCTCGAGAGCTTCAGCACCCCAGGACTCACCATGGACCCGCTCCCCGCCTCCGAGGTACGCCGTCGCGGCACCCGCCTGCGTCGCCGCAACAACGTGCTCGCGGCGTCGGCGGCGTCGCCGTCGTCGCGATCATTGCCACGCCGCTCGCCATGGCGGCCAGCAACGACCGCACCGACACCACGCCCCCGCCGACCAACCCCAGCCCGACAGTCACGTGGGTGACGGAGATCCCTGCCGACTTCCCGCTCGCGGACGGGCTGCCCCGCGCCAAGGCCCAGGACAGCTACGCAGGCCGCAGTCCGATGCCGACGCCTGCAACGGGCTCGGCTGGATCGCCGGACGGTCCGCCCGCGGCTGTCGAGGTCCAGCAGGTCTACCAGACCGAGAACGAGGGCGGCGTGGACCGCACTCTGGCCGTGTACGCCGACGATGACGCCGCCACCCGGGCCCGAGCCGGTCTGGAGGCCCGCGCGCGGAAGTGCGCGACCGCGACGCACGGCAAGGCCCGCTACACCGGGGACGTGTCCAGCGACGCGAGCTCGCTCGTCTACGTCGACCACGTCGGCGAGACGAGTGAGATGTTCGCGCACCAGTTGTCCAGGTGGGCAACGCCCTCCTGCTCGACACGGTCTACTCGCTGGGCGGCGGTGACCCCGCAATCGTCCAGCGGACCTTCGATCTGGTCGAGGAGATGTCCGCCCCGGTCGTCGATGCGATGTGCGCCTTCTCCGCCGATCCCTGCTGACCCGAAATTGCCGAGTCGGCGCCAGTTTCCAGGAAACTGGCGCCGACTCGGCGGTGGATCAGAGGTTCTGCAGGATCTCCCGCATCAGCTGGGCGGTCTCGGACGGCGTCTTGCCGACCTTGACCCCGGCGGCCTCGAGGGCCTCCTTCTTGCCCTGCGCGGTGCCCGCACCGGCCGACACGATCGCGCCGGCGTGACCCATCGTCTTGCCCTCGGGGGCGGTGAAGCCCGCGACGTAGCCGACGACCGGCTTGGTGACGTGCTCCTGGATGTAGGCCGCGGCCTTCTCCTCGGCGTCGCCACCGATCTCGCCGATCATCACGATCGCCTTGGTGTCGGGGTCCGCCTCGAACGCCGCGAGGGCGTCGATGTGGGTGGTCCCGACGATCGGGTCGCCGCCGATGCCGATGGCGGTCGAGAAGCCGTAGTCACGCAGCTCGAACATCATCTGGTAGGTCAGCGTGCCCGACTTGGAGACCAGGCCGACCGGGCCCGAGCCGGCGATCGTGGCCGGCGTGATGCCGGCCAGCGCCTCGCCGGGCGTGATGATGCCGGGACAGTTCGGCCCGATCATCCGGGTCTCCTTGCCCTGCATGTAGGCCCAGACCTCGGCGGTGTCCTGCACGGGCACGCCCTCGGTGATGACCACGAGCAGGCCGATGCCGGCGTCGATGGCCTCGATGCAGGCGTCCTTGGTGAACGCCGGCGGCACGAAGGCGACCGACACGTCGGCGCCGGTCTCGGCCATCGCCTCCTTGACGGTGGCGAAGACGGGCAGCTCGACGGTTGCGCCGGACGCGTCCACGTGGCTGACGGTGGTGCCGGCCTTGCGGGCGTTGACGCCGCCGACGACCTGGGTGCCCGACTTGAGCATCAGGGCGGTGTGCTTGGTGCCCTCGCCGCCGGTGATGCCCTGGACGATGACCTTGGAGTCCTTGTTGAGGTAGATCGACATGTCTTCGTCCCTTACGCGTTCGCGAGCTCGGCGGCCTTGTCGGCCGCACCGTCCATCGTGTCGACCAGGGTCACCAGCGGGTGGTTCTTGTCGTTGAGGATCCGGCGGCCCTCCTCGACGTTGTTGCCGTCGAGGCGTACGACGAGCGGCTTGGTCGCCTCGTCACCGAGGATGTCGAGCGCGCCGACGATGCCGTTGGCCACCGCGTCGCAGGACGTGATGCCGCCGAAGACGTTGACGAAGACGCTCTTGACCTGCGGGTCGTTGAGGATGACGTCGAGGCCGTTGGCCATCACGGTCGCGGACGCGCCGCCACCGATGTCGAGGAAGTTGGCGGGCTTCACGCCGCCGTGCGCCTCACCGGCGTACGCGACGACGTCGAGGGTCGACATGACCAGACCCGCACCGTTGCCGATGATGCCGACCGAGCCGTCGAGCTTGACGTAGTTGAGACCCAGCGCCTTGGCCTTGGCCTCGAGCGGGTCGGCCGCGGCCTTGTCCTCGAAGTCGGCGTGGTCCTCGTGACGGAACTCGGCGTTCTCGTCGAGCGTGACCTTGCCGTCGAGCGCCTCGATCTTGTCGCCGGCCAGGCGGGCCAGCGGGTTGACCTCGACCAGGGTCGCGTCCTCCTCGACGAAGGTCTCCCACAGTGCGAGGACCGTCTGCACGGCCTGCTCGGTGAGCGCCTCGGGGAAGCCGACCTCGGCCACGATCTCGCGGGCCTTGGCCTCGTCGACGCCGGTGCCCGGGTCGATCGGCGATCTTCTTGATCGCGTCGGGGTTGGTCTCGGCGACCTCCTCGATCTCGACACCGCCCTCGACGCTCGCGATGCAGAGGTAGCCGCGGTTGGACCGGTCGAGCAGGAAGGAGAAGTAGTACTCCTCCTCGATGCTCGCCGCCGGTGCGATGAGCACGCGGTGGACCGTGAGGCCCTTGATCTCCATGCCCAGGATGTTGGTCGCGTGCTCGAACGCCTCGTCGGGCGTCTTGGCGAGCTTCACGCCGCCGGCCTTGCCGCGACCGCCGGCCTTGACCTGGGCCTTGACGACGCAGACGCCGAGCTTCTCGGCGGCGGCCTTCGCCTCCTCAGGCGTGCTGGCGACGATGCCGGGGGTGCCCGGGACGCCGTGCTTGGCGAAGAGCTCCTTCGCCTGGAATTCCATCAGATCCACAGATCCACCATGTCCTGTTGTCGGAGCGGGCGGGCGCGCAAGACGCCGCCACGTGCTCGAGGGGTGTCTCTCGCACCCTAGACCCGCTCCACGGCGTACGACGAGGGCGGGGGCACGTGACGTGGGGCACGGCGCACCGCCGTGATCACTCGGCGAAGCGCTCCGAGACCCAGCCGGTGATCTCGGTCGTCGGCGCGCCCGGCGTGAAGACCTTGGCCACCCCGATCTCCTCCAGCACCGGGATGTCCTCCTCGGGGATGATCCCGCCGCCGAAGACCACGATGTCGGACGCGTCCCGCTCGGCGAGCAGCTCGACCAGGCGTCGGAAGAGGGTCATGTGCGCGCCGGAGAGCACGGAGAGCCCGATCAGGTCGGCGTCCTCCTGGATCGCGGTCTCGACGATCTGCTCGGGCGTCTGGTGCAGACCCGTGTAGATGACCTCGTGACCGGCATCGCGCAACGCACGGGCGACGATCTTGGCGCCACGGTCGTGCCCGTCCAGGCCGGGCTTGCCGACCACGATCCGGATCCGCTGCGGCGATCTCGTCGTCCCTGAAGTCACCATGCTCCGGAGGCTAGCCCAGACGTGAGCTAGCACCACGCTCGGCCCACCCGCAACTGGTCCGGACCACCTAGGGCAAAATCGACGAGACGATGATTTCAGTCGCAGCCGAGCGGGATATTGGCAAGAAGGAGACGGTCCAGGGGGATCTTCCTACTTCTTGCAAGATCCACAGGGACCTGCCGATGTTTTCACGGGGTCGTGATCTGTCCGTTACAGTCGGCCCTTCGCGCCTGAACCCCGAGTAGCGGAGAGGTGAACGTATGGGTAACCACCGAGCGGAACGCCGCGACACCAGTCGCCGTCCCTCGGACCTCCCGACCCCTCACGAGGGCACGGCGACCCCTACCGGTGGCAAGCGGCGGGCAGACAAGGCCCCGCGCAGGTCCGCTCACGTCGACCCCAAGCCGGTCGCGGCGACGGTCCTGTACGACGACGAGGCCACCCAGGTCATGGCGATCACGGCTGCCGCTCCCGTAGCCGAGCCGAGCCGGGGTGCGACCTACCAGACCTCGCGGATCACCGGCGTCCGCGTCGCGACCCCCGCCCGCACCGGCCCGTCGAAGCCGGGTGCGCGACGAAGCTCCTCGCGGGCCCCGATCCTGCGCGGCGTCCCCTCGCTCCCGATCCTGGCCGGCGTTGCCGCGCTCGCGATCGCCGCGGGCGGCGCTCTCACCGCCGCGGGGAGCCTCAGCACGGACGAGTCGCCCCGGTTCAGCCAGGCCAGCGCGCTGAGCGGGGCCAGCGACGTCTCGCGGGTCAGCCTGCTCGACCGCAGCACCGTCAGCCGCGACTCCCGCCGCGACGCCCTCGCCGACGCCAGCGACGCCGAGCTGCAGAACGTGGTCGAGAAGCAGGACAAGCAGCGCCAGGCCGCGCTCGCGAAGCTGGCCCAGCTCACCCAGCAGCAGGCCGACAAGCTCCGTCTCAACCAGTGGCAGCTCCCCGTGTCCGGCTACCACCTCACCGCCCGGTTCGGCGAGTCCAGCGGCCTGTGGTCGAGCTACCACACCGGCCTCGACTTCGCCGCTCCCAGCGGCACTCCCATCCACGCCGTCGCCAACGGCGTCGTGACCTCGGTCGGCTACGACGGGTCCTACGGCAACAAGACCGTGATCACGCTCGACGACGGCACCGAGCTCTGGTACTGCCACCAGACGTCCTACCTCGTCAGCGCCGGCCAGGAGGTCCACGTCGGCGACGAGATCGGCACCGTCGGCTCGACCGGCAACACGACCGGCCCGCACCTGCACCTCGAGGTGCGCCCTGGCGGCGGCGACCCGGTCGACCCGTACGCCGCGCTCGTGGTGCACGGGCTTCAGCCCTGACGGAGCCGCTGTCGACGGCGGAGCCGGCGATGTCGGCATCGCCCCCGCTTGTCGGCTCACCGGGTTTCGAGGCTCGGCGCTAGCGCGCCTCACACCTCAACCAGCGGACCAGCGGGACTACAGCTTCTCCACCGGCGCGTAGCGGAGCAGCAGCCGCTTGACGCCCTCGGAGCCGAAGTCGATCGACGCGACGGCCTTGTCGGCGGCGCCCTCGAGCGCGACCACGGTGCCCATGCCGAACGAGTCGTGCAGGACCCGGTCACCGGGCTCGAGGCTCGGGATCTCGCGTGCGGGCTTGCTCCGGGCCGCGGCGTCGGCGCGCAGGGCCGCGGAGGAGAAGTTGCGGCGTCCGGCGTCGGTGGGGCTGCCCAGGCGTGCCGGAGAGCCGCTCGCGAGGTCGGGCCGGTTCCAGCTCGTCTGGGCGGCCTCGGTGCGCCGCCAGTCGACCAGGTCGACGGGCAGCTCGTCGAGGAAGCGGGAGCCGGGGTTGTGCGACGGCGCGCCCCACGCTGAGCGGACCACTGCGCGGGAGAGGTAGAGACGCTCGCGAGCGCGGGTGACCCCGACGTACGCCAACCGACGCTCCTCCTCGAGCTCGGGCTGGTCGCCGAGCGCGCGGGAGTGCGGGAAGACCCCGTCCTCGAGACCGGTCAGGAAGACGGTCGGGAACTCCAGACCCTTCGCGGTGTGGAGCGTCATCAGGGTGACCACACCCGCGTCGTCGGTGGCGTCGGGCAGCTGGTCGGTGTCGGCGACCAGGGCGACCCGCTCGAGGAAGTCGGAGAGCCCGGGCGCGACGATGCCGGCGTCGACGTCGGACGGGTCGGCCGACGGGCCGGCCTGCGGGTCGTCGGAGAACTCGCGGGCGACGGCGACCAGCTCGGCGAGGTTCTCGACCCGGGTCTCGTCCTGCGGGTCGTCGGAGGCCTCGAGCTCGGCGACGTAGCCGGAGCGCGCGAGGACGGTCTCGAGGACGACGTCGGCCCGCTCCCCCGCGTCGACCATCGACTGGAGCTCCTCGACCATCGCCACGAACCCCTGGATGGCGCTCAGCGACCGGGTGGCGAGCCCCGGAGCGTCCTGGGCGCGCCGGAGCGCCTCCCAGAACGTGATCTGCTCGCGGTCGGAGAGCGCCTGGACGCACGCCACGGCGCGGTCGCCGATGCCGCGCTTGGGGGTGTTCAGGATCCGGCGCAGCGAGACCTGGTCGGCCGGGTTGACCAGCATCCGCAGGTAGGCGAGCGCGTCGCGGACCTCCCGGCGCTCGTAGAAGCGCACGCCACCCACGACCTTGTAGGGCATGCCGAGGCGGATGAACACCTCCTCGAACACCCGGGACTGCGCGTTGGTGCGGTAGAAGATGGCCACGTCGCCGGGACGGGAGTGACCCGCGTCGGTGAGCTTGTCGATCTCCTCGGAGACGAAGCGGGCCTCGTCACGCTCGTCGTCGGCGACGTACCCGACGATCCGGGCGCCGTCACCGGCGTCGGACCACAGCTTCTTCGGCTTGCGTCCCTTGTTGTGCCCGATCACCGAGTTGGCGGCGGTCAGGATGGTCTGGGTCGAGCGGTAGTTCTGCTCGAGCAGGATCGATGTGGCGTTCGGGAAGTCCTGCTCGAAGTCGAGGATGTTGCGGATGTTGGCGCCGCGGAAGGCGTAGATCGACTGGTCGGCGTCGCCGACCACCATCAGCTCGGCCGGAGGCACCCGCTCGGTGGGCTCGTCTCCGTCGGCGACGACCTCCTCCATCGCGTCGGCGCAGAGCTGGTGGATCAGGGCGTACTGCGCGTGGTTGGTGTCTTGGTACTCGTCGACCAGGACGTGTCGGAACCGACGCCGATAGGTCTCGCGCACCTCGGGGAACTGCTGGAAGAGGTGGACGGTGAGCATGATCAGATCATCGAAGTCGAGGGCGTTCGCCTCCCGCAGCCGGCGCGCATAGAGCGTGTACGCCGCGGCGTACGTCTCCTCGAGGTTGTTGCGGGCGTCCTTGGCTGCTTCGTCGGCGTCGCGCAGCTCGTTCTTGTGGTTGGAGACCCAGTGCAGCAGCGCGCCCGGCTGGAAGCGCTTCGGGTCGAGATCCAGGTCGCGCGTCACGAGCGTCATCAGGCGCTTCTGGTCGGCGGCGTCGTAGATCGAGAAGTTCGACTTGTAGCTGACGCCCCCGATCTCCAACGCCGTGATCTCCTTGCGGAGGATCCGCACGCAGGCGGAGTGGAACGTCGAGACCCACATGATCCGGGCTCGCTTGCCGACCAGGTCCTCCACGCGCTCCTTCATCTCGGCCGCGGCCTTGTTGGTGAAGGTGATCGCCAGGACCGAGCCCGGGTGCGCGTTGCGCTCGGAGATCAGCCAGGCGATCCGGCGGGTCAGCACCCGCGTCTTGCCGGACCCGGCTCCGGCAACGACGAGCAACGGGGCGCCCTCGTGGACGACCGCTGCGCGTTGGGGTTCGTTGAGGCCGTCGAGGAGGTCCTCAGCGCTCGGGCCACGCCTCGTCGTACGTGGCTGGTCGGAGCCGTCAAGACGCTCGAGGCCGGGCAGGGTGAAGGGGGTACTCATCTTGCGCTCAGCCTACGTGCCGCCACCCCCCGCGACCGGGTCGGTGGTCAGCGCCGGAGCGCCATGACGACGGGCGCATCGGACCCCGGGAGCAGGGCGCTGCGATCGGGCGGCAGGACCAGGCTGGCGACGACCTGCGGAGCGAGACGGTAGGGCTGGGCGAGCAGAACCGACCCGAGGACCCGGCGCAGGCGAGAGACCTCGGCGCGCACCGTGACCACCCGCTCACGGTCGGCGAAGAGGTCGTCAGCGAGCTCGGCGGCCGAGCGGCCCGCAGCACCCGCCTCCAGGACCGACACCAGGATCTCGGCGTGCCGGGGCGTCAACCGATGGGTCCAGCCGCCGCCGAGACCCGAGACCTGGATCTCTGGTCTCCCAGCCAGGTTGACGACGACCGACGTGGTCTGGTGCTCGTCCTGACCGGCGACCCGCAACAACCAGCCTCCGGGCAGGGCATCCGCGACCACCGGCCCGAGGTGGGGCAGGCGTACGTCGCCCACCGTCATGTCGGCGGGCAGCAGGACCCGGTCGGGGCTGGACAGTCCCTTCGCCGCCGCGATGTGTCCGTCGGGGTCGACCACCAGTGCGGCGCCCGGCACCGCGGCGAGCAACGGCGCGGAGTGGGTCCGCAGCCTGTCGAGCAGCACCCGGTGCTGCTCGAGCAGCTCGATCGAGGCGAGCCGGGCCGCCATCTCCACCAGCGCCATCTCGGCAGGGTGCAACGACCGGCTGGGCCCGCTCACGTCGACCACCCCCAGCGGCCTGCCGGTCCACGGGTCGGCGAGCGGGGCAGCGGCGCAGCCCCAACGGGTGTGCGACTCGACGTAGTGCTCACCACCCCGGATCTGGACCGGCCGGCCCAGGACGAGAGCGGTGCCGATCGCGTTGGTGCCGACGTTGCCCTCGGTCCAGGCCGAGCCGCCCACGAACCCGAGATGGTCGGCCATCCGGCGTACGGCGGAGGTGCCACTGCGCCACAGCACCCGCCCCTCGACGTCGGCGACGACGACGAGCTGGCCGGCGTCGATGACCGGCAGGAGGGAGCGCATCAGTCCCGGCACGAGGGGTGCCAGCCCGCTGGTCGCCCGACGCCGTTCGAGCTCGGCCTCGGTGAGCGGGGTGACCTCGGGCCCGCCGCCCGGGTCGAGACCGACCGCGGCCATCCGCCGCCACGAGGCGGCGATCTCGGCACGAGGCGCGTGTGCCGACCGACTTCCGGACAGCACCGCCTCGCGGGTACGCCGTTCGTCCAGATCGCCCACGCCTCGCCTCCTCAGCGGCCGGTGCAACCCCTTGCAACCCTGTCGCGCATGGCTCTCGCGGGTGTGTGCTCCATCACACAGCGTAGGCGAACGAGCAAGCGAAGGAGCGCGGCATGACCCAGACCATCGAGCCCGAGACCGGCACCTCCCCCACCCCGCAGGAGCTGGTCGACGGCTGGTTCGTCGACTTCGAGTCAGCCCTGCGGGAGCGCGATGTCGACCGTGCGGCAGGGATGTTCGCCACGGCCAGCTTCTGGCGGGACCTGATCTCGTTCTCGTGGAACTTCACGACCGTGGAGAACCCCGCCGGGGTGACCGACCTGCTGCAGGAGACCCTCGCGCGCACCGACCCGTCCGGCTTCGTCGACCGAGGAGCCGCCCGACACCGCCGACGGCGTGACCACCGCGTGGTTCACCTTCGAGACCGCCGTGGGTCGAGGGCGCGGGCTGCTGCGCCTCGTCGACGAGGACGGACCCAAGGCGTGGACGTTCCTGACCACCTTGTACGAGCTGAAGGGCTACGAGGAGCCGCGGCTGGACCGCCGCCCGCCCGGCGCCGAGCACGGGGCGAACAAGGACCGGTCCACCTGGCTCGAGCGCCGCCAGGAGGAGGCCGAGAGCCTCGGGTCGACCACCCAGCCCTACGTGTTGGTGATCGGCGGCGGCCAGGGCGGCATCGCCCTCGGCGCCCGGCTCCGGCAGCTCGGCGTACCCAGCCTGGTGATCGACAAGCACCCGCGGCCGGGCGACCAGTGGCGCAACCGCTACAAGTCGCTGTGCCTGCACGACCCGGTCTGGTACGACCACCTGCCCTATCTGAAGTTCCCCGACAACTGGCCGGTCTTCGCCCCGAAGGACAAGATCGGCGACTGGCTGGAGTCCTACACCAAGGTGATGGAGGTGCCGTACTGGTCGAGCACGGTCGCGACCGCTGCGTCGTTCTCCGAGGAGACCCAGGAGTGGACGGTCGAGGTCGAGCGGGAGGGCCAGGCACTCACCCTGCGACCCACCCACCTGGTGCTCGCGACCGGGATGTCCGGCAAGCCGAGCGTCCCGGTGCTGCCGGGGCAGGACGTCTTCCGCGGCGACCAGCACCACTCCTCCGCACACCCCGGACCCGACGCGTACGCCGGGAAGCGGGTCGTCGTGATCGGCAGCAACAACTCGGCCTTCGACATCTGCGGCGCCCTCTGGGAGCACGACGCCGACGTGACGATGGTGCAGCGCTCCTCGACGCACATCGTGAAGAGCGGGTCGCTCATGGAGTACGGCCTCGGCGATCTCTACTCCGAGCGGGCCGTGGCGGCCGGGGTCACCACGGAGAAGGCGGACCTGATCTTCGCCTCACTGCCCTACCGGATCATGCACCAGTTCCAGATCCCGGCGTACGAGAAGATGGCCGAGGTCGACAAGGACTTCTACGACCGCCTGGAGGCGGCCGGCTTCGACCACGACTGGGGTGACGACGGCTCGGGGTTGTTCATGAAGTACCTGCGCCGCGGTTCCGGCTACTACATCGACGTGGGCTCGGCCGAGCTCGTGGCGAACGGTGAGGTCAAGCTCGCTCACGGACAGGTCGACCACCTGACCGAGCACGCAGTGGTGCTGGCCGACGGCACCGAGCTGGCGGCGGACCTGGTCGTCTACGCGACGGGCTACGGGTCGATGAACGGCTGGGCGGCAGACCTGATCGACCAGGAGACGGCCGACCGGCTGGGCAAGGTCTGGGGACTCGGATCAGACACCACGAAGGACCCCGGTCCCTGGGAGGGCGAGCAGCGCAACATGTGGAAGCCGACGCAGGTGCCCCACCTGTGGATGCACGGCGGCAACCTGCACCAGTCGCGGCACTACTCCCTCTACCTGGCGCTCCAGCTCAAGGCCCGCGCCGAGGGTCTCGACACCTCGGTCTACGGACTGCAGGAGGTGCACCACCTGCAGTGAGGCGAGCAGGTCAGGTGTGGGCCGGGGACCAGAAGACCGCGACGCAGACGTTCGCGACGGTCAGCGCGAGCAACATCACCCAGAGGCCGGTGGCGATCCGCTCGCGCCGGGTGTTCGCCATCACCAGGACGAGGATCACCAGCCCGATCACGCCCTTGACGGCGATCTTGGTGTTGTCGACCTCGCCGTCGTCGGCCTCGATGACGCCCACGAGGAGCAGCCCCGCCAGGAACGCCGTACCGGCGCCGTCGCGCATCAACGAGTTGACGGACTTCTCCGGGCTGCGGGCCTGGACGAGCAGGCCGCCGAGCAGCGCCGCGAAGCCGAGGAGGTGGATGACGAGGAGCAGGTGCCGGAGGAACTCCATGGCGGCAGCCTAGAGAAGTCGGCGGTCCGACGCCCAGCGGGTCAGCTCGTGCCGTGAGGAGAGCTGGAGCTTGCGCAGCACGCTCGACATGTGGGTCTCCACGGTCTTGATGGAGATGAAGAGCTCCTTGGCCACCTCCTTGTAGGCATAGCCACGGGCGATCAGCCTCATCACCTCCCGCTCCCGCTCGGTGAGCCGGTCGAGGTCCTCGTCGACCGCCGCGATGTCGATGGAACCGGAGAACGCGTCGAGCACGAAGCCCGCCAGCCGCGGCGAGAAGACGGCATCGCCCTCGGAGACACGGCCGATCGCCTGCACCAGCTCGGGTCCGGTGATCGTCTTGGTGACGTAGCCACGGGCGCCGCCCCGGATCGTGCCGATCACGTCCTCGGCGGCGTCGCTCACGCTGAGGGCGAGGTAGCGGGTCTCGGGCGAGGCAGCAGTGGTCGCCATCCGCCGCATCACCTCGACTCCCCCGCCGCCCGGCAGGTGTACGTCGAGCAGCACGACGTCAGGTCGGTACGTCGTGACCGCGGCGACCGCGGCGTCCACGTCGGCCGCCTCGGCCAGGATGTCGACGATGCCGCGGCCGACGCTCTCGAGCTCGGCGCGCACGCCCCTGCGGAACATGGCGTGGTCGTCGACGATCACGACCCCGGTGGGACCGCGCTGCTCAGTCATCGTTCTCCTCCTGTCGAGGCGGGCGGGCCAGGTGCAGGCGCACCTCGGTCCCGTCGCCGGGCGCGGACCGGATCTCGGCCGAGCCGCCGTGCCGCTGCATCCGGTCGACGATGCTGTGGCGTACGCCGTAACGGTCCTCCGGCACCGCGGCCGGATCGAACCCGCGTCCCCGGTCGCGGACGAAGACGTCGACCGCGACGTCGGTGATCTCGGCGTAGACGTCGACCTTGCCGGTGCCGGCGTGCTTGGCCGCGTTGATGACGGCCTCGCCGGTCGCGTGCACGATCGTCCGCAGCTCCTCGTCGAGCTCGCAGTCGCCCACGTTGACGAGGTCGACGGACACGCCGTACTCGTCCTCGATGCGGGCCGCGACGCCGCGCAACGCGCTGGCGACGGTGCGCTCGTCGGTCGAGTCGCCGGCGTACAGCCAGGCGCGCAGGTCGCGCTCCTGGGCACGGGCGAGCCGGGAGACCGTGGCGGGGTCGTCGGCGTTCTTCTGGATCAGCGCGAGCGTCTGCAGCACCGAGTCGTGCAGGTGCGCGGCCACGTCGGCGCGCTCCTGGGTGCGCACCCGCTCGGCCCGCTCGTCGCTGAGGTCGGAGGCGAGCCGGTAGATCCACGGTCCGATCACGATCGCCAGGCCGGCGACGGTCAGGAGCGCGGCAACCGTCACGTCGCGGGCCATCCCGACCGACCCGCCGCTGAAGGAGTAGAGGACCAGAGCCAGCACGATCAGGCCGATCCCGGCGGCGACCCGGGCGTACGACGCCCAGCCGCCGTCACCGAAGACGACCCGCATCGGGTTGACCCGACCGGTGCTGTCGAGCCAGCGCTCGCGCTGCGCCTCGTCGGCCTGACGCCACAGCAGCGCGATGCCGACGATGCCGATCACCAGCGGCCAGAACACCGCTCCTCTGCCGAGCACGGCCTCGAGGAGCAGGATCGCGCCCAGTCCGAGAGCGGCCAGCGCGATCGCCGGACCGATGTCGGTCAGCCGGCGGATCCGGCCCGGTCGGCGGCCGCCGCGGGTCGCGCTCTCGATGCCGGGTGCTCCGGTCTCGAAGCGGGAGTCGGACGGCAGCAGCCACCACAGGCCGGCGTAGAAGACCACCCCGAAGCCGCCGAGCAACGCCGCGAGGACGAACCCGGCGCGCACCCACAGCACCGGGAAGCCGAGGTGCACGCGCGAGGCCGGACGCGACCCCGCCGAGGATCGGTTCCTGGGTGTCGCGATAGGCGCGCCGGCTCCCCATCGGGACCGACGCGCCTGCGTCGGCGGTGGCGCGCGTACTGCTCATGTCGAGATCAATCGTCACACAGCGGAGCACCCCGGACCATGAGGGCCGACCCCGGTCCGACCCTGACCGGAGGGGCCACCCCGGGCCCAGGATCAGGGGTGACCCCGATGGTCCGGAGCGCCGCGAGGACGCAGTCTTGGTGCCATGACCACCACACCGCCCGAAGCTCCATCCGGCCTGCCGCCGCAGGACCCTCCAGGGACAGCGGCCCGCGGGTGAACCGCGACCAGGTCCGCGACCTCGGTCGCCTCCGCCGCTCCCGCTCCGACCGCAAGGTCGCCGGCGTCGCGGGCGGTCTCGGGCGACACCTCGACATCGACCCGCTCATCCTGCGGGTCGCGTTCGTCGTGCTCGTCTTCTTCGGCGGCGCCGGCCTGATCCTGTACGGCGCCTGCTGGGTGCTGGTGCCCGAGGACGGCGACGCCAAGGCGCCGTTCAACCTCGACGAGCGCAGCCGCACGATCGCGCTCGTGATCGTCGGCGTCCTCGCCGCGGTGGCGCTGGTCGGTGACTCGTGGGGTGCGTTCTGGTTCCCGTGGCCGGTCGCGATCGTGGCGCTGATCGCGCTCTGGTTGCTGACCCGCAACAACCCGTCGAAGGACGCCTCCCCGCCCCTCGGCAGCTCGCCCGCAGCGCCGACGTACCCCACCCAGGCGAACCCGTACGTCGCCGCCGCGCAGCCGGTCTACTACCCGCCGCAGCCGGCTCCCTACATCGCGCCGCCGCCGTACAAGACGCCGAACCCGCGCAAGCGTGGGCCGATCCTCTTCTGGTTCACTGTCGCGCTGATCGCGCTCGGCGAGGGCGTCCTCGGGATCATCGACCTGGCCGGTGCCGACATCGCCGTCTCGGCGTACCCCGCGCTCGCCGTGGCGATCAGTGGCGTGATGCTGCTGGTCGGCGCGTTCTTCGGCCGGGCCGGCGGGATCATCCTGGTCGGCCTGCTCTCCACGTTCGGCCTGTTCGCGACGACTGCCATCGACCACTGGGACGGCGACGGCGGCAACGTCCACGTGACCCCGTCGACCGCGGGAGAGGTCGACAGCCGCTACTGGCTCGGCGCCGGTGACCAGGTGATCGACCTGAGCATGGTCACCGACGTCGCCGCGCTCGACGGCCGCACCATCGACGTCGAGGGCGGCGTCGGGACCATCACCGTGATCCTCCCCGACGGCGCCGGGGCCCGCGTGACCGCCGACATCGACGGCCCGGCCCACACCAATCTCTTCGGCGAGGAGCACGGCGGCATCGGCGTGACCACCGCGGCCGTGCGAGCCGGAGACCCCCACATCACCCTCGACACCCACCTGGGTGTCGGCGAGATCGAGGTGAGCTACCGATGAGCACGAACACCACCGAGCGTCAGTCCGAGCGCCCGTCCGGGCGGCACCCGGTCAACGTCGGCCACCTGGTCATGGGGATCGCGTTCCTCGGCCTGGTCGGCGTCTGGGCGCTGATCCAGGGCGACGTCGTCGGCGGCGGCGACGTGCGCTGGCTGCTGCCGATCCCGTGGGTCCTGGCCGGTCTCGCCGGTCTCGTCGCGGTCGGCATCACCGGCAGCAAGCGCTGGTCGACCCGCCAGACCGGCTGGGTCGGCGCGACCCCCACGGACGAACCCACCACCCCCGACACGACGGTCATCGCGACCGACGAGGAGATCCGATGAACACCACCAGCAAGCGAATCGCCCGACCCAGGGACCAGCGGATGGTCGCCGGAGTCTGCTCCGGCATCGCCGACTACCTCCGTCTCGACCCGACAGTGGTGCGCCTGCTCGTCGTGGTCGCCGCGATCTTCAGCGGCGGGGCACTGGCCCTCGCCTACCTCGCCGCGTGGATCCTGATGCCCGAGGCGTGACGCCATCGGGCCTCGAGCGTGGTGTCGGGGTGGTCGGTGAACAGTCCGTCCACCCCGGCGTCGAGGAAGGCCTGGGTCTCCGCGATGGCGTCGCCCGCACCGGCGGGATCGATGCCACGGCGGTAACCGGTCGGCAGGAACTCGTTCTCGTCACGCAGCGTCCACACGTGCACCAGCAGCCCGTTGGCGTGTGCATCGGCGACCAGCCGGGACGGATCGCCGATGGTGCCGGTGTCGGGATGTCGTGGGAGCACCAGCTCCTTGGCGACACCCACGGCGTCCGCCCACCCCACCACCCGGCGCAGACCGGTCGAGGTCACCAGGTCGACGCGACCCGTCGCCGAGACCAGCTGGACGAGGGGTAGCGCGGTCCGGGTGCGCAACCACTGCAGGTTGCCGGGCTCGAAGGACTGGATGAAGACCGGAGCGTCCGGGCCGCCGTACCCGTGCCGGTGCAGGGCATCGAGCATCGACTGCTCCATCGCCAGGCCGATCGAGGCGAAGTACGACGGGTGCTTGGTCTCCGGGTAGACCCCGATCGAGCGCCCGAGCCGGGCGGACTCCTCGGCCACCAGGCCGAGGATCTCGTCGAAGGTCGGTACGTCGTACCAGCCGTCGTAGCGGGCGTTGCGGGGTCGCAGTCCTGGCATCCGCTCGACTGCCCGCAGGGTCTTGAGCTCGGCGAGGGTGAAGTCCTCGATGAACCACCCGGTCGACTCGTGCCCGTCGATCTCGCGGGTGGTCATCCGGTCGGCGAACTCGGCGCGACCGGCGACGTCCGTGGTCTTGCCGACCTGAGCCTCGTGCCGCGCGACGAGCACACCGTCGCGGGTCGAGACCAGATCGGGCTCGACATAGTCGGCACCGAGAGCGATGGCGAGGCGGTACGCCGCGAGGGTGTGCTCGGGCCGGTAGCCCGACGCCCCCCGGTGCGCGATCACGATCGGATCGACCTGCTGCATGTCATCCAGCACAGCCGGAGCGGGTGTCCGGTCGGCACGATCGACATGAACCCCCGGTGACGAGCGCGCCAATGTCGTTGATCGACCCACCAGGGAGAATGGGCGCATGACGACGCCGACGCTGGGCCGCCTCGTGACTGTGCCCGCCCTCGAACGCCCCGACCTGCTGGCCGATCCGGTCACTGCCGCGCTGAGCGACTGGCCGTACGCCGCCGAGATCGGTGTCGTCGAGATCGACCCGGCGATCGCGGACACGGCGGCGCTGTCGGAGGCCTACGACCTGGGGCTCGACACCGGCGCCAACTGCGTGCTCGTGAGCGGGCGCCGCGACGGCGAGGAGCGAGTCGCCGCCTGCCTGGTGCGCGCCGACACCCGAGCCGACGTCAACGGCCTGGTCAAGCGCACCCTCGACGTCCGCAAGGCGTCGTTCCTGTCGATGGACCGCGCGGTCGAGGAGTCCGGCATGGAGTACGGCGGGATCACGCCGGTCGGTGTCCCCGCGGGCTGGCGACTGCTGGTCGACGCCCGGGTCCTCGGCATGGAGGTCGCGGTGATCGGATCCGGCGTACGACGCTCCAAGCTGCTGATCCCCGGCCGGCTCGCCGCCGACCTCCCGAACGCCGAGATCTTCGACGGACTCGCGGGCACACTGTCCTCATGAGGACCGCCCTGGGGCTCGTCGTGCTGACGCTGCTCGCCGCCGGCTGCTCGTCCTCCAGCGACGGGGCCGCCGCCCCGACAACCACCCCGGAGCCCACGCGGTCGATCCGGACGCTGACCCCGATCTCGATGCCGCCCGAGCCTCCCCCGACCGGCGCGTTGCACGCTGACATGCGGCAGTCCTCCCGCGATGCCGCGGCCGGTCGGATGGAGGTGTGGGTCGACAACGACACCGCCCACGGGATCCGGCCCACCCGGATCACCTACTCCGACCCGCGCTTCCGGACGGAGGTCCCCGCGACCCGGCTCCGGCCGATCCCGTCGCAGTCCGAGCGAGGCTTCCAGATCCTGCTCCCCCAGCGTCCCGCCTGCGACCACCCCCGGGGTCGCGGCACCGTCACCATCGCGTACGGCGACCAGGTCCGGACCCAACGGGTCGCGGACTCCACCGACGTCACCGGCCGCTACACGACCGCGCGCTGCACCGAGCTCGCCGTCGCCCAGGTCGCCGACCTGGCGTGGGATGACACGGTCGCCTTCGACGGCGAGGCTGGCGATCCCGGCGTCCTCACCCTCGTGGTCACGCCGACCGGCCACCCGGGTAGGACACTGACCATCGACACCGTCTCCGGAACGCCCATCCTCACCCCCGTCGACGGCGACGTCTGGCGGCCGGACGCGAGGGTTCACGGCACCGACCCACCCACCCGCATCGACCTGCCGATCAAGCCGAACCGCTGCGACGACCATGCGTTCATGGAGTCCGGCGGCGCCACGGCGTTCAAGATCGGACTGCACCTCGGCGGCGAGCCGGGCCAGGTCACCCTGCGGATGAGCATCCCCGGAGCGGCCAGCGCGATCACCTTCGCCCGGGCATCGTGCGGCACCCTCGACACCGTCTCCGGAGGCGAGTGACAACCGTCACCGCGAAAACGATTCGCTCGGTGGACGAGGTCGTCCGTAGCGTTGGGGGGTGCGCCTCCTCCCCTTCGACCACCCCGGTGTGGCAGACCATCGCTCACCCGGTCGATTCCTGTGGTGGATGGCCAAGTGCCAGTGGGTCACCCTGCTCGGCGGGATGTTCTTCGGCATCGTCTGGATGAGCGCGCAGGCCGTGATGCCCGCGATCATCGGCCACGCGATCGACGACGGCATCACCGCCAAGGACAGCAGAGCACTGCTCACCTGGGCCGCCGTGCTCTTCGCCATCGGCCTGATCCAGGCCGCGAGCGGCATCATGCGCCACCGCTTCGCGGTCACCAACTGGCTGATCGCGGCGTACCGCGTCGTCCAGCTGATCACCCGCCAGACGGTCCGGCTCGGCGGCACCCTGCCGCGCCAGGTGTCGACCGGCGAGGTCGTCGCGATCGGCACCAACGACCTCACCCACGTCGGCCAGCTGATGGATGTCTCGGCCCGCTTCGCCGGTGCGGTCGTCTCCTTCATCCTGGTCTCGATCATCCTGCTGCACACCTCGGTCACGCTCGGTCTCGTCGTGCTGATCGGCGTCCCGCTGCTGATGTTCGGGGTCGCCCCGATCCTCGGCCCGCTGCAGAGGCGCAGCGCCCACCAGCGCCACCTGATGGGCCACCTCTCCAACACCGCCAGCGACATCGTCGGCGGCCTCCGCGTGCTGCGCGGCATCGGCGGCGAGCAGGTCTTCCTGGACCGCTACCGCCGCGAGTCGCAGGACACCCGCGCGGCCGGCGTCCAGGTCGCGCGCCTCCAGTCCGTCCTCGACGCGCTGCAGGTCTTCCTGCCCGGCCTGTTCGTCGTGGTCGTCGTCTGGATCGGTGCGCGCTACGCCGTCGAGGGCAAGATCACCCCCGGTGAGCTGGTCGCGTTCTACGGCTACTCCGCGTTCCTGATGATCCCGCTGCGGACCGCGACCGAGTACGCCAACAAGATCATCCGCGCCCGGGTCGCCGCGGTCCGGATCGTCCGCGTCCTCGCGATCGAGCCCGAGCACACCGACCCGGCACTCCTCGCCGAGTCGCCCCCCGACGGCGCCGAGCTGTACGACGAGCGCTCCGGCCTGCGGGTCCCCGTGGGCCTGCTGACCGCGCTGGTCAGCGAGCAGCCCGATGACACGGCCGCGCTGGCCGACCGGCTCGGCATGATGGCCTCGCCGGTCGACGACGAGGTCAGCCTGGGCGGGGTGCCGCTCACCTCGCTGCGCCCGACCGAGGTGCGCCGGCGGATCCTGGTCTCCGACACCGGCGCCATGTTCTTCTCCGGCCGTCTCGGCGATCGGCTCGACATCACCGGCGAGGGCGACGTGGCCCGTGCCCTCGACACCGCGTCGGCGGACGACGTCCTCGACACCCTCGCCGGGGGGCTGGACTCGATCGTGGCCGAGCGCGGGCGCAGCCTGTCCGGCGGCCAGCGCCAGCGGCTGGTGCTCGCCCGCGCCCTCGCGGCCGACCCCGAGGTCCTGGTCCTGGTCGAGCCGACCTCCGCCGTCGACGCGCACACCGAGGCCCGGATCGCCGCCCGGCTCTGCCGGCACCGCGCGGGTCGCACGACGGTGGTCACCACCAGCAGCCCGCTGATGCTCGACGCCGCCGACGTCGTCGCGTTCCTCAGCGAGGGTCGCGTCGTCGCCTCGGGAAGGCACGGCGAGCTGCTCGCGAGCAACCCGGAGTACCGCCGCGTCGTCACCCGCGAGTCCGAGCCGGAGCTGGCCGGGTCCGAGCTCGAGGAGGCCCTGCGATGAGCACCCACCTCCCCGTCGCCGACACCCCTGCCGTCCGCAAGTACGTCGGCACGCTGGCCCGCCGCCACCCGAAGATGCTCTGGGGCGCGCTCGCCCTCCACATCGGGGCCGCGCTCGCCGCGCTGGCCGCACCGCGCCTGCTCGGAGACCTGGTGCAGGCCGTCCAGGTCGGCACCACCGTCGGTCACGTCGACCGGATCATCGGACTGCTCGCGTGCTTCCTGCTCGTGCAGACGGTCCTGACCCGCTACGCCCGCTACCTCAGCCAGGTGCTCGGCGAGCAGGTGCTGGCCGAGCTGCGCGAGGACTTCGTCGACAACACCCTGGCCCTGCCGGTCGGTGTGGTCGAGGCCGCCGGCTCCGGCGACCTGCTGACCCGCACCAGCCGCGACGTCGACCAGCTCGGCTGGTCGGTGCGGATGGCGCTGCCCGAGTGGACCATCGCGATCGTCACCGCGATCGTCACGTTCATCGCGGCCATCACCGTCGGCTGGTGGGTCGCGGTGCCGTGCGTGCTCGGCGTACCTCCCCTGGTGATCGGCCTACGGTGGTACCTCAAGCGCGCCAAGGACGGCTACCTGCGCGAGAGCGCGACGTACTCCCAGATCAACGCGACCCTCACCGAGACCGTCGAGGGTGCCCGCACCGTCGAGTCGCTCGGCCTCGGCCCCGATCGGGTCGCGGCGATCGACGACGACATCGCCACGTCGTACCGCGCCGAGCGCTACACGCTCTTCCTGCGCACTGTCTTCTTCCCGAACATGGAGATCGCCTACCTGATCCCGACCGTGGCGACGCTGCTGTTCGGCGGCTACCTCTACACCGAGGGCCAGGTGTCGCTCGGTGACGTCACCGCGGCCACGCTCTACGTGCAGATGCTGATCGACCCGGTCGACCGGATCGTCTCGATCCTCGACGAGATCCAGCTCGGTGCCGCGTCGTTGGCGCGACTGCTCGGTGTCGCCCAGGTGCCCGACGACCGCGAGGTCAGCGGCCGCGAGCCCGCCGGCGAGCAGGTCGCGGCGAGCGACGTCCGGTTCTCGTACGTCGAGGGCCGCGACGTGCTCCACGGCATCGACCTGTCGGTCGGCGTCGGCGAGCGGATCGCGATGGTCGGTCCCTCCGGCGCCGGAAAGTCCACGCTCGGCAGACTGCTGGCAGGTATCCACCCACCACGCACCGGGTCGGTCACGGTCGGCGGTGTCGGGCTCACCGAGCTGCCGCTCGACGACCTGCGCGGCCACGTCGCACTGGTCACCCAGGAGCATCACGTCTTCGTGGGCACGCTGAGGGAGAACGTCGTGCTCGGTCGGCCGGGCTCCGACGACGACGCCGTCCGCGGTGCCCTGGAAGCGGTCGACGCGCTCGAGTGGGTCGACGCACTTCCCGAACGCCTGGACACCGTGGTCGGCTCCGGGGGTCGCGCGGTCACCGCACCCCAGGCCCAGCAGATCGCGCTGGCACGGCTGGTGCTCGCCGACCCGCACACGCTGGTCCTCGACGAGGCCACCTCGCTGATCGACCCGCGCGCCGCGCGTCACCTCGAGCGCTCGCTCGCGGCCGTGCTCGAGGGCCGGACCGTGATCGCGATCGCGCACCGGCTCTTCTCGGCCCACGACGCCGACCGGGTCGCGGTGGTCGAGGACGGGCGGATCGCCGAGCTCGGCTCGCACGACGAGCTGGTCGCGGCCGGCGGCTCCTACGCCGCACTGTGGGACAGCTGGCACGGGCGCGGCTGAGGCTGGGCTTGCGGGGGGGGTTTCCCCGGCTGCCCGGGGAAACCCGCGGACACGCCGTTGCGGCACGGCGTGTCCGCAGGTTTCGGCTGTCAACCCCCACGTGCGAGCAGGCGTTGACCGGCGTACGACTGTGACAGTTATGCTGTCACGATGAAGCTCTCCACGCCGCTGATGTACTCCGGAAACCCCCGCGAGGCCGCAGACCAGGTCGTCGGTCTCGAGAAGGCCGGTCTCGACACCGTGTGGGTCGCCGAGGCCTACGGGTTCGACTCCCCCACGCTGATGGGCTACCTCGCCGCCAAGACGGAGACCATCGAGATCGGCGCGGCGATCCTCAACGTCTTCTCCCGTACGCCGAGCGCGCTGCTGCAGACCGCCGCCGGCCTCGACAACGTCTCCGGAGGTCGCGCGGTCATCGGCCTGGGCGCCTCCGGCCCGCAGGTGATCGAGGGCTTCCACGGACTGCCGTACGACAAGCCGCTCGGCCGCACCCGCGAGGTCATCTCGATCATCCGCCAGGGCCTGCGCCGCGAGCGCCTCGAGCACCAGGGGAAGATCTTCACCCTCCCGCTGCCGGCCGACCAGGGCCTCGGTCTCGGCAAGCCGCTGAAGATCCTCACCAAGGTCGAGCGCAACTCGGTCCCGATCTGGGTCGCCGCGCTCGGCGACAACAACGTGGCGATGACCGCCGAGGTCGCCGACGGCTGGCTGCCCTTCCTCTTCCTCCCGGAGAAGGCCAAGACCGTCTGGGGCGACGCACTCGCCAAGGGCGCCGCGAAGCGCTCCGCCGACCTCGGCCCCGCTCGAGATCGCCGCCGGCGGCATGGTCGCCATCGGCGAGGGGCCCGAGACGAAGGCGCTGCTCGACCTCATGCGTCCGATGTACGCGCTGTACGTCGGCGGGATGGGCGCCCGCGGCAAGAACTTCTACAACGAGCTCGCCTGCCACTACGGCTACGAGAAGGAGGCCAAGGAGATCCAGGATCTCTACCTGGGCGGCAACAAGCGCGACGCCGAGGCCAAGGTCCCGACCGAGTGGCTCGAGGCCGGCAACCTGGTCGGCCCGGCGTCGTACGTCCAGGAGCGCATCGCCGCCTTCCAGGAGGCCGGCGTCACCAACCTGCAGATCTCCCCCGTGTCGGACGACCCGGTGGCCACCGTTGCGCAGATCAAGGAGTGGATCAGCTGATGAGCACGCGTCCGTCCATCTACGAGCAGGAGCACGAGGACTTCCGCGCCTCCGTCCGCACCTTCCTGGACAAGGAGGTCGTCCCCTTCCACGACCAGTGGGAGACGGACGGCCAGGTCAGTCGCGAGGTGTGGACCAAGGCCGGCGAGGCCGGCCTGCTCTGCTTCGACGTCGACGAGGAGTACGGCGGCGCCGGGGTCAAGGACTTCCGCTACAACACGGTCGTGGCCGAGGAGATGGCGCGGGTCGGCGCGAGTGGCCCCGGCTTCCCGGTGCACAGCGACATCATCGTTCCCTACATCTCCGCGCTCGGGACCGACGAGCAGAAGCGGCGCTGGCTGCCGGGTCTGGTCAGCGGCGAGATCATCTCCGCGATCGCGATGACCGAGCCGGGCGCCGGAAGTGACCTGCAGGGCATCCGTACGTCGGCCATCGACAAGGGCGACCACTACGTCCTCAACGGCTCGAAGACCTTCATCAGCAACGGCATCCTGTCCGACCTGGTGATCGTGGTCTGCCGCACCGACCCCGACGCGGGCCACAAGGGCATCAGCCTGCTCGTGGTCGAACGCGGCATGAAGGGCTTCGACCGCGGTCGCAACCTGGACAAGGTCGGCATGAAGGCGCAGGACACCGCCGAGCTCTTCTTCGACAACGTCGAGGTGCCGAAGACGAACCTCCTCGGCGAGGAGGGCTCCGGCTTCATCTCGCTGATGCTCAACCTCCCCCAGGAGCGGATCTCGATCGCCGCGATGGCCGTCGCCGCCATCGAGCACGTCCTCGACATCTCGCTGGCCTACGCCAAGGAGCGCACGGCGTTCGGCAAGCCGATCGGCTCCTTCCAGCACAACCGGTTCGTGCTGGCCGAGATGGCGACGAACGCCCACGTGGCCCGGGTCTTCGTCAACGACTGCATCCTCAAGCTCAACGCCGGCGAGGTCGATGCCACCCTCGCCTCGATGGCGAAGTGGTGGACCACCGAGCTGCAGAAGCAGGTCGTGGACGCCGGCGTCCAGCTGCACGGCGGCTACGGCTACATGATGGAGTACCCCATCGCCAAGGCCTTCACGGACAGCCGGATCCAGACCATCTACGGCGGCACCACCGAGATCCAGAAGGAGATCATCGGACGCTCCCTGGGCGTCTGATCGGCCGCTACCCTGTGACGCACGCCACCCGATCTGCCCACCAGGAGCGACAGATGTCCGACGCTGCACTGACCGAGCGAGCCCGTATCCAGGGACTGGTCGAGGGACGCACCCTCGTCGACGCCCTGACCGACACCGTGGGCAGGTACGGCGACCAGCCGGCGTACTCCGACAAGCACCACGTGCCGGAGGGCGAGTCGTGGCGCACGTTGACCTGGACCGAGACTCGCGAGCCGGCGTTCGACCTGGCGGCCGGACTGATCGAGGCGGGGCTCGCGGTCGGTGACACGGTCGCGATCATGGCCAACAACCGGATCGAGCACTTCCTCGCCGACATGGGCGCCGTGCACGCGGCGGCGACGCCGATGTCGATCTACAACACGCTCTCCCCCGAGCAGATCGCCTACATCGCGGCCCAGGCGCGCCCGACGGTGATCTTCCTCGAGAACGCCGACCACCGGGCCCGCTGGGCCAAGGCCCTCGACGAGGTCGACAGCATCCGCAAGGTCGTGATGATCGACGAGGACTGGGACGACCTGGTCGCAGCCGGTGCGGCGTACCGCGTCGCCAACCCGGGCGCCGTCGAGGCCCGCGTCGCCGAGCTCAACCCGGAGGCTCCGGCCACCATCCTGTACACCTCCGGCACCACCGGCAGCCCCAAGGGCGTGGTGCTGACCCACCACAACATCCTCTTCGAGACCGTCGGCACCCAGGAGTCGGCCGGCCTGTTCGAGCCCCAGACCGGCGTCAGCTACCTGCCGCTCGCCCACATCGCCGAGCGCGTGCTCGGGCTCTACGGGCCGCAGGTCATCGGGGGGCCACGTGCACGCGATCGGCGACCCGGCGCAGCTGCTCGCGACGCTCGGTGAGGTGCACCCGACGATGTTCTTCGGGGTTCCGCGCGTGTGGGAGAAGATCAAGACCGGTCTGTCGGCCAAGCTCGCGTCCGAGCCGGACCCGGCCAACCGCAAGATGGTCGAGGACTCGATGGCCGCGGCGCTCGCCTGGGTCGAGGCCCAGGAGGTCGGGGGCGTGATGACGCCCGAGATCGAGGAGGCCTACCAGGCTGCCGAGGCCGGCATCCTCGGCTTCCTCAAGCTGCTGCTCGGCCTCGACCAGGTCACCTGGGCCGGCTCCGCCGCCGCCCCGATGCCACTGGACGTCGCGAAGTTCATGGCCGGTCTCGGCCTCAAGGTCTACGACGTCTACGGGATGACCGAGACCTGCGGCGCCGTGACCGCCAACGGCCCGGGCGGGTTCAAGCTCGGCACCGTCGGTCGCGCCAACCCGGGCATGGAGATCAAGCTCGGCGAGGACGGCGAGATCCTGGTCCGCGGCCCGGTGAACACCCCCGGCTACCACCTCCAGGCGGACGCGACCCAGGCGCTGATCGACGACGAGGGCTGGTTGCACACCGGTGACATCGGCACCCTCGACGAGGACGGCTTCTTCGCGGTCATCGACCGCAAGAAGGAGCTGATCATCACCTCGGCCGGCAAGAACATCGCACCGTCCAACATCGAGAACTACCTCAAGGAGTCACCGCTCATCGGGCACGCGATGGCGATCGGCGACAACCGGCCGTACGTCGTCGCGGTGCTCACCCTCGACGGTGAGATCGCTCCGATCGTCGCGCAGCAGCTGGGCATCGAGTTCAGCGACCTCGCCGAGCTGGCACAGCGGCCGGAGATCCTGGCCATGGTGCAGGCCGCTGTCGACGCCGCCAACGAGCGGTTGTCGCGTCCCGAGCAGGTCAAGTCCTTCGAGCTGTTGCCGGTCGAGTGGACCGCGGAGTCCGACGAGCTCACCCCGACCCTCAAGCTCAAGCGCCGGGTCGTGAACACCAAGTACGCCGACGTCCTGGACCGGCTCTACGGCTGAGCAGAGCCACCGATGAGAATGTCGGCGCCCGGGTGTCTGATGGAGAGGACCTACCGACCCCGCGAAGGAGCAGGACGATGAGCCTGAACGACGTACCTGGTGAGCCGATCTGGATCGAGCTCTTCACCCCCGACACCGAGGCCGCGGAGGCCTTCTACGGCGGTCTCTTCGGCTGGACCGCGCACAGCGCCGGCCAGGAGTTCGGCGGCTACATCACCTTCGAGCGCGACGGGCGCGAGATCGCCGGTTGCATGAAGAACGACGGCCAGGCGCCCAGTGCCTGGACCGTCTACCTCGAGAGCAACAACGCGGTCGACACGGCCGCGATGGCGAAGGCCAACGGCGGGCAGGTGCTGATGGAGCCGATGCAGGTCGGCGACTTCGGGCACATGGCGGTGGTGACCGACCCGGCCGGCGCAGCGGTCGGCATCTGGCAGCCGATCGAGATGAAGGGCATCTCCGCACGGGCCGAGGTCGGCGCACCGGGCTGGTTCGAGGTCCTCAGCAGCGACTACGAGGCGGTCATCCCGTTCTACGAGAACGTCTTCGGCTGGACCACTCACACGATGAGCGATACCCCCGAGTTCCGCTACACGACGCTCGGCAAGGACGACTCCGCGATGGCCGGGATCATGGACGCGAGCGGCCTCCTCGCCGGGCGCCCGTCGTTCTGGCACTTCTACATCGTGGTCGAGGACACCGATGCCGCGATCGCCACCGCCGTGGGTCTGGGTGGCAGCCAGGTGATGGCGCCGGACGAGTCGCCGTTCGGCCGGCTCGCGACCATCGCCGACCCGAGCGGTGTGGAGTTCATGGTGATGGGTCCCAACAAGGGCACCGCGCAGGATTGAAATGATCACCGCCGTGCCCAACCGACCGCGCCGACACCTCACCGCCGGACACGAGGCGTGCGGTCTCGGCCACTCCGGCAGTGCGCAGGTCACTGATGCCGGACCCCCCTGACCGCTACCTGTCGATGCCGATGAACATCGGGTCGCCCCCGGTCATCTTCAGGGAGCCGAGGTCGGTGCACCGTCCCAGTCGGCACCTCGCAGTCGTAGAAGCGGGCCGGGTTCCCGGAGGTGGCGGCCAGGATCGACCCGTCGGTGTCGACGGCGAAGAAGGTGGCCTTCTGGTCGAGCACGATCGGCTTCCCCCCGTCGGTGGGCTCGAGCTTGTTGGACCAGGAGAGGACGTGGGCGCCGTCGTAGGTCAGCTGGGCGTCGATCGCGCCCGGCACCAGGCGGTACGCCGCGGTCGCTGGGCCGGTGGGCGCCGGACCGTCGTAGAGGACGACGCCGTTGCGGACGTCGGCCACCCGGGTCTTCGGTCCGGCCAGTTCCTGCACTTCGTCGGTCCCGGTGTCCCAGGTCGACGTCCCGTCGGGCGTCCGCAGGAAGACGACGCCGTCGTCCAGTGCGTCGATGACGGTCCCGCTGTCGACCACGCGACTCGCGACGACCTTGCCGGAGGCAAGGTCTCGCACGACCACCTGCTGGTCGCCGTCCCGGCTCGTCGCGTAGGCGACCCACGGGTGCTGGGCGTCGACCTCGGCCGTGGGGCGGCCCTCGACGGAGTCAGCGCCCTCCTCGAGACCGTTGACCTCGCCGGACTCCTCGAGCAGCGCCGGGCGCCCCTGGTCGTAGTAGAGGACGCCGTACGGCGTCGCCACCGCGTCGGTGTCGAGGTTGTCGAGCATGGGGGCCGGGATCTCGCGGTCGCCGAGGTGGATGACCCGACCCGGGTCGGCGTACGCCCGCAGGCCGTCGGAGAAGTCGAGCCGGCCGATCGGGTCGACCCCGCGGTCGGTCTGCGTGTCGTCAGAGCCGGTCAGGGCGAACCCCGCCACCCATGCCCCGACGGCGAGGACGGCGACAGCACCCACGGCGGCGCCGCGGCGGCGCCGGATCGAGGTGCCGGCCGCGCGGATCCGGTCGAGGTCACCGGGAGGCGCGGGCAGGGTGTCGAGCTGCTCGTGGAGCACGTCGCGTAGGTCGGTGGTCATGTGCGTTCTCCGATCGAGAGGTCCGCCGCATCGCGGCGCAGGTTGGTCAGGGCGGCCGAGGCCTGGGACTTCACGGTCCCGCGGGAGCAGCCGAGCACGTCGGCGATCTGCTCCTCGGAGAGGTCCTCGTAGTAGCGCAGCACGATCACGGCCCGCTGCCGCGGAGGGAGCCCGCGGACCGCCGTCCAGACCGCGACGTGCTCGACGACGCCCAGCTCAGGGGACGCGACTCGGCCCGGCGGCTCGAGGGAGTCGTGCGGGCGCTCGCGCTGCCACCAGCCGCGCCGCCGTGTCCCGAGGATCTCGTTGACGACGATCCGGCGGACGTAGGCCTCGGGGTGCTCGACCCGGCTCACCCGGCGCCACGAGGCGTAGGACTTCGCGTACGCGCTCTGCAGCGCGTCCTCGGCCGACGCGACGTCACCGGTGACGGCGTACGCCGTCCGGAACAGCCGAGGCCAGGTCGCGCGGAAGAACTCGTCGAAGTCCATGCCCTCACTGATGCGTCGAACAGCCCCGGAGGTTGTGTCGCCGAGCAGATCAGCCGGTGGCGAGCAGTCCGCGGACCACGCGCAGCCCGACCGATAGTCGTGCCAGGTCAGCGTTCTCGTCGGCGCAGATCTCCTCCAGCGTCGCGGCCGCTCGTGGCACGACGACGTCGTCGGCGTCCTCCCAGGCCGCGATCCGGGCGGGAGCGCTGTCGTCGGCCGAGGTCGACCCGAGGACCTGCCCGGTGAGCTGGACGTGGACGGCGTGCAGATCGTCGCGCAACGCGGCCCGGGCCATCGTCTGCCACCGGTCGGCGCGGGGCAGGGCCAGGATCCGGTTGACCAGGGCGGGCAGGCCGAGCCGTTCGCCGAGCGCGAAGTGCACCCGGGTCACGACGTTCGGATCGACGCCCTGGCGCCCGGCGACCTCCATGATGCCGAGCAGCATGTACGCCGGCGGCAGGGCGGCGATCCGGCTCGCGAGGCCGTCGGTCACGCCTTCGGCGACGAGCTGGTCGCGGCGCTCGACGTACGCCGTCAGCTCGCGGCCGGTCATCAGGTCGGGCAGCTCGGCCAGCACCTGCTGCACCGGACCAGCGAACTGCTCGACGGTGGCCTGGCTGTCCAGCGGCGGTCGGCGGTTGTTGACCAGCCAGCGCGAGGCTCGTTCGACCAGGGTGCGCATCTCGAGTCGCATCCGGGTCTGCACCTTGGCGTCGAGCCGGTTGTCGAAGGTCGCAAGCTCCCGGCGCACGTCCAACGAGCCGAAGATCTCCCGCGCGACGAAGTTGGCGCGGGTCAGGTCGGCAGCGCTCGCACCGGTCTCCCCCGACAGCCGAGGCCAGAACGTCATGCCGGCACCGTTGACCAGGTCGTTGACCACCTGGGTCACGATGATCTCGCGACGCAGCGGATGCGCACGGACCTGATCGGCGAAACCCTCCTGGATCGGGTGCGGGAAGTAAGCCTGCAGGTCGTAGTCGAGGTACGGGTCGTCGGGCAGGTCGGAGTCGAGCAGCTCACGCTCGAGCTCGATCTTGGTCCATGCCAGCAGCACGGAGAGCTCCGGCGAGCTCAACCCCTCGCGGGCCTCGAGCCTCCGCTGCACCTGAGCGCTCGACGGCAGACCCTCGAGCGTCCGGTCGAGGACGCCATCGCGTTCGAGGCGGCGGATCCACTCCTCATGCACGTGCAGCAACGACGGCGCGTGCGCGACCGCGTTGGCCAGGGCGAGGTTCTGCTCATAGTTGTCGCGGAGCACCAGGTCGGCGATCTCGTCGGTCATCTCGGCGAGCAGGGCATTGCGCTGCTTCTCGGTCTGGTCGCCGGCCTTGACCACCCGGTCGAGCAGGATCTTGAGGTTGACCTCGTGGTCGGAGGTGTCGACCCCGGCCGAGTTGTCGATGAAGTCGGTGTTGATCCGGCCACCTTCCGTCCCCGACAGGCCGGCGCCGCCCTCGCGGGCGTACTCGATCCTGCCGAGCTGGGTGAGGCCGAGGTTGCCGCCCTCACCCACGCACTGCGCGCGCAGGTCGCGACCGTCGACGCGGATCCCGTCGTTCGCCTTGTCACCCGCGTCGGCGTTGGTCTCCTCCGACGACTTCACATAGGTCCCGATGCCGCCGTTCCAGAGCAGGTCGACGGGTGCCTGGAGGATCGCGTGCATCAGCTCGGCCGGGGTCATCGAGGTGACACCGGCGTCGATCCCGAGCGCCGCCCGGACCGACTCGGTCAGGGCGATCTTCTTCAGCGAACGCGAGTAGACGCCGCCGCCCTCGGAGATCAGGCTGTCGTCGTAGTCCTGCCAGCTCGATCGCGGCAGCGCGAAGAGCCGCTGCCGCTCGGCGAAGGAGACCGCCGGGTCGCGGGTCGGGTCGAGGAAGATGTCGCGGTGGTCGAAGGCGGCCACGAGCTTGATGTGCTCCGAGCAGAGCATCCCGTTGCCGAAGACGTCTCCGGACATGTCCCCGACGCCGACGCAGGTGAAGTCCTCGGTCTGGCAGTCGATGCCGCGCTCGCGGAAGTGCCGCTGCACCGAGACCCACGCGCCGCGCGCGGTGATGCCCATGGCCTTGTGGTCGTAGCCGACCGACCCGCCGCTGGCGAAGGCGTCGCCGAGCCAGAAGCCGTAGGCCTTGGAGATGCCGTTGGCGATGTCGGAGAAGGTCGCGGTGCCCTTGTCGGCGGCGACGACGAGGTAGGAGTCGTCGCCGTCGTGGCGTACGACGTCCGCCGGCGGGACCGTCGCGCCGTCGACCAGGTTGTCGGTGATGTCGAGCAGACCGGAGATGAAGGTCGTGTAGCAGGCGACCCCCTCGGCCAGCCACGCGTCGCGGTCGTGCGCTGGGGTCCGGGAGCTGCTTGCAGTAGAACGCCCCCTTCGCGCCGACCGGCACGATCACGGTGTTCTTGACCATCTGCGCCTTGACCAGGCCCAGCACCTCGGTGCGGAAGTCGTCGCGCCGGTCCGACCAGCGCAGCCCACCGCGCGCGACCGCGCCGAAGCGCAGGTGGGAGCCCTCGACGCGCGGCGAGTAGACGAAGATCTCGTACTTCGGTCGCGGCGCCGGCAGGTCCGGGATCGCCGACGGCTCGAGCTTGAGCGAGATGTAGGACTTCACCGCGCCGTCGGGTCCGGGCTGGAAGTAGTTGGTGCGCAGCGTGGCCCGGATGTGGGTGAGGTAGGAGCGCAGGATCCGGTCGTGGTCGAGGCTGGCGACATCCTCGAGCGCACGGCCGATCCGCTCCTCGATGCCGTCTCCTGGCCCTGTCTCGGTCGCCCGTCCGGGTCGAAGCGGGCCTCGAAGAGCCGCACCAGCAGCCGGGTGATGTCGACGTTGCCGCGCAGCGCAGCCTCGATGGAGTCGAGCGCGAAGGGCGAGTTGCCCTGCCGCATGTACTTCGCGTAGGCACGCAGCAGCGTGGCCTGGCGCCAGGTCAGCCCGGCGGCCAGCACCAGCCCGTTGAAGCCGTCGATCTCGTTGCGGCCCTCCCAGACCGCGCGGATCGCGTCCTGGAAGAGCTCCCGGGCGTCGGCGCGGAGGTCCGTGCCGTAGCGCAGCCCGAACTCGTAGACGTAGCGTCGGCCGGCCCATCCCGTCGAGCTGGTACGGGCCGCTCGTCGATCACCTCGACACCCATCGAGCGAGAGCGTCGGCAGCACCTCGGAGAGCGATAGCCGTGGGCCGACCCGGTAGATCTTCAGCCGAGCCTCGCCGCGGCCGGCGTCGAGCTCCTCGTAGAACGCCAGATCGATACCGGAGCCGTCCGTCGCCCAGGCGCAGCGCCTCCAGCCGGCCGAGGTCGACCGCGCCGGTGCGCGCCAGGAAGTCCTCCTTGTAGGCCTCGGGGAACGAGTCGAGGTAGCGCCGGGCGAGCCTGGACCCGACCTCTTCGCCGTACTCCGTCAGCACAGCGGTGACGAAGTCGTCGCGCCAGGACCGCGATGCCTCGGTCAGACGCCGCTCGAGGTCGGCCGCGTCGACCTCGTGGATGGTCGCCCCGGTCGGCGGGTGCACGACGAAGTGGACGCGAGCGGTGGTCGACTCGGTGAGCCGGACCGTGAACTCGACCGACTCGCCGACCAGCTGCTCCTTGAGGATCGCCGCGAACTTCTCACGGACGCCGGTGTTGTAGCGATCGCGCGGCAGGTAGACCAGCACGGACACGTAGCGGCCGTAGGCGTCGCGCCGGATGAAGACCCGCAGCTGGCGCCGCTCTCGGGCGTGCATCGCCGCCTCGGCCATCGGCGCCAGCTCGTCGACGCTGGTGTGGAAGAGCTCGTCGCGCGGATAGGTCTCGAGGGTGTCCATCAGCGCCTTGCCGTCGTGACTCGCCGGCGAGAACCCGATCCGCTTCAGCACAGCCGCCGCGCGCTCGCGCAGCAACGGGATCCGGGTCAGCGACTCGGTGTAGGCAGCGCTGGAGAAGAGACCGAGGAACCGGCGCTCGCCGACCACCTCGCCGTTCACGAACTTCTTGACGCCGACGTAGTCGAGGTACGCCGGCCGGTGCACCGTCGAGCGCGAGTTGGCCTTGGTGAGGACCAGCAGGGTCTCCTCGCGCGCCTTGGCGGCCGCGGCCCGTGGGAGCTTGCCGGACGTGAGCGACATGTCCTGGTCGGCACGCAGGATGCCCAGGCCGGTGCCGGCGACGCCGCGAAGGTACTCGCCGTCGTCGTGCCGCTCGAGGGCGTACTCCCGGTAGCCGAGGAAGGTGAAGTTGCCCTCGGCGAGCCACTGCAGCAGGTCGCGTGCCTGGAGGGCGTCGTCGGAGTCCACGCAGGGCGGTGGCTCGGTGGTCAGCTCGTGCACGATGTCGGCGACCTGGTTGTGCATCTTGTCCCAGTCCTCGACGGACTCGCGGACGTCACGCAGCACCCGCTGCACCGAGTCGACGATGGCGGCGACGTCGTCGCCCTCGGGGATCCGGTCGATCTCGACGTGCATCCACGACTCGCGGACGGCATCTGCGCGGCCGCTCGGCGCGTCACCCTCGGCGACCGGCCAGACCTCCTGGAGCGCACCCGTGATGTCGCGGACGACGTCGAAGAGGGGGTGCACCACGAGGTGGACGTCATGCAGCTGTCGGGAGAGCTCCATCGTGAGCGAGTCGACGAGGAACGCCATGTCGTCGACGACCACCTCGACCACCGAGTGACCTCCGGCGGACCAGCCGACGTCGCTCGCGGTCGGCGTGAGGACCCGTACCTGCGCCGTGCCCTGCGGCCGGTTGCCCGCGAGCTGGTAGTGCGAGGCGAACGCGCCGTACACGTCGACCTCGCTGCGATCGCCGATGTCCTCGGCCGCAACGTGGCGGTAGTAGGCCCGGATCAGGGCGTCGGCAGCCTCGTGCGGTGGGCCGCCCGACCCCCGCCCGCTCCGGGCGAGGCCGATGGCCTCGGACAGCAGCACGGACTTGTCCTGATCTCGCGTCGTCGTTGACACCCTCCGACAGTAGGCGGTCCGGTCGATCACTCACCAGTCGGCCCACTCCGGCGCGTCGAGTCACAGCTCCGAGCGCAGGTCCCAGAGGAGTGGGTAGTACTGGACGCGGCAGCCGTGAGCGCAGGTACGTCGAGCCGCTGGACCCTCCGGTGCCGGACTTGGCGCCGATCATCCGCTCGACCATCACCACGTGCCGGGCCCGCCAGCTGGCGGCCAGCTCGTCGTGCTGGAGCAGCGCCTCGGCGAGGGCCCAGACGACGGCGTACTGCGAGCGGTCGTGGGCGACGGTCCGCATCGAGGCCGAGACCTCGGCGTCGGTGTCGGTCGGCGAGGCCGACCGAGCCGAGCACTGCGAGGAACGCGTCCCAGAGCGTCGGCTCGGCGAGCCGGGCGTCGAGGTGCTGCTGCTCGGCGGAGGTGATCCCCTTGAAGCGGGTGAGGTACGACGGGTCCTTGGCGCCGGACAGGAACTCGAGCTCGCGGAACTGGACCGACTGGAAGCCGCTGGCCGGCGCGAGCCGCTGCCGGAACTCCAGGAAGTCCTGCGGCGTCATCGTCTCCAGCACGTCGACCTGCTGCACCAGCACCCGCTCGATCACGTGCACCCGGGCCATCAGGTGCTGCGCCCACCACAGCCGGCCGCCGGACTCTCCCCCGAGCATCGCGTCGCGAGCCGCGGTGACCTCGTGCAGCAGCTGCTTGAACCAGAGCTCGTAGACCTGGTGGATCGTGATGAACAGCAGCTCGTCGTGGGCCGGTGGCTCCGACTCGAGGTGCTGGGAGTCCAGCAGCTGCGGAAGCCGGAGGTAGCTGCCGTAGGTCAGCTGTGCCCCCTGCTCGCCGAAGGACACGAAGTTCTCGTCGGGCTCGCTCATGGGGCGACCGTAGTCCCACCCCAGGTCCGATGTGGGCATGATGGCGGCCATGAGGCTCACCCACGAGATGTCGTACGACGCACCGCTGGCCGCCGTCGCCGCGATGCTCGCCGACCCCGGCTACCGCGACGAGGTCTGCACCGCCCAGGCCGCGACGCGGACGACGGTCGACATCGACGGTGCGGGGGCCGGGATGTCGGTGCTGGTCGACCAGGTCCAGCCGGCCGAGGGGGTCCCGTCGTTCGCGAGGAAGTTCGTCGGCGAGGAGATGAACATCGTGCAACGCGAGGTGTGGACGGCCCTCGACCATGCCGACCTGCACGTCACCATCCCGGGCAAGCCCGGCGACATGAACGGATCGGTGGCGCTGACCGAGTCCGGTGGGTCGACGACGTACACCGTCGACGTGCAGATCAAGGTGAGCATCCCGCTGGTCGGCGGCAAGATCGAGGGCCTGATCGGCGACATGATGCGCAAGGCGCTGCGCGTCGAGAGCAAGGTCGCCGAGGACTATCTCTCCCGCTGAACCGCTCGGGCTGAACCGTCTCAGGCTCCTCGACGGCGTCCTGCCGACGACGATGCACGATGACCGCCCCCAGCACCAGGAACGGGCCGAACGCCAACAGCAGCGTCAGCGCCTGTTCGTGGGGGTGCAGGGCACCCAGGTGCAGAGCGCCGTCATCGCTCAGCCCAGGAAGGGGTAGCGGTAGTCCGTCGGGGGCACGAACGTCTCCTTGATCGACCGCGGGCTGGTCCACCTCAGGAGGTTGACCGCGGCACCGGCCTTGTCGTTGGTGCCGCTGGCCCGGCCGCCGCCGAAGGGCTGCTGCCCGACGACCGCACCGGTGGGCTTGTCGTTGATGTAGAAGTTGCCGGCAGCGAACCGCAGCTCCTGTGTTGCCCAGGCGATCGCGCGGCGGTCCTGGGCGATGATCGAGCCGGTCAGGGCGTACGGCGCGATCGACTCCATGCCGAGCACGACCTTCTCGAAGTCAGCGTCCTCGTAGACGTGCACGACCAGGATCGGGCCGAAGTACTCGGTCGTGAACATCTCGTCGCCGGGGTCGCTGGACTCGACGATCGTCGGGTTGACGAAGTAGCCGACCGAGTCGTCGAGGGTGCCGCCGACCAGGATGTCGAGCTTCCTCTGACGCTTGGCGCGGGCGAGTGCCGCCTTGTGCTTGGCGAAGGCCCGGTCGTCGATGACGGCGCCCATGAAGTTGCTGAAGTCGGTCGGGTCGCCGACCGTGATGGTCTCGATCTCGGAGACGAGCGAGTCCTTCATCTTCGTCCAGACCGAGCGGGCGACGTACGCGCGCGACGCTGCCGAGCACTTCTGGCCCTGGAACTCGAAGGCACCGCGGATCATCGCCGTACGGACGACGTCGGGATCGGCCGACGGGTG
This sequence comes from uncultured Actinomycetota bacterium, assembly GCA_963695055.1. Classification (GTDB taxonomy): domain Bacteria; phylum Actinomycetota; class Actinomycetes; order Propionibacteriales; family Nocardioidaceae; genus Nocardioides. The sequence continues at coordinate 91,135 of CAVOFS010000012.1, read as the reverse complement.
GGCGACGATGAAGTCCTTGCCGCCGGTCTCGCCGACGATGCGCGGGTAGGAGCGGTAGTTCTCGATGTTGTTGCCGACCTGGCGCCACAGGTGCTGGAAGGTCGGCGTCGAGCCGGTGAAGTGGATGCCGGCCAGGTCCGGGCTGGCCAGTGCCACCTCGGAGACCTCGAGCCCGTCACCGGGCAGCATGTTGATCACGCCCGGCGGCATGCCGGCTTCCTCGAGCAGCTCCATCGTCAGCGACGCGGCGAGCTGCTGGGTCGGCGACGGCTTCCAGATCACCGTGTTGCCCATCAACGCCGGGGCGGTCGGCAGGTTGCCGGCGATCGCGGTGAAGTTGAACGGCGTGATCGCGTAGACGAAGCCCTCGAGCGGGCGGTGGTCGGAGCGGTTCCAGACACCCGGGCTGTTCGCGATCGGCTGGTCGGCGAGGATCTCGCGCGCGTAGGTGACGTTGTAGCGCCAGAAGTCGATCAGCTCGCAGGCACTGTCGATCTCGGCCTGGTACGCGGTCTTGGACTGACCGAGCACGGTCGCGGCGTTGAGCCGCTGGCGCCACGGTCCGGCGAGCAGGTCGGCCGCCTTGAGGATCACCGCCGCGCGGTCGTCGAAGTCGAGGTCGCGCCACCCGGGCGCGGCCTCCTTCGCTGCCTTGAGGGCAGCCTTCGTGTCAGCCTGCGTGGAGTTCTTGAGTACGCCGAGGACGTGCTGATGGTCGTGCGGCTGGACGACCTTGATCTCCGCGCCACCACCCGCCTTGCGTCGGCCACCGATGTGAGCCTTGAGGTCCTTCTGCTTCCTCTCGAGCTTCGCGATCTCGACCTGCAGGGCCTCCCGCTCGGGAGTGCCCGGCGCGTAGCTGAGGACCGGCTCGTTGACGGGGGCGGGAGGAGTGGTGACGGCGTCCATGCCTGCGATGCTCTCACCTGGGGGCGAAGGCCCAAACCCCTCGGTCTCGGTACGCCGGAGACTCAGAGCAGGTACGGGATCTCCTGGCTGGCGAACCAGCCGAGATCCTCGTCGGGGTCGGCGTCCACCGGACGGTCGACGGTGTCGGCGTGCACCGCGACCACGCGCTTCATCGGGACGGTCCAGCCCGGCTCGGGCTCCTTCTCCAGCTCGGCCACCACGACGACCCGACGGTCGGGACCGACCAGCATCGCGGCCGAGGCGTCGGCGGCGGTCATCAGGGCGGCGTACTCGGCGTCCTCGGTGTCGTCGAGGGCGAGCACGACCTCCTCGGTGACCACGAACTCACCGGCGGCGTACCCCTCGGCGAGCAGGTCCAGGGTCAGGGGGAGGTAGACGCGACGGGTCATGACGGCTCCGGGGGCTTGCGCTTCCTGCGGCCACGTGGGGCGCGGGTGCGACCGCCGTTCGCGGACTCGAGCAGCTCGTCGAGGGCATCCTGGATGCAACCGCCGATCAGGTCGGCATCCGGCAGCATGTCGCGGTCGGCGGTCAGCCCGTAGTAGACCGCTCCGTCGTACGACGTCACGCCGATCGCCAGCGGGTGACCCTCGAGCAGCGGCGGCACCGGGTAGGTCGCGACCATCCGAGCTCCGGCGGCGTAGAGCGGTGTCTGCGGCCCGGGCACGTTGGTGATGCAGAGCCCGTAGCGTCCTGCGCTCGGTGGACGCGACCCGCGACCCGATCGCGTGGAAGGTCGCCGGCGCGAAGCCCGCCATCCCGACGAGCCGGCTCGCGGCGACGCCGCGACCGGCCTCCTTGTCGCGCCAGGAACGAGTAGGAGACCTGGTGGAGCCGGACGACCGGGCTCGCCTCCCAGACCGGGAGGTCGACGAAGTGCGCCGCGATCTGGGTGCCGAGCGAGGTGGCTTCGAGCTCGTCGTCGATGACCGAGACCGGGACCAGCGCCCGGATCTGACGGATCCCCCGCATCGACTCCCCGCGGGTCATCAGCCAGGCGCGCAGGGCACCGGTGACGGTGGCGAGCACGACGTCGTTGACCGAGCCGCCGTGCGCCGCCCGGACGGTGCGGTAGTCGGCGAGGTCGGTGCGCACCGTGACCACCCGGCGCTGCTGCGAGAGCGGGCCGATGATCGGCGAGTCCGACCGGGGAGTGCGGTTGGTGAGCGCGCCGACCACCCGGCCGGTCGTGCGCGCGGCACCTGCGGCACCCCGCATCGCCGTGCCGGTCGCGGTGCGCATCGTGTCGGTGATGGTCTCGAGGTCGGTGACCGAGTCGTGGACGGCGCCGGCCATCAGCGAGAACGGCGACGGGCGCCCCCGTGGTCGCCACTCATCGGCACCGAGCAGCTTCCCTTCGGGTGAGCTGTCGAGCAGCACCTGACCGATGTCGACGGTGTCGACCCCGTCGACGAGGACCTGGTGGGACTTGGTGAGCAGGGCGACCTGACCGTCGGCGAGCCCCTCGATGACGTAGATCTCCCAGAGCGGGCGGGTGCGGTCCAGCGCCCGGGACACGATGCGCGAGAGCAGGTCACGCAGCTGGTCGAGACTGCCCGGCCGCGGCAGCGCGGACCGACGTACGTGGTAGCCGATGTCGAAGTGCTCGTCGTCGACCCAGATCGGGTTCGCGATCCGACCCGGCACCACCTGGATCCGCTGGCGGTAGCGCGGGACGAAGGCGATCCGGTCCTCGACCAGGCCCACCAGCCGGCCGTAGTCGAATCCGGAGGGACCCGGGTCGAAGATCTCGACCGTGCAGTTGTGCATGGGCGTCGACGGGGACTCCTCGGCCAGCAGGGCTACGTCCCGCGGCCGCAGGCGTTCACTCATCTGCTGCCTTTCGTCGCTGTCCTGCCGATGCCGACGCCGGGGCGCCGCGCTGACGGTTGCTACAACGTGGGATTCTGGCAGACGTCACCACGACCGGCGGTCTCCGCCTGCCCTGAACGAGAAGGAACTGACGATGCGACGATCCCTCGCGGCCCTGGCCGTGCTCCTGCTGACCCTCAGCGTCACCGCGGCCTGCGGCGACGAGGAGAAGTCGGACGGTGGCGGCTCCTCCGAGCCGAAGGTCATCAAGGTCACCATCGAGGGTGACTCCGTGACCCCGAACGGTGAGCGCGTCGACGTCGCGGTCGGCCAGGACGTCGAGCTCGACGTCACCGCCGACGAAGCCGGCGAGATCCACGTCCACTCCAGCCCCGAGCAGCAGCTCGAGTACGGCGCCGGCACGTCGACGGTGACCATCGACGGCCTCGACCAGCCGGGCACCGTCGACGTCGAGTCGCACGCGCTGGAGAAGGTCATCGTCCAGCTCGAAGTTCGCTGAGGTGTCCCCCGACGGCATCTCGATCGCCCACGGGATCGGCGGCGCGAAGGACCTCCCGGTCTCGCCGGAGCTCGCGATCGCGGGTGCGACCGCGGCTCTGGTCGTCTCGTTCACGGTCCTCGCCATCGCGTGGCGCTCTCCGCGCTTCGATGCGGCCACCAGTGGCCGACCTGCCCCGACCTGGCTGTCGAACCTGGTCGACTCCGCCGGCTGGCGGATCACGCTCCGCGCGCTCGGCATGGTGCTGTTCCTCTACACGGCCACCGCAGCCGTCCTGGGCAAGGACCTGGTCATCAACCCGGTCTTCGGCGTCTTCTACGTGTGGTGGTGGGTCGGCCTGGTGCCGCTCTCGCTGCTGTTCGGCCCGGTGTGGAAGGCGATCAGCCCGGTCCGCACGATCAATCAGGGCTTCGCGAAGCTCTCCGGCAGCGACCCCGAGCGTGGGGTGTTCACCTACCCCGAGCGCCTCGGCCAGTGGCCGGCCGCCCTCGGCCTGTTCATGTTCGTCTGGCTCGAGCTGGTCTACCCGTACTCGACCGAGCTCGGACCGGTCCGGCTGTGGTGCGCGGCGTACGTCGCGGTGATGCTGGTGGGCGGCGCCCTGTTCGGCAACGTCTTCTACGAGCGCGCCGACCCGTTCGAGGTCTACTCCACCCTGGTCTCACGGATGTCGGTCTGGGGCCGGCGCGGGGACCAGCTGGTGATCCGCACTCCCCTCGCCAACCTCGACACGACCCCACCCCGACCTGGCCTGCTGGCAGTGGTCGCGGTGCTCTTCGGCAGCACGGCGTTCGACTCCTTCAAGGACTCGTCGCGCTGGGTGAGGTTCGTCCAGGGCAGCGACGTGTCCGGCTACCTGCTCAACAACCTGGGTCTGCTGGCCTTCTGCGTCCTGGTCGGGCTGATCTTCGCGGTCGGCACGATGCTCACCGGCCTCGGCGACGACCTCAGGCGGCGCGAGCTGCCCAACCTGTTCGCCCACTCGGTCGTGCCGATCGTGGTCGGGTACGTCGTGGCGCACTACCTCAGCTACCTGATCCAGGTCGGCCAGCTGACCCTGATCCAGCTCAGCGACCCGCTCAGCAACGGCAGCAACCTGCTCGGGACGGGCGACCTCAAGGTCGACTACTGGCTGAGCTACCACCCGACGTTGCTGGCGAACATCAAGGTGATCGCTGTCGTCGTCGGTCACGTCCTGGGCGTCGTCGCCGCGCATGACCGCGCGATCCAGATCCTGCCGCCCCGCCACCAGCTCACCGGCCAGCTGCCGCTGCTGTTCGCGATGATCGCCTTCACGGTGGGCGGGCTGTACCTGCTGTTCGCGGCCTGAGCGGCTCAGACCGCGAACGTCGGCGGGCTGACCCGGGCACTCACTCCCTCCACCACTCGGGCGACGGCTCGAGACAGCACCGAGTCGCCGCACTCGACGAGCGTGCGCCCCGACACCAGCGCCCGATCGACCGCGGGCTGGTCGTCGGGGAGGAAGGACAGGGTCGCGATCCGGGCGAAACCCGACACCATCTCGGTGATCTCGCGCTCGGTCCAGCCGAGGGTGGGTCGCATCCGGTTGACGACGACGTGCAGCGGCGCGCCGACGCCGCGCTCACGAAGGTCGACGAGGCCGCGCGCGAGCCGGGAGAGGCCGACCGGATCGGCGCCTCCGACCACGACCACCTCGTCAGCCACGTCGAGCGCGGACAGGGTGAGCTGGTTGCGGCCCGGCCGGGCGCCGATCTCCGGACCTGGGTCGTCCTCGAGACTGAACCCGGTGTCCACGACGACCTCGGCCCGGTCTGCCGCGACCTCGAGAAGATGCTCCAGGGAGCCGTTCCTGACCTCGATCCACCGGTCACCTCGGGGCAGGCCGGTCACCACCGACAGGTGGGCGTCGATCCCCCGCTGCACCGAGCCGAACCGCTCGACGAGCTGCCCGGCGGTGGCCAACCGGGCAGCGGACAGCAGTCCGGAGACCTCGTCGAGGATGCCCAGCTGCTGGGCGACGGCGCCTCCGTAGGGGTCGGCGTCGACCAGGACGGTACGGCGCTGCCGCCGGGCCAGCTCGGCCGCGAACGAGGCGGCGAGGGTGGTGCGGCCGGGTGCGCCCGCCGGGCCCCAGACGGTGACCACCCGCCCGGACACCGGCGGGGCGGTCGGTGGGGGGCCGGACGGGGGCGGCGGGCGCTCGCCACGCACGACCGTCGGTGGCGGGTCGACCGAGCAGACCGCGTCGGGGAGTGCGTCGAGCTCCTCGTCGGTGACCACCTCGGCCACGCCGATGCGACTGGCACGCAGCCGACCCCCGTCGAGCGTCAGCCCACCGGGAGCGATGCCGATCGGGCGCACGCCGTGACCACGGAGGTGGTCGACGGCGGCCCGGTCCAGGCCCGGGGTGTCGATCCCGACCACGGCGACGTCGGCCTGACCGGCGCTCGCTGCGGCGAGCAGGTCGTCGACGTCGACACACCGCCTGAGGACCACGATCCGGGGGTGCTCGCCCAGGAGCCGGAGCGCGGTCGTCTCCCAAGCGGCGCCCGAGGCCACGATCAGGACGACGATGCGGTCAGGCATCGGCTCAGCCCCGCCGTACGACGGTCAGCACCGGATCGTCGACCGCGCCGGCCGAGGCGAGGAACGACGCCGCGGCTTCCTCCGGGACGGCGAGCACCAGCTGGCGACGACCGGTCGTGGTGCCGAAGCCCGCCTCCGGGCTGGTGGCCTCGACGACGGTGACCGCACTGAGCACCGGGGTGGCCGCACCCTTGCCGGGGTGGGCATGCTGCCCCCTGGAGCCGAGCAGGTAGACGTCCACGACCGAGCCCGCGCCGACCGAGGGCGGCACCTGGTCGGGGTCGACCGCGAGCGGGAGCTCGACGGAGTCACCGCTCCGGCCGGCTTCGCCGACCGCGGCGCGCGGCAGCAGCTCGCCGGCACCGACCCCACGCACCAGGAGCATCGTGGACGGAAGCTCGTCATCGACGCTGAAGTAGCCGGTCTGGTCGGCGGCATCGGCGAACCGCACCCGGTGCACCACCAGGTCGTCGGCGGCCAGCTCGGCCCCCGGACCGGCGTCGGCGGAGACCGCCCAGACGGCGACCGTGTCGTCGGCGGCGGCCAGCACCCGGGCGCCGACCACGACCGAGACCGCGACGATCAGCAGTCCCACCCACATCCGCGGGTCACGCCAACCGGGCGCCGTGGCCCGGGTGGCGGCGGGGACCTGCTCCGTGCCGAGATTCACGCGGACATCGTTGCCACCGCAGCAGGCGCCGAAACCCGTCCTCCACAGCCCCGCGGGCCGACGTCCGGGCGGCCGCCCTGAGGTGCGACGATGGGGACATGGCCGCGACGCCCCGCTTCCTGACCCTCGCCGACGTGGCCGAGGTGCTCAACACCTCGAGCGCCCAGGTCTATGCGCTGGTCCGTCGCGGCGAGCTGGTGGCGATCAAGATCGGCGGCCGCGGGCAGTGGCGGGTCGAGTCGACCCAGCTGGAGGAGTTCATCCAGCGGATGTACGCCGACACCCGCACCTTCGTCGACGAGCACCCGTTCATCGACGCCGACACCGAGGCGTAGCCCGGCTCTGACACCGGTGTCGACACGCCGGTCCGGCTAGCCGACCTCGCCGTCCAGGGTGAGCGAGACGGTGCGCTCGTCCCCGTCGCGCTTGACGGTGAACTCGACGGTCTCGCCCGGTTGGTGCGCGCGGATCGCCACGATCAGGGCGATGCCGTCGGTGACCCGGTCACCGTCGATCTCGGTGATCAGGTCACCCTCCTTCAGGCCACTGCTCTCGGCCGGGGTGCCCGGCAGCACGGACTCGACCTCGGCGCCGTTGCCGCCGTTGTCCACGGTCGTCACCTTCGCGCCGATCACGGGGTACTTCGCCTCGCCGTCGCGCAGGATCTGGTCCGCCGTGATCCGCACCTGCTCGATCGGGATGGCGAACCCGACCCCGATGTTGCCCGACTCGCCGCTCGCCGCGCCGCCGGTGGTGGCGATCGCGGAGTTCACGCCGACCACCTGCGCACGCAGGTTGACCAGCGGGCCGCCGGAGTTGCCGGGGTTGATCGCGGCATCGGTCTGCACGGCATTGATGTACGACGAGTCGTCGGACGAGTCACCGCCGGTGGTGACCGGGCGGTGCAGCGCGCTGACGATGCCGGCCGTGACCGTCGAGCTGAGCCCCAACGGGGACCCGAACGCGACGACGCCCTCGCCGACCACGAGCCGCTGCGACGAGCCGAGAGCGGCCGGCTGCAGCTTGCGGGCCTCAGGGGCGTAGAGAACGGCGAGGTCGTAGACCGCGCTGCGGCCGACCAACTTCGCGGAGTAGCGGTTGCCGTCCTGGTCGACGATGTCGATCGGCCCGTGGTCGGAGGCAGCATCGGCGACGACGTGGTTGTTGGTGATCACGTGTCCCTGGCGGTCCAGCACGAAGCCGGAACCGGTCGCGGCCCCGCGCTGTCCGTCGTACTCCGCCGAGATCTGCACCGTGCTCGGCAGCATCTGCTCCGCGACCGACGCGATGGAGCCGTTGTCGGCGGGCAGTGGCGGATCGGAGACCACGTCGACGCCGGCCAGGCCATCGCTGATGGTGCCGGGGCGTTCCTTGACCTGGTCGTAGACGACGGCACCCACGGCACCGCCCAGCACCCCGACGACGAGCGCGAGCGCGCAGACGACCGGCCAGATCCAACCCGGCACCCGACCCCGCGGCACGGCGTGCCGAGCCGAGCCGGGCAGCGGGTACTGGCCGGGGTACTGACCCGGGTACGGCGCCGGCTGCTGTCCGGGAGGAGGGACGCTCGGCCAGGAGTACGGCGGAGCCTGCCCCGTCGGCGGTACCCAGGTCGGGGTCGGTCCGGTCGGTCGCTCGACGCCCAAGCGGTCGGGTGGGCTCGTCGCGAGCGTCGTCCTCAGTCACGTCCCTATCTTGTCCCGTCGTGGCAAGCCCACGCGCGGCAGGGGCGGTTACTGGTGCTGGTGCAGGCGGCGACCGCTGACGGAGATGTTCTCGGTCGATGTCGCGGTGCGGGGGCTCTCGGAGTGGTTGATCGAGGTGACCGGCGTCCGCGGGTCGAGCGGGGGTGCGTCGGCCGGTGCAGCACCGAGAGCGAGCACGCCCATCACCGCGGCGCCGACGGCACCGCCACCGATGGCGGCGAGGCCCACGTTGCGCCGGCGGTGGTCGACAGGGCCCAGGGTCAGGTAGAAGTCTCCCGGCGGACCATCGACCGCGCCGATCAGCGAGCCCTTGAGGCCTGCCGGAGCGGTCGGGTCGCCGAACGCGAGCCCGGCGAGCCGGGTCTTGACCCAGCCCTCGCGCTCGACCAGGTCACGGCAGGCGTGGCAGGCGTGCACGTGCTCCCAGGCCCGCTCGGTCTCCTCGTCCGACATCTGGCCGTCGAGCAGTGCGCTCACCCGGGTGCCGAGGTGGCCGATCACGAGGTGGCTCCCTGGCCGGAGACCAGCGGACCGGAGGACGGGCCGGCGTACCGGACCCGACCCTCGCTCGGGGCGCGGTGCGCCAGGGCCGTGCGCAACATGGTGCGCCCGCGATGGATGCGGGAGCGGACGGTGCCGAGCTTGGCGCCGAGGATCTCGGCGATCTCCTCGTAGGTGAGCCCCTCCACGTCGCAGAGGACCACCGCAGCCCGGAAGTCCGGCGGGAGCGTGGCGAGCGCCTGCTCGATGTCGTCGTCGAAGGTGCGGTCGACGTAGGCCAGGTCGGGCGTCGGCGCGGTGCTGGTGAGCCGCTCGGCGCGCTCGTCCGAGAGGGCGTCGAAGCGGATCCGCTGCTTGCGACGGGCCCCGTCGAGGAAGAGGTTCGTGGTGATCCGGTGCAGCCAGCCCTCGAAGGTGCCAGGGGTGTAGGTCGAGAGCGAGCGGAAGACCCGGACGAAGACCTCCTGGGTCAGGTCCTCGGCGTCGTGGCGGTTGCCGGTGAGGCGGTAGGCGAGCCGGTAGACGCGGTCGGAGTGCCGCTCGACGATCTCGTCCCACGTCGGGACGGCCTGCTCGACAGGATCCACCGATTCCATCGGGGCCTCCTCGTTACCGTGCGGGCCACGCTTGCGCGCCTGGGAGAACACTGGCTGACCTCTCTGACCGTAGCGACGGCTGCTGAGAGAATCCTGTGAGCGGACCGAGTTCGGTACGCCGGGATTCTCGGGCTGTCTCGTCGGGATCAACGAGTGCGACCACCCCGGTGTTCCCAGAGCGCCGATCGCGTTCTGCACGATACGGTGAACTCACCGGGCGCCGCCCGGAAGCACTGCACCAGGAGGCTGTCATCACCACGCCGATCAAGCCGAGCAGCTGGTCCTACGCCGAGTCGTTCGTCGCCGAGGACGATGTCCTCGCCGCAGCGCGCGCCCGGGCCGAAGAGGTCGGCGTCGTGTCGATCGGCTCCGGCGGCGGCGCCGCGTTGCGCTTCCTCGCCTCGGTCCTCGAGGCCCGTGCCGTCGTCGAGATCGGTACGGGCACCGGTGTCTCGGGGCTGTGGCTGCTGCGCGGCATGCGCGCCGACGGAGTGCTGACCACCGTCGACATCGAGGCCGAGCACCAGCGCCTGGCCCGCCAGTCCTTCACCGAGGCCGGGATCCCCAACCAGCGCGCCCGCACCATCTCCGGCGCCGCGCTCGACGTACTCCCCCGGCTCACCGACGGCCACTACGACCTGGTCTTCTGCGACGGCGACAAGCGCGAGTACGCCGCCTACCTGCACGAGGCCCTGCGACTGCTGCGGCCCGGCGGCGTGGTGGCCTTCGACAACGCGCTCTGGCACGACCGGGTGGCCGACCCAGCGCAGCGCGACGAGGAGACGGTCGCCATCCGGGACCTGGGTCGCGCTGTCGCCGAGCACGAGAGCCTGGTGCCGGTGCTGCTTCCCGTCGGCGACGGGCTGCTGGTCGCCAAGAAGGAGTGGAGCCCGGACGCCGACTGAGCAGTCAGTAGCGAGCCGCTGCCGCGAAGCCCGCGGCACCCTCGGCGACGGACACGATCACGCAGGACTCGATGAGGATCGGCGCACGTCCGATGATCGTCGAGCCCGGTGCTCCGGCGGCCCGCTGGGTGAAGTCGTCCTGGAACGCCGTACGCGCCTGGTCGGACTCGAAGACGTAGCAGCCTTCGAACCACTCGCCCGGCACACAGCGCCAGGTCTTGTAGCGCAGCCCCGCCATCTCGGAGAAGAGCGCGTGCGAGGTGTCGGCGACGTACGACGCCAGCTGCTCCTCGACGCCCTCAGGCGCGCCGACGAGCGACCAGCGGACCGTCAGGCCGAGTCGTGCGGTCATCCACCGATCCCCGCCAGCGGTTCGTCCGAGCCGAGCCAGGTGAGCAGCGCCCGGACGCCGAATCCGGTGGGGCCGGCGGTCCACTCGTGGCTCTCCTCGGGCGAGTCGCCGACCGAGGCGATGTCGAGGTGGGCCCACGGCAGTCCACCGGCGAAGTGCTGGAGGAACAACGCGGCGGTGATCGCCCCGGGACCGCCGGCCGCGTTGTCGGCATCGGCGACGCTCGAAGCGAGCTTGTGCTCGTAGGAGTCGGTGAGGGGGAAGCGCCAGAACGGCTCGCCGGCCGACTCGCCGGCCGCGCCGAGCGCTTCGGCCAGGGCGTCGTCGTTGGCGAACAGGCCGCCGAGCTGCTGGCCGAGAGCGACCTTGATCGCTCCGGTCAGCGTCGCCACGTCGACGATCACGTCGGGCTTGACCTCGCTGACGGCATACGCGATCGCGTCGGCGAGCACCAGGCGCCCCTCGGCGTCGGTGTTGGTGACCTCGGTGGTGCGGCCGCCGTGGTGGCGGACCACGTCGCCGGGACGCAGTGCGTTGCCGCTGACGGCGTTCTCGGCCGCGGCGACCAGACCGACCACGCGGACCGGGCAGCCGACCGCAGCGAGCGCGCCCAGGGTCGAGATGACGACAGCCCCTCCGGTCATGTCGCGCTTCATGTTGACCATCGCCTCGCCGGGCTTGATCGAGAGACCACCGGTGTCGAAGGTGATGCCCTTGCCGACCAGCGCAACGGTCGGAGTCTTGCGACCCGCCTTCGGCGGGGCGTAGTCGAGCCGCACCAGCCGCGGCGGCGAGGCCGAGGCCTGGCCGACGCCCACGATGCCGCCGAAGCCCTCCTCGGCGAGCCGCTTCTCGTCCCAGACGGTGACGCTCAGGCCGGCGTCGGCGGCGACGGCCCGCGCCTGCTCGGCCAGCCAGGCGGGGTTCTTCACGTTCGAGGGGACCGTCGAGAGCATCCGCGATCGCCAGCTGGCGCCGCCGACGGCGATCGCCCGGGCGAGCACCGGCGCGTGGCCGTCGGGGACATCGGCGAGCACGACACGTTCAACCGGCAGGTGCTCGGGCGGAGCCGAGCGCCAGTGGAAGGCGAAGGAGCCGAGCATCGCCCCGATCACGAACGGCGCCAGGCCCTCCGCGGGCGCGATCGCCGGGATCGACGTCGCCACCGCACCGCGGTCACGGGTGGCGCGGGCCAGCGCCGCCCCGGCCTTCCGGAAGTCGCCGGGCTGCTGTGCCCCGACGCCGACCAGGAGCACGCTGCGCAGGTCGGCGTTGTCGGGGGCGCCGAGCGGCACCGGGACCGTGGTGACCTCACCGGCCTTGCCGGTGGCCGAGGCCAGGTCCAGCACGGCGAGCAGGTCGATACCGAGAGCCTCGGACAGGTCGTCCGCACCCGGACCGAGGACGACGGCGTCGCCGTCCTGCGCCGGCAGCACCGGAAGGGCCACCACCTCCGCACCCCTGACGGCGTGCGGCCCGGCCTCGCTCAGCGCGAACTCGGGGGGTGAGACCTGACTCGGAAGGATCGGTGGGTTGCTGGCGGGCACGGCGTCAGCCGACGACATCCTTGAGAGCGTTCCCCAGAGCGCCGGCCTCTTCGGCATTCAGCTCGACAACGAGGCGGCCACCGCCCTCGAGCGGGACGCGCATCACGATGCCGCGTCCTTCCTTGGTGACCTCCAGCGGACCGTCGCCAGTCCGCGGCTTCATCGCCGCCATCCGCGCACCTTCCTTTGACTCATAGGTGGCCAGTCGAGTCGTCGATCAGCTCGCTGCGCCGTACGCGTCAACCATTATCCCCCATGACCCGGTGACGTGGAGCACAGGGAGCAGAGTCGCCAAGGATCGGACTGGCAGAATCCCCCCATGCAGGCTCGCTCGGCGCTCTTCGATGTGTACGGCGATCACCTGCGCACCCGTGGCAGCCAGGCGCCGGTCGCCGCCGTCGTACGGATGCTGGACCCGGTCGGGATCGCCGCGCCCGCAGTCCGCACCGCGATCTCGCGGATGGTGATGCAGGGCTGGCTCGAGCCCGTCCAGCTGTCCGGCGGACGCGGCTACCAGACCACCGAGCGTGCCAACCGACGCCTCGACGTCACCGGCGACCGGGTCTATCGCCGGGACCTCCCGACCTGGGACGGCACCTGGCAGCTGGTGTTCGTCGCCCCGTCGTCGACCCGCACCGCCCGCACCCGGTTGCGCGCCGACCTGACCTTCCTCGGGTACGCCGAGCTGAGCGAGAACGTCTGGGTCAGCCCGTTCCCGCGCACCGAGCTCGACACCGTCCTCGAGCGCGCCGGAGCCACCGCCCGCACCGCCCGCGCCGATGCCTTCGACCCACCCCCGACCGGGGCCTGGGACCTCGACCGGCTGCGGACGTCGTACGACGGCTGGCTCACTGCCGCCGACGACCTGGTCGACCACCACCTCGGCGCCCACGAGGACGACGACGAGGCGGCGTTCGCCGCGCGCTTCCACCTGGTGCACGAGTGGCGCAAGTTCCTCTTCGCGGACCCGGGGCTGCCCGAGGCGCTGCTGCCCGCCGACTGGCCCGGGCGCGCAGCCAACGAGCTCTTCGCCGAGCGCGCGGCCTCCCTCAAACCGGGCACCGACCGTTTCGTCGCGCGCTGCCTCGCCGGATGAGCGGGCCTGAGAGGATGCCGTCATGACCGACTCGCCCGTGCTCCTCGACGTCGCTGACGGCGTCGCCACCATCACGCTCAACCGCCCCGATGCCTACAACAGCCTCGACGTCGCGACCAAGGAGCTGCTCCTGGAGACCGTGCAGCAGGTCGCCGGCGACGACGCGGTGCGCTGCGTGGTGCTGACCGGCACCGGCAAGGCGTTCTGCACCGGACAGGACCTCAAGGAGCACATCCACCTGCTCCACAACGGCGGCAGCGACGTGCTCTTCACGACCGTCGACAAGCACTACAACCCGATCGTCTCGACGCTGGCCGGCATGGCCAAGCCCGTGATCGCGGCCGTCAACGGAGTCGCCGCCGGCGCCGGGTCGAGCCTGGCCTTCGCGTGCGACCTACGGATCGTGGCGGACACCGCAGGCTTCAACCTGGCCTTCGCCAACGTGGGGCTCTCCTGTGACACCGGCGCCAGCTACACGCTCCAGCGGCTGGTCGGGAAGGCCAAGGCGATCGAGCTGCTCTACTTCCCGAGCACGATCAGCGCCGCGGATGCCCTGGAGCTGGGCCTGGCCACCAAGGTCGTCCCGGCCGACGAGCTGGTCGCCGAGGTGGCGACCCTGGCCGCCCGGCTCGCCGGCGGGCCGACGGTCGCGCTCGGCGCGATGCGCCAGTCGGTCGCCTTCGCATCCGGCCACTCCTTCGAGGAGTCGCTGGAGTTCGAGAGCGTGATGATGACCAAGACCGGCGCCACCAACGACCACCAGGCCGCGGTCGCGGCGTTCGTGGCCAAGGAGAAGCCGGTCTTCGAGGGGAGCTAGCGGGGCCGCGCCAGCGGACCCGCTGATGGTGGTCGAGCAAGCCGCGCGGCTGAGGTACGAAGACGCGACCGGCGTGTCGAGACCGGGATCAGCCCAGCGGCAGAGCTCAGGGGCGGACCCGGTGCGCGCCCCAGATCGACAGCAGCTGCTTGGGTGCCACGGTCGTCATCCGGCGACGCGGTGGGGCGTCGCCGTACTCCACGGTGACCGCGGACCCGGCGAAGTGGCTGTTGAACCAGCCGGTCATGGTGCCGTGGCAGACACCGCCGCAGGTGAACGACTTGCGAGGCAGGTCGAGCGCGCGGGCGACCCGCGCCGAGAACCGCTTGTTCTTGGTGTCGGTGTCGACGCCGTTCAGAGGCTGGTGGAAGCTGATGATCCGGGACGGTCGCACGTCGCGCAGGAAGCCCATCATCGCCCGGGTCTCCGGCTCCGAGCCGGCCCGGCTACCGGACTCGTAGTCCCCGTCGAGATCGGCCCAGTGGTAGGGGAAGTTGCGGTTGAGGTCGACGCCTCGGGCGTTCTTGCGGGTGCCGCGAGCGAGGCCGTCGGGGTTGTAGACCGGCACCACCCAGAGGTTGACGCCGCGGATCTGGCGACCGTCGCGCAGGCTCGCCAGGATCTGCCGCGGAGCACCCTCGTCGCCGTGCATGGTGGCGATCAGCACCACCTTCGGCTCGCCCTTCTCGCCGCGGTGCCAGGCCACGATCGGCCGACCACCCACCGAGTGGCCGATCACCCGCTTCTCCTTGAAGAACACCGGCTTGTCGGCGGCCTGAGCAGCGACGCCGGGTACGGCGCCCAGGGTCAGGACACCGAGCAGGAGGGCGATGAGCAGGCTGGTCCCAGAACGCATGGCAGGCACCCTGCCACACGGGCTCAGACCTTCGGAGCTGACGTAGGCCCAGGTGAACTCGATGACGGCGACCAGCATTCCGACGTGCGCCAGGATCGAGAGCCAGGGCCCGTCGGACCAGGAGTCCTCGGCTGCCGTCCGAGGAGTGCTTGCCTCGCGAGGGCAGCCAGCGCAGCAGGATCAGCAGGCCGGCGGCCGCGACCACCCACCAGAAGGCGAGCGCGACGATGCCGACGGTCGCGCTACCGGCGGGCGAGTCCTCGTCGGCGACCAGGAAGGTCACCCACGTGACCAGGGCCAGGACACCGGCAACGGTGTGCACGTTGACCAGGCCGCGCCCCATGCTCAGCCGTCCGGCACCCGAGCTCTCGCGGCCGAGGCGCAGGCGGGTCATGATCACCACCACGGCGGCGAGTGCGGTGAGGACGTACACGATCACCGGGGTCGACACGGATCGAAGTGTGCCCTACGGGGCGTCCCCGTCGCCACGAGCCTCGATCTCGAGCTCCGTGGCCAGCCGGTCGAGGAGTGCGTCGACCTCCGACATCCGATAGCCGCGGAAGGCCAGGGAGAAGCGCACCCGGCGCAGGTCGTCGGCGGCGACCGGACCGTCAGTGGGCACCGTGGCGTCCGGGCGGTCGTCGTACACCTCGACGAGCGGAGCACCACGTCCGGCCGCGACGGCGGCGACCCCTCCGAGCGCGAGCACGATCAGCGCGGCGAGGAACCACATCACGACACGTCACGCTCCCTCGCGGTCACCATCAGCGCGATCGCCTCGTCCAGGTCGTCGGTGAGGATCAGTCGGTCGAGATCGACCTCGCTGATCGTCCCACCAGCGAGTGCGGTGTCGCGCATCCAGCCCACCAGGCCGGTCCAGTACGACGTGCCGACCAACACGATCGGGAAGTCGGTGATCTTGCCGGTCTGCACGAGCGTGAGCGCCTCGAAGAGCTCGTCGAGGGTGCCGACGCCGCCCGGGAGCACGATGAAGCCCTGGGAGTACTTCACGAACATCGTCTTGCGGGCGAAGAAGTAGCGGAAGTTCACGCCGACGTCGACCCACTCGTTGAGGCCCGACTCCCACGGCAGCTCGATGCCGAGCCCGACGCTGACCCCGCCGGCCTCGCAGGCGCCCTTGTTGGCGGCCTCCATCGCCCCCGGCCCGCCGCCGGTGATGACGGCGAAGCCCGCCGTCGGCGAGACCACGGCCCGCGGCCTCGGCGGCGGCGTACCACTCGCTCTCGACCGGGGTGCGGGCCGAGCCGAAGACGGCGATCGCGGGGCCGAGCTCTGCCAGCGCACCGAAGCCCTCGACGAACTCGGCCTGGATCCGCAAGACCCGCCACGGGTCGGTGTGGACCCAGTCGGTCGGGCCCCGGGAGTCGAGCAACCGCTCGTCGGTGGTGCCGGTGTCGATCTGGCTGCGTCGCTGCAGGACCGGACCCTTGCGCTTGGACTTCACGACGTCAGCCAGCTGGTCAGCAGCGCCTCGCAGCGCTCGATGTGCTCCACGGGCACGTGCTCCTCCTGCTTGTGGGCGAACATCGGGTCGCCGGGGCCGAAGTTGACCGCCGGGATCCCGAGTGCGCTGAATCGCGCCACGTCGGTCCAGCCGAACTTCGGGTTGACCTCGCCGCCGACCGCCTCGATGAACGCTCGGGCCGCGGGTACCTCGAGGCCGGGCAGCGCCCCGGGGGCGGAGTCGGTGAGGGTCACGTCGTACCCGGTGAAGAACTCGCGGACGAACGCCTCGGCCTCGGCCTCCGAGCGGTCGGGCGCGAAGCGGTGGTTGACCTCGATGACGCACTCGTCGGGCAGCACGTTGCCGGCGACTCCACCGCGGATGAAGACCGCGTTGAGGCCCTCGTGGTACTCCAGCCCGTCGATGACCGGTGTGCGGGCGTCGTACTCCTCGAGCCTCCGGAGGATCTCGGCGGCGCCGTGGATCGCGTTGACGCCGCGCCAGCTGCGTGCTGCGTGGGCCCGCTCCCCCGTCGTACGGACCTCGACCCGGAGGGTGCCCTGGCAGCCGGCCTCGACGACGGCGTTCGAGGGCTCCATCAGAATGGCGAAGTCGGCGGCCATCAGCTCGGGGTGGCTCTGCGCGAGCAGGAAGAGGCCGTTGTACTTCGCGTCGATCTCCTCGGCCTCGTAGAGGATGAAGGTGACGTCCCGGTTGGGCGCGGGCAGCGTGGCGGCCAGCCGCAGGATGACCGCGTCGCCGCCCTTCATGTCGCAGGTCCCGAGGCCGTGCAGGAGCGGTCCCTCGCGCCGGGCGGGGAGGTTGTCGTTGACCGGCACGGTGTCGAGGTGGCCGGCGATGACGACCCGCTCGGCGCGACCGAGGTCGGTGCGGGCCACGACCGTGTGGCCGTGTCGGGTCACGGTGAGGTGCGGAAGGTCCCGGAGGGCCGCCTCGACGGCGTCGGCGATGATCGCCTCGTCCAGGCTGACCGACTCGATGTTGACCAGCTGCTCGGTCAGGGTCACGGCATCGGTCGTGAGGTCGAGCGTCGTCATGGGCCCATCCAACCAGCCGCCCGGAGGTCGAGCTTGTCGAGACCACACGTTCCCCGGAAGTGGAACACGTTCTAGTATTGGCGCATGCGCAACGGAATCGTCCTGTTCACCTCCGACCGGGGCATCACGCCCGCCGCCCTGGCCAAGGCCGCGGAGGAGCGGGGCTTCGACACGATCTACGTCCCCGAGCACACCCACATCCCGGTCAAGCGGACCGCCGCCCACCCCGGCACCGGCGACGAGACGCTGCCCGACGACCGCTATCTGCGCACCCTCGACCCGTGGATCTCGCTGGCCACCGCGGCCGCTGTCACCTCACGCATCCGGCTCTCCACCGCTGTGGCGCTGCCGGTCGAGTCGGACCCGATCACGCTCGCCAAGCAGATCGCGACCCTCGACCACCTCTCCGGCGGCCGGGTCGAGATCGGCGCCGGGTTCGGGTGGAACACCGACGAGCTCGCCGACCACCACGTCCCGGCCGCGAAGCGCCGTACCGTCCTGAAGGAGTACGTCGAGGCGATGCGGGCGCTGTGGACCCAGGAGGAGGCGTCGTACGACGGCGAGTTCGTGTCCTTCGGACCGTCGTGGGCCTTCCCGAAGCCGGCCAACCACATCCCGCTGATCATCGGCGCGGGCGGCGGCCCCAAGACCTTCAAGTGGATCGCCGAGAACGCCGACGGCTGGATGACCACACCGACCCAGAGCGACATCAGCGGCCAGATCGAGGCGCTGAAGAAGGCCTGGGCCGACGCCGGGCGCGCGGGCGCGCCCGACATCCGGATCCTGATCGCCTTCCGCCCCGACCCCGCGGACCTGATGGCCTGGGCCGAGCAGGGCGCCACCGAGCTGATCTGGGGCGTCCCGGACAAGTCCGAGCCCGAGATCCTCGCCTCCCTCGACCGGATGGCCACCCGCCTCGGCCTGCAGTAGTCCCCACTCAGACCTGGGGCGGCCGTCCGCCGAGCTCGGGCACGGCCGCGCGCAGCCGGACCGTGTAGGGGTCCTGCGGCCGGCGCAACAGCTCCCGGGTGCTCCCCCGCTCGACCACCCGGCCCTCGCACATCACCACGGTCTGCGAGCACAGCCGGTCGACGACCGCGAGGTTGTGCGTGATCAGCAGCATCGCGAGCCCGTGCTCGGCGCGCAGCCGCTCGAGGAGTTCGAGGATCCGTGCCTGCACGGTGACGTCGAGGGCGCTGGTCGGCTCGTCCAGGATCAGCAGCCGCGGCTCCACGGCCAGGGCCCGCGCGATCCCGACCCGCTGTCGCTGCCCGCCCGAGAGCTCGTGCGGCCGACGCTGTTCGATCCCGGGCACGTCGCGCGGGTCGAGCCCGACGTCGACGAGCAGCTCGCGCACCCGTGCGCTGCGTGCGGACCTGCTGCCGCGCAGGCCCTCGCCGACCGACCGGGCGACCCTCATCCGCGGATCGAGGGTCTCGACGCCGTCCTGGAAGACCGGCTGGACGCTGCGCCGGAAGTGCTCCCGCTCGCCGCGCGAGAGGTCACCCAGCGGGACCCCTCGGAAGCGGATCGTCCCGGCGCTCGGCGCGAGCAGACCGAGCAACCCGCGCGCGACTGTCGACTTCCCCGAACCGCTCTCGCCGACGACGCCGACCGTGTCGCCGTCGCCGAGCGCGAGGTCGATGCCATGGACGACCGTCGTACGTCCGTAGGAGAGGTCGAGGCCGGTCGCCTCGAGCCAGGGCTCAGCCACGCGGCACCTCCGGGTCCATCGGGCCCAGGACCGGCACCGCGGCGACGAGGTCGCGGGTGTACGCCGACTCCGAGCGGTGCAGCACGTGGTCGACGTCACCGTCGTCAACGACGTTGCCGTCCTTCATGACGATGATCCGGTCGGCCACCGTCGAGACCAGGGCGAGGTCGTGCGAGACCAGCAGCAGCGCCAGCCCGCGCTCGGCCCGCAGCCGCTGGAGGACACCGATCACCTCGGCCTGCACGGTGACGTCGAGGGCACTGGTCGGCTCGTCGGCCGCGATGACGCCGGCCTCGAGCGCCACGGCGAGCGCGATCGCGAAGCGCTGCGCCTGGCCGCCCGACACCTCGCTCGCGTAGCGGTCCAGGATCTCGTCGGGCAGCCGGACGCTCTCCAGCGCCGAGGACATCCGGGACCGGGCATCGGCACCCGTCACACCGTGCCTCTTGAGCACCCGGCGCATCAGCGTGCCGAGGCGCATCGTGGGGTTGAGCGACCCCTGCGGGCTCTGCATGACCAGGGCCACCCGGGAGCCACGGATCGCCTGGAGGCGGCGCTCGCTCGCCCGGAGCACGTCGACCCCGTCGACGACGATGCTGCCGGTGGTGACGGCCGGGGTTCCGGCCAGCAGGCCGAGCATCGCCTGAAGGAGCGTCGACTTGCCGGACCCGCTCTCGCCGACCACGGCGACGCACTCGCCGGGCCGGATCTCCAGGGCCGCCATCGACGAGACCTGGCGGCCGGCGTACGAGACCGTGAGGTCGCGGACGGTGATGAGCGGCGCCGTCATCGGTTCCCCCTCCGCGGGTCGAGGGCGTCGCGCAGGCCCTCGCCCAGCACGTTGAAGCAGAACGCGGTGACCAGGATGGCCAGGCCCGGGAAGGCGGCCACCCACCAGGCCGTGCTGAAGAGCGACTGCCCCTGCTGGACCATGAGCCCCCACTCGGCCGTCGGCTCCTGGGCACCCAGGCCGAGGTAGGACAGGGAGGCGGCGGTGAGGATGACGCCGCCGGCGTCGAGTGAGAGCTGCACGAGCACCGGGGTCAGCGAGTTGGGCAGTACGTGGCGTGCGACGATGCGTGACCGAGAGACGCCGAGGCAGCGAGCGGAGTCGATGTAGGCGCGCCCCCGGATGGTCGAGGCCATGGAGGCCGAGAGCCCCACGGGCGACCACGCCGCGCGATTGGTGGTGCCGGCCATCGCCGCAGCCGTCGGGCACCGCAAGCGGCGCGAGCTGGAGCAGGCGTTCGCGCCCTCGCAGACCCGCGCCGAGCTGCTCGCCCAGATCGTCGTGGCCGAGGCCGCTCACCTCACGACCCTGGACGAGCAGGCGCGCAGGGTGGACTTCCCGGTCGACCTCAACCACGTGGCGGTCGCGGTGCGCCTGACACCTCGCGGGGAGCTGTCGGCCGAGGCGACGATCGCCGCGCAGCGACGGCTGATCGGCAACGCCGAGCTCACCTGCCTCGAGCACTTCCTCCCCCAGTCGACCTGGTGGCACGTCGCACGCGTGGGCGGCGGGCTGCTGATCGTGGCGAGCGACGACCTCGACGGTGTCTCGCTGACGCGGGTCGTCCGCGCCAACCTGGAGCAGGTGATCGTCGAGCTCGACGCGGAGGACAGTCTCATCCACGTCGGCCTGGGCAGCGACCAGCGCGGGATCGGCGGGCTGCGCCAGTCGGCGGTCGAGGCGCGCGCTGCGGTCGACCTGGCGCAGCAGACCGGTCGGGACGGCTCGATCACGGCTCTCGACGCGACCGGCGTACGTCGCGTGCTCACCGACCTGTGGTCGTCGCCCCTGAGCCGTCGCATCATCCGCGACATGCTGGAGCCGCTCGACGACCTCGGGACCCAGCGCGCGGCCACCGCGATCGAGACGCTCACGGCCTACCTCGACCACCAGTCGTCGCCCAAGCACGCGGCTGCGGCACTGCATCTGCATCCCAACGCCGTCACCTACCGGATCCAGAAGATCGAGGCCACGCTCGGCGTCGATCTCTCCGACCCCGACGTCCGGTTCGGCCTGCACCTCGCCTGCCGGATGCGCGGGACGGGCCTCTTCGCCCCCGCCTGAACCACCGACCAGCCGGGGTCGGCGGCACGCGCGTCGACACCGGGCCGGCGGTCATACTGTCGTCATGACAGTCGCCGTGACGGAGCTCCCCACGCGTCGATCGGGGACCCGCGGGCTGGCGGTACTGGCCCTGCTCGGGTTCGGCGCGTGGGCGTTGCTCACAGTGGTGCTGGGTGTCTCGTCCGTCGTGGACGGCATCCGCGAGGTCGGCTACGTGACCTCGCCCCACCCGGTGCAGGATCCCGAGCCCATCCTCTTCCCCGATCCGTGGCTGACGCTGAGCTCGTACGTGTTCGTGCTCTGGCTGCTCTCGTTCAACGTCGCGGCCCTTGCCGCCGTGCTCGGCATCGTCCACGTCGCCCTGGAGTCCGGCAGCTGGCTCCGGTGTGTCGCGTTCGGCGTCGTGGCCCTCGGCGCACCAGCCGCCTCGATGGTCATCCTCCTGACCGACGACCCGTACTTCGGCGAGACCAGCTACCCCAACGCAGTCGGCCCCGGGCTGGCGATGACCGGGGTCGCGCTGGTCGGGATGCTGGCCGCCTGGCGGCTCCTCCGGCCGCCTCGGCCTACTGCTTCGTCACGCTGACCGTCGGATCGGGGTTGTCCCCCGCGACCAGCTCGTACGACGTGGACAGGGTCTCGGCCATCACCAGGTCGCGGTGGGTCTCGGCCGCGGCCAGGACCTCCGCGGAGCCGGTCACGGTCAGCGCTATCCGGTCGGAGACGTCGAGGCCGGCGTCGCGGCGCGCCTGCTGGACCTGACGGACCAGGTCGCGGGCCAGCCCCTCGGCGGCGAGCTCGGGCGTCACCTCGGTGTCCAGCACCACGAAGCCGCCGCTGCGCAGCACGCCGGTCGCCGTATCGCTGTCGGCGGAGCCGGCCACGGTCTCGAGGGTGTACTCCCCCTCCTCGAGCGCGAGGCCGCCCGCGGTGACGGAGCCGTCCTCGGACACCGACCAGTCACTGGACTTGGAGCCCTTGATCGCGCGCTGCACGTCCTTGCCCAGCCGGGGACCGGCGGCGCGGGCGTTGACGGTGAGCTTCTGCTCGACGCCGTACGCCGCGGCCTCCTCGGAGTCGGCCGCCACCAACCGGACGTCCTTCACGTTGACCTCGTCCCGCACGATCGCCTCGAACCCGGCCAGCGCGGCCGGGTCGTCGACGACCACGGTCAGGGTCGAGAGCGGGAGCCGGTTGCGCAGGTTGCCGGCCTTGCGCAGCGCCGACGTCGCGGAGCAGACCTCACGCACCTGGTCCATCGCGGCGACCAGCGCGTCGTCGGCGGGCAGCTCGTCGACCAGCGGCCAGTCGGTCAGGTGAACCGAGCGGCCACCGGTGAGCCCGCGCCAGACCTCCTCGGTCGCCAACGGCATCAGCGGCGCGGTGGCGCGACAGACGACCTCGAGCACGGTGTAGAGCGTGTCGAAGGCCTCCGCGTTGTCGCCCCAGAAGCGGTCCCGCGAGCGGCGGATGTACCAGTTCGTCAGCACGTCGAGGAACGACCGGGTCGCGTCGCAGGCGTCCGCCACGGCGTACGCGTCCAGCGCCGTCGTCATCTCCTCGACGAAGTCGCGGCACTTGGCCAGCAGGTAGCGGTCCAGCGGGTCGCTGGAGTCGGTCCGCGGGCTCGCGTCGTACCCCTGCCCGCCCTGGCCGCGTTGGCGTAGAGCTGGAAGAAGTACCAGCTGTTCCAGAGCGGGATCAGCACCTGGCGCACCGAGTCGCGGATGCCCTGCTCGGTGACGATCAGGTTGCCGCCGCGCAGGATCGGTGACGACATCAGGAACCAGCGCATCGCGTCGGCGCCGTCGCGGTCGAAGACCTCGCGGACGTCGGGGTAGTTGCGCAGCGACTTCGACATCTTGTTGCCGTCGGAGCCGAGCACGATGCCGTGGCTGATGCAGTTCTCGAACGCCGGCTTGTCGAAGATCGCGGTCGCCAGGATGTGCAGCGTGTAGAACCAGCCGCGGGTCTGGCCGATGTACTCGACGATGAAGTCGGCCGGGAAGTGGTGCTTGAACCAGTCCTCGTTCTCGAAGGGCACGTGGACCTGGGCGAAGCGCATCGAGCCCGAGTCGAACCAGACGTCGAGCACGTCAGCGACGCGGCGCATCGTCGACTGACCTGTCGGGTCGTCGGGGTTGGGGCGCACCAGGTCGTCGACGTACGGCCGGTGCAGGTCGGGCTGACCGTCCTTGTCGAGCGGCAACCGGCCGAAGTCACGCTCGAGCTCGGCGAAGGAGCCGTAGACGTCGATGCGGGGGTACGTCGGGTCGTCGCTCTTCCAGACCGGGACCGGGGAGCCCCAGAACCGGTTGCGGGTGATCGACCAGTCGCGGGCGTTCTCCAGCCACCGGCCGAACTGGCCGTCCTGGATGTGGTCGGGGACCCAGTTGATCTCCTGGTTGAGCTCCAGCATCCGCGCCTTGATCGCGGTGACCTCGACGAACCAGGACGAGACGCCCTTGTAGATCAGGGGCTCACGGCAGCGCCAGCAGTGCGGGTAGCTGTGGTCGTACGTCTCGCGGCGCAGCAGCACCGTGCCCGGCGAGACCGACCCGGTCTCCCCGGTCCCGCTGGTCGCGGCCTTGAGGTGATCGATCACGTGCAGGTTGGAGTCGAAGATGTTCATGCCTTCGTACTCCACGACCGGGAACGTGAACCTCCCGTCCTTGCCCACCGGCATCACCGGCTCGATGCCCTCGCGGTCGGTGACGATCTTGTCGTCCTCACCGAAGGCGCCTGCAGTGTGCACGAGCCCCGTGCCGTCGGTGGTCGTCACGAACTCGGCGGGCACCACCCGGAAGGCCCTGTCGTGGCCGAGGTAGTAGGAGAACGGCGGCGTGTAGGTCAGCCCGACCAGGTCAGCGCCGACGCCGCGCCAGACCTCGGTCGCCTCGCCCAGCTCACGTGCGTACGCCGCGAGCCGCGGCTCGGCCAGGATGTGACGGACGCCGTCCAGCTCGACCATCACGTAGTCGATGTCCGCCCCGACCATCACCGCGAGGTTGCTGGTCAGGGTCCATGGGGTCGTCGTCCAGATGAGCAGCTTGGCGCCCTGGAACTCGCCAGGAGTCGTGACGTCGTACCCGACGGTGACGGCCGGGTCCTGGCGGTTCTGGTAGACGTCGTCGTCCATCCGCAGCTCGTGGTTGGACAGCGGGGTCTCGTCGTTCCAGCAGTAGGGCAGGACACGGAAGCCCTCGTAGACCAGGCCCTTGTCGAAGAGCTGCTTGAAGGCCCAGAGCACCGACTCCATGTAGTCGGGGTTCATGGTGCGGTAGTCGTTGTCGAAGTCGACCCAGCGCGCCTGCCGGGTGACGTACTCGCGCCACTCGCCGGTGTACTTCATCACCGAGGCTCGGCAGGCCTCGTTGAACTTCTCGATGCCGAGCTCGAGGATCTCGTCGGTGGTCTTGATGCCGTTGAGCCGCATCGCCTCGAGCTCGGCCGGCAGCCCGTGGGTGTCCCAGCCGAAGCGGCGCTCGACGCGCTTGCCGCGCATCGTCTGGTAGCGCGGGATCAGGTCCTTGACGTAACCGGTCAGCAGGTGGCCGTAGTGCGGGAGTCCGTTGGCGAACGGCGGTCCGTCGTAGAAGACGAACTCGTTGGCGCCGTCCGCACCGGGGTCGCGCTGGTCGATGCTGGCCTGGAAGGTGTCGTCCTGCTTCCAGTACTCCAGCACCCGCTCCTCGATCGCGGGGAACTTCGGGGAGGACGGCACGGATGCCGTCTCGGACGTGGAGACCTTCGGATACGTCATGGGTCGCTCTCCTGCGCTGCGTCGTCATCACATGAGGACGACGCTCTGCTGATCACAGGGCCCGCGGTACCACCTCACTTGCCGTCCCGGAGGACGACCACTCTTCACGGCTGTGACGGGCCTACCCGTCCGGGTCTACTGGGCCTGCCCCATTTCTGGGAGCGTGCTGTTCTTCCGGAGGCTCACCGCTGATGACGGCTCAGACGCCTGTGCCCCCAGCGTACGGCGCCCGCGCCGTGCCCCGCCAATCCGTTGGCCAATCCGTTTGCGGCGCGACCGGCCGGGGTGGTCGGGTGGGGCCATGAGTGACATGTGGCAGCCCGATGGCGACGACCCCCGCGACTACTCCAGCACCCGCGGTGAGCAGGCCAACACCCTCGCCTACCTGCGCAACTACCGGTTGACGTTCAAGCTCAAGTGCGAGGGCCTGGACGCCGAGCAGCTGGCTCGCCGATCGGTCCCGCCGTCGACCCTGTCCCTGCTCGGTCTGATCCGGCACCTCGCGCAGATGGAGCACCACTGGTCGCGCCGGGTCCTGCAAGGCGAGGACATCCCGCAGCTCTACAAGAAGCCCGACGACCGGCTCTTCGACTTCACCGGCGCGGTCGCCGACCCGGCCATCGTCGAGGAAGCCTGGGCGACCTGGCACCAGGTGGCGGCCGACGCCGACGCGTTCTACGTCACGGACACCGACTGGGATCGACTGATCGGCGACCCCGACGGCGAGGACCAGTACGAGGTCCGCGACATCATGGTGCACGTTGTCGAGGAGTACGCCCGCCACGTCGGGCACGCCGACCTGCTCCGCGAGTGCATCGACGGTCGCACGGGCCAGTAGCCTGTCCTGCTGTGACTGCGTCTCCTTCCACTGCTTGGGGCTTCGGCCTGGCCACCCTCGACGCCGACGGCGGCGTCCTCGACGTCTGGTTCCCCGCCCCCGCGCTGGGCGAGAAGCCGGACGGCACGACCGTCTCCGCCGAGCTCGGCCCCCTCGCGGGTGCCGATGGCGACCGCGGCGTGCACACCGAGGTGCGGCTGGTCGAGATCGCCGACCTCCAGGCCGCACCGACGTCGACCGAGGACGTCTGGTTGCGCCTCCACCTGCTGTCGTCGCGGCTCGTCGTACCCCACTCGATCTCACTCGACGGGATCTTCGGGCTGCTCGAGAACGTCGTGTGGACCTCGGCCGGCCCGTGCGCCGTCGCGGACTTCGAGAGCACGCGCATCCGGCTGCGGGCCGGCGGGCGCCACATCACGGTCTTCGGCGTCGACAAGTTCCCGCGGATGGTCGACTACGTCGTCCCGTCCGGCGTCCGGATCGCCGACGCCGACCGCGTCCGCCTCGGCGCCCACCTGGCATCCGGCACCACCGTCATGCACGAGGGCTTCGTCAACTTCAACGCCGGGACCCTCGGCGCCTCGATGGTCGAGGGGCGGATCTCGGGTGGCGTCCTGGTCGGCAAGGACTCCGACGTCGGCGGCGGCGCGTCGATCATGGGGACGCTCTCCGGTGGCGGCAAGCAGGTCATCTCGATCGGCGAGCGCTGCCTGCTGGGCGCCAACTCCGGCCTGGGGATCTCCCTCGGCGACGACTGCGTGGTCGAGGCAGGCTGCTACATCACCGCCGGCACCAAGGTCACCATCGCCGACGCGGACCGGGCCCACAGCCGGACCCAGGTGATCAAGGCGGTCGAGCTGTCGGGGGCGAGCAACGTGCTCTTCCGCCGCAACTCGGTGACCGGCGCGATCGAGGCCGTCCCGTGGAAGAGCGGCGGCATCGAGCTCAACGCCGCGCTGCACGCGAACTGAGCTTCCATCACCCCGCACCGCACACTGACTGAATGAGACTGCGCACGGGCCTGGCCCTCGTCGGCCTGGCCGGTGTGGGGATCGTGGCCGCCGTCGGCTACGGGACGCTGCGCCACGTCGTCCCGATGTTCCAGCCCGACGAGTGCACGGCGACGGTCAGCGGGCGGACCGTCACGCTCACCCCCGAGCAGGCGGAGAACGCCGCCCTGATCTCCGCGATCTCGGTCGACCGCGGCATGCCCGCGCGGGCGGCCACGATCGCCCTGGCCACGGCGTACCAGGAGTCGAAGCTCTACAACCTCGAGGCCGGCGACCGGGACTCCGCCGGGCTCTTCCAGCAGCGGCCGTCGCAGGGCTGGGGCAGCTACAAGCAGGTGACCAATCCGGTGTACGCCGCCAACGCGTTCTACGACGCTCTCGAGCGGATCGGCGACTACGAGTCGATGCGCGTCACGGTCGCCGCCCAGGAGGTGCAGCGCTCCGGCTTCCCCGAGGCGTACGCCGACCACGAGGCCGACGCCCGGGTGCTCGCCTCCGCGCTGAGCGGCAACTCGCCGCACTCGTTCAGCTGCCGGCTCGACGGCACCCCTTCCGAGGAGCGCAACAAGCTCAACCCCTCAGGCCTGACCGACCGCGCCGACGTCGTACGGCGTGAGGTCACCGAGGTCTTCGGGTCGCCGCCGCTGGGCGGGTTCGCACCGGGCGGCGTCTCGTCGGGTCACATGGAGGGCTCCGCCCACTACGACGGTCGCGCGGTCGACATCTTCGTGCGACCGATCAGTCCGGACAACAAGATCCGCGGCTGGGCGATCGCCCACTACTTCGTCGCCCAGGCGGACCGGCTCGACATCCAGACGGTCATCTTCGACGACCGGATCTGGACCGCCGGCTCCCGCTCCGGCGACGGCTGGCGCGACTACGACGCACCCGACGGTCCGGGCGACAAGGCCATCCTCGAGCACCGCGACCACGTGCACGTCGACGTCTTCGACTGAGACGGTGGTGTGCCGCCTGCGCAGCTCAACGCGACACGCTCAGCTCCCCGTCCATCCAGTCGACCCGACTGCCGATCCAGTCCTCGAGGTGCTCGGCCTCGGCCGTCCAGCTGCCGTGGAGGAGAGCGCCATCCTCGAGGAAGGTCCGGTTGATCGGCATCCCGGCGCCGCCTTCTGACACCGGATCGAAGTTGCGTTCCGCTGCGGCAGCGACGTTCGCCGCCTGCTCCGCCACGTACGCGGGCAGCGTCAGCAGCGAGGCGCGGACCTGCTGCCAGCGCGCCTCGACCTGGTCCTCGAACCACGGGTCCTCGAACATCCGGTTCAGCCAATGCCCCTGTTCCCCGCGGAACTGTGACGGCGCGAACGGGAACCAGTTCGTTCGTAGGAACCAGCCGGTCGGGTCCGCCAGATGGTTCGTCTGTCGGTTTCCTGCGGCCGCGTCGAAGTCCCAGACCGGCCCCATCGTGAGCTTTCCGCCGACATCGCGGTACATCCAGCAGCTGTTGTTGAACGACGAGTCGTTGTTCTTCATCACCTCGTTGACGAGGTACCAGTCGACGAAGCTGTCCACGTCGACGTACCGCCGGTAGCCGGCGTCCGGGTCGGTGAAGTGGTCCGAGTAGAGCGAGTCCTCGAACTCCTGGACGTAGGAACCGACTCCGTCGACGTACTGCGCCGTCTCGTCAGTCGAGTCGAGCTCGGGTTCTTGCAGATAGATCTGGAGACCATGATCGGTCGAGAACGACGCATTGTCGTCCGGCCACGAGTCGGCCTCGAGCAGATACCCTCCCCCGGCAACGTCCGAGGGGTCGTCCGCGATGTCGATGTCGACCCGGTCCGAGTCCTCTTCGATGCTCTCGCCGAACTCGTAGACCCCACGATAGGTGCCGTTGACCCAGAGCTCGACGTCCACCATCCGCGGTGTCCAGGGCTCACCGAGCCGGCGGCTCACCTCGAAGGCGAGGTTGTTGCGCAGCATCGATCGGTCGTAGAAGTTGGCCAGCAGGACCCAGTCCTTGGAGTCGGGCATGCCGAGCATCTCCGACTTCTTGTCGAGCTTGACCTTGTAGGACCGCTTCACCGTGATCCAGGACGTCGAGTTGCCCCGCATCCGGAACCGCGACCGACCGCTGTAGGCAGGGAGTCCGGACCCCTCGGGGTCCACGGTCAGGTCGGCGTGCGCGTAGTCCGCGTGGCTCGTGATCTCACCGGCGTCGTCGGTCGTGATGTCCAGGCGAGGGAGCCGCCCCTGGACCGCGACCTGGATCGGCGACGACGTGACGGACGGGCGGCCAGCGGCGGCCACCGCGAGCACTCGGTAGACCGTCGCCGTGGGTGCTCCGGCAGGCAGCTCGAAGGCCACCCGACCGCGCTCGTCCTGCAGGCGGCTCTGCAACCGCGACCACCCTCCGGCGGCGCGAGTCTCGAGCCAGACGCGTCGCCCGGCAACCGCCGGGCTCAGGGTCGCCGAGACCCGGAGCGGATCACCCTCGACCGTGGTGGGCGGTGCTTCCGCGACCGCTGACTGAGCGACCGGCTCGACCACCACAGGGCGGGAGACCCAGCGGTCGACCCGTGCCTTCGTGCGCGACCCGACGACCATCGGAGCACGCACCCGGTAGCGCTCGTCATCGGTCGCGACCAGGCTGAACCGGAACCCGCCGGACGCAGTGGTCGTGCGGGCCCCCGCGCGTCGCCAGTCACCCTGGCCTCGCACCTCGAGCACCACGGCTCGGCGCATCCGGTCGGGCGTCGACCCGCTCAGCGCGTAGGTCTGGCCGACCACCGGGGCCGAGGGAGAGAGGTCGAGCGCGGAGGGTGGGGACACAGTCCGCGCCGGTGCTGCGACCGCGTGCTCCGGAGCAGCGGTCGGCAGGAGCGCCAACACGATCGCACCGACCGCAGAGGTCACCCATGGAGTCACGCGTCCCCCCACGAGAGTTCCCCTTCTTCGACCACGACAACACCTGAATTTTAGGGTGGTCCACGGCGCTCGCCCAATCGCCGCCTGCTCGCGAGCGGGACGTAGGGTCGACGCGTGAGATCGATGACCACTCTGGTCGCCGTCGCCGCGACCACCGGCGCCCTGCTCGCGTTCGGACCGACATCGGTGGCGTCGGGGCGATGCGCCGAACCCACCATCCGCGGCACCAGCGCCGACGACACCCTGCGCGGCACATCCGGGCCCGACGTGATCTCCGGCGGCGCCGGGGACGACGTGCTGATCGGGCTCGGCGGCGACGACACCCTCTGCGGCGGCCCGGGCCAGGACACGCTGCGCGGCGGCCCCGGCGCTGACATCCTCGACGGTGGCACCGACGCCAAGGTCGCCGAGGACACCGACTACTACCTCTACTACGGCGACATCCTCGAGGGCGGGCCCGGCGACGACACGCTCATCCCCGGCGGCGACCCCCGCCACCAGGGCTCGGTCGACGAGGTCACCGTCGCCCGCGCGACCCACGGGGTGACTGCCGACCTGAGGGTCGGCGCCATCGTGAGCACCGACCCGGACGACCCGGAGACCGACACGATCGAGGGCGCGGTCGCAACCTTCGACGGCACGGCGTACGCCGACACGATCCGCGGCTCGGGTGCTCCCGAGAACATCTACGGCAACGCCGGACGCGACCAGATCTTCGGTGGTGGCGGCGACGACTGGCTCGATGCCGCGGACAGGTACCAGGAGCACCCCGACCGGGTCCCCAACACCGTCCTCGGCGGAGCGGGCGCCGACACCGTCAACGGAAGCTCCGGCAACGACCTGCTGCGCGGCGGCCGGGGCGCAGATCTGATCCAGGCCGGCAAGGGCGCCGACAGGTCGTACGGCGACTCCGGTGCCGACGGCATCAACGACGACGTCGAGCCCGTCGCGGGCCAGGTGGCGGCCGGCGGAACCGGGCACGACTACCTGGCCGATCTCTCCTTCTACGACACGCACCACCGCTACCAGCGTCACGTCGTGGGCCGGATCGACATGGCCGCGGGCACCCTCCGAGCACGCTTCGGCGACCAGGCCGTCCACCTCGCGCTGACCGACTTCGAGGACGTCGCCTCGCCGCACGGCGACCACTGGACGATCTTCGGCACGAGCGGCCGCGACGAGATCAGCGCCGGATACTTCTCCGACCCGATCCGGATCTACGCCCTCGGTGGCAACGACCGGGTCTTCGGGTCCGACCAGGACGACTACATCGACGGCGGGGCGGGCAAGGACACCGGCTCAGGGTGGCGTGGCCACGACACGCTGATCTCGGTCGAGAGGATCTTCCGCAACTGAGCGGCTACCGGTCCTCGTCGCTCCGGTAGCCGGCGCGGAAGGACCCACCCGAGCGGCGCAGCAGCGGGATCCAGAAGGCGACCGCCATCAGCGCGTACACCACGATCAGCACCGGCGTGGAGATGGGGAAGAACGCCAGGAGCACCGCCAGCAGCACGAACCACCAGATCGACCGACCGCGGACGCGCGCGAGAGCCCGCTGGTAGGCGGTCATCCGAGTCGGGTGAGCGCGGCGTCGACCCGCTCGTCGGTGGCCGTGAACGCCACCCGTACGTGCTGCGCACCAGCGTTGCCGTAGAAGATCCCGGGTGCGACCAGGATGCCGAGATCGGCGAGCGCCTCGACACTGTCCCAGCAGTCCTCGTCGCGAGTCGCCCACAGGTAGAGCGACGCCTCGGAGTGGTCGATCCGGAAGCCCGCCGACTGCAGCGCCTCACGAAGCTTGGCCCGGCGAGCGGCGTACCGGGCATGCTGCTCGGTCACGTGCGCGTCGTCGTCGAGCGCGGCGATCATCGCGGCCTGCTGGGGGCCGGGCATCTGCAGCCCCAGGTTCTTGCGTACGGCGAGCAGCTCGCCGACCAGGGCGGGGTCGCCGGCGACGAAGGCGGTGCGGTAGCCGGCGAGGTTGGAGCGCTTCGACAGCGAGTGGATCGCGAGGACGCCCTCGTGCGAGCCGCCGGTGATGTCGGGGTGCAGCACCGACATCGGCGTGGCCTCCCACGCGCACTCGAGGTAGCACTCGTCGGAGACCAGGACGGTGCCGCGCTCGCGACACCAGTCGACGACCTTCTTGAGATGCTCGGGAGGGAGCACCCGGCCGGTCGGGTTGGACGGCGAGTTCAGCCACAGCAGCGCGGGCGTCTCCGGGCCGAACGAGGTCAGTGAGTCGGTCGCGACGAACCGCGCACCGGCGAGCACCGCACCGACCTCGTAGGTCGGGTAGGCCAGCGCAGGGGAGGCGATCAGGTCGCCCGCACCCAGGCCGAGATGGCCGGGCATCGAGGCGATCAGCTCCTTGGAGCCGATCACCGGGAGCACGCCGTCGAGGCCGAGGCCGGTCACGCCGTGGCGGCGGGCGAGCCAGTCGATGCACGCCTGGCGGGTGTCGACACGGCCGATGGTCAGCGGGTAGCCCGGCGAGTCAGCCGCCGCCGCGAGGGCGTCCTGGACCAGCCGGGGCGTCGGGTCGACGGGGGTGCCGATCGAGAGGTCGACGATCCCGTCCGCGTGGGCACGGGCCCGCTCCGCGTACGGCGCCAGCCGGTCCCACGGGAAAGTCGGGGAGCCGGCTCGAGACCTTGCGGTCCACTGCTGCGATCAGTGGTCCTGGGCCTGCGGCGGGAGCGCCGCGATCAGGGGGTGGTCGTGGTCGATCTCGCCCATCTTGGCGGCGCCACCGGGCGAGCCGAGGTCGTCGAAGAAGTGGACGTTGGCGTCGTAGTACTCCTTGGCCTCCTCGGGGACGTCGTCCTCGTAGAAGATCGCCTCGACCGGGCAGACCGGCTCGCACGCGCCGCAGTCGACGCACTCGTCCGGGTGGATGTAGAGCATCCGCTTGCCCTCGTAGATGCAGTCAACGGGGCACTCGTCGACGCAGGCGCGGTCCTTGAGGTCGACACACGGCTGGGAGATGACGTAGGTCATCGAATTCCTCCTGAGGACAAGACTGGAGCAGACGATCGAGCACAGCCTAGTATCCCGAGCGTGCCATCCGCCGACACCCCATCACGATGTGACCAAGCACATGCTTGGTCCGCACGTCGTCGGTCAGCGGGTCGTGATCCGCCGCGTGCTCCGTGGCGAGACCGGGCCGACCGGTGGGCCGGCCCTCACCGACGTCCTGGGCATCTGCCTGTCCTGGGCCGACGGGACGTGTCGTCGTGCAGCCGCACACAGGTCCTCCGGTCGCGATCTCGCTGTCCGACATCGTGTCCGGCAAGCCGGTCCCGCCTCGTCCCTCGCCCCGGCACCGGGTCACCCCGCTTGGCGGCGCAACGGCGCGCCCTCGCGCTGTGGCCCGACCTGACGACCGAACCGCTCGGCGACTGGACCCTCCGGCACTCCGCCACCTCGCAGGCCCGACGCGCCAACTCGGTGCTCGCGGTCGCACCCTCGGGCACCGCCGACGACGTCGCGCAGGTCGTCGACTTCTACGCGAGCCGCACCGGTCGACCGATCGCCGCGGTCCTGCCGGACTCCGCCGAGGACGCGCTCTTCCGCAGCCACGGCTGGGTGCTCGAGAGCGACGACGCCGACACGCTCTTCCAGATCGCACCGGTCTCGCAAGCACTACGCGGACTCGGCGTGCCCGAGGACGCGACGTACGACGAGCAGGGCGATCTGGTGACCGTTCGGTTGGGCGACCGGGCCAGTGGCGTCGCGGCGTACGCCGACGACTGGGTCGGCTTCCGCGGCGTCGAGGTCGATCCCGACCCACCGTCGGCAGGGGCTCGGACTCGCCGTGATGGCGGCACTGCTGGAGTGGGGCGCCGAGCACGGCGCGACGACGGCCTACCTGCAGGTGATCGGCGACAACACCGCGGCCCTGGCGCTCTACGAGCGTCTGGGGTTCGTCACCCACCACGCCTACCGCTACCTGGCCCTGCCGACCTCGGTCGTCGGGTAGCTGTCAGTCGAGGTCGGACTGGCGCCCGAAGACGCGCTCGGAGGCACGGGTGACCGACGGCCAGCACCAGCGCATCAGGATGAGTACGGCGGCGCCGGCGATCTGCATGCCCACCAGGTTGATCAGCAGCTGGGCGCCTGAGCCCGCGATCTCGTCACGGTCCCAGAAGGCCAGGCCGAGGGCGAGGTTGCCGGCGGCGGGAACGGTGGTGACGCTGATGAAGACACCGACCAGGGTGGCGGTCTTGGACAGCGCGAGGGCAAGAGCACCGGCGGCCCCGGCGATCAGGGCCACGGCGAACGACCACTGGTCGGGGTGCCAGATGAAGCCGGTGTTGGGCCGCGGGCGGGTCACCTCGTCGAGGGTGACCAGACCGAGGGCACGCGCGAACAGGGCGAGCAGGGTGACCACACCGATGGCGAACGTGAACGCGAGCGTCAGCAGGCGGACCCCCCGACCGAAGAGATCCCACCTGCGCAACGCGAGACCCGCACAGCAGGCAGCGACGGCGCTGTACTCAGGCCCGACCACCATCGCACCGACCACCAGGACAGCAGAGTCGGTGACCACCGCGATCGCGGCCAGCATCACCGCGAACACCAGGAAGACGTGGAAGGAGACGGTCGGGATCGCGCCCGCCTCGGCCTGCGCCTCCACGGCCTCCCAGATCACCGCGTCGTCGGGGTGCCCCGGGGCCGCGGCCTCGAGCCGATCGGCGGCTCGGAACGGCGTACCGATCGGGGAGCTGAGCACGATCCCGCCCTGCTCGTCGAGTCCGAGACCACGCAGCTCAGTGAGGATGTCACCCGCCTTCTCCCGAGCGACATCGCACCCGACGACGTCGCCGATCGGCACCAGCGATCCACCCCGGCCGAGCGTGACGTTGGTGACCCACTCCCGATGGAGCAGCACGTGCGTGACCTTGTCGGTCAACGCCGTCGGGACCGTCAGTCGGAAGTGGACGAGCACGCGGACAGCGTAGGTCCAGCCGGACCTCGCGACCGGGAGGCGACGCCCTTCGCGCACGTCCTCCCTAGGCTCTCAGCATGAGACTGGCCGAGGAGGGCGACCGCCTGCTGGAGTTCGCGAGGGCGTCAGCCCATCAGGAGGGAGGCTTCGCCTGGCTGGACGATGACGGTCGGCCAGAGCTCGACCGTCCGGTGGAGCTCTGGATCACGTGCCGGATGACCCACGTCTTCGCGCTCGCACACCTGATGGGCCGCCCGTACGCCGCCGCGCTCGTCGACCACGGCGTGGCCGCGCTCACCGGCCGGATGCGTGACCCGGTGCACGGCGGCTGGTACGCCGAGGTCGGGCCGGACGGGCCGGTGACCCGCAGCAAGACGGCGTACGAGCACGCGTTCGTGATCCTGGCCGCGTCCTCCGCGACTGCGGCCGGCCGGCCGGGGGCCGAGGGCCTGCTCGCCGAGGCGCTCGACGTCTTCGACCGGCACTTCTGGGACGAGGAAGCCGGCCTCGCCGTCGAGGAGTGGGACGAGTCCTGGTCGGTGCTCGACGGCTACCGGGGCGTGAACGCCAACATGCACACGGTCGAGGCGCTCCTCGCGGCTGCCGATGTGACGGGCGACGACGTCCTGCGCGAGCGGGCGCTGCGGATCGTCACCCGGGTCGTGCACGGCTTCGCCCGGTCGCACTCCTGGCGGATCCCGGAGCACTTCGACGCATCCTGGACGCCGCTGCTCGACTACCACCGCGACCAGCCGGCCCACCCGTTCCGTCCCTACGGCGCGACCATCGGCCACTGGTTCGAGTGGTCCCGGCTGACCCTCGCCTTGCGGGCGTCGCTCGGCTCGGCGGCACCGGACTGGATGCTCGGCGACGCCGTGGCGCTGTTCGACGCCGGGGTGCGCGAGGGTTGGGCCGTCGACGGCGCCGGCGGCTTCGTCTACACCGTCGACTGGGACGGCACGCCCGTGGTCGGCGAGCGGATGCACTGGGTGCTCACCGAGGCGGTCGCGGCGGCCGCCACGCTGGCGCAGGTCACCGGCGACCGGATGTACGACGTCTGCAGCGAGGTCTGGTGGCGCTACGCCTCGACGTACCTCGTCGACACGGAGCG
The DNA here is from genome assembly GCA_963695055.1 of uncultured Actinomycetota bacterium. GTDB lineage: Bacteria > Actinomycetota > Actinomycetes > Propionibacteriales > Nocardioidaceae > Nocardioides. The sequence continues at coordinate 55,392 of CAVOFS010000012.1, read as the reverse complement.
CGGCTCGTGGCACCACGAGCTCTCACCCGACAACCGACCGGCTTCGGGCACCTGGGCCGGCAAGCCGGACATCTACCACGCGTTCCAGGCCACCCTCTTCCCCCGGCTGCCGGTCGCACCTGCGTTGGCGGCGGCGTTGGCTGCGGCGGCGGAGGATCCCCGCTGAACAGTCGCACGCCCTGCCCGACGACGCCGCGTGGCTGCGGTCAGGCACCCTTCGGCGGCTTGCAGATCACCGTGTCGGAGGCCAGGTAGCTGGTGTGCATCCTCTCGGTGCGCACGACCTCGTCCTGGTCCACGTGCCGGAAGGTGCGGGTCACGTCGACGTCGAAGCCGTCGTACCCGGTGTTCGGGTAGCAGTCCGCAGTGCTCAGCGTGCGCGTCGCCGGCGAGCGGAAGTTGTAGCGGTCGGAGGTCGTGGACTCGATGTCCCAGTGCTTGGTCGAGTACATCGAGACCGTGACGACACCCTCCGAGGAGGGCGTGGCGGGCGTGACCTTCGACGAGATCAGCACGCCGTACGGCGTGTCGTTGCGGAAGCGCAGGTCGACCGATCCCCAGGCCACTGTGGCCTCGCGGCCGACGGGGTAGCGGTCGATGTAGAGCGAGTGCGGCTTGTGCTCGACGTCCTCGAGCCCGGCGAAGAAGGCGGCGTTGAAGGTCGTGGTCGCCATCTGCGAGACCCCGCCGCCGAGGTCCTCCTTGAAGATGCCGTCGCTGATGATGAAGCCCTCGGTGAAGCCGTTCTCGCGGGTCCGCTCGCCGACGACGTCGTTGAGGGAGAACAGGTCGTCCGGTTTGAGCACGGTGCCGTCCACGATCTCGGCGGCGCGACCGATGTTGGTGTTCCGGTACTCCGCGTAGGGGTAGTGGGTCGTGAACGTCGAGACCTGCTCGGTGATCCCGAGATCCTTCGCGTCGGCGGTGCGTGAACTCGGGCTCGGCGACGGTGGCCTCGACCTCCATCTCGCGCTCACCGCTCGGCCGGGTGACCAGCTCGAGGAAGGCGTCGTTGACGTCGGCCGGGTCATAGGTGACGCCGGGCTTCGCGGGGATCACCTTCGGCTTGCCCTTGACCAGGGCCACGGTGGCGTCGACCGGCTCGCCGTCCTCGCCGACTCCCCCGGCGACGAGCTCGACCAGCCTGTCGGCGTCGAGCTCAGGCACCAGCGCGCCGCCCTCCGGCTTCATCGCCAGCGCGTCGCCGTACTGCTGCGGCTGGAGCTGCACCGGAGAGTCGCCGAAGACCAGGGTCACCGGCGCGGACATCGCCGGGTTGGCGAAGTCGTCGAGGGCCTCCTGGACGTCGTCGTCGTCGATGTCGGGAGCGACGGTGGTCGTCGGCAGGTCGACGTCCTGAGGGCTCTCGACCAGGTAGGCGGCAGTGATGTCCTCGCGGGCGTGCGTCGGGTCGATCCCCTCCCCTGGCTGCGGAGCGACGGTGACGATCTCGCCGCCCTTGAACTTCACGTCACCGTCGGACGGCGGGGTGCCGACCTGGTCGGTGAGCTCGTCGAGGGCGCTGTCGAAGTCCGCGTCGTCGACCACGACGACGGCCTCCAGCTCGTCACCGCCGGTCCAGTAGTCCCAGAGCCGTGACGGGCTCCAGCTCTTGGCGGTGCCGACCTCGGCGACCGAGGCGGCGTAGTCGACAGAGAGGCCGGCTGCGGCCGGGTCGAGGGTGCTCGACTCACCGTCGACGACCACGACGACCGGCCGGTCGACCCGGTCGTCGAGGCCGGCGGCCAGCGCGTCGAACGCCTGATCGGCGGTCAGCCCGCCGACCTCGACACCGGAGATCGTGGTGCCTCGCGGCGTCTTGTCGCTCGCACCGAGATAGAGCCCGACGTACGCGCCGCCGACCAGGAGCAGCAGGCCCCCGAGCATCAGCAGCACGACCTTCCCACCGGCGGACTCCTGCGGCTCGCTCACGCGGGCCATCCTAGGGAGCGGCAGATGGCGCCGGACTCGGGCGGGGCAGCGTGGCGATCCCGAACACCAGCAGGATCAGGCCGATGCCGAGCACGGAGTAGCCCTGCCAGTCCTGGCTGATCAGGTAGTCGCCCTCGCTGCGCGGCACGGTCAGCCAGCCGACCATCGCGACCCACCCGATCACGAACGCCAGCCGTGACCACCAGCCGGGCGGCAGCGCGATCGCGGTCACCAGCGTGGCGGCCGCGGCGAGCGCGAATCCCCACGGGAGCTGGTGCAGCGCCACCGTGGCGATGCCGGTCGCGGCACCGACCAGCACCAGGCCGAGGGCCGCGAGGACACGCATCAAGGGACCGGCTCAGAGCCCGGCGAACAGGTCGGACTCGAGCCCGTCGGCGTCGAGCGGGCCGAGCTCCCCCTTGACGATCCGGTAGTACTCGACACCCCAGGCGGTGCTGCCGACGTTGTTGGACAGCGCGAAGAACGGCCCGTCCATGGTGACCTGGGTCGGGTAGGCGCGCAGCGCGTCCATCTTCTGCTCGACGTGGTCCTGCGCGTCGACGGCGGCCGCGAGGTTGTCGTCGGCGGTGACGAACGGCGGCAGCGGGCCGTCGGGATCCATGCCCTCGAAGCTCGTCGAGTCGCCCGCGTCCCGCAGCGCCCGCAGACCCGCGCGCATCTTGGCTCTCCGACATCGCGTTCCAGTAGATCTTGGCGATCTCCCACGGCTCGCCCAGGTCCTTGCGGTAGGACGGCACGGCGGCCAGCTGGGCGGCGTACATCGCGACCCGATGGGCCTGGATGTGGTCGGGGTGGCCGTAGCCGCCGAAGGGGTCGTACGTCGCCAGCACCTGCGGGCGCAGGTCGCGGATGATCTCGACCAGGTAGTCGGCGGCCGTGGTGAGGTCCGCCTTCGCGAACGCGTTGTCGTGCACGTCATCGGCGGCGATCGCGTAGCCGTCCTCGTGCCACTTCATGCCGGAGTCGCGGAACCTCCCGAAGCCACCGAGCCAGCGGTGGTCGGAGACGCCGAGGGCCTTCATCGCGTCGGCGATCTCGCCCCGGCGGTGCTCGCCGAGACGGTCCTCCTTGTCGGCGGCGAGGTGCTCGAGCTCGGGGACCAGGATCTCGCCCATCTCCCCGGCCGTGCAGGTCACCAGCGTGACGCCGCGGCCGTCGGCGACGTACTTGGCCATCGTGGCGCCGTTGCCGATGCACTCGTCGTCGGGGTGTGCGTGCACGAGCAGGAGGCGCTGGTCGAACGTCATGGGGGAATCCTAGGGTCGAGGGCGGACACTCCCTCAACCACCGGAGGGGCGCTTGATCTTCCTCGGTTCGGAAGGAAGCTCCAGCGGAGGTGCTGCGGGCTCGTCGTCGTCACCGGCGTCCAGCCAGCCGTCGTACTCCTCGACCAGGAGCTCGAGGACCAGCTCGGGGGCGTCGCTCAGGACCGCCCAGGGGTGGCCCTCGTCGTCGTCCTCACCGGACAGTCGCTCGCGCTCGGCCCGGGCGTCGTAACCGTGGGAGACCAGCCGGGTGACGACGGCCCGGGCGTCGTCCTCGTCGAAGAAGATGCCGCGCACGGGCCCATCATCCCAGCCGTCGCCGCGATACCGTGCGCGCGTGCACTTGGAGCGTGACGAGGACGCGGGGCCGGCGATCGACACCCTCGCCGACCGGTACGGCGGGCGGGTGGGCCTGGCCGCGGTGCTCGACAACCTGGATCGGCGGGCCCGGCGCACCTGGGCGCCCGGACGATTCGTGCACCGGGTCTGGACCTGGGACGCCGCTGATCGAGCAGACCGCCGCTGGTGGCCCCAGGGGATCACCGTCGACCCGACCTCCGACCGACGCCTGGTCACCTCCTGGTACGCGAAGGACGGCGGCTCCCGGCTGACCTTCCTCGACCTCGACACCCGCCGCTACCGGCACGTGCTGCTGGTGCAACCCGACGGCGCACCGCTACGAGTGCACGCCGGCGGGCTGGCCTGGCACGGCCCCTACCTCCACGTCGCGGCCACCGGACGGGGCTTCTGGTCCTGCCACGTCGACGACGTGCTGCGCACCCCTGACAGCTTCGTGCTGCCGGTCCGGTTCGGGCACCGCTTCGTGGCGGCCGACGAAGCCGACCCACTGCGGTGCTCCTTCCTGTCCGTCGACCTCTCCGGCAGCACTCCGGCACTCGTGGTCGGCGAGTACGGCGGCGCGCGCCAGACCCACCGCCTGGCCAGGATCGCGTTGGATCCGTCGACGAGCCTCCCCCTCACCGACATCGACGCCGTGGACGGCGGCGTGGTCCGGGCGCAGGGCGTGGCGGCTCGCCCCGGGCGGCCACTTCGTCACCGCGTCGCACGGCAGCAGGCGGTTGGGGTCGGTGTGGGTCGGCCAGCCGGGTGCGTTGCGCGAGCGGCGGTACGCCGTACCGATGGGGCCGGAGGATCTGGCCTACGCGACCGGCACAGATCTGCTCTGGACGGTCACCGAGCACCCGCACCGGCGCTGGGTCGTGGCGATGCGGCGTACGGCGCTAACGCGCTGAGAGCTCGACTCGCAGGGCCGGCAGGAAGGGCCGGTCGGGTTCGAGCCAGTCGACGTCACCGAGCTCCTCGGGCCCGAGCCAGGTCACCGCGTCGTGCTCCCCCGGCACCGGCTCACCCGCGACGACCTCGGCCAGCGCGACGGTGAGCGCCAGCTGCTCGCCGATCGGCACCGAACCTGGCAGCCACGACCTGACCGCGATCCGGCAGCCGAGCTCCTCGCTGATCTCGCGCACGAGCGCAGCGTCCGGCGTCTCGCCCGGCTCCACCTTGCCACCGGGGAACTCCCACCGCCCAGCGGCCTCGGGCGGACGCGTCCGACGGGCGGCGAGCACCCGGCCGTCGCGGATGATCGCGGCGCCGACCACCGCGGTCACGGTCGCGGCTGACGGGCCAGCTGCCGACTCTGGGCGACCAGACGCCCCGCGGAGTCCCAGACCTCGCAGTCCTCCTCGAACATGCCCCCCGCCATGTTGCGGGTCGCATGGCGCACCTTCAGCCACCCCGGAGCGGGCTTGGCCCGCACGTGCGCGGTCAGCTCGAGGGTCGGCGCCCAGCCCAGCATGCCCAGGTCGAAGGTCACCGGCGGCAGCGCATCGACCACCATCAGCAGCTCGATCGGGTCGGGCTCGCGACCGTCGACCAGACGGAACCACGCAGAGATCTCCCCACGGCCGCTGGGCTGGCCGACCGCCCACCCGGCGTGCTCGGGGTGGAAGCGCATGTCGAACCGACCCATCATCGGGGCGATCGCTGCGATCTCCTCGGGAGCCATCGAGTTGCGCACGCACTCGTCGGGAGGCGGCAGCACCGGCTCCTCGGCCGTCGTGCGTACGTCGTCGCCGAGCCGGTCGAGATCGCCGTACGACGCGAGCGCGGTGATCCGGGCCGTGTCGCCCTGCCGGAGCTCCGCCGCGAGCGTCGCGACACTGCCGCCGTCGCGACGGAGGTCGACGTCGATGGTCGCCGGACCGGGCTTCGCGGCCGAGAGGTAGTAGGCCGAGACCGAGATCGGGTCGGGCTTCGTCGGCACGGCCTCGCGCAGCGCGTTCCCGATCACCGCGAGCAGATAGCCCCCGTTGACACCCCCGCCGACGATCCACCCGTCGGAGAGGTCCGCGGCGTACGTCGTGGCGTCCTGCCTGCTGACTGCGATCTGGCCGTCGAACTCGTAGCTCACCTGGGTGACCCTAGATCGAGTCCCGTACGGCACGATGGGCGGCATGACGGATCGGCACCCGCGCTGGGTCTACGACGAGGGCGACGAGCCGGACCCGCGATATACCCTCGCCAACGAGCGGACGTTCCTCGCCTGGGTGCGCACCGCCCTGGCCATGCTCGCCGGCGGCGTCGCCCTGCACACGCTGGGACAGCCGGAGTCGCAGTGGATCCGGAGCGTCCTGGCGATCACCCTGGTGGCCTTCGGCGCCGTCGTGACCGCGCTTGCGCTGGTCCGTTGGGCGCGGGTCGAGCGGGCGATGCGGACCCACCAACGCCTGCCTGCCTTCAACCTCGGCTTCTTGATGGTGGCCGCTGTCCTCTTCGGGTCGCTGCTGCTGGTGATCGCGTTCGTGTAGGGCCCTGATGTCAGCGAGACGGTTGCTCAGAGATTGCCGCGAGCGTCCTGCTCGCGCTCGATCGCCTCGAAGAGAGCCTTGAAGTTGCCCTTGCCGAAGCCGAGCGAGCCGTGCCGCTCGATCAGCTCGAAGAAGACCGTGGGCCGGTCGCCGAGCGGCTTGGTGAAGATCTGCAGCAGGTAGCCGTCCTCGTCGCGGTCGACCAGGATCGACCGCTTCTGCAGCTCCTCGATCGGCACCCGGACGTTGCCGATGCGGGCCCGCAGCTCGGGGTCCTCGTAGTAGGAGTCGGGCGTCGCGAGGAACTCCACGCCGTTCGCGCGCAGCGCGTCGACCGAGGCCAGGATGTCGTTGGTCGCGACCGCGAGGTGCTGGGCACCGGCGCCGCGGTAGAAGTCGAGGTACTCGTCGATCTGTGACTTCTTCTTGGCGATCGCAGGCTCGTTGAGCGGGAACTTCACCCGGTGGTTCCCGTTGGCGACCACCTTGCTCATCAGGGCCGAGTAGTCCGTGGCGATGTCGTCGCCGATGAACTCCGCCATGTTCACGAAGCCCATCACCCGGTTGTAGAACCCGACCCACTCGTCCATGTGGCCGAGCTCGACGTTGCCGACGATGTGGTCGAGGGCCTGGAAGAGTCGCTTCGGCTGACCCGCGGGCTTCACCCAGGTGCTGGACCTCGCGACGTAGCCGGGCAGGTACGGGCCGTCGTACCGGCTGCGGTCGACGAGCGTGTGGACGGTCTCGCCGTACGTCGCGATCGCGGCGATCCGGATCGTGCCGTGCTCATCGGTGACGTCCTCGGCCTCGCGCACGATGCGCGCCCCCGCCTTGCGGGCCTGGGTGATGCAGCGATCGACGTCAGGCACCTCGAGGGCGATGTCGACGACGCCGTCGCCGTGGCGACGGTGGTGGTCGGCGAGCGGGCTGTCCGGGTCGACGGCGCCGTTGAGGACGAACTTGATCGAACCGGAGCGGAGCACGAAGGACTTGTGGTCGCGGTTGCCGTTCTCGGGGCCGGAGTAGGCGACCAGCTCCATGCCCCACGCGGCCTGGTAGTAGTGCGCGGCCTGGGTCGCGTTGCCGACGACGAAGACGATCGCGTCCCACCCGGTGACCGGGAAGACGTCGCCCGCCTCGTCGTACTCGACGAGCCCGACCAGCTGCTGGAGCTGCTCCAGGGTCAGGTCGGCCTTGAGCTCGTCGGCGGTCAGCGCGTGGGTCGTCATGCCCGAAGCCTGACCATGCCGGGCAGTATGTGCAATCGTGGCTCGAAACACTGCACAACCTGCCCAGCATCGGAGAGACACATGGATGATCTCGACAGCAGATTGATCGATCTCTTCGCGGAGGACCCTCGCGTCGGCGTCCTGGAGGCGTCCCGCCGGCTCGGCGTCGCGCGCGGGACCGTGCAGGCGCGGCTCGACAAGCTCGCAGCCACCGGGGTGATCACCGGCTGGGGACCCGACCTCTCCCCCGAGGCGCTCGGCTATCCCGTGACCGCGTTCCTGACTCTCGAGATCCGCCAGGACACCAGCCGCGGCGGGCACGACACCGTCGGCGCCCACCTCGCCGCGATCCCGGAGGTGTTGGAGGCGCACACCATCACCGGCGCCGGCGACATGTGGGCACGGGTCGTGGCCCGCTCCAACACCGACCTGCAACGCGTCATCGACCTGGTGCTCGAGACCTCCGCGATCGTGAGGTCCTCCACAGTCATCGCGCTCGCGACCCAGGTCTCCTACCGGGTGCGGCCGCTGGCGCGCGTCGGCCTCAGCGACGAGCGAGATCGCGACCGGCGAGCGACGGCGGCCTCCTCGGCCTCCTTCTTCATCAGCTCGGCGATCTCGGTGAACTCGTCCAGGGCCGGGTTGACGCCGACCAGGGTGAACTCGCGCTCGACGAGGGTCAGGTCGGCTCCCCAGATGTCGACCAGGATCCGGCGCAGGTAGTCGGTGCTGTGGTCCCAGCCCTCGCGCGGCGTGCCCTCGCCGTAGGCGCCACCGCGGGTGGTGACCAGGACGACCTGCTTGCCCTCGAGCAGGCGGGCGCCATGCGGAGCGCCCGCGAGCACCAGGTCGAACCAGGTCTTCGCGTGCTGCGAGACGCCGAAGTTGTAGAGCGGCAGGGCCAGCACGACGACGTCGGCCGCCTGCAGCTCGTCCGCAAGGCCCGCAGCCAGCGAGAGCGCCTGGGTCTGGGCCGTCGTCCGCTGCTCCTCGGGGGTGAACGAGCCGTGGACGGCGTCGGCCCAGGAGTCGGCCGGCAGCGGGTCGATCGCCAGGTGCCGGTTGACGACGAGCACCTCGGGACGCCCGGCGCGGAACTCGTCGAGCACCAGGTCGGCGAGCGCAGCGCTGGCCGAGGCCGGGCCCTGGATGGTGGCGTCGATGCGGAGCAGGTTCATGGCGTTCTCCTGGAGCTGTCGAATTGAATGTTCAACACCACGGTACGCACGTCGAGTTGAATGTTCAAGTCGCCTACTATGCTGGCCACGTGCCCGAACGATCCGCTTCCGACGACGTGCCCTGGCTCGACGACGATCAGCTCCCCGACTGGGCGTCCTTGGTCGCCCTGGTCATGACGCTGCCCGCGGCCCTCGACACCCAGCTCAAGCGCGACTCCGGGCTCAACAGCTTCGAGTACCACGTGCTCGCGTCGCTCTCGGAGGCTCCGATGGGCGCGCTGCCGATGAGCGAGCTGGCGACCATGGCTCAGGGCTCGCGGTCCCGGCTGTCGCACGCGGTGTCCAGGCTCGAGGGGGCCGGTTGGGTCGAGCGGCAGGAGTGCACCGAGGCCGGTCGGCGTACCGCCGCCCACCTGACGGCCGCCGGCCGCCGCAAGCTCGAGGAGGCCGCACCCGGGCACGTCCGGGAGGCGAGGCGCCTGGTCGTGGACGTGCTGTCGGCCGAGGAGCTCGTCGCCCTCGGCGTCGCTGCGCGCGCCGTCGTCAGGGCCACCGACCCCGCGATGTCAGAACGCCTGGAGGGGCGGCTCGCCCAGCGCTGAGCCCGGCCGGCCCGCTACGAGCTCTTGCGGGTGGCCCACTCGCGGACCCGGTCGATCCGGGTGTGCAGCTGGTCGGCTGTCGCGACCGCAGCGGCCGGTCCGCCGCACTCCTTGCGCAGTGCGGCATGGGTGATGCCGTGGGCCTGACCGGTGCGGTGGTGCCAGGCCGCGACCAACCCGTTGAGCTCGCGGCGCAGCACCGCCAGCTGCTCGTGGGTGGAGACGTCGACCAGGGAGTCGGCGGCCCGCTCCGTGTCGGTCGAGGCAGCCTTCTGCTTGCGGGCCCGGTCGCTCTGCCGCTGCTGGAGCAGCTCGCGCATCTGGGACGGCTCGAGCAGACCGGGGATGCCGAGGAAGTCCATCTCCTCCTCCGACCCGACGTGCACCTCGCCGGCGTGGCCGAACTCGCCGCCGTCGTAGAGCACCCGGTCGAAGCGCGCCTCCGACCCGAGGGCCTCGAAGGACTTGTCGAGCTCGTCGGAGGCGCCCTCGCCGGCATTGGCCTGGGCGAGCAGCTCGTTCTCGGCGGCGAAGATGTCGCCCTCGTCGGTGATCTTGCGGCCGAGGACGTGATCGCGCTCGACCTCCATCTCCGAGGCGAAGCCGAGCAGGCTGGGCACCGACGGCAGGAAGATCGACGCCGACTCACCGCGGTTGCGGGCACGCACGAAGCGGCCGACCGCCTGGGAGAAGAACAGCGGCGTCGAGGTCGTGGTGGCGTAGACCCCGACGGCCAGACGGGGCACGTCGACACCCTCGGAGACCATCCGGACCGCGACCATCCAGCGCTTGTCGTTGGTGCTGAAGTCGGTGATCTTCTTGGACGCGGCCTTCTCGTCGGACAGGACGACAGTGGCCGCCTCGCCGCTGACCTGCTTGATGATCTTGGCGTAGGCGCGAGCAGAGTCCTGATCGGTGGCGATCACCAGACCACCGGCGTCGGGGACGTGGCGGCGTACCTCGGACAGACGCTTGTCAGCCGCGGCGAGCACCGACGGCATCCAGGATCCCGAGGGGTCGAGCGCGGTGCGCAGCGCCTGGTTGGTGAGGTCCTTGGTGAGCGGCTCGCCGAGCCGCGCCGCGATCTCGTCGCCGGCTCGGGTGCGCCACTGCATCTCACCGGAGTAGGCCAGGAAGAGCACCGGACGGACGACGTGGTCGGCGAGCGCGTGGGCGTAGCCGTAGGTGTAGTCGGCGAGCGAGCGCGGCACCCCGTCGTTGCCGGGGGCGTAGGTGACGAACGGGATCGGGTTGATGTCCGAGCGGAACGGCGTGCCGGTCAGCGCCATCCGCCGGGTCGCGGGCTCGAACGCCTCGCGCACGCCCTCGCCCCACGACAGTGCGTCGCCGGCGTGGTGCACCTCGTCGAGGATCACCAGGGTCTTGAACCGCTCGGTGCGGATCCGCATCGCCAGCGGGTTGACCGCGACCCCGGCGTAGGTCACCGCGATGCCGACGAAGTCCTGCGAGGTCTTGCCCTTGCCCGCGGAGTAGGTCGGGTCGATCGGGATGCCGGCTCGTGCGGCCGCCTCGGCCCACTGCGACTTGAGGTGCTCGGTCGGCGCGACGATGGTGATCCGGTCGATGATCCGGCGCCCGAGCAGCTCGGCGGCCACCGACAGCGCGAACGTCGTCTTGCCGGCGCCCGGTGTCGCGACCGCGAGGAAGTCGCGCGGCTGGGTGTCGAAGTACTGCTTCATCGCGGCCGTCTGCCACGCGCGCAGGGAGGTCGCCGTCCCCCAAGCCGCACGCTCCGGCCAGGCCGGAGTCAGCGCGTTGGGCTGGAGGTCGGCCTCGGGCCGACCCGTCACTCGTCGCCCTGGTCTTCGCGGAGCGACTCCCAGGCTTCCTTGCACTCCGGGCAGACCGGGAACTTCTCCGGCGCCCGGCTCGGCACCCAGACCTTGCCGCAGAGAGCGACGACGGGAGTGCCCATCACCATCGCCTCGGTGAGCTTGTCCTTCTCCACGTAGTGGGAGAACCGCTCGTGATCGCCCTCATCGGTCGGGACCGTACGGCGGTCCTCGCGGACGTCCGTGTCTGTCGAGAATCCGATCGTGGTCACGGGCACCACTCTAGTTCAGGTCCGGGTCGACGGGCCGGGTGGCGTGCCAGGCCAGCTCGCCGGGCTGGCGGCGAAGCACGTCGCGCCACAGGTCGCTCGGGTCGACCCGGAAGGCGTCCGCAGCCTCCGCGGGCACGACGTACCAGCTGCCCTCCTCGATCTCGCCGGCCAGCTGATCGGCGCCCCAGCCGGCGTACCCGGCGAAGATGCGCAGCCCGGCGAGGCTGCCCTCGAGCAGCTCCACGGGAGTGTCGAGGTCGAGCAGACCCAGCGGCCCCCCGACCGGCCGGAAGCCGACCGGCACGTCCTCGGAGTCGCGCAGCAGCCCGACGGCGAGCGCACCGTCGGTGCCGACCGGGCCGCCGCGGAAGAGCACCTCCGGCTCGTCGACGACCGGCGCCCAGCGATCCAGGACCTCGCTGACCGGGACGCCGGAGGGCCGGTTGATCACCACACCGAGAGCGCCCTGGTCGTCGACGTCGAGGAGCAGCACGACGCTGTCGACGAAGTTGGGGTCGACCAGCGCAGGCGAGGCCACCAGCAGCATTCCCGCCCGCACCTCGGCCATGGCTCCATCATCCCCCACGGTGGCTCCGGGGTGACGGGTCGCTCGTCGAGCGGGGCGGTACGTCGAGCGCGCGCGGCGCACCCGTACCTACCGTCGGTATTAGGCTGCCGGAACTATGAGCAAGCCCTCGGTCTCGAAGCTGGTCCCCCAGGCTCCCGGAGTCCCCGGCGTCAGCCGCCGCCAGCAGTACTCCGCGTCGACCAAGCGGGCCCTGGTCGACGTCGCCGAGGAGCTCTTCACCGACAACGGGTACGCCGCCACCTCCCTCGACTCGATCGTGGCCGGGGCTCGGGTCACCAAAGGCGCGCTCTACCACCACTTCAGCGGCAAACAGGCGTTGTTCGAGGCGGTCTTCGAACGGGTCGAGGGCGACGCCTCCCGAGCGATCCAGAAGGCGCTCAAGGGTCACCAGGATCCGTGGGAGAAGGCGACCGCCGGACTTCACGCGTTCCTCGAGGTGGTCCAGGAGGCGCGCTACCGCAGGGTCGTGATCCAGGAAGGGCCCTCGGTCCTCGGCTACGAGCGCTATCGCGAGCAGGAGGAGCGCTCGACGTTCGCGAACGTCGTCGACATCGTCCGCTCGGTCCTCGCCGCCGGCAAGTGGGAGCTCGACGAGGCGCTCCTGCAGACCTTCGCCCGGATCTTCTTCGGGGCGATGTCCTCGGCCGGAGAGTCCGTCTCCGGCGCCGAGGACCCGCTCGTCGCCGCAGCCAACGTCGAGACCGCGATCGGCTTCATCCTCTCCGGGTTCCAGGCGCTCGCCGAGAGCGGCGTGGAACTGGCCCCCGGCGAGGTCAGCAGGACCCGGTGACCGGCCGGGCGAGCCTCACTTCGAGAAGGTGACGTCTCCGCTCGCCGCCGGGCACCAGCTCGATCCAGGTGTGCCCGGCGGGCACCTCCAGCGGGCCGGCCTTGGTCGAGAGGGTGATCGGGGCATCCAGGGCGTCCTTCTCCCAGGTCGCCCGGACCAGCTTGCCGTCGTGGAAGACCATCGCCTGACCCTTGCCGACCAGCTTGGTCTCGGGCACCGGGTTGCCGGCCGGGTCAAGGTAGCCGGCGTCGCCGACCTGGACGCGGAGCACGAGCACGGTGTCGGCCGGGAACTCGTCGCCGGCAGCGGCGTACGTGTTCTCGTTGACGTAGCCCTTGCCGTCGTAGGTCCAGTTGGTGGTGTGCCCCCCACCGAAGCTGGCCGCGATCGACGTGGCCGGCTGGCCGCCCGGGAAGTCCTTCTCGTCGCCCCAGGGCAGGTAGTCCGCGGGTCGGCTCTCGGCCTGCTTCGCCGTCTTCGCGATCGTCGTCAGGTCGGCGAAGACGTTGTACGGCGCACTGCGGGACGTGTCGCGCGTGATGCCGTCGCTGCCCTCGGGGTAGTAGGTGATGCCGGCGTCCTCGATCCGCTGGATCGTGCGGAAGGCCGCGCCACTGGTGACGATCGACGCGTCGACGGGCGAGACGATCCCGATGTCGCTGGCCCGCATCGACCGGACCGGGCCGACGACGGTCGGCAACTGCGAGTAGTAGAACGCGGCGAGCCGGGTGAGCCCGCCCTCGACCAGCTCCTCGACCACCAGGTCAGCCTTGCTGAGGCCCAGCTGCGGGGCACTCGAGGAGGTGTTGTCCATCTTGGTGACCAGGACCGGATAGGTCTGCGAGGCGCTGTTGTCGCCCTCGACCGGGAGGCCGGTCATCGGCCAGGTCGAGGCGACCTCGGAGGCCCCGGCGACCGACTGGGCGGCCGGCGTGGTGTCGTCGCTCGGCTTGTCGTCGCCCCCGCACCCGACGAGCACCAGGCTCGCCGCCGCGAGGACGGCAGTGATCAGATAGGACCGACGCACGATCGCGCTCCGTTCGTGAAACTCATGTGATTTGGTCGACTTCAAGTGTGCAGGCGCGATCGTCCCACGTGGGGAGGCGCGCCCACGCATCCTGGAGCCGGTGCCGCGCCGGTGCCAGGCCGGCGGCGCGGCCCCGACCGACTGCTAACCGAGCTTCGCGCCGCCGTCGACGTACAGCGTCTGGCCGGTGATGTAGGACGCCTCGTCGGCGCACAGGAAGGCGGCAGCGGCCGCGATGTCCTCGGGGTAGCCGACCCGCTTCACCGGGTTGGCCTCGGCCGCGGCGGCACGGAACTCCTCGACGCCGACGCCGAGCCGGGCTGCGGTCGCGTCGGTCATCTCCGTGGCGATGAAGCCTGGGGCGATCGCGTTGGCGTTCACGCCGTACCGCCCGAGCTCGATGCCCAGGGTCCGGGTGAAGCCCTGGATGCCCATCTTGGCGGCCGAGTAGTTGGCCTGACCACGGTTGCCGAGAGCGGAGACGCTCGAGAGGTTGACGATCTTGCCGTACTTCTGGGCGACGAAGTGCTTCTGGGCGGCCTTGGTCATCACGAATGCGCCGCGCAGGTGGACGTTCATCACCATGTCCCAGTCGTCCTCGGTCATCTTGAACAGCAGGTTGTCGCGGGTCACACCGGCGTTGTTGACCAGGATGTGGATGCCGCCGAGCTCGGCGACGACCCGCTCGACTGCGGCCTCACCGGACTCGGTCTTGCTGACGTCGCACCCGATGCCGACCGCCTTCGCCCCGTCGACCAGCGGCAGCTTGGCCGCCGCCTCCGCAGCGTTGGCCTCGTCGAGGTCGAGGATCGCGACGGATGCGCCCTCTTCGGCGAACCTGGTGGCGGTCCCGAACCCGATGCCGCGTGCGGCTCCGGTGACGACGGCGACCCGTCCATCAAAACGACCCATGAGGTGACTCCTTGCGATCGGCGATCTGGTTTGTCGATCACACCCTAGGTCGCTCGTTCAGGAGGCCGGGGTCAGGGTCGCGACGATCTGGTCTCCGAGCTCCGAGGCGTCGTCCCGCTCGCCCGCGCTGACGGTGATGGTGACGACGTTGCCGTCGTCGGTGCTGAGCAGGACACCGCGACCGGCGACCTGGTGACCCTTGACCTCGAGGTCGTAGTCGATGTCGGCGACCTCTCCGGCATCGGTGTCGGTGCGCTGGATGTCGTTCACCGTGGCGCCGAGCTGGCCGAACTGCGCCTTCAGCACGTCGTCTCCGGGCAGCTCACCTGGTTGCTCGATCACGTTGATGTTGTCGAGGAACCCGTCCTTGGGGCCCTCGTCGCTGAAGAGGAAGAGGTCGACGGACTTCATGGCCTGGCCGAACTCTGCGGTCGTGACGCCGAGCCGCTCGGCCAGGTCGGCGTAGGTCGCGTCGTCCCCCGAGACGTCGGACGCGTCGACCTCGGAGTAGCCCGCGGGCACGTCGAAGGAGACCCCGCTCGATGACACGGTCCGGGTGTCGGGTGCCGACGACGAGGCCGCCGCAGGCTTCGGCGAGGCGTCGTCAGAGCCCCCGCAGGACGCGGTCAGCAGGCAGGCAGCAGCAGCGGCGCATCCAGCAAGGACACGAGCGAGTTCCCGGGACATGCGGCCACCTTAGGGAACGTCAGAGCACGGCACGGAGTCGGTCGGCGTACTCGGCCGACTCGCCGCCGGCGTACGTCGTCCGCGGCCAGAAGAAGCCGCGCAGACCGTCACCCTTGGTGCGGGGCACGACGTGCAGGTGCAGGTGGGCGACGGACTGGCTGACCACGTTGTTCATCGCCACGAAGCTGCCCTGGGCACCGAGCCCGTCCACGACCGCGGTCGCGAGCCGCTGCGCGGCACCGACGAACCCGTCGCGCAGGCCGGCGGGCAGGTCGGGCAGGGTCACGACGTGTGCTCGCGGCACCAGCAGGACGTGGCCCTTGAAGACCGGACGCCGGTCGAGGAACGCGAGGAAGTCCGGTTCGTCGAGGACGACGTCCGCCGGAGCCGTGCCGGCGACGACCGAGCAGAAGACGCAGTCCGGATCGGCGGTCATGGGCGGCAACGTTAGTCGCCGTGGCTGTGGCACGCCTCCGGCGCGACCGCGGCACGAGCGCGGCTGCCGACGTAGTCGACGTGCGGCTGTCGCCCAGCCCGTAGGTCCAGCGCATCCCGTGGCGGGCCATGATCTCGACCACGGGGTGCGAGTGCGACGAGGCGGACCCCGATAGACGTGCGCGCACGTGTGCCTCACGAGAGGTCGCGGGTCAGCCCGAGCCAGACGACCAGGTCGTCGATCTCTCGCTCGACCGCGATCGCCATCTCCGGGGTGAACGCCTCGTCCTCGTGCAGTGCGTTGACGGTGAACGCCCCGGCCGCACCGTCGACGGTCGCGTCGAGCTTGCCGACCAGTCGGTCGTCGTACAGCACCGGGAGCGCGTAGTAGCCCCAGATCCGCTGCGCGGCGGGCTTGAACATCTCGAGGTTGTAGTCGAACTCGAACAGGTCGCTCATCCGCTTGCGGTCCTGGATCAGGCGGTCGAACGGCGAGAGCAGGGCGGCTCGTCCCTCGAACGGGCGGCCCAGCTGGGCGGGGTCGACCCGCCACTTCCCGCGGACGCCCTCGACGACGGCCGGTTCGCCGGCCTCGCCGAGCTCCAACGGATCGATCGTCTGCACCGGGCCGCGCGGCCTGGCGATGCCGAGCGCACCGAGCCGGCGCTCGTCGCGCCTCGCCAGTGCCTCATCCAGCGCGATGATCGGGTCGTCGGGGTAGACCCGCTCGGCGAGGTCCCAGAGCCGGTCGCGACCCTCGCCACCGGCGGCCGCGATCTCGCCACGCTGGACCATCAGTCCGAGCAGCATCGGGAGGTTGCGGTTGTTGTTCCACCCCGAGGACCGCCACGGCACGACGCAGGTGTCCGGGAGCTCATCGCTCGGCAGCGGCCCGTCGGCACGCAGCCGGTCGAGGACGTCGAGACGACAGGCGTCATTGGCGTGCACCCAGGCGCGGTTGGACCGCTGCCAGTCCTTCAGCTCGCCGACACCGGGCCAGGCGGCCATCTCGGCGCGGAAGAGCGCGATGTCCTCCGGCGGGCGGACCAGTCCGCGCAGCTCGATCAGCCGCTGCTCGTCGACGGCGTCGCGGAGCTGCTGGGGGTCGTACGAGTGGCCGAGGCGACTCCACAGGACGAGATCGGCGCTCGGCGCGATCGCCTTGGTGGGCTCGAGCTGCAGCACCGACAAGCCGTAGATCGTCTCGAGCAGGCCGGTGGGACGTTCGGCGGTCAGCAGCTGCGCCCGGATCGCGATCCGTCGGGCGTCGGCGCGGCTGAGCTGGTGGACGGCCGCCACGTCAGAGGTCGATCGCCAGCGTGATCGTCACGACGTCCCCGACGTCGATGCCCTCGGCCTCGCGGACCACGACCTTGAGCGGTACGACGTACGCGCCGTCCTTGGGGAAGAGCGACGTGGTCCAGCTGGTGATCCCGATCCGGGCCCGGACCGGGATCATTCCCCAGCCGTAGGTCACCGCCGCGGCGGTCTCCTGCAGCAGCGCGCTCTCGTCCTCGGGGACCGTCACGAAGTGGAACGGCGACGGCCCGCGCCAGAACCAGGTCGCACCCGTGAACTCGAGCTCCACCGGGCCAGCATAGGAGTCCGGGCTCGAGCCGGCCGACGACCGTCAGCGCTGGTGGTAGTGCCGAGTCTTCTGGTTCTGGTAGGAGTAGCAGGACGTCCCGGCGATGCTGCTGGGCACCCGGTGACGCTTGAGAACGCCGCAGCTCCAGGTGTCCTGGGTGCCCTGGATCTCCTTCCAGTGGCCGTGCACCTCGGCCCACATCGCGGCGTACCCGCCGCACTCGTTGATGCCGCCGACGGCGTACCCGTCCGTCCTGAGCCTCTCGACGGTGACACCGACGTAGGCGTGCGTGCAGCTCGAGTGGTGGGCGAGCCGCTGGGCCTTGTGCCCGATGAAGCGCTTGAAGGATCGCGGTGCGCCGCGCAGCTCCTTGCGGTCTGCCCATGACTGGACCTGGACGCCTGGCGACTCACCGCCTGCGTAGACGATCAGCCTGGGCTTCGCCACGGGTGCTGCGCTCGCGGCGCCGCCGAACGAGCCGATCGTCAGGGCGAGGGCTGCGCAGAGGAGCAGCCGGAGGGGCAGGGAGGTGGTCCCGAGTGAAAGGTTCATGTCTGTGTGACGCATCAGGGACGCCGGAGGTTGCGCCCATCGTGCTCGTCGTTGCCTCTCGGTGGGGCGAGCACCCGAAGCTGGAGCATCGCGGCGAACCGAGTGTCCGGGTCAGAGAGGTCGATCTCCCCGACCTCGGTCAGCCGACGCAGCCGGTAGCGGAAGGTGTTGGGGTGAACGTAGAGGGACGCGGCCGCGGCGACGACATCCCCGAACGCGTCGAGCCAGGCTTGCAGGGTTGCCACCAGGTTGGTGTTGTGCCGCATGTCGTAGTCGATCAGCCGCGCCAGCGCACCGGCTGGCCGATCGCCCCGAGCGGCAGCCATATCGCGCAGCTCGAGCATCAGTGCCTCGACCTGGATGTCGGCCTGGCAGGCAACCCGCCGTCCGCCACGGTTGTCGCGCAGGACGCGGAGGACTCGGTCGGCGCTGCCGCGCGCCTGAACGAGCCCGGCAACGTCTTGCGCCACCGGTCCGATGCCGATCACCGGGCGCAGCCGATCACCGACCCGGTCGAGGAAGTCGGAGGCGATCCGGACCGCTCGCTCCTCCCCGTCAGCGACGTCGCCGGTCAGCGGGACCAGTCCGTAGGTCACGCCACCCACGAGCGCTACCGCCGACCTCGGGTCGGCCGCACCGAGATGCATCGCGAACGCGTCACTGAGCCGTTGCCGTTCGTGGACCCGCGCGGCGCCTTCGTCGGGCGCGAGCACATCCTCGGCCGTGGAGAGGTCCACCCCGAGCACCAGGAGCCGCTGCCCCGTCAGGCCCAGGCGATCGAGCGCCTCGCGCGCGCCGGCCTCACCCTCGAGCGCCGAGCTGAGCAGGTCGGCACGCAGCCGACGCTGGACGTCGGCGCCGGCCCGGACTCGCAGCAGGTGCAGGGCCACCAGCTTGGCCGCGTCGCACAGCGCCTCGGTGCGCTCGACGCTGAGCGGTCCGTGCACGGCGGCCCAGATCGATCCGAGGAACTCGTCTCCCGCACGGACGGCGACCGCGACGCGCGGCATCGAGAAAGCATCACGCTCGTCGGGTGAGACCGGCTCGATGTAGATCGGGCGGTCACTGCGGTGCAGGTCCCGAAAGACCCCCCGCTCGTTGAGGATCCGCGAGTACCGCTCCGGGACCTGCCGGCCGAGGATCGTCTCGACCCGCGACGGGTCGGCCTCGTCCTGGCGACCGGAGAAGGCGAGCACCCGTGAGCTGCGGTCCTCGATGGTGATCGGCGCGTCCAGGAGCGCTGCGATGGCGTTGGCGACCGCGAACAGGTCTCCGGAAGGCAGCCCGCCCAGTGACTCGGGCTCGGCGACTCCGACATCGCCCTCGGCGAGGACCGAGCGCAGCATCGCGGCCAGGTGCGCCCAGGGCACCCCGCGGCTCAACCCGAGGAGAGCGACTGCAGATCGGTCGGCCGCCGTACGCACGGCCGGGGTCAGCTGGACCGGAGCGCGGAGAACCAGTCCCGATGCGTCCTGGTCGCCCATCTCCGCAAGCAGCTCGGCGATCCGGTCCGGGTCGTCCAGCCCGACGCCGAGCACGAGCGAGCCAGCGGGCAGGACAGGTGCGTCGACGGGGTCGTGGATGACCACTCCCCCGATCTCCGGGGCGGCGTCGGGGTCGCCGTGGACCAGGTCCAGCAGGGTGGCGCCGAGGTCGTCGAGCACCCGCCCGAGACTGGCTCGCGGTCGAGAGCTGACCGGGTTCGTCGCGGATTTCATGGTGCGCAGCACCCCCGACAGTAGGTTCGTGACCTCGAGCCTACTTCGTCAGGTCGAACCAGATCGATCTGTCTGTTCGTATCGTCCGACAGTCAGACTGCGATCCACTCGGTGCTGGTCGTGACTGCCGCGAGCTCGTCCGGCAGCGGCGCCACCCCGAGCCCCGGTCCGGTCGGGACAGCGAGGTGACCGTCGTCGAGCACGAACGGATCGGTGATGTCGGTGCGGTAGTAGCGGCCCGACCCGGAGGTGTCGCCCGGCATGGTGAAGCCCGGAAGCGCCGCCAGGGCGACGTTGGCCGCCCGTCCCAGTCCGGTCTCGAGCATGCCGCCGCACCACACCGGGACGCCCGCCGCCACGCACACGTCGTGGATCCTGCGTGCCTCCAGGTAGCCGCCGACCCGGCCGGGCTTGATGTTGACCACCGAGCACGCACCGAGGCGGATCGCCGCAGCCGCGGATTGGGCGGAGGTGATCGACTCGTCCAGGCAGACCGGCGTCGTGATCAGCTTCGCCAGGTCGGCGTGGCCGAGGATGTCCTCCTCCGTCGAGCGGCTGCTCGATCAGCAGCAGGTCGAAGGGGTCGAGGCGGGCCAGGTGGCGCGCGTCGGCGAGCGTGTACGCCGTGTTGGCGTCGACCTGCAGCAGCACGTCGTCGCCGTACCGCTCCCGGACGGCACGCACCGGCTCCACGTCCCAGCCCGGCTCGATCTTGAGCTTGATCCGGAGGTAGCCCTCGTCGAGGTAGCCGCCGACGGCGTCGAGGAGCTCGGGGATGCTGTCCATGATCCCGACCGAGACGCCGCACGGCACCCGGTCGTGGACCGCTCCGAGCTCGCGACCGAAGGACCGGCCCTCTGCGCGGAGCTCGGCGTCCAGGACGCCCATCTCCAGGGCCGCCTTGGCCATCCGATGACCCTTGAACTGATGCAGCCGGGTCGCGACGGACAGGGCGTCGAGCTGTCCGCCAGCGGCCAGCGTCGGGATGAGGAAGCGGCGCAGGACATCGGCCGCAGCGTCGGTGTACTCCGATGAGTAGAGCGGGTCCGGCATCGCCACGCACTCGCCCCAGCCCTCGGCGACGTCGGTGACGACGCGGAGCAGCATGAGGTCGCGCGACGTCTGGGTGCCGAACGAGGTGCGGAACGGCGAGACCAGCGGCATCGAGATCTGTCGCAGCTCGACGCCCTCCAGCTTCATCGCGGGCTCCGGACGACGTACCAGCCGGCGCGGTCGAAGCCGGTGATCCGGCCGCCTTCAGCCATCAGCGCCGACAGCGCCTCACGGACGGCACCGCGCCACTCCTGGGCCAGAGCAGGGTCACTGCTGCGCAGCTCTCCGATGTCGCGCGGCACCGCCACCAGGGAGGTCCGCCCGTCCAGACGGCCGCGTGCCGGACGCCCGTCGTCGGAGACCCCGAGCGCGACGACGGCTCCGGCGGCGAGCTCGGCCTGGATCGAGGTCGTGGCCGGCACGCCGGCACACGCAGCGACGACGGCCGGGTCGCCGAGCCGCCAACGCAGCAGCAGCCTGTCGGAGTCGTCGTCGCCGTTGATCGAGTCGCTCATCGCGCCGTAGAAGTTCGGGAGGTACTCCACCGGCTCGGCCGCGAGCTTGCTGAGGTTGAAGTAGGCGTTGCGGCTGACCAGGGGGTCGAAGGTCCAGGCGATCTCGGAGACACCACGCAGCAGCGCCCATGCGCGCTGGTGGAGCTTGAGCGCGAAGCCGATCCTGCGATCGGCGACCTCTCCCGAGACGCCGGCGATGTGGCTGTGCAGGGCGTCCTCCGCCGGTGCGTGGAAGAACCCCACGCAGGCACCGACCAAGCGATCGCCGTCGAAGGCACCGCCGACGTAGTTCCCAGCCTTGGTGAACGCCCGCAGCAGCTCGATCGTGATCGGCGGGTTCGCGTCGCGGCCCCAGATCGTGGCGTAGAGGCGCACGACCTCGTCGAGCTCGGCCAGGTCGGTCAGCTCGCGCACCGAGACCCGGGCCGCCAGGGCCGCCGCGTCCGCGATCTGGACCGCCTCGTCCACATCGACGTCGGAGCGGAGCGTCGTCAGGTTGGTCACGGCTCCCATGGTCCTCACCTTCTCGGGTCCCGTCATGGTCGTGCCGCACCAGTCGGCTGGAGTCGGTTCGTCGTGGGCAACGGGTCGGCGAGCAGGTCGGAGACCAGCGCGGCCAGCAGCTCCGTGCGCGGCAGCAGGTGGGAGACCAGCACATGCTCGCTGTCGGCGTGCGCTCCTCCCCCGACAGCTCCCAGCCCGTCGAGGGTGGGGGTGCCGACGCCGGCAGTGAAGTTGCCGTCGGAGGCGCCACCGACCGCGACGTGGGTGAGATCGGACGCCAGCGCACGGGCCCGCTCGAAGAGCGTCAGCGAGGCAATGGCCTCGAGCGGCGGTCGGTTCGGCCCGCCGGACACCTCGACGACTGCACCTGGCAGGACCGGTCGCAGCCCACGCATCGCGGCGTCGACCCGGTCCTGCTCGGCCAGGGAACGCACGCGGACGTCGACGGAGAAGGACCCGGCCGCCGGGACCGTGTTGGTGGTCGTGCCGGCGCGGGCGACGGTAGGCGTCACCGTCGTACCGGTCTCGCGATCGCCCAGTCCGGCGACCGCCAGCGCCTGGTGAGCGAGCTCCAGGGTCGCGTTGACACCGACCTCGGGCTCCAGCCCGGCGTGAGCGGCGCGACCGACCACGGCGACGTCGTAGAGGGAGACGCCCTTGCGCTCGGTCTTCAGCGCCCCACCATCGGCCGAGGCCTCGAGCACCAGCGCCGCCTCCGCGACCCGAGCCTCGTCCTCGATGAGCGCCCGGGAGCTCGGGGAACCGAGCTCCTCGTCGCCGGTGACCAGCAGGGTCACGCCCTCGAGGCCGGCGAGCGCGTGGAACGCCATCACCAGACCGGCGAGCATGTCGAAGCAGCCAGGCCCGCGCAGCACGTCGCCCTCGACCGAGAACGGGTGGGTGGCGAGGGTGCCGATCGGCCAGACCGTGTCGTGATGGCCCAGCACCAGCACCGGCCAGGGACCCGGCCCGAGACGCCAGCGCAGGTGGGTCCGGCCCTCGAGGACGATCTGCTCCGGCGCGGAGCCGAGCCGGAGCTCGCCGATCCGGGCGACGACGTCCGCCGAGTGCGCAACGGCGGCGAGATCGTCCGAGGGCGACTCACACTCGACCAGCTCGCGCAGGTCGGCGAGGAAGGTGTCCAGATCCATGTCAGTCCACCCGCGGCGTCGCGCGCACGCCGTAGTGCACGTACCGCTCGCCCGTCGGCAGCTCGTAGAAGGTCACCGGCGCCCAGGTCTCCATCCCCGGCGGCCGGACTGCGAAGAGACCGGGACCGACCGGGACCATGGGGTACTCGTCGACCGGGTCAGGCACCATCTCCGCGATCGGTCCTCGGACCGTGGTCCGCAGCCGCGGCTCGCCCTGGTCACCGATCATGACCTCCATCAGGACAGAGGCCCGCTCGTAGCTCCCGACGTACGGCGCCACGTCGACCTCGACCGGCTCGGCGGGCGGGGCGAACGCGGCCGGGATCTCCACTCCGGCGAGCTCGAGGAAGATCTCGCGGTACAGGTCCTCGTAGAGGTCGCGGGTGTTGCCGCCGTTGGTGAGCAGGGTGACCGCGAGGCCGGCCTCGGGCAGGATCCGGAGGAACGCGGCCTGACCGATCGTGTTGCCGTCGTGGCCGATGACGCGGGACTGGCCGTCGACGCCCCACCCGAAGCGGATCCAGCCCAGACCCCACGAGTCACCGAGGATGAGCTTGTCCGGGAGATCGGCCTGGTGCGCGGTCATGTCGGCGATCGCGACCTCGCTGAGCAGCCTGGTGCCGTCGGCCGCGAGACCACCGGTCAGGTGCATCCGCGCGAAGGCGAGCACGTCGGCGACGGTCGCGGTGATCAGGCCGGCCGGACCGAGCGAGCGCGGCAGCTGCCACACCGGCGCGGTGACCTGCTCGCCGCCGTCCTCGACGTGGCCCGCGGCGGCGCCGTACAGCAGCGCCTCCTCCGGGAGGGTGATCGTGTGGGTCAGACCAAGCGGGTTGAAGAGTCGCTCGCGCATCGCCTCGTCCCAGGTGAGGCCGGTGACCTTCTCGATCAGCCGACCCATCAGGGAGTAACCCGAGTTGCAGTAGGACCAGGTCGCGCCGAGGGGGTGGTTCTGTGCGGCATCGGCGAGCAGGTCGACGTACTTCTCGAGGCAGTCGTCACCGCGGCCGGTGTCGGTGAAGACGTCGCCGTCGATGCCGCTCGTGTGCGTGAGGAGGTGGCGCAGGGTGACACTCTTGGTGACGTCGGCGTCGGCGAGCCGGAGCTCGGGCAGCACCTCGACGATCGGGTCGTCGAGGTGCAGAAGACCCTCGTCGACCAGCTGCATCGCGACCGTCGCCGTCCACACCTTCGAGATCGATCCGATCTGGAAGAGCGACTGGTCGGTCGCGGCGACACCCGTGCGGTTGTTGAGGACGCCGTACGCCGCCGTGACGACCTCGTCGTCGCGCTCGGGGGTGAGCCGGAGGATGCCGAGCTGGGCTCCGGGCACGTGGTGTCGCTCGGCGAGGCGGGCCAGACGCTGCTCCCAGTGCGCGGCGTCGATCGGTGCGCGGCCACCCTGCACTGTGTGCTGCTCGATCCAGTCGACGACCCGGCGGGCGTAGTCGATGCGCTGTGACGGCGGGCCGAGCAGGATGAAGACGTGAGAGGCGTCGGGGTAGACGACCAGCTCGGTGGGCACCCCACGCTCACGCAGCGCCGTGTGCCACTGCTGACCCTGGCCGACCGGGCAGGTCAGGTCGTCAGCGCCGTGCAGGACCAGGGTCGGGGCGGTGACGTCGTGGACCCGGCTGAGCGGCGACATCGCGGCGTACTCGTCGGGACGCTCCCACGGGGCGCCACCCAGCTCGAAGCTGCTCAGACAGGTGCCGTCGTCGCAGGTGCCGTACATGCTGACCATGTCGCTGACGACGCCACCGGCGACGCCGGCCTTGAACCGGTCGTCGTGCCCGGTGAGCCAGCAGGTCATGAAGCCGCCGTAGCTGTAGCCGGTCACCGCCAGCCGGTCGGGGTCGGCCAGGCCCTCGGCGACCAGCTGGTCGACGGGCTCGAGGAAGTCGTTCGCGTCCGCGACGCCCCAGGCTCCGTGGACCGCGTCGTAGAAGGCCTCGCCGTAGCCGTCGCTGCCTCGTGGGTTGACCAGCAGCACCGCCCAACCACGGGCAGCGAGCTCCTGGTGGTAGGGGTGCATCTCGTCGGCGGCCGCGTTCCAGGCGTTGTGCGGTCCGCCGTGCACGTCGACGAGCAGCGGCAGCGGCCCCGTCCGCTCGGGGTCACGCACGATCCAGGCCTGCACCTCGGTCCCGTCGCTGATCGTGAAGGTGCGGTCCTCGCGCTCGAACAGCTCGACCTCCGCGAGGCTCGCACCATGGTCGGTCAGCACCGTCTCGACGCCGGACGCGAGGTCGAGCGCGACCATCTCGCCGTACGACGTGGGGGTGGCCAGGGCGACGACGGCCGTGCCGCCGACGACCGAGAGCCCGGACACGACCCGGCCCTCGCCGGCCAGGACCGGGCCCTTCTCGTCCCACAGGTGGGAGCAGCCTCGGTCGCGGATGGCGAAGAGGAGACGACCGTCGGCGGTCTCGACGGGACGCGCGCCGGGGTACGCCGGGCCGCCGGGCATCACGTTGCGGTCCAGCCCGCCGGTCAGGTCGACCGGTTCCCCGCCACCGAGCGGCACCTTCAGGAGGTGGGCATGTCCGACCGGGTCACCGGGCCAGCCGACGACGAGCAGCTCGGATCCGTCCGCGGTGAACGACACCGTGGAGGCCACGCCCGTCTCCAGGGCGACCGGTCGTGGCAGCGCCTTGGGGTCGTCGACCTCGAGCAGGTGCACGGCGGTGCGCAGGGTCAGGTCACTGTCGGCGCCGACACGGAGGGTGAAGGCGACGGTCGCGCCGTCGGGAGACCACTCGGGCTGCCCGGCGTGCTCGCTGCCATGCGTGAGCTGCCGGGTCCGGCCGCTGGCGAGGTCGAGGACGTGCAGCTGGGAGCGCACCGCGCCGTACATCCCGGCGCCGTCGGTCTGGTAGTCCAGTCGCCGGGTGACCAGCGGCCCGGTGCCGTCCGTCGGGTCGACGCGGGCGGCGAAGGCGATCCGGCTGCTGTCCGGCGACCACACCGGGCTACCGGCACCGAGCGCCAGGTCGGTCACCTGCTCGACCTCGCCGCCATCGGCTGGGAGCAGATGCACCTGGCCGGCACGGAGGAACGCCAGCCGGGTGCCGTCCGGCGACCAGGCCGGCGCGGTGTCGTCGGTGCCCGTGGTCAGTCGGCGCGGGGTGCCCCCAGCGGCCGGCACGGTCCAGAGCTGCTCGACGTTGCTGTCGGCCTCCGCGTCGAGCGTGTGCAGGACGTAGGCGACCCGCGAGCCGTCCGGGGAGAGGGCCGGCTGGGACGGGACCGCGAGCGAGGTCAGGTCGTCGATACGCATCCGTCGGGTCATGTCAGCTCCTGGTGTTCTTCGAGTTTCCGGGGACCGCGGCGAGCAGCTCGCGGGTGTAGTCGTGCTGGGGATCGGCGAGGATCTGGTCGGTAGGTCCCTGCTCGACGATGCGGCCCTGGTGCATGACTGCGACGTGGCTGGCGACGTACCTGACCACCGCCAGGTTGTGGGAGATGAAGAGCATCGAGAGGCCGAGGTCGCGCCGGAGCTCACGCACCAGGTTGAGCACGGCGCCCTGGATGGAGACATCCAGTGCGGAGGTGATCTCGTCGGCGACGATCACCTCGGGCTGCCCGGCTAGGGCCCGGGCCAGCGCGACCCGCTGACGCTGGCCGCCCGACAGCGCGGCCGGCCGCATCCCGGCCCGGTCCGGGTCGAGGTGCACGAGCTCGAGCAGCCGGTGGACCTCGGTCCGGCGCGCGGCTCGGGAGACACCGGGAGGGATCGCCTCGGCCACGCTCTCCCCGATGCTCATCCTCGGGTCGAGCGATGAGTAGGGGTCCTGGAACACCATCTGCAGCGGCCGGCGCCGGCCACGGGTGGTGACCGGCTCGCCGTTCAGGAGGATCCGCCCGGAGTCCACCGGCGCGAGGCCGACCGCGGCCCGGGCCAGCGTCGACTTGCCCGAACCGGACTCACCGACCAGACCGAACACCTCGCCGGAGGGCACCGTCAGGCTCACGTCGTCGACCGCGATGGTGCTGCCGTAGCGGACCGTGACGTTCTCGAACTCCAGCGTGCTCATGGACTCTCCACCCGTTCCAGATCGCGGTCCTCGATCGCGAGCGGGACCGGCTCGCCGGGGTGCCAGCAGGCGACCCGCCGTCCCGCGGCATCCGTCACCAACGACGGCTCCTCGGTGCGGCAGCGGGCCGACGCGAGCGGGCAGCGAGCCGCGTACGCGCAGCCGGGCGGTACGTCCGCGGGGTCGACCGGCCTCCCGGGGATCACCGCGAGTGGCGCGTCGAGGTCGGTGTCCATGTCGGGCACCGCAGCCATCAGTGCACGGGTGTAGGGGTGCTGAGCCGCGGACTCGAGGTCGGCCGCAGGCAGGTCCTCGACGATGCGACCGGCGTACATCACGAGCACCCGGTCGCAGACCTCGCGGACCACCGTGACGTCATGGCTGATCAGCACCAGAGCGACGTCGTCCGCCTCACGGATCGAGGCGAGCAGGTCGAGGACCTGCTGCTGCACCGTGACGTCGAGTGCGGTCGTCGGCTCGTCGGCGATGATCAACGCGGGACTGCCCATCAGGCCCATCCCGATCATCGCTCGTTGCCGCATGCCGCCCGAGAACTCGTGCGGATACTGGTGTGCCCGCTTCTCCGGCTCGGTGATCCGGACGGCGCGCAGCCGGTCGACGGCTCGGGCCAGCGCCGTCTTCCGATCCATGCCCTGGTGGTGCCGGGCGACCTCGGCGAGCTGGCCGCCCATCCGCCTGGTCGGGTTGAAGGAGGTCATCGGGTCCTGGAACACCATCGACAGCGAGGTGCCGAGGAACCGGCGGTGCGCCGTGGAGTCGGTCCCACGCAGATCGTTGCCGAGCAGCTCCAGCCGGGTGGCGTCCACCCGACCGGAGTCGTCGATCAGTCGCGAGATCGCCAGAGCCGTCAGCGACTTTCCGGAGCCCGACTCCCCGACGATGCCCACCGCCTCGCCACGGCGTACGCCGAACGAGACCCCGCGCACGGGGCGGATCGGCCCCTGCGGACCGGGGAAGGTGACCTCGAGATCGCGTACGTCGAGAACCAGGTCGTCAGCGACGGGGTGGACCACGTCGACCGGTGCGGCGTCCTCGATCGCAGCCGCCACCGAGGGGAGCTCAGGGATCCCACCGACGACGCCGACGCCGAGAGCCTTGGCGACCGACTCGCCGAACAGGTTGAACGCCAGTCCCGCGATGATCACCGCGAGACCCGGGCAGAGCGCTGCAGCCGGGTTGACGTAGAGCGAGCCGATCCCGTCGAAGAGCAGGCGTCCCCAGTCGTACTGAGGCTGCTGGACGCCGAGGCCGAGGAACGACAGACCGGCGAACGACAGCAGCGCGCCGCCGGCGCCGATGGTGGCGTTGACGACCAGCGGCTCGGAGATGTTGGGCAGCACGTGACGAAGCAGCAGCCGCAGTCGACCGACGCCGGCCACCTGGGCGGCCGAGACGAAGTCGCGGGACCCGACGGAGGCGACGAGGGTCTGGGTGTATCGGCCGAAAGCCGGAGCACCGGCCAGACCGATCGCCAGCACCGCCCCGGTGGCCCCGACCCCGAAGATCACTGCGAAGAACAGGGCGAGCAGCAGTCCCGGGAACGCCACCGCGATGTTGATGCCGGAATTCACCAGCCGGCCGCTGCGCCGACCGAGCAGGAACGAGGCCGTTCCGAGCAGCAGCCCGACGATGACCGCGATGACGGTCGCTGCCAGCGCCAGCTCCACCGAGAGCCGGGTGGCGACCAGGGTGCGGTAGAAGATGTCGCGACCCAGGTTGTCGGTGCCGGCCCAGTGCTCGCGCGACGGTGCGGCGAGGATGTCGCTGGTGTCGATGGCGTCGGCCTGGTCGGTCCACAGGATGGGTGCGATCACGGCCAGGACCAGCACTCCGACACTCAGCACGGTCGCGGTCAGGCCGAGCGGCGTGCGCAGCACGCTCCTCCAGCGCCGCACGTCAGTCCTCCCTGATCATCGAGCGGGGGTCGAGGAGCGCGAGCGCCACGTCGACGGAGAGGTTCACGAGCAGCACGCCGACGCCGTAGATGAGGACGATGGCCTGCACGACCTGGTAGTCCTTGTTCAGGATCGACGACACGATCGTGCTGCCCAGTCCGGGCCAGGCGAAGACGTTCTCGATCAGCACCGTCCCGGCCACCATCGAGCTGAGGATCAGACCACCCAGGGTCAGCGACGCGGTCAGCGCGTTGGGCAGGGCGTGACCGACGTAGACCGAACGCGCCGGAATCCGCTTGGCCCGGGCAGTGCGGATGAAGTCTGCCTCCAGCACCGCCACCATCTCGACCCGGATGATCCGCGACAGGATCGCGGCGGGCCCGACAGCGAGCGCCAGCACCGGCAACACGTACGCCGAGGGCGTGTCGTCGCCCGCGACCGGCAGCCATCCGAGTTTGACGCCGAACACGTAGACCAGACCGACGCCGACCAGGAAGTCCGGGATCAGCCCGACCACCACGGTGGAGGTCGTGAACCCCAGCTCGGTACGACGACCGTGGCCACGTCGGGTCAGGACGCCCATGGAGACGCCCAGGGGCACCGCGATCACGATCGCGACCAGGAAGCCGAGCACCGCCAGCTGCAAGGTGGCCGGGAGTCGCTGCGCGATCACGTCCGAGACCGGGAGTCGGGAGATGATCGACGTGCCGAGGTCACCATGGAGCAGGCCCTGCAGGTAGTGCCAGTACTGCACCAGGATCGGGTCGTCGAGACCCATGTCCTCGCGCGTCGACGCGACCAGATCCGCCGGCGCCGTCGGGCCGAGTGCGGCGCGCACCGCGTCTCCGGGGACCAGGTGGATCATCAGGAACGACGCCGTCACCAGCACCCACAGCGAGACCAGCAGGCGCCCGAGACGGCGTACCCCGAACCGGACCCACGGGTGGGAGAGGACTCCCACCCGTGGCGTCGGTGCGACCGGGTTCGCCAGGGTCATCCGACTAGTTCGCCAGCATCCGGATGCTGGTCGGCACCAGCTGGCCCGGGGTCT
The DNA here is from genome assembly GCA_963695055.1 of uncultured Actinomycetota bacterium. Classification (GTDB taxonomy): domain Bacteria; phylum Actinomycetota; class Actinomycetes; order Propionibacteriales; family Nocardioidaceae; genus Nocardioides. Next base: position 25,747 of record CAVOFS010000012.1, on the reverse strand, counting down.
CGAACTCCGCACCGTTGCCGAACGTCTTCACGATGTTGTTGGCGAACGGCACGATGTCCGCCGCGACGAACAGCGACGACTCGGCCTTGAGCCAGGTGTCGCAGCCGTCGGTGCCGGGCATCGCGCTCGCCGCGGTCACGCCGTCGGTGTAGTCCTTGTTGTCGATGCCCGAGAAGTTGGTGCCGCCGTCGGCCAGACCGGCACCGGACAGGAAGGGGACCAGCTGGTCAGGGCTGCTGACGTTGAGCGGGACCCAGGCGATGTCCCAGTCACCGGTGCCGAAGATGGCGCCCTGGAGCGCGGTCTCGTCCACGCCCTTCGCCGTCACCTTGACGCCCGCGGCCGCCCACTCCTGGACGGCGAGCTCGGCGGCAGCCGCCACGGAGCTGCCGGCAGCGCTCGAGTAGAGGAAGGTCAGCTCCGGCTGCCCGGCGAGCGCGGCCTTGGCCGCATCGACGTCCTGCGCTGGAAGCGATCCGGAGACCGAGTCGCCGGGGCAGGCGACCGGCTCGATCGCGGCCAGGGTCGTCGCCGGCGTACCGGCGTCGGCGGTGGAGACGGACTCGAGCTGGGCGAGGTCGAGCGACTGGGTGAGCGCCATCCGCACCGCAGGGTCGCTGGTCGCGTGGCCGTCGTTGTGGTTGTACCACTGCTCGCCCTGCAGCGCGGGGGTCTCGGCGGCGAACAGGCCCTGTGCGTCGAGGCGCTTCGCGTCGGGGCCGATGACCTGGGCGGCGTTGACGTCGCCGGACGCCAGCAGGTTCGCGGCGGTGCCCTCGTTCTCGATGATCTTCATGACGATCGTCTTGGGCATGCCGCTCTCGGCCGTGGTCGCACCGTTCGGGCCCCACGTGTAGCCGTCGCGGACCTGGTACGTGTAGTGGTCGCCCGGCGCCGCCTCGCTGAGCACGTACGGGCCGGTGCCCACTGTCGAGTCGGCGAGGGAGCTTGCGGTCCTTGATGCCGGCGTCGCAGACCATCGGGCAGGCTGGCCAGACCGTTGAGCACGAACGGCGCGGGCTGGGCCAGCGTGATCGTCACCGTTCCTGCGGCGTCGTCCGCCTTGGCGGTCGCGCCGACCGGCAGGAACACGCCGAGGTAGGGGCTCTTGTTCTTCGGGTCGCTGACGTAGGCGATGTTGTCGACGGCGGTCTTCGCCGTGAAGGCGCTGCCGTCGGAGCAGGTGACGTCCTTGTTCAGGGTGAGGGTGACGCGTCTTGCCGTCCACCTTCCAGTCGCTGGCCAGCTGGGACTCGATCGCGCCGGTGTCCCCGTCGACCGCGACCAGGTTGTCGTAGCCGAGCTGGTTGACGGTGAACAGCTGGCTGCTGGCCGACGACTGCGGGTCGAGCTTGCCCGGGTCACCCTTGAGCGCCATCGTGAAGGTGGCGCCGTCGGCGTACTTGCTGTCACCCCCGTCGGAGGAGGTCGATCCGCCGTCACTGCCGCCGCAGGCGGCGAGGAGGACTGCGGTCGCACTGAGCGCGATGGCGGAGTGGCTGAGGCGCCGGGCGGTCGGCTTCATGGGGAGTTCCTGATTCGTCGTGTGGTGGATGGTGTTCAGGCTCCGGCGCGCCGGATGGCGCGGCCGACGTGCAGGTACAGGGCATGGCCGTCGCCGTCGTCACCGACGAAGGCGTGGGGCAGGTACATCCCGCGGTCGGCCTCGAGCGGGATCAGGCTGTCGTCGCGGAAGTGCACCATCTCCGTGATCTCTCGCTGAGCACCCATCTCGACCATGACCGCGCTGGGGATCACCTCGATCCAGATCCGCTGGTCATCGTCCTGGGTCACGACCAGGTCCATCACCTCGGCCGAGTAGGTCCCGACGAACCGGCTCGCGTCGATGCGCTCCGGGTCGGTGGGCGGCGTGGGCATGGCGGGGAGCCGGGTCTGCGTGAGCTGCTCGATCACGTGACTGATGAGGTCGTGGTAGAGCGCCATCGCATCCCCGCCGTTGGTGAGCACGGCGACGGCGACCCCCGCCTCGGGGACCATGCGGAGGAAGGCGTACTGACCGATCGTGCTGCCGTCGTGCCCGACGATGTCGCCCTCCGGTACGTCGAAGCGCTCGAAGCCCAGCCCCCAGGAGGTGCCCATGACGCCGAGGTAGGGCAGCTCGACCGCACCCGCCTGCATCCGGGCAGCCGTCCCCGGGGCGAGCACCTGGGTGCCGTCGCTGGACCTGCCGTCCTCGAGATGCATCCGGGCGAACGTGACGAGGTCACGAGGCCGCATGGCCAGCATCGATCCGGCCGGCGAGTTCGAACGGGCCATGGCCCACACCGGTGCCGGCTGGACCGGCGTACCCGGCTCCATCTCGACGTGACCCATGGCCGCACGGAAGGTGATCGCCTCGTAGACGCTGGCCGCGGCGTGGGTCAGGCCGAGCGGCGCGAAGAGGTGGTCGCGCAGGCAGTCGTCGTAGGACTTCTCACGGAGCACCTCGACGAGACGCCCGAGCACGGAGAAACCGGCGTTGTTGTAGGAGAACCGCTCGCCCGGCGGGAAGAGCTGAGGGACCTCATGGAGCTCGAGGAGGTACTTCTCGACGCAGTCGTCTCCGACCCCGGTGTCAGTGAAGATGTCGCCCTCGAAGCCGGCCGTGTGGTTGAGCAGCATCCGCGTGGTGATCACGGCCGCAGCCGACTCGTCACCGATCCGGAACTCCGGCAGGTAGGTGCGGACCGGCAGGTCGAGGTCGACCTTGCCCTCGTCGACCAGCTGCATGACGAGGGTGCTCGTCCAGAGCTTGGTGATCGAGCCGATCTGGAAGACCGAATCGGCGGTCGCGTCGACCCCCGTCGCCTTGTTGAGGACACCAGCGGCAGCGTCCACGACCTCACCCTCAGCCAGGACCGCGACCGCGGCCCCCGGCACCTGGTACTTCTCGATCAGGGCCGGGAGACGGTCGACGATCCACGCCTCAACCTCGCGCAGTCTGCTCATGAGCCTCACCGTAGGGAGGACGGCATCACCCTGTGTTCGTCGTGAACGACAAGCCTCACGGCGATCTCCGTCCGAGCGAACAAACCGGACCGTCGGCGTGGATGTCTCGGCCGGGCCTCCGGATCGCGTGCCGCGGCCTCAGTGAGGCGTAGGGCGGACGTGGCGTGGCCCGGTCTCGGGCGGCGCGGTGCGTGCCAGCACGAGAGCCGCCCCGACTGGTGCCGGGGCGGCTCACGTTCAAGAGGGCTGGAGCCGGTGTCGCCACCGGCCCGGCTTGTTCTGCGAAGACTTCGCGTTCCATCTGCGACGACCTCACGGTGGAGCTGGCGGGAATCGAACCCGCGTCCTCGAGCGTCGAACCAGGTCTTCTCCGGGTGCAGTCAGTGATATCGCGTTTCTCAGCCCCGGCGCTCGCACTAGACACGTCGCCGACAGGCTCAGTCAGGATTGAGTCCCGCTCACCCCTCCTGACAGGAGGTGAGCAGCAAGTCTCCTAGATGACGCCAGGATCCGGGACGGAGACGGATGCCCGGTCTGACGCTTCGATCACTGCTCAGGCGGCGAGAGCGAAGGAACTGCGATTGGTGTTGGCAGTTATAGGTTTCCAGCGATCGTTTACGAGATGACGCTGGCTTCTCGACCCGCTTCCCCTGGAACTAACGTCCCAAGTCGAAACCGATCAGCCCCTCTTGAGTTGTGTGGCCAGTCTACGGGTGCAACCGACATCCGCCCATCGAGTATTCCGCAGGTCAGGGACGCCGAACAGGCGGCGCCGTTCTCCCAGCAGACCGCGCGCAGCCAGTCGTCGCCGAGGTCGAGGCGGGCCAGGCCCTCGAGCTGGTGGGCGTAGGGGTACGGGATGGTCGGGAAGTCGGTGCCGAGCAGCACCTTGTGGCCGCAGGTCGCGCAGCCGCGGCAGCAGCTCGCGCGGGTAGGGCCGGGAAGAAGTCGGTGAACACCATCGTGGTGTCGAGCCGACCCGTCGTAGCGCTCGGCGAGCGCGAGGAACTCCACCACCTCCGGCGCGCCCATGTGCGCGATCACCAGCGGCCAGCCGCGGGATGCCGGCGAGCAGCCGCGCCAGCGGTGCCGGGCCGGTGAAGTCGTTGCCGACCGGGCCGGCGCCGGCGTGCACCACGACCGGCGTGCCGGCGTCCTCGAGCATGCCCCAGACCGGGTCGAGCAGCGGGTCGTCGAGGTGGAACTCCCCCACCTGCAGGTGCACCTTGAAGACCTCGACGCCGGCGGCGACGAGCGCCGCGACGTACGACGCCGCCTCGGGCTCGGGGTAGAACGTCGCCGACCACAGCGACTCCGGCACGTCGGCGCTGAAGCCGGCCGCCCAGTCGTTGAGGTACGTCGCGACGCCCGGCTTGTGCGCGTAGGGCAGCGTCGGGAACCGGCGTACGCCCATCGCCCGCAGCAGCTCGACCCGCTCGTCGTGCGGCTGGCGGTAGCGGATCGGCCACTCCCGGCCGATCTTCGGCCCGGCGGCGTCGAACTGCTCCACACCGCGCGCTGGATGTTCGGCGGCAGGAAGTGGACGTGCACGTCGAAGAGCCCGGGCAGGCCGAGCGACTCCCAGAAGCGCCGGACGGCGGCGACGTCCTCGTGGGGGTTTCGAGACGGTTGCTGCGCACCTCCTCGACCACCGGCTCAGTCACATGCCCTTGGCCGGCGGCCGATCGCCTGCTCGGTCTCGCGGTTGGCCTGCCGCTCGGCGAGCGCGTGCCGCTTGTCCCACGACTTCTTGCCCTTGGCGAGCGCGATCTCGACCTTGGCCCGGCCGTCGAGGAAGTAGAGCGACAGCGGGACGACGGTGAGGCCCTTCTCGTTGACCCGGCGCTCGATCTTGTCGATCTCGTCGCGGTTGAGCAGCAGCTTGCGCTTGCGGCGGGCGGAGTGGTTGGTCCAGGTGCCCTGGGAGTACTCCGGGATGTGCACGCCGTGCAGCCACGCCTCGTGACCGTCGATGTCGACGAACCCGTCGACCAGCGACGCCCGGCCCTGGCGCAGCGACTTCACCTCGGTGCCCATCAGGACCAGGCCGGCCTCGTAGGTGTCCTCGATGAGGTAGTCGTGTCGCGCCTTCTTGTTCTGCGCGATCAGCTTGTGCCCCTGCTCCTTGGCCATCGGGCCATCCTCTCAGGCGGGGCAATGGGTTTCGAGACGGGCGCCAGAGCGCCCTCCTCAACCACCGGCAGGACGGGCGCCAGAGCGCCCTCCTCAACCACCGGGAGGACGGACGCCAGAGCGCGTCCTCGACCACCGGCTAGCAGAGCCAGTTCATCGGGTCGACGGCGGTGCCGTTGACCAGGATCGTGAAGTGCAGGTGGCAGCCGGTGGACCAGCCGGTGGTGCCGACGTAGCCCGACGACCTCGCCCTGGTCGACGTGGTCGCCGACGCCGACCCGGTAGCCGCTGGCGTGGTTGTAGACGGCCGTGACGTTCTTGCCGTTGATCTGGCCGAGGCTCAGGTAGAGCCGGTTGCCGTAGACGCGTGGAGTAGTACTTCGCGATCACGGTGCCGCCGGCGACGGCGTGCATCCCCTCGCCGCAGGCGACGCCGAAGTCGGTGCCGTCGTGCAGGCCCCAGTAGTGGTAGATCGGGTGCATCCGGTAGCCGAACGGCGAGGTGACCGCGCCCGGGACCGGCCGGATCAGCAGCCCGTTGGTCGGGCCGGTGTAGCCGCCCGTTGCGCGCGGCGGGCCGCGGCCAGGATCTGCTGCTTGATCCGGTGCTCGCGCTGCTTGGCCACGCTGCAGGTCGTGCAGGTCGCGCTGGCGGGCCGCGCTGGGCGTCCGCGCGGGCGTCGCGGCGGTCGTGGACGAGCGAGGTCACCTGGTCGCGGGCCGCGCGGGTCTCGCGGTGCAGGCTCTCCATGGTGACCAGGTGGTCGGCCGCCGCCTGGCGCTGGACCTCGACGTCGTCGCGGGCGGCCTGGACCTCGTTCTCGCGGACCTGGAGCAGCACCTCGGCGGCGTGCAGGTCGTCGTAGGCCCGGGCCTCGCGGCCGACGATGACGTTGCGTGCCTCGCTGGCGGGTCAGGTCGGCGGGAGTCTGCGAGTCGAGCAGCGTGGCGAACGCGAGCAGCTCGGGGTCGCCCTGCTCGTAGATGTCGGTGACCGTGTCGGTGAGCTCCAGGCGCTGGTCCTCGAGCGCGGCCTGGCCGTCGGCCAGCTCCTGCTGCGCGGTCGTGAGACGCTGCTCCGCGGCCTCGAGCTGCTCCTGCATGTCCTGGTCGCGGACCTCGGCGGCCGCCAGCTTGGCGCTGGCCGACCTGTAGTCGGCGCGCGCGCCGCCGAGAGCCGGCCTCGGCCGTGTCGAGGGCGGCCTGGGCCGGCGCGGACCCGCGAGCTCGACTCGTCGAGGTCGCTGCTGGGCGTGCTGGACCTGCTCCTGGGCGTGCTGCTGCTGGTCGCTTGAGGTCCTTCGCGTCGGCGATCGCGAGGGGTACGGCCAGCGCGCCGAGCGCCAGCGAGCAGGCCGCAGTGGCCGCCACCAGGCGTCGGCGTGCGGTACGGGGGAAGAGACGCACCGGTCTGCCTTCGTGTTCGGGGAAGTGAACGCGACGACGGTAACGCGCGCGGATCAGACTTTGAGGTATTTGCGGGTCAGCACGAGTGTCGGAAGCAGCGTGAGCATCGGACCGAGGATCGCGATGACGATCAGCGCGCTGGATGTACTCCGGCATCCCGATCCACGGGATGAAGGCCAGACCGGTCGCCGCGCGCTGGTTGACGCCGAAGTACATGAAGGCCCCCAGCGCCCCGGCGGCCAGCGCGACACCGATGACCGCGGTCACCAGCGCCTCCATCAGGAACGGCAGCGCGATGTAGAGCGTCGAGGCGCCGACCAGCCGCATGATGCCGATCTCCTTGCGCCGCGCGAACGCCGCCAGCCGGATCGTGTTGGCGACCAGCAGCAGCGCGGCGACGACCAGGAACGCCGCCGTGCCCCAGGCGCGTACTTCATCGCGTGATCGAGCCGTAGATCGGCCTGAGCACGTCGCGCTGGTCGCGGATGCTGGAGACGCCGTCCAGCCCGATGATCGCGCTGGTGATGCCGTCGTACTCGCTCGGGGTCCTTGAGCGTGATCCAGATCGACTCCGGCATGTCGTCGGCCGTCGCGGCCGGGTTGGGCCCTTCGAACTTCTCCGGGCCGAGGAGCTCCTTGACCTTCTCGAAGGCCTCCTCCTTGGTCTCGAACCGGTAGTCGGCGACCTCGGGGTTGTCCTCGACGACGGCCTCGATCGCGGCCTTCTGCGCCTCGGTGACCTCGCCGGTGCAGGCCGGGTTGTCGTCGCGGTCCTTGCAGAGGAACGCGGTGATCTGCAGCTCGTTGCCCCACTGCTCGGTGGCCTTGTCGGCCTGCTGGTTGAGCAGCACGCCGAGGCCGACCAGGGTCAGCGAGACGAACAGGGTCAGGATCACCGCGACGTGCATCGACAGGTTGCGGCGCAGCCCCTGGCCGAGCTCGGAGAAGACGTAACGAAGCTGCATGGAAGTGGAGAACTTTCCTCGTAGTCGGTGGTGCCTGGTCCGCCCGGCGCCGTGTCAGTGCTGGAAGCCGTAGATGCCCTGGGCCTGGTCGCGGACGACCCGGCCGTCCTCGAGCTCGATGACGCGCTTGCGCATCTGGTCGACGATGCCGGCGTCGTGGGTGGCCATCAGCACCGTGGTGCCGGTGCGGTTGATCCGGTCGAGCAGCTTCATGATGCCGACCGACGTGGTCGGGTCGAGGTTGCCGGTGGGCTCGTCGGCGATCAGGATCATCGGCCGGTTCACGAACGCCCGGGCGATCGCGACCCGCTGCTGCTCGCCACCGGACAGCTCGTCGGGCATCCGGTCGCCCTTGCCGTCGAGGCCGACCAGCTCGAGCGTCTCGGGCACCAGCTTGTTGATCTCCGAGCGGGAGCGGCCGATCACCTGCAGCGCGAACGCGACGTTCTCGCTGACGGTCTTGTTGGGGAGCAGCCGGAAGTCCTGGAAGACGGTGCCGATCTGGCGGCGCATCCGCGGCACCTTCCAGCTCGCGAGCCGGTTGATCTCCTTGCCGGCGACGTAGACGCGGCCCGACGTGGAGCGGTACTCGCGCAGCACCAGCCGCAGGAACGTCGACTTGCCGGACCCCGACGTGCCGACGAGGAAGACGAACTCGCCCTTGTCGATGTCGACCGACACCTGGTCGAGCGCAGGGCGCGCCTGGCCGGGGTAGGCCTTGACGACCTTCTCGAAGCGGATCACCGGATCGAGGGTAGTCGGTGCCCCCAGCTGTACGGCGAACTGCGGCCCGTATGTTGTGCCGCATGCCACGCCGCGTCGCCCCCGCCGGGCTGCTGGCCCTGGTGACGGTCCTCGGGCTCGGACCGCGGGCTGACCGCCTGCGACGACCCGGAGCCCGCCGACAGCGCTCCCTCGGCGCCGACCAGCACGCCGCTCGCGGACTTCGCCACGGACGGCCTCGCCGTCGACCCGCGCCGAGTTCTGCGCCCGGGTCGCGCCGCGACGCCGTCGAGGAGGCGCTCGGCGCCCCGGCGACCGGATCGGACAGCTACGCGAACGGCGACCGCGTCCGGCTCGCTCCCGGCGTCACCGACGTCGCGCACGAGTTCGGCTGCAGCTGGACCGCCGAGGACGGCACCAAGGCCCGGGCGTGGGTCTTCGCGCCGCCGGTGACCCCCCAGCCGGGCACGCGGCCTGCGCGCCGCGGCTGCGGACCGCCAGGGCTGCGCACCCGTGACCGACGCCCCTGCGTTCGGCTCCCCGTCGGTCGCCGTGCGCTGCGGTGACACCACGACCTTCCAGGGGCTCTTCGGCGACGCCTGGCTCTCCTGCTCGCTCGAATCCGCCGACCTCGTCCGCACCGGCCGCTGGTGCGTCAGCGTTGTTCAGGCGTCCCGCTGACCGGTCGAGCGTGCCCGGCGAGCTCACCGGGCAGCCGTCGCTCGGGAACGTGCCGAGCTTGTCGACCTCGTAGCCGTTCGGGTAGCTCCGGATCTGCGGCAGGTCCTCGATCAGCTTCGGGTCGCGCCGCGCGGGGAAGGCCGCAGCAGCAGGCCGCGCGCCTTCAGCGCGCCCCGCGAGAGCGACGACCACGGGTGCCGGCGGGTCGTCGTACCGGAACGCCGGCGCAGCGGCGGGTCCATGAGCGACCGGCTGAAGATCCCCATCACCGGCCGCGCGATCCGGGGCTGGAAGCCCACCATCAGCGCGAGCGTCGAGTCGGCGACCCGGCGACCGCCCTCGTCGTAGGCGAAGTGCTCGGCCTCGTAGGAGTCCATCAGCTCCTCGAACCCGGCGTAGGTCTCCGGGATGTCCTTGATGTTCATGTGCCGGCCGAGGGTGCGGTAGTACTGCACGCTCGCCTCGACCTCGTTGGGCGTCAGCGGCCGCTTGCCGTAGTCGTCGAGCCAGCGCTTGGGGACGACGACGAAGGTGCTCAGCACGTAGCGGAACTCGTGGTTCGGGATGTCGTAGGCGCGGTGCATCGCGTTGATCCGGCGGATCGCCGCCTTGGCCTCCGGGTCCTCGAACCCGAGCCGGGTCGGGCGGCTCGAGGAGCAGCGCGGTGTCGTCGTACCGCTTCTGGGGGCGCTCGGTGAACTCACCGGTCTCGTCGAGCAGCCGGCCGATGCCGGGCACGGCGTAGGTGCGGAACAGCGCGAAGCCGAGGGCCTGGTTCATGTCCCAGGGGAACTCGTGGCCGACGACGGTGGCGTAGATCTCGACGAAGTCGGTCGCCGGGTCGAGGGCGTCGTTGTACCGCTTCCAGTGGTCGCGCCTCATGGCGCCCAACCTAGAACAGGTTGCAGCCCGCGCGTCAGGGACTAGTTCGCCGCGGCCTTCTCGGCGCCGCGGCGCCAGCGGATGCCGGCCTCGAGGAAGCCGTCGAGGTCGCCGTCGAAGACCGCCGACGGGTTGCCCTCCTCGTAGCCGGTGCGCAGGTCCTTGACGATCTGGTAGGGGTTCAGCACGTAGTTGCGCATCTGGTCGCCCCAGCTCGCCTGCACGTCGCCGCGCAGCCCGTCGAGGTGCGCCTTCTCCTCGGCCTTCTTCAGCGCGAGCAGCTTGGCCTTGAGCACGACCATGGCGCTGGCCTTGTTCTGCAGCTGCGACTTCTCGTTCTGGCAGCTGACGACCGTGCCGGTCGGGATGTGCGTGAGCCGGACCGCGGAGTCGGTGGTGTTGACCGACTGGCCGCCGGGGCCGCCGGAGCGGTAGACGTCGACGCGGATGTCCTCGTCGGGGATGTCGATCTCGTCGGTCTGCTCGAGCACCGGCACGACCTCGACCGCGGCGAACGAGGTCTGGCGGCGGCCCTGGTTGTCGAACGGGCTGATCCGCACCAGGCGGTGGGTGCCGGCCTCGACCGAGAGGGTGCCGTAGGCGTACGGGCGCGTGGATCGCGAACGTGGCCGACTTGAGGCCGGCCTCCTCGGCGTACGACGTCTCGTAGACCTCGACGGGGTAGCCGTGCTGCTCGGCCCAGCGCATGTACATCCGCATCAGCATCTCGGCGAAGTCGGCGGCGTCGACGCCACCGGCGCCGGAGCGGATCGAGACCAGCGCCTCGCGGGCGTCGTACTCGCCGTTGAGCAGGGTGCGGACCTCGAGGCCCTCGACGACCTTCTTGACCTTGCCCAGCTCGATCTCGGCGTCGGCCAGCGCGTCGGCGTCGCCCTCCTCGCGGCCGAGCTCGACCATGATCTCGAGGTCCTCGATGCGGCCGCCGAGCGCGGTCGACCCGGTCGAGCTCGCCCTGCAGCGCCGAGAGCCGACCGGTCACGCGGGTGGCGTTCTCCTGGTCGTCCCAGAGGTCGGGTGCGGCGACCTGCTCGCCCAGGTCGGCGATCTCGACGCGCATCGCGTCGACGTCGAGCACCTGCTCGATGGTGTGCATCGTCGCCTGGAGCTGCTTGATCTCTGCGTCGTAGTCCGGTCCTGCCACAAGAGCAAGGTTACGGGTCGGGCGGCGCGCGGCCTACTCCGCGGTCGCGACGGGGAGCGCGAGCTCGGCCCAGACCCGCTTGCCGCCGGCGTCGCCGGTCTCCATGCCCCACGACGCGGCGAGCGCGCCGACGAGGTGCAGACCGCGACCGTGCTCCTCGGTGTCGGTGAGCGGCTGCGGCTCCGGCGTACCGGCTCCGTCGTCGTCGACCTCGATCCGCAGCGCCGTGACCGGTGGTCGCGAGCCGGACCCGGTACGACGACTGTCCGTGGGTCAGCGCGTTGGCGGCGAGCTCGCTGACCACCAGCAGCGCGTCGTCGAACGGCTCGGCGATGCCCCACTCAGCGAGGGTCTCGCGGACGAACCTGCGGGCTGTCGCGACGCTGCTCAGGTCGTCGGGCAGGTCGATGGTCGCCTCGGTCCGGTTCGGCCGGCCGACGGCCTCGAGCAGGTCGACCAGGTAGCCGAGGTCGGCGTCCTTGAGCACGAAGCCCGCGGCGTTGTCGTCGATCCAGGCCCGGTCGACGGTCTCGAGACCGGAGAACACCACGACCTTCGAGTCGGGCGAGCCCGCGCGCACCCGGCTGAGGACCTCGCGCCCGGCGATGTCGGGCAGGCCGAGGTCGAGAACGACGACGTCGGGACGCAGCTGCGCGGCGAGCCGCACGGCTTCTGCACCGTCGGCGGCCTCACCCACGACCTCGAACCCGCCCCGAAAACGGAGCGAGGTGCGGACCAGCCGGCGTACCTCAACGACATCGTCCACCAGGAGGACGCGGATGGGCACACTCGAAGAGTAGCGGTCCAGGGGCCCGTCGCTCGGATACCGGCGCGTCGGGCCTCAGACCGGGCGGGGCAGCGAGACCACGAACGCGCCGGGCGCCGATCCGTCGGGGGGACGGTAGGTCGCTTCACCGTCCGTGGGCGCGGGCGAGCTGGCGCACGATGTAGAGGCCGAGGCCGGTCCCGCCGGTCGAGCGGCCGGTGGCGAACCGCTCGAACAGCCGCGGCCGGATGTCCTCGGGCACCCCGGGTCCGCTCTCCTCGATCTCGATCACGATGTCCAGCGCGGATCCGTGCGCCGAGGCCCGCACCGGCGGGCGGCCGTGGAGCAGCGCGTTGGCGAGCAGGTTGTCGACGATCTGGCCGAGTCGCTCCGGGTCGCCGTCGACGATCAGACCGGGCTCGAGGTCCACGACCACCTCGACCTCCGGCTGCGCCCGAACGACTGTCGCCACCGCGCGCGACAGACCTGCCCCACGTCGACGGGACGCCGGTCGAGCTCGAGCGCGCTGGCCTGGAGCCGTGAGGCGGTGAGCAGGTCGGCGAGCAGGCGGCGCAGCCGGACCGCGCTCGCGCTCATCCCGGCGAGCAGCTCCGAGCGCTCGAGCTCGTCGAGCTCGGCCCAGTGGGCGGCCAGCGTGTCCGCCGTACCGCCGAGGACGCCGACCGGCGTGCGCAGCTCGTGAGCGGTCACCGCCAGGAAGTGGGCCTGGTCGTCGGCAGCCTGCTGGAGCTGGGCCGTCGCCTCCTCGCGTTGCTCCAGCAGCCGGCGCCGCTCCGAGGTGTCGCGGGTGACCTTCGCGAAACCGACGAGTCGGCCGGTGGAGTCGCGGACGGTGGTGATCACGACGTTCGCCCAGAAGCGGCTGCCGTCCTTGCGGATCCGCCAGCCCTCCTCCTCGTACCGACCCTCGCGCAGCGCCACCTCCAGCTCGTGCTCCGGATGCCGTGCCTCCTGCAGCTCGGGCGGGTAGAAGATCCGGAAGTGCTGACCGATGACCTCGCCGGCGGTGTAGCCCTTGGTGCGCTCGGCGCCGACGTTCCAGCTGGCGATCCGCCCGTCCGGGGATGAGCATGAAGATCGCGTAGTCCGACGACGGTCTCGACCAGCAGCCGGAACCGCTCCTCGCTCTGCTGCAGCTGCTCGTCCTGCTGGCGGCGGCGGGTGATGTCGCGGGTGACCTTGGCGAAGCCGATCGGCTGGCCGTCCTGGTCTCGGACGGCAGTGATCACGACGTTCGCCCAGAAGCGGCTGCCGTCCTTGCGGATCCGCCAGCCCTCCTCCTCGTAGTGGCCGTCACGCAGTGCGAGGTCGAGCTCGTGCTCCGGATGGCGCGCGTCCTGGAGAGCCGGCGGGTAGAAGGTCCGGAAGTGGGTCCCGATGATCTCGCTCGCGGTGTAGCCCTTGATCCGCTGGGCGCCGGTGTTCCAGCTCTCCACGATCCCTTCGGGAGAGAGCATGAAGATCGCGTAGTCCTCGACGTTGTCGACCAGCAGCCGGAAGCGGACCTCGCTGCGCCGCAGCAGCTCCTCGGCGCCGCGCTGCCCGCTGACGTCCTGCACCTGGACGAAGAAGTAGAGCGGTCGCCGACTGCTGTCGAGCACCGGGGCGAACGTCGCGACACCCGGCGCTGGGTCGGACAGCTCCGGGCACGTCGTGCTCGACCTGCCCGGACCTGCGCCGAGCCGTCGAGCAGGTCGGCGATGAGCCGGTGCCGGCGTGGTCGGCCTCGGCGCCGGCGAACTCGGCGTACGCCGTGCCGACCAGCGTCGTCGACGGAGCGCTCGAGGATCTCGGCGAGGGCCGCGTTGGCGCGCGCGACCCGCCCGGCCAGCGTCACCGTCGCCATCCCGATCGCGGCGTCGTCGAAGACCTCTCGGAAGCGCTCGAGGTGCTCGCGCAGCACGCGGTCGGTCGGCCTCGTCGTCGCCGCCCTTCGGCTGGATCCTCACCTCCGGCGGCACGGCCTCCGTCGTGTGGCGCGTGGAGCAGCGCGACGAGGTCGTCGGCGAGCGTCTCCAGCGGGGTGGACTTCTCCAGGAAGACCGAGGCGCCGAGCTGCCAGCGCCCGGTGGGCGAGGCCGCGCTCCTGGAAGCCGCTGTACATCGCGACCCTGGTCCCGGGTGAGGCGGCCAGGATCCGCGGCAGCGCCTCGAGGCCGTCCATGACCGGCATCGACACGTCGAGCAGCACCAGGTCGGGCTGGTGCTCCTCGACGGCAGCGATCGCCTGGACGCCGTCGGTGGCCTCGGCCACGACCTCGACCTTGCGGGAGAGCCGGAGCCGGGTCCGCACCAGTGAACGCACCTCCGGCGGCGTCGTCGACGATCACGATCGTCGGCAGTCCCGCGTCCACACCCGGTCGTCCGGTCACCCCCGGAACCTAACCGCTACCTGCAGACTTGTGCAGCGAACGGTGCCGAGGCGGGGTCGCACCCGTCCCGCTGGCCGCGGTCGTCGAGCTGGTCGGCTAGCGCCGGCCGAAGACCTGCGAGGCGTACCAGGTGCCGTCGTCGCCCCTCTGGGCGCCGATCGCCATCAGCCGGTAGCGACGGTCGCAAAGGTTCTTGCGGTGCGGCGGTCGACTGCATCCAGCCGTCCTTGACGACCGAGGCGCCGGTCCGGTAGCCGTAGGCGACGTTCTCGCCGACCCTGCGTGAGGTGGCAGTCGTGCGCCATCCTCCCGATGTCCTGGTGGAACATCCGCTCCTGGTCGGCCATCCGCTGGGCTTGTCTCCTGGCGAACCTCTGCAGACACCCCTCCCTGGACAGCGTCGGCCTGCCGTGATCGGCTCGTTGCTCGTTGGTGGCCTCGAAGGCCGCGCGCTGGTACGCCGTCTCCGGGGTCAGGGCGTCGGCCGGCCTGGGGCCGGTGACGAGCGTCGCCAGGGCGACCACAGCCCCCACCAGCGCGATCGTCGTCGTTGCTCGGTGGATGCGCTGCACGCGTGCTCCCTCAGGGGGTCCGGTCGTCAGAACGGACGCCACCGTAACGGCGTTCCTCGACGGACGGGGTCGTCTGCCTGGGGAGGACTAGTCCGGCCCCGTGACCACCACAGCGGATCCGGTCGCGCCGATGCGCGCGTCATCGGGTGAGCCCGGGACGGTGAGCGGCAGGTCGAGCGGTGCCTCGAGGCGCACCGTCACGCTCACCGCCGTCCGACGTCGACGGTGAAGGACAGGCCGGGGTAGGTCGCGTACGCACCGGTGCTCGCGAGGTAGTCGGCAACGGCGCGGCGGACGGCGTCGGCGGTGAGGTCGAGCCGGTCGCGCGGGACGCCGCCGATGTAGACCTCGCGGCCGGTCGCACCGAGGTCGGCGCCGCGCAGCGCGGCACCGTCGGCGACGGTGTCGAGGCCCTGGCGCTGGAGGTAGGCCGCGGACGCGTCGACGACCATCGCGATCGTCATCGCGAGCACGAACGCGAGACCGACGATCATCAGCGTCGCCTGGCCGGTCTCGTCCCGGCGTCGCTCACGGCCGGTCATCGATCTCCTGGAACTGGCCGATCGGCACCGTGTGCGTCGCGTCGAGCGCGAAGCTCGGCGCATCACCGCCGAGGAAGGCCGGCAGCAGCGGGCAGGTCGACCTTCGTGGCGACGACGACGGTGATGACCGACGTACCGCTGTGGCAGTCGTGGGGGTACGGCGTGCAGGTGATCCGGACGTCGACCGGCCCGTCGACGCCCTGGTCGGCGAGCGCCTGCCGGGCCGCGGCCTCGGCGCGCTGGTAGCCCTCCTGGTCGGTCGGCGCGAGCGCGTAGGCGCGGCCGGCGGCCCGGGCGGCACCGGAGGTCGCGAAGGCGCCGCGCTGCACCTCGAAGACCGACACGACGATCCACAGCAGCGGGATCAGCAGCAGGATGCCGAGCCAGGTCAGCTCGACCAGCGCGCTGCCGTCCTCGCCGCGGCTCGGGTTCGGCCGTCTCACGGCCGCTGCTCCTCGACGGCGTGGCCGGTGACGACGAGCGCGATGCCGGGACCGCCGATGCCGAGCGCGGGCACGGTCGCGCGGACGATGACCTCGACCCCGGGCGCACCGTCGACGGTGGCCGGGTGGGCGTCGACGTCCTGGGCGAACCGGCCCGAGATCGCGCCGTCGATCTGGCTGCGGGTGCGGGCCGCGCCGTCGGCCGGGCCGCGGTCGAGGGTCGCGGCGTACCGCGCGCCCTCCGACGCCGCCGAGGCCAGGGTGTTGCGGACGAGCAGCACCAGCGCGACCTGGAGGATGCCGAGGAAGACCGGCACCAGCACGACGAGGACCAGCACGAAGTCCACCACCGCGGACCCGCGCTCGCGCGTCGCCGGCGCAGCATCGGGCTACTTCACCTGTTGAGCGCCGACGCCAGCATCGCTCTGCAGCTGCGGCCCGCGCGACCGCGGTGATCGCGACGACCAGGCCGGCGGTCATCACGGTGATCATCACCCAGCCGGGCACGTCGCCGCGCTCGTCGCGCTCGCGCGGGGCGACGCGAGCGCCGTCCAGATCCGCGCGAGAGCGAGGGAGACGGCCAGTGGTGAGGTCCTTCCATGATGGGTCCTTCCTCGGTCAGGGGGTGGTCAGGTGCAGGCCGACGACGCCGGGCCAGAACGCGAAGAGCACGGTGATCGGCAGCACCAGGAAGACGACCGGCACCATCATCAGGACCTCCTTGCGGGCGGCCGTCTCGATCAGCTCGCGGCGGCCGGCCTCGCGGACGTCGGCCGCCTGGGCGTGCAGCACGTCGGCGAGCGGGGTGCCGCGCTCGACCGCGACCGCGACGCCCTGGGCGAACCGGGCGACCAGCGGCAGCCCGGTCGTGGCCGCGAGCCGGTCGAACGCCGATGCTGACCGGCTCGCCGGTGCGGATCTCGGCGAGCACCTGCGCGAGGTCGCGCGGACAGCTCGCCGCCGCTGCGGCGTACGACCCGGTCGAGCGCGGCGACCGGGCTCTCGCCGGCCGCGACCGCCAGTGCGAGCAGCTCGGCGACGGTCGGGAACTCGGCCAGGATCCGCGCCTCGCGGCGACGGACCTGGCTGGTGAGGTGGCTGTCGCGGGCCAGCACCCCGACGACGAAGGCGATCGCGCAGAAGGCCAGCCACGACGCCGACCGAGCCGGGGTCGGTGAGCATCCGGAGCACGCCGAGCGCGGCGGTCGCCGCGAACCCGACCAGGCCCCAGACCACCTGCTCGACCCGGAACTCGTGCACGGTCTTGTCGAGGTCGGCGCGCTCGAGGCGGCGGCGTACCGACGTCGCGCCGCCGAGCACCCGCTCGACGGTGTCGGCGGCCGAGCGCAGCAGCGGTCCGAAGACGCCGGCCGCCGCAGAGGTCGGCGCCGCCGGCGCAGCCGCCGCGGAGCCCCGACCTGCGGCAGGTCGCGGACGTAGGGCAGGACCCGCGTACGGCGAGCTGCGGGCGACGGATCGCCCGGATCCGGACCGCGACCAGCAGCAGCCCGGCGGCGAGGACCGCGCCCAGAGCTCGCGCCCATCACGGTCGGGGTCACGACAGGATCCGTCGTTCGGTGGGCAGCCGGCCGATCCGCATCATCAGCCGGTAGGCGACCACGCAGGCCACCGCGCCGACCGCGAGCACGAACACCCCGGCCGGGCGAGGCGTAGCGGTGGATGACCTCGGACTGGAACGACATGAACAGCAGCACCAGCCACGGTGACGGCGACCGCGAGCCGGGCGCCGTTGACGGTCCACGCCTGGCGGGCCTCCATCTCGGAGCGGGTGCGCGCGTCGTCGCGGAGGTACGCCGAGAGGTTGCGCAGCAGCCGGCCGAGCTCGCCGCCGCCGACCTCGCGGGCGATCCGCAGACCCTCGACCACCCGGTCGCCGACCGGGTCGGCCAGCCGGTCCTTGAGCCGGTCGAGGCACTCCCCGAACCGGCCGGTGACCTGGTAGTCGAGCGCGAACTGGTCGAACGCCGTCGCGCAGCGGCGCCGGCCCGCGGACCCCGAGCCCGGCCAGCGCGTCGGGCAGCGACATCCCGGCGCGGACGGCCGAGGTGAGGTTGTCGACCGCCTCGGGCCAGACCTCGGCGAGCTCGCGCTGGCGCCGCCGGGCCCGGCCGGACACGATCGCGACCGGCAAGGAGGCACCCATCAGCCCGAACGCGACCGCCACCGGCGGGGTGCCGGAGACGACCTGCAGCAGCAGCGTCGGCGACCACGCCGCAGACCACGCACAGCACCACGAAGCCGGTCACCGACACCTGGCCGAGCCCGGCCCGGGCGAGCAGCCCGGCGGCGCGGCCCGTCGTACGTCGCTCGTCGCGGGTCGGCGCGGCAGCGCGAACGCGCTCCAGACCAGCATCAGCCCGACGCCGACGCCGAGCCCGACCAGCGCGCCCATCACGCAGCGCCTGGCGATGATCCGGTGGACGTCGATGCCGAGGCGCTCGTAGCGCTCGGCGTGGGGCGGCATCCCGCCGGTGCGGCGCAGGTCGCCGCCGCGGCGCTCGAAGATCGGCTCGACCTCGATCACGTCGTTCTCGACCCGGCCCGGCACGCCGACGATCTCGTTGACCCGGCGTACGCCGTGCTCGTCGATGCCGAGGTGGACGACGAGGTCGACCGACGAGGCCACCGTGGGGACGACGAACCGGGCGCTGATGTTCTCGCCGGCCAGCAGCGGCAGCGTGCACATCTTCACCAGCGCCTCGCGGGCGCTGTTGGCGTGGATGGTGCACATGCCGGGCAGGCCGGCGTTGAGGGCGAGCAGCAGGTCGAGGCACTCCTCGGCCCGCACCTCACCCACGATGATCCGGCTCGGCCGCATTCGCAGGCTCTCCTTGACCAGGTCGCGCAGCCGGATCTCGCCGGTGCCCTCGAGTCCGGACTGGCGGGTCTGCAGCGGCACCCAGTCGGGGTGCGGGAACCGCAGCTCGAAGACCTCCTCGGCAGACACCACCCGGTCGCCGCCGGGGATCGCCGCAGCCAAGCAGTTGAGCATCGTCGTCTTGCCGGCCTGGGTCCCTCCGGCGACCAGGATGTTGAGGCCGGCCCGGACCGACGCCGTCGAGGAACTCCGCGGCCGGCGGGGTCAGGCTGCCGAGCTCGACCAGGTCGCGCAGGCGGGCGGCGCGGAGCACGAACTTGCGGATGTTGACCGCCGAGAAGCCCCGGCTGATGCCTTCGAGCACCACGTGCAGCCGGTGCCCCTCGGGCAGCATCGCGTCGACGAAGGGCTGGCTGAGGTCGATCCGCCGGCCGCTCGACTTGAGCATCCGCTCGACCAGCTCCTGCACCTGCGCGCGGGTGAGCACCAGGGTGGTCAGCTCGTGGCGGCCGTGCCGCGCGACGAAGACCCGGCTCGGGTCGTTGATCCAGACCTCCTCGACGGTCGGGTCGTCGAGGAAGGGCTGGAGCGGGCCGAACCCGGACGACCCGGGCGACCAGCTCGCCGACCATCGAGTCCACGTCGGGCACCGGGGCGACCACGCCGGTGAGGCTGCGGTCGTCGTGGTCGCGGACCACGCCCTCGGCGATCCGGCGCACCAGCGCCGCGTCGCGCTGCGGGTCGACCGCCTCGCGGCGGACCAGCGTCGCGCACGTGCTGGTCGAGCTGCTCGACGAGCTCGTCGTGGGCGTTCCCCGATGCGGCGCGGCGCTTCGCGTGGGTTGGATCAACGACATCGGTCCCCCGAGATGGATTCCTTGCCGGTCAGTCTCTCCTGGCACGCCCCCCTCAAACCAGTGGAATCTGCCGCGCCTGTGGATAACGCCCGACTCCGCGCGCCGGGTGCGGATCGGTCGAACCTCGACGACCTATCGCGGGGACCCTCTTCGACGAATCTCACCACTAATCGAACATGTGTTCTATCGTCTGCAGATGCGTGCGAACGACGGGACCGGGCAGCGCGGCCGGGTCGCCCCGAAGCACGTCTGGGTTCGCTACGGTTCGCAAGCATCGCCAGGAGTGCTGCTCGACTGGCGCCGCAACCACGCGGGCGGTTGGGACGCCTACGTGACCTATGCGACCGGCGGCGGCACGAGCACGGTCACGGTGACCACGCAGTGGCTGCCGGCTGCGCACGTGCTTCCACTCGAGAAGTGATGGCCCCGGTCTTCCGGCATCGCGGGTCGTGAGCCTGAGCGCGGCCCAGGGCGCGCGCTCAGGCACACGACCCGGCGGGCGTCGTGCAGTGCGGTTCAGCCGAGTACGCCGGGAGCGGCTTCCTCGTCGTCGATCCAGTCCTCGGCCACGTCGAACAGGTCGCGCTTGCGACCCTTCTCGTCATCCTTGCCGCGGCCGTTGCGACCGCCGGCCCCGGCTCCTGCGCCGGCGCGACCGGCCGAGGAGCGGCCGCCGGCACCGGCACGACCAGCAGCGCGTCCGGCTCCGGAAGCGCCCGCGCGGGACCCCGCACCTGCGGAGCGACCGACCGAGGATCCGGCGGCGGTGCCGCGAGCACTCGTCGTACCTGCAGATCCCGCCGTGACGCTGCCGGCTCGACCGATGGTGCTGGCGCCCGGGGCGCGGGTCGTGGTGCCGATGCCGCGTACGGCGCTCTGTGCGGTGCCGGTGGCGGCGGTGCCGGTCACCGGAGTGACCCCGCCGCTGACCCCGCTGACCCCGCTGACCCCGCCTCCGCGGAGTCCGGAGAGGAGGCCACCGCTGAGCAGGCCGCCTCCGACGCCACCGGCGGCGACACCAGCAACCCCGACTCCGGTGCCGCTGGTGAGTCCGCCCCCACCCGACGAGGCGCCGATCGGGGTGACGCCCGGGATGGTCGATCCGCTGCCGGTGCTGGAGCCGGGCTGGCCGCCACTGCTGCCGGGGATGGCTGCGCTCGGTTCGGTCAGGGTGCCGTGGCTGGTCGGGGTGACGTGGCCGGTCAGGCCGACTCAGCGCAACGCGCTGAAGCTGCGTTGCGATGGGGGCTATTCGATGGTCAACAAGATCAGCTGGCGGCGCGCCGGCAGCGTCACGGAGCCCTGGACGATACATGTTCACGTTCGGCTGGCTCACCGTGACGGAGGAGGATCTCGCGATCTGGAACCAGTTTCCGGATGCCACCTTCACCCTGGTGGAACTGCCGGCTCCTCGCGAGGACCGCGGTACCGAGCCGGTGCAGCCCGAGGAGTTTCATCTCGGACGTCTCGAACTGCCTGCCATCCCATCTACGCAGGAGGCTGCGGAGAAGACGCCTTAATCATCCGCCTGCAGGTCGGCCTCCGAAGGCGTGGCGTCGCGCGACCGGGAGGCGGGCGGCGGTGAAACGAAGGGTGTGTCGGCCTCGCTGTCGCCAGGCGCAAGCGGCGACCACGGCCGGTTAAAGCCCCTGGGCCTCGCGGTCTCGACCGCAAATCCATCGCCCTTGCGCCAGCGCCATCGATCCCTGCCGTAGAGCCGCGCCCGATCGATCATGCTGGCGCCGCAGTCTCCAGGCGTCTGGTGCGCGGTGACGATCAGCGCGGCGCGCGCAATCCTCCTCGATCGCCTCCGGGCGCTGCGACTGCGCAATGAAGCCGCCGCCCACGATCTCCACCACGTACCCGCCCTCATCGCAGGAAACGCCGTCGGCGAGCGAGGAATTGGCCGCGTTGCGCGTGTCCGCGTCGGCGGCGAGCCATTCCTTGACGAGGAAGGCGTCCTTGCCCGTACGCATCACATGCAGCCGCAAATCCTTGCGCGCACGGCGATGGCATGGCCATCGGCCGAGATCACGATATCCGGCTGCCGTACGCCAAGCGTCCAGACGATCGAGCCCGCGAGCACAAGGGCGCCCGACCAGCGTAGCGGCGTGCGCAACAGCCCCATCAGGATGATGCCGCAGCTTGCCGCGATCAGGGGACCGACGCCGAAGGCGGCGATGCGGCCGATTGCGCCCTGGGAGATTGGCCACCCATTGCGACACCGCGATCATCCAGTCGATGCCGAGCCCCATCAGCCACCAGAACAAGCCATCGAGGCCGAACGGAGCCGCGAGCAGGCCGAGCAGGCCCGCCGGCATCACCAGCGCCGAGACCACCGGCATCGCCGCGAGGTTGGCGAGCACGCCATAGTGCGTGACCCGATGAAAGTGAAAGGCGGCATAGGGCGTGGTCGCAAGCCCCGCAATCAGGGAGGCGAGCAGCAGCATGACAAGCTCCCGGCCACCCCACAGCGCGACGCGGGCGGTCGCCGAATGGTCGGGGGTCGCGAACAGGCGCGGCATGCCGATCTGCACCAGCGCCACCAATCCGAGGGTTGCCGCAAACGACATCTGGAACTGGATGCACCAGCGCTTCCGGGGCGATCACCAGCACGATCATCGCCGCGACCGCCAGGGTGCGGAAGGTGATGGCGCGGCGGTCGACCATGACAGCGATCAGCACCACCTGGTAGTCGACGAAACGATCTTTGCGTGGCGACTTCCGCGCCGGACAGCAAGAGATAGAACGCGGCCGCGACGAGGTGGTGGCCGCCGACCATTTCTTGATGGGAAAGCTCACGGTCAGGCCCGGGAGCAGGGCGAGCAGCGCGCGCGGACGGCGAAGAACACCACACCCGCCACGACGGCCATGTGATAGCCGGAGATCGACAGCACATGGCCAAGCCCGGAAATGAACATGGCGTCATTGACGGGCTCGGTGATGGCGTCGCGCCGCCCGGTCAGCAGCGCGGTCGCAATCGCCCGCTCGTCGCCATCGAGCCGGCTGCGGATACGCGCATCGATGGCATCCCGCAGCCCCTGCATGAAACGCAGCATAGCGCAGGCGAAGCCCGCCGGCCTCAGGCGGTTCGGCCGCCTTGATCGCGCCCATCACAAAACCGGAGCCACCGATGCCCTGAAAGAACAGATCGCGCGAGAAGTCGTAGGCGCCGGGCCGCAACGGCGCGAGCGGCGGCAGCAGGCGTGCCTTCAGTTCGACAAAGCCGCCGACCGCGGGCGCAGTGCCCTTTTTGACCGACAGCCGCACGCGCTCGAGCCTGGTCGACAGGCGCGGCGCCTCCATCGCGGTCACGCGCAGCACGAAGCGATCGGTTTTTTCCCTGATGTCGCGGGTCTCGACAAAGCCGGTCAGCGACACCGAATAATGGCCGCGCCAGCACGCTATGCGCGATCCGGGGCTGGTCCTGATGGTCGCGGTGGCAAATCCCGCCGCAATGGCCGTGGCCATGACGGCGGCGACGGAAGAACCGGCTTCGCCGCAACAGGAAAGCGGCCAGGCAGAAGGCGGCGGCCGTGACGATGCTCACCGAGAGCACCGGCTCTCGGGAGGCGGTGAAATAGAGCGCGATCCCCGCGCCGAAGGCCACGGGCACCCAGGGCAACAGCCGCCCGGCACCTGCTTCGGCGCGCACCCAGGCGCGCAGGCGTTCGAGGAACGAGGTCCAGAGGGCGCGCGATGGGGCCAGCACCGCGCCCTGCGCCGCTCCGCGCGGCGGCCAGGTTGTCACGCCTCTTCCTGCTCCAGACCCGCGCGCCGCCACGCTCTGCCATGCGGCCATACCCCAAACGAGTTCGGGATCAAGCTACCGGAAGTTGTTCGGGCCGGAGAAGGGAACGGAAGGACGCCCTCGGGAGATTTTGGCGTAACGACCGGCCTTACGCGCGGAATGTGTCGGGCGCGATCGGCAGGCGCGTGACCGGCGGCGTGGGGGCCGGCGCCGGCTCGCTCGCGGCGCGCGCCTTGGGCGCGTGCGGGCCGCCATGCTTGCGAAGCGGGCCCGCCGCATCCGCACTGATGGCCGGCAGCAGCAGCAATGCCACCGACAAGACTGCGAGCTTCTTCATGTGAGCCTCCTGCTTCCAGGATAGCGCCGATTTTGGCCGGATTGCCATTCAGAGGGAAATGGGTGGCGCGGCCGAGCACTAGCCTTTCCCCACCTCTTTCGCAAATGTGTCGCGCAATCCGATGGTCGATCACAACACCGAACCGGTTCGGCGCGGAGTTGGGGGTTGCGGACGAAATAGCCCTGCCGTTCGAACTGGCAATGGCCTCGCCAACCCGCGCTTCAGCGAACGCGGGCTCGAGCTGGGCGTCCTGCATGATGCGCTTGGCGATCGCGGACTGATATCGGCGGGAAGATCGCGGTCCCGGAGCCCGGGTTCGGGCTTGGTGAACAGGTGGTCGTACAGCCGCACCTCGGCGTCCACCGGCTGTCGGCCGACACCCAGTGGATCGTCCCCTTCACCTTGCGGCCGTCGGCGCGTTGCCGCCGCGGTGTCGCGGGTCGTACGTGCAGTGCACCTCGATCACCCGCCGCCGCGTCCTTCACCACGTCGTGCACTTGATGAAATACGCGTAGCGCAGCCGCACCTCGTTGCCGGGAGCAAGCCGGAAGAACTACTTGCGGCGGGCGTCTCCATGAAATCGTCCTGCTCGATATAGAGCTCGCGGCGAACGGCACCTTCCGCGTGCCGGCTGCGGGTCTTCGGGATTGTTCACCGCGTCGCAGCTCCTCGATCTTGCCCCTCCGGATAATTGTGATCACCACCTTGAGCGGCCGCAGCACCGCCATGCGCGCGGGGCGCGCTTCGTTCAGATCCTCGCGCAGGCAGTTCTCCAGCAAGCCCATCTCGACCGTGCTGTTCAACTTGGTCACGCCGATGCGCTTGCAGAACTCGCGCATCGCCTCCGGCGTATAGCCGCGGCGGCGGAGGCCGCAGATCGTCGGCATGCGCGGGTCGTCCCAGCCGCTGACGTGCTTCTCCTGCACCAGCTGCGAGCAGCTTGCGCTTGCTCATGCACCGTGTAGGTCAGATTGAGCCGGGCGAACTCGATCTGCTGCGGATGGCGGATGCCGCAGCTCGTGTCGAGGAACCAGTCGTACAGCGGCCGGTGGTTTTCGAATTCCAGCGTGCAGATCGAATGCGTGATGCCTTCGATCGAATCGATCTGGCCGTGCGCGAAGTCGTACATCGGGTAGATGCACCATTTGTCGCCGGTGCGGTGATGATGCGGCGTGCAGGATGCGGTACATCACCGGGTCGCGCAGGTTGATGTTCGGCGACGCCATGTCGATCTTCGCGCGCAGACGTGCGCGGCCTATCGGGGAACTCGCCCGCCTTCATGCGCTCGAACAGGTCGAGATTCTCCTCGACCGGCCGATTGCGGTACGGGCTCTCCTTGCCCGGCTCCGTCAGCGTGCCGCTGCTCGCGGATCTCCTCGGCGGTCAAGTCGTCGACATACGCCTTGCCCTCTTCGATCAGCGCATTCCAGCCCATTCATACAGCTGTCGAAATAATCCGAGGCGTAGAACATCCGCGCCCAATTCGACGCCGAGCCAGCTCACATCGTCGCTGGATGGAGTCGACGTATTCCGTCTCCTCCTTGGTCGGGTTCGTGTCGTCGAAACGCAGGTTGCACTGCCCGCCGAATTCCTGCGCGATGCCGAAGTTCAGGCGATCGACTTGGCGTGGCCGATGTGCAAATAGCCGTTCGGCTCCGGCGGGAACCGCGTCACGATTTCCTTGTACCTGCCCAGGCGAATATCGCTCTGGACGATGTCGCGAATGAAATCGCGCCCTGCCTCTGCCGCCACCGGTTCTGTCGTCGCCATCATCCAAGTCCCACGCCAAGCCACCAGGCCCTGGCCAGATCAGCGGCCGTTCTGCCAAATTCGCCATCCGCCGCCAAGCCCGCATTGCGCTCGCAAAGGCTTTAGTTATGTATCGTTCCTGCTATACACCACCGCCGCTTGCACCTCTGCCGCCCCCCAAAATGACTGATTTCGTTGTCACCCGCTTTGCTCCCTCGCCGACCGGCTTCCGCCACCGGAAGCGCCCGCACCGCGCTGTTCAACTGGCTCTATGCGCGCGGCCGCGGCGGCAAGATGCTGCTCCGGATCGAGGATACCGACCGCGAGCGCTCAACCAGGAGGCCATCGACGCGATCCTGGACGGGTTGAAATGGCTCGAGCTCGATTGGGATGGCGACGTCATCTACCAGTTCAGCCGCGCCGCGCGCCATCGCGAGGTTGCGGAGTTGCTGCTCGCCGGCAGGGCCTATCGCTGCTACGCCACGCCGGAACAGCTCGACGAGATGCGCAAGAAGGCGCGCGCGGAAGGCCGCACCCGCCTTTATGACGGGATGTGGCGCGATCGCGATCCGTCCGAGGCGCCGCCGGGCATGAAA
>CAVOFS010000011.1:0-18594 GCA_963695055.1 uncultured Actinomycetota bacterium | reverse complement strand
TCGATCACCGCCAGCACGCCGTACAGGAGGGTGAGCGCGACCAGCGAGATCCAGGCCTCGGTGCTGCTGACCGACGGCGAGACACCGTTCGCCGTCGTCATCAGGCCGAACACCACCCAGGGCTGGCGGCCCATCTCGGTGAAGATCCAGCCGGCGGAGTTGCCCAGCAGCATCGCGATCGGCGCCGCGATCGCCAGCCACCGGAACCACCTCGTGGTCGGCGCCCGGCCCTTGCGGGTCAGGAACAGGATCA
This sequence comes from uncultured Actinomycetota bacterium, assembly GCA_963695055.1. Taxonomy (GTDB): domain Bacteria; phylum Actinomycetota; class Actinomycetes; order Propionibacteriales; family Nocardioidaceae; genus Nocardioides. The sequence continues at coordinate 18,341 of CAVOFS010000011.1, read as the reverse complement.
GCGCTGCGAAGAACGCCGACGCCATGCCGAAGCCGATCATGTAGCGGAAGGACCAGTAGGTGACCGGGATGACCGGCGAGTAGTTGCCGGACGGGTCGTAGTAGCGCGCACCCGGGTCCTGGCCGTACTTCTCCTGGTACTGCGCTCTCAGGTCGTTGATGCCCTCGACCTCGCCGTTCCACGTCCCCGTGGCGAGGACGGACAGCAGGTGGGGGATCTTGATCGAGAACTTCTCGGACTTCCCGTCCGGCGTACCGATCGTGAGGATCGAGAAGGACGCTGGCGCCTCGGTGTCGTAGAGCGCCTCGGCCGCCGCCATCTTCATCGGCTGGACCTCGGTCATGATCTTGCCCTGGTAGTCGCCGCTCACGGTGACGCCGACGCCGGCGATCAGGACCACCCAGGCGCCGAGCCGGATCGCCGTCCGGTAGGTCTCCCGGTCGTCCTGGTGTCGCTTCGAGACGTAGAGCCAGGCGGAGACGGCGAGCACGAAAGCTGCCCCGGTCATGTAGGCCGCGAGGATCACGTGGGGGAAGGTCGCGAGCTGGACCTTGTTGAACATCACCGCCCAGAAGTCGGTGAGCTCGGCCCGCCCGGTGTCCGTGTTGTAGATGTAGCCGACCGGGTGCTGCATCCAGGAGTTCGCGGCCAGGATGAACCAGGCCGACGCCAGGGTCCCGATGTGGACGATCCACATGCACGCGCAGTGCAGGCCCCGGGGCAGCTTGTCCCAGCCGAAGATCCAGAGGCCGAGGAACGTCGACTCGAGGAAGAACGCAAGCAGTGCCTCGACCGCGAGCGGTGCACCGAAGACGTCACCGACGAAGCGGGAGTAGTCGGACCAGTTCATCCCGAACTGGAACTCCTGGACGATCCCGGTCACCACGCCGATCGCGAAGTTGATCAGCATCAGCTTGGCGAAGAACTTCGTCAGCCGGAGCCACTCGGGATCCTTGGTGCGAAGCCACTGGGTCTCCATCACCGCAACCAGCGCGGTCAGGCCGATCGTCAGTGGGACGAAGAGGAAGTGGTAGACGGTGATGATGCCGAACTGCCAACGGGCGATGTCGAGAATGCTGTCCAAGGTCTCTACTCCCCAGAGTGATGGCAACGCGTCACACGCTAGGCCCCATCATGCACCTGACGCCCGGGTCGTTGGGTCCCCCGGAACGGGCCAAAGGTCCCTGGTCCCGCCGGTTGAGGTGCGAGCCACGCTGGTTGAGGTGCGGTTCCCGCTGGTTGAGGTGCGAGGAGCGCTAGCGACGAGCCTCGAAACCACCCTCACTCCCACGGCGCCGCTGCCCCGCACGCCACCCGCTGGTTGAGGTGCGAGGAGCGCTAGCGACGAGCCTCGAAACCACCCTCACCCTCAGCACGGCGCCGCTGCCGAGCCACGCTGGTTGAGGTGCGAGGAGCGCTAGCGACGAGCCTCGAAACCACCCTCACCCTCGCCACGGCGCCGCTGCCGAGCCACGCTGGTTGAGGTGCGAGGAGCGCTAGCGACGAGCCTCGAAACCACCCTCACCCTCGGCACGGCGCCGCTGCACGCCTGATCTGCGAGACAGGTCGGGCAGAGCGTCGTACTCACCGCGGATCAGGGCCTCCCGCTTGCGCCGCCCCCAGCCCTGGACCCGCTTCTCGAACAAGAATGCCTGCTCGATCGAGTCGAACCACCAGCTCCCCACCAGCACGACCGGCCGACGTCGGCGCGTGTAGGCGGCGCCGAGGTCGGGGCTGTTGTGCTGCCATACCCGGGCCTCGACGTCCCACGTGCTCCCGACGTAGTAGGTCCCGTCGGAGCACTCGACGATGTAGGTGTAGGGCATGCCTCAGGCTGGCCGGTGCCGCCGACATCAGCAACCAGGATCTGACTCCCTGTGGATGGTGGGTTTCGAGGCTCGCTCCGCTCGCACCTCAACCACCGTGACGGTGGCCCCGGCGCATGGGTTTCGAGGCTCGCTCCGCTCGCACCTCAACCACCGTGACTGGTTTCGAGGCTCGCTCCGCTCGCACCTCAACCACCGTGACGGTCGCCCGCGCATGGGTTTCGAGGCTCGTCCGCTCACACCTCAACCACCGTGACCGGTTCGAGGCTCGCTCCGCTCACACCTCAACCACCGTGACCGGTTTCGAGGCTCGCTCCGCCTCACACCTCAACCACCGTGGCTCAGACGCTGAGGATCACCGAGGAGCCGTGGCCGAAGAGACCCTGGTTGGCGGTGATGCCGACCCGGGCGCCCTCGACCTGGCGGCCGGTCGCCTGACCACGCAGCTGCCAGGCGACCTCACAGACCTGGGCCAGCGCCTGGGCGGGGACCGCCTCGCCGAAGCAGGCAAGGCCGCCCGAGGGGTTGACCGGGATCCGGCCGCCGATGGTGGTGTCGCCTGCGCGGAGCAGCGCCTCGGCCTCGCCGCGCTTGCACAGCGCAAGGTCCTCGATCCAGTCGAGCTCGAGCGCGGTCGACAGGTCGTAGACCTCGGCGAGCGAGACGTCGCCCGGGTCGATGCCGGCCTCCTCGTACGCCGCGGCTGCGATCGACTCCTTGAAGGTCAGCTCGCCGGCCGGCACCGCGGTGGTCGCGTCGGTCGAGATGTTGGGCATGTCCATGACCGTGTTCGGGAAGGTCGGGGTGACGGTGGAGATCGCGTTGATCTTCACGCCGCCGCCCAGGCCGTGCCGCGCGGCGTACTCGGTGGAGCAGAGCACCACCGCGGCAGCACCATCGGAGGTCGCGCAGATGTCGAGCAGGTGCAGCGGGTCGGAGACCACGGCGCTGGTCAGCACCGCCTCGACGCTGACCTCCTTGCGGTAGCGCGCGTTGGGGTTCTCCAGCCCGTGCTTCGCATTCTTGACCTTGACCTTCGCGAAGTCCTCCTGCGTGGCGCCGTACAGGTCCATCCGGCGGCGTGCGTAGAGCGCGAAGTACGCGGGGTTGGTCATGCCCAGGAGCCGGAAGCGCAGCCAGTCAGGGTCGTCCCACCGCTCGCCGGCGTTGGGGGCGAGGAAGCCCTTCGGGGTCGTGTCGCTGCCGACGACCAGCGCGACCTCGCTGAGACCCGCGAGGATCCGAGCACGCGCCGTGTCGAGCGCCTGGGCGCCGGTGGCGCAGGCGGCGTACGACGTGGCGACGCGAGCGCCGTTCCAGCCGAGCGCCTGGGCGAACGTCGCACCTGCGACGTACCCGCCGTACCCGTTGCGCACGGTCTCGCCGCCGACCACCAGGTCGACGTCGCTCCAGGCGATGCCCGAGTCGGTCAGCGCGGCACGAGCAGCGTGCACGCCGTACGTCACGAAGTTCTTGCCCCACTTGCCCCAGGGGTGCATCCCGACCCCGGCGACAGCGACGTCGTGTGCGCTCACTGGTCGGCCTCCTCGCCCATCTCGGTGACCGGCTTCCAGCGCCAGATCGTCCGCTCGCCGGACTCGTCGGTGTAGAGCGTCTCGACGACCAGCTCAGCCTCGCCTCCGACCCGCAGGTCGGCGACGCCGTAGCCGTCGGCGACCTGGCCGAGGACGACGAGGCCCTCCGGCAGCTCGACCGCCGCGAGTGCGAACGGCTCGTAGGGGTCCGTGCGCGGGATGTACGGCGGAGGTGGCTGGTACTGCGCGTCCGTGTAGGACCAGACGGTGCCGCGCCGGGAGAGCTCGGTCTCCGCGAACTCGTCACCGGCACACGACGGATTGCGGCAGAAGCCGGACGCCCGCGGGAAGAAGACCGTCTCGCACGTCGTGCACCGCGATCCGAGCAGTGCCGGATCCGGTCCGGTGGTGAACCACCCTTCGACCGCTGGGCTCGCCGTCATCCGCACTCCTGAGAACTAGAACGTGTTCTCACTATAGGCGCTGCGGCCGCGCGGGTTTCCCCGGGCGGCCGGGGAAACCGTCAGCCGCGAGCCAGGTAAGCCAGCAGGTCATGCCGGGTGACGACGCCGATCGGCTTGCCGTCCTCGTGCACCAGCAGCGCGTCGGCGCCCTCGAGCGCACCGACCGCCTCAGAGGCCGGCTCCGTCGACCCGATCGAGGGCAGCGGCGGTGACATGTGCTCGCTGACGCTGTCGGTGAGCCGGGCGACGCCGGTGAAGAGCAGGTCGAGCAGGGTCCGCTCGGAGACCGAGCCGACGACCTCGGCGGCGACCACCGGGGGCTCGGCCCGCACGACCGGCATCTGCGAGACGGCGTACTCCTGCAGGATCGCGACCGCCTCGGCGATGGTCTCGCCGGGGTGGGTGTGCACCAGGTCGGGCAGCCGCCCGTCCTTGCCGCGCAGCACCTCGCCGACGCTCTGCACGTGGCGCTCGGTGCCCTCGACGGGGAAGCCGTACTGGCCCAGCCACTCGTCGTTGAAGACCTTGGTGAGGTAGCCGCGACCGGAGTCCGGGAGGAGTACGACGATCACCGCGTCCTCACCCTCCGGGGTGCCGGCGAGCTCGTGGGCCAGCTCGATCGCGGCGTGCACGGCCATGCCGGACGAGCCGCCCACCAGCAGCGCCTCCTCGCGTGCCAGGCGACGGGTCATCGCGAAGGAGTCGGCGTCGGAGACCTCGATGATCCGGTCGGCGACGTCGCGGTCGTAGGCCTCGGGCCAGAAGTCCTCGCCCACTCCCTCGACCAGGTAGGGCCGGCCGGAGCCTCCGGAGTAGACGGAGCCGGCCGGGTCGGCGCCGACCACGCGGACCGCAGGGTTCTGCTCCTTGAGGTAGCGGCCGGTGCCGCTGATGGTGCCGCCGGTGCCGACGCCCGTCACGAAGTGGGTGACCCGGCCCTCGGTCTGCGCCCAGATCTCGGGTCCGGTGGTCTCGTAGTGCGAGCGCGGGTTGTGCGGGTTGGAGTACTGGTCGGGCTTCCACGCACCTGGCTGCGAGGCGAGCCGGTCGGAGACGTTGTAGTAGGAGTCCGGGTGCTCGGGCTCGACCGCGGTCGGGCAGACGACCACCTCGGCGCCGTACGCCTTGAGCACGTTGCGCTTGTCCTCGCTGACCTTGTCCGGGCACACGAAGATGCACCGGTAGCCCTTCGCCTGGGCGACCATCGCCAGCCCGACGCCGGTGTTGCCCGAGGTCGGCTCGACGATCGTGCCGCCCGGCTGGAGCTCGCCGGACGCCTCGGCGGCCTCGATCATCCGGGTCGCGATGCGGTCCTTCACGGAGCCACCGGGGTTGAGGTACTCCACCTTGGCGAGGACGATCGGTCCTGCTGCGCCGTCGAGGGAGCCCATGGACTTGGACAGCCTGAGCAGCGGGGTGTTGCCGATCAGGTCCAGGAGCGAGTTCACGTACTGCATGACCTCAATCTAGAGGCGCCGGTCACAACCGCGGAAACCCCGCGCATACCCGGCGTACGTCGTCCGTAGAGTGAGGGCGTGGGGAAAGCGGGTGCGGCACGCAAGCTGGCCTCTGCCGCGGCGTACGGCGGAGGCGGCGTCTCCCTGCTCGGAGGGGCCCTGTACGGCGTCCTGCGGCTCGAGGCGGAGGTCGCCCGCCGGACCATCGGGCGGCTCGACTCCGACCCACCCGACTCCACCGGCTGGTACGGCCGGGGCCGCCCCGCCCCGGCGATCAAGGTCGCGCTCCTCGGTGACTCGAGCGCTGCCGGGTACGGCGTCGACCGGGTCGAGGAGACCCCCGGAGCCGTCCTCGCCAGCGGGCTGGCCGAGCAGGCCGACCGGCGTGTCCACCTGCGCGGCTTCGCTGTCGTCGGCGCGATGTCGTCCGACCTGGCCAGCCAGATCGACCGCGCCCTGCCGACCGAGCCCGACGTCGCCGTCATCCTGATCGGCGCCAACGACGTCACCCACACCGTGCTGCCGTCGGCGTCGGTGCGGCACCTCTCCGAGGGGGTACGGCGTCTCCGCGAGGCCGGCGTCGCGGTCCTGGTCGGCACCTGCCCCGACCTCGGCACCATCAAGCCGATCGCGCCGCCGCTCAAGCAGCTGGCCCGCTCCTGGTCGCGGCGGCTGGCCGCCGCCCAGACGATCGCGGTCGTCGAGCAGGGGGGACGCACGGTCTCCCTCGGCTCGATCCTGGGCCCGGAGTTCACGGCCGCACCGGCACTGCTCTTCGGACCCGACCAGTTCCACCCGTCGGCCGACGGCTACCGGTCCCTGGCCAACGTGCTGCTGCCCTCGACGCTGGCCGCCCTGGACCTGGTGCCCGACGACGAGGCCGAGCCGGAAGCGTTCCGCGGCGAGGGTCTCCGGTCCGTCGCGGACGCAGCGGTCGAGGCCGTCAACATCCCCGGCACCGAGCTCGACGGCACCGAGGTGGCCGGCTCGCGGCGCGGCGTGCGCGGGCTGTGGGTCGAGCTGCGGCACCGCCGCCGGCACCCCGACACCGAGGGCGAGGCGCCCGAGGAGCAGGAGGAGCCGGCCGTCGTCGTGCAGGCCGACAACGCGGGCTGACCCCGGACATGCGAAGGGCCCCGGGGCGATGCCCCGGGGCCCTTCGACGTACGGACCTGCGTCAGTCGCGCATGATCGCGAGGATGCGCAGCAGGTTGGTGTAGATCCAGACCAGGCTGACCGTCATCGCGAAGGCGGCACGCCAGCCCTCGCGGTCCGGGATGCGGTTGGCGACACCCTGCTCGACGAAGTCGAAGTCGAGCACCAGCATGAAGACACCGAGCGCCAGTCCGAGGAGTGCGAAGATCAGGCCGATCGAGCCGTCGCCGAAGAGGCCGATCTCCGCGCCGAACAGGCTCAGCACGAACTCGATCAGGCTGATCGCGACCATCCCGAGCATGGCCGCGATGACCATCTTGCGGAACTTGTCGGTGACCTTGATGTTGAAGAACTTGTAGACAGCGAGCGTGCCGGCGAAAGCGCCGAACGTGCCGAGGACGGCGCTCATGACGATGCCCGGCCACTGGAGCTCGAACACCTTGCTGATCGCGCCGAGGGCCACACCCTCCGCTGCACAGAACAGCAGCACGAGCGCCGGGCTGATCACCCGCTTGAACGAGTTGACCATCGACAGCCCGAACGCGAGCAGCGAGCCGATGCTGGCGACGGCGATGAGGCCGCTGATGTCCGCGGGCGTGGTGCCCGTCTTGATCGCGGGGCTCAGGATCCAGGTCGCGGCGGCGGTCAGCATGACGACGGCGAGCGCCACCGCGGTCTTCTGGACGACCGAGTCGATCGTCATCGGGCCGCCGGTGGCCACCGGAGCCTGCAGCCCGGGCTGGCCGGGCGTGCCCGTGCCCCAGCTGGACGGGTCGGTGTATCCGGTCTGGCCGTAGCCCTGGTTCTGGGCGCCGGCAGAGTTGAACTCTTCGGAACGGCGGAACACCGGGTTGTTGCTCTGCATTGGTCTCTCCTCGAGGCCGGGGGTGTCGTCGCTGTGACGGGTCACCTAGTAAGCCCATCCTAAGCGGGCTCACTGGATCTAACGCGGGCCGTGGGTCATTCGTTCCCGCCGTCAGGCAGACTTCACCGCGTGGGTGGCGCGCGGATCTCCGACTTCCGGGAGCTGGTCGGCCAGCTCCCCGAGGTCGAGGCGTCCGACCACGACCGGTACTGGCGCTTCGACGCCGGACGCCGCGTGTTCGGCTACCTGTGGGAGCCCACCCGCACCGTCGGCCTGAAGCAGACGATCGCCGAGCAGCTCGCCCTGGTGTCGGAGCGGCCCGACGTGTTCGAGATCCAGTTCACCGCCTGGGGATTCGGCTGGGTCGTCGTACACCTCGAGGGCGTCGAGCGCGATGAGCTCGCGGAGCTCGTGTTCGAGGCCTGGCGGCTCACCGCACCGGCCCATCTGGTCGAGGCCCGGAACGACGTACTCCCCGACTGACGATCACGGGTGGTGCTCCCCTGGAGGTCGAGCACCTGGGTCCCGGTCGGGATCCCCGCTACCTCTGCATGGGCGCGGCGTGACTCGATGCCGCACGCTGGCACCACAATCGGTCCTGTGGAACACGTGGTCTTCGTTGTTGTGGTCGCCGGACGGTTCTTGCTGCCCCTGTTGATCCCGCGCTTCCCGTTGCCGGCGATCATCGCCTGCCTCGTGCTCGACGCCGCGGACCAGTCGATCTTCCAGGCGTTCGGCTTCGACCCGCCGGGCTACCAGAACTACGACAAGGCGATGGACATCTTCTACCTGTCGATCGCCTACCTCGCCGCGATGCGGAACTGGGACAACCTCCACGCGTTCGGCGTCGCGCGGTTCCTCTTCTACTACCGGCTGGCCGGCGCGTTCATCTTCGAGGTGAGCCACGAGCGCTGGGTGCTGCTGGTCTTCCCCAACACGTTCGAGTACTTCTTCATCGCCTACGAGCTGTGGCGGACCCGCTGGAACACCCGGCCGGTATCGCAGCGCGCCTGGATCCTGGCGGCGGCGTTCATCTGGATCTGCATCAAGCTGCCGCAGGAGTACTGGCTGCACATCGCCGAGCTCGACGTGACCGACACGTTGGCCGACTACTGGTGGGCCTGGCCGCTGCTGATCTTCCTGCTCCTGCTGCTCGCGGCGATCCTGTGGTTCGGCGTACGCCCTCGGTTGCCCGAGCCCGACCACTCCTTCCGGATCCTGTCGGACCCGATCCCGGACGCCGTCGACACCAGCGCCAAGCTGGCCGCGATCCACGTCGCCGGCGGCTGGGTGGTGTCGTGGATGACCGTGGAGAAGATCGTCCTGGTCGGCGTGGTGTCCGCGATCTACGGGCTGTTCCTGCCGACGGTCTCCGTGTCGACCCAGGAGCTCTTCGCCTCCATCGGCACGCTGGTCGCCCTGAACGCCGTGATCACCCTGCTCTTCTCGCGCCGCAACTGGTCGATCGAGTCGGCCGGGATCGCGGTGTTGAGCCGCGCGTCAACGTCGGGATGAGCGCCTCGGGATCGACTTCGGTCGGCCGCTGCGACATCGACTTCCTGCGTTCGGATCCCAGCCCTCGCCGCCACCAGCGGCTGGACGACGTTCTTCTTCCTCTGGCTGGGCATCAGCTCCTGACTGGCGACCCGCTCGGCCGAGCGCGCCGGCTCGGGACCGCCGGGGCGTGCTACGGCGCAGGTGGTGCCGTGCGCGACGACAGACGGTCAGGTCTGCGAGCCACCGACCACAAGACCGGGAGGTGACCCTGCTCTTCGAGTCACCGAACTCGAAGACGCACCAGCCCGACGCGATCACGATCAGCCCGACCGGCACCGTGGTGATGGCCGAAGACGGCGACGGCGGCGACAAGGGCGGCGACAGATCCTCACGCCCACCTGTCACCTGACGTGATCCGGTCCTGCATAGCACGGGCTGGCCTCGATCCCGGTGCCCCCGCTGGGGCTCGAACCCAGACTGAGCCGCTTTTAAGGCGGTTTCCTCTACCGATTGGGATACGGGGGCGAGGACGGCCTGCCGACGACTAGGTCCGGCGGGCTCGGATCGGATGGATGGAGTGGGCGGTCACCCGGTCATTCTGGCAAGCCCTGCTGCGGCGTCACCGATCGGTAAGGGTCGCCGGGCCGGATCAGACCTAGCGTGACAAGGGAGCAAGGAGGCTCGCAATGGACATGGACATGATGCACTCATCGGCCGTCCTGATCGTGCTGATGGCGTTCCTGATCGTCGCGGCCGGAGGTGCGTTCCTCGCGGTCCGCCTCTACGGCGCCCATGAGGTCAAGGACGACCACCCGCACTGAGCCGGCCGGGGTAGTCCCTGACGTTTTCGGGGTCGGATGAGAGGTCTGACCCCGCGATCGTCAGGGACTACCCCGCCTCGGCGATCGACCACGCAATCCCGTCCAGGATGTCGGACTCGGAGACCACGAGGGTGGTGGCGCGGGTACGACGCAGGACCCGGGACAGGATCAGCGCGCCGGCGCCGATGACGTCCGCCCGACCGGGATGCATGTAGGGCAGCGCGCGACGCTCGGCGACCGAGAGCCCGACCAGGCGCTCCACCGCGGCATGCACGTCGGGTACGGCGACGCGGGCCTGGTCGATCGCCCTCCGGTCGTACGCCGGGAGGTCGAGCACGGCGGCGGCCACGGTGGTGACCGTGCCGGCGACACCGACGACGGTCGCGGCCAGGGCCGGGTCGACGGGGCAGGCGTCGAGATGGGCGTCGATGTCGGCGACGCACGCCGCGACCTCGGCCGCCGTCGGTGGGTCGGAGTGCAGGTGCCGCTCGTGCAGGCGCACCGAGCCGACGTCCATCGAGTGCGCGAGATCCGGCCTGGCCGCACCGAGGATCAGCTCGGTCGAGCCGCCGCCGATGTCGATGACCAGCACCGGCGTCTCCGGTGTCGACTGCAGGTTGCGCACCGCGCCGTCGTACGCCAGCGCTGCCTCCTCCTCACCGCTCACCACCTCGGGCTCCACCCCGAGGCGCGACCGGACGCCGGCCACGAAGTCGGCGGCGTTGGACGCGTCCCGACTGGCCGAGGTCGCGACGAACCGCACCCGCGCAGCAGGTACGCCGTGCGCGCGGATCAGCCCGGCGTACTCGTCGATCGCCGCGAACGCCCGCTCCAACGCCTCGTCGGCGATCCGTCCGGTCCGGTCCAGGTCCTGCCCGAGCCGGATCATCCGCATCTCGCGGACGTCGACCGCGGCCCCGTCGGCGTCGAGCAGCGGGCCGATCAGGAGCTTGATGGTGTTGGTGCCGCAGTCGATCGCCGCTACACGCACGGGCCGGATTTCCACCACTCGCCGAGCAGGTCGAGCACCTCGTCGCCGAAGGGGTTCACGCCCCGCCCCTGCGCGAGCGACTGCCCGGCGAGGACGTGGAGGCACTTGACCCGGTCAGGCATGCCGCCGGCGGAGATCCCGTCGATCTCGGGTACGTCGCCGAGCTCGGCTCGCGCTGCCAGGTAGGAGTCGTGGGCCGCCCGGTAGGCCGCCGCCAGCTCGGGGTCGTCCGCCAGCCTGTCCTGCATCTCCTTCATCAGGCCCGAGCCCTCGAGGGTGCCGATCTTGGAGGCCGCGCGCGGGCAGGTGAGGTAGTACGTCGTCGGGAACGGCGTGCCGTTGGGCAGCCGCGGCTCGGTCGTCACGACATCGGGGTTGCCGCAGGGACAGCGGTGGCCGATCTCATGGATGGCCCGCGGCTCACGTCCGAGCTGGGCTTCGATGGCGGCGACGTCGTTCGGGTCGATCACGCCGATCATCATCCCTCAGTCGTTGCCGTTGATCTTCGTCGCGGGCTCGGGCTCGGGCTTCGGCGGGTTGCCGGCCAGCTCGACCGAGCGCCAGGCCGTGGTCCACCACGCAGTCGGCGACTTGGGGTCCACCGTCGACGGGTCGGTCAACGACGTCTCCTGGTCGAGCGGGTCGCCGTTCTCGTCGAGCACGACGTACGCCGTCTCCCCCGGCATCACGTAGTTGAGTCCGCGGGCCTGCTGGCGGACGAAGGCCGGGTCCTGCCAGCGCCGCTTCTCGCGCTCGAGGCCGCCGATCTTGGCCTCCCGCAGCGCGATCTGGTCCTTGAGGTCGCCGATGTGGGCGCGCTGCTGGAGGTAGGCGCGCATCGACGAGGCGTAGGACACCGTCAGCAGCGCGAGCACCAGGACCAGGACCATCGCGCGCCCGGTCAGCCGCGACGGGCGCTTGCCCGCGACCGCCGCGTCACCCGCCAGTGGTGCGCGGATCGCGCGCGTGGAGCCGGTGTCTCGCCCGGGTCCGGTGCGGCGCTGGAGCCTCGCGGCGCGCGGCGACGTACGGCGAGACTCGGGCATGCTCCTAGGGTCGCTCAGCCGGCGTAGCGCGGGAACGCCGACGCGCCGGAGTAGCGGGCAGCATCTCCGAGCTCGTCCTCGATCCGCAGCAGCTGGTTGTACTTGGCGACCCGGTCCGAGCGCGCTGGAGCGCCGGTCTTGATCTGGCCGCAGTTCACCGCGACGGCGAGGTCGGAGATCGTGGTGTCCTCGGTCTCGCCCGAGCGGTGGCTCATCATGCAGCGGTAGCCGTTGCGGTGCGCGAGCTCGACGGAGTCGAGGGTCTCGGTGAGCGAGCCGATCTGGTTGACCTTGACCAGCAGCGCGTTGGCCTGGCCACCGTCGATGCCGCGCTGGAGGCGCTCGACGTTGGTCACGAAGAGGTCGTCACCGACGATCTGGGTCTGGTTGCCGAGCTGGTCGGTGATCGCCTTCCAGCCGTCCCAGTCGTCCTCGTCGAGCGGGTCCTCGATCGAGACGATGGGGTACGACGCGACCAGGTCGGCGTAGTAGGCGGTCATCTCGTCGGCCGACTTGGACCCGCCTTCGAAGGCGTACGAGCCGTCCTTGTAGAACTCGGACGCCGCGACGTCCATCGCCAGGCCGATGTCCTTGCCGAGCGTGAGGCCGGTGGCCGCCACCGCCTCGGCGATCAGGTCGAGCGCGGCGCGGTTGCTGTCCAGGTTGGGCGCGAAGCCCCCCTCGTCGCCGAGTCCGGTGTTGAGGCCCTTCTTCTTCAGCACCGACTTCAGGGCGTGGTAGACCTCGGCGCCGGATCGCAGCGCCTCGCGGAACGTCGGGGCGCCGATCGGCGCGATCATGAACTCCTGCACGTCGACGTTGGAGTCGGCGTGCGAGCCGCCGTTGAGGATGTTCATCATCGGCACCGGCAGCAGGTGGGCGTTCGGGCCACCGACGTAGCGGTAGAGCGGCAGCCCGGCGGAGTCGGCCGCGGCGCGGGCGACGGCGAGCGAGACGCCGAGGATCGCGTTGGCACCGAGATTGGCCTTGTTGGGCGTGCCGTCCAGCTCGAGCATCGTCTGGTCGACCAGGCGCTGGTCGTCGGCGGCCAGGCCTTCGACGGCCGGCCCGATCTGCTGGATCACGGCGTTCACGGCCTTGCCGACGCCCTTGCCGCCGTACCGGTCGCCGCCGTCGCGGAGCTCGACCGCCTCGAAGGCGCCGGTGGACGCGCCGCTGGGCACCATGGCCCGGGCGAACGATCCGTCGTCGAGGAGAACCTCGACCTCGACCGTGGGGTTGCCGCGCGAGTCGAGGATCTCGCGGGCGCCGACTGCTTCGATGGATGCCACGTCATGCTCCTGAGAGGGTGCGGGTGGTCGTACGGCCGTTGCTCAGCCTAGCGACGTCTCCCCCGACCCGGCCGGGTCGGTCTCGCGGGCCCCTTCGCCGACCCTGAGGATAGGCATTGCGGACTATGGCGTCGGCGCTGCGGCGGCGAGACGCTGAGGGAGCGAGCCGGAGTGGCCGGCTTCAACTCCTCAGGAGAGTCTCATGCCTCGCTATCTCGTCCAGCGCACCTTCACCGACGGTCTGCACATCCCGACCAACGAGGGCGGCGCCACCACCTGCGCGACAGTGGTCGACGGCAACTCCGGTCACGGCGTCACCTGGGTGCACTCCTACGTCACCACCGACAAGACGACGACGTTCTGCATCTACGACGCGCCCAGCCCGGACGCGATCCGTGCCTCGGCCGAGACCAACGGGCTGCCGGTCGACCAGATCACGGAGGTCAGCGTTCTGGATCCGTACTTCTACCACTGACGTCGGCGGCCGCATTCCCGCACCAACGCCCTGATCGGTCCGAGACAAGGATCAGAGCAGGCGTCGTACGGCGGCCCGGAGCGCCTGCTCCGGATCGTCGCCCGACTCGCGCGCCTCGGCGACGAGCGCCAGGAGGCGATCGCCCAGATCTGTCGGGGTCTCGACAGACTGGACCACCGGGGAGCGACCGGCACGGGCCAGCCGGTCGAGCACCTTGTCGGCGTAGAGCAGCGCCGGCAGGGTCGGGGGGATCCCGTCGGTGACCGACGTGCGCTGCTTCTCGGTGGCCTTGATCGCCTCCCACGCCTCGTTGATCTCCTCGGGCGTGCCGCCGGCGGCACTCTGCCCCTCAGCCGGGCCGAAGACGTGGGGGTTGCGACGCCGCATCTTGGCGATGATGTCGTCGGCGACGTCGTCGAGCGTGAACTCGCCGGTCTCCTCCGCGATCACCGCGTGGAAGTAGACCTGGAGCAGCAGGTCGCCGAGCTCCTCGCGCAGGTGCGCGGAGTCCCCGGTGTCGATCGCCTCGAGGGTCTCGTGGGTCTCCTCGAGCAGGTAGCGCGCGAGCGAGCGGTGGGTCTGACCGGCCTTCCAGCTGCACTCGACCCGTAGCCGGCGCATCACCTCGAGGAACTCGAGGAGCGGCTGGGGTTTCGGCGCTGGCGCTCCTTCCTCAACCACCGGAGATCAGCCGCAGCGTTGGGTCTCGGGCAGCAGCGCCGCAGCAGCACTGTCGGGCTGCGAGTTGTCGGCGGTGGTCGCGGTGTCGCTGACCGGGAAGGACACACCGGTGTCGGCGAGGACCGACTGGTCCTTGGTGATCTCGACGCCGTACTTCGGGTCGATCTGCACGTCGTTGTCGTCGAGCCAGGCGATGAACGCCTTCTGGCCGGCGGCTGTCGCATCCTCGTCGGACGGCGAGCCGCCGAGGACCTTCTTGCCGATCGCGAGCTCGGCGGCGCTGACGTAGATCTCGCTGCCCTGGACCTCGATCAGCGCCTCCGCCTGGGCGTCGGTGAGGCTGGCGATGGAGTCGGACTTCTTGCCCTGCTCGACGGCCGCGTCGTACGACGGATCCTGCGGCACGCCGTACGACGCGAGCGCCTGGTCGGCCGCGGAGCGCAGCGCGAGTGCGCCGGCGACCCGGCCGTTGAGGTAGTGGTTGGCCAGGGCCTGGTCGCCGAGCTGGGTCTCCGCGGCGGAGCAGTAGTCGGCGGCGAGGTCTCGTACGTCGCTGGAGCTGACCGTCTCGTCGCCCACCCTGGCGGCAACGCCCGGGTTGAAGTCCGGCGTGGACCCGCAGCCCGTCAGCACGACGGTGGAGACCAGCACCAGGCCGGCCAGGCTGCGCATACGGATCGGGGTCACTAGCTCTCCTGCGGGTCGATGACGGTGTCGATCACCTGCCGCGCCCATTCAAGCAGGGCGATCCCCGTGATCGGGTGACCGCCGACCACGGCGGTCTGGGGTCGCGGCACCAGGATCGTGCTGACCGGGGCCTTGACGATCGACTTCGGGTAGAGCCGGTTGAGCCGGACCACCCGCGAGTCGGGCAGGTCGACCGGCGCGAAGCGCACGTTGCGTCCCGCGATCGTGACCTCGCCGATCCCGGCCTGCCGGGCCCGTGCACGGAACCGGGCCACCAGCAGCAGCGAGATCACCTCGACGGGCGGCTCGCCGTACCGGTCCAGGAGCTCCTCGTTGATCAGGTCGACGTCCTCGTCGACGCGGACCTCGGCCAGCCGCTTGTACATCTCGAGACGCAGCCGCTCGCTCTGGATGTAGCCGTGCGGCAGGTGCGCCTCGACGGGCAGCTCGATGCGGACCTCCTGGAACTCCGGCTCGGCATCGCCGCGGAACTCGTTGACCGCCTCGCCGACCAGTCGCACGTAGAGGTCGAAGCCGACGTCGGCGATGTGACCGGACTGCTCGCCGCCGAGCAGGTTGCCGGCGCCGCGGATCTCGAGGTCCTTCATCGCGATCGCCATGCCCCCGCCGAGGTCGGAGTGCTGGGCGAGGGTGGCCAACCGCTCGTGGGCGGTCTCGGTGAGCGGCTTCTCGGACGGGTAGAGGAAGTAGGCGTACGCGCGCTCGCGGGACCGGCCGACCCGCCCGCGGAGCTGGTGGAGCTGGGAGAGACCCAGGGTGTCGGAGCGCTCGATGATCATCGTGTTGGCGTTGGAGACGTCGAGACCCGACTCGACGATCGTGGTGCAGACCAGCACGTCGAAGCGCTTCTCCCAGAAGTCGAGCATCACCTGCTCGAGCTGGTGCTCCCCCATCTGGCCGTGGGCGGTCGCGACGCGCGCCTCCGGCACCAGCTCCTTGATCCGAGCCGCCGCCTTCTCGATCGAGTTGACCCGGTTGTGGATGTAGAACACCTGGCCCTCGCGCAGCAGCTCACGCCGTACGGCGGCGACGATCTGCCGGTCCTCGTAGCCACCGACGTACGTGAGCACCGGGTGCCGCTCCTCCGGCGGGGTGGTGATCGTGGACATCTCCCGGATCCCGGTGATCGCCATCTCGAGCGTCCGCGGGATCGGGGTGGCCGACATGGACAGCACGTCGACCGAGGTACGGAGCCGCTTCATCTGCTCCTTGTGCTCGACGCCGAAGCGCTGCTCCTCGTCGACGATGATCAGCCCGAGGTCCTTCATCCGGATGTCGGGGTTGAGCAGCCGGTGCGTGCCGACCACGATGTCGACCGACCCGTCCCCCAGCCCGGCGATCACCTCGCGGGCCTCCGCGTCGGTCTGGAAGCGGGACAGCCCCTTGAGCACGATCGGGAAGGCACCCATCCGCTCGGAGAACGTCGAGAGGTGCTGGGTCACCAGCAGCGTCGTCGGCACCAGCACCGCCACCTGCTTGCCGTCCTGGACCGCCTTGAACGCCGCCCGCACCGCGATCTCGGTCTTGCCGTAGCCGACGTCGCCGCAGACCAGCCGGTCCATCGGCATGGTCCGCATCATGTCGCCCTTGACCTCGTCGACAGTGGTCAGCTGGTCCGGCGTCTCGTGGAAGGGGAACGCGTCCTCGAGCTCGCGCTGCCACGGCGTGTCCGGCCCGAAGGCGTAGCCCTTGGTGGCCTGGCGGGCGGCGTACAGCTTGATCAGCTCGGCCGCGATCTCACGGACCGCCTTGCGTGCCTTGTTCTTCCGCTTGGTCCAGTCACCGCCGCCCAGCCGGTCGAGCGAGGGCTGCTCGCCGCCGACGTAGCGGGTCACCTGGTCGAGTGCATCGGCCGGCACGTAGAGCCGATCGGGCGGCCCGCCGCGCTTGGAGGCGCCGTACTCGAGCACGAGGTACTCGCGGATCGCTCCCCCGACCTCGCGCTGCTTCATCTCCACGAACCGCCCCACGCCGTGCTGCTCGTGGACGACGTGGTCGCCGGCCTTGAGCTCGAGCGGGTCGATCTGCTTCTTGCGGCGGGCCGGCATCTTCCGCATGTCGCGGGTCGACGTCCGCTGCCCCGAGAGATCCTCGCCGGTCAGCATCACGATCCGGTTGGTGTCGTCGACGAAGCCCTGGACAGCAGCACCACAGGTGATCGTCACGACGTCGCCGGCGAGTGCGCCCGGCGCGATGTCCTCGACGACGCGGGCGGGTACGTCGTGCTCGGCGAGCACCTCGCGCATCCGCTCGGCCGGGCCGTGTCCGGTCTGCACGATGACCACGCGGTAGGCGTCCCGGCGCCAGCCGTCGATGTCGGCGACTGCCTTCTCGAGGTCGCCACGGTAGGCGTCGGCCGGTCCGGCGGACAGCGCGCGACCGCCGGCCTCCTCGTCGTCGATGCCGAACGGGCTGACCGTCCACCACGGCTTGTCCTGGGCGAGCGCGAGCTCGCGGACATCGCCGAGGGAGCGGTACGACGCCGCGCCGAGGTCGATCGGTGCGGTCCCACCGCTCGCGGCGGCGGCCCAGCTCGCGCCGAGGAACTCCTCGCTGGTCGCGACCAGGTCGTGGGCGCGGCTCCGCGCGCGCTCCGGGTCGAGCACCAGCACGTGGGTGTTGGCCGGCATCAGGTCGACCAGCAGCTCCATGTCGTCGACGAGCACCGGAGCCAGCGACTCCATCCCCTCGACCGCGATGCCGGAGGCGATCTTGTCGGTCAGCTCGAGCAGCTGGGGGTGCTGGCGGCCGAGCTCGGCGGCCCGCTCGCGGACCTCGTCGGTCAGCAGCAGCTCGCGGCACGGCGGCGCCCACAGCCGCTCGACCTTCTCCAAGGTGCGCTGGTCGGCCACGGAGAAGGTGCGGATCTCCTCGACGTCGTCGCCCCAGAACTCCACGCGGAGCGGGTGCTCGTCGGTCGGCGGGAAGACGTCGACGATGCCACCGCGGACCGCGAACTCGCCGCGCCGCTCGACCAGGTCGACCCGCGAGTAGGCGGCCGCGGACAGGCGCCGTACGACGTCCTCGAGCGGAGCCGTGTCGCCCGGGACCAGCTCGACCGGCTCGAGGTCGCCGAGACCCTTGACCTGCGGCTGGAGCACCGAGCGCACCGGAGCGACGACGACCTGCAGCGGGCCGTTGGTCGCGTTGTCGCCCGGGTGGCGGAGCCGGCGGAGCACGGCCAGCCGGCGGCCGACGGTGTCGCTGCGCGGGCTGAGCCGCTCGTGCGGCAGCGTCTCCCAGCTCGGGTAGTAGGCCACGGCGGCCGGGTCGACCAGATCGCCCAGCGCAGCGACCAGGTCCTCGGCCTCGCGCGCGGTCGCGGTCACCGCCAGGACGGTGCGGCCCTCGCGGACCAGCCCGGCGACGACGTACGGGCGCAGCGACTCGGGACCTGTCAGGTCGAGCGCGCGCACCCGGCCGTCGCGCGCGTCGGCCAACGACGTCGCGAAGGTGGGGTCAGCGAGGACGGCGTCGGCGAGGCCGGACAGGTGCACAGGTGCTCCAGGGAGTGCGGTGGACAACACG
>CAVOFS010000010.1:0-186152 GCA_963695055.1 uncultured Actinomycetota bacterium | reverse complement strand
CCGAGCGGCGGCGCGACCAGCGCCACGGTCGGGCAGAGCCAGGTTTCCGCCGGCGCCACGTCAGGCGCCACGATGCAACTCCTCAAGGGTGCGGCACCTGGCGTTAGCTCGTCCAGCGGTGGGCAAACTACGTAATTCCGGCTGCCGGCCACGGGGTGGAAGCCTTCACCAGCAACATTCTGGCCATGGGAGACACCTTGGACCTGACAACGGCACTCGCGGCAACCGACTGGAACGGATCGGCCGCCACACTGGCGAACTATCTGAAGGTGACCGACTCTCTAAGGCGGCAACACTGTCAATCTCAGCCACCTCTGGCGGTTCGGGCGTGGTAATCGCGACTATCGACGGGGCGACGAACGCCACCCTGAGCAGCCTGCTGGCCCACTCGATCACCTAACTCGCCTCCCGACATGGAAGCGCCGCTGGGGCAGACCCTGGCGGCGTCTCCACAGACGCTGATCAATTGTTGATGTCCGTCCTCCGCACCTGATCGGGCCGGTCAGCCGCGATTCCTCGTAACGGATCCGGGTAGATCTCGTGCCATCATTCGACTTCGAGCTACATTCGGACGGCGTAGGAGCGGGCCCAGATCCCGTGCACCGCACTGTCGTAACGACCCGTGCCCACTTAATCGCGATGCCCTCTGCCGAGCAAGCGGCCATCTTCGCCGCGTTCAGGCAACCCCTCTCCCGTTTTCACCATTCCCGCACTTCACAGAAACGATACTATTTTGAGTGTGCCGAGATGCTCTGCCTGACTGAGGCGGCCGCCCCGAGCAAACACGGGGCCGGCGGCGAAGGCGATCTGGATGTCGAGCGGGTGCGGTCGGGGTTGAGTCGGCGTGGCTCACCATCCGGGGGGGCAGGCCCAACGACCACCTGCGGCAACCCGGTGTCGCGTGCGGTTGATCCTTCGTCATCTGGCCTATCCTGTTCAACGCTTACCGCCGTCAGGGAACTTAGCGTTCCGCAGCGCGGTAAGCCGCACAATCCCTACCGTTGCCGCGCCCGCCACAGGCCGCTGACGTTTGAGGCGCTGCCGATAAGGCCACCCGGGCCGGAAAAGATAGATAACGAATATGGAATGGTGTAGGTGAGCGAATCGAAGTCTGGAAAAACGGAACAATAGTGCTGACTGTTTTCCCGATGTTCGATATTCGAAAGAAGACGGGATGAGAACGTTATTATTCGCCGGGTTTTGTATAATTTACATAGTCAGCGGTGTAATATGCGTGGTCTACAACCTGCAATAACTCGTTTGTTTTGTGCTCGGAACCAGCTATTCTTCGCCCGGGTGAGGTGGGCGAGAATGCAACTTCCATGGGTCGTTAGCGTCGCGGTAAATGCACTCAGTTTTCCGCCATTCCTCGCCGTCCAAAACGTTGTGCTGCGCCCACGTCGATAGGACCTAACGGCACTTACCCGCGCAGCCCGCCAGGGCCATCGGCCAGAGGCACCACTGGCTCGTGAGCGAACCGTTTGGTGAAACCTGCGCATCGCGAAACGATCAGGCCAGCTATTAGAAAGTCAGCCGCGTTGTCAGGATCAATGCATGGTTATAAATCGGCGTCAGCACTGGGCTCGGCTTGGTAGGTGGGGGCCACGGCAATTTGGTATCCAACACCCACAATCGCCTTGACCCGCTCATGGATCACAAACCGCCCAAAAATAATGCCCGGCGTCAGGAATACTTGATTTTTGCCGCCCCTCTGCTTGCCGGAAATCCAGTAGGTGTGATTGACTTCGAGTTCAGGCCAAAAATATTCGAGAAAATGATACTGAAACGCAATATTGGTCGCGATCGAGTCGCCGACACTGGATTGGTTCCTGGTCAGAAGCGAGATTCCCATCGTGGCCTGGATATCGAAATCGCCCCAGCCCTTACCTGCGGCAAGGGTCGGGGTGATAGCCCATGCGCCATTGGTGAAAGCCGCATTGCCGGATGGTGCGGTAACGCCCAGGAAGGCCGAAACGATATAGTTGCCCTGCTGCTCGTTGGCACTCAGGAGGCGTTGCTTGACGACCAGGAACTGATCATCGAGCCAGCCGTAGATATTATGTTTCGTGTTGACCCGTTCCTGATAGGCTGGCGGATTGATCAGCACCTCATTGGTTCCGGTCGGGATCAGTTCCAGGCCCTTGCCGCCGTCGAACACGTTCTGCTGCTGGCCGTTGCCGCGGTATTGCCAGAACTGGTCGTACCGAACCTCTTGCTCCAGGCGCGGCGTTACCGTCACTATTGGCGTCATCCAATGCGGTTGACTGGCTTGCGCCTGCTCAACGACCGCGAAATAGTTAGCAAAGTAGTTGGAGACGGCGTTGGACGGTACGGGCGCCGGCGTGGAGGCGTCTGTCGGGGCCACCGTGTTCTGCGCCATCTGTAGATTTGACTGGGCTGCGTCACCGGTCGGCGCAAACGAAAAAGAAATCGGTGCACTGAGTTGACTATCGGCCTGGGCCGCGGCCGAAAACCCAAAACCAGCTAGAACTGCCGCGGTCACAACGCGAGTAATGCGCACCAAAGCCCCTCCCATCGATCATCTCCCGTTCCGACGACGGGCCGACGCTATATCAGGTTGGCTACATCGCACGACACCAACAACGTGGACAACCCTTTAGACGCGATACACAGATGAACGAATCGAAGGTCACGCGGACGTGACACGGCTGGCCAAAACCAAGGTAACCGACGCGATGTCACCTTCGAGGCACGGCTCGGCAGCAAATACGATGCCTCGGCGCCAGCGGACGGGTTATGGGTATAGCAATGTCAGAATATTATCACATCGATATAACCGTCTTTATCGGCTCTCGCAAAGCAGCCTGTGTCGGATCGAGCGCCGCGAGGATCGGCCAACCGGCGACCGGTTTAGAACCAATTTGCCTTGTCGACGACGTTACGTAACGGTTCTCCGTTCGCGAATGCCCGACAGTTGTCTTGGATGATCTGAAGCCGGCGCTCGTTCAGATGCGGGCCATATCCGGCCATGTGCGGCGTCAGCAACACGTTCGGCATCCCCCACAGCGGGTGCTCGGCCGGCAGCGGTTCCTGCTCGTACACGTCGAGCGCGGCTCCGGCGATTTCGCCGTCCCTTAGCGCCGCCACCAGATCGTCCAGCTTCGTCGTCATGCCGCGACCGATGTTGATGAAGAAGGCACTCCGCTTCATCAGCCGGAACTTTGTCGTGTTGAAGAAACCTTCGGTCGCCGGCGTGTGCGGCACCGTCAGAATGACGAAGTCGGCCTGTGGCAGCAAGCGATCCAACCCCTCGGGCGGATGCAGTTCGGCGACCTGTTCCGGCTTTTCGGTTCGGCGCGCATCGACGGCCAGCACACGCACGCCGAACGCGGACAACAGGCGCGCGGTCTCGGTGCCGATCCCGCCAAGCCCGACGATCAATGCCGTCGCACCGGGCAGCGGAACAACCCCCTTGTCTTCCCGCGGCTTCTTCCACTCTCGGCGTAGTTGCTGCGGGATATACACATGCAGCCCGCGAGCAAAGGCCAGTACGAAAGCCAGGATATGGGCACTGATATGGTCGTTGTAGATCTCTCGGAAATTGGTGACGGTCAGTGGATGCGAGACAAGTTCACTATAGTAGTAACCCGCCGGGGGCGCGGCCTGCGGTGCTTGCAGCCATCGCAGGCGGCGCGCCTTCGCCAACAGGTCCGCGGGCAGTGTGCCAAAAGCGGCGTCCGCGGTGACGATCGCCGCTGGCGGCAGCGTCCGCGTCTTCGGCAAGAACCAGCTTCATCCCGGGGACGGAATCCGACAGCCGCCTGGCCCACTGACGGGTCAGATCGGTCTGCGGCGGCAGCATAAGAAAGGTGAATTCATTGGTCATGACGTGATCCTCCAGCAACGCTCCGCGATCCATACCACTCGCGGACCCCGCGACGTGGCAAGGTCCAGCCCCCACCGCGCTCTTGCGGCACGCTCCAAACCGGCCGACGCTGGACGTCATTCAGGGAGAGCACGAAACATGGAATTCGGCATGTTCCACGAATTTCAGCGCCGGCCCGGCCAGACCGAAGCCGAGGCCTTCGCAGAGTCATTCGCCCAGGTGGACGAAGCCGAGGCCGCCGGGCTCGATGTCATGTGGCTGGCGGAACTGCACAATGCGCCCGAACGCTCGGTTCTCGCCGCGCCGTTGAACATCGCAAGTGCCGTCGCGATGCGGACCAAGCGCATGAAGATCGGCATCGCGGTCCAAGTCCTGCCGCTGTGCCATCCGGTGCGGATCGCCGAGGAAGCCACCACCGTTGATCACATCAGCCATGGCCGGCTGATCTTCGGCGTCGGGCGCAGCGGATTTCCCCGCACCTATGAGGCTTACGGCATCTCCTACGCCGAAAGCCGGGAACGTTTCGCCGAGGTGCTGGAAATCCTCAAGCGCGCCTGGACGCAGGAAACGTTCTCGTTCCACGGTCAGTTCTATCATTTCGAAAACATCTGCGTGGTGCCGAAGCCATACCAATCGCCTTATCCGGAGCTGCGGATTGCGGTGAACAGCCCCGACACGTACCAGCAGACCGGCGAGGCCGGGATGCCGATCTTCGTCGCCACCCGCCTGGGCGACCTGGACGAACTGGTGCCGAACCTGCGGGTCTACCGGGAGGCTTGGGCCGCGGCCGGTCATCCTGGCGACGGCAAGGTCTATCTCCGCGTTCCAGTCTATCTTGCCGAAACCGAGCAACAGGCGCGCGAGGAACCGCATGAGAGCGTCATGTTCTTCTACAAATACCTCGGCGAGCGGATCGAGGCCTCCGCCTTGCAGGAAGGCGCTCGGGCGATCGAGAACCGCGCGGAACGCGGTCAGCGGCTGCAGACGATTGATTACGAGGATGTGCTGAAAAGCAAGATCATCGTCGGCACGCCGGCGATGGTGGCCGATCGCCTCGCTGGGTTGACGGAAACGCTGGGGCTGTCGGGGATCCTGGCGGAGATGAACTGCGGAATGCGTATTCCGCACGACCGCGTGGTTAGGTCGCTGCGGTTAATGTGCTCGGAAGTGATGCCACATTTGCGTGATTAGATAGGAACTCTTCCACAATCCCCCTGATGTCATTTTCTTTTCGCTCTGAAACCGCTATTGTTATGTCTCTGTTGCTGTCTCACAGGTCGAGACGGAGACAACAGCGGTTCTTATCCGGGAGCATGCTTATAATGCTATCATTGCTATCCCGGACAGGACCCAATCTTCGTCCGTTACGGCACTGGAAGACCGCTTCAGCGGCCGAAGCCGTGGCGCTGGTGCGTTCTGGCACCACAGTTGCCGTGGGCTGGTTGGGCGATGGTTTGGCCTCGGCGCTGGCGGATGCCTTTGCCGACAATCGCCAGCCGAACGACCTGACCATTGTGTATTCGGCGACCCATGGGGACGGTCGCAACCATGGCCTGAATCTGCTGGCCCATGAAGGCCTGGTGCGGCGGGTGATCGGTGGTCAGTGGCATCCGGTGCCCGCCCTACAGGCACTCGCGGCCGCCAATCGGGTCGAGGCGTACAGCCTGCCGGTCGGCGTCATCAAGCGGTTATTTCGCGATATCGCCGACGGTCTGCCGGGGCATCTCAGCCGCAGTGGCCTGGGTACGTTTACCGATCCCCGCAATGGCGGCGGGCGGCTGAACCGGCGCACGCGAGAGCAACTGGTTCGTCTGGTCCACCCAGCCGGTGATGAGGCTTTGCTGTTCCGTGGCTTCAGCATCCAGACGGCACTGATCGGCGTGGCCTTCATGGAGGGAACCGCCGAAATCGCCATGACGCGTGACTCCATGACGATCGCCAGAGCCACGCGAAACAGCGGCGGGATCGTCATCGCACAGATGAACCGCATCGGAACACTGGAGAAGCTGCCCCCCGGCCAGGTCGTGGTGCCGGACACGCTGCTTGATGTCCTGGTCGAGGCTGATCCGCGGGCTCGGCCATGGGAGACGTTCTCGCCCGCCGCCACCCGCCGAAGCCGAACTGGCGGCCAGCGGCGTCTGCAGACGCAGCCGTGACCACGCCTCGCGAGGTCGGAAATCGTTCCGGACTTACGGTCGGGTCTTCCGGCAGGCTGAAGCTTACCCAAACACCCGCTCGAAAATGCGATCGACCGAGCGTAGGTGAGTAGTGGGGTCCATCGCGGCGTCCAGTTCCGCGGGCTTGACCATTCTCGACACCTCTGGGTCGGCCTCCAGGTTTTCCCGGAACGATCGCCCCTCCGGCGTGCCCAGCCTGGTCCAGGTTGCCATCGCGCAGCTTTGGACGATGCGGTAAGCGTCCTCGCGCAGGATGCCGGCTTTGGTCAGCGTCAGCAGGACCTCGCCTGAGTGCACCACGCCGCCGAGGCTTTCCAGGTTGGCCAGCATGCGGTCGGGATAGACCAGCAGCTTTTCCATCATTCCGGCCAGCCGCATCAGCGCGAAATCCAGCGTAACCGTCGCATCCGGGCCGATCGCACGCTCGACGGACGAATGACTGATGTCGCGTTCGTGCCACAGCGTCACATTCTCCAGCGCCGGCACGACAGCGGAGCGCACGATGCGGGCCAGACCGCACAGGTTCTCGCTGAGCACCGGGTTCCGCTTGTGCGGCATCGCCGAGGAACCCTTTTGGCCGGGGTGGAAGAATTCCTCGGCTTCGCGCACCTCGGACTGCGTTGCAGATGGCGGACCTCGGTTGCCAACCGCTCGACCGCGCTGGCGATGACGCCCAGGGTGCAGAAGAATGCGGCGTGGCGATCGCGCGGGATGACCTGGGTGGACACGGGCTCAGCCCGCAGCCCCAGTCTTTCCGCCACGTATTCTTCCACGCTGGGGTCGAGATGCGCGAAGGTGCCGACGGCACCGCTGATCGCGACCACGGCGACCTCGGCGCGGGCGGTGAGAAGGCGCTCGCGGTTGCGGGCGAACTCGGCGTAGTGGCCGGCCAATTTCAGGCCGAAAGTGGTGGGTTCTGCGTGGATGCCGTGGCTGCGGCCGATGGTGATGGTGTATTTGTGCTCGATAGCCCGGGCTTTCAGCGCCGCCATGACGGCGTCGATGTCCTTCAGCAGGATGTCGGCGGCCTGGGTCAATTGCACCGACAGCGTGGTGTCCAGCACGTCGGAACTGGTCATGCCCTGGTGCACGAAGCGGGAGTCAGGACCCACCGCCTCGGCCAGCCAAGTCAGGAAGGCGATAACGTCGTGGCGGGTCTCGCGCTCGATCGCGTCGATCCGTTCGACATCCGCGGCGTTCATCGCGGCCAGTTTGGGAGCGCCTTTTTCGCGGATGGCGCGCGCGGCTTCCAGGGGATGGCGCCGACTCGGGCCATTCCCTCGGCGGCGAGGGCTTCGACTTCGAACCAGATGCGATAACGGTTCTCAGGCGCCCAGATGGCGGTCATTTCGGGTCTGGAGTAACGCGGAACCATTGTTTCCTTGTCCGATCCGGAAGAAAGGGCCAGCTAGACCCAGGCATCCCGGAAGGCAAGCATGGATTGGACGCAGGACCTGGTGGCGCTGGCCCAGGTGATCATGATCGACGTGGCTCTGGCGGGGGACAACGCTGTCGTCGTCGGGTTGGCCGTCGCCGGGCTGCCGTCGCGCCAACAGCGGCCGGCGATCCTGCTGGGTATTGCGGGCGCCACGGTGATCCGCATCGCCATGGGCGCGGTGGCGCTGCAGTTGCTGGCGATGATCGGGCTGCTGCTTGCCGGCGGCGTCCTGCTGCTGTGGGTCTGCTGGAGAATGTTTCGCGAGTTGCGACGCCCCCGTCACGCGGTCGCTGTCGGGGGTGGAAAGACGCTGCGGCAGGCGATGATGCAGATCATCCTGGCCGATGTTTCCATGAGCCTGGACAACGTCCTGGCCGTCGCCGGCGCGGCGCATGATCGGCTATGGGTGCTGGTAACGGGACTGCTGCTGTCGGTCGGGCTGATGGGCCTCGCGGCGGGGCTCATTGCGCGGTTGCTCGAGCGGTTTCGCTGGGTCGCCTGGGTTGGGCTGCTGATCGTGCTTTATGTCGCGCTCAACATGATCTGGCACGGCGGGCACGAAGTAGCGGGCGCGATATGACCATTATCGGAAGATGGTCTGCAGCCACTTTTCCCGGCGCTATCCGGCCCCATGTATCCGCGCGCGACACTCGAGCCAGGAGATCGCGTCATGAAGATATTGGTCACGCTGGCGCTGACGGCGTCCGCCTTGATGTCGGCGACGGCCGCGTCCGCACAAGTGAAGAAACCAGCCGCCGATCCACCGCCTCGGCCGGTCCAGGCAGAGAGCCAAACCGTTACGGCTCAGTCCGTCCGACCAATCCCGACGCCTCCGTCACCCAGCCACGCCCGCTGTTCAACATTGGCAACGTGCCGGTTGACGTGTGGGCTCCGGTCGAGCTTCCTTACGACGCCCACATGAACCGGAACCAGGCAGCGAATCCGGTGTTCGAAGAGGGAGGATTCTAGCCGAAGGCCCGGTGGTTCCCTAGCGGTTTGCCGGCGCGCCGATCCAGACCTCCCGGTATAGGCCGACGATCTCCGCCGCGGTCGGCACGCGCGGATTGTTTGCCGGGCTGCCTGAGGCCAGCGCCTGGTCAGCCATCAGCGCCATCTTGTCGGTCCAGGCTGCCTCATCGATCCCGAAGTCGCCCGGGGTCGGCACCGAGAGGTCCTTGTTGAGCTTTTCCAGGCCGCTGATCAACTTCGCCGCTGCCGTCGCGTCGCCGTCGGTGGAGGCCGCGAAGCCGATGCGGCGTGCCGCCTCGGCGTAGCGGGCTTCGGCGCCGGGAACCGAGAATCGAGTGATCGCCGGCAGCAGCATGGCGTTCGACAGACCGTGCGGCACGTGGAAATGCGCGCCGATCGGGCGGGACATCCCATGGACCAGTGCGACGGAGCTGTTGGAGAAGGCGAGGCCGGCCTCGGTGGCTCCCAGCATCATGGCCTCCCGAGCCGCGGCGTTGCGGGGCTCGGCGTACGCCGTGCGGATGTTCGCCCCAATCAGCGACATCGCCGACAGCGCCAGGGCGTCGGAAATCGGGTTGGCGCGGCGGGAGACATATGCCTCCAGCGCATGGGTCAGACTGTCCACACCGGTGTCGGCGGTGGTCCGCGGGCGGCACCGAATAGGTCAGTTCGTAGTCCACCAGAGCGGCCAGCGGCAGCGCTCCCAGCCCCGCGATCAACATTTTCTCGTCACGCTCGGTGTCGGTGATGACGGTGAAGCGGGTGCACTCGCTGCCGGTGCCCGCCGTGGTCGGGATGGCGATGACCGGCAGCGCCCCCCTGTCAGCGGCGAACGGGGCCTTGTAGTCGCGCATCTTCCCGCCACCGGCCGCCAGGATCGCCATCGCCTTGGCGGTGTCGATGGGGGAGCCGCCGCCGAAACCGATCAGACAGTCGAAGTCGCCCTTGTTCAGTTCGACGACGCCGGCCTCGATCACCGTGTCGGTCGGGTCGGCCACGGTGTCGCTGAAAACGGAGACCGCCAGCCCGGCGGTCGCCAGCGGGTCCAGGCAGTGGCGGATGTGGCCGGAGCTGACCATGAACGGATCGGTGACGACCAGCGGCCGAGACAAGCCGAATTTCGCCAGCACGTCGGCGACCTGCCGCACTGCGCCGGCCGCGACCAGCAACAGGCGAGGCGAGGCGAAGTTCATGGAGACGGCGATCATGGACAAGTCCTCCAAATTTTATGCCGACAGTGTAACGCGCGAGATCGCCTTCGTCACGCTGGTCTCGTGTTCGCTTGGCGAGGCAGAGGACCTGCTCCCCCGATCGCACGGATGCCAGAAATTCCCGGAGGGTGCACTGAGACAGCCTGGGAACGTCACGTTTACGAGACGACCTCTTCAATGACGGTCTGTCGATACAACCTGTCGGGGAAGGAGCCCTTAAGGAAACCAATGTGGCAAATCTTCAAAACGCCATCGATACGTCTACTTAGATTGCTTACCCAATTCGGGTTGGTTGTCGCCGCCGCGCTGACAGAGCTCGAATTATGGATACGCGGCCAACTCCAGCAACTTGGCTTGCCGCACGCCGTTCAAACAGTGCTTCTTCTTGCCGTGGCGGCCATGCTGGTCTTGGGCGCTTTGCGGTTGTTTGGCGGCGTGATCCGTATCGCCGTGGTGCTGATATTGCTGCTGGTGGCCATTCACATTGTGATGCCGGTGATCCAGGGCTAACTGTCGCTAGGGAGTGAGGGGTAGGTCAAACACCCAGACGCCCAGACGATATGGACCGGCCGCTCTCATACCATCCGCGCGACCGACGGACGATCTGCACGACCGACAGCATAACCGGCACTTCGACCAGCACACCGACCACCGTTGCCAGGGCCGCGCCAGATTGAAAGCCGAACAGGGCGATGGCCGTCGCCACGGCCAGTTCGAAGAAGTTGCTGGCGCCGATCAGGGCCGACGGCCCGGCGACGCACCACTCGACGCCGAGGCGTCGGTTCAGCCAATAGGCGAGCCCGGCGTTGAAATAGACCTGGATCAGGATCGGCACCGCCAGCATGGCGATGACGAGCGGCTGACGCATGATCTGCTCGCCTTGCAGACCGAACAGCAGCACGAGCGTCAGCAGCAATGCCGAGAGCGACAGCGGGGCGAGCGTGCGCAGCGTGTGTCCGAGCGCCGCCTGGCCGCCGCGCGCTAGAAGTCGCCGGCGCCAGAGCTGCGCGACGATCACCGGCACGACGATGTAGAGCACGACCGACAGCATCAGCGTGTCCCAGGGCACGCGTGATCGAGGACAGGCCGAGCAGCAGTGCAACGAGCGGCGCGAAGGCGAAGACCATGATCGTGTCGTTGAGCGCGACCTGCGACAGCGTGAAATGCGGCTCGCCATCCACGAGGTTCGACCAGACGAACACCATGGCCGTGCAGGGCGCCGCCGCCAGCAGGATCAGTCCGGCCATATAGCCGTCGATCTGGCCGGCGGGCAGAAAAGGCCGGAACAGAAGGTCGATGAACAGCCAGCCGAGCAAGGCCATCGAGAACGGTTTGACCAGCCAGTTGACGCCGACCGTGGCGGCGATGCCCCGCCAGTGGTCTCGCACCTGCCCGAGCGCGGCCAGATCGATCTTCAGCAGCATGGGAACGATCATCAGCCAGACCAGCACGGCGACCGGCAAGTTGACCTGCGCCACGGTCGCCTCGCCGAGCGCGTGAAACAGACCCGGCAGCGTCTGTCCGAGGGCAATGCCGACGACGATGCAAAGTGCGACCCAGAGCGTCAGATAGCGCTCGAAGGTGCCCATGGACGGAGCTTTGCCGGGCGCAGTCGCGGCTTCGCTCATGACTTGGATTCGCCGCAGGGTCGGCTGTTGTTGGGTCAGCGGCCATTTCGGGCGGCTTGCCTGGGACGCGGCAGGAGCTCCAGCACCGCCTCGGACGGGCGGCACAGCTTTACGCCGTGCGGCGAAACGACAATCGGGCGGTTGATCAGGATCGGATGCGCCATCATCGCGTCGATTAACTGATCATCGTCGAGCGTCGGATCGTCGAGGCCCAGTTCGTCGTATGGCGTGCCTTTCCGGCGCAGCAGATCGCGCACCGGCATGGCCATGCGGCCGATCAGGCTGACCAGTTCCTCGCGGGAGGGCGGGGTTTTCAAGTATTCGATGACGTGCGGCTCTTCTCCACTGTCTCGGATCAGGCCGAGAACGTTGCGCGAGGTGCCGCAGGCGGGGTTGTGGTAGATGGTGATTGTCATGCTGCCGCCGGGCCGCAGCATGGGCGTCGGTGGTCTGCTCAGGCTTGGGCGTGCAGCAGGCCCCGGAAGCAGTCCGGATTGGGCCAAGGTCGACGCTGTCGCCGTAGATTGTGCTTTCGCCCGACGTCAGGAACGTTTCCCAAGACACCCCCTGCGGGTCGGTGATCCATGATTTCTCTGATTTGGCGTAGCAACAGGTTGTTTCGCCTTCCTCCAGGACCGGCCGGTCGGCCTGTTGCAGCCGCTCGTAGACCTCGTGCAACTCGCTCGGTGTCTCGACCTGGATGCCGAGGTGGTCGAGGCCGGGGGCTCCGCCGCCGTGCCTGGAGATGGCGAAATTGACGCGCGGATCGTCCAGCATCCACTTTGCGTAGTCAGGCTTGGCGACGATCGGTTCGGCCGCGAAAAGCGCGGTGTAGAAGTGGATAGATTGAGGAATGTTCTCGACGGAGACGTGAACATGCAGGCGCTTCATGGGGCTCCTCCTAGCTGAGGTGCTGGTGCGCAAACCGCGATGCCGCAGGCTGCCGCTCGGGAATATCGCTGGCATCTCCGGCCGGCCGGCCGGCATGACCGTTCAAATCGGCAACATAGCTGGGACGGCGCTTGTCGACCAATCGCTTGAAAACCGGAACCGCATCATGGAGGTCAACGCAACAGGCGTTTTCCTGGGGACCAAGAGCGTGATCCCGGCCATGCAGCGGACCGGCGGCGGGTCAGTGATCAATATCTCATCGATATGCGGCATTGATGGACGCGTCGTGGACCACCTACGTGCTGATCATCGTGATCACCCTCATCTCCGTCATCCCGCTCTACTACACGATCGTGATGGCGTCCCACACGAACGCCGAGATGGCCGCCGCCCGTCCGCCGTTGCTTCCCAACAACTCGATCTGGGGCAACCTGGAGAAGGCGCTCGAACTGGCCCCGCTCAACAAGGGCCTGATCAACTCGGTCATCGTGGCCGGAGCCGTCACGCTCGGGACCGTCGCCCTGTGCACGCTGGCCGGGTTCGCGTTCGCGAAGCTGCGGTTCCGCGGCAACACGCTGCTGCTCGGGATCTGCGTCGGCACGATGATGGTGCCGATGCAGATGGGGGTCATCCCGCTCTACATGATGATGGCCAAGCTCGGCCTCGCGAACCATCTGTGGGCGGTGATCCTGCCGTCGATGGTCACGGCCTTCGGCGTCTTCTTCATGCGCCAGTACATCGCCTCCGCGGTCCCCGACGAGCTGATCGAAGCCGGCTACATGGACGGCGCCGGTTCGTTCCGGATCTTCTGGTCGATCGTCGTCCCGGCCGTGCGGCCCGCGATGGCGGTGCTCGGCATGCTGACGTTCCTGATGTCCTGGAACGACTTCTTCTGGCCGATCATCGTGCTCAGCACGCAGAACCCCACCATCCAGGTCTCGTTCCAGAGCCTGGCGACCGGATACGCCCCACAGCAGTCGATCATCATGGCCGGCACGCTGTACGGGACCATCCCGGTCCTCGTCGTCTTCGCGCTTCTCGGTCGTCAGATCGTCGGCGGAATCATGCAAGGAGCAGTCAAGGGATGAGCCGATCCACGTCTAAGGAGAGTGGCGCGGGCCGTGCCTTCCCGCCCGGGTTCGTCTGGGGGACCGCGACCGCGTCGTACCAGATCGAGGGTGCGGTCACCGAGGGCGGGCGCGGCCCGAGCATCTGGGACACGTTCTCGCACACGACCGGGCGGATCGACGGTGGCGACACCGGCGACATCGGCGTGCGACCACTACCACCGGTGGGCCGAGGACCTCGACCTGATCGCCGAGCTCGGCATCCCGGCGTACCGGTTCTCGATCGCCTGGTCCCGGGTGATGCCGGACGGGCGCACCGTCAACCAGGAGGGCCTCGACTTCTACAAGCGATTGGTCGACGGCTGCCTGGAGCGCGGCATCACGCCGCTCGCGACGCTCTACCACTGGGACCTCCCCCAGGACCTCGACGACGGGTCCGACACCGGTGGCTGGCTCGGCCGCGACGTCGCTGCCCACTTCGTCGACTACGCGCTGGTCGTGGGCAAGGAGTTCGGCGACCGGCTTCCTGCGATCACGACGCTCAACGAGCCGTGGTGCTCGGCCTACCTGGGCTACGGCAAGGGCGAGCACGCGCCGGGTCGGACCGAGAACGGCCTCGCCTACCGGGCTGCCCACCACCTCAACCTCGCCCATGGGCGTGCGGTGCAGGCGCTGCGGGCCGACCCTCCCCGCGACCACGGAGCTCTCCGTGACGCTCAACCTCCAGCAGGTCGTGGCGGCCTCGGACAGCCGGGCGGACCAGGCGGCTGCGCGGCACGTCGACCTGGTCGCCAACCGGGTGTTCCTCGACCCGATGTTCCGCGGGACCTATCCCGAGGAGCTGCTCGAGGGCACCCGGCACCTGACCGACTGGTCGTTCGTCGAGGACGGCGACCTGGCCGAGATCAACGCGCCGATCGACTTCCTCGGGGTCAACTACTACAACCCGGCCCGGATCGCTGCCCACGACGGCAACGGCCCCGGCTATCCCGGGGACCGACCGGGCGATCGGCGTCGACATCCCCGGCCCGCACACGATCATGGACTGGCCGATCGTGCCGTCCGGGCTGACCGACCTGCTGCTCCGGGTCCAGCGCGACGTCGGCATCCCGATGATGGTGACCGAGAACGGCGTGGCCTGCGCCGACGAGATCGGCGCCGACGGCGTGGTGCACGACGAGGACCGGATCGCCTACGTGCGCGACCACCTGGCCGCGACGCTCGACGCGATCGAGCGCGGTGCCGACGTACGCGGCTACTACCTGTGGACCTTCCTCGACAACTTCGAGTGGGCCTGGGGCTACGACAAGCGGTTCGGCCTGGTCAGCATCGACGAGGCCGACCTGTCGCGGCACGGCGAAGGACTCGGCGCGTTGGTACGCCGGGGTGATCGAGCGCAACGCGCTCGGACTGATCGACGACGGGCGCACGTTCTGGAACATGTTCTAGATTGCCTGCGATGGTCCACCGACGTCTTCGCCCCGGTCCACCCTCGGGCCGGTCCGCCTGCGCAACCGCACGGTCAAGGCGGCGACCTTCGAGGGGCGCACGCCGGACGGCCAGGTGACCGACGCGCTGATCGACTACCACCTCGGGCCGGCTCGCGGCGGGGTCGGGCTGACCACCGTCGCCTACCTCGCGGTCGCTCCCGAGGGTCGCACCCACCGCGAGCAGATCGTCGTGGGCGAGCGACTCGCTGGCCGGGCTGACCCGGCTCACCGACGCCGTCCACGAGACCGGTGCGGCGATCGCCGGCCAGGTCGGCCACGCCGGCCCGGTCGCCAACGGCCGCTCCAACGGCGTGAAGGCGCTCAGCGCGTCGCGGATGCCGAGCCCGCTGTCGATGCAGATGGTCCGGTCCGCGACCGAGGCCGACCTGACCCGCGATCACCCGGGCGTACGTCGACGCCGCGCGCACCCTGGTGCGCGCCGGCTTCGACGTGCTCGAGCTGCACATGGCGCACAGCTACCTGATCTCCTCGTTCCTCGCGCCCGGGCTCAACCGGCGCAAGGACGGCTGGGGCGGGTCGCTGGAGAACCGCGCCCGGCTCGGCCGCCAGGTGGCCCGCGCCGTACGCGACGAGGTCGGCTCGGCCGCCGCCATCACCGCGAAGGTGTCGCTGAGCGACGGCTTCAAGGGTGGGGTGACGACCGACGAGCGGGCTCGAGTACGCCCAGCTGCTCGAGGCCGACGGCACCCTCGACGCGCTGCAGCTGAGTGGCGGCTCGTCGCTGATGAACCCGATGTACCTCTTCCGCGGCGAGGCGCCGCTCGCGGAGTTCGCCGCGACGATGCCGCTCGTCGTACGGCTCGGGATGAAGACGCCGATGGGCAAGCGGGTTCCTCAAGACCTACCCCTTCGAGGAGGCGTACTTCCGCGAGAAGGCGCTGCGCTTCCGCGCCGCGGCTGTCGATGCCGCTGATGCTGCTCGGCGGGATCAACCGGCGCGACACGATGGAGCAGGCGATGGCCGACGGCTTCGACTTCGTCGCCATGGGCCGTGCGCTGCTCCGCGAGCCCGACCTGGTCAACCGGCTGGCAGTCCGAGTCAGGCCGTCGCCGGCGTCTGCATCCACTGCAACCGGTGCATGCCGACGATCTACTCCGGCACCCGCTGCCCGGTGATCACGCCGGCGCGGGTTTCCCCGGCTGACCGGGGAAACCCGCCGACACGCCGTTGCCGAAACGGCGTGTCCGCAGGTTGCGGCTGACCACCCGGCCTTCCCAACCAACTAGAACGTGTTCTAGGTTGCGCGCGCATGGAAGAGAAGCTGAGAGTCGTCGTCTGGTCGACCGGCACCATCGGCCGGCACGCGATCGCCGGGATCGATGCGCACCCGCGGATGGAGCTGGTCGGGGTGTGGGTGTCCAACCCCGAGAAGGACGGCAAGGACGCCGGGATCCTGGCCGACCTCGGGCGCGAGCTCGGCGTCGCTGGCCACGACCGACCGC
The DNA here is from genome assembly GCA_963695055.1 of uncultured Actinomycetota bacterium. GTDB lineage: Bacteria > Actinomycetota > Actinomycetes > Propionibacteriales > Nocardioidaceae > Nocardioides. Next base: position 169,970 of record CAVOFS010000010.1, on the reverse strand, counting down.
GACGCGCTGATCGCGCTGAAGCCGGACGCGATCCTGCACACCGCGATGGCCGACGACCGGGTCTTCGAGTGCATCGAGGACCTCTTCGGCTTCGTCGAGGCCGGCATCAACGTCGTCTCGAGCGGCCCGGTGCTGCTGCAGTGGCCGGAGAACATCCTGCCCGACGAGATGCTCGAGCGGCTCGCCGAGGCGGGCCGTACGACGGGCGCCAGCCTGCACGTCAACGGCATCGACCCCGGCTACGCCAACGACCTCCTGCCGCTCGCGCTGACCAGCCTGAGCCAGCGCATCGACGAGGTGCGGGTGATGGAGATCGCCGACTACTCGACCTACTACCAGCCCGTCGTGATGGGCGACATGTTCGGCTTCGGCCGGCCGATGGACTTCGAGCCGCTGCTCTGGCAGCCCGGCATCCTGACCATGGCGTGGGGCAGCGTGGTCCGTCAGATCGCGGCCGGCCTCGACATCGTCCTCGACGAGCCGCTGGTCGAGAAGGTCGAACGCCGGGCCGCCGAGGTCGACACCCCGAGCGTCTCCGGCGACGTCGCGGCCGGGACGATGGGCGCGGTCCGCTTCGAGCTGATCGGCAACGTCGACGGCGTCGCGCGCGTCGTGCTCGAGCACGTCACCCGGACCGCCGAGGACCAGGCCCCGGAGTGGCCGCAGCCGGCCGAGGGCGGGGGCGGCTACCGGGTGATCATCACCGGCGAGCCGATGATGCAGCTCGACCTCACCCACCACGGCGAGCACGGCGACCACAACGTCTCCGGGATGATCACGACCGCGCAGCGGCTGGTCAACGCGCTGCCCGCGGTCGTCGAGGCGAAGGGCGGACTCATCACCGCTCTCGACCTGCCGCTCGTCACGGGCCGGGGCCTGGTGAGCAAGTGAGCATCCTGGACCGCTTCGCCGTCACCGACCAGGTCGCGATCGTCACCGGCGCGGGCCGCGGCCTCGGTGCCGCCACCGCCGTCGCGCTCGCCGAGGCCGGCGCCGACGTGCTCATCTCGGCCCGCACCGAGCGGCAGCTGGACCGGGTCGCTGAGAAGGTCCGCGCCACCGGCCGCCGCTGCCTCGTCGTCCCCGCCGACCTCAGCGACCTCGACGCGGTCGCCGGCCTCGCGCAGGCGGCGTACGACGAGTTCGGGCGTCTGCGACACCGTCGTCAACAACGTCGGCGGCACCTTCCCGACCGAGTTCCTCAAGACGACCAACGAGTTCCTCAACGAGGCATTCAGCTTCAACGTCACCACCGCCCACGCGCTCAGCGTCGCGGCCGTCCCGCTGATGCTGAAGGACGAGGCCGGACAGAAGAGCATCGTCACCATCAGCTCGATGATGGGACGTACGGCGGACCGCGGCTTCATCGCCTACGGCACCGCCAAGGCGGCACTGGCCCACTGGACCAAGATGGCCGCCCAGGACCTCGCTCCGCGGATCCGCGTCAACGGCATCTACGTCGGCTCGATCATGACCAGCGCCCTGGAGTACGTCGCCGGTCAGCCCGAGATGATGGACCAGTTGGAGTCCAAGACCCCGCTCAAGCGGGTCGGCGAGCCGGAGGACATCGCCGCCGGCGTCCTCTACCTCGCCTCGAAGGCCGGGCAGTACGTCACCGGCAAGCTGATCGAGATCGACGGCGGGATCCAGCAGCCCACCCTCGACCTCGGGTTCCCCGACGTCTCCCCGTAGGGTCCGAAACGTGACGACCTCCAACACCCCCACCGCGTACGCCGTCTCGCCCGACTCCGGTGAGCACTGGAGCAAGGAGGGTGCCTGGAAGGTCACCGAGGGCATCCACCGGATCCCGCTGCCGCTGCCCATGGACGGCCTCAAGGCCATCAACGTCTACGTCCTCGAGACCGACGACGGGCTCACCCTGATCGACGGCGGCTGGTCGATCGAGGTCGCCCGCGACCTGCTGGAGCGCTGCCTGCGTGACGTCGGCTACGGCTTCGGCGACATCAAGCGCTTCCTGGTCACGCACGTGCACCGCGACCACTTCACGCTGGCGACCGTCCTCGGCCACGAGTACGGCGCGGACGTCGCGCTCGGCCTCGGTGAGAAGCCGGCCCTCGACCTGCTCAACGACCCGAACCTCAATCACAACCCGTTCCTCGAGGTGCTCCGCACGGCCGGTGCGCACGAGCTCGCCGAGCTCTGGGCCGCCGGCGACGGGCGAGGGGCCGGACACGTCGATCTGGAGGTACCCGGACACCTGGCTCGAGGGCGACCACGAGATCCCGGTCGGCGCGCGGACCATCGACGCCGTCCACACCCCGGGGCACACCCCTGGCCACTACGTCTTCGCCGACCGGACCGCCGGGCTGCTCTTCGCCGGCGACCACGTGCTGCCGACGATCACCCCGTCGATCGGCTTCACGGTGCCCGCCGACGCCCGACCCGCTCGGCGACTTCATGGCGTCGCTGACCAAGGTCCGCTCGCTGCCCGACCTCCAGGTCCTCCCGGCGCACGGGCCGGTCGCGCCGTCCTCGCACACCCGGGTCGACGAGCTGCTCGCCTTCCACGAGACCCGGCTCGACCTCAGCCTGGCCGCACTCGCCGACGGCCCGGCCACCGGCTTCGCGGTCGCCCACGACCTCGGCTGGACCCGGCACGAGAAGGCGTACGACGAGCTGGACGAGTTCAGCCAGGGCATGGCCGCGATGGAGACCAAGGCCCACCTCGAGCTGCTCGTCGCACGCGGAGAAGCGACCCGTGACGAGACGCCTGAGGGAGTGCTCTTCACTCAGAAGATGGCGTAGACCTTCCGCACCGTCTCCTCGATCTCCCAGGTCCCCGACCAGCCGCGCGGGAAGACCGTCACGTCGCCGGTCGAGATCACCACCGGCTCCCCGCCGTCCGGGGTGATCGTCATCCGGCCGGCCACCAGCACGATCACCTCGTGGGTCTCCAGGACCCAGTGGGACATCCCGGGCTCGCACTCCCAGATCCCGGCCGAGGAGTCACCGTCCACCCAGAGCTCGACGCCGTACGTCGCCATCGCGGGACCGGTGGCCTCGTCCAACGGCCCCCATTCCTCGAGCTCGGCGCCGACGGCGCCCTCGATGTGGGGGGTGAGCACGGGCATGGTGGTCATCGGAGTCCTCTCGGTGGTGCTCGGTGCCCAGCAGGGCGCCGGGTCCTCGGTTGAGCAGCTGGCGGGCGATGATGAGGCGCTGCAGCTCGCTCGCGCCTTCCCAGATCCGCTCGACGCGCAGCTCGCGGTACATCCGCTCGGCGACGTTCTCGCGCATGTAGCCGCGCCCGCCGAAGACCTGGACCGCACGATCGGCGACCCGACCGGCCATCTCGGAGCAGGTCAGCTTGATCATCGAGGCGCGGCCGTGCAGCAGCTTGCGGTCGTCGCCGGCGTCGATCGACCGGGCGACCTCGTAGAGCATCGCGCGCGCCCCGAAGAGCTCGGTCGCGGAGTCCGCGAGCATCGCGGCCACGAGCTGGTAGTCACCGAGCCGCTCGCCGCCGACCATCCGGCTGCCGGCGAAGGCGGTCATCTCGTCGAGGAGCCGCGACGCCGCGCCCACGCAGCGGGCCGCGACCATCATCCGCTCGAAGCGGAACCACTCGTGCGCGAAGAGCATCCCCTCGCCCTCGCCGCCGATCAGCTGGCGCACCGGGATCCGTACGTCGGTGAAGGAGACGATCGGGTGGTGGTCGGGGATGTTGTGGGAGTACGCCGGGGTGCGCACGACCTCGATCCCGGGCGTCGGCAGATCGACCACGAGCAGCACGTGCTCGCCGGCGTTCGCCCCCTCGGTCAGCACCGCCTGGACGAAGCAGTAGTCGGCGACGTTGTACGACGTCACGTGCCACTTGGTGCCGTTGACGACGTACGCGTCCCCGTCGAGCCGGGCCGTGGCCTCGAGCGCGCTCACGTCGGAGCCGGCGAACTCCTCGGTGATCGCGTAGCACTCGTGCCGTTCGCCGCGCACGGCTGGTAGCAGCCAACGCTCGAGCTGCTCCTCGGTGGCCGACCCGGCCCACCACTGCGGCGGGGTGTGCATGCACCAGGCGAGCCCGTTGGTGACCCGGCCGACCTGCTCCTGCACGAGCACCTGCTGCAGCGCGGTGAAGCCCGGGCCGCCGGTGGTGGTCGGCATGTTGGTCGCGTAGAGGCCGCGGGCGATCGCCTCCTCGTGGTGGGCCTCGACCTGCTCGACGGGCAGGGTGCCGCCGGCGAGCTCGGCCTGCACCTCGAAGGGGATCAGGCTGTCGGCGAACTCCGCGGCGTTGCGCTGGATCGCCAGGTCGCTGTCGCTCAGTCCGTACACGGGCTCTCCTCTGTCTCGATCACCAGTACGTCGAGCGCAAGCGCTCCGTCGGGTCCGGCGACGACCGGGTTCAGCTCGAACGCGAGGTCATCGAGCGCGAGGTCGCCGAGGGTGACGATCAGGTCGACCACCGCTTCGACGTCGGCCGCCGGGGCGCCTCGCCAGCCGTCGAGGAGCGGCCGGATCCGCAGCCGGTCGAGCATCGCCCTGGCGCGGTCCCGGGAGATCGGCGGCAGCGCGACGGCGCGGTCGGCGAGCAGCTCGACCAGGACCCCGCCCGCCGCCACCACGACCATCGGACCGAGCTGTGGGTCGCACACGATCCCCAGCGACAGCTCGACCCCGGCCGGAGCCGTCGCGTGGACGGTGGCGGCCGGACCGAGCCGGGCGGCGAGGTCGTCGTACGCCACCTGGATGGTGTCGACGTCGAGGCCGAGCACGACGCCGCCGACGTCGGTCTTGTGCTGGATGGCCGGGTTCGCGGTCTTGAGCACGACGGGGGACCCGAGCTCGATCGCCGCGGCTCTCGCCGCCTCGGGGGAGGCGACGTGGCGGAACTCCGGGCGCGGGATGTCGTCGATGCTCCGAGCACGTGCGGCGACCCGATCGGGAAGTGCCGGCGGGCGGAGGAGGTGCCGCAAGGCGAGCAGGCCGCTGCGCGTGCCTTCGAGCACGGGGATGCCGGCGGCGCGGAGCCGGGCGGCCGCGGCGTCGTCGATCGCCGCCGGCACGCTGGCGAGCACGGCGAGCGGCTCGGTGGTGGACGCCGCGACGTCGAGCACCGCGTCGGGGTAGGACGTGTCTCCGTCGTACTCCTCGACCAGGTCGATCGCGAGGACGGTGATGCCGACGCCCGGGTCGGCCGTCATCGCGGACAGGCAGCCACCGAAGAGCTCACGCGTGTCGCGTCCCTCGCCCCACACGTCGAGGGGGTTGGTGGCCTCGAGACCCTCGTCGAGCTGGGCCGTGAGCCGGGCCTGCGTGGTCGCGCCGATCCTCGCGAGAGGTACGTCGTGGGCGTGCGCGAGGTCGACCAGCAGCGTGCGCTCGGCGCCGGAGTCGTGGACGGCCGCCACACCGGCGCCGGGTCCGCGGCGCGAGCGCCGCGGGGCGGACAGCAGCTCCAGGGTGTCGGTGAGCTCGGCCAGGTCGCCGACCCGGATGCTGCCGGTGTCCTCGCAGAGGGCCTCCCACGTCGCGTCGTCGCCTGCGACCGCGCCGGAGTGGGCCGCGACCATCTCGGCGCCGAGCGGCGAGCCGCCGATGGGCAGGACGACGATCTCCACGCCGGCTTCCCGCGCCCGTCGCAGGGACGCGCGCAGCCGCGGCCCTTCGCGGATCGTCTCGACGACCAGGGCCAGGAGGCGGGTGTCGGTGGCGTCGACGACGTGGTCGACGTAGTCGGTGGTGGTGGTGACCAGCTCCTGGCCCGACGAGACGACCAGGTCGAAGCCCAGTCGGCGCCGGCTCCGCAACAGGGTCGAGAAGACCGATCCGGAGTGGGTCACCACCGAGATCGGTCCGGTCGGGACCGACGGACGCTCGACGTAGCCCATCGCGCGCAGGCCGGAGCGCACGTTCCAGAACCCCATGCAGCCCGCGCCGCAGAGCGCCATCCCCGCCTCGTGGGCGGTCGCGCGGAGCTGGTCGCGGACGCCGTCGTCGTGCGCGCTGCCGAAGACCACCGCCGACCGGGCGCCGATCGACGCCGCCGCTGCCAGCTGGCCGGGCAGCCGCTTGTCGCCGACACCGAGCAGCACCAGGTCGGGCGCCCCGTCGAGCTCGGCGAGGTCGGGCAGGCAGGGCTGCCCCGCGATCTCGTCGTACGCCGGGTTGACCAGCGTGATCCGGCGCTCACCGGTGGAGCGGAGCACCTCGGTGACCATCCGCTCGCCGAAGCTGCCGGGCCGGGCGCTGGCCCCGACGACCGCGACGGACCGGGCGTCGAGCATCGCCGCGACGGCACTCAAGGCTTGCGTCCCACCTTCGCGCGCACCTTCTCCCAGCGGGTCTGCTTGTCGCTCATCGCGACCTTCGCCGCCTGCCAGCCCGGGATGCCGCAGACCCCGCCGCCGCCGTGGGTCGCCGAGCTGCCGTTGTAGAGGCCGGCGATCGGGGTGCGGTAGTCGGCGTACCCGGGCGCGGGCCGCATGTGGAAGAGCTGCTCGGGGGTCAGCTCGCCGTGGAAGATGTTGCCGCCGATCAGGCCGTACTCCTGCTCCATCTCGTGCGGGCCGACGATGTCCTTGTGCAGCACGGAGTCCTTGAAGCCGGGCGCCACCTGGTCGTAGAGGTCGATCAGGCGGTCGGCGTACGCCTCGAGCTCCTCGGTGTGCGGCGCCTCGCTCCACTCGTGCGGGACGTACTGGGTGAAGAGCGACATGATGTGCGTGCCGTCGGGGTTGAGGGTCTTGTCGAGCGTCGTGGGGATGACGCCGTCGCTGAAGGGCAGCAGTGCGGCACGGCCCTCGCGGGCGTCCTGGAACGCACGCTCGATGTAGTCCATGGTCGGCGACATCTCGACCGAGCCGGTGTGGTGCTCGGCCAGCCCGCTGCTCGGGTCGGCGGTGAAGCTGGGCAGCTCGCCGAGCGCGAGATTGATCTTCACGACACCGCTGCGGGTGTTCCACCGCTCGATGTCGCTGACGAAGTCCTCGGGCAGCTCGGTGCGCGCGATCTGGTCGAGGAAGGCCGTCTTCGGGTGCAGGGTCGTCACGATCAGCGGAGCCTGCAGCTCCTCGCCGCTGGCGAGGGCGACGCCGGTCGCGCGACAGTTGGTGGTGAGCACGCTGTCGACACGGGTGCTGGTGCGGATCTCGGCGCCGAGCTCCTTCGCCGAGCGGCCGATCGCAGCCGACACCGCGCCCATGCCGCCCTCCGGGTAGCCCCAGCTGCCGAGCCCGGCGCCGTCTCCGACGTCGCCGATCGAGTGGTGCGCCATGACGTACGCCGTACCTGGCGCGTAGGGGCCGGCCCAGGTGCCGATCACGCCGTTGACCGCCATCGCACCCTTGATCTGCGGCGACTCGAACCAGTCGTCGAGGAGGTCGGCGATGCTCATCGTCATCAACCGGGTCAGGTCGGCGACGGTGCGGGTGTCGACGCCCCGGAAGCCCCAGGCCAGCTTGGCCAGATCGGCCAGGTCGGACGGGTTGTGCGAGCCGATGGTCGGCGGCACCTTCGTGAGCAACGGGCCCATCGTCTCGGCGAGACCGGCCAGCCAGGCGTTCCACCTCGGCCAGGCCTCGGCGTCCTTCTTCGACCAGCGCGCGATCTCGTCGTAGGTGCGGGCCTCGTCGTCCTCGTAGATCGTCAGCGACCCGCCCTCGGGAAAGGCCTGGTAGTACGGCCCCATCGGGTGGACCTTGTAGCCGTGCCGCTCGAGACTCAGCTCACGCACGATCGTCGGCGGCATCAGGCTCATGACGTACGACAGCCGGGTGACGCTCAGGTGTGGGGCCTCGGGCCACGGCTGCTCGGTCGTCGCCGCCCCACCGAGAGTGGCGCGCGACTCCAGCACCACGGTGCGTGCTCCGGACCGGGCGAGGTACGCCGCAGCAACCAGACCGTTGTGGCCACCGCCGATCACGATCGCGTCGTAGCTGTTGCTCACTGACGTCACCCCTCGGTGGTCCCAGAGTCTTTGACTGACTGTTCAATCTAACGAGGTGCTAGTGTCGTGACAAGAGGTCGCACGTGACATCCGTGTGACGAGGCGACACGTTCGGGAGACACGCCCATGGCTGAGGCAGCCCCCGCCACGGAGAACAACGAGGGCCGCCGCCGGGCGATGCTCGAGGCGGCCGCAGAGCTGATCAGCGAGCGCGGTTTCGGCGAGACCCGGATCGCCGACGTCGCCAAGCGCGCCGGCGCCAGCTCGGCTCTGGTCATCTACTACTTCGGCACCCGCGACCGGCTCCTCGTCGACGCCCTGCGCTACTCCGAGGAGAGCTTCTACGAGACCGCAGCGACGATGCTGGCCGAGGTGACCGGCTTCCGCGACCGACTCTCGACGATCGTCGAGTGGTGCTGCGTCCCCCAGATCGACGGCGAGGTCAACGGCGCCTGGGGGCTCTGGCTCGACGTGTGGGCGACCGCCTTCCGCCACGACGAGGTCGGCGAGGCGCGCGTGGGCCAGGACCGCAAGTGGCGCGACCTGGTCGAGGGTGTCCTCCGCGACGGCCAGGAGTCCGGGGAGGTCGGCGACCTCGACGTGCCTCGCTTCGCACTGACCTTCACGATGCTGCTCGACGGCATCGCCACCCAGGTCGCGCTGAAGGACCCGGACATCTCCGCCGACCTCGCCTATGACATCGCGATCGAGTACGCCGAGGAGAAGCTCGGCCTCGACCCGATGCCTCGGCGGGTCAGGACGAAGCCCGCCCGCAAGGCCGCGGCGACGAAGAAGGCCGCCAAGAAGAAGGCCATAGCCGCGCGCTGACGGGTCGCGACCGACTACGTTCAAGGGTGTGCGCGTGATCAGGTCGGCTGAGATCCACGCCGTCCGTGCTGCGGATCGTTCGCCCGTCGTGGACGTGACGATCGAGGTGGCGGCGTTGACGGCCGTGGTCGGCGTGGGTGTCGCCCGACGGGCGGCGGCCATCTCCGCCCCGTTCGTCGGTGTCGTCCTGCGGCCACCCCTGCTCGCCGAGCGCTACCACCCTGCCGGTGTGCTGGAGGGGCTGGCCAGCCGCGGCCAGGCTCGGCGTACCCGACTCCTGGACGACCTCGGCACAGCGCTCGACACCCTCGTGCCCCTGATCGCCGGCGCCGTGATCGGACGGATGGACCTCACGGAGCTGGTGCGTCGGTACGTCGACCTCGACGGGCTGGTCGACACGGTCGACCTCGACGCCATCGCGGCACGGCTCGACATCGAGGCCGTGGTCGAGCGGCTCGACCTCAACCAGATCGTCCGCGAGCGGGTCGACCTCGACGGGCTGGTGGGGATCGTCGACATCGACGCCATCGCGGCGCGGATCGACATCGACGCGATCATCGGGCGCATCGACCTGGTCGGTCTGGTCAACGAGGTGATCGAGGAGGTGGACCTGCCAGAGATCATCCGCGAGTCGACCGGTTCGATGGCCTCGGAGACCGTGCGCGGGGTGCGGATGCAGGGAGTCACGGCCGACCAGGCGATCAGCCGGACCGTCGACCGGTTCCGGCTTCGGCGCAGCGTCCGTCCACCGGTGGAGGAGGAGCCATGACCGACGACCTCGGCACCCTCCCTCGTGAGGCGCGCGACTTCCAGGGACAGCCGGCCGGCCTGATCAGCAGGCTGATCGCCAACACGGTCGACGTGGCCGTGGTGGTGGGGATCCTGCTCGGCTGCTACCTCGGCGTCAACGGGCTGCTCTTCTTCCTCGACCCCCGGGGCTTCTCCTTCCGGGAGCCGATCCCGATCCTGACCCTGACCGCAGGCCTCGTGATCGCCGGCAGCTACCTCGGCCTTGCCTGGGCGATCTTCGAGCGCAGCTTCGGGTGTCACATCATGGGACTGCGCGTCGTCGGCCGCGGCGGCCGGCGGATCCGGCCCCTGGTGGCCATGGTCCGCGGCGGGATCTGCGTCGTCTTCCCGATCGGCCTGCTGTGGTGCGTGATCAACCCACGCAGCCGGAGTGTCCAGGACATCGTGCTGCGGACCTCGGTGATCTACGACTGGCGCCCGCGCACCGTCCACCGCTGACCGGTCAGCTCAGCTCGGCCAGTCGGGCGAGCCCAGGACCGACGTACGACCTCATCCGCTGCTGTGCGTCGTCGAGCTGCGGTGAGGGTGGATAGTCGGGCGGGACCCGGGCAGGGTTGAGGGCGACCCGGTCGCACCACTCCTGGATGTCGGGCTCCGAGCCGAACGCCATCGAGCTCCGCATGCCGAGCACGTTCATCCGGGCCCAGTCGGCGAGGGAGTTGCCGAAGGACGACGGCGCGCACAGTCGGTTCTTCTCGCCGTCGTCGTCGCGGGTGGCCTCGACGTAGCCGGTCAGGGCCGCGCCGAAGCACGGGAAACCGGCTCGCACCGGCTGCACGGTGATCGAGCTCGGCGACCAGATCGGGACCCGCGGCGGCATCTTCAGGCCGTCCGCGGCACAGTTCACGACGACGGTGTCGTCCGGGACCACCAGCGCTCCGTCCCTGAAGTCGAGCCCGCCGCGCCGCACGTTGTCGAGGTGTCCCCGTCGTACGACGTTCTCGATGGTGCGGAGCTGGTCGAGCTCCCACGTCCCGAGGGTCGGGGCCTTGGCCATCGTCGGCAGGACCGTGCGGTCGATCCGCAGCATGATGCTGAGCTCCTCGAGCCGGAGGAAGAGCTCCGGCAGCGAGTCCGCCGTCGCCGCCGCCTGCATCAGGTCGGCGACCATGCCGAGGTAGACCGCCGGATCCGGCTGGACCAGGGCTCGGTTCAGCATCCAGGGTTCCCGTGGTCGGACCCAGCAGATCTCGTCCGGGCCCACCCCGTGTGCCAACAGCCAGATGCAGGCATCGGTCGCGGTCTTGCCGGAGCCCACGACGACGTACTGACGGGGGTCGTCCTCCAGGAGCACCAGGTCGTTGACCGGGATCACCCGGGCGCCGTCGGCGACACCGAACCTCGGTGGCGACTCGGCCGGGATGTCGGGAGCGAGGTAGCGGGCGTCGACGATCCGGCAGTGCTCCGGCACCTCGAACCGCTCACCTGAGCCGAGCGATACGAAGCCACGGTCGCCGACGTAGTCGCAGCCGCCGAAGAACTCCACCCGCCCCGACCCCACCAGCCGATCCGCCAGGACACCGTCGTAGTAGGCGCAGATCGTCGGCTGGTCGGCTCGCTCGTGCAGCCCGGCCTCGGGGCCGTCCTGCTGGATGCGTCCGCCACCGAGCACCGTCGAGGCGACCCCGTAGAACGTCGAGGACTGGTGCAGGCGCACGAACGGATACGCGCCGAGCCAGTGGCCTCCGACGCCCTCACGGCGGTCGACCAGCGCGACGCGTACGTCGGCGTGGTCGATCAGCGCGTCGGTGAAGGCCATGCCGGTGGCCCCGGCGCCGACCACGAGGTAGTCGGCCTCAACGGTGTGCGTCACGTGTCCACCCAAGCACCGTCCCGGTAGTTGCGCCTCAGGCGAGCCGGATGTCCAGCTCCGGAGCCGTGGGGACGCTGCTCCTCCGCAGCACCTGGACGGCGTCGGGGGCGAACGTGCAGGCGACCGGGCTGCCGGGTCGGGCGGTCACCGAGTGCGGTCCGTCGTGGTTGGCGACCTGGGCGACGAGCGTCGAGCCGGGGGCCACCTCCACGCGGACCTGGCTGGAGGCGCCCAGGTAGACGACGTCGGTGACGGTGCCCTCGAGGCTGTTGTGGCCGGACGGCGCGGGTACGGCGGGGTCGGTCACCGAGATCCTCTCGGGCCGGATCACGATGGCGGCGGCGCCGCGCAGGGAGGAGTCACGGCACCCGGCTCGGACGGTGCGGCCGAGGGCCGAGCAGGTGGCCACGCCTGCCTCGCAGTCGGCGACGTCGGCCTCGAAGATGTTGGCCGACCCGAGGAAGCTGGCGACGTAGGTCGTGGCCGGGGAGGAGTAGATCTCCTCCGGCGCGCCGACCTGCTCGACCTTGCCGCCCGCGATCACGGCGATCCGGTCGGACATGGTCAGCGCCTCCTCCTGGTCGTGGGTGACGTAGACGAAGGTGATGCCGAGCTCCTTCTGCAGTGCGCGCAGCTGGAGCTGGAGGTGCTTGCGGAGCTGGGCGTCGAGGGCGCCGAGCGGCTCGTCGAGCAGCAGCACCTTGGGGTTGAGGACGAGCGCCCGGGCCAGCGCCACCCGCTGCTGCTGACCACCGGAGAGCTGGGCAGGGCGCCGCTTCGCGTAGTCCTGCATCTGCGCGAGCTCGAGCGCGGAGCCGACCCGGCGCTTGGTCTCCGCCTTCGACAGGTCCTGGTAGCTCAGTCCGAAGGCGACGTTCTCCCACACGGTCATCAGCGGGAAGAGCGCGTAGCTCTGGAAGACCGTGTTGACGGGGCGTACGTGGGGGGCATCCATCGCCACGTCGTGACCGTCCAGCAGGATCTGGCCGGAGTCGGGCTTCTCGAAGCCGGCGATCATCCGCAGCGTCGTCGTCTTGCCGCAGCCCGAGGCGCCGAGCAGCGAGCAGAACTCACCGGCCGGCAGATCGAGGTCGATGCCGTCGACGGCGACGACGTCACCGAACGACTTGGTCAGCGAGACCAGGTGTACGGCGCCGCCGCCCGTCATGTGCCAGCCCCGGCGACCGCGGCGAGGCGGGCGAAGTTGGCGATCAGCCGGTCGACGTCGTCGTCGGTGTGCTGCACCGAGAGCAGCCACTGCTCGACCTTGCCCCAGGGTGGGAGGAACACCCCGCCGTTGTGCTGCATCAGCCAGTGCAGCTGGCCCCAGCGGTCGTCGATCTCGAGGAAGTCGCGGTAGTTGCGGACCGGTTGGTCGGTGAACGCGACACAGCCCTTCGCGCCGACGCTGACGACGTGCCAGGGCAGGTCGTGGTCGGCGATCGCCTTCTCGAAGCCGGTGCGCGCACGGGCGGCGAGGTCGTCGAGCCGGGCGTAGCCGCCGTCGTCGAGGACCCGGCCCAGGTTGGCGCGAGCCGCGGCCATCGCGAGGGGGTTGGCGTTGAAGGTGCCGACCTGCTCGTAGCGACCGTCGCCGATCGCCGACATGACCTCTTCGATGCCGCCGATCGCGGCGACCGAGATGCCGCCGCCGAGCGCCTTGGCGAGGCAGACGAGGTCGGGGACGACGCCGTACCTGCCGATGGCGCCCGCCGGACCGGTCGTGAAGCCGGTCTTCACCTCGTCGAAGGTCAGGTAGGCGCCCTCGGCGTGCAGCAGCGGCGCGAGCCCGGCCAGGTAGCCGTCGTCGGGCGGGATGATGCCGGCGTTCATCATCACCGGCTCGAGGATCATCCCCGCGATCTGACCCGGGTGCTCGGCGAGAGCGCGACGTACGGCGTCGAGGTCGTTGAACGGCACGACGACGACGAGATCGCGGATCACCTGGGGGATGCCGGTGTTGCCCGGCACCCGCAGTGGCCGGTCCGCCGGCCCGACCTCGTCGGCCTCGGGGAGCACCGAGACCTGCACCGAGTCGTGGTGGCCGTGGTAGCAGCCCTCGACCTTGATGATCAGGTCACGGCCGGTGAGCGCGCGCATCAGGTGGATCGCGTCCATGGTCGCCTCGGTGCCGGAGTTCGCGAAGCGCCACAGCGGCAGCCGGTAGCGCCGACGCAGCTCCTCCGCGACCCAGATCGCGTCGGCGGTCGGCTGGGCGAAGTGGGTGCCGCGCGAGACCTGGGCGGTGACCGCCTCGACGATCGCCGGGTGGCCGTGGCCGGCGATCGAGGCGCCGTAGCCACCGTGCATGTCGACGTACTCGTTGCCGTCGACGTCCCACACGTGCGACCCGTGCCCGTGGCTCATCCAGACGGCCTGGGGCTCCGCGATCTGCCAGTTCGAGGTGGCCCCTCCGGCGAGCACGTGGCCGGCCTCGGCGATCATCGCGGTGCTGCGCGGCTGGCGGCGTACGAAGGTCTCGGACTCCTCGTGGATCAGTGCGTCGACTGCGTCGGCGTCCGGGGCGACAGCGACAGACGTGACCACCGTGAAACCTCCCGATCGGGGGCGATGGGTAGATTGACTGAGTATTCAGTCTATGTGACCGTGGTATCCGCGACAACACCTCGTACCAACCGGCCACACGGGAGGGTGCATTGGCAGATCCGCGTCTCGACCGACGTTCGGTGCTGCGCACCGCTGCCCTGCTCGGGCTGGGGATCCCTGCCGCCACGGCACTTCTGGAGGCGTGCGGGCGCCCGGAGCTGACGGCCTCCAACCTGCGCCTCGCTTCGCCCTCCGACCCGGTTCGCTGGACGATCCAGGCCGACAACCCGCCGATCGCGGACGGGCTCTCACCCGAGTCCGGGCCACTGATCCTCTACAACTACGCGGACTACGTCGCACCGAGTGTGGTGAAGTCGTTCGAGAAGCAGTACGGCGTCGAGGTGAAGATCTCGACCTTCAACGACACCGACGAAGCGGTCCAGAAGATCCGCACCGGCTCGGTGCCCTACGACATCTACTTCCCGAGCTACGACCAGATCAGCCGGTTGGTGGCCGCCGAGCTCGTGCAGCCGCTCAACCACACGTACCTCAGCAACATCGACAACGTCTGGCGGACGTTCAAGAACCCCTGGTACGACCAGGGCTGGCAGTTCACCGTCCCGTACACCGTCTACTCCACGGGCATCGGCTGGCGCGACGACCAGGTCGCGGACGTGGCCGCTCTCGACAACCCGTACGACGTCCTCTGGGATCCGCAGTACTCCGGCCAGACCGCCATCATCGACGACTGGCACACCGCGATGGCGATGGTCGGTCTGCGCGCCGGCATCACCGACGTCAACACGTCGTCCGCGCAGGACCTGCGCACCATCAGTGACGGTCTGACCGCGATCTCGAAGGCCACCAAGCCCAAGGTCACGGTGGCGATGTACAGCGACCTGCCCGGCGGCCAGCTCGGGGTCAGTCAGATGTGGTCGGGCGACATCGTCAACGCGCAGTACTACCTGCCGAAGGGGCAGTCGGTCGACGTGCTGCGCTACTGGTTCCCCGAGGACGGCAAGGGACTGGTCGACAACGACCTGATGGTGGTGCTCAAGGACGGCCACTGCCCGGTCCTCGCGCACCTCTTCCTCCAGCACATGCTCGATGAGGACAACGCGCTGAGGAACTTCGGCTTCATCGGCTACCAGCCGCCGCAGCGGGCTCTCGACACCGACCTCCTGGTCGCCGACGGCTACCTGCCGCAGAGCCTGGCGACCGCCGCTGTCAAGGAGGAGTGGTTCGACACGGCCTACCGCCTCCTCGAGCTCGACGTCGCCAACGACCAGGCCTGGCACCAGATCTGGCAGCAGTTCAAGGCCGGTGCGTAGTGGCCTCCGAGAGTCGCGGCAACCGCGCGCTCGGCCCGCTGCTCGCGATCCCGGGCGTCGTGTGGCTGCTGGTCTTCTTCGTCGCTCCGTTGTACGTCGTGCTGGCCGTGGTCTTCGGCGGACTCGACCCGATCTTCCGCACCGCCGTGCCGATCTGGAACCCGATCTACTGGGACACCACCCAGATGCGCTACGTCCTGGAGCACATCGTCGGGCCGACCGGCTTCTTCGGACCAGCCCTGCTCCGCACCGCGGTGTACGTCCTGATCGCCAGCGTGATGTGCCTGGTGATCGCCTTCCCGATCGCCTACTACGTCGCCCGGCTGGCGGGCCGGTGGCGCGGTGCCCTGCTAGCGCTGCTGATCGCGCCGTTCTGGATCAGCTACATGATGCGGATGCTGGCGTGGGTCAACCTGCTGGCCAACGACGGCCTGGTCAACCGGCTGATCACCCTCAACGGCCTGCTGCCGGGCCAGATCGACTGGCTCTCCGGCCGATCGTCCGTCGTCGTGCTGGGGTTGGTCTACGGCTACGTGCCGTACATGATCATCCCGCTCTACGCGGGCCTCGACCGGCTGCCACAGTCGCTGGTCGAGGCGGCCCGTGACCTCGGGGCGAGCCGCACCTCGGCCTTCTTCCGGGTGACGCTGCCGATGTGCCGCCCGATCGTGGTGGCCAGCGTGCTGCTGACCTGCCTGCCGATGCTCGGCGACTACTACACCGCCGACCTGCTCTCCGGCTCGCCGCAGACCGCGATGGTCGGCAACCTGATCAACGAGACGGTGCTGACCCCCGGGCAGACAGGTCAGGCTGGAGCCTTCGTCCTGCTGGTGCTGATCGTGTCGCTGGTCCCGATGCTCTACTACGTCCGCTCTGTGTCCCGCTCGGACGGGGCCTCGACATGAGGGGCTGGTGGCGCGACCCGTGGCGCAAGCCGCGGATCCTGGTCGCGGTGACGATCGGCTACCTGCTGTGGTCGCTGCTCCCGGTGCTGGTCGCCGTGCTCTTCTCCTTCAACGACGGCAAGTCGCGCACGGTCTGGCAGGGCTTCTCGACGCGGTGGTACTGGGGCGACCAGTACCGCTCGGTCTGGTACGACGACTCGCTTCACTCGGCGCTGATCCAGACCCTGCGGCTCGGTGTGCTGACCACGCTGATCACGGTGCCGCTCGGCGTCGCACTCGCGATCGGGCTGGACCGCTGGCACGGCCGGCTGCCGAACGGCGCCAACGTGATGCTGCTGCTCTCGTTCGTGATCCCCGAGACCCTGCTCGCGGTCGCCCTGCTCTTCGTGGTCACCAACATCGCGCTGCCGATCGCGCTCGGAACGAGCTCCCAGGTCATCGGCCTGGTGACCTTCCAGATCTCCTACCCGGCGATCCTCGTCCGAGCCAGGCTCGCGACCATCGGCACGCAGTACGAAGAAGCCGCGATGGACCTCGGTGCCTCACCGATGCAGGCGCAGCGGCGGGTCATCCTGCCGATGCTGCTGCCGGCGATCCTGGCGAGCGCGGTCCTGGTCTTCGCCGACGTCATCGACGACTTCGTGCTGGTCCGCTACCTCTCGGGTGACTCGAGCACCGAGCCCACCTCGGTCAAGATCTACAACACCGCGCGAGCAGCACCGACGCCAGCGCTCAACGCCCTGGCCACGCTGATGCTGCTCGCGGCGATGACGGCCGTGATCCTCGGCTTCCTCTTCTACCGCTGGATCAACCGGCGGACCGGCAACGACGGCGGCATCGGCTCGTTCGCCGGCGAGGCCTGAGCCATGTCCCAGCAGTCACAGCCGCACCACTTGGCAGCCGAAACCTGCGGACGCGCCGTTGCTGCAACGGCGAGTCCGCCGGTTTCCCCGGGCGGCCGGGGAAACCCGCCAGCCGACTATGGACCAGTCCCCACCCCAGGAATAGGATTGACTGTATGTTCAATCAACTGCGCGGCACCGTAGCTCCGCTGCCCGAGGCGGAGGTCGCCCGGTCGTACGCCGAGTTCGGCGCCTCCCGGATGCTCCCGCGGGCGTCGTACCTCGATGCCGACGTGTTCGCCTGGGAGCAGGCCAACATCTTCTCCGGCTGGCAGTGCATCGGCACGTCGGCCGACTTCGGCCCGGTCGGGACCCAGAAGTCCGTCGATACCGGTGCCGGGGGCGTGCTCCTGGTGCGCGCCGAGGACGGCGAGATCCGTGCCTTCGCCAACAGCTGCCGGCACCGCGCCCACGAGCTGCTCCCGTGCGGCACGACCGAGCAGCGGCGCAGCATCGTCTGCCCGTACCACGCCTGGAGCTACAAGCTCGACGGCTCCCTGCGCAACGCACCGGGCGGCTTCCGCGAGCTCGAGGGCTTCGACAAGGCCGAGTTCGGCCTCCACCGGATCCCGGTCGTCCTCTGGCACGGCTGGCTCTTCATCGACCCGTCCGGAGACAGCGGCGCCTTCGAGGACCACATCGCCGGCCTGGACGAGATCATCGCGCCCTACCGGCCGGAGGACCTGGTCACCGTCGCGACCCACTCCTACGAGCTCGCGACCAACTGGAAGGTGATCGCCGAGAACTACCAGGAGTGCTATCACTGCTCGTCGATCCACCCCGAGCTCACCCGGATCAGCCCGCCGAGCAGCGGCGAGAACGTCGACTTCGACGGGGAGTGGATGGGCGGCTGGATGGACCTGATCCCCGAGGCCGACACGATGTCGCTCGACGGCCGCAGCGGCGGCGTCCCGATCGAGGGGCTCTCGGAGACCGAGCTGCGCACCGTGATGTACCTCGTCGGCTACCCCAATCTCCTGGTCAGCCTGCACCCCGACTACGTGATGACCCACCTGATGCGACCGCTCGGGCCGGGGCGCACTCACGTCGAGTGCTCGTGGGCGTTCCCGAAGGAGGTCGCCGAGCGCGAGGGCTTCGACCCGTCGTACGCCGTGGACTTCTGGGACCTCACCAACCGCCAGGACTGGGCGGCCTGCGAGTCGGTGCAGCGCGGCCTGGCCTCGCCGTTCGCGACCCCCGGTCCGCTGGCGCCCGAGGAGGACGGCGTCTACCAGTTCGTCAGCCGGATCGCGCGGGGGTACGCCGGGCTCGGCAAGGCCGACGACGCCCGGCCCTCCCTGGTCTCCCAGCCCGCCGACGACCCGCTCGGCACCGAGGCCCACCAGGAGCACGAAGGAGCCGCCCGATGAGCGAGGCGAGCGTCGCGTCGCTCCTCGGCAAGGTCGGTCTGCCCGCTCCGGTGGCCGACCTCGCCCAGCGGCAGTGGGACGTCATCGTGGTGGGCGGCGGTCACAACGGGCTCACCTGCGCGGCGTACCTCGCCCGTGCCGGCAAGCAGGTGCTGGTGCTCGAGGCGCGTGAGCGCCTCGGCGGCGCGTGCACGCTGGACACGCCGTTCGAGGACAAGGACGTTCGTGCTCAGCCCCTGCGCGTACGTCATCGGGCTGCTCGACGAGACCGTGATCAACGACCTGCAGCTCAACAAGCGCGGGCTCGAGGTCTACGTCGCCGACCCGCAGCTGTGGGTGCCGTTCGAGGACGGCACCGCCTTCTCCCAGTGGATGAGCCACGAGAGGACGCTCGCCGACCTGCGCGCGCTCGGCCTGCCGGAGAAGGAGATCGCGGGCTACGACGCCTACGAGACCTTCTTCGACGACATGCGGATCCGGCTGCGCAAGGGCCCCCGCGACAGCTGGGCCGGGGAGTCACCCTCGCGCCCCGAGCTCGAGGAGATGCTCCAGGGCGACCAGATGATGATCGACGC
Organism: uncultured Actinomycetota bacterium; assembly: GCA_963695055.1. Lineage (GTDB taxonomy): Bacteria > Actinomycetota > Actinomycetes > Propionibacteriales > Nocardioidaceae > Nocardioides. The sequence continues at coordinate 150,983 of CAVOFS010000010.1, read as the reverse complement.
GCTCTTCGAGGCCTCGATCTCCGACGTGCTCGACGAGTTCGTCACCGACCAGCGGCTCAAGGACGCGCTCTTCGGCCAGGGGGTGATCGGCACCTGCGCCGGTCCCCAGGACCCGGGCACCGCGTCGGTGAAGCTGATGCACTACCAGGGTGACCTGCTCGGCGAGGGTCCGATCTGGGGCTACGTCAAGGGCGGCATGGGCATGGTCAGCTTCGCCATCGCCGAGGCCGCTCGCGATGCCGGCGCCGTGCTCGCAGCGGGCGTGCCAGTCGGCGAGATCCTGCCCGGCGAGGGCGTCCGGCTCGAGGACGGAACCTTCATCGCCGCCCCGGTCGTGGTCAGCAACGCCGACCCGAAGCGAGTGCTCGACCTGGTCGCCGACGACGCCATGCCGACGGCGTACGGCGACCGCCTGCGTGCGTGGGACATCACCAGCCCGGTCGTGAAGTTCAACGCCGCGCTCAGTCGGCTCCCGAGCTGGACCGCCGCGCCCGGGCAGGACTTCCCGGCCCGCGGCACCGTCGACGTCACCGGTGGTCTCGACGATGCGCAGGCGGCCTACGAGCGGTTCCTGACCGGTGAGCCCGCGGTCGGCTTCGGCGAGGTCTACTGCCAGACCGTGCTCGACCCGTCGCCGGCTCCCGAGGGCAAGCACCTGCTGAGCATCTTCGGCCAGTACGCGCCGTACGACCTGAACGGCGGGTGGGATGCCCGGCGGGAGGAGGTCGCGCAGCAGTTCATCAGCCTGGTCGGCCGGTTCGCGCCCGACTTCGAGGACTGCCTGATCAGCTACGAGGTGATGGGTGCGCCCGACATCGAGGAGCGGGTCGGCCTCACCGGCGGACACATCTTCCAGGGCGAGGTACGCCCCGACCAGATGTGGGAGAACAGGCTCACGCCGCGCACACCGATCGACGGCGTCTACCTGTGCGGCGCCGCCACCCACCCGGGCGGCAGCGTGATCGCGACGAACGGCAAGAACGCCGCCGAGGCGGTGCTCGCCGACCAGGTGCGCGGCTGACGGCTCAGCGTGGTGGCCAGACCGGCGAGTTCAGCCACCGGTCGAAGAACGTCGCGTAGTCGCGCCCGGTCACTGTTGCGACGAGCTCCTCGAACCCCGCCCGGTCGACGTTCTGGTCCGGCTGGCTCTGCGTCCACTTCCGCACGATGCGCCAGAAGGTGTGGTCGCCGATGTCCTTGCGGAGGGTCTCGTACATCAGGGCGGTGCAGTAGTACACGCAGTTGGTGGCGAACATGTCGGGGTCGTAGGCGCCCGGTCCACCCTCCTCAGCACGGTCCTTGCGGTTGCTCCTCCGGAAGACGTCCAGCCACTGGGGCCAGACGACTCTGGTCTTGTCGGTCAGCCACCTGGCCTCGACGTACATCGCCATGCCTTCGTTGAGCCACAGGTCGCGCCAGTCCGCGGGCGTGACCGTGTCGCCCCACCACTGGTGAGCCAGCTCGTGGACGATGATCTCGCGGGCGTAGTCGTCGTCGGTCCAGGTCTGCTTCCCGAACGTCACCATCGTCTGGGTCTCCATCGCGGAGCGGCCCGGCACCACCACGACGCCCGCGCTCTCGAACGGGTAGCGACCCAGCTTGCCCTCCAGCCAGCCCAGATCGGCGCTGACGTGCCGCAGGGTCGGCAGGTAGCGACCGACCTTGCCACGCGGGAGCCAGAAGTTGATCGGGAGGCCGTGCGGCCCGGTGTCGTGACGGTGCACGTAGGGACCGACCGCGAGGGTGATGAGGTAGCTGGCGGCGGGGTGCTCCAGGTGCCAGCGGGTCACGGTCCGGGCCTTCGTGCGGTGCCTCGTCACGAGGGTGCCGTTGCTGACCCCGACCCAGTCGCGGGGAGTGGAGACCCTGATGTCGTAGAGCGCCTTGTCCGAGGGCTGGTCGTTGACGGGATACCAGGTGAGAGCGCCGAACGGCTCCTGCATCGTGTGCAGCTGTGCATCGGCGGTCACCTCCATGCCGAGGTTGTCGATGTCGTTCCGGGTGGTCGGAGCGTGGATCGGTCGTGGCGTGCCGCGGTAGTCGATCCGCACGTCGTACCGCTGGCCGGCCGTGACCGGCGCCTGGATGCGGAGGATCTGACCGGGATGGGTCGTGCCGACCTGCTCCCCGTCGACCAGCACCCGAGTGACCCGCATCGACCTGCCGAGGTCGAGCCGGAACGACCCGGCGTCCGCGGTGGCCCGCAGTCGGATGTCCGCGACTCCGTGGAGGGTGCGCGTGCCGCGGTTCCAGTCGAGCTGCAGGCCGTAGTGGAGCGTGTCGACCCCGGGATCGCCGTGTGCCGGGTAGTAGCTGTCCTTCTGCGGTGTCGACAGGCCGGCGTCGTACGCCTCCGCGGCAATCGGGACAGCGGGAGAGACGGTGACCACAGATGAGGTGAGCGCGGCGGCCAGGCAGAACGCCAGGGCGAGGCGGACAGAGCGACGAGTCATCAGAGGGCCCCCGGGAGCAGGAACGGCAGACCCAGGGTCCCACAGTCACCCAGGCGTCGAGCTCGGCGCACCACCCGGAGAGTGCGCCGGTCCTGGGTCACGCGCTCGTTGCGCGCCGCATCGGGGTGTGCGGGATGCCGTCCTCGAGGAACTCGTCGCCGTCGACCTCGAAGCCGAAGGTCGCGTACCAGTCGACGAGGGGGGTCTGCGCGTCGAGCACGATGTCGCGGTCCGGGCAGATCTGGACCGCGGTGTTCATGACGTGGTCCGCCAGGCCGCGCCCGCGCGCGTCCCGGCGCAGCGCCACCCGCCCGATCCGCCAGAGGCGTACGTCGTCGAGCACCCGCGCGTAGCCCAGCACGTCGTCATCGTCGCGCAGCAGGACGTGGCGGGTTCCGGGCTCGTCGTCGCGGCCGTCGAGGTCGCCGTACGCGCAGTCCTGCTCGACGATGAAGACGTCCTGGCGCAGCTTCCAGACGGCGTACGCCGTGGGCGCGTCCAGTGCGGTGAAGGGACCCGCGGTGATCGTGATCATGGTGGCAACGCTGTCACAGAACTCCCGTGGCCGGTGTCTTCATGTCACCGACAACAGAGGAGAACCCGATGCCCAGCACGTTCCGAATCCCGAAGGCCCCGATCACCGGCCTCTACGGGAGGTTCCTGACCGCCTACGCCCGCCGCACCTACGGCGAGCTCCCCGACGGGGTGTACGTCTACTTCCACCACAAGCCGATGCTCAAGGCCACGCTCGGCTTCGAGGGCAAGGTGGCGAAGTGGGACAAGCTGGACCCGACCCTGAAGTCCTATGCCCAGCTGGCCAGCGCCGGCGTCATCGGCTGCAGCTGGTGCCTCGACTTCGGCTACTTCATGGCTCACCACGACGGGCTCGACCTCACCAAGGTGAGCCAGGTGCCGCGGTGGCGCGAGTCCGACGCGTTCACGCCACTCGAGCGTGAGGTCCTCGCCTACTCGGAGGCGATGAGCACCACACCGCTGACCGTCACCGACGAGATGACCGCCAGCCTGATCGCCCGGCTCGGCGCGCCGGCCGTGGTCGAGCTCACCGCGATGATCGCGCTCGAGAACATGCGCTCGCGCTTCAACTCCGCCGCCGGACTGCGGAGCCAGGGATATTCGGATGTGTGCGAGCTGCCGCTCGCCGTACCGTCGCAGGCATGAGTGCTCCGGACGCGACGGACGCCTTCGTCGGCCACCGCAACCTGCTCTTCACAGTCGCCTACGAGCTGCTCGGCTCGGCGTCGGACGCTGAGGACGTGCTGCAGGAGACCTGGCTGCGGTGGGTCGAGGTGGACCACGCCGCGGTCCGAGACGATCGGGCCTACCTGGTCCGGATCGTCACCCGGCTCGCCCTCAACCGGATGCGCAGCAACGCCCGCAGGCGGGAGTCGTACGTCGGGCCGTGGCTGCCGGAACCGCTGCTGACCACCCCCGACGTGGCCGAGGACGTCGCGCTCGCCGACTCGGTGTCGCTGGCGATGCTGACCGTGCTGGAGACGCTCGCACCGACAGAGAGGGCGGTGTTCGTGCTCCGCGAGGTCTTCGCCTTCGACTACGACGAGATCGCCGGGGCGGTCGACAAGTCGGCGGTCGCCGTGCGCCAGATCGCCAGCAGAGCAAGGGCGCACGTCGCCGAGCGTCGACCCCGCGGCGCGGCGTCCGGGTCCGAGCGGGACCGGGTGCTGGCCTCGTTCCTGAGCGCGCTCTCGACCGGTGACATCCAGGGGCTGATGGACGTGCTCGCGCCGGACGTCGTGCTGGTCACCGACGGCGGCGGGGTGAAGAAGGCAGCACTGCGCCCGATCCTCGGGCGCGACAAGGTGCTCCGGTTCCTCGGTGCGGTCACCGAAGGCATCGACGCGTCCGGCGATGTGGTCGTCGTCAACGGGGCGCCGGCGCTGCGGGTCACCATCGACGGGGAGGTCGACACGATCGCCACCATGGTCGTCGAGGACGGGCTCGTCACCGGTCTCTACGTCGTACGCAACCCGGCCAAGCTGGCCCGACTGGACGCAGTCGTGGCACTGACTCGCTGACGGACTACAGTCGGAGCACAAGACAGGGGAGCACGCCAGGCGTGCTGAGAGTGCGGAACCGCCGCAGACCCTACGAACCTGATCCGGTTAGTACCGGCGATAGGGAGTCATCAGGTGAAGTCCACCCGTGCGTTCGCACCCGTGCTGGTCCTCGCGCTCGCGATGACCGGCTGCTCCACGATCGGAGGCAGCTCCGCAGACGACCAGCCCGACTCGGACCGGGTCGTGCTGATCACCCACGAGTCGTTCTCGCTGCCCAAGAAGCTCGAGAGGCAGTTCGAGGAGGAGTCCGGCTACGACCTGGTGATCCGTGGGTCCGGCGACGCCGGTGCGCTCACCAACAAGCTGGTGCTCACCCAGGACGACCCGCTCGGCGACGTCGCCTTCGGGGTCGACAACACCTTCGCGTCCCGCGCCCTCGACGAGGGGGTCTTCAGGTCGTACGACGCCGCGCTGCCCGACGGCGCGGAGGCGTACGCGCTGGCCGGCGACGACGAGCACCGGCTGACGCCGATCGACAACGGCAACGTGTGCGTCAACGTCGACGACACCTGGTTCGCCGACCACGACCTGGCGCCGCCGACGTCGCTCGACGACCTGGTCGACCCGGCGTACCGGGACCTCTTCGTCACCCCGGGCGCGACGACCAGCTCGCCGGGCATGGCCTTCCTGCTCTCGACGATCGCGGAGTACGGCGAGGACGGCTGGCAGGACTACTGGTCCCGGCTGATGGACAACGGTGCGAAGCTCACCGCCGGGTGGTCGGACGCCTACGAGGTCGACTTCACCCAGGGCGGCGGCCAGGGCGATCGGCCGATCGTGCTGTCCTACGACTCCTCGCCGGCCTTCACCGTCGCCGACGGCAAGAGCACGACCAGCGCGCTGCTCGACACCTGCTTCCGCCAGGTGGAGTACGCCGGGGTGCTCGACGGCGCCGCGAACGCGCCGGGCGCGGAGGCGCTGATCGACTTCCTGCTCACCCCGGCGGTCCAGGCCGCGCTGCCGGAGAGCATGTACGTCTTCCCGGTCGACAGCTCGGTCAAGCTGCCGACCGACTGGGCGGAGTTCGCCACGCAGCCCGACCACCCCTACGACGTCGACCCGGCCGCGATCAGCGAGCACCGCGACGAGTGGCTGCGCGAGTGGAGCGACGTCACCTCGCGATGAGCGTCCAGCGATGAGGCGGGTCCTCACGCTGGCCGGGCTGGCCGCCGTACCGCTGCTGTGCTCGGCGTCTTCTTCGTGCTGCCGGTCAGCGGGATGATCGCCGAGGGCTTCTGGGTCGACGGCAGCTTCGACCCGGCCGCCGTGCTCGAGGTGCTCGCCCGGCCGCGGGTGCACCGGGTCATCTGGTTCACGGTCTGGTCGTCCGGCCTCGGCACGGCGATCGCGGTGCTGCTCGGCCTGCCCGTCGCCCACCTGCTGCACCGGCGTGAGTTCCCCGGCCGGCGGGCGCTGCGGGCGCTGCTGCTGGTGCCGTTCGTGCTGCCGACCGTGGTCGTCGGCGTCGCGTTCCGCGAGCTGATCGGCGAGTCGGGACCGCTCGGGTTCGCCGGGTTGGACGGCTCCGCGGCCGCGATCGTCGCCGGGCTGGTCTTCTTCAACGTCGCCGTGGTGATCCGCGCGGTCGGCGCCGCCTGGGAGTCGCTCGACCCACGGCCGGCGGAGGCCGCGGCGGCGCTGGGCGCCGGCCCGGCGTACGTCTTCCGCACCGTGACCCTGCCCGCGCTGCGGCCGGCGATCGTCTCGGCGGCCAGCGTGGTCTTCCTCTTCTGCGCGACCGCGTTCGGCGTCGTGCTCACCCTCGGCGGGCTGCGCTACTCCTCGGTCGAGACCGAGATCTACCTGCTCACCACCAACCTGCTCGACCTGCAGGCCGCGGCGGCGCTGTCGATCGTCCAGCTGCTCGCGATCACCGCGCTGCTCGTCCTGACCAGCCCGGCTGCGCGCCGTACCGGACCCGAGCCTGGCGCGCACCACGGCCCGGCCGCGGCGTCCTGCGCGCGGGGACTGGCCCGGACTGCTCGCCGCCGCGCTGGTGCTGGTCCTGGTCGGCGCGCCGCTGCTGGCGCTGGTGGTCGGGTCGCTCCAGGTCGGCGACGGCTGGAGCGTGGCCAACTACCGCGCGCTGACCGGCGAGGGTGAGCACCAGGCCCTGCTGGTGCCGGTCACCGAGGCGCTGGTGACCTCGCTGCGCACGGCGGTCGACGCGACCTGGATGTCGCTGAGCCTCGGACTGCTCGTCGCGATCGTGGTCAGCCGTCGTTCCCACTCGCGCGGCGAGCGACGGCTGCGCGGCGCGCTCGACGGCCTCTTCATGCTGCCGCTCGGCGTCTCCGCGGTGACCCTCGGCTTCGGCTTCCTGATCACCCTCGACCAGCCGCCCCTCGACTTCCGCGACTCGCCGCTGCTGGTGCCGATCGCCCAGGCCCTGGTCGCGCTGCCGCTCGTCGTCCGCACCCTGGTGCCGGTGCTCAACGGCGTCGACGACCGGCAGCGGCAGGCCGCCGCGTCGCTCGGCGCCGGGCCGCTGCGCACCTTCGCCACCGTCGACCTGCCGGTCATGTGGAAGCCGCTGCTGGCCGCGGCCGGCTTCGCGTTCGCCGTCTCGCTGGGCGAGTTCGGCGCGACGTCGTTCCTGGCCCGCGACGAGCACCCGACCCTGCCGATCGTGATCTTCCAGCTGATCGGCCACCCGGGTGCGATGAACTACGGCATGGCCCTCGCCGCCTCCGTCGTCCTCGCCGCCACCACCGCGCTGGTGATGCTGGCCGTCGAGCGGCTGCGCGTGCCGTCGATCGGGGCGCTCTGATGCTGAGCCTGCGCGACGTCTCCGTCGCCTACGACGGCGTCCCGCCGTCGTCGACGCCTCCCTCGAGCTGCCCGACGGCCAGGTGCTCGCCGTGCTCGGCCCGTCCGGCTGCGGCAAGTCGACGCTGCTGCGCGCGGTCGCCGGGCTCGAGCCGACCGCTCGCCGGGTCGATCGGCTGGGACGGCGACGACCTGGCCGGCGTCCCGACCCACAAGCGCGGCTTCGCGCTGATGTTCCAGGACGGCCAGCTCTTCGACCACCTCACCGTGGCCCGCAACGTCGGCTACGCGCTGCGGCTGCGCCGTACGCCCCACGCCGCGCGAGCGGGTCCGCGAGCTGCTCGCGCTGGTCGGGCTCGAGGGGTACGGCGACCGGCTGCCCGCGACCCTCTCCGGCGGCGAGCGGCAGCGGGTCGCGCTGGCCCGCTCGCTGGCCGTGCGACCGCGGCTGCTGCTGCTCGACGAGCCGCTCTCCGCCCTCGACACCGGGCTGCGCGAGCGGCTGGCCGCCGACCTGCGCGCGATCCTGCGCGAGGCGGGCACCACCGCGCTGATGGTCACCCACGACCACGAGGAGGCGTTCGCGGTCGCCGACCGGCTCGCGGTGATGCGCGCCGGGCCGGATCGTCCAGCAGGGCGACATCGACGAGGTCTGGCGCGGCGCCGGTCGACCCGCAGACCGCGCTGTTCCTCGGCTACGCCCGGGTGCTCGAGGGCCCCGCGGCCGACCGACGTTGCTCGCGGCGGCCGGGTCTGCCGGGCGCCGCCGGCGGTCGCCGTACGCCGCTCGGCGCTGGCCGTCGACGACGACGGCCCGCTGGACGGCGTGGTGCGCTCCGGGCGCGCGACGCCCGAGCAGATCCGGCTGGTCGTCGACGTCGACGGGGTCGGCGAGGTGGACGCGGTGGCCCGCCTCGACGACCATCCCGGCCCGGGCGACCGGGTGTCGCTGGCGGTCGACCCGAAGCCGGCTGGCCGCCGATACCGCGCGGCTCCGCTGACCGGTCACCTTCTCTACACTGACGTGCGTGTATCGCCGCGCCTGGATCCTGATGGTGGTCAACGCCGCCGTCATGGGCGCGCTGGCGGTCCTCGTCGCGGTCGTCTCGACAAGAGGCTGGTCGACCCCGAGGGCAGCTTCCTCGGGCCGTCCTACATCCGGCTGCCGCTGCTGCTGCTCGGCGCGCTGCTGCTCGACCTGCTGCCGCGGACGCTCTGGTACTCCTGGCGCAACCCCAAGCTGATCCCGGCGATCGTCCGCGACCGGTGGCGCACGCACTGGAACCGGGAGCGGATCACCCTGGTCGCGCTCGGCATCGTCTGCTTCTACGTCGTCTACGTGAGCTACCGCAACCTCAAGTCGTTCCTGCCGTTCGTCAGCGACACGAAGTACGACCGCGAGCTGCACCTGCTCGACCACGCGCTGCTCTTCGGCCACGACCCGGCGACGCTGCTGCACACGCTCCTCGGCGACGGGCTTCACGGCGCTACCTGCTGTCCTACGTCTACCTGTGGTTCCTGCCGATGGTGCCGCTGGTCGTCACCGCCTGGCTGGTCTGGTCGCGCAACCTGTCCTACGGCTACTGGTTCGTGACCTCGCAGTGCCTGGCCTGGACGCTCGGCACCATCTCCTACTACGCGCTGCCGACCCTCGGGCCCGGCCTCGAGTACGTGCAGCTCTACAACGACCTGCCGCACACCCCGACCAGCCAGCTGATGGACTCCCTGGTCAACGGGCGCGCACGACGTGCTGCTGGGGCGGCATCGGCGACGCGGTGCAGTCGGTGGCCGGCTTCGCCAGCCTGCACTGCGCGATCACCCTGCTGGTCGCGCTGATGGTGCAGTACACGTCCAGTCGACGCTGGCTGCAAGGTCGTCGTCTGGGTCAACTTCGGCGCTCACCGTGGTCGCCACCCTCTACTTCGGCTGGCACTACATCGCCGACGACGTCGCCGGCGTCATGATCGCGCTGGTCTCCTTCTACGTCGGCGGCCTCGCCAGCGGGCAGAAGTTCGACAAGCGCGGGCTCGCGCTCGCACCCGACGACGACCACCTCGGCCGATCCCGGTCGACCGCTGAGATCTCGGGTCGCGACCGGCCCTGAATTCGGAATTACATCGTTGTAGTTCGTCAAGCCGACACGCCGGTAACTCCAGAAATATCGGGAAAAATGTTCCCAATGTGACGAAAGTTCTCTAGCGTGCTCGCGTGGGCCGCATGGGGCGGCCGATCACGAGGGGGATCTGACGTGCGTTCGCTCGGGGTTGCTGCGGCGCTCGCCCTGACCCTGGCGGCGGGCGGCGATCGCGACCGACGTCGCCGGTCGCCGACGAGCGACGCCCCGTCCAGGTCCGAGGTCGACGACGCCCGGGCGGCGGTCGGCGCCGCCGCCCTCGACGTCGACGCGGTGCGGGCCCGGCTGGCCGTGGCCGAGCAGCGGCTCGAGCAGGCCGCGATCGCCGCCGCCCAGGCCGCCGAGGCGTTCAACGGCGCGCGCTACCAGGCCGCAGCAGGCCCGCGAGGCCGCGCCGGCGGCCCAGCAGCGCTCGACCATCGCGCAGGCGGACGTCGAGCGCCAGCGCGCGGCGTACGGCGACGCGATCGTCACCTCCTACCAGCTCGCGCCCGGCCTCACCGGCGCTCGGCGATCGGCCAGGCCGACGGGCATCGAGACCGTCCTCGAGAGCACGGCGGCGCTGCAGAACGCCGAGGACGCGCTCGACGGGCAGTACGACGAGTTCCGCGCGGCCGCCACCCTGGCCGAGGTCGCGACCGGACCAGGCCGACGACGCCGAGGCCGACGCCCAGCAGGCGGCCGCCGACGCGCCGAGGCCCGCCAGGCCGCCCAGGACGCCGCCGACGCCGCGGCAGCCGAGGCGCAGTCGATCGCGGGCGAGCAGGCCGGCTGATCGCGCGGCTCGCCGACCTGCAGGACATCAGCGTGCGGCTGGCGCAGCGCGCCAGGCGGCGCTCGAGCAGCGGGCCGCAGCGGCCGCCGCCGCTGCGGCCGCCGCCGAGCAGGAGCAGGAGCAGGCCGGCAACGCCGGCCCAGGCGCCGGCCCCCGCGCCGGCCCCGGAGCCCGCGCCGACCCCGAACCCGCAGCCCACCCGACCCCGAGCCGAGCTCGGCGCCGACGACTCCCGAGCCGCCGACCACGCCGCCGACGCCCCGACGCCGCCGGCCCCGCCCCCGCCCGCCGGCGGCGCCGCCGCCGCGATCGCCTTCGCCCGGGCCCAGATCGGCGAGCCCTACCGCTACGGCGCCGCCGGCCCGAGCAGCTGGGACTGCTCCGGGCTGACCATGAGGGCCTGGCAGCGCGGGCGGCGCAGCCTGCCGCACTACTCGGTCGCGCAGTACGAGCCGTCGACCCCGATCTCGGCCGGCGACCTGCAGCCCGGCGACCTGCTCTTCTGGGGCCGCCAGCGACCCCGGCTCGATCTACCACGTCGCGATCTACGCCGGCGACGGCATGATGATCCACGCCCCGCGGCCGGGCGCCCGGTGCGTCGAGGTCTCGATGTACTACTGGATCACCCCGAACTTCTTCGCCCGGCCCTGAGGTCCAGATCACCGCTTGGGACCGCGCCCGGATGGGTAGTCGTCCCGCATGGCCACCGAGACCGACGCGCCCACGCCGCGCCCGCGACCGGGCTACGTCCAGCCCGAGGTCGACGTACCGGCGCTGACCGCGCTCCTCGACGGCAAGTACGCCGAGGTCCGCAACCTGGTCCGCGCCAACCTCGCCGAGTACGCCTCGATCCTCGAGGAGGCCGAGGAGCCTCGACCGACGACTTCCGCGAGCGGGTCAAGGACGTCGTGGTCGAGATGGCCGCGACCGGCCAGACCGGGATGGGCTTCCCGGAGGAGTACGGCGGCGGCGGCGACATCGGCGCGTCGATCGCGGCGTTCGAGACGCTGGCCTTCGGCGACCTGTCGGTGCTGGTCAAGGTCGGCGTGCAGTTCGGGCTGTTCGGCGGCGCGATCCTGCAGCTCGGCACCAAGCGGCACCACGACGCCTACCTCGCCGACCTGATCACCGGCAAGCTGATGGGCTGCTTCGCGATGACCGAGACCGGCCACGGCTCCAACGTGCAGGCGCTCGGCACCGTCGCGACGTACGACGCGGCGACGCAGGAGTTCGTCATCACGACGACCCGCGACGACGCCAGCAAGGACTACATCGGCAACGCCGCCAAGCACGCCGAGCTCGCGGTCGTCTTCGCGCAGCTCGAGGTCGGCGGGAGCGCCGAGGGCGTGCACGCGTTCGTCGTGCCGATCCGCGAGGACGGCGAGGCCGTGCGCCGGCGTCCGCATCGAGGACGACGGCCTCAAGATGGGCCTCAACGGCGTCGACAACGGCCGGCTCTGGTTCGACGAGGTGCGGGTGCCGCGCGACGCGCTGCTCAACCGGTTCGCCGACGTCACGCCCGACGGGGTCTACGAGAGCGAGATCGAGAACCCGAACCGGCGCTTCTTCACGATGCTCGGCACCCTGGTCCAGGGCCGGGTCTGCGTCGGCGGTGCCGGCATCAACGCGAGCAAGGTGGCGCTGACGATCGCGACCCGGTACGCCCTACGCCGTCGGCAGTTCGAGGCGACCTCCGACGACGAGGAGGAGCTGCTGCTCGACTACGGCCTGCACCAGCGCCGGCTCTTCCCGCTGCTCGCGCGCACCTACGCGCTGCACTTCGCCCAGGAGGTCGTCGCCGGCCAGCTGCACGACGTGTTCTCCGGCATCGAGGACGACGAGAAGACCCGGCGCGAGCTCGAGTCGCGCGCGGCCGGCACCAAGGCGCTCGGCACCTGGCACGCCACCCGGACCATCCAGGAGTGCCGCGAGGCCTGCGGCGGCGCGGGCTACCTGGCGGTCAACCGGTTCGCCGCGCTCAAGGCCGACACCGACGTCTTCACGACGTTCGAGGGCGACAACCACGTGCTGCTGCAGCTGGTCGCCAAGGGGCTGCTCACCGACTACTCGAGCGACTTCGAGGACCTGGACCAGCTCGGCATGGTCCGCTTCGTCACCGACCTCGCGGTCGAGACCGTGATCGAGCGGACCACCGCCCACAAGCTGCTCGAGCGGGTCCGCGACCTGCTGCCCGGCGGCGACCAGTGGGACCAGGAGGCCGGTCTGCTCGACCCCGACTACCAGCTGGCGATGCTGCGCTTCCGCGAGGAGCACATGCTCGCCGGCGTCGCCCGCCGGCTCAAGCGGGGCATCGACCAGAAGATGAACCCCGGCGAGGTGTTCTCCCGGGTCCAGGACCACGTCATCGCCGCCGCCAGCGCGCACGTCGAGCGGCTGGTGCTCGAGGCGTTCGTCGACAAGGCCGCCGCGCTACCGGACGGTGACCAGCAAGGTCGCGCTCGACCTGCTCTGCGACCTCTACGCGCTCTCCACCATCGAGGCCGACCGGGCCTGGTTCATGGAGCACGGCCGGCTCTCGGTGCAGCGCTCCAAGGAGATCAGCCGCGAGATCGGCAGCCTGTGCCGCAAGGTCCGGCCGCTCGCCGTCGACCTGGTCGACGCCTGGGCGATCCCGCCGGAGATGCTGCGGTCGTCGGAGCTGCTGGGGTAGTCACATGCGCCCCAGCAGTCGCGGGAATCCCCGGCTGCCCGGGGAAACCCGCCGACGCGCCGTACGTCGCGCGGCGTGTCGGCAGGAATCCCCGGCTGCCCGGGGAAACCCGCCGACCCGCCGACCCGCTCAGTGCCCGCCAGAATCCTGCAGCCGCTTGAAGGACGCGTGCACCTCGGCCTCGGCCTCGGTGCGGCCGACCCACTCGGCCCCTTCGACGGACTTGCCGGGCTCGAGGTCCTTGTAGACCTCGAAGAAGTGCTGGATCTCGAGCCGGTCGAACTTCGAGACGTGGCTGATGTCGCGCAGGTGCTCCAGGCGCGGGTCGCTCGCGGGGACGCAGAGGACCTTGTCGTCGCCGCCGGCCTCGTCGGTCATCCGGAACATGCCGATCGCGCGGCACCGGATCAGGCAGCCGGGGAACGTCGGCTGCTGGAGGATGACCATCGCGTCGAGCGGGTCGCCGTCCTGTCCCAGGGTGTTCTCGATGAAGCCGTAGTCGGCCGGGTAGGCAGTCGACGTGAACAGGGTCCGGTCCAGGCGCAGTCGGCCCGACTCGTGGTCGACCTCGTACTTGTTGCGCTCACCCTTGGGGATCTCCACCAGCACGTCGAACTCGAGCACGTCTTCCTCCGCCATCGTCATGGGTTACCTGAGGCCCGCAGCGCGGGCCGCGGTCAGTCTCCCGCACAATTGGCCCAAACGCGGAGTCGGAAGAGGTGAAGAGTGGGGCGACGTGACGTACGCCACGGCTCGCGCCTTGGTTTCTGGCTGCCGGTCCTGCTCGTCCTGGCCGTCCTCGCCGCCGCCGGTACGACGTACTGGCTCGACCGCGACCAGCCCGAGCCTGCTGACAAACCGGCCGAGGTCGCACCCCCGCCGAGCCTCGAGCTGCCGGCGCTGACCGCACCCGAGCCGGTCGCGGAGACCGCGACGGGCACCGCCGACCCCGCGCGCGTACGTCGTGCCGTCGCCGGTCTCCTCTCCGACTCCGACCTCGGGCCCCACGTCCTGGCGACGGTCGCCGGCCTCGACGGCACGCTGCTCTTCACCGACAGCTCAGGCGGTGAGGCGACCCCTGCGTCGACGCTCAAGCTGCTCACGACCACCGCGGTGCTGCAGGTGCTCGACCCGGACCACACCTTCGCGACGACCGTCGTCAAGGACGGCGCGCACCGGATCGTGCTGGTCGGCGGCGGTGACCCGCTGCTCGCGAGCGCCCGTCCGTCGCGCGACGACTACCCGAAGCCGGCGGACGTCGTCACGCTCGCCCGCCAGACCGCGGCGGCACTCGAGGCCGCAGGGCGGACCGAGGTCCGGCTCGGCTACGACACCAGCCTCTTCAGTGGTCCGGAGGTCAGTCCGGACTGGCCGGCCGACTACATCAGCGACGGTGTCGTCTCCCCGATCTCGCCGCTGTGGGTCGACGAGGGCCGGCCCGAGAGCGGGCTCGGTCGGGTCGACGATCCGGCCCGGGCTGCGGCGACCGCGTTCGCGGCGGCACTCGACGACGCAGGGGTCCGCGTGATCGGCACGCCCGAGAAGACCCGGGCCGCTCCGGACGCTGCCGAGGTCGCCCGGGTCGACAGCCCACCACTGAGCCAGATCGTCGAGCACACCCTGGCGGTCAGCGACAACGAGGCCGCCGAGGTCCTCGCCCGACAGGTCGGCCTGGCGACCGGGGCCAAGGGCTCGTTCGTCGACGGCACCCGCGCTGTCGTGGCGACGCTCGCAGAGCTCGGCGTGCCCACCGCCGGCGCGAAGGTGTACGACGGCAGTGGACTCTCACGCGAGGACCGGATCGATCCCGACACCCTCACTGCCGTGCTCGAGGTGGCGGCGTCCCCGACGCACCCGGCGCTCCGGTCGGTGCTGACCGGGCTCCCGGTGGCCGGCTTCACCGGCTCCCTCGCCGCGCGGTTCGCCGATGGCGATGCTGCCGGCCGCGGCCTGGTGCGCGCCAAGACCGGAACGCTGTCGGGCGTCAGTGCGCTGGCAGGCACGGTCACCGACCGCTCGGGGACCCCGATGGTCTTCGCGGTCATCGCGGACCGGGTGAGCCTGCTCGACACGCTCGACGCCCGAGATGCCCTCGACGACGTCGCCACCGCGCTCGCCGCGTGCCGCTGCAGCTCGACCGGACCCTGAGCGACTGCTCGGGCGTTGGGCGCCCACGGGTACGGTCCGTGCATGACGAACGCACCGGGCCGCAGCATGGTCGACTGGGGACTCGCCGTGTCGTTGGGCTCCCGGCTCGCCGGCGACGGCCCGCAGATGTCCCCGGAGGACGCTGCCTCCGTGGTCGCGGAGCTGCGCGCGGACGCCGCCCGTTCGACCGGACTGGTCCGAGACTTCACGGGCCTGACGGCTGAGGTCGACACCGCTCCGGTCCTCGTCATCGACCGTCCTGGCTGGGTGCAGGCGAACGCCGAGGGGTTCGCCACCGCGCTCGGCCCGATCGTCGACAAGCTGTCGTCCGGCAAGACGCCGTCCGGGCTGACTCACGCGATCGGCTCCCGCATCACCGGCGTCGAGGTCGGCGCGGTCCTGGGGTTCCTGGCGGGCAAGGTGCTCGGCCAGTTCGACCCCTTCCACGAACCGTCCGGACGGCTGCTGCTCGTTGCACCCAACATCGTCCACGTCGAGCGCGAGCTCGGGGTCGATCCCCACGACTTCCGGCTCTGGGTCTGCCTCCATGAGGAGACCCACCGGGTCCAGTTCACGGCCGTACCCTGGCTCGCTGACCACCTGCTCGCGCAGATGCATGCGCTCGCTGACGCGTTCGAGCCCAGCGGGATCTTCGACGACGGCATGGGCCGGATCGTCGAGGCTCTCAAGGGGGGCAGCGGCAGCCTGATGGACGTCGTCGGCAGCCCGGAGCAGCGGGAGATCATCGACCGGGTCACCGGCGTCATGTCCCTGCTCGAGGGCCACGCCGACGTCGTGATGGACGGGGTCGGGCCGAGCGTGATCCCGACCGTCGGTGACATCCGCAAGCGCTTCAACCACCGCCGCAAGGGTGTCGGCGTCCTCGACCGCGTGCTGCGCAAGCTCCTGGGGCTGGACGCGAAGATGGCGCAGTACCGAGACGGTGCGAAGTTCGTCCGTGGCGTCGTCGACAAGGTCGGCATGGAGGAGTTCAACGCGGTCTGGGCGGCGCCCGAGCACCTGCCCTCCAAGGCCGAGATCGCCGATCCGTCAGCCTGGGTCGCCCGGGTCCTCTGAGTCGATGACCCTGCACCCGGCGGTCGCCGCCGTCCGGCTGGGGGTACGTCGTGCGCTCGCCGGTGTCGGGCCGGGTCAGGTCGTGGTGGTCGCGTGCTCCGGCGGCGCCGACTCCCTCGCGCTGCTCGCGGCGACCGTGTTCGAGGGACGCAAGGCCGACTGGCGGGTGGTCGGGGCGACCGTCGACCACGACCTGCAGCCGGGGTCGGCGCAGCAGGCGGCCCGCGTGGTCGAGCAGATGGTCGCTCTCGGCGTCGACGAGACCGTCGGCGCCCGGGTTCGCGTCGAGGGCGCCGGCCTCGGTCCGGAGGCGGCCGCCCGTCGTGCTCGCTACGCCGTGCTGGAGGAGATCGGCGAGCGGTTCGACGCAGCCGCCGTCCTTCTCGGCCACACCCGCGACGACCAGGCCGAGACCGTGCTGCTCGGTCTGGCGCGGGGCTCGGGCGGTCGGAGCCTGGCCGGCATGCGCCGGGCCTTCGACGGGTTCATCCGACCGCTGCTCGACGTCTCTCGTGACGACACCGTCACCGCCTGCCAGGTCGAGGGCATCGAGTTCTGGGACGACCCGCACAACAGCGACCCGGCGTACACCCGGGTCCGGGTCCGGCGCACCGTGCTCCCCGTCCTCGAGGACCAGCTCGGGCCGGGCGTCGCCGAGACGCTGGCGCGCACCGCCGACCAGCTCCGCGACGACATGGACCTCCTGGACGCGGTCGCCGAGACGGCGTACGACGGGTTGACCGATCTCCCGGTCGAGGGCCTGCTCGCCCAGCCCGCCCCGCTCCGACGCCGCGTGCTGCGCCTCGCCGCGCTCGACGCCGGCTCGCCGTCGTCCGAGCTCTTCCACGAGCACGTCCTGGCCATGGACGCGCTGCTGACCGACTGGCACGGCCAGAAATGGGTCGATCTGCCGGGTCATCTGCGCTGCGCCCGCCGCGACAGCCGGCTGTGGGTCACCAGGAACGGCGGTCGGCCAGCGGGTTAGGCTCTGCGCCATGGACGCATCGGACGTGGAGAACGACCTGCTCAACGTCCTCTTCACCGAGGAGCAGATCCAGGCCCGGCTGCGTGAGCTGGCCGTCGAGATCGAGGCCGACTACGACGGCAAGGACCTGCTGATCGTCGGCATCCTGCGCGGCGCCGTGATGGTGATGGCCGACCTCGCGCGCAGCTTCGGACGGCACCTCGAGATGGACTGGATGGCGATCTCGTCGTACGGCTCCGGCACGAAGTCCAGCGGTGTGGTCCGGATCCTCAAGGACCTCGACACCGACCTCTCCGGTCGGCACGTGATCATCGTCGACGAGATCATCGACACCGGTCTCACGCTGTCCTGGCTGACGTCCAACCTGACCTCGCGCAACCCCGCGAGCGTCGAGATCTGCACCCTGCTGCGCAAGCCCGAGGCGCTGACCATGCCCGTCGAGGTGAAGTACGTCGGTTGGGACATCCCCAATGAGTTCGTGGTCGGCTACGGCCTCGACTACCGCGAGCGCTACCGAAATCTGCGCGACATCGGCACCCTGGCGCCGCACGTCTACTCCTGAGCGCGGCCCGCTGGAGTCGCCTGCGACAATGGGGCCGGTGAGGGTGCGCGTGTACCGTCGACCGTTCCGATGAGCTCGTCCGAGAGAAGTCTGTGAAGCGCATATTCAAGGGTCCGTGGCTGTGGATCGTCATCGCCGTCGTCGGCGTGCTCCTCGCCCTGCAGTACCTCGCCCCCAACGGCGGGTACGACGAGATCGAGTCCTCCAAGATGCAGGACTACATCACGTCGGGTCAGGTCAAGGAGATCACCTTCGTCGACGGTGGTGAGCAGCAGATCAAGGCGACCCTGGAGAACGGCGACAAGGTCACCACCTTCTGGTTGGACGGCACCCAGGCCAGCATCGAGGACCAGGTCCAGAAGCAGGTCGACGACGGCACGACCGAGAAGTTCACGGTCGACGTGCCCAAGCCGAGCCTGCTCGGCTCGATCCTGGCGACCCTGCTGCCCTTCGCGCTGATCATCCTGCTCTTCCTGTTCCTGATGAACCAGGTGCAGGGCGGCGGTGGTCGCGGGGTCATGCAGTTCGCGAAGTCCAAGGCCAAGCTCATCTCCAAGGACATGCCGAAGACCACGTTCGGTGACGTCGCCGGCTGCGAGGAGGCGATCGAGGAGCTCGGCGAGATCAAGGAGTTCCTCCAGGAGCCTGCCAAGTTCCAGGCCGTCGGCGCCAAGATCCCCAAGGGCGTGCTGCTCTACGGCCCTCCCGGCACCGGCAAGACCCTGCTCGCCCGTGCGGTCGCCGGCGAGGCGGGTGTCCCGTTCTACTCGATCTCAGGCTCTGACTTCGTCGAGATGTTCGTCGGTGTGGGTGCGTCCCGCGTCCGCGACCTCTTCGAGCAGGCCAAGGAGAACGCCCCCGCGATCGTCTTCATCGACGAGATCGACGCCGTCGGTCGCCACCGCGGAGCCGGCATGGGCGGCGGTCACGACGAGCGCGAGCAGACGCTCAACCAGCTGCTCGTCGAGATGGACGGCTTCGACGTCCGCGGCGGCGTGATCCTGATCGCGGCCACCAACCGGCCCGACGTGCTCGACCCCGCGCTGCTGCGACCGGGCCGCTTCGACCGGCAGATCGCCGTCGACGCCCCCGACCTCTCCGGGCGTCACCAGATCCTCAAGGTGCACTCGCGCGGCAAGCCGATGTCCGAGAACATCAACCTGCTGTCGGTCGCTCGCCGTACCCCAGGCTTCACCGGTGCCGACCTCGCCAACGTGCTCAACGAGGCTGCCCTGCTGACGGCGCGCGGCAACCAGAAGCTGATCACCAACGAGGCCCTCGACGAGGCCATCGACCGCGTGATCGCCGGTCCGCAGCGCCGTACTCGCCTGATGAGCGAGAAGGAGAAGCTGATCACGGCCTACCACGAGGGCGGACACGCCCTGGTGGCCGCGGCGCTGCCCGGCACCGATCCGGTGCACAAGATCACGATCCTCCCGCGTGGTCGCGCACTCGGCTACACGATGGTGCTGCCCGACGAGGACAAGTACTCCCAGACCCGCTCGCAGATGCTGGACACGTTGGCCTACATGCTCGGTGGCCGCGCCGCGGAGGAGATGGTCTTCCACGACCCGACCACCGGCGCGGGCAACGACATCGAGAAGGCCACCGGCCTGGCCCGCGCGATGGTCACCCAGTACGGCATGACCGAGTCGCTGGGCGCGATCAAGCTCGGCGACTCGGCCTCCGAGCCGTTCCTGGGACGCGACATGGGTCACCAGCGCAACTACTCCGAGGACGTCGCCGCGAAGATCGACGAGGAGACCAAGAAGTTCCTCGCGGTCGCCCACCAGGAGGCCTTCGAGATCCTCGAGGAGAACCGTGACGTGCTCGACACCCTGGTGCTCGAGCTCTTCGACAAGGAGACCCTCGACAAGGAGCAGGTCGCCGAGATCTTCGTGCCGCTGCGACGGCGCCCGGAGCGTCCCGCGTGGACCGGCTCCGACCGGCGCATCCCGTCGGCGATCCCGCCGGTCGAGATCCCGCAGTGGATCAAGGACCGGGCCACGGCGAACGCCGCCGCCTTCGCCGCCTCCAACGGCGACGGTCCCCAGGCCGAGGCTGACGACGAGGAGGAGGCGACCGTGATCCTGACGCCTCCCGGCTCCGGTGGCGACGTCCACGGTGGTCCCGGCCCGCAGGGCACCGGACCCCAGCTGCCGCCGCACTGATGCGATGACCGACCCCATCCGTCCCGACGATCGGGCGCCAGACGAGATCCCGCCGTTCGACCATGCGCGTGCGGAGGCCGCCGTACGTGAGCTGCTGTTCGCGATCGGGGAGGACCCCGACCGGGAGGGTCTTCGCGAGACTCCGGGGCGGGTGGCGCGGGCGTACGCCGAGGTCACGGCAGGAATTCGGATGACCCCCGAGGACGTCCTCACCACGACGTTCGACCTGGGCCACGACGAGATGGTCCTGGTCCGCGACATCGAGCTGTGGTCGATGTGCGAGCACCACCTGGTGCCGTTCACGGGTGTCGCCCACGTGGGCTACATCCCGGCCACCTCCGGGAAGATCACCGGGATCTCCAAGCTCGCGCGCCTGGTCGACGTCTACGCCAAGCGACCGCAGGTCCAGGAGCGGCTGACCACCCAGGTCGCCGACGCGCTGATGTCGATCCTGGATGCTCGCGGCGTGATCGTCGTGATCGAGGCCGAGCACCTCTGCATGACGATGCGCGGTGTGAAGAAGGCCGGCGCCCGGACGATCACCTCCGCGGTCCGCGGCGTGATGCTCTCCAGCGCCACGACCCGCTCCGAGGCGTTCTCGCTGATCAACAGCCGCCGCTAGCGGCGCCCCAGGACTGGACCAGGCGGCGCTCGCCCGCTGGAGCTCGCTTCACCCGGCTAGCCGAGCTGCTCCGACTCCACGCCGAAGAACTCCTGGTAGGCACGCGCCCGCTCGCGGAACTCGCCCTCGTCGAGGCCCGTCTCGGCGAAGGAGTAGCGCTTGAGGCTGCCGCCCTGGTCTCCGGGGTGGCGGGCCAGGAAGTCGCGCATCCGAGTCTCGGCCTCGGCGGTGAGCTCCAGGCCGATCTCGTCATAGATGCGCTCGACCGCGCCGATCAGGTCGTGCCGGATGTCCTGGTAGCGGACGTCGACGACCTGCCCGGGGCCGAAGAGCCCGTCTCGGCGGGCGTCGAGCGCACGGTCGAGGCCGACCATGATGTCGTCGCCGTACTGCGCGGCGAGGCCGGTGACCTCGAAGTGGTCGGTGGTCATCTCCCGGAGGCTGGCGCCGAGGGCGCTGATCGACGCGATCACCTTGAGCGGGTCGCGGTGGTTCTGGATCACGACGGCGTCGGGGTACTCCGCGAGGAGTGCAGGAAGCGCCCACAGGTGCGCTGGAGACTTGAGCAGCCAGCGTTCGGAGTGGTGCTCGGACTGGAGGTGCTGCAGGAAGCGGCGGTGCCACGCGTACGCCGGTGCCATGTCTGCCTCGTGCAGCAGCCAGTGGTTGTACGCCGTCACGTCGAACTGCAGGGAGTGCTGCATCGAGCGGAAGTCGCTGGTGAAGATCCGGACGTCCTCCTGGGCCAGCTGGGCGCCGAGCTCGTGGAACGCCGCGAAGCCCGGGATGAACAGCTCGACCAGGTCGAAGCCGGCCTGGCACTCAGCGATCCGAGGGTCGGTCTCGAACGTCGCGGTGCGGGGTGCGGGGACCGGGCGCTCCATCTCCCAGCTCAACGGCGCCCGGTTGGCCGGGTCCTGGGCCATCAGGTCGTGCAGGATCGTCGTACCGGTGCGGGGCTGGCCGACGATGATGATCGGTCGCACGATCTGCTGCGCGGCGACGGCTGGGTGGTCCTTGCGCCACGCCTCGATCCGGAGTCGGTTGCCGAGGTCGGTGACGATGCCGTCCTCGGCGACGCCGACGCCGATCTCGTTGAGCTGCGCGGTCTCGGCGAGCGACTCCAGGTAGAGCTCGAGGCCCTCGGCCCACGAGTCGGAGCCGAAGTCGTCGCTCCCGGCGGCCTCGATCGCGGAGGCGACCAGTCGGTCGCGGCGCTGGGCGGTGCTCTCGGCCCCCGATGTGATGGTTGTCACGCTGGGATGGTACTGAGGATCGGTGTGGTGTCCAGGGGGAGCAGGCGCTCCGTCCCGACCGACGTGCCCTAGCCTCGGGGCATGGTGACGGGCATGAGGACGATCCCGCTGCTCATGGGCGTCGTCAACGTCACGCCCGACTCCTTCTCGGACGGCGGTCGCTGGCTGCGGGCGGACGCCGCCATCGCCCACGGTCGCGACCTGGTCGCCGAGGGCGCCGACATCATCGACATCGGTGGCGAGTCGACGCGTCCCGGCGCGACCCGCCCGCTCGTGACCGAGGAGCTCGACCGGGTGATCCCGGTGATCACCGCGCTGGCCGCCGACGGCGCCGTGGTCTCGGTCGACACGATGCGGGCCGAGGTCGCCGAGGCGGCGATCGACGCCGGCGCAGCCCTCGTCAACGACGTCTCCGGCGGGCTGGCCGACCCACGGATGTACGACGTCGTGGCCGCGAGCGGCACCACCTACGTCGCCATGCACTGGCGTGCGCACGCCGACCACATGCGTGACTTCGCCGTGTACGACGGTCCGGGCGGCGTGGTCGAAGCCGTGCGCGGCGAGCTCAGCGAGCGCGTCGAGGCGATGCTCGCCGCCGGGATCGCGGCCGACCGGATCGTGCTCGACCCCGGCCTCGGGTTCGCCAAGCACGGTGAGCACAACTGGCAGCTGCTGCGTGATCTCGGGCCGCTGCAGGCGCTCGGCTACCCGCTCCTGGTCGGTGCGAGCCGCAAGTCGTTCCTCGGTAGGCTGCTCGTCGACCGGCACGGCGCCGTCCGTCCGGTCGACCAGCGCGAGCACGCGAACACCGCCCTCACGGTCCACCTCGCCCACCAGGGTGTGTGGGGCCTCCGGGTCCACGACGTACGAGCCGCCCGGGACGCACTGCGCGTCGTGCGGCGGCTGACGGGAGGAGGGTGAGTGATGACCGACGAGCTGTCCGTGACGGGCATCGAGTGCTACGGCCACCACGGCGTCTTCGAGTTCGAGAAGCGCGAAGGTCAGACCTTCGTGATCGACCTCGCTCTCGGCGTCGACACCGCGCCCGCGGCCGCGTCCGACGACTTGCGAGACACCGTCGACTACGGAAGTCTCGTGGCCTCGGTGAAAGCCGCCGTGGAGAAGGATCCGGTCGACCTGATCGAGACCCTGGCCCAGCGGATCGCGGGTGTCTGCCTCTTGGACGACCGTGTTGAATGGGCTCGGGTGACTGTTCACAAGCCGGATGCACCCATCGACGCGACGTTCTCGGACGTCGTGCTGACGATCACCCGGAAACGTGAGGGCCACCAGTGACTGAGACCCCCAATCCCCACATCATCGACGCCGACACCTTGACCGGCGAGATGCGGCCGATCCGTCAGGCGGTCCTGGCGCTGGGGTCGAACCTCGGTGAGCGGATGGCCAGCCTCCAGGGCGCGGTCAACGCTCTCGCCGACACTCCCGACGTCTGGATCACCGGTGTCTCCCCGGTCTACGAGACCGAGCCGGTCGACTGCCCGCCCGAGTCGAAGAAGTACCTCAACGCGGTCGTGATGATGGACACCACGCTCGCTGCGAGCCGGCTGATGGACCGCGCGCTGGCCATCGAGGACGCGTTCGACCGCGAGCGCAGCGAGGTCCCGAACGCCCCGCGCACGCTCGACGTCGACCTGATCGTCGTCGGTGACCGCCGCAGTGACGAGGAGTCCCTGCGCCTGCCGCACCCACGCGCAGCCGGAGCGCGCCTTCGTGCTGAAGCCGTGGCTCGACCTCGACCCGGGCGCGGAGTTCCCCGACCTGGGGCCGGTCGCCGATCTGCTGGAGAAGTCCGACCAGAGCGGCATGGCGCAACGCGTCGACCTGGTTCTCGAAGTCGAGTGACCCGCCGTGACGACCGATCCACCCGGTGAGGGTGATCCGGTCGGGCGGTTGCGACCGACGTCGGCCTCCACGCTGACCGCGCTGGGGGGTCGTCGGCCTGGTCGGGGGCTGGCTGCTTCACCCGGTCTCCGAGCGGGTCCGGGGCAGCGCGCCGATCGTCACCTGGGCCCAGCCTCTCGCGCTGCTGCTGGTGGCCGCGATCCTCGGCGCGACGGCGTACCTCACCTGGCGCACCGTGCACGTCCACCGCCAGCGGCTCGAGCCGCACCAGGCGGTCAACCGGCTGGTGCTGGCGCGAGCGTGCGCGCTCGTGGGCGCGCTGGTCGCCGGCGGCTACTTCGGGTACGCCGTCAGCTGGGTCGGCATGGACGCCGACCTGGCCGGTCAGCGGGTCTGGCGCTCGGCCGTGGCCGGACTCGCCGGAGTGGCGATCGTCGTCACAGCGATGCTCCTCGAGCGTGCGTGTCGCGTCCGATCCGACGACGACGAGCCCTAACCTGCTCGTATGGCTTCCCCCCAGGCTTCAGCCGTCCGGTCCGCCGGTCGGTCTCGGCGTCGTCAGCGCAGCACCCGGCTGACCGTCGCCGTCGGTCTCCTCGTCGTCGCCGCGGTCATCACGATCGCCGCGATCGTGAGCGCGTCGTGGCTGCTGGTCACGATCGCCGCAGTCCTCGGCGTCGTCCTCGGCGCCGCCGCCACCAAGATCACCCACTCCGAGCTGGTCGCCGCCCGCCGCGACGCGGCCCGCGACCGTGCCGAGCAGGCTCAGGCCTACCGTCGTCTCACCGAGGAGCGGGTCGCCGAGCACGCGGCGTTCGTCGCGACCATGCAGGACCGCGCCGCCGAGCAGGAGGTGGCCGTCCACGAGCTCGAGGACGCCCTCACCGCAGCCCAGAGGCGGGCCGCCGAGGCCACGCGCAAGGTCGGCGCCGAGGCCCGCCGTGCCGACGCCGCAGAACGAGCGGGCCGCGACACCGCCCAGCAGCTCCAGCAGCGGCTCGCCGATGCCGAGGAGCGCGCCGCCGAGGCCGTCATCCGCGTCATCGAGCTCGAGGCCGAGCTCGACGCGGTGCGTGCCGAGCTGAGCACGGTCACCGCAGCCTGGCGCGACGCCGAGGCCAGCCAGCGCCGGCACGCCTGACTCCTCCGCGGGGTCACCGCGACAGCCGCGCAGACAGCCGCGACAGTGTGATTTCCGGTCGGCAGGGCAGAATCGATCCTTGTGATCCCTGACGAGAACCGGTTCGAGAGCGACCCCGACCAGGTGCTCGGCGACACTGAGCGGTCTGCCCGGCAGGATGGACGGTCGGTCGCGCCCGATCCGGCAGACCGGTTCGACGTCGCCCGGTTGACCCACCTGCTCCGCGCTCACGAGCGTCACGGCTCGCGGGTGGGCGGGTGCCGGGGTCGACGACGTACTCGTCGAGGTCTCCGAGCACGGCCTGAAGATGCGTGAGAACGTCGTGGTGCGCGACGACGACGGTGACATCCACGCGTGGGGGAGCGTCCACGACCGGTCGGTCGGACGGATGCTCTTCGTGCACGTGGTCGCAGCGCGACCTGCCCGACGCGATCGCCGACACCTGCTCCCGGCTGCTCTTCGAGTGGGCCGAGGGTCAGGCGCGCGCGGTGGGAAGGGCGCGCGGCCTCGAGACCCAGCAGATCGACACCGGCGCATTCGAGGATGACCAGCGACAGGCCCGCTGGCTGTCCGCCGCCGGCTTCGAGCGGGTGCGCACCTGGTGGCAGATGACCCGTCCGGTGACGCCCGACGAGGAGGGGCTGGTCGAGACCCCCGATCACTGGGAGGACCGCGGCGTGGTCTTCCGCCTGGTCCGCCGTACCGGCGGCGGGATGCCCGACGAGGACGACCTCCGCGAGGTGCACGACGTCCTCGAGGGCGCGTTCGTCGACCACTTCAACTCCAGCGAGGAGACCTTCGACGAGTTCATCCACCGACTCCGCGAGGACCCTGGTCATCGGTGGGACCACTGGTGGCTGGCCGAGCTCGCCGAGGGTGACGCACCGCCGCGCCCGGTGGGCGCGCTGATCGGCACCGTCTCCGAGGGTGGGGAGGGCGCCGACGGGTCCTACGTGTCCTACCTCGGCGTGCTCGAGGCCGCGCGCGGGCGCGGCGTCGCCAAGGGGCTGCTGCGCACGATCATCGCCGACGCCGCAGTTCGGGGCCGCGACCGCGTCGGCCTCGAGGTCGACGCCGACTCCCCCACGGGAGCGGCCGGGCTCTACACGTCGATGGGCTGGAAGACCGAGTACGTCACCGAGTCCTGGCACCGCGACGTGCCGATCGAATAGCACCAGCGTCGGGACTACCCGGCCTCCGCCATCTGGGCCAGCGCGGCACGCAGCGCGCGGTGCACGCCGTCGGGGGTGAGTACGCCGACGAACTGGGAGCCCTGCTTGACGCCGATCATCGCCCGGTCCTCTCGCAGGAGTACGGCGAGCGCCTCACCGAGCGAGCTGTCGAGATCGATGGCGGCACCCAGGTCGCCGGCCCGGACGCCGTCGAGCGGCTCGATGTGGGCAGCGTCGAGCGGGATCACCGCGAGCCGCCGCAGCCCACTGGTCGAGCCGACGAAGTCGGCGACGAAGTCGTCGGCCGGCCGGCCGAGCAGCCGTGCGGGGGTGTCGTACTGCGCGAGCCGGCCCCCGGTCGCGAAGATCGCGACCCGGTCGCCGAGCCGAACCGCCTCGTCGATGTCGTGGGTCACGAAGACCACGGTGATGCCGAGCTCGTCGTGCAACCGGATGAACTCGTCCTGGAGCCGCATCCTGACCACGGGGTCGACGGCGCCGAACGGCTCGTCCATCAACAGGACCGGCGGATTCGCGGCCAGGGCCCGCGCCACGCCGACCCGCTGCTGCTGACCGCCGGACAGCTGGTGCGGGTAGCGGTCGGCGTACGTCGAGGGGTCGAGGCCGACCACCTCGAGCAGCTCGTCGGCCCGGGCACGAGCGGTCGACTTCGACTCGCCGTAGAGCAGCGGCACGGTCATCACGTTGGTGATGATCTTCTGGTGCGGGAAGAGCCCGACCTGCTGGATCACGTAGCCGATCCCGCGGCGCAGGTGGACCGGGTCCTGCCGGGTGACGTCGACGCCGTCGATCTCGATGGTGCCGCTGGTCGGCTCGATCAGCCGGTTGATCATCTTCAGCGTCGTCGACTTGCCGCAGCCCGAGGGCCCGACCAGGCAGACCAGCTCGCCCCGGCCGATCTCCAGGTCGAGTGACTGGACCGCGACAGTCCCGTCGGCGTAGGTCTTCCCCACGCCCGAGAGCCGGATCATGGGGTCGGCGCCGGGGGAGCGGGTAGCGTCCATGCGGTGACCCTACTCGCGGCCTCGGCAGCCGCCGGCGAGCCGAGCTGCTACAGCCGGCTCACCAACGAGTGGTTCTGCGCCCAGTACCTCCAGGACCGCAGCGACGAGCTGGTCACCGCCACCGTCGAGCACCTGCAGATCACCCTCGCTGCGGTCCTGCTCGGAGTCCTTGTCGCCTTCCCGACGGCGCTGGTCGCGCGTCGGCTGCCGCGCCTGGAGGCCTGGATCCTCGGAGCCACCACCGCGCTCTACACGATCCCGTCGCTGGCGCTGCTGCCGTTGCTGGTGCCGTTCACCGGGCTGTCCGCAGACCACCGTGGTGATCGGACTGGCCCTCTATGCGCTGACGATCCTGGTGCGCAGCATTCTCGAGGGCCTACGGTCGGTGCCCGCCGACGTGCGCGAGTCGGCCGTCGGTCTCGGCTACGGGCAGACCCGGCTGCTGTTCCGCGTCGAGCTGCCGCTGGCCCTGCCGGTGATCATGGCCGGCCTCCGGGTCGCCACCGTGTCGACGGTCGCGCTCACCACGGTCGGCACGATCGTGTCGTACGGCGGCCTCGGCAACCTCATCTCCGACGGCGTGCTGACCAACTTCCGTGCCGAGCTGATGGCCGCCTCGATCCTCTGCGTCCTGATCGCGATCGTCCTCGACCTGGTCATCGTCGGCGCCCAGTGGCTGCTGACGCCCTGGACCCGAGGGGGTGCACGCGCATGACGGTCTTCAACGACACCTGGGACTACCTCACCACCGCCTCCAACTGGACCGGCCCCGACGGCATGCTGGTGCTGATGTCCCAGCAGCTGCTGATCAGCGTCACCGCGCTGGCGCTGGCGATGCTGATCGGGCTGCCGATCGCGCTGTGGCTCGGTCACCTCGGACGGGGCGGCTTCCTCGCGATCAACGTCTCGAACGTCGGTCGCGCGGTCCCGACGTTCGCGCTCCTCGCAGTGCTGGTGACCGCCGACTGGCCGGGCACCCGTGGGTTCGGGCCCTACGGTCGGGCCGGTCTCGCGACGATCATCGCGCTCACCCTCTTCGCGCTACCCCCGATCATCACGAACGCGAACGTCGCGATGCGCGAGGTCTCCCCGTCCGTCAGGCAGGCCGCCGACGGGATGGGGATGACCGGACTGGCAGAAGTTCTTCCGGGTCGAGCTGCCGCTGGCCTCACCGCTGGTCATGTCGGGCATCCGACTGGCGCTGGTGCAGGTCTGGGCGACCGCGACGATCGCCGCCCTCGTCGCCGGTCCCGGGACTCGGCCGGGTCATCACCGACGGCTTCTACCGCACCAACTACGGCAAGGGGATCGCCGGGGCGATCGTGGTCGCCGTGGTCGCGCTGGTGCTCGAGGTCCTGGCCGCCCTGGCGCAGCGCTCGCTCGATCCGATGCCTCGAGATCCGTCACCCAATCGTCACCAGGGAATGTCTGCGTCGGGTCCTATGGTTGCTGAGGAGGCCGACGCCGTCGGCCACTAGCTCGACCGGACACGCGCGGACGACCGCGGGACACAGAAGGTGAAGCACATGCACGTACGACGTTCCTTGGCCGCGGCTCTCGCTGTCGGCTCCATGCTCCTCGCGGTCGGCTGCGCCGGCAGCGACCTCGGCAGTGAGGCCTCCGACGACAACACGCCGACCGGGGACACCTCCGCGACGACCGACCAGGGCCCGGTGCGGATCTCCGGCCAGGCCTTCCCCGAGGCGGCCCTGGTCGCAGCGATGTACGACGAGCTGCTGACCAACGCCGGCTACGACACCGACGTCAAGCTCGTCGACGCCCGTGACGCCTACATGACGACGTTCCCCGACAGCATCGACGTGGTCCCCGAGTACGTCGGCGGCATCGTCAACTTCCTCAACGCCCGGGAGAACGGCGCGAAGGCCGAGCCGTTCACTGCTGGTGACGGCGCGGAGCTGGCCACCCAGGGTGCCGACCTCCTCGACTCGGCCGGCATCACGCTGCTCGACCAGTCGCCGGCCACCGACACGAACGCCTTCTTCGTGACCAAGGACTACTCCGAGTCCGAGGGTGTCACCAAGCTCTCCGACCTGTCCGGCAAGTCCGTGGTCCTCGCGGCCGCGCCCGACTGTGAGGGGCGCCTCGACTGCGAGGGCGGCCTCTCCGACCAGTACGGCATCGACGTCACCAAGGTGCTGCCGCTCGGCTACGCCAGCGACCAGACCTACCAGTCGGTGCTCGACGGCGAGTCCGCAGCTCGGCGAGACCAGCACCACCGACGGCACGCTCGACTCCCAGGGCCTCGTCGTGCTCGAGGACGACCAGCAGATCCAGCCGGCCCAGAACCTCGTGCCGGCGGTCAGCAGCTCATTCCTCGAGTCCCACCCCGACGTGGCCGACATGCTCAACGCGCTGATGGCGGCGCTGACCACCGAGAAGCTCACCGAGCTCAACGCCAAGGTCTCGGTCGACCGGGCCAAGGCCGAGGACGTCGCCCACGACTTCCTCGACGAGTCCGGCCTGCTCTGACGCACCCGCGCGTGACGGACAGCCGTCCGCCGGCCGGAGCGCACCGGCGGACGGCTGTTAGGTTTGGCGCGCCATGAAGGAGCACAAGCGGGCCGCGCCCGACGCCGCCGACCTGCAGGAGCGGCTGGAGCGCAACCGGCAGCGTGTGACCCGGCTCCGAACCGCCTCGACCGTGCCCAGCAGCAGCTGGCGCGCCAGAGCGCCGAGCTGGACGCGCTGCGCGCCTTCACCCTCGACGTCTTTCCCGAGCACCGGGTGCCGACAGGCCTCGACGAGCGACTGGTCACCCTGCGCGAGGAGCACCTGCACCTTCCTGACCGTCGATCAGCTCCGCTCGTTGGTCTCGTGCGTGCTGGAGGCGCGAGGCGACCGGTCGACCGGGCGTGATGATCGAGGCCGGCACCGGCGCGCGGCGGCTCCGCGATCGCGATGGCCCTGGCCAAGTCGCCCGAGCGCGAGCTGCAGGTCTACGACGTCTTCGGCATGATCCCGCCCCCGACCGAGGACGACGGCGAACAGGTCGCCGGCCGCTACGCCACGATCTCCGAGGGCCGGGCCACGGGCCGCGATGGTGAGACCTACTACGGCTACCGCGACGACCTGCTCGGCGAGGTGACCGAGTCCTTCGCGCGCCACGGCGTACCGGCGCCCGACAGCCGGGTCTCACTGGTCCGCGGCCTCTTCCAGGACACCATCACGGGCGACGAGCCGGTCGCGCTCGCCCACGTCGACGGCGACTGGTACGAGTCCACGATGACCTGCCTCGAGCGGATCGCCCCGCGGCTGGTGCCCGGCGGGCGGATCGTGATCGACGACTTCCACACGTGGGCCGGCTGCGCGAAGGCGGTCGAGGAGTACTTCACCGGACGTCCCGGCTTCCGCGTCGAGATGCGCGCCAAGGTGCACGTGGTCCGCCTGACCGAGGGCGAAGGCTGACGGCCGACGACGCCGAGTCGGACACCGAACGCACCTGGCAGGGCGAGCGCTGGCAGCGCTACGCGCAGCAGTTCGCGACTCGGTCGACGCCCCTGCCGGAGGACCCGGGGCGTCGTAAGTCCCGAAGTGGGCGGCGCGCACACCGCCCCTAGACTCGCCCGCATGTCCGTCACCAGCCATGCCACGCCCGAGACCGGACCCGAGGACGTCGGTGACGGCCCGGCCCTCAAGGCGGCCGAGCGGCTCGGGAAGATCGGTCGGATCCTGGACGTCGAGGGCAGCGACGACGGAGCGAGCGACGACATCTCGGTCGAGGACACCGCTCGCGCCCTCGCCGACGGTCCTGCGATCGTCGTCGCGGCCCGACGGGCCAAGCACCTGGCGACGCTCGCCCGACAGCTCGCCGACGGTGTCCCGTTCGACGAGGCCGTGGTCACGCAGATCCGGGTTCTGGCCAACAACGACCTCAGCCGTGACGCGCACGCCATCGCCATCGCGCTCGCCCCGACCACCGAGGTGGCGCTCGAGGCGCTGGCCGGCGGACTGGTCTGCCACGCCGACCAGGCGCCTTCGCCGAGGGCTGGCAGTTCCTGCGCCGGGTCTCGGTCGACGACCTGGTGCGTCTGGTGCCGCGCGAGGCTGTCGTCTGCGGCCTGGCGGCCGGCACCGCGGAGTCGATCGCCGTGGCCGAGGAGCTCGCCGCCCACGCCGACGAGCTGGACAGCGGACTGCTGGTCGAGCTGGCCGGCCGGTTCGTGGTCAGCGGCCACCAGCACCTCGCCGACGACCTGGTCGCCCGGGTCATCGCCCGCCCCGAGGGGGAGCGGATCCTCGACGACGGCCAGCAGGACCAGCTCACCAACCTCGCCCGCTGGACGTACGCCAAGCCCGAGCGGTGTCGACGACCCGCGGCTTGAAGATCGGGATCATCGACTACCACCAGGTCGACTACGTCCGGGCGTCCCGCAACCTCGGTGACTACGTCCAGACGCTGGCGATGCTCGGCAACCTGGCTCGCTTCAGCGACGTCCGGTACGCCGGGCAGCACGGGCTCGGCGAGCTGGTCACCGAGCTCCAGGACCGGGTCCGACCCGAGCTCCGGCTGCCGGTCGAGCCGGTCGACGTCGAGCTGGTTCCGGTCAGCCGCGACTTCAGCAGCGGTGACCCGATCCCCGAGGACACCTGGATGGTGGCCTTCGGCTGGCACATGCACTCCACCTTCCGGCTCGGGTTCGGGCTGCCCTACCACCCGAACGTCCGGCCGATCTTCATCTCCTTCCACATCAACCTGATCGAGGCGCTGACCCCGGACGCCGTCGACTACCTGAAGGCGCACGGCCCGATCGGGTGCCGCGACTGGACGACCGTCGACCTGCTGCTCTCGGCCGGCGTCGACGCGTTCTTCAGCGGTTGTCTGACCACCACGATCGATGCGGTCTTCCCGGTGACGGCCGAGATCGCCCCAGCATCGGAGCCGGCCTTCGTGGCCGCGGTCGACATCGGCGACGCACAGGCGGACCGGATCGATGCGCGCCTGGAGCGGATCAGCCACATCGGCCCTGAGTTCCGCGACGCCGACCTGGTCAGCGGCGTCCACGCCGCCAGCACCGTTGATCGACCGCTACCAGCGCGAGTTCACCCAGGTCGTCACCAGCCGGCTGCACTGCTACCTGCCGGTGACCTCGCTGGGAGTCGACATCCGGTTCAAGCCGCGCAACGCCTCCGACGTCCGCTTCGACGGACTGCGTGGCCTCAAGGCCAACGGCCCCGGCTTCGCGTCGATGCGCGACAACATCCGCGAGGAGATCGCGGAGACCTTCGCGCTGGTGCTCCAAGGTGCGTCCGAGGAGCAGGTCTACGCACGCTGGCGCGAGCTCACCGCCGACCGCGTCGACGCGGCCCGCGAGCGGGTAGGCCGACCGCTCCAGGCTGAGCCCGAGCCGGTCGATGTCGGTGCTGTCCTCGACGCGGTCGTCACCCATGCTCGCGGCAACCCCGCCGACGGTGCCCTGGACGTCGTGGTCGCCGCCGGCCCGGACGACGCCGACCGGGTCCTCGTGCTGGCCGAGTCAGTGCTCCACGGTGCCGGCGGACCGGTGCACCTGCTGGTGCTCGGCCCGGGGCTCGGAGCGCCGTACGCCGACCGGCTCGCAGCGGCCTTCCCCGAGACGGCCGTCAGCGTGCTGGACACCTCCGCGATCACCGGCGAGGAGCTCGGTCCGGATGTCGCCCGGCTGTTGCTGCCGGCACTGCTGCCGCACACCGAGCGGGTCGTCCTCCTCTCCTCCGACTGTCTGGTCGACGGCGACCTCATGCCGTTGGCCAGGCTCGACCTCGGCGGCCAGGCGGTGGCCGCGCGCAGCACGACCCGGCTCTCGGCCAACCTGTGGCGCGACGCGGGCGACACGCTGCCGCCCCGGATCGCCTCCGACCTGCGCCGCCTGATCGCGGGCAAGCAGCCGTTCGGCGTCACGGTCGTCGATCCTGACGTGCTGGTCCTCGACCTGGCGCGGCTGCGTGAGCAGCGCTTCGTCGAGGACACGGTGCCGCTGATGTCCGGCCACTTCCGGCTCGACTGGGTGGGAGTCCTGCAGGCGCACGTGGGCGGTGATCGGGTCGAGCTGGAGGCCACCTGGAACACCCTCGTCGGACGGGAGCCGGTGGGCGAACCGGTCGTGCTCAGCTTCCGCGCGGTCGGAGACCCGGGGCTGCCGGGCCCGGTCCCCGAGCACGACCGCTGGGCACAGCACGCCGAGCGGCTCGCGCTGCGTACGTCCGGCTGAACCTCGGGATCAGAGGTCCCGGAGGTCCTCGGGCACGCTCGGGTCGTCGCTGAGCGGGTGGGTGCCGGACTCGGGACCCTCGTCGATCCAACGGATCAGCCGCTCGAGGTCGGGGCGCCGGTCTGCGGCGACCAGCCAGCCCATCAGCCGCTGGCGGGCCGGCACCCGGGTGTCCTCGAAGGGCAGCGTGTCCGGTCCCCAGAGCTCCCGTACGCCGGCCACCAGCAGCGCCCAGTACTCCGGCGGGCAGCCGGGCACCGAGCGGAAGTACTCCCACATGTCGATCGGGAGCACCCGCGCGAACCACACCTCGCGAGTGGCTGCCGAGGCGTCGGCGAGCACGGTCTCGGTGCTCCATCGCTTGGTCCGGATCCGGTCGTCGAGATCGCGTACGTCGGCCCGCTGCTGGCTGATCGACGTCCCGTCGGTCCGGACCCGCCAGCGGTAGACCGGCTCGGTGAGGACGTCGAACCGCGCGGCGACCAGCGCCCGGGTGATCGCCGGCTGGTCCTCGTAGCGCACCCCCTCGGGGAACGCGAGGCCTGCGGCGTCCCAGAAGGAGCGACGGTAGGCCTTGTTCCAGGCGAACACGTCCGCCAGCAGCAGCGGGGCGTCCTCGATCCCGATCCCGCTGCGCGGCCTCACGATGGTTCTCTGCCATCAAGGGGGTGACGAAACGTCGCTCGCCCTCGAAGCGCTCCACCGACCCGACGGCCAGGTCGGAGCCACTCCGGTCGAGAGACCCGACCAGCGCGGCATAGGCGCCGTCCGGGACCAGGTCGTCACTGTCGGCGAAGGCGAGGTACTCGCCGGTGGCGACCCGGACCCCCGCGTTGCGAGCCGCCCCGAGACCGGCGTTCGTCTGGTGCACGACCCGTACCCGCGGGTCCGCGGCGGCGATCCGGTCGGCGATGTCACCGCTCGCGTCGGTCGAGCCGTCGTCGACCACCACCACGTCGAGCGTTCGGTGCGACTGGCGCAGGATGCTGTCCAGCGCGTCCTCGAGGTAGTCGGCGACGTCGTACGCCGGCACCACCACGCTCAGCAGCGCGGTCGACTCGCGAGGACGTCGCCAAGGCCCGCGCGGGCGGGGCGCCATGGTGTCAGGAGCCGGGCGTGGGCCGGGCGGCGCCGCCGGCGGTGGCGACGCGAGCCTGTCGCGTGTCGAGCGCGGCACCAGGCGGCGCAGCGGCTTGGGGACCTTGCGCGCGGTCGCCAGGCCGAGAGCCCGGGCGGCCGCGCGACCACCGATCTGGTTCGCGTCTCTCACCGCGCGCTTCGCGGCGGTGCGGCGAGCAGCGATCAGGGAGGAGTTGGCGATGACCTCCGACTCCAGGTAGTAGGCGTTGTAGGCCTCGTGGATCGCGTCGAGCTCGGCCAGGACCTCGGGGTCAGAGGCGTGGCCGTCGGGCAGCCGGTCCAGGCACTCCCACGTGTCACGCGCGAGCTTGGCCAGCCGCTCGGGGAGCTCGAGGTCGTCCCAGGTGAGCGTGATCCGCCTCAGGCCGGGGTCGACGAAACCCTCGATCGCGGCCAGCCGCGAGTCGTCGGCCGGCAGGTCGCCCAGCCCCAGATCGCGGTGGATGGCGCGGACGACGGGCTGCCAGGCGTCGAGGAGGTCGTGGTAGCGCACGAAGGTGCGCGAGGTGCCGCGGGTCGCGCGCTCGGTGTTGAGCATCATGTTGACCCAGGCGGCAGTGCCCTGGGCGTCCTGCAGCAGGTCGTTGTAGTAGGTGCGCTTGCTGCCGATGACCTCAGGCGGCGGACGCAGCATCGTCACGAATGCCGGTGTGACGCCCAGGTCCTGGGCGACAGTGGCCCAGAGTGGGAGGAACCAGGAGATCCGCGGGTCCTTGATCAGCACCTGCGGAGACCCGGCGAACTGCTCGCCCAACCATCGGCTCAGCTTGCCGCGGGCGCCGGGGAGCTCGGCGAACCTGCTGGTGCGCGCCCAGGCCGCAGGACGGGCGTCGCTGACCTGGACGTTGGAGACCTCGAGCAGGTCGTCGTGGTAGTCGACGACCCACTGGGACTCCGAGAAGCCCTTGGGGTTGGTCTCGTCGGTCAGCACCTCGGGCTGTGGCACGACCATGCCGAGGCGCTGCAGGATCCCGGCGACGGTGCTGGTCCCGGACCGTCCCGCCCCGGCGACCAGCACCAGGCGGCGCGGCGAGTCGGTGGAGATGTCGGGAGGCATGGCGTCACCCTATCGACCTGGCGGTCCGGGCGGTGTGTCGGTCCGTCCCGCTGGACCGCGACGTTGGCGGCCCCCCGTACGGCACGGGATATCCTTGCTCGGCACGCCGTCCGGCGCGTTCCGTGATGCCATCGGCAACTGCTTGGAGGTCGAGTTCATTGCTCGAACAGGGGACGAGTCCCGCAGGTCCGGACGAGTTCACCGAGGACGAGGCAGGGCTGGCGGCAACCCCGGGACTCGCGGAGTCCACCCGTGGTGTCGTGCTGATCGCCGGTAGCGGACGCTCCGGCTCGGACCTGATGGCGGGGATCCTCCAGCGCCTCGGCCTGACCCTGCCAGAGCCCCGAGCTGCTGACGATGCCGCCGCCCCCGAAGCGCCGAGGTGGGTCGTCGACTTCCACGACAAGCTGCTCGGACGCGCCAACGTGCTGGCCGAGGACGCCCAGCCCAGCGCGTTCTTCAGTGTGGGTCGCACCGGCCTCAACGAGGCCAACCGTGCCGACCTCACCACCTGGCTCGGCGCCCAGTTCGCTGACACCGAGGACCCGCAGGCGGTCGTCGTGGCTGACCCGCGGCTCGCCTGGTTCCTCAGCACCTGGCGGATCGCGGCCGTCCGCAACGGCGCCACCGCAGCGACCATCGTGATGCTTCGCCCACCCGCGGAGGCCGTGGCCGCCGACAGCCGGTCCGAGCAGACCGCGCGGCTCGCCGCGTGGGTCAACGTGATGCTCTCCACCGAGCGCGCGACCCGCGGCTCGCGTCGCGGCTTCGTGCGCTACCACGACCTGATCGCCGACTGGACCCGCACCGTGATGCAGGTCGGCGACGACCTGGCGATCGCGCAGATCGGCCTGGCCGGCACCGGGCGGATGCAGGAGGTCCACGGGTTCGTCGAGGCGGACGGCATCACCGCGACCTGGGAGGACCTCGACGTCCCGGTCGGGCTGCGTGAGGTCGCGCAGCGTGCGTGGACGCAGCTCGACGCGCTGGCCGAGGCTGGTGGCGAGACCCCCGAGGCGCACCGCGCGCTCGACGAGACCCGCCGTGCGTACGCCGCCCTCTACGCCGATGCCGAGGCGCTGGCCGCCTCGACGATCACCGCTGCCGGCCCGGCGTACGTCCGTGCCGCGCGCATCGCGCGCACGTCGAGCGCCGTACCTGGCACGCCCGCCGAGTCGGCGTTCCAGCGTTCGTACCGCCGCATGCGGGAGGCAGCCGGTCGCGTCAAGCGTCGGCTGCAGGGAGGATCGCGATGACCGTCGAGCACCAGACCCTGCTCAACCTCGAGGGCCTGCACGACTATGACGTCTCCTGGCCGCGCGACTTCCGCTCGCTCGAGCCCGGGATGACCGCGGTGCTGCGGGTCAAGGACGAGGCCCGGAGCCTGCCGTGGGTGCTGCCGCCGCTCTTCGAGGCGGTCCAGCACGTCGTGATCGTCGACAACCAGTCCACCGACGGCACGCCGGACGTCGCTCGTCAGGTCGCGGCGTGGCTCGGTGCCGCATCCCGGCTGACCGTCACGTCGTACCCCTTCGGCGTCAGTCGGTGCGGTGCGGAGCACCTCGGCACGCCGGAGCTCTCGGTGCACAACCTGGCCTACTTCTACAACTGGTCCTTCGCCCATGTCGGCACGGCGTACTCGATGAAGTGGGACGGCGACATGGTGCTGACCGCGGAGGGCATCGCCACCTTCGCCGATCTCTCCTGGCAGCTCGAGAGCGTGGAGGCGGTGGTCGCGATGCCGCGGCACCCGCTGTTCGTGGAGAGCGACCGGGTCGCCTACCTCGACGTGCACATGGTCAACGTCGAGGAGTACGTCTTCCCGATGGGCGAGGAGTACCGACACGTGAAGGCCTACGAGTGGGAGCTGCGCCTGGTCCCCAAGCGGGCCAAGAAGCTCAAGCTCCCTGAGGGACTCTGTGTCGAGCTGAAGTACCTCGACAGCAACGAGTTCGAGCACTGGAGCGGCACCGAGCTCTTCGGCGCCACGCCTCGGACGATGCGCAAGCAGCGCGAGTGGGAGGTCTTCCACGCGCTCCGCGACGGTCGCGCCGACCAGGTCGAGGGCGTGGTCCGGATCGAGGCGCCGCCTGAGTACGACCACGTGATCAGCTACGTCACCCAGGACTGGCTGCCTCGGCAGCCGCGCCCGGTCATCGTCCCGATGGACCGGCGCCCGGCCCCTCGCTGAGGCCCCGGCCGACGGGTCAGTCGTCGTAGGCGCTGTCGTCGTCGACGCCCTCGGGCTCCTCCGTCGGGTCGATGCCCCCCGGGGTCGCGTTGTCGGCGTCGGGCGCGACGACCTTGGCGGCGTACTTCTCGGCCAGGCTGGCCGACGTCATCGAGCCCTCGATGATCCGTTGGATCGGCCACGCGCTCACGTCGAGCGCGGACAGCTGCTTGAAGATCTCGAAGTCGTCGCGGTAGCGCTCGACGAGCGAGTCGATGTCCGCAGCCGTCGGAGCGGTGCCGACAACCTGCTCCTTGCCGCGCATCGAGTGCGGGAGTGTGAGTGGCGGCCGCCGGTACTCGTGCACGCCGAGGAAGCCGGCGAGGTCGTTGATCGCCGGCACGTGGTCGGCGAGGAAGGAGCGGAACTCCAGCACTCGTACCTGGTCGCGGCCGAAGAGGGACAGTGCCCGCTCCATCTGGGCCCCGTAGTAGCCGCGCACCACGCCCGACCGCATCCGGTAGGTGTGGACATTGACCGCCGGGCGCTCCGGCTCGAGGCCGTCCGGCGCGAACTCGGTGATGAACTCGGGCCAGTCCGAGGCGTTGTTGGGCCAGCGGCTGACGACCATCGACCACTGGGAGAAGAGCCGCTCGATCGGGTCACGGAAGATCGAGATGATCTTGAGGTCCGGGTTGTAGGCGTGGATCCGCTCCATCGCCTGCGGCCACCAGAGGTACAGAGGGGTGGCGTCACCCATCAGGCGCTGCGTGCCCTCGGGCGGCGGCGGGAGTGTCAGGTCCGAGTAGTCGCCGCTGGTCCAGTCACGCTGCTCGTTGTCGAACCAGTGCAGCTCCTTGCGCGGCGCCTTCTGGATCAGCGCGTGTCGAGACAGCACCGCCGAGAGTGTGCTGGTCGCCGACTTCTGAGTGCCGGCGATGCAGAAGTCGAGCCTTCGCTCGCCGCTCACAGTGGGCATCACAGACAAGCCGAGCTCCTCCTGGACCGGTATGCGGGGCGTTCGAGAGGAGCCCCAGCGGGACGCTGAGGCTAGCACGCAGGACGCCGACGTAAGGTCCGTCACATTCGGGCTCAGGACCTTTGGCGGCAGCGGTCTGGACGCCTACATTGGACCCTGTTCGCACGAGCACACGTCTGGTACCCGCACCGGCCCTCACCCGAGGGTGGCGGAGGGACTGGAACGAAAGGTTCTGTTGATGATGCACCCAATCCGGGCAACCGGGCTGCGGGTGGGCGTGGTCGGCGCAGGTCGCGTCGGTGCCGTCCTGGCCGCTGCCCTCCACGCCGCCGGCCACCACATCGTGGCCGCTGCCGGTGAGTCCGACGCCTCCCGGTCCCGGATCGCCGCCCTGCTGCCCGGGGTGCCGATCCTCAAGCCGACCGCCGTCGCTCGCTCCTGTGACGTGCTGCTGCTGACCGTGCCGGACGACATGCTCCGCAACGTCGTCACCACCCTGAGCGACGCGGGGGCGCTTCGCCCGGGTCAGTACGTCGTCCACACCTCGGGCCGACACGGCCTCGCCGTCCTCGAGGCCGCCGCCGCTCGTGGCGCGCACGTCGTGGCGATGCATCCCGCGATGACCTTCACCGGGACCGCGCTCGACCTCGAGCGACTGCCCGGCTGCGTCTACGGGCTGACCGCCGGCGTCGATGAGCGGGCGTTCACCGAGGGCCTGGTCGCCGACCTCGCCGGTCGCCCGATGTGGGTGCCCGAGGAGATGCGGACGCTGTATCACGCAGGTCTCGCCCACGGGGCCAACCACCTGGTCACGCTGGTCACCCAGGCGATGGAGCTGCTCGCCGCGGCCGGTGCCGACGACCCGGCCGGGACGCTGCGCCCGCTGCTGACAGCTGCCCTCGACAACGCCCTGGAGCACGGCGACAGCGCGCTGACCGGTCCGATCGTCCGTGGCGACGTCAACACCGTGCGTGCCCACCTCGTCGACATCGCCGCCAACGCACCGCACACCCTCCCGTCGTACGTCGCGATGGCCCGCGACACCCTCGACCGCTCGGTGACCGACGGCCGGGTGCTGCCGATCCGGGCGGCCGCGATCCAGCGGGTGCTCGCCGACGCGGAGCGCGCCGCCGCGCCCGCCGACCACCACCGACGATGAGCTCGACGCCGGCCCTCGCCACGACTCGCGCGGAGCTGGCCGAGCTGCTCGCCGAGGCTCGCGCCGACGCCCTGCCGGTCGGCTTCGTGCCGACGATGGGGGCCCTGCACGAGGGGCACGCCAGCCTCTTCCGCGCGGCCCGCGAGCGGATCGCCGGCGAGGGGCGGACCGGACCGCTCGTGGTCTCGATCTTCGTCAACCCGCTGCAGTTCGGTGCCGGCGAGGACCTCGACCGCTACCCGCGCACCCTGGACGAGGATCTCAAGATCTGCGAGCGCGAGGGCGTCGACATCGTCTTCGCTCCCAGCGTCGACGAGGTCTATCCCGGTGGCGATCCGCAGGTGACGATCCGAGCCGGGGCGCGCGGCAAGGTGCTGGAGGGCAAGGTCCGGCCCGGCCACTTCCGTGGGGTGCTGACGGTCGTCGCGAAGCTCTTCGGCCTGGTCCGACCCGACGTCGCTGTCTTCGGCCAGAAGGACTACCAGCAGCTGGTGCTGATCCGGCGGATGGCGCTCGACCTCAACCTGGGTGTCGAGGTCGTCGGTGCCGAGACCCACCGCGAGGACGACGGGCTCGCGCTGTCCAGCCGCAACCGCTACCTCGACGACGAGCAGCGTCACCAGGCCGCCGGCTTGAGCCGAGCCCTGCGCGCGGCCCAGGACGCGGCGCGGTACGGCGCCACCAGTGCCCTGGGCGCGGCCCGGGCCGAGATCCGTGGGACCGACGGCGTCGACCTCGACTACCT
Source organism: uncultured Actinomycetota bacterium (assembly GCA_963695055.1). Lineage (GTDB taxonomy): Bacteria > Actinomycetota > Actinomycetes > Propionibacteriales > Nocardioidaceae > Nocardioides. Next base: position 110,604 of record CAVOFS010000010.1, on the reverse strand, counting down.
GGTCGTCACCGACCCCGATCTCGGCGACCTGCCCGACGACGTACCTCCCGGCACCGACGCGCGGATCCTGATCGCCGCCCGCGTCGGCAGCACCCGGTTGATCGACAACATGGCGCTGGTCCTCGGTGGCCGCACCGAAGGGGATTCCTGATGCTGCGCACGATGATGAAGAGCAAGATCCACCGCGCGACGGTGACCCAGGCCGACCTCCACTACGTCGGATCGGTGACCGTCGACGAGGACCTCCTCGACGCTGCCGACCTGCTGTCCGGCGAGCTGGTGCACATCGTCGACATCACCAACGGTGCCCGGCTCGAGACCTACACGATCGCCGGCGAGCGCGGCTCCGGGGTGATCGGCATCAACGGCGCCGCGGCCCGCCTCGTGCACCCCGGCGACCTGGTCATCCTGATCGCCTACGGCCAGATGGAGACCGCCGAGGCCCGCGACTTCCAACCGCACGTCGTCTTCGTCGACGCCGCCAACGCGATCCTCGCCACGGGCTTCGACCCGGCCGAGGCGCCCGAGGGTTCCAGGCTGGTCCGCGGCGACCACCTGGCACCGCGCTAGCCTGCCGAGGTGTCCGCACCCGTACGTCGTGTCCCCGGTCGCCTGGTCGCGCCCGATCCAGGCTGGACCACCACCGCCGACGTCGTCGTGATCGGCTCCGGCATCGCCGGGCTGACCGCCGCTCTCCGTCTGCGCGGGCAGGTCGACCGCGTCCTGGTGGTCACCAAGGACGTGCTCGCCGCCGGGTCGACGCAGTGGGCGCAGGGGGGCATCGCCGCCGCCCTGGGGCCAGGAGACACCCCGGCCGAGCACGAGCTCGACACCCTCGTCGCGGGTGCAGGTGCCTGCGACCTGGACGCCGTACGCGTGCTGGTGACCGAGGGACCCGAGGCGGTCCGCGAGCTGATCGCGCTCGGCACCAACTTCGACCACGACCCCGACGGCGAGCTGTCGCTGACCCGCGAGGGCGGCCACCATCGCGACCGGATCGCGCACGCCGGCGGCGACGCCACCGGTGCCGAGATTCAGCGTGCGCTGATCGCTGCGATCGAGCAGGCGCCCGAGATCGAGGTGATCCAGCACGCCCTGGCCGTCGACCTCCTGCTCGCCGAGGACGGCGGCGTCGCCGGCCTCACCCTCCACGTGATGGGCGAGGGACAGCGAGACGGCGTCGGCGCGGTCCGCTGCCGTGCCGTCGTGCTCGCGAGCGGTGGTCTCGGCCAGGTCTTCTCCCAGACCACCAACCCCGCTGTGTCGACCGGCGACGGGATGGCGGTCGCACTGCGGGCGGGGGCGGTGCTCCGCGACCTGGAGTTCGTGCAGTTCCACCCCACCGTGATGTACCTCGGACCCGACTCCCGCGGTCAGCAGCCGCTGATCTCCGAGGCGGTGCGCGGCGAGGGCGCGTTCCTCGTCGACTTCGAGGGCACCCGCTTCATGCAGGGCGTGCACGAGCTCGCCGACCTGGCACCGCGCGACGTCGTCGCCAAGGCGATCATGCGGCGGATGATCGACAGCGACCACCCGCACATGTGGCTGGACGCGCGGCACCTGGGGGCGGAGTTCTGGGAGCGCCGGTTCCCGACCATCCTCGCCACCGCGCGCGGCCACGGCGTCGACCCGGTCACCGACCTGATCCCGGTCGCCCCGGCCTGCCACTACGCCTCCGGCGGGGTGCGCACCGACCTGTGGGGGCGTTCGGACGTGCCCGGTCTCTACGCCACGGGCGAGGTCGCCTGCTCGGGCGTCCACGGCGCCAACCGGCTGGCGTCCAACTCGCTGCTCGAGGGCCTCGTCTTCTCCCGGCGGATCGCGACGGTGCTCCCGAGCGAGCTGCGTGCCTTGGCCGACCCGGTGGCCGACCGGCGGACGCCCGGCCTGGTGCCCGGCGCCGTACGCCGCGAGCTGCAGGAGGTGATGACCTCCCGGGTCGGAGTGCTGCGCAGTGCCGCCGGTCTGGTCGACGCGACCCAGCTGCTCGACAAGCTCACGGGCGTCGGCGCCGACGCCATCGACCAGGAGTCGTGGGAGACCACCAACCTGCTGACGCTCAGCCTGGCGCTGGCCGACGCCGCGACGCTGCGTGAGGAGACCCGCGGCTCCCACTGGCGCGAGGACTTCCCGGAGCGCGACGACACCGGGTTCGCCGGTCACTTCGACGCCATGATGAGCGACGGCGCGACCACGCTGGAGTTCGTGCCCGCGCCCGCGACGGACGGTGACCGATGACGCCGTACGACGAGGAGCTGGGTGCCGCCGGCCTCGATCCCGCCGTGATCCTCGCGCAGATCCGACTGGCGCTGCTGGAGGATCTTCCTGCCGGCTACGAGCTGGGTGACGTCACCTCGGTCGCCACCATCGCCCCCGACGCTGTCGGGACCGGCGTCTTCGCGGCGCGCGAGCCGGGGGTGGTCGCCGGGCTCGGGGTCGCGGCGCTGGTCTTCCACGAGATCATGGGCGACACCGTGTCCGTGTCCGACCGGGTGCCCGACGGGACCCGGGTCGAGCCCGGCGACGTCGTGATGCGGGTGTCCGGCCCCACGCGCGGCCTGCTGACCGCCGAGCGGACGGCCCTCAACTACGCGAGTCATCTCTCCGGGGTGGCGACCGCGACCGCCGCCTGGGTCGACGCCCTCGCCGGCACCCGGGCCCGGGTGCTCGACACCCGCAAGACGCTGCCGACCTACCGCGCGCTCCAGAAGTACGCCGTGCGCTGCGGCGGCGGCGTCAACCACCGCTTCAGCCTGTCCGACCGGGCGATGGTCAAGGACAACCACGTCGTCGCGGCCGGGGGAGTGGTCCCCGCCTATCTCGCCGTCCGCGAGGCCTACCCCGACCTGCGCGTCGAGGTCGAGGTCGCCGACCTCGACCAGCTACGCCAGGTGCTCGACGCCGGCTGCACCGAGGTCCTGCTCGACAACATGGACTCCCCGACGATGGCCGAGGCCGTCGAGATCACCGGCGGCCGAGCCACGCTCGAGGCGTCCGGCGGACTGACCTTCGAGCGGGCCCGCGAGGTCGCCGAGACCGGGGTCGACTTCATCTCGGTCGGCGCGCTCACCCACTCCGTCAAGGTCTTCGACCTCGGCCTGGACCTGCTCTGATGGCGCTCCTCGCCGCGGACATCGGCAACAGCCACACCGTGCTGGGACTGCTCGTCGACGGCCAGGTCACGGCCGACTGGCGGATCGCCACCCACGAGCGGCACACCGCCGACGAGTGGTCGGTGCTGCTGCGCGGCCTGCTCGGCGACTCCCTCGAAGGCGTCGATGCGATCGCGGTGTGCTCGACCGTGCCGGCGGTCCTGCACGAGTGGCGCGAGATGCTCGGCAAGGCGTTCCCCGACGTACCCCACCTCGTCGTCGAGCCCGGCGTCCGCACCGGCCTCCCGGTGCTGATGGACAACCCCCGCGAGGTCGGCACCGACCGGATCGTCAATGCCCTCGCCGCGGTCCACGAGTACGGCGGCCCGGCGATCGTGGTCGACTTCGGCGGCACCGCCACGACGTTCGACGTGGTCTCCGGCCATGGCCAGTACGTCGGCGGCGCGATTGCGCCCGGTATCGAGATCTCGCTCGAGGCTCTCGGTCGCCGCGGTGCTCAGCTGCGCAAAGTCGAATTGCTCCGTCCGCGCTCGGTGATTGCCAAGAACACCGTCGAGGCGTTGCAGTCGGGAATGGTTTTCGGTGTCGCGAGCCAGGTCGAGGGAATTGTCGCCCGGATGATCGCCGAGCTCGGCGCAGATCCGGCCGACGTCAGCGTGATCGCCACCGGTCACCTCGCGACGCTCGTGCTCGACGAGTGTCGGTGCTTCACGCACCATTCGCCGTGGCTGACACTGCGCGGCCTCGAGATCGTCTTCGACCGCAACCGGTGATCTCCTCCCATTCGACGGATCGGTAATCGGTGCTCGTGAAACCGCGATATCGCGTGGCATGATGAATCGAACCCAATTCCCCCGAATTACGAACGAGGTTATCGAATGGCCCAGAAGGTGAGCATTGTCCTTGTCGACGATCTCGACGAGAGTGAAGCGACGGAGACGGTTTCCTTTGGTCTTGACGGCACGACGTACGAAATCGACCTGAACGACAAGAACGCGGCCAAGCTGCGGGAGGTGCTCTCCGGCTACATCGGCCATGGCCGCAAGGTCGGCGCCGCGTCGCGCCGCGGCCGCAAGGCGTCCGCGGCCTCCGCCGGTGGGCCGAGCGCTCGGGAGATCCGCGACTGGGCGCGGTCCAACGGCTACGACGTCCCCGACCGCGGTCGGGTCTCCGCCGACGTCCGCGCGGCCTTCGAGGCGGCCAACTGAGCGACACCCCGTCGGCCCGCCCGCACCTGGGCGGGTCGACGCGATTTCGCTCGTGTTCGCTCTCAGCGGACCGGTCTGGGCTGGTTCGGGGGAACGCGTAGGCTGTCGACGGGGTTAGTTGTCTCGTACCCCCCAGAGTTTTCAGGAGCGATGCGCATGTTCGAGCGGTTCACTGACCGAGCCCGACGAGTTGTCGTGCTGGCCCAAGAAGAGGCCCGCATGCTCTCCCACAACTACATCGGCACCGAGCACATCCTGCTCGGTCTCATCCACGAGGGTGAGGGCGTTGCCGCCAAGGCGTTGGAGAGCCTCGACATCTCCCTGGAGGCCGTCCGCGCCCAGGTCGAGGAGATCATCGGGCAGGGCCAGCAGGCGCCCAGCGGCCACATCCCGTTCACGCCGCGCGCCAAGAAGGTGCTCGAGCTGTCGCTGCGCGAGGCGCTGCAGCTCGGCCACTCCTACATCGGCACCGAGCACATCCTGCTCGGCCTGATCCGGGAGGGCGAGGGCGTGGCCGCCCAGGTGCTGCAGAAGCTCGGCGCCGACCTCAACCGGGTCCGCCAGCAGGTCATCCAGCTGCTGTCGGGCTTCCAGGGCAAGGAGTCGTCCGGTGCGGCCGCGACGGCCGGTGCGGCCGGCAGCGACGCGCCGTCGTCCTCGCTGGTGCTCGACCAGTTCGGTCGCAACCTCACCCAGGACGCCCGCGAGGGCAAGCTGGACCCGGTCATCGGCCGGGAGCAGGAGATCGAGCGGGTCATGCAGATCCTGTCTCGCCGTACGAAGAACAACCCGGTCCTGATCGGCGAGCCGGGCGTCGGCAAGACGACCATCGTCGAGGGCCTCGCCCAGGACATCGTCAAGGGCAACGTGCCCGAGACGCTCAAGGACAAGCAGATCTACACCCTCGACCTCGGCGCCCTGGTGGCCGGCTCGCGCTACCGCGGTGACTTCGAGGAGCGCCTGAAGAAGGTGCTCAAGGAGATCCGCACCCGCGGCGACATCGTGCTGTTCATCGACGAGATCCACACCCTCGTCGGTGCCGGTGCTGCCGAGGGCGCGATCGACGCCGCCAGCATCCTCAAGCCGATGCTGGCCCGTGGCGAGCTGCAGACGATCGGCGCGACCACCCTCGACGAGTACCGCAAGTACCTCGAGAAGGACGCCGCCCTGGAGCGCCGCTTCCAGCCGATCCAGGTGGCCGAGCCGTCGATCGCCCACACGATCGAGATGCTCAAGGGCCTGCGGGACCGCTACGAGGCGCACCACCGGGTGACCATCACCGACGAGGCGCTCGTCTCCGCCGCGACGCTGGCCGACCGCTACATCTCCGACCGGTTCCTCCCGGACAAGGCGATCGACCTGATCGACGAGGCCGGCTCGCGGCTGCGGATCCGCCGGATGACGGCGCCCGCCGACCTGCGTGAGTACGACGACAAGATCAGCGACGTCCGTCAGCGCAAGGAAGCCGCGATCGACGGTCAGGACTTCGAGGCCGCCGCGCGTCTGCGTGACGAGGAGAAGCAGCTGATCCTCAAGAAGTCCGAGCGCGAGAAGCAGTGGCGTGCGGGCGACATGGACGAGGTCGCGGAGGTCGACGAGGAGCTGATCGCCGAGGTCCTCGCCGTGGCGACCGGCATCCCGATCGTGAAGCTCTCCGAGGAGGAGTCGACCCGGCTGCTCAACATGGAGGACGAGCTCCACAAGCGGGTCATCGGGCAGGACGAGGCCGTCAAGGCGATCTCCCGCGCGATCCGCCGTACCCGTGCCGGCATGAAGGACCCGAAGCGTCCCGGTGGCTCGTTCATCTTCGCCGGACCCTCCGGTGTCGGTAAGACCTGGCTGTCCAAGACGCTCGCCGAGTTCCTCTTCGGCGACGAGGACTCCCTGATCCAGCTCGACATGTCGGAGTTCGGCGAGAAGCACACGGTCTCGCGGCTCTTCGGCTCGCCTCCCGGCTACGTCGGCTACGAGGAGGGCGGCCAGCTCACCGAGAAGGTGCGCCGCAAGCCGTTCTCCGTCGTGCTCTTCGACGAGGTCGAGAAGGCGCACCCCGACATCTTCAACAGCCTGCTGCAGATCCTCGAGGAAGGTCGTCTGACCGACTCGCAGGGCCGGGTGGTCGACTTCAAGAACACCGTCATCATCATGACCACCAACCTCGGCACCCGCGACATCTCCAAGGGGCTCAACCTCGGCTTCCAGCAGGGGGGCGACGCCGGCTCGTACGACCGGATGAAGAGCAAGGTGTCGGAGGAGCTCAAGCAGCACTTCCGCCCCGAGTTCCTCAACCGTGTCGACGAGATCATCGTGTTCCCGCCGCTCACGCAGGAGCAGATCGTCCACATGGTCGACAACATGATCGCGGGCGTCGAGCTCCGGCTGCGCGACCGCGACATGAAGCTCGAGCTGACCCAGTCGGCCAAGAACCTGCTGGCGACGCGCGGCTTCGACCCGGTGCTCGGTGCCCGTCCGCTGCGGCGCACGATCCAGCGCGAGATCGAGGACGTCCTCTCCGAGAAGATGCTCTTCGGTGAGGTCGGACCCGGCCAGATCGTGCTGGTCGACGTCGAGGGCGAAGGCCCCGAGGCCAAGTTCACCTTCGACGGCCAGAAGATCGGCGAGATGCCCGACCTGCCGCCGTTCGAGACCGCCGAGGTGTCCGCGTCCGACGTGACTCCCCTCGAGGGCCCCGACGACAGCGACAGCGGCACGGACGTCCCCCGCCTGGACTGATCAGATTGCCGAGTCGGCGCTAGTTTCCCCGTAGCCGGGGAAACTAGCGCCGACTCGCCGCATTTGTGGGGAAACTGGCGCCGGGTCGGCTTCAGGGGAGTGCGTAGGTGTCCGGGCCGGTGGGGGTGACCAGGCCGTCCTCGACGAGCGAGGCCAGGCAGCGGATCCGCTGCGCCTCCTCGGTCCAGGCGGTGTCGAGCCGGCTGCGGTGCACCGGGCCGTCGCTGTCGCGCAGGACCGCGAGCAACCGGCCGCGACACTGTCGGTCGGTGCCTGCCCAGGTCTGCACCTTGCGGGGCGGACCGTCGTACGCCGGATGGCCGGCCGCCCGCCAGGCGCACTGGTCGCTCACCGGGCAGTCGTCGCACCGGGGGTTGGCTGCCGTGCACACCAGCGCGCCGAGCTCCATGACAGCGACCGACCAGGTCGCGGCGGTGGGCTCGTCGTCGGGCAGCAGCTCGGTCGCGACCTCGCGCTCGCCCTTGGTGACCGACGTCGAGGGGAACTCGACGCCCTGAACCGCACGGGCGAACACCCGGCGCACATTGGTGTCGAGCACGACGTGGCGCCGACCGTGGGCGAAGGTCGCGATCGCGGCGGCCGTGTAGTCGCCGATGCCCGGCAACGCCTTCAGCTCGTCGTACGACGCCGGCACCTCGCCGTCGTGTCGCTCCACGATGGTGGTCGCGGCGGCGTGCAGCCGCAGGGCGCGTCGGGGGTAGCCGAGCCGGCCCCAGGCCCGCACCGCCTCGCCACTCGGCTCGGCGGCCAGCGCCGCCGGGGTCGGCCACCGCTCGAGCCACTGCTCGTGGACCGGCAGCACCCGCGCGACCGGCGTCTGCTGGAGCATGAACTCCGAGACCATCACCGACCAGGCCGAGGCCTCGGGCCCGCGCCAGGGCAGCTCGCGGGCGTGCGCGTCGTACCACGCGAGGATCGGGGCGTGCAGGTCGCTCATCGAGCCCATTGTTGCCGGTGTGGCACCACGACGGAGGCCTCCCCCGTGACTAGCGTGACCGCATGCCCGCCATGACCCGAGGCCCGCTCCCGGCCCGCGTCTACTGGGTGCGCCGGATGCTGGTGGTTGCCACCGCCGTGCTGCTCGTCGTGGGCATCGCCCGGCTGCTCGGCAGCGACAGCGACGCGACGTCCGGCCCCGACGACCAGGCCGCGCAGTCCGCCGCCGAGACGACCCCCGACGCCTCGTCATCGGCACCCCTGACCCAGACCGGGTCCAGCGAGCCGACGAAGAGCACCGGCGCGAACCCGGGACAGAAGTCGGGCTCCAAGAACTCCGACAAGGCCAGCAGCATGCCGGTGCTGGTCGAGCCGGACGGACCGTGCGCGAACTCCGACGTCGCGGTCACCCCGAAGGTCGAGCAGGCGGTCGCCGGTCGCAACGTCCTGGTCGTCCTGCAGCTGCGGACGCTCACGTCACCGGCGTGCACCTGGCAGGTCTCGAACCGGGCGCTCACCGTCGACATCACCTCGGGTGACGAGGACATCTGGTCGAGCCGCCAGTGCCCGCGGGCGATCCCGGTGCGCGACGTGGTGGTCCGCAAGGACGTCACGACCAACGTCGGGGTCGTCTGGACGCAGGCGAAGCGATCGGGTGATCGGTGTGTCCTCGGGACCGACTGGGCGTATCCGGGCGCGTACCACGTGACAGCTGCCGCGCTGGGTGGAGAGCCCTCCGACCTGCAGTTCGAGCTGACCACGCCGACCGCGACCACGATCACCAAGACGGCGAAGCCGACGAACAGCCCGTCGAGCGAGCCGAGCGGGTCACCGTCGGGAGCGGCCACTCCGCACTGACGTCAGACGTACCTCTCGAGGATCGTCGACTCGGCGAGGCGGGAGAGACCCTCGCGGACGCTGCGGGCGCGCAGCTCGCCGACACCCTCGACAGCCTGCAGGTCGTCGACGCCGGCGGAGAGCAGCTTCTGCAGGGTGCCGAAGTGGTCGACCAGTCGGTCGACCACGGCGCTGGGAAGCCGCGGGACCCTGGCCAGCAGGCGGTAGCCGCGGGGGGCGACCGCGCCGTCGAGGTGCTCGCCGGTGCCGAGGCCGAGGGCCCGGGCGGCGGCCGCCGGGTCGACCAGCTCGATGGAGGAGAGCGACTCGAGCCGGTTGAGCACGGACTCAGGGGTCTTGGACCGACGGCCGACGGGGACGTAGTCGCGGATCACCATCTCGCGCTCGTTGTCGACGCCGGTGATCAGCTCCTCGAGCTGCAGCGAGAGCAGGCGCCCGTCGGTGCCGAGCTCGAGCACGTAGTCCTCGATCTCGCTCGCGATCCGGGTGACCATCTCCAGGCGCTGGGCGACCACGGCGACGTCGCGGACGGTGACCAGGTCCTCGATCTCCAGCGCGGACAGCGTGCTCGACACCTCGTCGAGGCGCAGCTTGTAGCGCTCGAGGGTGGCCAGGGCCTGGTTGGCGCGGGAGAGGATCTGGCCGGAGTCCTCGAGCACGTGGCGGGTCTCCCCGACGTACGCCGCGATGATCTGCATCGACTGCGACACCGAGATGACCGGGAAGCCGGTCTGCCGGGCGACCCGGTCGGCGGTGCGGTGACGCGTGCCGGTCTCCTCCGAGGGGATGGTGTGGTCGGGCATCAGGTGGACGGCCGCACGCAGGATCCGGGTGACGTCGCTGTCGAGGATGATCGCGCCGTCCATCTTCGCGAGCTCGCGGAGTCCGGTCGCGGTGAACGGCACGTCGAGGGTGAAGCCGCCGGTGGCGATCGACTCGACGACCTTGTCGTGGCCGAGCACGATCAGGGCGCCGGTGCGTCCGCGCAGGATCCGGTCGAGGCCATCGCGCATCGGGGTCCCCGGTGCGATCGTGGCGAGTGTGGCGCGCAGGCGCAGTGTCTCGTCCGAGCGGTCGGTGGCCACGTAGCCGATTCCTCCTGGTGGGTGCGGCACGCATCGGCCGCTGAGCGCGAGTCTAGTGGTCCTCCACCGGCCGCGGCCTCTGGTACTCGGAGTTGGTCAGGTGGAGCAGCTGCAGAGCGGAGCGGACGTCGGGGACGTCGAGGACCTGCATGTCGTCGATCGTCCACGACTCGGGGGAGCGGACCGGTGCCCGGCCACGCTCGCTCGGCACGACCGCGATCTGGAACCCGAGACGGGCTGCCTCGGCGAGGCGCTGCGGCAGGTCGCGAACCCGCCGCAGCTCACCCGCCAGGCCGATCTCGCCCATCGCCACGATGCCGCGTGGTGGCGCCGCTCCGCGGCTGGCCGAGGCGAGGGCGACGGCGACGGCGAGGTCGCTGGCGGGCTCGAGGACGCGGGCGCCGCCGACCGTCGAGGCGAAGACGTCCATGGACTGCAGCCGGATGTCGCAGTGCTGCTGGAGCACGGCCAGGACCATGGCGACCCGGGAGCTGTCGAGCCCGGAGGTGGTACGGCGGGGCCGCTCGGCGGCGCTGTGGGTCACCAGCGCCTGGACCTCGGCGAGCATCGGGCGCCGGCCCTCCATGGTGACCGCGACGCAGGTGCCGGGGACGCTGGTCTGGTGGTGCTCCACGAACAGTCCGGTCGGGTCGGTGACGGCGGTGATGCCGGTGGCGGCCAGGTCGAAGCAGCCGACCTCGTCGACCGGGCCGAAGCGGTTCTTCATCGCGCGGACCATCCGGAAGCGGGAGTTGCGATCACCCTCGAAGTGGAGCACCACGTCGACGAGGTGCTCGAGCACCCGCGGGCCCGCGATCGAGCCGTCCTTCGTCACGTGGCCGACCAGGACGGTGGTGATGTTGCGAGTCTTGGCGACCCGGATCAGAGCCGCCGCGACCTCCTTGACCTGGGTGACGCCGCCGGGGACGCCCTCGATCCCGGAGGCTCCGATCGTCTGGACCGAGTCGATGACGAGCAGCTCCGGTCGGACCTGCTCGATGTGGGTGAGGACGGCTCCGAGGTCGGTCTCGGCCGCGAGGTAGAGCTCGTCATGGACGCCACCGGTGCGGTCGGCGCGGAGCCGCACCTGGGAGGCGGACTCCTCGCCGGTGACGTAGAGGGTGCGGCGCTTGATCCGCGCGGTCTGGGCCGCGACCTCGAGCAGCAGCGTGCTCTTGCCGACGCCCGGCTCGCCTGCCAGCAGGATCGCGGCGCCGGGGATCAGGCCGCCGCCGAGCACCCGGTCGAGCTCGGGGACCCCGCTGCTGCGGAACGCCGACTCCTCGACCGAGACCTGCGCGATCGGGACCGCCGGGGTGGTGACCGGCGACGCGGAGGTGCGCCCGGTCGGGGTGGCGGCCGCTTCGGCGACCGAGCCCCAGGCCTGGCACTCACCGCAGCGGCCCACCCACTTGCCGGTCTCCCAGCCGCACTCGGAGCAGCGGAATGCGAGACGTGCGGTCTTGGCCATGGCCCGAACGCTAGGCGCTAGCGCCGACAGTCGCTCCCAGGGGACCCGTTCCTTCGAGATCGGGTCGAGTTCTGTGGTGTGATTGGAACGATCAAGGGATCCTCTGCGACGTCGAGGAGGTGGGGGTGTCCCGACAGACTGACGGTGCCGAGGGCCGGCCGACGGCTCGCCTCTCGGTGAGCCACGCGCTCCCCCCGCCCCCGCCGACCCTGGCCGATGTCGCCGAGCTGGCCGGCGTCTCGCGGCAGACGGTCTCCAACGCGATCAACAACCCCGACCTGCTCCGGCCCGACACCCTCGCCCGGGTCCAGGAGGCGATCGACACCCTCGGCTACTCACCCAACCGCGCCGCGCGCAGCCTCCGGATCCGCGCCTCCCACCTGATCGGGATGCGGATCGGACCCGCCCAGGAGGGCACCGCCAACGCGACCATGGACCGGTTCGTCCACTCCCTGGTCGAGACCTCCCGGGAGGCCGGCTACCACGTGCTGCTCTTCGCCGATGCCGCCGACGACCCGGTCCGTGGGTACGACGACCTGCTCCGCTCGACCGCCGTCGACGCGTTCGTCGTCACCGACACCTACCTCGGCAATCCACAGGCCGCCTGGCTCGGCCAGCGGCGGGCGCCGTTCGTCGCCTTCGGTCGGCCGTGGGGCTCGCCCGAAGCCGGCCATCCCTGGGTCGACGTGGACGGCGCCGCCGGCACCGAGCTCGCGACCAACCACCTGCTCGACCGAGGCCACCAGCGGATCGCCTGGATCGGCTGGCGCAAGGACTCGTGGATCGGCGAGGACCGCCGCTCCGGCTGGAGCCGTGCCCTGCATGCCCGCGGGTTGTCGACGACCGGGCTCGCGTCGCGGGTGGAGGACACCGTCGCGAGCGGCCGCGAGGCGAGCGCAGTGCTGCTCGACGAGGCGCGCCCCTCGGCGTTCGTCTGCGCCTCCGACACCCTTGCCGTCGGGGTCCTGCACACCCTCGCCGACCGGGGGCTGTTCCCGGCTCGCGACATCGCGGTCGTCGGGTTCGACGACTCCCAGGTCGCCCAGGTCGTCCCCCCGGGCCTCACCTCCGTGCGCCAGCCGCTCGAGGAGGTCGCCGTCGAGGTGGTCAAGGCGCTCGAGGGACTGCTCGGGCATCCACCTGCAGTCGGCCCCGGCGTGCTGCTGACTCCGACGCTGACGATGCGCGGGACCAGCTAGCGACGCTAGTACCCCTTCGACCACAGGTTGACGGCGTAGTCGACCTCGGTGCCGTCGTGCTCGAGGAGCACGGCGTCGGCGACCTCGGGGGCGAACTCGATCCGCACCACGGCCTCCAGATCGGCACGCGAGGAGAACCGCCACCGCATGTCGACCGGGGTCCGAGTCCATCCGCGCATCGACCAGAACCGCTCGACGGCGACCGGGTCGACCTCCGGGTAGCCGCGCCGGAACCAGCCACCGAACGTCGATCGCGTCGGGTCGTTGTCGATCACGTACGCCGTGCCGCCCCGTCGTACGACGCGGTCGAGCTCGTCGAGGCCGGGCTCGCAGCCCGGCCCGAAGAAGTAGGCCCATCGCGCGTGCGCCACGTCGACCGACGCGTCCGCCACCGGCAGTGCCTGGGCGGAGCCCTGCTGGACGGACACGTTGGGCAGGCGACGAGTGCGTCGGCGCGCGAGCGCGACCAGGTCGCCGTGCGGCTCGACCCCGACGACCGAGGTGGCCGTCGTCGCGAACCACGGCAGGTGGAATCCGGTGCCGCAGCCGACGTCGAGCACGACCCGTCCGTCCCACGACGCGACCGACCGCATCGCGGCCTCGATCGCGCCGTCCGGGTCGACCGCTCGGTTCTCGGTCTCGTACGTCGCCGGGTGCTGCCAGATGTTGGGGCTCGGTCGGGCCCCGGGTGAGACCGAGCTCGACACGAGCGTCAGGTCAGAGCCGGACGAGCCCGTTGGGCGTCTGGACCTGCGCGGCGAGGATGCCGGGGGTGCCGTTGGGGGCGACCCACTCGACCTTCACGTCCTCGAGCGGCGCCTCGACGGTCTCGCCGAGCCACTCGCTGACCCGGTGCGGGTCACCGGCGATCTCCAGGCAGGCCAGGGAATAGGCCGGATCGGCACCGGCGGACGGGTGCATCTCGGCCGGGCTGCCCCACTCGATGAAGAACGGCAGCTGCGGGTCGGCGATCAGTCCGCTGACGCCGATCTGCTTCCAGGTCAGCTCGGTGCCGTCGGGGCGGTGCCGGTTGCCCTTCGCCGCGTTCCGACCGAGCCGCGCCTCCACGACCGCGATGTCCTTGACCGCGACGACCCACCCGAGCCAGCCGCCGCCGAGGGCAGAGCGCGCACGCACAGCCTGGCCGAACGGCGCCTTGTCGGAGGCCGGGTGGTCGAGCACCTCGACCACCTCGAGGTAGGTGTTGCCGGCGAGCGGCAGGATCATGTTGCGGGTACCGAATCGAGGGTGGACTCCACCGTCGACGAAGTCCTTGCCGAGCAGTCCCCCAAGTCGCTGGGCCGTGCTGACGAGGCCATCAGGTCCTGCTGCAAAAGAGAGATGGTCCAAGCGCATGTAGAGATTCTGTGCTTTCTCTCAGGAACGCCGAACAGCGGGGTCTGTGTCTCTTGACGTCGAGAGTTTCCGTGCGATGTGGTCGACCACAGCCAGGCAATCCCGTCAGTGCGGGTCGGCGGGGTGCAGCGCGAGGGCCGACCGCGAGCGCACGTGCGCGTCGCAGTGGCGGACCAGCTCGTCGTACGCCGCCCGGCCCATCATCGCCACCAGCTCGGCCTCGTGGGTGACGTAGACGGGCTCCGGAGCGACGTGCGCCTCGGTGTTGCCGGAGCAGTACCAGTCGAGGTCGTGGCCGCCCGCACCCCAGCCGCGGCGGTCGTACTCGCCGATCGAGACCTCGGTGTACGTCGTGCCGTCCTGGCGCTCGACGTTGCGGAAGGTACGGCGCATCGGCAGCTGCCAGCACACGTCCGGCTTGGTCTCGACCGGGTTCTTGTCGAGCACGAACGCCAGCGCGTGCAGGGCGCAGCCCGCGCCGCCCCCGCCCGCCGACGGCGCGAAGTCGGTGCGGTTGTGGAACACGCACGCCTGCTGCCCGTCGACGGTGGTCGTGCGGGTCTTGCGCTCGCCGTCCTCGTCGACGTCGACCCAGTCCTTCTTGCGGACGGCGCGACCCTGCGGCTTCTGCTGCCACAGGTTGTCGTCGAGCATCTCGACGTACGCCGCGACCCGCTTCTCGTCGGCCTTGTCGGCGAAGTGGGCACCCAGGGTGCAGCAGCCGACGTCCGGCGCATCGGCGTAGATGCCCTGGCAGCCCTGCCCGAAGATGCACATGTAGCTCGACGTCAGCCAGGTGAGATCGCAGCGCATCACCTCCGACTCGTCGGCCGGGTTGACGAACTCCACGTACGCGCGAGGAAACACCAGGTCGACTTCAGGCACGGACTCAACCCTACGTGCCGCGCGGCGACTAGTAGCGTGGAGGCATGCGCCTGGGCGTCCTCGACATCGGCTCCAACACCGGCCACCTGCTGGTGGTCGATGCCCATCGTGGCGCCGCGCCGCTTCCGGCGTACTCCTACAAGGAGCCGCTGCGCCTGGCCGAGCACCTCGGCGAGGACGGCGCGGTCTCCCAGAAGGGCATCGACGCCCTCGCGGCTTTCACGTCCCAGGCGCTGCGGGTCGCCGAGGACAAGGGCAGCCAGGACATGCTGGCCTTCGCGACCTCGGCCGTGCGTGACGCGGTCAACTCGGATGCCGTCCTCGCCGAGGTGCGCGAGCGCACCGGCCAGGCGATCGCGGTGCTGTCCGGCGAGGACGAGGCGCGGCTGACCTTCCTCGCCGTACGGCGCTGGTTCGGCTGGTCGGCCGGTCGGCTCTCGGTCTTCGACATCGGTGGTGGCTCGCTCGAGATCGCCGGCGGTGCCGACGAGGAGCCTGATGTGGCCTGGTCGCTGCCGCTCGGCGCTGCGCGACTGGCCCGCAGCCACTTCGACCGCGACCTCGGCGATGTCGCCGGGGAGGAGGCGATCCGGCTGCTGCGCAAGGAGATCCGCGCCGAGATCGCGCGCGATGCCGGACGCTTGCTGCGGGTCGGCTCCCCCGACCGCGCGGCCGCGACCTCCAAGACGTTCCGCTCCCTCGGCCGGATCTGCGGGGCCGCGCCGTCGGGCGACGGGTCGCTGGTGTCACGCACCCTGTCCCTCGACGTGCTGCGAGAGTGGATCCCCAAGCTCGTGTCGATGACGCCGGAGGCGCTCGCAGACCTGCCGGGTGTCTCGTCGAGCCGCGCCCACCAGATCGTTCCGGGTGCGCTCGTCGCCGAGGCGGTCATGGACATCTTCGACCTCTCCGCACTGGAGATCTGCCCGTGGGCGCTGCGCGAGGGCGTGATCCTCGAACGGCTCGATCAGATCAACGCACTGGGATGACCATGCCGCGCATCGGACTGTCCACCGTCTCGGTCTATCCCGAGTCGTCCGCGCACGCCTTCTCCTACGCTGCGCAGCTCGGGTACGACGCCGTCGAGGTGATGGTCGGCATCGACGCCCTCAGCCAGCAGACGTCCGCGATCAAGCAGCTCTCCGACCACCACGGCATCCCCATCTGTGCCGTGCACGCGCCGTGCCTGCTCTTCACCCAGCGGGTCTGGGGCACCGAGCCGTGGGGCAAGCTCGAGCGGTCGGCCGAGATGGCGCACGCCGTCGGCGCCGAGGTGGTCGTCGTGCACCCGCCGTTTCGCTGGCAGAAGTCCTACGCACGCGAGTTCGTCGACGGCATCGCAGCCCTGGAGGTGTCGACCGGCCTGGCCTTCGCGGTCGAGAACATGTACCCCTGGCGGGCCTCGAGCCGCGGCATGGAGATGTACCTCCCCGGGTGGGACCCGTCGTCAGAGCCCTACGCCAACACCACCATCGACCTGTCCCACGCCGCGATCGCCCAGTCCGACGTGGTCGAGATGGCGCAACGGCTCGGCGACCGGCTGCGGCACATCCACCTCACCGACGGCACCGGCTCGGCCAAGGACGAGCACCTGGTGCCCGGCCGTGGCTCGATGAACGCCGACGGCTTCCTGCGACACCTGGCGACGACCGGGTTCTCCGGCGAGGTGGTCCTGGAGATCAACACCCGCAAGTGTCCCGACCGGGCCGCCCGCGAGGCCGACCTGCGCGAGTCGTTGGAGTTCGCCCGCGAGCACCTGGCCGTCACCACGCCATGACCCCAGGGGCCGCCTCGTGAACGACTCGGTGCAGATCCGCGACCTGCACGTCGTCCGGGGTGGTCGACCGGTGCTCGAGCACCTCGACATCACGATCGGCGGGGGAGTGACCGGGCTGCTCGGACCCAGCGGCTGCGGCAAGTCGACATTGATGCGCTGCCTGGTGGGCGTGCAGCGGGTCGACAGTGGTGAGGTGACCGTGTTCGGCGAGCCCGCCGGCAGCCGTCCGCTGCGCGACCGGGTCGGCTACGTCACCCAGACAGCCAGCGTGTACGACGACCTGAGCGTCGACGAGAACCTCCGCTTCTTCTCCGGCGTGCTCGGCGTCGACAGGCTCGAGGTCGACCGTGTCGTCGAGGCGGTCGATCTCCAGAGCCACCGCGACCAGGTGGTCGGGCGACTGAGCGGCGGCCAGCGTGGCCGGGTCAGCCTCGCCGTCGCGCTGCTCGGCAGCCCGGATCTGCTGGTGCTCGACGAGCCGACGGTGGGGCTGGACCCGGTACTCCGCGAGGAGCTGTGGGCGCTCTTCCATCGGCTCGCGGACGACGGGAGCGCGGTCTTCGTCTCCAGTCACGTCATGGACGAGGCCGAGCGGTGCGACCGGCTGCTGCTGATGCGCGATGGCCGGATCATCGCGGACGGCTCACCGACCGAGATCAAGGAGCGCGCCGGCGCCGAGAGCGTCGAGGGGGCCTTCCTCACGATCGTCAAGGGAGACGCGGCTTGAGCCCGCGGATCCTCGGCGTGGTCGCCGCCCGGGTGCTCCTGCAGGTGCGGCGGGACCGGCGGACCCTGGTGCTCCTGCTGGTGCTGCCGTGTGCGCTGATGACCTTGCTGTGGTGGATGTTCGAGAACACGCCGTACTTCGACGAGTTCGGCCCTGCGGTGCTCGCGATGTTCCCCTTCATCGTCATGTTCCTGGTCACCAGCGTGACCACCCTGCGCGAGCGCTCGGGCGGCACCCTCGAGCGGCTGCTCGCGATGCCGATGGGCAAGGTCGACTTCCTCGGCGGGTACGCGTCGCGTTCGGCGTCGTGGCCGCGGTCCAGGCGGTGCTGGTCGTCGGACTCAGCGTCGGACCGCTCGACCTGGAGGTCCGGGGACCTGTCTGGCTGCTGGCCGTCGTCGCGATCGCCGACGCAGTGCTCGGCACCGCCCTCGGCCTGTTCGTCAGTGCGTTCGCCCAGACCGAGTTCCAGGCCGTCCAGTTCATGCCGTTGGTGGTGATCCCGCAGATCCTGCTCTGCGGGCTCTTCGTGCCGACCGACCAGCTCCCCGACGCCCTCGAGTGGGTCAGCAGGGTGCTGCCGCTGACCTACGCCGTCGACGCGATGCAGACGCTCACCGTGTCGAGCGACACCGGCGACGTGTGGCAGGACCTCGCGGTGATCGCCGGGTACGCCGTGGTGGTCCTCGTGCTGGGCGCGGCCACCCTGCGTCGCCGTACTCCCTGAGCAGGCCCGAAATCGGAGATCCGAGCGCACTCGACGTAGCCTGAGTGGCATGTCGATTCTTCGTCAGCCTCTCCTGCTGCTCGCCCGCAGCTCGGCGGTCAAGAAGCTGGTCAGCACCATGCCGGTGTCGGCCGGCATCGTCCGCAGCTACGTCCCCGGCGAGACCACCGGGTCGGCCGTCGACGCGACCGCCGGCCTGGTCGAGGACGGCCTCAAGGTCACGCTCGACTTCCTCGGCGAGGACACCCAGGACGTCGAGCAGGCCGACGCCACGGTCGCGGCGTACCTCGACCTCCTCGGCCAGCTCGCGGACCGCGGCCTGACCCGCCATGCCGAGGTGTCGGTCAAGCTCAGCGCGATCGGGCAGTTCCTGCCCGACGCTGATGGATTCGAGGGTGGTCACAAGATCGCCCTCGAGAACGCCCGCACCATCTGCCGCGCCGCGCGCAACGCCGGCACGACGGTGACCCTCGACATGGAGGACCACACCACCACCGACGCCACGCTCGCGACCCTGCGCGAGCTGCGCAAGGACTTCCCCGAGACCGGCGCCGTCCTCCAGGCGGCTCTGCACCGCACCGAGAGCGACTGTCGCGCGCTGGCCCACGAGGGGTCGCGGGTGCGGCTGTGCAAGGGCGCCTACCTCGAGCCCGAGAGCGTCGCCTTCCAGGAGCGCATCGACATCGACAAGTCCTACGTGCGCTGCCTCAAGGTGCTCCTGGCCGGCGACGGCTACCCGATGATCGCGACCCATGACCCGCGCATGGTCGAGATCGCCTCGTCGCTGGCCAGCCGCTACGGCCGCGTCGCGGGCTCCTACGAGTTCCAGATGCTCTACGGCATCCGGCCCGACGAGCAGCGCCGGCTGGCCGGCGAGGGCGAGACCGTGCGGGTCTACGTCCCCTACGGCCTGGAGTGGTACGGCTACCTGATGAGACGGCTCGCCGAGCGTCCGCAGAACCTGTCATTCTTCGTCAGGTCCCTGATCTCGAAGAAGTAGCCCCGGAGAAAACGAGCCGCATGACCCAGACCGCCATCCTCGGCGCCGGCGTGATGGGCGAGACCCTGCTGTCGGGCCTGGTCCGCGCCGGTCGCCGCGTCGACCACCTGCTCGTCGGCGAGAAGCGCCCCGAGCGCGCCCGCGAGCTCGAGGAGCGGTACGGCGTCGCCGTGGTCGGCAACGTCGAGGCGGCCGCGCAAGGCCGACACCCTCGCCCTCGTGGTCAAGCCGCAGGACATGGGCGACCTGCTCGACGAGATCGCCGGCGTCGCTGCGCCCCGGCCAGCTGGTCGTCTCGCTGGCCGCCGGCATCACGACCGCGTTCATCGAGTCCCGGGTGCCCGAGGGCGTCGCCGTGGTCCGGGTCATGCCCAACACGCCGGCCCTGGTCGACGAGGGCATGGCCGCGATCTCGCCCGGCTCCCACTGCTCCGAGGAGCACCTCGCCGAGGCCGAGGCGCTGATGGCCTCGGTCGGCAAGGTGCTGCGGATCCCCGAGCGCCAGCAGGACGCCGTCACCGCGATCTCCGGCTCCGGTCCGGCCTACATCTTCTTCGTCGTCGAGTCGATGATCGAGGCCGGCGTCCACCTCGGCCTGCCGCGCGCGACCGCCACCGAGCTCGTCATCCAGACGCTGGTCGGCTCGGCCAAGATGCTCCGCGAGACCGGCACCCACCCGACCGTGCTGCGCGAGCAGGTCACCTCGCCGGCGGCACGACCGCCGTCGGCGCTGCGCGAGCTCGAGATCCACAAGGTCCGCGCCGCGTTCCTCGCGGCGATGGAGGCCGCCCGCGACCGGTCGCGTGAGCTGGCCGAGGGCAGCTGAGGACACTGGCGCTGCCGCTGGTCTGGGGCGCGACCCACGCGGAGGTGCGCGCGCCGCTACCCCTCCGACGACCTGGTCGCCGGACGGTGCTGGCGCATGACCCGCGCGATCGGCGTCGCCGCGCCGCCGGAGCTGACCTGGCGCTGGCTGTGCCAGATGGCGTCGCGCCGTACTCCTACGACTGGATCGACAACCGCGGTCGCCGGAGCCCCGCGACCCTGACCCCGGGCGCCGACCAGCTCGAGCTCGGCCAGCGGATGGCCGTCGTCTTCGAGCTCGTCTCCTTCGACGCGCCGCACCAGTGGACCGGGCTCACCACCCCGCGGGGCCGGCGGCTGTTCGGACCGGTGGCGATGACCTTCGCCGCCGAGCCGGACGGCGACGGCTCCCGGATCGTGGGCCGGGTTGCCGTGCCCAGGACGGGCCGGTCGGCTGGAGCCGGTCGCGGGTGCTCGCCTGGGGTGACCTGGTGATGATGCGCAGGCAGTTGCGCACCTTCGCGACCTCGCCGAGCGGACCGCTGACCGCGCGCGGCACCAGCCGCCCACCGGGTGCGTGCCACAGTGGACGGATGGCTGCGCCCTACCCCGATGTCCGGTTCTGGTTCGACCCCACCTGCCCGTTCGCCTGGATGACCAGCAAGTGGGTGCGGCTGGTGCAGGAGCAGCGTGGGTACGACGTCGAGTGGCGCTTCATCTCGCTGCGCCTGATCAACAAGGACGTCGACTACGACGCGCACTTCCCGCCCGGAGTACGAAGCCGGTCACACCTTCGGACTGCGCCTGCTCCGGGTCTGCGCCCACGTCCGCGACCAGCACGGAGACGCGGCGGTGGCTCGGCTCTACCCGGCGCTCGGCACCCGGATCTTCGAGACCGACGGCACTCCCGGGCGCGAGGCCGCGGACGCGCGAGCCATCCTGGTCGACGCCCTCGACGGAGATCGGGCTCCCGGTCGGCCTCGCCGACCATCTGGACGACGAGAGCAGGGACGCTCAGATCCAGGAGGAGACCGACGAGGCGTTCGCGCTGACCGGCAAGGATGTCGGCACCCCGATCCTGCACATCGCGCCACCTGACGGCGCAGCGTTCTTCGGACCCGTGATCAGCCGGATGCCGTCACCCGAGCAGGCCGGCGAGCTGTGGGACCACGTGGTCGGCCTGGCGACCTTCCCCGGCTTCGCCGAGCTCAAGCGGAGCCTGCGGGAGCAGCCTCAGCTCGCGGCGTTCGGCGTCGCGGAGGGCGAGGCCGGAGTGCAGGAGGACTGGCACGGCGGCAGCCGGCGCCAGAAGAAGTAGCAAGGGACACTGACCGGATGGAGACGTTCCGCACGCCCGACGACCGCTTCGCCGACCTGCCCGGACTTCCCCTGGGAGCCGTCGTACGCCGAGGTCCCGGACGGCGACGGCGGCACCCTCCGGATGGCGTACGTCGAGGCGGGGCCGGCCGACGGTCCCGTCGCGCTGCTGCTGCACGGCGAGCCGTCCTGGTCGTTCCTCTACCGCGCACGTGATCGGCGGTGCTCGCCGACGCCGGGGTCCGGTGCGTCGCGCCCGACCTGGTCGGCTTCGGCCGCTCCGACAAGCCGACCGAGCCCGGACGACCACTCCTTCGCCCGGCACGTCGAGTGGGTGCGCGCGCTCGCCTTCGACCACCTCGACCTGCGCGACGTGACCCTGGTCGGCCAGGACTGGGGCGGCCTGATCGGGCTGCGCCTCGTCGCCGAGCACCCCGACCGGTTCGCCCGCGTGGTCGCCGCCAACACCGGCCTGCCGACCGGCGACTTCGACATGCCGGAGATCTGGTGGAGCTTCCGCGCGCGGCGGTCGAGACCGCCGAGGTGCTCGACATCGGCCGGCTGGTCGCCTCCGGGTGCGTGCGCGGGATGGCCGACGACGTCCGTGCGGCGTACGACGCGCCGTTCCCCGACGAGGCCAGCAAGGCCGGCCCGCGGGTGATGCCGACGCTCGTGCCGACCCGCCCCGACGACCCCGCCGCCGAGGCCAACCGGGCGGCCTGGGAGGTGCTCGGGCGGGTGGGACAAGCCGTTCCTGGTCGCCTTCAGCGACTGCGACCCGATCACCGGCGCGATGGCGCCGATCCTGCGCCAGCTGATCCCCGGCGCCGCCGGGCTCGACCACCCGACGATCGCGGGCGCCGGTCACTTCCTCCAGGAGGACGCCGGCACCGAGCTCGGCCGGGTGGTCGGCGACTTCATCCGTGCTTGACGGCGTCGCCGCACCACCGTCCCCACGAGGTAGAACAGTGCGACGTTCGCGATCGCGACGATCGTCATCATCGCCGTGAACGTGATCGTGACCCCCAGCGACGTCGAGCCGTCGGTGGTGTCGAAGACGTTCCACGCACTCGCGCCGACGACGTAGATGACCGGCAGCGCCACGATGATCATCGGGATCGTCGCGATCGCGGCGAGGCCCTCGGTCACGCTGAAGCCGTCCGCCGAGGGTCCGAAGGCGACGGCCGTCAGGGCGGCCACGACCGCGACGTACGCTCCGGCCAGGAACCAGCCGGCCCGGCTCCACGCCGAGGTCATCGGCTGCTCACCAGCTCTGGTGCCGCCCGCCACACCACGGGCGCCCGGCGCATCAGCACGGCGTTGTCGAGCACGGCGGAGCCCGACGGGAAGTGCGTCTGGTCCTCGAAGTACGAAGATCGCGCTGCGGACCCGGACCGGTTCGACCCGCCACACGGCATCCTGAGGCTCATCCGCGGAGCTCCGTCACCAGTGCGACCACGTCGTCGACGACGCCGCGGACCACGGGCAGTCGCGACATCCGCGCCAGCCGGTCGACGACCGGCACGATCCGGCGTACCAGCATCCGGCTGCGGGCCTGGCCGGCACTGGCGTCATAGACCCAGAAGAGCACGACGCCCATCTGCATCAGCCAGAGCAGTCCGCGGCAGCTCACGGCGCAGCGCCGGACGCGAGCTTGAGGTCGGATCCGGCGACGAGCGTCTCGAAGACAGCGATGCTCGCGTCCCGCGCCGGCGCAGACTCCGGGCTGAACGGGGACAGCGGGCTGGTCGGGTCGGCCGCGTTGCGGAAGAACTGTCCCGCGAACTCGTGGTGCGGCTCGGCGACGTCCAGCCAGGCCAGCAGCACGCCCTCGAGCCGCTCGGCGAACCCGGTCTCGCGGCCCAGCACGGCTGCGGCGTGCTCGGCGTGCTCGACCTGGAGCCCGTCGTAGAACGCCTGGACGAGGTGCTCCTTGGAGGCGAAGTAGTAGTAGGCGTTGCCGACCGAGACACCCGCACCGGAGGCGATCCCGCGCATCGTGGTCTTGTCGTAGCCGTCCTTGCGAAACAGTCGCAGCGCGGTGTCGACGATGGTCTGCCGGGTCTGCGTCGCCTTGGCAGTGATGGTCATCAGGTCACCGACCCGCCCAGCACGCCGAGTGACACGACCACCCACAGCCAGGTGAACGCCCCGAGCGGCAGGGCTGCTCCGGCGATCACCAGACCGATGCCGAGCGACCGGGTGCGCCCGGGGACGAAGGTCAGGAGCAGCCCGCCCAGGAAGAACGTCCAGATGAGCAGGACCACGGGTGGACCGAGAGGGTCCACCGCGAACGCGGCAACGACGGCGACCAGGCCGAGGCCGAGGGTGCCGAGCAGGACCACCGCCCCCGGGAGGAACGGCTCGGGCACCGTTTTGAACACGTTCGATTCCATGGGTCGAGAGTAGACCAAGTTTTGAACATGTTCAAGAGAGCCCGATCGCGGTCTCGGCGGCGGCCAGGACCGGCGCGGTGACCTCGCGGCAGCGGGCGGCGCCGGCGGCGTAGACCGAGTCGACGTGCGCCGGGTCGGCGGCCAGCTCGGCGTACCGCTTCTGGATCGGCTCGAGCTCGGCGACGACCGCGTCGGTCACCGCGCGCTTCAGGGCGCCGTACGTCGTGACGCCGTCCGCCGAGCCGCCGCAGGCCGCGAGGATGTCGAGCAGGTTGGTGACGCCGGGCTTGTCCGGCGCGGGGCGTACGGCGTCCGCCCCGGACTCGGAGTCGGTGACCGCCCGGGCGACCTTGCGCCGTACGACGTCGGGCGGGTCGAGCAGGTAGACCGAGCCGCCGCCGTCGGGCGGACTTGCCCATCTTGGCGAGTCGGGTCGGCAGGTCCATGACCCGCGCGCCGGCGGCGGGCGTCGTGATCTCGGGGACGGTGAACACCGGGCCGTAGCGCGTTGTTGAAGCGGATCGCCAGGTCGCGGGTCAGCTCGACGTGCTGGCGCTGGTCGTCGCCGACCGGCACCTGCTGTGGGTCGGTAGAGCAGGATGTCGGCGGCCATCAGCGCCGGGTAGGTGAAGAGCGAGACCCGCGTCGAGTCGACCCCGCGGCCCTTCTCCTTGAACTGGATCATCCGGTTCAGCTCGCCGGTGTAGGCCATGCACTCGAGCAGGTAGGCGAGCTGGGCGTGGGCGGGCACCCGGCTCTGCACGAACAGGGTGGCCTCGTCGAGGCCGACCGCGAGCAGCAGCGTCGCCGTCTCGCGGACCAGCGCCCGGAGCCGGACGGGATCGTGCGGCATGGTCAGCGCGTGCAGGTCGGCGATGCCGTAGAAGCAGTCGGCTCGTGCTGCCCGGCCGCCATCGGGCGCAGGGCGCCGAGCTGGCTGCCGAGGGTGAGGTGCCCGGTGGGCTTGAGCAGTGAGAGGCTGCGGTTCATGGGGATCTCCTGAGATGAGAGCCCACGGGCGGTCTCGACAGCTCGACCGGCGAACGACGGCCGCCCGTGGGCGGCCGAGGTGAAGGGTGTGCTTCAGGCAGGTCCGCCGGTCAGGCGGGCCACCACTGGTGGAGCGGGACGTCAGCACCCGTGCAGGATACCGGTAGCGTCACGCGCATGTCCCAGGCCAAGGTCTCGTGTCACGGACCGGCGACGGTCGTCTTCGACTCCAGCCTCACCGAGTACGACTTCGGGCCCTCGCACCCGATGTCGCCGCTGCGGGTCGACCTGACCATGCGGCTCGCGACCGAGCTCGGCCTGATCGGGTCGCGGCTGCGCATCGTCGACGCGCCGATGGCCTCCGACGACCTGATCGCGACCGTGCACGAGCCGTCCCTGATCGAGGCCGTCATGCGGGCCGGCCGCAACCCGGCGACGTACGACGTCCAGCTCGGGCTCGGCACCGACGACAACCCGGTCTTCCCCGAGATGCACCACGCCTCCGCGCACATCGTGGGCGCGAGCGTCGAGGCGTTCCGACAGGTCTGGTCGGGGGAGTCGCTGCACTCCGCCAACATCACCGGCGGCCTGCACCACGCGATGCCGGACCGGGCCAGCGGCTTCTGCATCTACAACGACGTCGCGGTCGGCATCCAGCATCTGCTCGACCAGGGCGCCGAGCGGGTCGCCTACGTCGACGTCGACGTCCACCACGGCGACGGCGTCGAGACGATCTTCTGGGACGACCCGCGCGTGCTCACCATCTCGCTGCACGAGACCGGGCAGATGCTGTTCCCCGGCACCGGCTTCCCCGCCGACCTCGGCGGCCCCGAGGCGCAGGGGTACGCCGTCAACGTCGCCCTCCCGCCCGGTACCGCCGACGCCGGCTGGCTGCGCGCCTTCCACGCGGTGGTGCCGCCGCTGCTGCGCGAGTTCAAGCCACAGGTCCTGGTCACCCAGCACGGCTGCGACTCCCACGTCGAGGACCCGCTCGCGCACCTGATGCTCACCGTCGACGGCCAGCGGGCGACCTACCTCGCCCTCCACGACCTCGCCCACGAGCTGTGCGAGGGTCGCTGGGTGGTGACCGGCGGCGGTGGCTACGCCCTCGTCGACGTGGTGCCGCGGGCCTGGACGCACCTGCTGGCGATCGTCGCCGGCACCCCGCTCGACCCCGACACCGAGACTCCCGGGGCGTGGCGCGACTACGTCCGCACGTCGCTCGGGCGAGTCGCTCCGCACCGGCTCACCGACGGGCGCAGCGCGGCGTACCGCGACTGGCGCGAGGGCTACGACCCGGACACCTGGCTGGACCGGGCGATCCACGCCACCCGGATGGAGACCTTCCCGCTGCATGGTCTGGACCCCCTGCCCTGAGCAGCTCGCCGGGCCCGCGAATGAGCTCGAATGCAAGGGGACACGCCGAGCCTCGCGAGTTACTTTGGTGAACCCCTTCCCCACGAGTCACATCAGGCCCTATTCTCACCCTGCGCGATGCGTGTGATCACCGGTGGGGAAGCCGGTGGCGCCTCGCCGAGAAAGTCGGTGCACGATGGCTACCAACTCCGGGGATGTCTCCGAGTCCAAGTTCCTCACCGTCGCGGAAGTGGCGGCGATGATGCGGGTCTCCAAGATGACCGTCTACCGCCTCGTCCACGGCGGCGATCTGCCCGCCGTGCGCGTGGGCCGCTCCTTCCGCGTGCTCGAGTCCGACGTGGACGAGTACCTCCGCAAGAGCTTCTACAGCGCCGGCTGAGCGTTCCGAGCACACCGGATCAGCACCCTGCCGGTCTCACGTTGACCGGCCGATTCTTCCTGTCCTCGCGGGGCAGTTAGGCTGGCCCGGTCCTCCGGGCCGTTCCGGGGGCTGCTGTATGGCTGTTGAAAGGTTTCCCTGTGGGTTCTGTCATCAAGAAGCGGCGCAAGCGCATGGCCAAGAAGAAGCACCGCAAGCTGCTGAAGAAGACGCGCGTCCAGCGCCGCAAGCTCGGCAAGTAAGGCCACCGTCCGCCGCATGGGCAGCGCCGGCAAGGTCGTCCTGGTCACCGGGGTCTCTCGCGACCTCGGGCGCCGGTTCGCGCGCGCCGTTGCGGCTGACCCTGCGGTCGACCGGGTCATCGGCGTCGACGCCGTGCCGCCTCGGGGCGACATCGGCGACGTCTCCTTCGTACGGGCCGACATCCGCAACCCGGTCATCGCGAAGGTCATCGTCAAGGAGGACGTCGACACCGTCGTCCACATGAGCGTCATCGCCACCCCCGGCAGCTGCCGGCGGGCGGAACACGATGAAGGAGCTCAACGTCATCGGGACGATGCAGCTGCTCGCGGCCTGTCAGAAGGCGCCAGGTCTGCGGGCGCTGGTGGTCAAGTCGACGACCACCGTGTACGGCGCCAGCAGCCGCGACCCGGCGATGTTCACCGAGGAGATGGAGCCTCGGCGTGCCCCGAGGGCGGGCTACGCCAAGGACGTCGCCGAGGTCGAGGGCTACGTCCGCGGGTTCGCCCGCCGTCGCCCCGACGTCCGGGTGACGATGCTGCGCGCCGCCAACGTCGTCGGCCCCGAGTGTCACCAGCCCGCTCACGTCGTACTTCCGGCTTCCGGTGATTCCGACAGTCCTCGGCCACGACCCCCGGCTCCAGTTCCTGCACGAGCAGGACCTCGTCGACGTGCTCCGCCACGCCGTCCACACCGACGTCGCCGGGAGTCTTCAACGTCGCCGGCGACGGGCTCCTGATGCTCTCCCAGGCCGTACGCCGGCTGCAGCGGCCGACGGTCGCGCTCCCGCCGTTCGCCGTGGGCAGCGTCGGGTCGCTGCTCCGCTCGGCGCGGTTCGCCGACTTCTCGCCCGAGCAGACCGCGTTCCTCACCTACGGTCGCGGCGTCGACACCACCCGGATGCGCGCGCACGCTCGGCTTCGAGCCGGCGTACACGACCGCCGAGGCGTTCGCCGACTTCGGCCGCCCGCTGCTCCCGACCGGCGGGCGCGCCGAGCGGCTCCTCGCGCGCACCGCCGACCGCTTCCCCGACCCCGCCGGCGCCGCCCTGGCCGTCGTGTCGGCGTCAGGAGTCGAGCATGGGTGACGCCGAGATCATCCCGATCGGCACCCGTGGCCGCCCCGGGCGCGGCACCGGCAAGCAGCCGTCCTCCGCAGCACGTGGGCTCGCCAGTGGCGCCAAGGCGGCACCGGCGACCGCCAAGCCGCCCGCTGCGTCCGGCGGCCGCGAAGCCCAAGCCCAAGCCGAAGCCGAAGCCGAAGTCCAAGCCGAAGCCCGTGGAGCCGAGCGAGGTCGCGGCCGAGTCGCGCCCGGCGGTCACGACCGAGGACCGCGCGCCCGGCGCCGGCATCCCGGTCTCCGACTGGCTCGCGGCGATCCAGCACGGAGCCCGCGAGGTCTTCGGGTCCGACTGGGAGCCGCAGCTGGCCCGCTTCCTCGCCTTCCTGCGCCGACGCGTCGCCGGCAACTACGCGATCGACGAGTACGGCTTCGACCGCGAGATCACCGAGCGCTTCTTCATGGCGACGCTTCGGCCGATCGCGCAGAAGTGGTTCCGGATCGAGGTCCGCGGCGCGGAGAACCTCCCCGCCGAGGGCGGCGCGCTGGTCGTCTCCAACCACTCCGGCACCGATCCCGCTCGACGGCCTGATGACGATGGTGTCGATCCACGACCACACCGGCCGGTTCCTGCGCCCGCTCGGCGCCGACCTGGTCTTCAAGCTGCCGTTCGTGAGCGCGATGGCCCGCAAGGGCGGTGCGACGCTGGCCTGCACCGAGGATGCCGAGCGGATGCTCAGCGGAGGCGAGCTGGTCGGGGTCTGGCCCGAGGGCTTCAAGGGCATCGGCAAGCCGTACGCCGAGCGCTACAAGCTGCAGCGCTTCGGCCGAGGTGGGTTCGTCTCGGCCGCGCTGCGCACCGGCGTCCCGATCATCCCGTTGTCCGTGGTCGGTGCCGAGGAGATCTACCCGCTCGTCGGCAACGTCCCGTCGCTCGCGCGGTTGCTCGGGCTGCCCTACATCCCGATCACGCCCTTCTTCCCGCTGCTCGGACCGCTCGGGCTGGTGCCGTTGCCCTCGAAGTGGCTGCTGGAGTTCGGCGAGCCGATCCGCACCGACGAGTTCGACCCGGGCGCGGCCGAGGACCCGATGCTGGTCTTCAACGTGACCGACCAGGTCCGCGAGACGATCCAGCAGACGCTCTACACGCTCCTGATGAAGCGGCAGTCCGTCTTCAGGTAGCCGGTGTTGGGCGAGCAGGCCCCGCTGGGAGCCGTGTCGAGACCCTGGTGGTCAGGCGGGCGCTCTCACTGGCGCGTCGGCCTGGGGTCGCTACTCCTCGGGCAGACCCGTGAGCGGGTTGATCACGCCCTGCAGGAGGTCGTCGACGCCGTCGAGCACGTCGCCGACGACCGGGGCCTTCGTGCCGCGGGTCGACGGCTTGCCGCTGTTGCCGTTGCCACCGGTCAAGCCGTTGGTCAGTGACTTCAGGGGGTCAGTGACCGTGGGCGGGGTGACGGGCGTCGTGGCGCGGACGGTGCCGGGGCCGACCCCATCCTCGGTCACATCGGGCCGCGACTGGTGGTGCCGGTTCTTGACCGGCTTCCCGTCGGCCGACTTCCCCTGGTCGGACCGGTGCTGGCGCACGATCGGCGCCGGTGCCGGCTGGACCGGCACCAGGATCGACTGGGCAGCAACCAGTGACGGCGGGATCGAGTCGATCGCAGGTCCGCCGCACTCGGGGCAGCGCTGAGCGGCCTCTGTGTCGATCTGGACGAGCGCGGAGGCAGCCGAGAGCAGCTCGTCACGAGCCTCTGCCGGGACCAGCGGCTCGAGCGCCTCGAGCTGGTCGAGCCCGGACGAGGCGAAGTCGTGCAGCTCGGTGATCGAGGACTGGTTGCCGGAGTCGGCGTAGTCGGCGAACAGCAGGTCGGCCGCGTCGGTCGCCTGCTCGGTGAACGTCGAGAGCGTGTCGGCGATGCGTTGGTCGTCGCCGAGACCGGGATCCTGGCTGAGCGCCGTCGCCTCGTCGAGGCGGCTGGAGGCGTTGCCGAGCATGGTGCTGCCCTTGTCCGCCTCGCCGACCGAGATGCTGGAGTGGGCCGACTCGATGATCCGCTTGACCGGGTAGAGGGACTCGCCCGGCAGGGCCGACTGCGAGGCCAGCGCCACCGACGTCGTCGCTCCGACGATGGCGATGCCGCCGACGATGGACGCGATCCGACGCTCGCGCTTGCTGCGACGCTCGGGCAGCCGCAGGCGGGAGATGTCGGTCGGCACGAGGTCGGTGTCGGCCGCAGCGATCAGCTGGGCCCGCAGGTCGGAGACGAACTCCGGTCTCGGTTGGACCTCCGGGAGGCCGCGCATCGCATCGACGAGGGCGAGCAGGTCGCGGTCGCGCTCGTCGAGCGGGGAGGTGCCTTCGACCAGGGTGTCGAACTCCTCGGCGCGTCGCCGTGCCCCGAAATCCCGGTGTCATCTCGCGTGTCCTGTCGAGCGATGCTCCGCGTTCCCGTTCGGGGGAGCTGACCAACGGCACAACGAGACACGGGGCAGCGGGGTTACGGGTCCCTGCGGGAGAACGGGGACGTACGCGGCGTGGGTCGGCATCAGTCGCGGATCCCCTCCGGCATCAGCTTCGCGAGGTTGCGAACTCCGCGCAGCTGGAGCTGCTTGACCGCTCCGTCGCTACGGCCGAGGACGGCGGCGGTCTCGGCGATGCTCATCCCCTGGAGGAAGCGCATCACCAGGCAGTCGCGCTGCTCGGCAGGGAGGTCGGTCAGGGCCCGCATCAGGATCTCGTTGGTGAGGCCGTCGAGCACCGCGGCCTCGGGGCCGTCGGTCGCGTCGTCGTGGAGCCCCATGTCCTCGGTGGTCATCTCGAGCCGGGTCCGGCCGGCCTTGAAGTGGTCGGTGGCGAGGTTGCGGGCGATGGTCATCAGCCAGGCGCCGAAGTCCTTGCCCTGCCAGCGGAAGTTGTTCATGCTCCGCAGCGCCCGGAAGAAGGTCTCCGACGTGAGGTCCTCGGCGAGGGTGCTGGAGCGGGTCCGGTAGAAGAGGAAGCGGTAGACCGAGGCCTGGTAGTGGTCGTAGAGCAGCCCGAACGCCTCGGCGTCACCGCCGCGGGCGAGGTCGACCAGTGCGATCAGCCGGGTCCGGTCGTCGGCGTCCTCCTCGGAGGAGGCGGCCAGCTCGGAGTCGTCGTAGCCGCCCGAGCCGCCGGCCTGCTGGCGACTGGTGGCCGCTTCGCTGAGGAGCCGGCCCGGCGCCTGGACGGGGGCGCCGGCGAGAAGGCTGCGCTCGGCCAGCAGGACGTCGGCGACGAGGGCGCGCAGGTGCTCGATCCCCCGTACGACGTCGTGACCTGGCTGCGGCATGGTGCTGGAACCCCTCCCCGGGCGCGTTCCTGAAGCCTTTCCCAGGTAGACACGAGTTACTCCTGTCGGAGCAGACCAGAAGGCAGGGCTCGAGCAGGAGGCGGAGGGCGGTCAGTGCCGGCGGCCGCGAAGCGCCAGACCGGCGGCGACGGTGCCGGCAGCGGCACCGGCCGCTCCTCCGACGACCAGTCCCGCCCGAAGCGCCTTGCGGCCGGTCCGGTAGTCCCGGATCCGCCAGCCCTGCTCGCGAGCGTGGGCGCGCAGCTTGGCGTCCGGGTTGATCGCGCAGGGGTCGCCGACCAGGGCCAGCATCGGCAGGTCGTTGTAGGAGTCGGAGTACGCCGAGCAGCGGCGCAGGTCCAGGCCCTCCCGAGCAGCGAGCGCCTTGACCGCCTCGCTCTTGGCCGGGCCGTGCAGCATGTCGCCGACCAGCCGGCCGGTGTAGACGCCGTCCTCGTGCTCGGCGACGGTGCCCATCGCCCCGGTGAGCCCGAGTCGACGAGCGATGATCTGGGCGATCTCGATCGGCGCCGCGGTGACCAGCCAGACGCGCTGTCCCTCATCGAGGTGCAGCTGGGCGAGAGCGCGGGTGCCGGGCCAGATCCGGTGCGCCATCGCCTCGTCGAAGATCTCCTCGCCGAGCTCCTCGAGCTCGGTCACGGTGTGGCCGGCGATGAAGCTCAGCGCCGATGACCTGGCGTCGGCGACATGGTCGGGGTCCTCGACGCCGACCACGCGGAAGTAGGCCTGCTTCCAGGCGGCGCCGGCGATCTCCCGGGTGGTGAAGAACTTGCGTCGGTGCAGGCCGCGGGCGAGGTGGAAGATGCTGGCGCCCTGCATCACGGTGTTGTCGACGTCGAAGAAGGCCGCAGCGGCGCCGTCGAGCGCGGGGGTCAGCGCCGACTCGACCTCGGCCGCGGCTGCGGCCGCTTCACCGGCCAGCGTGGACCGCAGCTGCAGGTTCAGCGGCCGGGCTCGCTTGTCGGGAGGCGGGGTCACACCGGCAGGGTAGACCGTCGGAGGGGCTGGCGCGGTGTGGAAGTATCCACCCATGTCTGGCATCCGCGACGTGGCCGATCTGGTGTCCGTTGCTGCCGCCGAGGACCCCGACCACCTCGCCGTCGTCGAGACCGGTGGTCGCAGCCTGACCTGGGCCGCGCTGGACGACGAGGTCGGGCGGATCGCGACCGGACTCGGCGCCGCCGGCATCGTCGGTGGTCATCGCGTCCTGATCGCCGTGGGCAACCGGATCGAGTTCGTGACGACGTACCTCGGAGTGCTCCGGGCGCAGGCGGTCGCCGTACCCGTCAACCCGCGGGCGACCGGTGGTGAGCTGGCCCGGATGATCGCCGACTCGGGCTGTCGGATGGTCTTCACCGACGTCGGGAGCGTCGTGAACGTCCGCGCCGCCGTGGGGATCATCACCCGGTCGCTCGACGGCGGTGCGGAGCTCGACGCGGCGCTGGTCGCTCGGGCCGTCGTGCCCCGGGTCGTGGTGATCGGTGCGACCCTGCAGCCGGGGGAGCGCTCCTACGACCACCTGCGCGCCGACAAGGCACGTCAGGTCCCGCAGCTGCAGGATCCGGAGAAGCTCGCGGCGCTCCTCTACACCAGCGGTACGTCGGGCCTCCCGCGCGCGGCGATGCTCACCCATCGGGCGCTGCTCGCCAACATCGCCCAGGTCGCCCAGGTCGAGCCGCCGATGATCCACGGCGACGACGTCGTCCTCGGCGTGCTGCCGCTCTTCCACGTCTACGGGCTCAACGCCGTCCTCGGCGGGGTGCTCCAGCACCGCGCCAAGCTGGTGCTCGTCGAGCGGTTCGACCCGCAGGAGACGCTGACGATCATCGACGACGAGGCCTGCAGCGTCGTCCCCGTGGCGCCACCGGTCTTCGCCTACTGGCTGCCCGAGGAGCACCTCGAGGAGCACCTCGGTCCGGTGCGGCTGATGCTCTCCGGCTCGGCGCCGCTATCGCCGGAGGTGGTCGAGAGGTTCACGGACCGGACCGGCATCCCGGTGCACCAGGGCTACGGCCTGACCGAGGCGTCCCCGGTGGTCACCAGCACGCTGTGCAGCGCGGTCAACCAGGTCGGCTCGGTCGGCGCCGCGCTGCCCGGCATCGAGATCCGGCTCGTCGACGAGGGTGGGCGACCGCCCGAGGGCGTCGACCCCGGCGAGATCCAGGTCCGCGGCGACAACCTCTTCAGCGGCTACTGGCCCGACGGGTCCGGCGGCCCCGACGAGGACGGCTGGTGGTCGACCGGCGACGTCGGGTTCCTCGACGACAGCGGCGACCTGTTCCTCGTCGACCGGCTCAAGGAGCTGGTGATCGTGTCCGGCTTCAACGTCTACCCCGTCGAGGTCGAGGACGTGATCGAGGAGGTCGACGGCGTGATCGAGGTCGCGGTGATCGGCGTCGAGGCCCCGGACACCGGTGAGGCCGTGGTCGCCTACGTACGAGCGCCCGGGCTGGACCCGGCGGCGGTCGCAGACGTCGTACGCGCCCACTGCGCGGAGCGGCTGGCCCGGTTCAAGCGGCCCACACGCATCGAGATCGTCGACGAGCTGCCGCGCACGGTCACCGGCAAGGTGCAGAAGGGTCGGCTGCGCGGCATCGAACGGCGCCGGACCCTCGGTCTTCTCGAATGAGCTCGCGGCGATGAGTCCACGGGTCACGCTCTACTCGCGACCTGGCTGCCACCTCTGCGACGACGCCCGGCTGGTGATCGAGCGCGTCTGTGCCGACCTCGGCGAGGCGTACGTCGAGATCTCGATCGACGACGACCCGCAGCTGCAGAAGCTGTACGGCGAGGAGATCCCGGTGACCTTCGTCGACGGCCGTCAGCACGACTTCTGGCGGGTCGACGAGGAGCGGCTGCGGGCGGCTCTGGGCGGGTAGAACACCCCGCTCCGAGTGGGCCATGTCACATGTGCTAGTCCGAGAGGGCTCCAGGGCCCCTCTCGGTTTGTTCTCACGTTCACAAACTCCTACAGTGATCGGGCCGCCGGGTGCGCTAACGGGGTCGTTCTCGTGCGCCCGACGACGGCCCTACTTCCATGGCTATGGAGACGACAGCAGTGACCGCACGGAACTCCTCCGAGAGTGCTCGGGACATCCCCGAGGCCACCGTCGCCCGTCTGCCCGTCTACCTCCGGGCCCTCTCCACGCTCTCGGAGCGGGGCACCAGCACCTGCTCGAGCGAGGAGCTCGCCGTCGCGGCCGGCGTCAACAGCGCCAAGCTGCGCAAGGACCTGTCCTACCTCGGCAGCTACGGCACCCGCGGCGTCGGCTACGACGTCGACTACCTGCGCTACCAGATCGCCCGCGAGATCGGCGTGACCCAGGACTGGCCCGTGGTCATCGTCGGCATCGGCAACCTCGGTCAGGCGCTCGCCAACTACTCCGGCTTCCGCAGCCGCGGCTTCCGGGTCGTGGCGCTCCTCGACGCCGACCCGGCCCGCCACGAGGAGGTCGTCGCCGGCATCGACGTACGCCCCTTCGACGACCTCGAGCAGATCGTCCGCGACCACTCGGTCGCGATCGGCGTGATCGCCACCCCGGCGTTGGCCGCCCAGGACGTCGCCGACCGGATGGTCGAGTACGGCATCACCAGCATCCTGAACTTCGCGCCGACGGTCCTGGCCGTGCCCGAGCAGGTCGACGTCCGCAAGGTCGACCTCTCCATCGAGCTGCAGATCCTCGCCTACCACGAGCAGCGCAAGGCGGCCTCCGCATGAGCGTCCTGGTCGTGGGCATCTCCCACAACTCCGCACCGGTCTCGCTGCTCGAGCGGGTCGCGCTCGACCCCGACGGCGTGCACAAGCTGATCGACGACGTCGCCGCGAGTGAGCACGTCACCGAGGCGACCGTCATCGCGACCTGCAACCGGCTCGAGATCTACGCCGACGTCGACCGCTTCCACGGCAGCGTCGAGGAGGTCTCCCGGCTGCTCGTCGACCGCGCCGGTGAGTCCACCGAGGCGATGGTGCCGCACCTCTACGTCCACTACGACGACGGCGCCGTCTCGCACCTGTTCCAGGTCGTCGCCGGCCTCGACTCGATGGCGCTCGGCGAGGGTCAGATCCTCGGCCAGACCCGCGACGCCCTGAGCCTGGGCCAGGAGCTCGGCACCGTCGGCCCGGCCCTCAACGTGCTCTTCCAGCAGGCGCTGCGCGTCGGCAAGCGCGCCCGCGCCGAGACCGGCATCGACCGGGCCGCGCCCTCGCTGGTGACCGCCGCCCTCGACCGCGCCACGACGCGGTGGGCGACGTCGCCGGCAAGCGGGTGCTCGTGCTCGGTGCCGGTGCGATGGCCGGTCTCGCGACCGCGACCGTCTCCCGCCGGGGCGCGGCGAGCGTCGCCGTCGCCAACCGCACCGCCGGCAACGCCGACCGGCTCGCCCGCGAGTACGCCGCCCGCTCAGCGTCGCTGGACGACCTGGCCGCCGAGCTGGCACTCGCCGACGTCGTGGTCTCCTGCACCGGAGCGACCGGCGTGATCGTGACCGCCGAGGCGGTGGCCGCGGCGACGACCGGCGGGCGCGGGCTGGCGATCATCGACCTCGCGCTGCCCCACGACGTCGACCCCGCCGTGGCCGACCTGCCCGGCGTCACCCTGATCGACCTCGCCGACCTCGCCGAGGAGCTGCGCGACTCCGAGGCCGGCCGGGAGGTCGCCGAGGTACGCCGGATCGTCACCCAGGAGGTGGCCGCGTTCCTGACCGCGCGCCGCCAGGCCAGCGTCACGCCCACCGTCGTCGCCCTCCGCTCGATGGCGACCTCGGTCGTCGACGCCGAGATGGAGCGCCTCGTCGACCGGCTCCCCGACCTCGACGACGCCGCCCGCGCCGAGGTGCTGCACACCGTGCGCCGGGTCGCCGACAAGCTGCTCCACGAGCCCACCGTCCGGGTCCGCGAGCTGGCCAACGAGGCCGGTGCGGTCTCCTACGCCGCCGCGCTCGCCGAGCTGTTCGCCCTCGACCCCGAGGCCGTCGACGCCGTCACCCGTCCGGAGGGGCTCGCATGACGAC
This sequence comes from uncultured Actinomycetota bacterium, assembly GCA_963695055.1. Taxonomy (GTDB): domain Bacteria; phylum Actinomycetota; class Actinomycetes; order Propionibacteriales; family Nocardioidaceae; genus Nocardioides. Next base: position 74,597 of record CAVOFS010000010.1, on the reverse strand, counting down.
CATCCGGATCGGCACCCGCGCCTCGCTGCTCGCGACCACCCAGAGCGGTCAGGTCGGCGCCCTGCTCAGCGAGCGGCTCGGCTGGAGGTCGAGCTGGTCGAGGTCACCACCGACGGCGACCGCAGCCAGGCCGCCGGCACGCCGCTGGCCGGCTCGGCAGCACCGGCGTCTTCGTCAGCGCGCTGCGCGACGCGCTGCTCGACGGTCGCGTCGACGTCGTCGTCCACTCGCTCAAGGACCTGCCGACTGCGCCCGCCGACGGGATCGCGCTCGCCGCGATCCCGGTCCGCGAGGACCCGCGCGACGTCGTCGTCGCCCGCGACGGGCTCACCCTGGGCGAGCTGCCGGTCGGGAGCCGGGTCGGCACCGGCTCGCCGCGACGTGCCGCCCAGCTGCACGCGCTCGGCCTCGGTTTGGACGTGGTCGGCATCCGTGGCAACGTCGACACCCGGATCGGCAAGGTCCGGTCCGGTGAGTACGACGCCGTCCTGCTCGCCCGGGCCGGGCTGGCCCGGATCGGTCGGCTCGACGACGTCACCGAGGTGCTCGACCCGTTGCAGATGCTCCCGGCTCCGGGCCAGGGTGCGCTCGCAGTGGAGTGCCGCACGGACGACGACCTGGTGGACGACATCGCCGGCGCTGGACGACCGTTCCACCCGCGCCGCCGTCGAGGCCGAGCGCGCGGTGCTCGCCACGCTCGAAGGTGGTTGCTCGGCCCCGATCGGCGCCCTGGCCGAGGTGGTCGAGGGCGAGGACGAAGAAGAGCTCTGGGTGCGGGCCGTGGCGCTGTCACCCGACGGGGCGCTGTCGGTGCGGATGTCCGCGACCGGAGACCTCACCGACGCTCATGGCGTCGGGACCCGGTTGGCGAACGAGATGCTCGCCGACGGGGCCGCTCAACTCACGGAACGACTGATCGAATCAGTAGACAAGAGGCAGAACGCATGACGCGAGGCAAGACCAGCACGAACCAGACCTCGACCCGCGGCTGGGTGTCGTTCGTGGGCAGTGGCCCGGGCGACCCGGGCCTGCTGACCGTGCGCGCCGTCGAGCTGCTCCGCAGGCCGACGTGATCGTGACCGAGGCGCCCGAGCACGTCGAACTGGTGCGTCAGCTGCTCGCGATCCCCGAGCCGGTCGAGGGCGAGGCCGGCCAGACCGGACCCGAGCTCGTCGACGGCGGCTTCGGCGAGGACGGCCAGCCGCTGACCCACGCTGCGCGCGCCAAGGTGGTCGTCAAGCACGCCAAGCGCGGCCTTCGCGTGGTGCGGCTGATGACCGGCGACCCGTTCCTCTACGCCTCCGGGCCCGAGGAGGCCCAGGCCTGCGTCAAGGCCGGCCTCGGCTTCGAGATCGTCCCCGGCGTCTCCTCGGTCAGCGCGGTCCCGGCGTACGCCGGCATCCCGCTCACCACCAAGGACCACCGCGAGGTCGCGGTCGTGACCTGCGGCGAGAAGGTCGACTGGACGCAGTACGCCGACTACCGCACCCTGGTGCTGCTCTCGGCGGTCGGCCAGATCGGCGAGATCGCCAGGCGCTCGTGGCCGCCGGTCGCCCGGCGAGCACCCCGGTCGCGATGACCCGGGTCGGCACCACCACCGAGCAGGCCACCGTCACCTCGACGCTGGAGCGGATCGCCGCCGACGCCCGCGCCGCCCGGATGGCGCCGCCGGCGGTGACCGTCGTCGGCGACGTCGTCGACCTGCGCGAGACGCTGTCCTGGTTCGAGACCAAGCCGCTGTTCGGCTGGCGGGTCCTGGTGCCGCGCACCAAGGACCAGGCCGGCTCGCTCTCCGAGCGCCTGCGCGGCTACGGCGCCGTCCCCGACGAGGTCCCGACGATCTCGGTCGAGCCGCCGCGCAACCCGCTGCAGATGGACAAGGCCGTCCGCGGCCTGGTCGAGGGCCGCTACGAGTGGATCGCCTTCACCTCGGTCAACGCGGTGCGCGCGGTACGCGAGAAGTTCGAGGAGTACGGCCTCGACGCCCGGGCGTTCTCCGGCCTCAAGATCGCCGCGGTCGGCGACAAGACCGCCCAGGCGATCGCCGCCTGGGGCCTGCGCGCCGACCTGATGCCCTCGGGCGAGCAGTCCGCCGCCGGGCTGCTGGCCGACTGGCCGGAGTACGACGACCTGCTCGACCCGATCAACCGGGTCTTCCTGCCGCGCGCCGACATCGCCACCGAGAACCTCGTCGCCGGCCTGATCGACCTCGGCTGGGAGTGCGACGACGTCACGGCGTACCGCACCGTGCGGGCCGCCCCGCCCGCGCCGGAGACCCGCGACGCGATCAAGACCGGCAAGTTCGACGCGGTCGTCTTCACCTCGTCCTCGACGGTGCGCAACCTGGTCGGCATCGCCGGCAAGCCGCACCCCTCGACGATCATCGCGGTGATCGGCCCGGCCACGGCCAAGACCGCCGAGGAGCACGGCCTGCGGGTCGACGTCCTCGCCGCGAAGCCGGACGTCGACGAGCTCGTCGACGCGCTCGCCGACTTCGGCGCCGCCCGTCGGCTGGCGCTGGTCGAGGCCGGCCAGCCGGTGACCCGGCCGTCGGACCGCAAGCCGTCCGCGCGCCGGAAGTCCACGTCCGCCCGGTGACCGAGACGTCGCTGCCCAGCGTGGCCGGACCGACGGTCCGGCCACGTCGGCTGCGCACCACCGCCGCGCTGCGGCGGATGGTCGCCGAGACCTCGCTCGAGCCGCGCCAGCTGGTGCTGCCGCTCTTCGTGCGCGAGGGCCTCGACGAGCCCCGCCCGATCTCGTCGATGCCCGGCGTCGTCCAGCACACCCGCGACACCCTGCTCGAGGCGGTCGCCGAGGCGGCCGACCTCGGGCTGGGCGGCGTGATGCTGTTCGGCATCCCCGAGCACAAGGACGCGACCGGCTCGGGCGCGATCGACCCGGCCGGCATCCTCAACCTCGCGATCACCGACGTGGTCGGCCGAGGTCGGCGACGCGCTCACCGTGATGAGCGACCTGTGCCTCGACGAGTTCACCGACCACGGCCACTGCGGCGTGCTCACCGCCGACGGCCGGGTCGACAACGACCGCACGCTGGCGGTGTACGCCGAGATGGCGCGCGCCCAGGCGGACGCCGGCGTCGACATGGTCGGCCCGAGCGGGATGATGGACGGCCAGGTCGCGGTGATCCGCGACGCGCTCGACGCCGCCGGGCACACCGACGTCTCGATCCTGGCCTACTCCGCGAAGTACGCCTCCGCGTTCTACGGCCCGTTCCGCGAGGCGGTCGACTCCTCGCTGCAGGGCGACCGGCGCACCTACCAGCAGGACTCCGCCAACGCCGTCGAGGGCGTCCGCGAGGCGCTGCTCGACGTCGAGCAGGGCGCCGACATCGTGATGGTCAAGCCGGCCCTGGCCTACCTCGACGTCGTGCGGCGGGTCCGCGACGCGGTCGACGTCCCGGTGGCGGCGTACAACATCTCGGGCGAGTACGCCATGGTCGAGGCCGCCGCCGCCCACGGCTGGATCGACCGCGAGCCCGCCATCCTCGAGACGCTCACCTCGATCCGCCGGGCCGGCGCCGACGTCGTGCTGACCTACTGGGCCGCCGAGGCCGCCCGGCTGCTCGCGTAGGCTCCCGGCCCGATCTCGCGCCCTAGCCGTGTGTGTAGTCGTTGACGCACTGGTCGAAGGGGTCGTCGCTCCGTAGGACGTTGGCGACGTACCCGTCGTCAGGCACTGCGCGATGGCCTGGGCCTGGGTCAGCACCTGGTCGACCGGCGGGACCGAGGTCGAGGGCAGCGGAGGCAGCGAGTGCGGCGGGGTCTTCGGGCCACCGCTGCTGGGGCCGCCGGTCGGCGGCTTGGTGGGCGGCGAGGTGGGCGGCGAGGTGGGCTGGGAGGTCGGCCCCGCCGTCGGCTGGCCACCGCCGTTGTTGCCGGTGGGGTGGGTCCCAGGGCCGGTCCCGGGGTCGCCGATCGGCGTGGGCGCCGGGAGGACGTAGCCGGCAGCGGTGGTGCCGTTGGGGACCGAGGTGAAGTCGCCGTCGAGGTAGGCGTCCATGATCGAGAGGACCAGGTCGACGTAGGACTGGCTGTGGTTGTAGCGGTAGACCGCAGCGCGCTGGCCGCGGTCGGGGACAGGTCGTCGGGGCCGGAGCAGAGGTAGACGGCGGTGCCGAGCGCCGCGTCGTCGATGTCCTGCGGGTTGCGCCCGCCGTCGCCGTCGGCGTCGACGCCCACGACCGACCAGGTCGAGGGGATGAACTGCATCGGGCCGACCGCGCGGTCGAACGTGTCGTCGTTGTCGTACTGGCCGGCGTCGGTGTCGACGATCCGGTGGTGCCGTGGCGGCCGTTGAGGGCGACGCCGTAGATGCCGGGGCGGGCGACGCCGTTGTCGTCGAGGGTGTTGCCGTTGACGCGGCCGTGGTTGGACTCGACCCGGCCGATCGCGGCGACCAGCTGCCAGGTCAGGTTGCAGCTCTTGTCGGCGGCGTTGATGACGGTCTCGGCGCGCTGGTAGGCGGCGAGCGCGGCCGACGGGATGCCGGAGGTGGAGGCGGTGGAGACGGCCCGCCGGGCGTTGCCGCGACGCCGGGGGCGAGCCCGCCGGAGGTGGAGACGCTGGCGGGGGCCTCGATCGCCTGGGTCGGCACGCTGGTGCCGTCGGGGAGCGGGGTGGACGCGATGGCGGCGGCGGCGAGTGCCGTGCTGGACCCGGTGCCGGCGAGGCTGGCGGTCCAGGCGGCCGACAGCAGGGCCAGCGGCACGAGCGCCGTGGCCTTGTGGGCACGCCCGAAGCGCGATGGTGATCGCGGTGTGGACATCGTGAGTTCTCCTGCTCCCAGTCGACCCGACGTGCTCCCTCAGCGCGGGCGGTGACGGTTCAAACGACTCGATCTCGCCAGCTTGTTACGGTACGCCGACCTCGGATCGGCGCCAGCCCTATGTCGATGAGACGAGCCTGCCCGCCGGTCGGGACGGCGAAACGGTCGGGTCGACCGGGCCGACTCGGAGTGGTCTGGCCCACCTCCGCCGCCCCGCGCGCGCCCCCTCGAATGGGACGGGTTGGTCCGTCGGGGACAATGGGCCGGTGAGCCGACCGACCTCGACGCCAGTGCCGCGCTCTTCGAGCGGGCGCTGGCGGTGACCCCGGGCGGCGTCAACTCCCCGGTCCGGGCGTTCAACGCGGTCGGCGGCACCCCCCGGTTCATCCGCTCGGCGGCCGGCGCCTGGCTGACCGACGTCGACGGCAACGACTACGTCGACCTGATCTGCTCGTGGGGGCCGATGCTGCTCGGCCACGCCCACCCCGAGGTGCAGGCCGGGGTCGCGGCGGCGGTCGCCCGCGGCACGTCGTACGGCACCCCGACCGAGCCCGAGGTCGAGCTGGCCGAGGAGATCGTGGCGCGCACGCCGGTCGAGCGGGTCCGCTTCGTCTCCTCCGGCACCGAGGCCACCATGTCGGCGATCCGGCTGGCCCGCGGCTTCACCGGCCGCGACGTGGTCGTGAAGTTCGCCGGCTGCTACCACGGCCACGTCGACGCGCTGCTGGCCTCGGCCGGCTCCGGGCTGGCGACGTTCGCGGTGCCCGGCACGCCCGGCGTGCCGGCGTCCTCGACCGAGCTGACCCTGGTGCTGCCCTACAACGACCGGGCCGCGGTCGAGAAGGTCTTCGCCGAGCACGGCGACCGGATCGCCTGCCTGATCACCGAGGCCGCGCCCGGCAACATGGGCGTCGTCCCGCCGGAGCCGGGCTTCAACGCGCTTCCTGGCCGAGACCTGCCGCACCCACGGCGCGCTGTTCGTCAGCGACGAGGTGATGACCGGCTTCCGGGCCTCCCGGCAGGGCCAGTGGGGCCTCGACGGCGCGGTCGAGGGCTGGGGGCCCGACCTGATGACCTTCGGCAAGGTGATGGGCGGCGGCTTCCCGGCCGCGGCCTTCGGCGGCCGCGCCGACGTGATGTCGCGTCTCGCCCCGGAGGGGCCGGTCTACCAGGCCGGCACGCTGTCCGGGAACCCGATCGCGACCACCGCCGGCCTGGCCACGCTGCGGCTGGCCACCGACGAGGTCTACGCCCACCTCGACGCGGCCGCCGACACGATCAAGACGGCCGCGTCCGACGCGCTGTGCGGGCCGGGGTCGCCCACGTCGTGCAGGTCGACCGGCACGATGTTCTCGGTCTTCTTCGCCGAGGGCGCGGTGCGCGACTTCGACGACGCCTCGCGCACCGACGCCGCGGCGTACGCCGCCTTCTTCCACGCGATGCTCGACCGCGGCGTCTACCTGCCGCCGTCGGCGTACGAGGCGTGGTTCCTCTCCGCCGCCCACGACGACCGCGCCGTCCAGACCGTGCTCGACGCCCTGCCCCACGCGGCCCGCGCGGCGGCCGCCGCCCAGACCAGCACAGTCGTAGGAGATCCCGGATGAGCCAGACCCCCGACACCATCGTCCACCTGCTGCGCCACGGCGAGGTGCACAACCCCGAGGGCGTCCTCTACGGACGCCGCGACGGCTTCCACCTCTCCGACCTCGGGCAGCAGATGGCGACCCGGGTCGCCGAGGCCCTCGGGGACCGCGACATCGTCCACCTGCGGTTCTCGCCGCTCGAGCGGGCCCAGGAGACCGCGCGCCCGCTGGCCGAGGCCCGCGGGCTCGAGATCGTCACCGACGAGCGGGTCATCGAGTCGACCAACGTCTTCGAGGGCAAGCGGTTCGGCGGCGGCACGAACGCGCTCAAGGACCCGCGCACCTGGCGGCACCTCTGGAACCCGATGAAGCCGTCGTGGGGCGAGCCCTACAAGCAGGTCGTGGCCCGGATGATGGCCGCGGTCCACGACGCCCGCGTCGCGGCCGCCGGCCACGAGGCCGTCCTCGTCTCCCACCAGCTGCCGATCTGGATCACCCGGCTGCACGTCGAGAAGCGCTCCTTCCTGCACGACCCGCGCAAGCGCCAGTGCACGCTCTGCTCGCTCACGTCCTTCCACTTCGTCGGCGACCGGATCACCCAGGTCTCCTACAGCGAGCCGGCCGGTGACCTGATCCCGGTCAAGGACCGCAAGGCGCCGTTCTCCGCCGGCGGCGCGCCCGAGGAGAAGAGGCCGTGACCGGGTTGAGGTCTCCACGCCTGCTGGCCGCGTCTGCGTCGCCGCCGTCCTGCGTTGCACCTGCTGGTGGCCCTGACCGGCTGCTCCGACCTCGAGGGCACCGACGGCAAGGACTACGTCAGCGGCGACGGCGCGGTGCGAGTCGATCGCCGAGGCCGACCGCGGCGAGCCGGTCGAGCTCGCGGGGACGACGCTGACCGGCGAGCCGGTCGACCTCGCCGACTTCCGCGGCAAGGTCGTCGTGGTCAACGTCTGGTGGTCGGGCTGCGGCCCCTGCCGCACCGAGATGCCGATGCTGGTCGAGGCCGCCGACGAGCTCGGCGACGAAGGCGCAGTTCGTCGGCATCAACATCCGCGACAGCAGCGAGGCCAGGGCCTCGCGTTCGCGCGGAGCGCGGGCGTCGACTACCCCTCGATCTACGACCCGGGCGGCAAGGCGCTGCTCGCCTTCTCCGGCAAGGTCAGCCCGGGCAGCACGCCGAGCACCGTCGTGCTCGACCCCGAGGGCCGGGTCGCGGCGGTGATCTCCGGCGACGATCCCGTCCAAGCTGACGCTGACCGAGGTCGTCGTCCGACGTGGCCGAGGACTCCGCGGAGCGACCGCCGATGGGTGACTGGTTCCAGGACACCGCGGTCTCCGGCTCGCTGGTGCTCGCCGTCCCGGTCGCGGTGATCGCCGGCCTGGTCTCCTTCTTCTCGCCGTGCGTGATCCCGCTGCTGCCGGGCTACCTGTCCTACGCGACCGGCCTCTCCGGCGCCGACCTCGCGGCCGGCGACGCCGGCACCCGCCGCGGCCGGATGCTCCTCGGGTCGGTGCTGTTCGTGCTCGGCTTCTCGGTGGTCTTCGTCGGCCTCGGGCGTCCGGTGCGCTCGGCGAGCGGCTGGTCCAGTGGCAGGACCAGATCACCGACCGTGCTCGGCGTCCTGGCGATCCTGCTCGGGCTGGCCTTCGGGGCTGGTCCGTTCTTCCAGCGCGACTTCCGGATCCACAAGGTGCCCGCGGTCGGGCTGGCGGCCGCGCCGCTGCTCGGCTTCCTGTTCGGCCTCGGCTGGACGCCGTGCATCGGCCCGACGCTCGGCGTGATCCTGACGCTGGCCTACACCGAGGCGACGGCCGCGCGTGGCGCCGTGCTCGCTGCGTTCTACTCGCTGGGGCTCGGGGTGCCGTTCATCCTCGCCGCGCTGGCCTGCGAGCCGGCGCTCGCCGCCTTCGGGTGGGTGCGCCGCCACCAGCTCTGGGTGACGCGCGCCGGCGGGCTGATGCTGGTCGCGGTCGGCGTGCTGCTGCTCACCGGCTGGTGGGACCAGGTGGTCAGCTGGCTGCAGATCCACCTGGTCAACGACTTCGAGGTGGCGGTGTGAGCACCGAGACCACGGCCGACCGAGCACCCGCCCGCCCGAGGACGACCGGCGCCCGGGCGAGCTCAACCTCCGCGAGCTGCTGCGCTGGGTCGTGGCGCCAGCTCACCTCGATGCGCACCGCGCTGATCCTGCTGCTGATGCTCGCGCTGGCCGCCGTGCCCGGCTCGCTCATCCCGCAGGAGCGGCGTCGACGCGCTCAAGGCCTCGCAGTGGCAGGACGCCCACCCGACGCTGACCCCGATCTACGAGAAGCTCGGCCTCTTCAACGTCTACGGCTCGCCGTGGTTCGCCGCGATCTACATCCTGCTCATGCTCTCCCTGGTCGGCTGCATCGTGCCGCGCACCTTCGTCTACGCCCGCGGGCATGCGGCCCGAGCCGCCCGCGGCGCCGCGCAACCTGACCCGGCTGCCCGACCACGCGTCGTACGCGACCGGCGACGACGCCGAGGTGGTGCTGGAGCGGGCCCGGGCGCTGCTGCAAGCCGCCGGCGCTACCGGCTGCGGCCGGCAGGCTCGACGACGGGTGCGACCGGTCAGCGCCGAGCGCGGCTACCTGCGCGAGGTCGGCAACCTGCTCTTCCACCTCGCGGTGCTGGTGGTCCTGGTCGGCTTCGCGCTCGGCTCGCTGTTCGGCTACAAGGGCGGCGTGATCCTGGTGGTGGGCACGCCTTCACCAACAACCTCGACCCAGTACGACGACTTCGTGCCCGGCAGCCTCTTCGACGCCGACGGGATGGACCCCTTCTCCTTCACCGTCGACGACTTCGACGTCGACTGGCTGACCGACGGTCCGCGGGCCGGGATGGCGCGCGGCTTCGACGCGCACATGCCCTACCGGGAGTCGCCGGACGCGCCGGAGAAGGACTACGACCTCCAGGTCAACCACCCGCTGACGATCGGCGACACCGAGGTCTTCCTGATCGGGCACGGCTACGCGCCGGTCATCACGGTCCGCGACGGCGACGGCAACGTCGCCACCAGCGGGCCGGCGCTCTTCCTGCCGATGGACCGGACCTTCCCTCCTTCGGCGTGGTCAAGGCGCCGGACGCCAAGCCGGGCCAGATCGGGCTCGAGGGCTACTTCTACCCGACGTTCGCGTCCGACGGCGACCGGCACACGTCTCGGCGTCGGCAACCTGGTCAACCCGCTGCTCTCGCTGAACGTCTACACCGGCGACCTCAACCTCGACGACGGCGCCGCGCAGTCGGTCTACGCGCTCGACAAGTCCGGCACCACGGTGCTGACGGAGAAGGACGGCGCGCCGTTCCGGCTCGACCTGCGGCCGGGCGAGACCGTCGAGCTGCCCGACGGGCTGGGCTCGGTCACCTTCGAGAGGTCGGCGTCGACTGCGGCTGCAGCGGAGATCCAGATCAGCCAGACCCCGGGCAAGGGGGTCGCCCTGATCGGCGTGGTGCTGGCCCTGCTCGGCCTGATGGGCTCGCTGTTCATCCGGTCGCGCCGGGTCTGGGTGCGGGTCCGTCGCGAGGGTGACGGCACCCTGGTCGAGATGGCCGCGCTCGACCGCTCCGGTGGCGGCGACATGGACGCCGTCGTCGACGAGCTCGTGGCTGCGCTGCAGGGCGCACCGGCTGACACCGAACGAACCGACCCGGAGGAGAGATCGTGACCGACGCCGCGTGGGAGACCCTCAGCAACCAGGCGGTCGCGGCCGCGGGCTCGTCTACTTCCTGGCCCTGCTGGCGTACCTCGTCGAGTGGGCGTCGCTGCGCAAGGTCCCGGTCGCGACCGGAGCCGCTGCGATGGCCTCGCGCGACATCCCGGGCGGTGTCGCCGTCGCCGACGTGCCTGACGACGACGCCGACGAGGCGGTCCGCCGTACGGCGATCTTCGGCCGGCTCGGCTGCCTGCTCACCGGCGGCGCCGTCGCGGTGCACTTCGTGGCGCTGTTCGCGCGCGGCATGGCCGCGGACCCCAACCGGGTGCCGTGGGGCAACATGTACGAGTTCACGCTCGCCGGCACCTTCGTGGTCGCGCTGCTCTACCTCGTGCTCTACCGCCAGTTCCGCTGGCCTGGATGGCCCCGATCGTCGTCGGCTTCGTGCTGACCCTCCTGATGGTCGCCGTGCTCTGGCTCTACGACCCGGTCGCCCCGCTGACCGAGGCGCTCTCGCCGTACTGGCTGGTGATCCACGTCGTCTCCGCGATCATCGCGACCGGCGCGTTCACCCTCGGCGGCATCACCTCGGCGCTCTACCTGGTCAAGGCCCGCGCGGTCGCGAAGGGCGCCGACGCCGACCGTGGGTACGTCGCCCGCCTGCCGATGCCCGTCGTCCTCGACCGGGTCTCCTACCGGATCCACGCCTTCGCCTTCCCGGTGTGGACCTTCGCGGTGCTGATCACCGGCCCGATCTGGGCGCACCAGGCCTGGTCGTCGTACTGGAACTGGGACCCCAAGGAGGTCTGGGCCTTCATCACCTGGGTCGTCTACGCGGCCTACCTGCACGCCCGCACCACCGCCGGCTGGAAGGGCCGCAACGCCGCGATCCTGGCCCTGGTCGGCATCGCGACGCTGTGGTTCAACTTCATCGGGATCAACTACTTCTCGACCACCAGCCAGCACTCCTACGCCGGTGGTGCGAAGCAGATCGCCCCGCTGCAGCCCGAGACCTCGTCGAGTCGGGACTTCTGACCGACCTTCAGATGTCGGGGTCCTCGGGGTGCCTGCGCTTGCGGTCGAGGTCGCGCAGGAAGTCGGGATCGTCGTCGGGGCCCATCACCCGCGGCGGGGGCTGGCGGCGCTTCGGCGGCGTCGGCGCGATGCCGCGTCGCTGGATCGCCCGGGTCACGAGGTAGACGGCGACCGCGAAGATGATCACGACGAGGAGGAACTTCACCCCTCCAGGGTAGGACCCCCCTGGTCAACACCTACCCTGAACCCGTGAAGGAGTTCTGGATCTACACCGGCCTACGTATCGCGCTCTTCGTCGGATCGCTCGGGATCGTCGTCGGCGTCTGGTTCGCGATCGCCGGTCAGGTCCCGGTCCTGTGGGCCGTCGTCATCGCGTTCCTGATGAGCGGCATGGGGTCCTACTACCTGCTCAACCACCAGCGGGAGGCGTTCGCCCGCCGGGTCGAGGTCCGCGCCGAGCGGATGACCTCGAAGATCGACGAGATGCGGACCAAGGAGGACGACGACGCCCAGTAGGGCCCGTCGTCAGGCGTCGACGCGGCGGTTGCGCTCGTCGGCGTAGACCGCGGACGCGAGGAACGCCGTGATCCCGAGCGCTCCGGCCACGACGAGCAGCCCGGCCCCGACCGCGTTCGTTGCAGGCGACGAGGCATTGGCTCGCATCAGGAGGCCGGCAACGGCGAAGTAGACGGTCAGCAGCCAGCTCATGCTGGCAACGAAGAGGGCGGGCTTCTCGGTCATCCCGGCAGGATGCCACGCCTCGCCGTCAGCCACACACGATCAGGGCTGCCGCGACCAGGACCGCCCAGAGCAGCTCCGCGAAGCCGGTCTCCTGCAGCACGGGGATCAGACCCGGGCCGGTGGCGCCGCCGAGCACGGTGCGGGCGGCCGGCCCCGCGAGCACGAGGAAGCCGAGCCCGATCAGCACGCACCACGACGTGACGACCGCGACGGCGACGACCGCTGCCGCGGCGACGACGACGAGGACGACGTACAGCAGCCGGGTGCGCCGGTCGCCGAGCACGACCGCCAGGGTGCGCTTGCCGGCGACGGTGTCGGTGGGGATGTCGCGCAGGTTGTTGGCGACCAGGATCGCGCAGGCGAGTGCGCCGATGCCGACCGCGGCGTAGAGGGAGGCCCACTCCCAGGTCTCGGTCTGGACGTACGTCGTGCCGATGACCGCGACCAGTCCGAAGAACACGAACACCATCACCTCGCCGAGCCCGAGGTAGCCGTACGGCTTCGACCCGCCGGTGTAGAACCAGGCGGCGAGCACTGACACCGCGCCGACGGCCAGCAGCCACCAGGCGGTGGTCGCCGCGACGACCAGCCCGGCGGCGGCGGCGACCCCGAAGGCGAGGAAGGCGGCCCGCTTCACCGCAGCGGCAGGCGCAGCGCCGGACCCGACGAGCCGCATCGGCCCGACCCGGTCGCGTCGGTCCCGCGGATGCCGTCGGAGTAGTCGTTGGCGTAGTTGACGCCGACCTGCAGCGCCAGGCGCGACCACGAGGGCGAGCAGCGCCTTCCACCAGACGACGTCGTCGACGTACGCCGCGACGCCGGTGCCGGCGAGCACCGGGGACACGGCTGCGGGGAGGGTGCGCGGCCGGGCGCCGGCGAGCCATTGAGCGGGAGTTGCCACGACCGAGGATTCAAGCAGTTCCTCCGTCATCTAGCCTCGGTGGGTGGAGATCGAGCGGCTGGCGGCGTGGCTGTACGCCGAGGACCCCGCACCGCTCGTGGTCGAGACGTCCGGTTCGACCGGCCGCCCGAAGCAGGTCGTGCTGTCCCGGGAGCGCCGTCCTCGCATCGGTGCGGGCGAGCGCACGGCGGCTCGGCGGGTCCGGTCGCTGGCTGCTGGCGCTGCCCCGCGTCGTACGTCGCGGGCGTGCAGGTGATCTGCCGCTCGCTGGTCGCCGGGCACGAGCCGGTCCGGCTCGACGACCACCCCTCGTTCGCCGCGGCGACCGAGGCGCTGGGCGACGCGCCGCGGTTCGTGTCGCTGGTCCCGACCCAGCTGCACCGGCTGCTCGACACGGACGCCGCCGCGCTCCGGACCTTCCACACCGTGCTGCTCGGTGGTGGCCCGATCGACCCGACGCTGCGCCGGCGCGCCGAGGACGCCGGCGTGCGGGTGGTTGCGACGTACGGCTCCGCGGAGACGGCCGGCGGCTGCGTCTACGACGGCTACGCGCTCGACGGCGTCGCGATCGCGATCGACCGGGACGGCCGGATCCGGATCGCCGGCCCCACGCTCTTCGAGAGGTACGACGGTGACCCCGCGCTCACCTCGGAGGTGCTGGTCGACGGCTGGTTCCTGACGTCCGACGCAGGTCGGCTCGACGACGACGGACGGCTGCACGTGCTCGGGCGGGTCGACGACACGGTGGTCAGCGGTGGCGTCAACGTGCCGGCGACCGCCGTCGCCGCCCGGCTGCGCGAGCACCCCGCGATCGAGGCCGCCGAGGTCCTCGGCGTACCCGACGAGGAGTGGGGCAACCGCGTGGTCGCCTTCGTCGTCGGCACGGTGTCGCTCGACGAGGCACGGGCCTGGGTCGGCGAGGCGCACGCGCGGTCGTGGGCCCCTCGCCAGGTGATCGTGCTCGACGAGATCCCGCTCCTGCCCAACGGCAAGTCGGACCGGATCGCCCTTCGAGGTCTCGCGTGATCGTCTACAGCCTCCCGATGCGCACGAGGTTCCGCGGCATCACCGTCCGGGAGGGCGTGCTGATCCGGGGTCCAGGCGGGTGGGGGGAGTGGAGCCCGTTCCTGGAGTACGACGCCGAGATCGCCGAACCCTGGCTGCGCTGCGCCGAGGAGGCCGCCGCCGGCGACTGGCCCGCGCCGGTGCGCGACACCGTGCCGGTCAACGTCACCGTCCCCGCGGTCGGGCCCGAGCAGGCGCACGCGATCGTGCTGCGCGGCGGCTGCCGGACCGCCAAGGTCAAGGTCGCCGAGCCCGGCCAGACCCTCGCCGACGACCAGGCCCGGCTCGAGGCGGTGCGCGACGCGATCGGACCCGACGGCCGGATCCGGATCGACGTCAACGGTCTGTGGGACCTGGACACCGCCGTCGCCAGCATCCCGGTCCTGGACCGTGCCGCCGGCGGCCTGGAGTACGTCGAGCAGCCGGTCGCGAGCGTCGAGGACCTGGCCCGCGTCCGTCGTGCCGTCGGCGTGCCGATCGCAGCCGACGAGTCGATCCGCCGAGCCGCCGACCCCTACCGGGTGCGTGACCTCGAGGCCGCCGACGTCGCGGTGCTCAAGGTGCAGCCGCTGGGCGGCGTACGCGCCTGCCTGCGGATCGCCGAGGACATCGGGCTGCCCGTGGTGGTCTCCTCCGCGCTGGAGACCTCGATCGGGATCGCCGCCGGTGTCGCCCTGGCCGCCGCCCTGCCCGAGCTGCCGTACGCCTGTGGGCTCGCGACCGTTCAGCTCCTCGGCGCCGACATCGTGACCGAGCCGCTGCTCCCGGTCGACGGCGCGCTGCCGGTGCGGCTGCCGGTCCTGGACGAGTCGCTCGTGCACGCCGAGCCCGACCGGGTCGCGCACTGGGAGGCCCGGCTGGCCGAGGTCGAGACGCTGCGGCAGGATCGACGATCATGAGCGCCACCGACACCGCCCGCGCTGTCGTGACCGCCCTGATCGAGGCGGGGGTCACCGAGGTCGTGCTCGCGCCGGGCTCGCGCAACGCGCCCCTCTCCTTCGCGGCGTACGACGCCGCCGCGGCCGGGCTGCTGCGGCTGCACACCCGGATCGACGAGCGCACCGCCGGCTTCCTGGCTCTCGGGCTGACCAAGAACGGCAACCGCGCTGCGGTGATCTGCACGTCCGGCACGGCCGTCGCCAACCTGCACCCGGCGGTCCTCGAGGCCGCCCACGTCGGGTTGCCGCTCGTCGTCGTCACCGCCGACCGGCCGGCCCGGCTGCGCGGCACCAACGCCAACCAGACCACCGACCAGGTCGGGGTCTTCGGTCCCCTGATCGCCACCCAGGACGCGCCGGCGACCGGACCTGCGGACCACTGCGCCCGTCCACCTCAACGTCCCGCTCGATGAGCCGCTGCTGCCCGAGTCGCACTGGCAGCCGGACGTCACGGCCGGGCCTGGCCCCGGTGCGCGCGACCCCGGCCGGTGATGATCACGCTCAAGCCCGGACCCCGCACCGTCGTGGTCGCCGGGGACGACGCCGGACCGCGGGCTCGAGCCCTGGCGGAGAACGGCGAGCTGGCCGCTGCTCGCCGAGCCGAGCAGCGGCTCGCGCACCGGCGCCAACGCGCTGCGCACCTACCGGCTGCTGCTCGACGGGGACCTCGGCGAGCGGATCGAGCGGGTCGTCGTCTGCGGCCACCCGACCCTGTCCCGGCCGGTGACCCGGCTGCTCGCCCGCGACGACGTGCAGGTCATCGACACCCCGACCGGCGGCGTGTGGACCGAGCGCCCGTTCCCGGTCGACGAGCGGCTGGTCGTCATCCCGCACGCGAAGCAGGCCGACGACCCCGCCTGGCTCGAGGAGTGGCACGCGGCCGACGCGAGCGTCTCCCGACAGCTCGACGCACTGCTCGCCGCCGAGCCCGAGCTCACGCCGTACGACGTGGCGGGCGCGGTCGCCCGCGCGCTGCCGCCCGGCGGGCTGCTCGTCGTCGGTGCGTCCAGCCCGATCCGCGACCTCGACCTGATGGTCCCGCGCTACGAGGTCGGAGTGCGCCGCAAGGTGATCGCCAACCGTGGCCTGTCCGGCATCGACGGCACCGTCTCGACCGCGATCGGCGCCGCGCTCGCGCGACCCGACAGCACCCGCGCGTTCGCGCTGATGGGCGACGTGACCTTCCTGCACGACGCCAACGGCCTGGTGATCGGCCCCGGCGAGCCCGTACCCGACCTGACGATCGTGGTCGTCAACGACGACGGCGGCTCGATCTTCACGATGCTCGAGCAGGGCGACCCGGCGTACGACGACCGCTTCGAGAGGCTCTTCGGCACCCCCCACGGCGTCGACCTCGCCGCTCTCTGCGCCGCGACCCGGACCCCGCACTGGAAGGTCGGCTCGCGCGCCGAGCTCGAGCAGGCGCTGGCCAGTCCCAACGGCGGCATCGAGGTCGTCGAGGTCGCCGTACGCCGCGACAACCGCCGCGAGCTCGACGCCCGGATCCGCGCCCTGCCGGCCGCTGCTAGCAACGCCGCAAGCGTGATCAAGCCGGGCGGACCGACGGCGAGCATGATCGAGCCATGACCACGGCCGACACCTTCGCACCCGACCTGTTCGGGCGGTTCGTGGACCAGCTCGCCGAGGCGCTCGACGACCACGAGCCGACCGCCGACGGGCCTCGCGGAACGGCTGCACTTCTCGCGCTACCACCTCGACCGGATGATCCGGTCGATCGCCGGTGAGCCGCCCGACGCCTTCCGCCGCCGGGTCCTGCTCGAGCGGGCGGCGTACCGGATGATCACCACCACGGCCCCGCTGATCGACATCGCGGTCGAGGCCGGCTACGGGTCGCACGAGGCGTTCACCCGCGCCTTCACCCGGGCGTACGGCGTCGCGCCGTCGGTGTGGCGCCGCAAGCCCGGTCACCTCCAGATCGAGGCGCCCAGCGGCGTCCACTTCCACCCACCCGGCAGCCTCCGGCTGCCCGCACGAGACGAGGTCACTGCCATGGAGCTGCTCACCAAGATGGTCGAGCACCACGTCTGGCTGACCGGCGAGATGGTCCGCGTCGCGGATCGGCTCACCGACGAGCAGCTCGACCAGCTCATCGAGCTCGACGTCGACGACGACAGCCAGACCATCCGGACCCTGCTCTCGCGGCTGGTCGGCCAGATGGGCATGTGGAACGCGGCCCTCGCGACCCGCGACTACGACTGGTCGGTCGAGGAGCACGAGCCGCTGGGCGCGATGCGCGAACGGCTCGCGGTCGAGGGTCCGACGTACCTCGCCCACGTCCGCGAGGTGGTCGACGCCGGCCGGCTCGACGACACCTTCGTCGACGCGCTCTGCGAGCCGGCGGAGGTCTTCACGTACGGCGGGATGATCGCCCACGTGCTGACCTTCGCCGCCCACCGGCGCACGCTGGTGGCGCTGGCGCTCGAGCCGGCACGGTGTCGACGAGCTGGGCTGGGGCGACCCGATGCGGTGGGTGGCACAGTCTGCGTGACGCCCTGAGCGAACGGGAAACCCCGCGCAGCATTCGATCCGGGAGGATGGTGCGGTGGAGATCGCCTTCGTTCCTGGTCGCGCTCGCGGTCGGCGTGCTCGCCGTCACGGCGCTCGCCGACCGGATCGACCTGCCCGCGCCGCTCGTGCTGATCGCCGCGGGCGTCGCGATCTCCTACGTGCCGGGCATGCCCGAGGTGCACCTCGAGCCCGAGGTCGTGCTGCTCGGGCTGCTGCCGCCGCTGCTGTACGCGACCGCGATCCAGACGTCGCTGGTCGACTTCAACGCCAACCGGCGCTCGATCCTGCCTGCTCTCGATCGGCCTGGTCGTCTTCACCACCGTCGGCATCGCCGGTGCTCGTGCACACGACGCTGCCCGGGCGTCGCGTGGCCGGCCGCGTTCGCGATCGGCGCCGTCGTCGCGCCGCCCGACGCGGTGGCCGCGACCGCGATCGGCCGCCGGATCGGGCTGCCCCGGCGGATCGTCACGATCCTCGAGGGCGAGTCGCTGCTCAACGACGCGACCGCGCTGGTCGCGCTGCGCACCGCGATCGCTGGCGGCCGGCACGGCATCGCCGCCTGGCGGGTCGGCCTGGACTTCGTGCTGGGCCGCCGGCGGCGGCGTGCTGATCGGGTTCGCGCTCTTCTTGGTCGTGGCCTGGGTGCGCCGCCGCATCAACGACCCGCTGCTCGACACCGCGATCTCGTTCGTGGTGCCGTTCGCGGCCTACATCGCTGGCCGAGGAGGCGCACGCCTCCGGCGTGATCGCGGTCGTCGTCGCCGGGCCTGCTGCTCGGCCACAAGGCGCCGATCCTGCAGACCGCGCAGTCGCGGATCGCCGAGCGGATCAACTGGCGCACGATCGCCTTCCTGCTCGAGAACACCGTCTTCCTGCTGATCGGGCTGCAGGCGTCGTGGCTCTTCGCCGACGTCGGCAAGAGCGACCTGTCGGCGGGGCGGATCGTCTTCGTCTGCGCGGCGTCGCTGGTCGGCGTGATCGTGCTGCGGATGGTCTGGGTGTTCCTCGCCCGCTACGCTGCTGGTGCGACCCGGTCCGGACCCGGTCGACCCGGCAGCTGCCGCCGTGGCAGTACACGTTCATCCTCGGCTGGGCCGGCATGCGCGGCGTGGTCACCCTCGCGGCGGCGTTCGTCATCCCCGAGAGCGTCGACCGACCGCGAGATCCTGCTGCTGATCGCGTTCACGGTCGTGGCCGGGACGCTCTTCATCCAGGGCCTGACGCTGCCGTGGCTGGCCCGGCGGCTCGACGTGCCCCCGCCCGACCCGATGGACGACGCGCTCGCCCGCGCCACGCTGCTGCAGCAGGCGTCCAAGGCGGGCTTCACGGAGCTCGCAGAAGCTGGAGTACGACGACCCGCACGGCGTCATCGACCTGATCCGGCAGCGGATCGACCAGCGCAACTTCGCGGCCTGGGAGCGCCTCGGCACGACCGCCGACCAGGAGTCGCCGAGCGACCTCTACGCCCGGGTCCGGCTCGCGATGATCGAGGCCGAGCGGCGCCGGGTGCTGGAGATCCGCAAGTCGGGCACGGTCGCCTCCGAGGTGATCGCCGACGTGCTCGCGACGCTCGACGTCGAGGAGTCGATGATCGACGTCGCGACCGAGGAGCGCGAGCAGATCAAGCGGGCCAGCGGGATCCGCTTCCGGATCGGCGAGGAGTGCGACGACCTGCTGCGCGTTCCCGGTGGCCGACGTACCTCGCGGCGAGTTCTGCCAGGCCTGCCTCGACGACGGCACCCAGTGGGTCGCGCTGCGCCACTGCCTGGAGTGCGGCAACGTCGCCTGCTGCGACTCCTCACCGCTGCAGCACGCCACCGCGCACTTCCACGAGGAGCCAGCACCCGGTCATGCAGTCGGTCGAGCCCGACGAGGACTGGCGCTGGTGCTACGTCCACCACCTCACCGCGTGAGCGACTGCTCCAGCGTGCGCGCTGGCTGCCCGGTGACGCTGCGGACGTCGTCGGTGACCTCCGCGACCGAGCCGTCCGCGATCGCTGTGTAGGTGCTCACCCAGGCGTCGAGCTGCCACTGCTCGGCGTCGTACGCGGCCCGTCGTGATGCGTAGGCCTCCTCGACCGTCTCGTTCTCGAAGCGCAGCTCCCGGCCGAGGACGGCTCCGGCGCGGGCCGCGACCTCGGTCAGCGTCAGCGCCTCCGGCCCGGTGAGCGTGTACGTCGAACCGGCGTGGTCGGCCGGCGCCCGGAGCACCGTGGTCGCGACGTCGGCGACGTCGGCGCGGGCCACCGCGGCGACCCGGCCGTCGCCGGCCGGCCCGCGGATGACGCCGGCCGGGTCGGCGAAGTAGGGCAGCAGGTCGGCGTAGAAGTTGTCGCGCAGCAGGGTCCAGGCCATCCCGCTCTCGCGGATCGCGGCCTCGGCGTCGAAGTGGTCGCGTCCGAGGGTGAAGGTCGCGTCGGCGGCGGCGCCGGCGAACGAGGTGTAGACGATGTGCTGTACGCCCGGCGGCCGCGGCCGCGCTGATGAAGGTGCGGTGCTGGTCGCGGCGGTCGACGGCCTCCGCGGCCGAGACCATGAAGAGCGACCTCGATGCCCCCGAGTGCGGCCTCGGCGGCGCTCGCGTCGGCGTACGTCGCAACTGCGGACCTCGCCTCCGAGGTCGGGCGGCGCGCGAGGCGTCGCGGACGATGAGTCGGGGGGACAGCTCGGCGAGCGCCGGGCGACCAGCCCGCCGACGGCGCCGGTGGATCCGGTGACAGCGATCATCATGCGCGTACTCCTGCTGTGAAGCGGATCGGGAACGCCAGCGCGCCGGTGTTGCCCGAGACCGGCAGCCACCGACCGGGACCGTCGGGGACGGCGTCCGGCATCCGGCGGGCGAGCAGCGGCAGCGCGACCGCCATGTCGGTGCGCGCGACGAAGTGGCCCAGGCAGTGGTGGACGCCGGCGCCGAAGCCGTGGTGCGGCGGGCGCTGCTCGGTGATGTCGAACGACGGGTCCGGCATCGCGCGCGGGTCGGTGCCGGCGCTGTGCGAGAGCATCTGCACGATGCCGCCCTTCGGGATGTGCAGGCCCTGGAAGTCGACGTCCTCCAGCGCCTCGCGGGTCACCCAGGTGACGGTCGGGTTGACCCGCATCACCTCCTCGACGGCGTTCTCGCCGAGGTCGGGACGCTCGCCGAGCAGCGCGCCACTGGTCGGGGTGCTGCGAGCAGCGTCTGCAGGGCGAGGCCGAGCTGGTTGCGCGTGGTCTCCATGCCCGCGAAGGCCAGGAAGACCAGCGCCACGCCGAGCTCGTGGCGCGAGAGCCGGTCGCCGTCCTCGGTCGCCTGCACCAGCGTGGTCACCAGGTCGTCGCGCGGGTGGGCGGTGCGGTCGGCGACCACCTCGTCGACGTACGCCGTAGAGGCCGTTGAGCGCCGCCTCGATCTTGGGCACCTGGTTGCCGACGTCGATCGAGAACGACGCCCCGAGGTCGTCGGCCCACTGCGCGACCTGGTGCCAGTTGTCCTCGGGCAGACCGAGCAGCAGGCAGATGATGCGGGCGGCGTACGGCTCGGCGAACTCGCTGCACGAACTCGACCTCGCCCGCGGTCGGCGAAGCCGTCGATCAGCTCGTTGGCGAGCGCCTGGAACTGCGGGCGCATCGCCGCGATCGTCTTGTTGCGGAACGCCGGCATCAGCAGCCGGCGGATCCGTGCGTGGTCGTCGCCCTCGAGGCTGAGCAGGGTCTCCTGCCACCAGTCGGAGAAGAGCCCGGAGTGGATGCCGTTCTGCGCGGGCCAGCGGGCGTTGCCCTGCCGGAAGCGGCGGTCGCGCAGGATCGCGCTGACCTCGGCGTAGCGCAGCACCGCCCAGCCCCAGTTGGTCTCGACGTACCAGCTGTCGTCGCGGGCCTCGTGCACCGCGGGGACGTGACGTCGAAGGTCGGGTCGGAGAGGTCGAAGCGGGTCATCGGCGCACCATCCGGATCTCCCACGTGCCGAGATCCTCGTAGAGCTCGCGGGCGCCGTCGGCGACGAACCCGTTGCGGGCGTAGAAGCCGCGCGCGCGGTCGTTGTCCTCCAGGACCCAGAGCGAGCACGGCTGCTCAGGTCGTACGGCGTCCCACAGCCGCTGGCCGAGCCCGGTGCCCCACCAGGCGGCGCGGGTGTAGATCGCGTAGAGCTCGGCCGGGGTCGGTGCGTCCGGGTCGCGGTTGGCGCCGACGACCGCGAAGCCGACCAGCTCGCCGTCCGCCTCGGCCAGCACCCGTGGTGGCCCCTCGGCGAGCTGGCGGGTCCAGGCGCTGACGCCAGCGGTCTGTGTCGGCGAGCCGCTCGGCCAGGAGATCGGGGTCGGCGTACGGGGCGTAGGCCTCGCGCCAGCAGGCGATGTGGAGCGCCGCCCCGGCCTCGGCGTCAGCCGGTACGGCGGGCCGCAGCTCAGGTCGGCGGGAAGGCTCACGTCAGCATCGTAGGGAGCGGGATTACGGTGGGCGCATGAGGATCACGAAGTTCGGCCACGCCTGCGTCCGGATCGAGCACGACGGCACCACGATCGTCCTCGACCCCGGCGTCTTCACCGACCCCGAGGCCGTCGACGGCGCTGACGCCGTGCTGATCACCCACGAGCACGCCGACCACTACCTGCCCGACCACCTGCTCGCGGCCGACGCCCCGGTCTTCACGATCGAGGCGGTCGCGGCGAAGATCCGCGAGGACGCCCCGGCCCTGGCCGAGCGGATCACCGTCGTCGCGCCGGGGGAGACCTTCGACGTCGGGGCCTCCCGGTACGGGCGGTCGGCGAGATGCACGCGGTCATCCACCCGGAGTTCCCGCGGCTCTTCAACAGCGGCTACGTCCTGACCGCCGGCGACGCGAAGATCTACCACCCCGGCGACGCGCTGACCGAGCCCGGCGAGGACGTCGACGTGCTGCTGGTGCCGTCGTCGGCGCCCGTGGCTGAAGGCATCCGAGGCGATCGAGTTCGCCCGTGCCGTGAAGGCGCCGCGCAACCTCGCGATCCACGACCGGATCTACAGCGAGGCCGGGCTCGGCTTCGTCGAGATGCAGATGAACCTGTTCCTCCCGGACGCCGGCCTGGAGTACGTCCGCCGCGCGGACGGCGAGGACCTGTAGGGGACTCCGCCGGGCTCGCTCAGTCAGCAGTGAGCGAGTCGCGCACCGGGACGAACTTCGCCTGCGCCTCGGCCAGCTCGGCCTCGGGGTCGGAGTCGGCGACGATGCCGCAGCCGGCGAAGAGCCGGACGGTGGTGCCGTCGAGCTGCGCCGAGCGCAGCGCGATGCCCCACTCGCCGTCGCCGGTGGCGTCCATCCAGCCGACCGGACCGGCGTAGCGGCCGCGGTCCATGCCCTCGATCTCGGCGATCAGCGCGGTGGCGACCGGGGTGGGCGTGCCGCCGACGGCGGCCGAGGGGTGCAGCGCCTCGGCGAGCTGGAGCGAGGAGACGGTCGCCGCGTCGTGGACGACGCCGGCGACGTCGGTGGCCAGGTGCATCACGTTGGGCAGGTGCAGGACGAACGGCGCCTCGGGCACGTTCATCGACGAGCAGTGCGGCTCGAGGGCGTCGGCGACCGAGCGGACGGCGTACTCGTGCTCCTCGAGGTCCTTCGACGAGCGGGCCAGCGTGGCGGCCAGCGCGAGGTCGCGGTCGTCGTCGCCGGTACGGCGGATGGTGCCGGCCAGCACCCGCGAGGTGACCAGGCCGCGCTCGCGGCGCACGAGCATCTCGGGGGTCGCGCCGAACATGCCGTCGACGTGGAAGGTCCAGCACATCGGGTAGGCCTCGGCGAGCCGGCGCAGCGGCCAGCGCACGTCGATCGGCTCGTCGGCGGTCGCGACCAGGTCGCGCGCGAGCACGACCTTCTCCAGGTCGCCGTCGGCTGATCCGGGCGACGGCGTCGGCGACGACCGACATCCACTGCTCGCCGTTGAGGGCGCCGTCGGCGAAGCTCACGCCCGACGGGCGCGGGCGGTGCGTCGGTGGCGGCGATGGATGCGGCGGTGCGGCTGATCGAGCGCGCCAGACGGTGGTCAGCCAGGCGGTGTCGCCGCGGCGACCGACGACGACCTCGGGGACGACCAGCACCGAGTCGCCCGGGTCGTCGGCGAACGCGAAGGAGCCGAAGGAGACCAGACCGGTGCCGGGCTCGTTGACCTCGTCGCGGACCACGGCCCGCGCGACCGACCTCGGTCCACCACTTGTCGGCGTCGGCGAAGCGGGTGGCGCCGTCGGTGCGGACCTCCGCGGCCACGCCCCAGCCGACCAGACCGTCGCCGCGGCGCAGCCAGCTGACCGGGCGGTCGGCAGGGAGCAGGTCGAGGAGCGCGTCCGCCTGCGTCGAGCTCGATCCGGACGGTCCGGACGACCAGTGCGCCGAGGGTCCCCGCGGTCGGCTCGTCGGGGGTAGCGCTGCTCGTCACGTGGCCGAGACTACTCAGGGACCCAGCGATTTCCCTCGTCGGGCGGACCGGTAGCGTCGCGCGAGTGACCAGTCCCACCTCGACCACCCGCAGCTCCGTCGTGCTCGGCATCGTGCTCGGCGTCGTCTTCCTCGGCCTGCTGACGGCTTTCGCCGTCGGTCTGCCCAAGGCCCACGGGTGACGAGGAGACGACCAGCGTCGAGAAGCTGACGCTGGTGCTCCCGGCCACGCTGCCCGGCGGGTACGTCGCGTCCGACGACCCGGCCGCGTTCGCGGGCGGATCGCTGGCCGACCAGGCCGACGACATCGCCGCGCAGGAGAAGGCGAGCGCGACGTACGGCAACAAGGTGCTCCCTGAGGTCCTCGGCACCGCCGCGGCGACCCGCACCTACGTCGCCGACGGCTCCCAGGCCGTCTTCGTCCAGGCCTTCCAGTCCACCGGCGGCGCGTTCGCGCCGAACAGCCTCTCGGACCCCGGGACTGCCAGTGGCCAGGTCCTCACGGAGATGACGGCGGTCGGTGATGGCGCCTGCATCCTGACCTACGGGCAGTCGACGACCGGCCAGGCGGCGACGGCCCCGGCGTTCACCCAGTGCCAGGTCAGCTCGGGTGAGCTGACCGTGCAGATCGGCTCGTCGGCCGTCAGCTGCCGACGACCTCGTCACCGCCGCCGACGCCCTGCTCGCCGACCTCCAGCCCGACCAGGGCGATCAGGACCAGTAGACGACGACCGCGTCACCCACGCGGACCTTGTCGAAGAGCTGCGCGACGCCGTCGTAGTCGCGGGTGTTGACGCAGCCGTGCGACGCCCCGGCGTAGCCCACGGCGGCGAAGTCCGAGGAGTAGTGCACGGCCTGGCCGCGGACGAAGAACATCGAGTACGGCATCGACGAGCCGTACAGGTTCGACACGTGGTCGGCGTCCTTCAGGTAGACGTGGAAGAGGCCCTCGCGGGTCGGCGTCGTCGAGGCACCGAACCGGGTGTCCAGCGTCTGCAGCACCGTCCCGTCGACCACCCAGCGCAGCGTCGAGGTGGTCTTGTCGATGCAGATCACCCGCCCCACCCGGCAGCGCGGGTCGAGCGCGCCGGCCTCGTTCGCGCGGTTGTGCAGCTCAGCGACGCTCGGGCGCGCGGTCATCGCGCGCAGCCGGTCCTGGGTGCGTCGATCGACCTCGCCGGTGACCGGGATGCCGCGCTTGTGCTGGAAGCCGCGTACGGCGGACTCGGTCAGGTCGCCGTACGTCCCGGTGACGTCGGCCTGGAACCAGTCGATCTGCTTCAGCCGGGCCTGCAGGTCTCGGACCGCCCGTCCCTGGTCGCCGGGGCCGAGCAACCGGATCCCTGGCTCCAGGGGGAGCGGGCTCTCGACCGACACGGGAGCGGCGGTGTGCGTCGGCTCCGGGGCAGGCGTCCGGCTCGGCGTGGGCACGTCGGTCCCCGGCTCATTCGCGGCGCCGGTCCCGGAGGCGGCCGGGACCACCGAGGGCCCCTCGCGCACGGCGAACCCCGCCACGAAGGCGGTCGCGCACAGCAGCGCCGTGACGGCGGTGACCAGCAACAGGCGGCGGAACAGCACCATGAGCTCTCCTGGGGAAGGTAAGTGAGCCGAACATGAGGGTGACGCTCTGCCGACCCGCTCGGTTGCACCTCGTCGGCGAGTTCTGGCGCTCGTGACCAAGCTGTGACCCGCCGACCTGTTGATCAGCGGCCCCGGATCGGGCCGTAGTCTCTGCGCGTGGTCCGTGCAGAGCTCGACAAGCAGCCAACCGACGTCCGTCGCATGTTCGACGCGGTCGCCCGGCGCTACGACGTCACCAACGACGTCTTGTCGATGGGCCAGGACCGTCGCTGGCGGCGCGAGGTGATCGCCGCCGTCGACCCGCAGCCGGGCGAGCGGATCCTCGATCTCGCGGCCGGGACCGGTACGTCGAGCCAGCCGTTCGCCGACGCCGGCGCGGCCGTCGTCCCCTGCGACTTCTCACTCGGCATGCTGCAGGTCGGCAAGGCCGCGAAGCCGCACCTGCCCTTCACCGCCGGCGACGGCACCCGGCTGCCGTTCGCCGACGACACCTTCGACGCGGCGACGATCTCCTTCGGGCTGCGCAACATCGTCGACCCGAGCGCGGGGTTGGCCGAGATGCGGCGAGTCACCCGCCCCGGCGGCCGGCTGGTCGTCTGCGAGTTCAGCCACCCGACCTGGGCGCCGTTCCGCACCGTCTACCTCGAGTACCTGATGAAGGCCCTCCCTCCGATCGCCCGGGCGATCTCGTCGTCACCGGACGCCTACGTCTACCTCGCGGACTCGATCCGGGCCTGGCCCGACCAGGTCGGTCTGGCCGCGATGATCGCGGGCGCCGGCTGGGCTGCACCCGAGTGGCGCGACCTCTCGGGCGGCGTCGTCGCGTTGCACCGCGCCACCCGCTGACCGCCCCGATTTAGGCAACGCACTCTTTGCCGAAATCCCCAGGTCAGGCGGCACCTCGCCGCAACGCGCCGGGATTCCAGTGCTCGTCGTCACCCCTACGTGCGCGCCTCCGCGCACAGTGGTTAACTGTGTTCCGCGCCACTTAGTGATTCAATTCACAAAGTCACAAAGCGGTCCGCACGGATCGTTCTGGGCGCGGCGGCCGACGAAGAAGGGCGATGGCATGGATCTCTACACGCCGGTGCTGGCGCTGGCCCTGCTGGCGACCTTGTTCGCGGCCGGATCTGTCGTGATGAGCAGTGCGGTCGGCCCGAAGCGCTACAACCGGGCCAAGCTCGACTCCTACGAGTGCGGCATCGAGCCGACGCCGCAGCCCGTGGGCGGTGGACGCTTCCCGGTGAAGTACTACATCACCGCGATGCTCTTCATCGTCTTCGACATCGAGATCATCTTCCTCTATCCCTGGGCCGTGCAGTTCGACGCACTGAAGGTCTTCGGCCTGGTCGAGATGATCGTGTTCATCGCCACCGTGTTCGTCGCGTACGCCTACGTCTGGCGCCGCGGCGGGCTGGAATGGGACTGAGGATCTGACGTGGGTATCGAGGAGAAGCTCCCCAGTGGCGTCCTGCTGACGACCGTCGAGGGCGTCGCGGGCTACATGCGCAAGGCCTCCTTCTGGCCGGCCACCTTCGGCCTGGCCTGCTGCGCGATCGAGATGATGACCAGCGGCGGCCCCAAGTACGACCTCGCCCGCTTCGGCATGGAGGTCTTCAGGGCCAGCCCGCGCCAGGCCGACCTGATGATCGTCGCCGGCCGGGTCAGCCAGAAGATGGCCCCGGTCCTCCGTCAGATCTATGACCAGATGCCCGAGCCCAAGTGGGTGCTCGCGATGGGCGTCTGCGCCAGCAGCGGCGGCATGTTCAACAACTACGCCGTCGTCCAGGGCGTCGACCACGTCGTGCCCGTCGACATGTACCTCCCCGGCTGTCCGCCCCGCCCGGAGATGCTGATCGACGCGATCCTCAAGCTGCACGAGCAGGTCCAGAACACCAAGCTCGGCGTCAACCGCGAGCGGGAGATCGTGGAGCTCGAGACCGCTGCCCTGAGCGCGCTCCCCACGTCCGACATGAGGGGCCAGCTGCGGTGACGGAGCACGACCACACGGACGAGACCCCGGAGAACGTCCCCGCCCCCACCGGCGAGGTCCACCAGGTCGGCGAGCGGCACGGCATGTTCGGTGCCCGCGGCACCGGTGACACCAGCGGGTACGGCGGTCTCGCCAAGCCGACCGTCTACCCCGGCGACGCCCAGCGTCCCTACGGCGGTTGGTACGACGAGGTCGCGGACGCGCTCGAGGCGGCCACCGTCGGCGCCGGGCTCGAGGTGGCCGTCCCCCGGGTGGTCATCTACCGCAAGGAGATCACCTTCCACGTCCGCCGCGAGGACCTCCCGACGGTCGCGAAGGTCTTCCGCGACGACCCGCGGCTGCGCTTCGAGCTCTGCTCCGGGGTGAGTGGTGTGCACTACCCCGACGACACCGGGCGCGAGCTGCACGCGGTCTACCACCTGCTCTCGATGACCTTCAACCGCCGGGTCCGGCTCGAGGTCACCGCTCCCGACGCCGACCCGCACATCCCCTCGATCGTCGCGGTCTACCCGACCAACGACTGGCACGAGCGCGAGGCCTTCGACATGTTCGGCATCGTCTTCGACGGCCACCCCGCGCTCACCCGCATCCTGATGCCCGACGACTGGCCGGGCCACCCCCAGCGCAAGGACTACCCGCTGGGCGGCATTCCCGTGGAGTACAAGGGCGGCACCGTTCCGCCGCCCGACCAGCGGAGGAGCTACAACTGATGAGCACCACAGACGACATCTACGCCGGCACCTCCGAGACCAGCGAGGGCCGGGTCTTCACCGTCTCCGGCCAGGACTGGGACTCCATCGTCGACGGTCTCGGGGGACTCGACGCCGAGAGCGCCGATGAGCGCATCGTCGTCAACATGGGTCCGCAGCACCCTTCGACCCACGGTGTGCTCCGGCTGATCCTCGAGATCGAGGGCGAGACGGTCACCGAGGCCCGGTGCGGCATCGGCTACCTGCACACCGGCATCGAGAAGAACATGGAGTACCGCTCCTGGGTGCAGGGCGTCACCTTCTGCACCCGGATGGACTACCTCTCGCCGTTCTACAACGAGATGACCTACGTCCTGGGCGTGGAGCGGCTGCTCGACATCGAGGACCAGATCCCCGAGAAGGCGGAGGTGATGCGGGTCCTGCTCATGGAGCTCAACCGGATCTCCTCCCACCTGGTCTGCATCGCCACCGGCGGCATGGAGATCGGTGCGCTGACGGTGATGACGATCGGCTTCCGCGAGCGCGAGCTGGTGCTCGACCTGTTCGAGCTGATCACCGGCCTGCGGATGAACCACGCGTTCATCCGACCGGGCGGTGTGGCCCAGGACATGCCTCCGGGCGCCCTCGACGAGATCCGCGGCTTCATCGCCCTGATGAAGAAGCGCCTCCCCGAGTACGCCGCACTCTGCAACGCCAACCCGATCTTCAAGGCCCGCCTCGACGGCGTCGGCCACCTCGACCTCGAGGGCTGCCTCGCCCTCGGCATGACCGGCCCGGTGCTGCGCAGCACCGGCTACCCGTGGGACCTCCGCAAGACCCAGCCCTACTCCGGCTACGAGACCTACGACTTCGACGTGCAGACCTGGGACACCGCCGACTCCTACGGCCGGTTCCGCGTCCGGCTGGCCGAGATGTGGGAGTCGCTCAAGATCGTCGAGCAGGCGGCCGAGCGACTGGCCAAGATGGACGGCGATCCGGTGATGATCGCCGACAAGAAGATCGCCTGGCCCAGCCAGCTCGCGATCGGCAGCGACGGGATGGGCAACAGCCTCGACCACATCCGCCACATCATGGGTGAGTCGATGGAAGCGCTGATCCACCACTTCAAGCTGGTGACCGAGGGCTTCCGGGTGCCGCCCGGCCAGGCCTACGTCCCGATCGAGTCGCCCCGTGGTGAGCTCGGCGCGCACGTCGTCTCCGACGGCGGCACCCGCCCGTTCCGCGCCCACTTCCGGGACCCGTCGTTCACCAACCTCCAGGCCACGAGCGTGATGAGCGAGGGCGGCATGATCGCCGACGTGATCGTCGCGATCGCGTCCATCGACCCGGTCATGGGAGGTGTCGACCGATGACGCTGAGTCCGGAGACGTACGACGAGCTGCGCGTGATCGCCGCGCGCTACCCCCAGGCCCGCTCCGGCCTGCTGCCGATGCTGCACCTCGTGCAGTCGGTCGAGGGCCGGGTCACCCCTGCCGGGATCGAGGCGTGTGCGGAGATCCTGGACATCTCCGCCGCCGACGTCAGTGGTGTCGCGACCTTCTACACGATGTACAAGCGCCGTCCGGTGGGCGACTACCACGTCGGGGTCTGCACCAACACGTTGTGCGCGGTGATGGGCGGCGACCAGATCTTCGAGCGGCTCAAGAGCCACCTCGACGTCGGCAACGACGAGACCACTGACCTACGCCAAGGAGACCAGGCCAGCGTCACCCTCGAGCACCTCGAGTGCAACGCGGCCTGCGACTACGCCCCGGTGATGATGGTCAACTGGGAGTTCATGGACAACATGACGCCCGAGTCCGCGACCCGGCTCGTCGACGACCTGCGCTCCGGCGCCGAGGTCCAGTCCACCCGTGGCCCGCGTGTGGTCACCTGGCGCGAGGCCGAGCGGGTTCTCGCCGGCTTCCCCGACGATCTCGCCGACGACGGCCCCGGTGCCGGCCCGGCGTCGCTGGTCGGGCTCGGCATCGCGCGGGAGCGTGGCTGGACCGCTCCGCACCCCGACGCCGAGGGATCGACCGACGGGGTCGCCGACTCCAAGGCCGAGGCGGTCGCGCAGGCCGACACCTCGCGTGCCGAGACGGAGACCAAGCAGGAGGAGGCCAGCGATGACTGAGTTTCGAGGCTCGCTCCGCTCGCACCTCAACCACCGTCAGGGGGCACTTCGTGGCTGACATCTTGACGCCCGTCCTCACGGACAACTGGGACGCGGAGCGCAGCTGGACGCTCGAGTCCTACCAGCAGCAGGGCGGCTACGACGCGCTCGACAAGGCGTTCGCGATGACCCCCGACGCCGTGATCAGCGAGGTCAAGGAGTCCGGCCTGCGCGGCCGTGGCGGCGCAGGCTTCCCGACCGGCATGAAGTGGGGCTTCATCCCGCAGGACAACCCGAGGCCGAAGTACCTCGTCGTCAACGCCGACGAGTCGGAGCCGGGCACCTGCAAGGACATCCCGCTGATGATGGCCAGCCCGCACACCCTGGTCGAGGGCGTGATCATCAGCTCCTACGCGATCCGCGCCAACACGGCGTTCATCTACATCCGCGGCGAGGTCCTCCACGTCGTCCGCCGCGTGCAGCGTGCGGTCGACGAGGCGTACGCAGCCGGCCACCTCGGTCGGGACATCCACGGTTCCGGCTTCGACCTCGATGTCGTGGTCCACGCCGGTGCCGGTGCCTACATCTGCGGTGAGGAGACCGCGCTGCTCGAGGGCCTCGAGGGCCGTCGCGGCCAACCCCGCCTGCGTCCGCCGTTCCCCGCCGTTGCCGGCCTCTACGCGAGCCCGACGGTGATCAACAACGTCGAGTCGATCGCCTCGGTGCCGAGCATCCTCGAGCACGGGCACGAGTGGTTCGCCTCGATGGGCACCGAGAAGTCCAAGGGCTACGGGATCTTCTCGCTGTCCGGCCACGTGCAACGGCCGGGCCAGTACGAAGCCCCGCTGGGCATCACCCTGAGGACGCTCATCGACCTCGCCGGCGGCGTCCGCGAGGGTCACGAGCTGAAGTTCTGGACGCCCGGCGGCTCCAGCACCCCGCTGCTCACCACCGAGCACCTCGACATCCCCCTCGACTTCGAGGGCGTCGGCGCGGCCGGCTCGATGCTCGGCACGCGCGCCCTGCAGATCTTCGACGAGACC
Source organism: uncultured Actinomycetota bacterium (assembly GCA_963695055.1). Lineage (GTDB taxonomy): Bacteria > Actinomycetota > Actinomycetes > Propionibacteriales > Nocardioidaceae > Nocardioides. The sequence continues at coordinate 43,535 of CAVOFS010000010.1, read as the reverse complement.
ACCTGTGTGGTCCGGGCGACACTGCGCTGGACGGAGTTCTACAAGCACGAGTCCTGCGGCAAGTGCACCCCCTGCCGTGAAGGCACCTGGTGGCTGGTGCAGACCCTGACCGCACTCGAGAAGGGTCAGGGCACCGAGGCCGACCTCGACCTGCTCCTCGACCAGTGCGACAACATCCTCGGCCGCTCGTTCTGCGCGCTTGCCGACGGCGCTGTCAGCCCCATCATGAGCTCGATCAAGTACTTCCGAGACGAGTACGTGGCCCACCTCACCGAAGGCGGCTGCCCGTTCGACCCAGCCCGGTCGACCGCCTGGGCCGGCCAGGAGGTGACGGCATGACGGTGTCGACAGGCTCGACCACTGAAGGGGAGAAGACCGTGGAGACCGTCTCGGTGACGATCGACGGCATCCAGGTCGACGTACCCAAGGACACCCTGGTGATCCGCGCCGCCGAGCAGGTCGGCGTCCAGATCCCGCGCTTCTGCGACCACCCGCTGCTCGCGCCGGTCGGTGCCTGCCGTCAGTGCCTGGTCGACATCCCGGACGCCGGCAACGGCCGCGGCTTCCCCAAGCCGCAGGCCTCCTGCACGCTGCCGGTCGCCGAGGGCATGGTCGTCAACACCCAGGCCACCAGCCCGGTCGCCGACAAGGCGCAGCAGGGGATCATGGAGTTCCTGCTGATCAACCACCCGCTCGACTGCCCCGTGTGCGACAAGGGCGGCGAGTGCCCGCTGCAGAACCAGGCGATGTCCAACGGTCGCGGCGAGAGCCGGTTCGAGGGCGTCAAGCGCACCTACCCCAAGCCGATCAACATCTCCGCCCAGGTCCTGCTCGACCGCGAGCGCTGCGTGCTGTGCGCCCGGTGCACCCGCTTCTCCGAGCAGATCGCCGGTGACCCGTTCATCGCGCTGATCGAGCGCGGCGCGCTGCAACAGGTCGGCATCTACGAGCACCAGCCGTTCGAGTCCTACTTCTCCGGCAACACGATCCAGATCTGCCCGGTGGGTGCGCTGACCAGCGCCGACTACCGCTTCCGGTCCCGCCCCTTCGACCTGGTCTCCACGCCGAGCATCGCCGAGCACGACGCGTGCGGCTCGGCGATCCGGGTCGACCACCGACGCGGCAAGGTGATGCGCCGGCTCGCCGGCAACGACCCCGAGGTCAACGAGGAGTGGATCACCGACAAGGACCGGTTCGCGTTCCACTACGCGACCCAGGACGACCGGCTGACCTACCCCCAGGTCCGGGACCAGGACGGCTCGCTCCGCCCTGCCTCCTGGCCCGAGGCCTTCGCCGTCGCCGCCCGCGGTCTGCAGGCCGCCGGCGCCACGGCCGTCCTCACCGGCGGTCGGGTGACCGCCGAGGACGCCTACGCCTACAGCAAGTTCGCCCGGGTCGCGCTCGGCACCAACGACATCGACTTCCGGGCCCGCCCGCTCTCAGCCGAGGAGGCGTCGTTCCTCGCCGCCGAGGTCGTGCTCCGCAGCCCCGTGACGTACGCCGACCTCGAGTCCGCCTCGACGGTGGTGCTCGTCGGGCTGGAGCCCGAGGACGAGGCCGGCACGATCTTCCTGCGACTGCGCAAGGCATCGATGCACGGCACCCGCGTCGTCGCCGATCGCGCCGTACGCCACCCGTGGCCTCGCCAAGATGTCCGGTCACTTGGTCCAGACCGCTCCCGGCGACGAGACGGCCGCGATCGAGGCGCTCGTCGAGCACGCCGAGTACGGCGTCGACAGCACCGCGGTGATCCTGGTGGGTGAGCGGCTCGCAACGGTGCCTGGCGCCCTGAGCGCTGCCGCCGGCCTGGCCGCCAGGACCGGTGCCCGCCTGGCCTGGGTGCCGCGCCGGGCCGGAGACCGTGGAGCCGTCGAGACCGGCTGCCTGCCCAACCTGCTTCCTGGAGGCCGACCGGTCGCCGACGCGGCGGCGCGGGTCGATGCCGCCACCGCCTGGGGGGTCGGCTCGCTGCCGGAGACCCCCGGCCGTGACGCCGACGAGATCGTCGCCGCGCTGACCTCGGGCGAGGTCGGAGGCCTGGTCATCGGTGGAGTCGACCCCGACGACACCAGCGACCCCGCAGCAACGCGCAGCGCGATCGATGCGGCGACGTTCGTGGTCGCGCTCGAGCTCCGCGAGACCGACGTGACGCGGGCGGCCGACGTGGTCTTCCCGGTCGCGCCCGTCTCCGACAAGGCCGGACTGTTCGTGACCTGGGAGGGGCGGCCGCGGCCCTTCGACGCGGTCTTCACGAGCCCCACCTCCCTGCCCGACCTGCGGATCCTCGCCGGTATCGCCGAGGAGCTCGGGACGTCGCTGGGCTTCAAGACCGTGGCCGATGCCCGGGCGCAGATGGAGGAGATGGGTCCGTGGGACGGGGAACGTTCCTCCCTCGGGGCTTTCGAGACGGTTGCCAGCGCAACCTCCTCGACCACCGGCGGTCTCGCCCTCGCCACCTGGAAGCAGCTGGTCGACAACGGCGCGATGCAGGACGGCGACAAGGCCTACCGCGCCACCGGTCGCGCCCCGGTCGTCCGGGTGAGCCGGACGGCGTACGCCGCCGTGGGGCCGACCGTCACCGTGACCGGTGACCGAGGCTCGGTGACGATGCCCGCCGAGCCGGCGGATCTCGCTGACGACGTGGTCTGGGTGCCGGCCGGCTCCTTCGGGCGCGGCGTCCTCGCCGACCTGGCCTCGCCCGGCAGCCGCGTCACCGTGAAGGGAGCGGACGCATGAACACCGCACTGATCCCGATGGTCGACGACCTCTCGGAGTTCGGTCACGACCCGTGGTGGATCATCGGCATCAAGACGGTGCTGATCTTCCTGGTCCTGGTCCTGCTCACGCTCTTCAACATCTGGTGGGAGCGCAGGGTCGTCGCCCGGATGCAGCACCGGATCGGCCCCAACGTCAACGGCCCCTTCGGCCTGCTGCAGTCGCTCGCCGACGGTGTGAAGCTGGCGCTGAAGGAGGACGTGATCCCGACGGCCGCCGACAAGTGGGTCTTCCTGCTGGCCCCGGTCATCGCGACCGTGCCCGCGTTCGTGACCTTCAGCGTGATCCCGTTCGGTCCCGAGGTGAACTTCTTCGGCGTCGAGACGCCACTGCAGCTGACCGACATGCCGGTCGCAGTGCTCTTCGTGATGGCGGTCGCGTCGATCGGCATCTACGGCATCGTGCTCGGCGGCTGGTCGAGCGGCTCGACGTACTCCCTGCTGGGTGGCCTGCGGTCGAGCGCCCAGATGATCTCCTACGAGGTCGCGATGGGCCTCGCGCTCGTGGCGGTCTTCCTGTACGCCGGCTCGCTGTCGACGTCCGAGATCGTCGCCGCCCAGGACGACCTGTGGTTCGGCCTGATCCTGCTGCCGTCCTTCGTGATCTACCTGATCGCGATGGTCGGCGAGACCAACCGGGCGCCGTTCGACCTCCCCGAGGCCGAGGGTGAGCTGGTCGGCGGATTCCACACCGAGTACAGCTCGCTGAAGTTCGCCCTGTTCTTCCTCGCCGAGTACATCAACATGGCGACCGTCTCGGCGCTCGCCACCACGCTGTTCCTCGGCGGCTGGCACGCGCCGTTCTGGATCGACCACGTCTGGCCCGGCGCCAACGAGGGCTACTGGCCGGTGCTCTGGTTCTTCGGCAAGGTGCTCTTCTTCATCTTCATCTTCATCTGGCTGCGCGGCTCGCTTCCGCGACTGCGCTACGACCAGTTCATGGCGCTTCGGGTGGAAGCGGCTGATCCCGATCGCCCTGGTCTGGATCGTCGCGGTCGCGACGATCCGTTCGGTCTCGCTCGAGGGCGGGATCGACCGGCAGTACCTCCTGATCGGGATCGGCATCGTGGCCGCGATGTTCGTGGTCCTGTTCTTCATCGGCGAATCGGCTGCCGAGCCGAGAGCTCGTCGAGGCCGCGCCTCCGACCGGTGGCTTCCCGGTGCCGCCGATGCCGATCGGCGGTGCCGTCCGCGGCGCAGCTGCGCCGCTCACCTTCCACCCATCCAGCTCCACCGTCACGGGAGGGGAAGCCTGATGGCCGAGTCATCCGATCCCAAGGGCCTGCGTGAGCAGTTCTGGGACCCGATCGCCGGGTTCGGCGTCACCTTCCGGACCATGTTCAGGAAGGTCGTCACCGAGCAGTACCCCTTCGAGAAGATGCCCACGGCACCGCGCTTCCACGGCCGGCACCAGCTCAACCGCTGGCCCGACGGCCTCGAGAAGTGCATCGGCTGCGAGCTGTGCGCCTGGGCCTGCCCGGCCGACGCGATCTACGTCGAGGGCGCGTCCAACGACGACAGCGCCAACGGAGAGGGCCGGTTCAGCCCTGGTGAGCGCTACGGCCGCGTCTACCAGATCAACTACCTGCGCTGCATCCTCTGCGGTCTGTGCATCGAGGCCTGCCCGACCCGCGCGCTCACGATGACCAACGAGTACGAGCTGGCCGACAACAACCGCGCCGACCTGATCTACGAGAAGAACGACCTGCTGGCCCCGCTGCTGCCCGGCATGGAGCAGCCGCCGCACGCGATGCGGCTCGGTGACGACGAGGGTGCCTACTACCGCGGTGAGTTCTCCGCACCGGCGCCGGCCGCGAGGGAGGCAGACAAGTGATCGCGTTCTGGATCCTCGCTCCGATCATGATGATCGCGGCGCTCGGCATCCTCTTCGTCCGCAAGGCCGTGCACGCCGCGATGCTGCTGGCGGTGGTGATGATCAGCCTCGCGATGCTGTACGCCGCACTGGATGCGCCGTTCCTCTTCGCGGTGCAGATCATCGTCTACACCGGCGCGATCCTGATGCTCTTCCTCTTCGTGCTGATGCTCGTCGGCGTCGACGCGTCCGACTCCGTCGTCGAGACGATCCGCGGCCAGCGGGTGCTGGCGATCCTCGGGGGACTGATGCTCGGCATGGTCCTCATCATCGGTCTCGGCCAGATCTCCCTCGGCACGGCGGTCGGCCTCGACGAGGCCAACAAGGGCGGCAACATCCAGGCGCCTGGCCAACATCTTGTTCTCCCGCTACGTCTTCGGCTTCGAGACCACCAGCGCGCTGCTGATCACCGCAGCGGTCGGCGCGATGGTGCTCGCCCACCGCGAGCGGCTCACGCCCAAGCCGACCCAGCCGGTGCGTGCCGCGCAGCGGGTCAAGGACTACGGCGACAAGGGCCTCCACCTCGGTCCGCTGCCTCCTCCGGGTGTCTTCGCCCGCCACAACGCGGTCGACACCCCGGCCCTGCTGCCCGACGGCACCGCCTCCGAGGCATCGATCTCCCGGGTGCTGGCCGCACGCGGCACGATCCGGTCCGCGCCGGCGCTCGCCGACGACATCGACGAGATCCAGAGCCAGATCGGCGGGGCGCCGCACGCCGGTCGCGACGGCTCCGCGCCGGCCTCCACGGACGAGGAGACGCCTGCATGAACATCACCGCCTACATCGTCCTCTCCGGCATCCTCTTCACGATCGGGTGCGTGGGGGTGCTCACCCGGCGCAACGCGATCGTGGTGTTCATGTGCATCGAGCTGATGCTCAACGCCTCCAACCTCGCGCTGGTCGCCTTCGCCAAGCAGCACGGCAACCTCGACGGCCAGATCGCAGCCTTCTTCGTGATGGTGGTGGCCGCTGCCGAGGTCGTGGTCGGGCTCGCGATCATCATGACCATCTTCCGCACCCGGCGGTCGGCCTCGGTCGACGACGCCAGCCTGCTGAAGTACTAGGGGACTGACCTGAATGATTCCCATGCACGAGGCGACCGCCATCCCGGTGGTCGACCCGACGGCGGCTGACGGGGTCTTCTCCCTGATGTGGCTGGTGATCGCGCTGCCGCTGGCCGGCGCCGCGATCCTGCTCATCGGTGGCAAGTACACCGACAGGTGGGGGCCACTACCTCGGCACCCTGCTGCCGATCGGCTCGTTCGTCGATCAGCCTCGCGATGTTCGTCAGCCTGCTCGGCCGCGACAGCTCCGACCGGCAGATCGGCCAGCACCTCTACGACTGGATCCAGGTCGGTCACCTCGACGTCGGGCATGGACCTGCTCTACGACCCGCTGACGGCGCTGTTCCTGCTGCTCATCACCGGCGTCGGGTCGCTGATCCACATCTACTCCATCGGCTACATGGAGCACGACCCGCGGCGTCGCCGCTTCTTCGGCTACCTCAACCTGTTCGTCGCCGCGATGCTGATGCTGGTGCTGTCCGAGAACTACCTCGGGCTGTTCCTCGGCTGGGAGGGCGTCGGTCTGGCGTCGTACCTGCTGATCGGCTTCTGGCAGCACAAGCCCGTCGCGGCGGCGGCGGCCAAGAAGGCCTTCGTCATCAACCGGGTCGGCGACATCGGGATGTCGCTCGCGATCATGCTGTTCTTCGTCACCTTCGGCTCGACGAGCTTCACGGTGATCAGCGCCAACGCCGGCGGTGCCTCCGACACGACGCTGACCGTCCTCGGGCTGCTGCTGCTGCTCGGCGCCTGCGGCAAGTCGGCGCAGTTCCCGCTGCAGGCCTGGCTGCTCGACGCGATGGAGGGCCCGACCCCGGTCTCGGCGCTGATCCACGCAGCCACCATGGTCACCGCTGGCGTCTACCTGATCGTCCGCTCCAACTTCATCTTCGAGCTCGCGCCCCACGCGCAGACCGCCGTGGTGATCGTCGCGACGATCACGCTGCTGTACGGCGCGATCATCGGCTGCGCGAAGGACGACATCAAGAAGGTGCTCGCCGGCTCCACGATGAGCCAGATCGGCTACATGATGCTCGGTGCCGGCCTCGGCGTCGCCGGCTACCCGCTCGCGATCTTCCTGCTGCTGGTGCACGGCTTCTTCAAGGCCGACATGTTCCTCGGCGCCGGGTCGGTGATGCACGGCATGAACGACGACGTCGAGATGCGGCACTACGGCCTGCTGCGCAAGGCGATGCCGGTGACCTTCTTGACCTTCGCCTTCGGCTACCTCGCCATCATCGGGTTCCCGCCGTTCGCCGGGTTCTTCTCCAAGGACAAGATCATCGAGGTCGCGCTCGAGCAGAACCTCGTGGTCGGGCTCCTGCGCACTGCTCGGTGCCGGCATCACCGGCTTCTACATGACCCGGCTGATGCTGATGACCTTCTTCACCGACAAGCGCTGGGAGAAGGACGTCCACCCGCACGAGTCGCCCGAAGGTGATGACCTTCCCGCTGATCGTCCTCGCCGCGCTGTCCCTGCTCGGCGGCCTGATGATCGTCAACGACTGGATCATCGACTTCCTCCAGCCGGTCGACGGGCGTCGCCGAGCACGAGACCCCCGCGATCCCGGTGGCCGTCACCACGGTGCTGATCCTGGTCGTCGCGATGTCCGGCGTCGCCCTGGCCTGGTTCCTGGTCGGGAAGCGCGACGTCTCCGCGGACGGCACCGCAGGACGTCTCCTTCGCGACCCGGGCGGCACGCCAGGAGCTCTACGGCAACCAGGTCAACGACGCTCTCGTGGTCAACCCGGGGCGGCACACGGTGACCGGGCTGCTCGCGGTCGACGAGTACGCCGTCGACGGCGTACTCACCGGGGGACCGGTCGCCATCGGCGCGATCGCGATGGTCGCCCGCCGAGCGCAGAACGGCTACGTCCGCTCCTATGCCCTGTCCCTGCTCGTGGGCGCTCTCATCGTCGTCCTGGCCCTCCTGGCGGTGAACCTCACATGAGTGACTTCCCCTGGCTGACCGTCCTCTGGGTGGTGCCTCTCGTCGGCGCCCTGGTCACGGCGTTCGTGCCCAAGACGCCCGGCTCAGCCCTGCCCAAGCAGGTCGCTCTCCTCGTCTCGGTCGTGACGCTCGCGGTCGGCGTCGCGGTCGCGGTGCAGTTCAACCCCGACGACGGCATGCAGCTGACCGAGACCCACACCTGGATCGAGGCCTTCGGCGTCCACTACGCCCTCGGCGTCGACGGGCTCGGCCTGCTCCTGATCCTGCTGACCGTGGTGCTCGTGCCGATCGTCTTCGTGGCCTCGTGGCATGAGGCCGACGGCACGAAGAACCCCGGCGCGTTCTTCGCCTGGGCGCTCGCGCTCGAGGCCTTCGCGCTGGTGGTCTTCGCGGCCACCGACGTGTTCCTCTTCTACGTCGTCTTCGAGGCGACGCTGATCCCGGCGTACTTCCTGATCGGTGGCTTCGGTCGCGACGGCCGGGCCTTCGCCGCGCTGAAGTTCCTGATGTACCAGCTCGGCGGCGGCCTGGTCCTGCTCGCCGCGGTGATCGGGCTGTACGTCGTCTCCGCCCGCGACGGCGACCCGTCGTACCTGATCTCCGACCTCCAGCAGCTCGACATGAGCACCAACGCCGAGCGCTGGCTCTTCGTCGGCTTCATGATCGCGTTCGCCGTCAAGGCGCCGCTCTTCCCGCTGCACACCTGGCTGGCCGACACGACCGAGAAGGCGACCCCGGGCACCAGCGTGCTGCTGGTCTGCGTGCTCGACAAGATCGGCACGTTCGGGATGCTGCGCTTCTGCCTCGGGCTCTTCCCCGAGGCGTCGCAGTGGGCGACGCCGGTGGTGGTGACGCTCGCCCTGATCTCGATCGTGTACGGCGCGTTCCTCGCCATCGGCCAGGACGACATCCTGCGGCTGATCGGTCTGACCTCGCTGAGCCACTTCGGCTTCATCACGCTGGGCATCTTCACGCTGACCAGCCAGGGCGGCTCCGGCTCGATCCTCTACATGGTCAACCACGGGGTCGGGACGGCGGCGCTGTTCCTGATCGCCGGCTACCTGATCCGTCGCAAGGGCACCTCGCTGATCAGTGAGATCACGGGCATCGAGAGCAGGGCACCGGTGCTGGCCGGGCTTGTTCCTGATCGCCGGCCTCGCGACCCTGGGCCTGCCCGGCCTGAGCCAGTTCGTCTCCGAGATCCTGGTGCTGATCTCCGCGTTCGACTACCACTGGTGGGTCGGCGCGATCGCCGTCACCGGCATCGTCCTGGCCGCGATCTACGTGCTCTGGCTCTACCAGCGCACGATGACCGGACCGCCGGCCCCTGGCGACGAGGCGCTGACCGACCTCAACCGGCGCGAGCTGGTCGCCGTCGTACCCGCTCATGCTCGCGCTGGTGCTCTTCGGCTTCTACCCGATGCCGCTGCTCGACGCGGTCAACCCGACTGTCGACTCGCTGCTGCAGCACGTCGGCGTCAGCGATGACCCGCCGACCGTGCCGGCCGCCGACCACGACTCCGAGGAAGGCCACTGATGGACTTCGTGAAGCCCACCATCGAGTACGACCAGCTGTGGCCGCTGCTCGTGATCTTCGGCGTCGCCTGTGCCGGGGTGGTCGTCGAGGCCTTCGTGAAGCGCGAGCATCGCTACGTCGTGCAGATCGCTGCTGGCGGGCCTCGGCCTGGTCGTCGCCCTCGCGGGCACGATCTTCGTGGCGGGCAACCTGGACGTGCTCGGCGACGGCGTCGCCCGCGGTTCGGTCGACGTCGAGGGCACGATCGTGGTCGACGGCCCGACCGTCTTCTTCTGGGGGATCGTGCTGGTCTTCTCGATCGGCGGCCTGCTGCTCTTCGCCGAGCGCCGGCTCGAGGGCGGCGTCTCGTCGTTCGCCGGTCAGGCCGCAGCCCTGCCGGGCACCGAGGCCGAGCGTCAGGCGTCGACGCAGGGCCTCGAGCACACCGAGGTCTACCCGCTGATGATGTTCGCGGTCGGCGGCATGATGCTGTTCCCGGCCGCCAACGACCTGCTGACGATGTTCGTCGCCCTCGAGGTGCTCTCGCTGCCGCTCTACCTGCTCTGCGGTCTCGCGCGGCGCCGCCGGCTGCTCAGCCAGGAGGCGGCGCTGAAGTACTTCCTCCTCGGCGCGTTCTCCTCGGCGTTCTTCATCTACGGCGTCGCGCTGGTCTACGGCTACGCCGGCTCGATGGGGTACGCCGAGATCAACGAGGCGGTCCGCAACGACCTCGGCAACCGGTCGCTGCTGCTGATCGGGCTCGGCATGATCTCGGTCGGCCTGCTCTTCAAGGTCGGCGCGGCGCCGTTCCACGTCTGGACGCCCGACGTCTACCAGGGCGCCCCGACCGCCGGTCACGGCGTTCATGGCGGCCTGCACCAAGATCGCGGCGTTCGGCGCGCTCCTGCGGCTCTTCTACGTCGCCTTCGGATCGGACCGCTGGACCTGGCAGCCGATGCTGTGGGTCATCGCGATCCTGACCATGGTCGTCGGCTGCGGTCCTCGCCGTCGTCCAGACCGACATGAAGCGGATGCTCGCCTACTCCTCGATCGCCCACACCGGCTTCCTGCTCACCGGCGTGCTCGGCGTCCAGCAGGCGACCGAGCTGGCGGACGGCGAGATCACCTCGCTGCAGGCGGTGCTGTTCTACCTGGCGACCTACGGCTTCGCGATGATCGGCGCCTTCGCCATCGTCACCCTGGTCCGCGACTCCAGCGGCGAGGCCACCCAGTTCTCGCGCTGGGCCGGCCTCGGTCGCCGCTCGCCGCTGGTCGCCGGCGTGTTCGCCTTCTTCCTGCTCTCGATGGCCGGCATCCCGCTGACCGGCGGGCTTCATCGGCAAGTGGGCCGTCTTCACCGTCGCGCTCTCGGCCGGCGCGTGGCCGGTCGTGCATCGCCGCGATCCTGTGCAGCATCGTCGCGGTCTTCTTCTACGTCCGGGTCATCGTGCTGATGTTCTTCGTCGACGCGGATCCTGCCGCCGGTGAGCTCGCCAGCGTCACCGACCGTCGCTGCTGACCGGCTCGACCATCCCGGTGGGGGTCGCCGCGACCCTGGTCCTCGGCATCGTGCCGGGCCCGGTGTCTCGACCTGGCGGCCAATGCAGGACAATTCATCAGGTGACGACTGGAATCCCCACGCTGGCGCTGCCCGTCGCCGACGAGGCGCTCGCAGGACGGCTGCGCGACCGCATGCAGGTGGTCGAGGAGGCGCTCGCCGGCCACGTGCGCAGCCGCGCCGAGTTCGTGACCGAGACCGCCAGCCACCTGATGGAGGCCGGCGGCAAGCGGTTCCGTCCGCTCCTCGTGCTGCTGGCCGCCGAGACCGGTGACCGTCCCGACGCCGACGAGGTCGTGACAGCAGCCTGCGTCGTCGAGCTGACCCACCTCGCCTCGCTCTACCACGACGACGTCATGGACGAGGCCGACCTGCGCCGCGGTGCGGTGTCCGCCCACTCGCGCTGGGGCAACCACGTCGCGATCCTCACCGGCGACTTCCTGTTCTCCCGGTCCTCCGAGCTGACCGCCGAGCTCGGTGCCGACGCCGTCCGGATCCAGGCCCAGACCTTCACCCGGCTGGTCGAGGGCCAGATCCTCGAGACCGTCGAGCCCGCGACCGGGCGAGGACCCGCTCGTCCACTACCTCGAGGTGGTCGCCGGCAAGACCGGCTCGCTGATCGCGACCTCGGCCCGCTACGGCGCTCGCTTCGGCGGCGCGACCCCGGAGGTCGAGGAGGCGCTGGCGGCGTACGGCGAGATCGTCGGCTCGGCCTTCCAGCTCTCCGACGACATCCTCGACATCGCCTCCGAGTCCGGTGAGTCCGGCAAGACCCCCGGCACCGACCTGCGCGAGGGCGTGCCGACGCTGCCGGTGCTGATGGCCCAGGCCTCCACCGACCCTGCCGACGCCCGGCTCCTCGAGCTGCTCGCCGGCGACCTCACCGACGACGACCTCCACGCCGAGACGCTCGACCTGCTGCGCAAGCACCCCGCGATGGACCAGGCCCGTGCCTACGTCGTCGACCGAGCCCACGAGGCCAAGGCACATCTCGCCGCGCTGCCCGCCGGCGCGGTCCGTGACGCCCTCGAGGCGTTCGCCGACGTCGTGGCGGTCCGCTCCTCCTGACTCGACCCGTCAGATCGCGCTCGCAGGGACGATCAGCCGGAGCTGACGCCGGCGGTGGTTGATCGCCTCGACGGTGAAGATGACCAGCGCGATCCAGACCAGCGCGAATCCCGCCCAGCGGGCCGCGGGCATGTCCTCGTCGAACAGGAAGACACCGAGGGCGAACTGCACGATCGGTGTGAGGTACTGCAGCAGGCCGAGCTGCACCAGCGGCACGCGGGTAGCGGCCGCTCCGAAGCACATCAGCGGGATGGCGGTGACGATGCCTGTCGACATGAACAGGAGCGTGTGTCCGACCCCGTGGCTGCCGAAGTTCGATCCGCCGGAGTAGCCGAGCCAGCAGATGTAGACCAGCGCGAACGGCATCACCATGCTGGTCTCGAAGGCCAGGCTCTCGATCGCGCCGACGTTCGCGGTCTTCTTGCACAGTCCGTAGGTGCCGAACGAGAACGCCAGGATCAGCGCGACGTACGGCAGCCTCCCGTAGTCGACCGTCAGCACCACCACGGCGACGGTGGCGATCCCCATCGCCACCCACTGCAGCGGCCGCAGCTGCTCGCCGAGGAAGAAGACGCCCATCAGCACGGTGACCAGCGGGTTGATGAAGTAGCCCAGCGAGGTCTCGACGACGCGGCCGTTGTTGACGCCCCAGATGTAGGTCACCCAGTTGACGGTGATCAGGACAGCAGCGAAGGTCAGCAGCACCCGGACCCGACGGTCGCGCAGGATCGCGCGCAGCTGCGAGGTCCGGCCGAGTGCGAGCAGCAGCACGATGATCGTCACGCACGACCACAGCACCCGGTGGGCGAGGATCTCGAGGCGCCGGCCGGCTCGAGCAACGGCCAGTAGAGCGGGAACAGGCCCCAGAGCGCGTACGCCGCGACCCCGAAGACCAGGCCACGACGCAGTTCCGACACCGCGTCAGCATAGGAGTGCGTCCGAGGTGGCCGGGACGGCGCCCCGGCCTGAGGTTAGGCCGCGTTGCACTTCGGGTAGGTGACCCCCGACGTGCGGTTCTTCATCCCACGTAAAAGCGTCCCCGTGCTCGGGCGGGGACGCTTCCGCTCGTCGGGTCGGCTCAGACCACGTCCAGGTGTCGCCGCCGCCGATGAGTGCGGCGAGTCGGTCGGCGGGGTCGCCGGGGGCGGCGTCCTTGGCGGACTCGATCTGGGCGCGGGCGCCGTCGTCGTAGGTCGGTCGCTCGACCTGGCGGAAGATGCCGATCGGTGACTGGTTGAGGTAGCCGGAGTCGGTGAGCCGGGAGATCGCGAACGCCATGGTCGGGTCGGGGTTGTGCGCGTCGTGGACCAGGAGCGCGTCCTCGCTGACGTCGGCGACGAGTGCGACCTTGACGCCGCCGGTCTCGCTGTCGCGGACCAGGCCCTTGGACGCCGTTGCCGAACAGGATCGGCTCGCCGTGGACCAGCGGGATGATCGCGTCGGCCTTGGTGTCGTTGTCCTTGATGGCGTCGAAGGCGCCGTCGTTGAAGATCGGGCAGTTCTGGTAGATCTCGACGAACGAGGTGCCGCGGTGCGCGGCGGCCGCGGAGAGCACCGAGGTGAGGTGCTTGCGGTCGGAGTCGATGGTGCGGGCCACGAAGGACCCCTCGGCGCCCAGGGCGAGGGAGACCGGGTTGAACGGGTGGTCGAGCGAGCCCATCGGGGTCGACTTGGTGACCTTGCCGGCCTCGGAGGTGGGGGAGTACTGGCCCTTGGTGAGGCCGTAGATCCGGTTGTTGAACAGCAGGATCGTCATGTTGACGTTGCGGCGCAGCGCGTGGATCAGGTGGTTGCCGCCGATGGAGAGCGCGTCGCCGTCACCGGTGACGACCCAGACCGAGAGGTCCTCGCGGGCGGTGGCGATGCCGGTCGCGATCGAGGGCGCGCGGCCGTGGATCGAGTGCATGCCGTAGGTGTCGAGGTAGTAGGGGAACCGCGAGGAGCAGCCGATGCCGGAGACGAAGACGATGTTCTCGCGGCGCAGGCCGAGGTCGGGCAGGAAGCCCTGGACGGCCTTGAGGACGGCGTAGTCGCCGCAGCCGGGGCACCAGCGGACCTCCTGGTCGGAGGTGTACTCCTTGCCGGTCTGCGGCTGGTCGTTGGTCGGGACCAGCTCGATGCCCGAGCGCATGCCGGGGAACGGCAGCTTCTCTGTCGCGGTCACTTGGAAACCTCCGAGTCGGTGGTCGTGGAGAGGTCGACGGTGACGCCCTCGGCCTCGGCGACGAGACCGCCGATGGCCTCGGCGAGCTCGGCGGCCTTGATCGGCATGCCGTTGACCTGGTTGTAGCCGATGGCGTCGACGAGGTACTTGCCGCGCAGCAGCAGCGAGAGCTGGCCGAGGTTCATCTCGGGCACGAGGACCTTGTCGTAGCGCTTGAGGATCTCGCCGAGGTCCTTCGGGAACGGGTTGAGGTGGCGCAGGTGGACCTGGGCGACGTTGAAGCCGGCCTTGCGGACCCGGCGTACGCCGGCGCCGATCGGGCCGTACGTCGAGCCCCAGCCCGATCACGAGGACCTTGGCCGCTCCGGACGGGTCGTCGACCTCGAGCGGTGGCAGCGAGTCAGCGATCCGGTCGACCTTGGCCTGGCGGGTGCGGACCATCAGGTCGTGGTTGGCCGGGTCGTAGGAGATGTTGCCGTGACCGTCGCCCTTCTCCAGCCCGCCGATGCGGTGCTCGAGTCCGGGCGTGCCCGGGATGGCCCAGGGACGCGCGAGGGTCTCCTCGTCGCGCAGGTAGGGCCAGTACTCCATCGTCGAGGGGGTCTCGGTGCCGTCCTTGGCCGGCTTTCCGGGGATCTCCTTGTTGCGCTCGGTCGCGAAGTTCGGGTCGATCTTCGGCAGGTCGTCGATCTCGGGGATCCGCCACGGCTCGGAGCCGTTGGCGAGGTAGCCGTCGGAGAGCAGCAGCACGGGGGTGCGGTAGGTGATCGCGATCCGGGCGGCCTCGATGGCGGCGTCGAAGCAGTCGCCGGGCGACTGCGGCGCGACGATCGGGACCGGCGCCTCGCCGTTGCGGCCGAACATCGCCTGCAGCAGGTCGGCCTGCTCGGTCTTGGTCGGCAGCCCGGTCGAGGGGCCACCGCGCTGGACGTCGACGACCAGCAACGGGAGCTCGGTCATCACGGCCAGGCCGATGGCCTCGGACTTCAGCGCCAGGCCCGGACCCGACGTCGTGGTGACGCCGAGCGAGCCCGCGAACGAGGCGCCGATCGCCGCGCCGATGCCGGCGATCTCGTCCTCGGCCTGCAGCGTGGTCACGCCGAACGCCTTGTGCTTCGAGAGCTCGTGGAGGATGTCGGAGGCCGGGGTGATCGGGTAGGACCCGAGGAAGATCGGCAGCCCGGACTGCACGCCGGCGGCGACCAGGCCGTAGGACAGCGCGAGGTTGCCGGTGATGTTGCGGTAGGTGCCCGCAGACATCGGAGCCGGCTTGATCTCGTAGGAGACGACGAAGGTCTCGGTGGTCTCGCCGAAGTTCCAGCCGGCCTTGAACGCCGTGATGTTGGCGTCGCGGATGTCAGCGACCTTCGCGAAGCGCCGCTCCAGGAACGTGATCGTCGACTCGATCGGTCGGCCGTACATCCACGACAGCAGGCCGAGCGCGAACATGTTCTTGGCGCGGGCGGCGTCCTTGCGGGACAGGCCGAACTCCTTGACCGCCTCGACGGTCATGCCGGTCAGGTCGACGGTGTGGACGAAGAACTCGCCCAGCGGCGAGCCGGCATCGCCGAGCCCGTCGAGCGGGTTGGCGTCGTACCCCGCCTTGGTGAGGTTGCGGCCGGTGAAGTCGTGGGTGTCGACGATGATCGTCGCGCCCTTCGGCAGGTCGGCGAGGTTGGCCCGAAGGGCGGCCGGGTTCATCGCGACGAGCACGTCGGGCGCATCGCCGGCCGTCAGGATGTCGTGGTCGGCGAAGTGCACCTGGAACGACGACACGCCCGGCAACGTGCCCTGGGGTGCCCGGATCTCGGCGGGGAAGTTCGGCAGCGTCACCAGGTCGTTGCCGAAGACGGCCGACTCCTGGGTGAACCGGTCCCCGGTCAGCTGCATGCCGTCACCCGAGTCGCCCGCGAACCGGATGACCACCCGGTCGAGCTGCTTGACCTGCTTGGACACTTCGCGCCACTCCCTCGTTGCTGTGCGGTGCACGCGTCGGCCTGGGGGCCCGGCACGTGCCGATCGTACCGGCAGCAGTCCCAAAACTGGAACACGTTCCAGTTTTGCGCTCGGGGCGGGAGCCGGCACGACCTACCACGATAGTCGGGCTCCCGAGCTGGTCCTACGCATCTCCCCTGATGGATTCGTGATCCATCGCACATCATATATTTTCCCGCTCAATGACCCCAATGCCAATAACTTCGCGTAAGTCCACTACTCTTCTCGTCATTCAGCAGAATGGGCCCCGGTGTGGGGGACTGAAGAAAGAGATGACGATGAACAAGACGATCAAGGTTGCGGCAGCCGTATCGGTTGCCGGGGTGCTGGCCTTGACGGGGTGCTCCAGTGATTCGGCCAGCGACAGTGGCGACACTGTCAACGTAGTTGGCTACTCCGTTCTCCAGCAGGCCAACGAGGGCGTCATCGGCGCCTTCAACGACACCGATGCCGGCAAGGGCGTCGACATCAAGGGCTCGTACGGCGCGTCCGGTGACCAGAGCCGCGCCGTCGCGGCCGGCCAGGACGCCGACGAGGTGCACCTGTCGCTCGAGCCGGACGTCCAGCGTCTGGTCGACGAGGGCATCGTCGCCGACGACTGGAAGGACAACGACACCAAGGGCATCTGCACGCAGTCGATCGTCGTGATGGTCGTCCAGAGCGGCAACCCGAAGGGCATCGACAGCTGGGACGACCTGGCGAAGCCGGGCGTCGGCATCGTCACGCCGAACCCCGCCTCCTCCGGCTCGGCCAAGTGGAACCTGCTGGCCGCCTACGGCTCCGTCATCGCCGACGGAGGCAGCAAGGAGGACGCGGACGCGTACATGAAGTCGTTCTTCTCGAACGTCGTGGCGCTCCCCGACTCCGGCCGCGACGCGACCACCGCCTTCACCAGCGGCACCGGCGACGTCCTCCTCTCCTACGAGAACGAGGCGATCCTCGCCCGTCAGAGCGGCACCGACTTCGACTACGTCATCCCCGACTCCTCCATCTTGATCCAGAACCCCTGTGCCGTCACCGAGGGCGCCTCGGACTCGGCGCAGGCGTTCATGGACTTCCAGAAGAGCGCGGACGGTCAGAAGCTGTACGCCGAGACCGGCTACCGCCCGCTCGTCGACGTCGGTGACGTCGATGTCGAGGGTGCCAACGACACATCCGACCCGTTCCCGAAGCCGGCGACGCTGCTCACCATCGATGACGACTTCGGTGGCTGGGGCGTGGCCAACGACAAGTACTTCGGAGATGGCGAAGACGGCAACCCGCTCGGGATCCTGACGAAGCTCCAGGCGGATTCGGGTCAGTAGTGGCAGCCACGATCGCCGTGGACGGCCGATCGGCGCGCAAGCGCCGGTCGGCCTCGTCCTCGCAGAAATCTGGCGCTGCACTGACCGCCACGTCGGGCCTCGGGCTCGGCGTGGCCATGATCTGGTTCAGCCTGCTGGTCCTGATCCCGCTGTCCGCCATCGTGGTGAAGGCCGCCGGTGGCGGCTGGTCCACGTTCGAGTCGGTGCTCAGCAACGAGAACACCCGGTCGGCCCTGACGCTCACCGTGGTCTCCTCGCTCATCATCACCATGATCAACATGGTGATGGGCACGATCATCGCGTGGGTGCTGGTCCGTGACCGGTTCCCCGGCAAGGGTCTGCTCGACCTGATCATCGACATCCCGTTCGCGATGCCGACCATCGTCGCCGGCCTGGTGCTGCTGTCGCTCTACGGACCGCAGAGCCCGCTCGGGCTCAAGATCAACGGCACCCGCTGGTCGGTGCTGCTGGCGATCGCGTTCGTGACCCTTCCGTTCGTCGTGCGCACGGTGCAGCCGGTGCTCGAGGAGCTGGAGACGGACGTCGAGGACGCTGCGGCGTCCCTCGGCGCCAGCCGGTTCACCACCTTCCGTCGAGTCGTCCTGCCGTCGCTCGTGCCGGCGATCTTCGCCGGTGCGGCGCTGTCCTTCGCGCGAGGGATCAGCGAGTACGGCGCGCTGGTGCTCATCTCCGGCAACCTGCCTCGTCAGACCGAGGTCGTGTCCGTGCGGCTGTTCTCGTTCCTCGAGGGCGGCAACACCGCAGCCGCTGCGGCGGTCGCGACGATCATGCTGACCGTCGCACTGGTCGCGATCGTCACGCTCGACATCATCCAGCGACGGGTGGCGCGACGTGGCTAGCTCGAGCAGTACGGCAGTCGCCAACAAGTCGCAGGGCGTGAAGTGGCTGCTCCGGTTCCTCGTCATCGGCTACCTCGTGATGCTGGTCGCCTGGCCGACCGCCTTCGTCGTCAAGAACACCTTCGCCGACGGCCTGACCGGCATCCAGGACGCGCTGTCCGACCCGGACGTCATCCACGCGCTCAAGCTCACTGCCCAGATCGCGGTGATCTCGGTGCTGATCAACACCGTCTTCGGTGTCGGCATGTCGCTGCTCCTGGTCCGCTACACCTTCATCGGCAAGCGGGCGCTCTCGGTGTTGATCGACCTGCCGCTGTCGGTGTCGCCGGTCGTGGTCGGTCTCGCCCTGGTCCTGGTCTACAACGGCCGGTTCGGCTGGTTCGGGCCCTGGCTGGAGGACCGCGGGCTGCAGGTCATCTTCGCCCGGCCCGGGATGATCATGGCGACCTGCTTCGTGATCCTCCCGCTGGTGATCCGCGAGATCGTCCCCGTGCTCGAGGAGCTCGGTGACGATCAGGAGCAGGCGGCTCGGAGCCTCGGTGCCAACGCCGGTCAGACCTTCTGGCGGATCACCCTGCCCGGCATCAAGTGGGCAGTCGTCTACGGCATGGTGCTGAGTCTGGCCCGTGCCCTCGGTGAGTTCGGAGCCGTCAAGGTCGTCGCCGGCAACGTCGGCGGCGAGACCCAGGTGGCCACCGTGCTCGTCCAGCAGAAGTATCAGAACTTCCAGCAGGAGACGGCGTACTCGGTGGCCTTCATGCTCGTGTTCGCTGCTGTGCTCTGCCTCATCATCGTCGCCCTGCTGCGTCCCAAGGAGTCCAAGTCATGAGTATCGAGATCAAGGGCGTCAACAAGCGGTTCGGCGACTTCGTCGCGCTCGACGATGTCAACGTGTCCCTGCCCACCGGTCAGCTGACCGCCCTGCTCGGGCCGTCCGGCGGCGGCAAGTCGACCCTGCTGCGGATCATCGCGGGCCTCGACGCGGCCGACTCCGGCACGATCAGCATCGAGGGGACCAACGCGACCCAGCTCCCGCCCCAGAAGCGCAACGTCGGCTTCGTCTTCCAGCACTACGCGGTCTTCAAGCACATGACGGTCGCCAAGAACGTCGCGTTCGGACTCGAGATCCGCAAGCGGCCGAAGGAGGAGATCACGGCGCGGGTCGACGAGCTGCTCAAGCTCGTCCACCTCTCGCAGTTCGCCCACCGGATGCCCTCGCAGCTCTCGGGCGGCCAGCGTCAGCGGATGGCGCTCGCCCGGGCGCTCGCGGTGGAGCCGACGGTGCTGCTCCTCGACGAGCCCTTCGGTGCACTCGACGCGAAGGTCCGCAAGGAGCTCCGTGACTGGCTGCGTCGCCTCCACGACGAGGTCAACGTGACGACCGTGTTCGTGACCCACGACCAGGAGGAGGCCATGGAGGTGGCCGACGAGATCGTGGTCATCAACGAGGGCCGGGTCGAGCAGGTCGGCACCCCCGACCAGCTCTACGACGAGCCGGCCAACGACTTCGTGATGGGCTTCCTCGGGGAGATCACCACCCTCAGCGGGGTGATGCTGCGTCCGCACGACATCCACCTCTCGGTCGCTCCCGAGCTTCCCGGCGCTGCCGAGGGCACCATCTCGCGGTTGTTGCGGGTCGGCTTCGAGGTCCGGGTGACCGTGCTCACCGACGACGGCGACGAGGTCACGGTGATCCTGACCAGGACCCACGCCCGCCAGCTCGAGCTGGAGACCGGGGCCCGTGTGTGGGTGACTCCGGCCGTCGGCGCCCTCACCATGCCGTCGCTCCAGGCCCTCGCCGGCTAAGCCGACCCGGCGCAGCTCTCCCCTGGAATCCGGTCGTTTCGCGAGCGCGAACCCGACCCTTCGCGGGTTAGCATCGGACCACGGGTTCGGTACATGCCCATTTCGGGTCGACCGGCGGAGGGGGCGTACGGCGTGCGAGTGCTGGTCCTCGGGGGCGACGGGTTCTGCGGGTGGCCGACAGCGCTCCATCTCTCCGGGGCCGGACACGACGTGACGATCGTTGACAACCTCGCGCGGCGCCGAATGGACGACGAGCTGGGGGTCGAGTCGTTGACGCCGATCGCAACGCCGGCGGAGCGCGTGGAGTGTTGGCGTCAGGTGTCTGCTCGCGAGATCGGTTTCGTCGACCTGGACGTGGCACAAGACTACGGCGGCCTGCTCGCGATCCTGCGCGATCTCCGTCCTGACGCGGTCGTCCACTTCGCCGAGCAGCGCGCCGCGCCGTACTCCATGAAGGACAGCGCCCACAAGCGCTACACGGTCGACAACAACCTCAATGCGACGCACCACCTGCTGGCCGCGATCGTCGAGGCCGGACTCGACACGCACGTCGTGCACCTGGGCACGATGGGGGTGTACGGCTACGAGACGGCACCGGTGGATCTGCCCGAGGGCTACCTGGACATCAGCTATCCCGATCGGGACGGGGCACCCGTCTCTCGGGAGATCCTCTACCCGACGCGACCGGGCAGCATCTACCACCTGACGAAGTCGTTGGACCAGCTGCTCTTCCAGTTCTACGCGCAGAACGACGGCGTCCGCATCACCGACCTGCACCAGGGCATCGTGTGGGGCACCCAGACCGAGGAGACCCGGCTCGACGAGCGTCTGGTCAACCGCTTCGACTACGACGGCGACTTCGGCACCGTGCTCAACCGGTTCCTCGTGCAGGCCGCGATCGGCTACCCGCTCACGATCCACGGGACCGGCGGCCAGACCCGGGCCTTCATCAACCTGCAGGACACGGTCCGGTGCGTCCGACTCGCCGTCGAGTCCGGCGACGAGGTGCGAGGCCGGGTGCGGATCATGAACCAGGTCGCCGAGACCCACCGCGTACGGGACCTCGCCCACCTGCTGGAGCGGCTGGTCGGGGCTGAGCTCACCTACGTCGGCAATCCCCGTCAGGAGGCCGCGGAGAACGACCTGTCCGTGCGCAACGACCACCTGGTCCGGCTCGGTTTCGAACCGATCCTGCTCGAGGACGGACTACTCCGGGAGTCGGTCGAGATCGCGACCAAGTACGCCGACCGGTGCGACACCGCCCGGATCCCGGCGGCGTCGTACTGGAACTCCTCGCGATTCGCTGCGGTGAAAGGACGAACATGAGCCAGAACTCGCCGACCGCGGCGCCGGAGCGTCGGCACTGGTTCCCGCGCGGGGTGGTGATCTTCTTCGGGCTGGTCATCGCGCTGGTGGTCGTGCTCGCTCTCATCCGCCCGAGCTGGCTCGGACGCGACGACGACGAGACCTCCACGACCGGGACCTCCTTCGTCCAGGACCTGGCCGGTCTGGGGAAGCCCGCCGGCATCAGTCTCAGCGACGACAACGCGACCTCCGCGTCCTTCACTGTCGCGGTTCCGCGGGACTCGACGATCCAGACCGCTGAGCTCACGCTCGTCGGGCACACCCAGGCGTCGTCGGCCGGCACCGTCTTCCTGAGGGTCCTGGTCGACGGCTACTCGCAGTACGTCGGGGAGCTCGACCCCGGCGAGCACGACCTGGACGTCGACGTGCCGGTCCCCGACGACGCACTGGCGGACGGCAGTGTCCGGGTGCAGGTCAAGCTGACCGGGGGCCTCGACCAGCAGCAGTGCAACCTCGACGAGACCCTGGGCGCGCTCGTCGTTCTCGACGCGACGAAGACCCGGCTGCACGGTCCGCTCGACGATCCTCTCCACACCGTGCGTGACCTGGTGGCAGGCCTCGAGCACGACGTGACCCTCGATCTCGCGCTTCCGACGACCGGTGCGGACGCCCAACCGTGGCTGGAGACGGCTGCCCAGCTCGGGGTGGCCCTCACCCAGGAGGGTCATGCGGTCTCGTTCGCCGATGTGACCGACGCTCTCAGCGGCGGCGATGGCAGCCACATCCTGGTCGGTCCTGCGGACGCGGTGGCGGATCTGGGATGGCAACCGGGCTCGGGGAGCGGCGGGACGGTCGCGGTCGGCACGGTCGAGGACGTCGCCCACCTGGCGGTGATCGCCACGTCGTCCGACGTGGTGCCGACCTTCCTCGCGACCGACCCGGTCACGACCGCGGACGCGCCCGCGACCTCGCCCGAGTCGCTCCAGATCGAGAGGCCGGCAGGGGACGAGGTGTCACTGGAGTCGATCGGGGCCAGCACCGACGTGCAGCAGCTGATCGACAGCAGCAGCTGGCGGGTGCCCTTCTCGCTGTCGGACCTCCCCGGCGGCTCCGTTCCCACCGCCGTACGGCTCGCGTTCCAGGTGCCGACTGTCACCGACGACGCCCGCTGGCTCGTGCAGGTCGAGCTCAACGGACGGCAGATCGGGTCGCCGGTACTCCACGGCTCGGGGACGCAACGGGTCACCGTCGCGATCCCGGCGGGCCAGGAGCTGGTCCGCAACCAGCTCACCGTCACGTTGATCCGGGACCGCGACCTCGGAGGCTGCAACGTGCGGACCCCGACGTACGACGTGCAGCTGTTGCCCGAGTCGGCGCTGGTCCTGGGTGGCAGCGACGCCGGGTTCACGGCGGTGCCGGCGGGCTTCAGCGCCGGCTTCGACCTCGACATCCCGGCCTCGAGCACCGAGGCGCCGGCCGCCACGCTCACCGGGCTGGTACCGACGCTCGCCGAGTTCAGTGGCTGGCAACAGGTCGCCGACTTCGCCTGGGACGGCGCTCCCGGCGCCCGTCCGTTCCTGGCCTTCGGTCCGGTGCCGGCCGGGGTGACGGTGCCCGTGACGGTCGCGGACGGTCGCCTGACCGGCTCCGGCTTCGACCTGCAGTCGTTCACCGACGGACTGGTCGTCCAGCTCGTGTCCCCGCCGGCGAGGACGCCGGGTCTCGTGGTCACGCCGGTCGGCGACGCCGCCGATGTGGTCCTCCCAGCGTTCGGGAGGGAATCCGCACGGGTGATCGCCACGGACGGCGGCGGGTTCGTAGTGGACGGCTCCGGACGGGTGGTCGTCGTCCCGTCCACCCGCTCGGAAACGACACCGTGATGCTCCGCGCTGCGGTGGCATCGGCGTGAGCGAACCGCCGCTGGACAGACCGGCCGGCGTCGCCGACCACTACCGCTCGGTCGACAGCAGCCCGGCGCGCTACGCCCGGAGCGAGCCGCCGGGCCGGGTCAACGGCTTCATGCTCGCCTTCGCGGCCACGTCGGTGCTCGTGCAGCTCGTCTTCACTGCGCTGGTCCAGAGCGGCTTCGCGCCCCCGGGTCGCGACCTGGTGTTCTTCAGCAACGGCGGGCAGCGGGCGCAGATCCCCGCCCGGTTGTTCCTGGTCACGTTCTTCGCGGTTTTCGCGTTCTGGATCGACACCAATGTCTGGCGGCGGCTGCTCGTCGCGGTCGAGCTGGTCATCGGGACCATGCTCGCGGCGCTGGTGATCGACCTCCTGGCCGCGATCCTCGGCTCATTGCTCGACCTGGACGTACAGGTCCAGACCCAGCAGGTGCTTACCGCTCTGCTCGGCATGCTGTTGTTCCCGCTGGTCCTGGCCCGGAACGCGGTCCTGCCCCCCGCGGGCCCGAACCCACCGAGGCCCGCCCGTGGCATCACGTGGGTCCAGTGGTGCTGCCTCGTCGGACCGCTCCTGATCGCGTTCGCCCTGGGTGCGTGGGTGGAGATCCGCTGGACGGCGCTGATCGACTGGATGCGGTCCTGGGCGCTCCTCGGCGGGGTCGGGCCCGGGCTCTTTCTGGTGCAGCAGGCGTTCACGATGCTGACGGCGCTGATCGGGCTGGTGATCGTGCGGCGCTCGCGCCGCAAGCACCGCGCCTTCGCCCCTGATATCGCCGTGCTCGTACCGGCACACAACGAGGCGCACGGCATCGCGGCCACGATCGATGCGGTCGCCGAGGCGGCCCGCGGCTACCGCGGTGGGGTGCACCTCTACGTCGTGGACAATGCCTCGACCGACACCACCGTGGTCGTCGCGCGGTCGACGATAGCCGCCGCCGACGGACTCTCCGGCGAGGTGCTGGTGTGTGACGAGCCGGGGAAGGCGATCGCGCTCAACTACGGACTCGCGCGGATCCGCGAGGAGTTCGTCGTCCGCATCGACGCCGACACTGTGATCGGCGCGGCGTGCCTCGACATCGCGCTTCAGCACCTGGCGGACCCGAAGGTCGGGGCCGTCGGTGGCGTGCCGCTCCCGTCGAGCGAGCGCAGCTTCTTCGACCGGGTGCGCCGGGTCGAGGTGCTGATCCGTCATGGCTTCTTCCAGGTGAGCCTGTTGGGGTTCGGCGGGATCCTAGGCGTCCCCGGCATGTTCACGGTCTACCGCAAGGCGGCCCTGGACCAGGTCGGCGACCTGGTCCAGGGGATGAACGGCGAGGACACCGACATCTGTCTGCGGATCAGCGCGGCGGGCTACCGGGTGGTGGTCGACCCGTCCGCGGTCTACTACAGCGAGACGCCGCAGAGCTGGGCGCACATGCGCGAGCAGCGCCTGCGCTGGTTCCGGAGCATCTACCACGTCAGCTGGCCACAATCGACACCTGATGTTCGACGGCCGGTCGATGGCCGGGGCGGTGACCCTCCCCTTCCAGCTGACCAGCGCGGCCCGGCGTTCGATGTTCGCCCCGATGCTCGTCGCGGCCCTGATCGCACTGCTGTTGTTCCCGGATACGTTCCCGGCTCTGCACTGGGCGCCGATCCTGGCGACCATCCTCGGGCTGCCGCTCCTGTTGGCGGTCTTCGTGTGCGTCGTCTGGCGCGAGTGGCGCACGCTCCTGTACATCCCGGAGTACCTGCTGTTCCGGGTGGTCCGCAGCTACTTCACGCTGGCAGCGGCCCTCTCGCTGGTCTACCCGCCGCTCGAGCCGCGGATGCGCCGGCGCCCCACCGCAGGGTCGTGAGCTGATCTGCGCAAACCGTGGAGGCTCAGCGGCGGTTGGTGAACTGCACCGCGAACTCGTAGTCCTGGGCCCTGACCAGTGCCTGGACGGCCTGGAGGTCGTCGCGCTTCTTGGACGAGATGCGCAGCTCGTCGCCCTGGATCTGCGCCTTGACACCCTTGGGGCCCTCGTCGCGGATCAGCTTGGAGATCTTCTTGGCGTCCTCGGAGGTGATGCCCTCCTTCAGCGTGATCGAGATCTTCGAGAGCTGTCCCGACGCACGGGGCTCGGAGGCGTCGAGGATCTTCAGGCTCTGCTGGCGCTTGATCAGCTTGTCCTTGAAGACGTCCAGGACCGCACTGGCCCGGTCATCCGCAGACGCCGAGATCTCGATCGCCAGATCGCCCTGCCACTCGATGGTGGCGCCGGTGCCCTTGAAGTCGAACCGGGTGGCTACCTCACGCGCGGTCTGCCCGAGCGCGTTGTCGACCTCCTGGTGGTCGAGCTTGCTGACGATGTCGAACGACGAGTCGGCCATGCCATCTCCCTCTTCATGCCGGTACCCCGGCGTTTTTCACCTGCGGATGTGCCTGCGCTATTGTTTCCTCTCGCTGCCCGAGGGCCAAACGGCTCTTTCGGTGGCACCCCGGCAGGTTGCCCGAGCGGCCAATGGGAACGGACTGTAAATCCGTCGGTGTATACCTACGAAGGTTCGAATCCTTCACCTGCCACAGTACGATAAAGAGCCCCTGACCTGCGGGAACGCGGGTCAGGGGCTCTTCGTCGTCGGTCCGGCTATGGACGGGTCGAACCGGCCAAATGCGGGCATCTGTGTCAAATGCGTGTCAAAGTTCTGGCCGCTCATGGCTCGTCCGGGGTCCGCATGGCGTCGTGGATCTTCGCGAGGTTCGCGGCTTCTTCCCCGTCGATGCACTTCGCGTAGACCCGCAGCAGCACCTCGGTGCTGTGTCCGGCCCACAGTGCCACCTGCGGCGCGGGGACCCCGGAGTTCAGCCAGGTGGAGACCGCGGCGTGGCGCAGGTCGTAGGGACGCGCGGCCAGTGGGCTGGCCTGCTGCTCGGGGGTCAATGCTCGGGCTCGGGCCTGGCCGTAGGCGCGGTAGATGGTGGTGGGGGAGACGGGGTTCAGGAACGGTGGTGGTAGCGGCACCCCGGCTTTGCCGGTCCGGGTCACGAAGAGTCGCTGGTCTGCACCGGTGCCGAAGTCCTTCAGGTGGCGTCGCAGGATCTCGACCAGCTCCGGATGCAACGGCACCTCGCGGGTGTCGCCGACGGGTCGGTGCTTGAGGACGCGCTCCTCGTCCGGCGTCCCGGAGTTGGTCCACCCGCGTCCGCTGTACTGGTGGGAGCCGGTCAGGGTCGCGCGCCCCCAGCCCGACGCCGGGAGCTGCAGGTCGGTGCGGCGCAGGTTGCGGGCCTCGGCGGGGCGCATCGCGGCGTAGTAGAGGCAGCCGAAGAACCCGGTGAGCGCCGGGTGCTTGTCCTGGACCGCCGCCAGCAATGCGCGTGCCTGGTCCGGGTTGACCACGACTCGCCGGTCGACCGCGTTGACGCGTGGTGTCGAGGTGGTGCGCAGGCCCCGCAATGTGTTGGTCGCCAGGAGGCCCTGCTCGACGGCGTACTCGAGTGCGTTGTTCAACGTGGCCCGTTTTCGGGTGATTGTGGAGGGAGCCGCCGGTTTGCCGTCGAGCTTGGTTCCCAGCGCCCGGAGCACTTTCCGCACGGTTGCGGGGTCCGCCAAAACGGCCACGGGCGGCGAGGACCTCCGTACCCATGCGAGGGCCGCCTCGTGCCCCGATGAGACAGAACCTTGGTCGGTCGAGGAGTCGTTGAAGGCGACCGTGGTGAGGGCGACGCGCAGCACCCGCCCCTCCGGCATCCCGGGGGTGTCCGCGACCAGGGCGACGGTGATCCCGGTCAGTGCCTCGGCGATCCCCTTACGGTGCTTCGCAGACGCGTGCGGCCACTTCTCCCGGGTGTAGCTCTGCGCGAACTCGAACCAGGTGATCGGGGAGACCTCCCTTCGCAGCGACAGCGGTAGGCCATCGGAGCGCCCGAATGCCTCGCCTTTCCGGGTCGCCGTGACCAGGCTCGAGTGGAAGCTCTCGGCGAGCTTGCGGGTCCCGAAGGTGCGAGCGAACCGCGTGCCGGCTACCGCCCACCGCGCGCGGTAGCTGGTCTTTCGTTGCCCTTTGTAGACGTCGATCTCCCAGACCCGCACGTCGAACGACCCCTGGTCGGGCGCGCTCACCCCACTTTGTCCTGGTGCTCACTGAGCCACCGCTCCAGGTCGTCTCGCCTGATGCGTAAACCCCCGTTGGGCAGCTTGATGCACGGCGGCGCCTTACGAGCGGCCCGCCAGTCGTAGAACGTCGAGCGCGCGATCATCAGCTCGCTGCACAGCTCGTCCACCGTCATGTGCGTGCCCGTGGCCATCGTCGGTTCCCCTCTCGTCCCTCTCTCCCCAGACGAATGGTGAAAGCGAGCTCGTCGGCGATCAACTGCACCGCCGCGTCTACCGTGCCCCGCGCCGGCGCGGTCGGGACGGTTGGGGAACGGTTCTTGTGGATAGGTGCCGTGGTGTGGCGACCTGTGGAAATCCGGACGGCGCCCGGGACTCGTCACCGCCTCGGGGCGCCGTGCGTCCGCAGGGACGGACCATCGACACACCACCGGCGTCCGGAGAAGACGTAAGTGCGTCGGCATCATCGCGACGCCCCCTTTTATCCACAGGCGTGTGAAGCACCTCGTTTTCCACATCCGTGCGATCGGGGCGAGACAAGAAGGCGCTCTCCTTGAAAGAACGAAGCCAGTGAGCGTCACCCGAGCTGACGCGACCATTCAGCCATCCACTCGGGAGGACGCGGCTGATGCTGTTGCCAGGTTGCTCGAACTAACCCTCGGTGGCGAGGACCGCGCCGGCCAGCTGCCACGCGTGCCACGACCTCAGCGACGACACGTTGGGAGTCGATGAGGGCCGCGACCATCGTCCCTCGCACGGTCGCTGTACCCACCGCTGCGGGTGTCTGCGGAATCGGAGGGCGCCGATTGAGCGCCCGGACCAGTCGCCGTTCCATCAGTTGAGTAGGAGCCGCACACGGCTCGGCGTAGTTGGCACCGTGCCGAGCGCGGGCGGCTGCGCATTGCCCAGGCAGGTGTGGTGCGTCAGGTGGCGAGTCTGACGGAGTGCCGCGGCTTCACCAATTTCGCCACTTTGGAAGCGTGCAGTCTGTATGGTGCGCGTGCGAGTACGAGGTGTCTGGGTCCCTGAGTGCAAGCTGGTGGGCGTACGCACGTCGTCACCGTCGCCAGGCGACGTGACCGCCTACCAGCTCTGGTCTGGGCCCGCTGCCTAGTCCGGCGCGTAGCCCCAATGCGTGGCGGGTGTCCGTGGGTCCGCAGGAGCGGCTCCGGGTCGGCTGCCGCAGTCTGCGCGCGGTGGCTGCTCCATGACCGAAACAGGCACGCCCAAGGAGTACCACCATGCGGTTCAAGCGCGCCCACCGAGCGTTCGCTGTCGTCTGGCGTACCGCGTTCGCGGTCCTCGGAGCACTCGGACTGGCAGCTGCACTCGCCACCATCGGCCTCGGGTTCGGCGGGAACGCCGCCGAGCACATCACCAAGGACACCGGGTCTGGTGCCGCACTGGGTCTGGCGCTGGTCCCGACGTTGGCGTTGGTGCTGGCCACCGTCGTCGGCATGACCTGCGGCGTGTCCGTGGTGGCCGTCCTGGTTCGGGACGCGTTCGCCGGGCAGCGCCCGCGGCTCCTGTCCGCCTGGGTCAGGGCGTGGGCGGTGCTGCCGCGGCTCGTCGTGGTCGCGCTGGTCGCGACCGTGCTGTTCGCGGTGTCGCTTGTGGGATGGTCGGTCGTCACGGTCGCCGTCCTGGTGCGTGCCGGTTGGCGGCTGCGTAGCCCGCAGACCCGAGCTTCGGCTCGCAACGAGCTGTGGCTCGCTGTTCCCGGTGCGGCTGCGGTCGCGGTCCTGGCTGCTGTTCCGGCTGCCTGGTCGGCACTGCTGTCCAAGACGTCCCTGGTGGCGGTCGGTCGCGACGCGCTGCGGGCGCCGCTACTGGCACGGGTGAAGTCCCTGGCCGGGCTGCTCGTCCTCGCGGGTGCCAGCTACGGTCTCGGCGTCGCCGGCATCGCGATCAGCAAGAAGGCCGCGTCGAGCGACCCGACCACGTTCGCGTGGGGTACCGCTGGGCTCGGTCTGTGCACCGCTGCGCTCATTGTTGTCGCCGGTGTCCTGCTCGGGTTGCTGGCCCGCAGCCGCGGTGACGCCCCCACGCCTCCTGCTCGGCCCGCCGGCGACTCCTCCACCGTGCCGTTCAGGTCCGGCGGACCGCGGTTCTGGGGGCCGGCTCGCGTGTCGATGGCAGCCGCGCTGCTCAGCGGTGTGGTGGTCCTGCCGACGGTGATGACCGGCGCTGTGTACGCGCCGGCGTCCGCGACCACCGCGCCGTCATCGGGCGACATCGTCGTGAACACCCTCGAGGACACCGGTACGCCCGTCGACGGGGAGTGCGACACCGCCCCGGTGTGCGGTGTCCGTGCCGCGCTCGCGCGAGCTCAGACGATGACGGTCGGCAACCACCCCGTCCTGGTGACCTTCGACGTGTCCGGCACGATCGTCCTGTCGGACACGCTGCGCCTCCCGGTCGGGGTCACCCTCGACGGTGCCGGCAACGACGTCACCCTCGACGCCCACCACGACTTCCGTGCCCTGTTCGCGCACACCACCCAGGAGGGCGGCGGCCCGCGGGCGTTCATTCATGACCTGACGGTGGTCGGCGGCCGGTCCGCAGCTGGCGGCGCCGGCCTGTTCGCTGACAACGTCGCGATCACCCTGGACAAGGTCGAGTTCTCCGACAACGTCTCGGACCCCGACGGTCCCGGCGGTGCCGGTATGCCCGACGGCGGAGCGGTGTGGGTGAACAACCTGACCGTCACCGACTCCCTGTTCGTGGACAACCACGCGCACGCCGGCGTCGGTGGCGCGGTCGCTGCGAACCGGCTGCAGTGGACGAACTCGACGTCGGTGAACAACACCGGCGGCCCGGGCCTGCCCGAAGGTGGCGCCATCTACGTCGCCGTCAGCGGCACCGTGAACCACGCCACCGTCATCGACGGCGGCGGCATCGGCGGCAGCGAGTGGGGTGCGACGCTCGCGGTGTCGAACTCCGCCGTGTCGCCCAGCGTGGGTGCGTTCCCGTGCGCCCGGATCACCGATCCAACCGACCCGTCGTCACCTTCGGTCGGCAACGTCGACCCGACCGGTACGTGCCTGGGCAAGACCGCGTCCCTCGCACCTGTCGGTCCGCTCGCCGACAACGGCGGCCCGACTCGTACCGTGGCGCTGATGCCCGGGTCGGCGGCCATCGCCGCCGCCGATGCCGGCATGTGCGCCCCGCTCGACCAGCGCGGCCACGTCCGTCCGGCCCAGAGCTGCGATGCGGGGGCGTTCCAGTACGGCGACGGTGACATCGCCCCGGTCGCCGTCACCGTGACCACCATCAACGAGAAGGTTCGCCCTGGCGAGTCCGCCACCGTGAACGTGAAGCTCACCTCGCCGGAGCCGATCCCGGACGGCACGGTCACTCTCCGTCTCGATGGCGACGTGCTCGCTGACGAGCTGGTACCGAACTCCTACGGCGAGGTTACGCACAGCACCGGCGCCCTGGCTCAGGGGCAGCACCACGTGCGTGCCGTGTTCGTTCCCGCTGACGGCTCAGCGACGTTCACCTCTCCGGCCAAGACGATCGGTGCCCTGGGCGCCACCACGATGGTCGTTGCTGCTCAGGGCCCGGCGTCCATCGGGTCGCCGGCGACGATCCACGCGACCCTGAGCGCACCCGGTGACGGTGCCGGTGTCCCCGCACCCACGGGCGACGTCGTGTTCACGTCCGGGTCTGTCACCTACACCGCTCACCTCGACGCGTCCGGGGTGGCGACGTGGGAGCCCGCACGACTTCCTCGCTCCGAGGTTCAGGCCCGTTGGGAAGGCGACGACTTCCACGACGTGGCGGCCGGGTTCGCTCGGGTGTCGACGAGCGACGTTGCTACGACGACGACCGTCACCGTCGATCCGAACACGGTGACGTACGGCGAAGAGGTTCCGCTCTCAGCTCGCATAGTTGACTCGTTCGGTGACCCGGTGACCGGGTGGGCGCACCTGGTCGTCGACGGGGAGCGGATGGGTGAGCAGCGGATCGGGGCGGATGGAACGGTCGAGTTCCTCGCACAGCAGATCGGTCCGCGCAGCTACCTGCCCGGCGGCACGCACACGGTCGGTGTCGAGACGGTTCCGGACGACGGGTGGGCGACGTCGTCCGACAGCGTCACCGTCACCGTGAACCCACGCGCTTCCCATGTCGAGCTTGCCGTACCGGAGACCGTCACCTACCTCGACACCATCGCTGCCACGGCCACCGTGTCCGGTCTGGGTGCGGCGACGGTCGAGATCCTCGACAACGGCACCGTCGTGGACAGCCACGACGTCACCCTGGTCGCCGGCGTCGAGCAGGACGTCGAGTTCACCATCGGCGACTGGCGCCACGCCCAGGTGATTCCGGACGTCGGCGTGCACCACATCACCGCCCGCATCGTCGCGTCCGCCAGCATCGCTGCGTCGTCGCAGACCGTTGACGTCACCGTCGAGAAGGCAGCGACGACGCTCAGCCTGTCGCAGACCCCGTGGGGTCAGCTCGGCGAGCAGCGCGACCTCGACGTCATCATCGGGAATGCGCTGACCGCGGCGCACGGCACGTTGATCCTGCGTGACGGTGACGGGGCCGAGCTCGACCACCTCGCCGTCGGCGAGGTGGTCCGCGGTGGCATCCACTTCGGGTACGGAGGCACACTGCACTGGACCCCGACGAAGGCCCACACCGACCTGCACGTCACCTTCGTGGCAGACGAGGACGGCAACTACCTGGGCTCGACGGGCAGCACCGCCCTGGACGTGGAGCGGAAGCAGGCGCTCTATCAGCACATCGACTGGTCGTCGGTGACCGCCGGCGCCGGCGCTCTGGACGTCGACTTCACCGCACCGGACACCGGTACGGGAACACCCGCGGTCACCGGCGTGGTCACCGTCGAGGACACCCAGCTGGGCAACATGGTCGTCGGGACCGCTGCGGTCGTCGACGGTCACGCCTGGGTCAACGTGCGCCTGACCGCGGGCCGTTGCTACTGCAACGGTCGTCTGCGGCTCGTGTACTCCGGCGACGACTGGTACCGGCCGGGCCCCCCGGTATCGCTCGCGAACGTGGACGTTCCCGGTCACCAGACCACCCTGACGTTCGACGACCTGCCCGCGAGCATCCCGTTCAACGGTGCCCCGCGTGAGCTGCGCCTGAACTCGACGGTCCACGCCCCGGTGACGCCGGCTGGAACGGTCGTGTACACGGTCAACGGCATCGACCTGCCAGCGGTACCGGTCGGCACTGACGGCACCGCGCACGCCACGTACGCGATCGACCCGCCGGCCGGGCAGCAGAGCGCCACTGTGAAGCAGAGCGCCGAGAAGCGAGCTGGGCAGAAGCTGACTCCGGCGCAGCAGTGGTCGGCCCAGGCGTCCGCAGGAGTGGCTGCGCTGCTGGTCTCGCCGTTCGCTGCCGGCGGTACCGAGCTGCGTGTCAGCGCCCGCTACATCCCGGCCAGCGGCCAGTGGCTGGCCTCGAGCACCGCGGTTGAGAGCGTCCGTCTGCTCGACGCGCCCGCACCGGTGCTCACCATCACCGCTGACGGGCCGCTCACGGTCGCGACGTCGACGACCGTGACGGTCGCGACCCCCACCGGCGACTTCGTGGACCGCGACGTGCCCGTGGTCGTGTTCGACTCGTTCGGCAACACCCTCGGCACCGGCACGTGGGGCACCGGCCACGGCTACATCACGGCGCGGGTCACGATCGTTCCCAAGCGCGGCGGCCCTCAGAACCTCACCGCGTCGTTCTCCTACGGCCAAGGCGTCTCGGGCACGTCCGAGCCCCTGGCGGTCACCGTCGCCGGCACCCGGACCGACCTGACGCTGACCGCGACCGGTGACGGACCGCGCCAAGTCGGGTTCCCGTTGGGGATGCGGGTCGACGTGGCCACGCGCACGAACCCGAACCAGATGCACGGGTCGATGCGGGTCACGTTGTACGAGGACGGGGTGACCGTTGATGAGTACAACCTCGCGCCCGGCCAGGCCTCGCACCTGTTCACCGTCGCCCCGCACCACCGGCACTCGACGGTCTTCACCGTCCAGACCACCGGTGACGGCGCAGACTTCGGTGCCGGGACCGCACAGACGGCGGTCGATGTTGCCGGCGTCAACACCACGATCACCGCACAGGGTCCCGAGCGGGTGGCGCGCAGCGTCGCGGTGAAGGTCGACATGGCGCTCGCGGTCCACTCGCCCGGCCAGCCGGCACCGACCGGTGTCCTGACGGCGACCGTCCGTGCCGAGGGAGTCACCCATCAGTGCACCGTGGCCCTTCCGGCAACGTCGTGCTCGTTCGCTGCGGACGCCCTGCCGGCCGGCAAGTTCGGCATCGACGTCAGCTACACCGGCGACATGATCCACGAGCCCGCCCAGGCGACCGACGCCGTACGGGTCGAGGTGTACACCACCTCCAGCGACCTGTCGGTCAGCTACTCGCCGGACCCGCAGACGTGGCTGGTCGGCCAGGAGGTCACCGCCACCTGGACCGCAACCGACCCGCTCACCCCGACAGGCCCGACCGGATCGGTCAACATCGTGCGCCAGGACTGGTTCCCGGAGACCGGGTTCACCAACGAGAAGGTCCTGTGCTCGCGTCCCGCAGCTACCGGGTCGTGCACGTTCAAGGTTCCGGGCAGCCCGTTGGCGCTGGACAAGCAGCAGAACCGGTACCTGCGCTCCACGTACACGCCGGCGACGGTGTCTACGAAGTCGAGCGACTCGGAGCTCGGCTACCCGTCGCCGCGGTGCCTGAGCGTACGGACCCACCTGGAGAGCGTCTACTACAAGGCGACCCGTAATCAGCCGAACCCGACCCTGGAGGGAACGACCTGCTCGGTTCCGGGAGTGACCGGGTTCATCGAGGGCACCGAGGTCACCGCGACCTCGACCGCGACCTGGCCCGAGCACTACAAGATCACCGAGTGGCACGTCAACGCCGCAGGCAAGGACGACGTCGAGGCACCGAACTGGGCTCTCAGTACCCCGACGCAGCGCATCTTCGACGTCAAGGACGACACGGTCGTGTACCCGGTCATCGACTGGAAGCCGCAGTGCGTGACCCTGCACGTCGAGGACGAGGCAGGGCACGACCCTGCCTACTTCGCCGAGATGGGGTTGAAGGAGGGAGACCCCAGCATCTACGCGCCGGGTCACCTCGACATCCTGACGGCTCCGAACTGTGCGAACCCGACGGGCATCGGTCCCTCCCAGGCGGAGAAGGCCGACCTTCTGAGGGGCCGCGGGCACTTCGCCGTCGGCACCGTCGTCGACGTCGAGCCGGTCGTGTTCAAGCCGGAGACGGTCACGGTCATCACTCCGGAGCGGGTCAGCCTCGGTGTGCCCGGCGCGGACCCCGCGACCGCGGAGCACCCGCACCCGCACGTCACGATGACGCAGCCCACGACGCTGTACGGCAAGTTCCGGGCGAGCCCGCGGATGTGTACCCCGGTTCAGCTGTACGCCGGCGTCGGCGGCAAGGTCGAGTTCCTCAGCTCGGCGATACCCCACAACGACGATGTCGGAGGCCACTCGTACTGGTTCGAGGACCTGCAGGGTCGTTGCCTGACGGCGGCTGGCGAGCGTGGGTTCCTTGCCGGGTCGACGGTGAAGATGCGTGCCACCCCGGGCGATGCCACCGAGACCATGGGTTCGAAGTTCTTCAGCAAGTGGCTCGACGGACCTGACTTGGCGGAGCCGGCTACGCGTGCGGAGTCGTTGAAGTTGAGCATCGAGGGCGACCCGCCGTACGCGTCTCCGTGGCGGTGTAGTGACCAGTGCACGAAGTGGTTCCGCGAGTACGACCCGTACCGGCCGCAGGAGAGGACTGTGACGGTGCCGTTGCGACCCATTGATGGCACCTGGCAGTCTCCTGTCGGCGCACCGTTCGGGGTGAAGTTCGGGACCATTCAGTGCGTCAAGGTCACCATGCACGTGAAGGTTCCGCTGCCCGGGCAGTACGGGTACCGCACCACTACCGCGGATCCGGGGTTCCCGGCGTCGAACTGCTCGGCCGCCGCCGACCCGGCCAACGACATCGGCTGGTTCAACGAGAGGGACTGGGGCGAAAGAGCAGGTCAGACCCCTCAGTGGGTTCGCAACGACTCGTACACCTACTACTACCTGACGGGGACCGAGGTGACGTTGTCGGGTGCCGAGCACATGGAGGGAGTCCGCGGAGAGCTCGACGCGAACTGGACCGTGAGCACCGAGAACCCCAACGCTGCGGCCGGGCAGACTGCTGACCCCGTGCGCAGCAAGGGCGAGTCGGTGAAGTTCACCGTGGCGTACCGCCACCCCGTGTCCGTGGACCTCTCGTACGCCCCGAGCTCGTGCCGGGTCCCGAACGTGAAGATCTACCCGGCGGGGATCGACCGCACCTACTCCGTGATGACCCCAGGTCAGTGCCCACCTGGCCAGTACGACCCGTCGAAGCCGGTGATGTTGGGCTCATCTGGTTGGAAGGACCCGCGCATCAAGGCGGTGTGGGAGGTGTACACCGACCAGGACCAGGTTGACGAGAACCAGATCGGTCGTGTGAAGGACACGCGGCACCCGGTCGTCAAGTCCGACCAGCTGACGTTCCACGACCAGGCGAACTACGCGGTGAGGGTCAACCTGCACTACTGCGCACCGTTGAACGTGGACGTCGACATGGTTGACCGCAACGGCGCCCAGCTGGGCTTCTTCAACCGGGACACCGGCAAGCCGGTCGTGGGGCAGTCGTCGGGCCAGAACGTGGTGTACGGCCCGAACCCGGAGGACATCTTGACCGACGGTGACGACTGCCCGTTGCCGTTGATGGTGTACCCGGGAACGACCGCTCAGGTCGGTGCGTCGGGGAAGAACTCGAACGCGTGGACTGTCGTCGGGTTCAAGATGGGCGGCCAGCCCGTGACGGGGGTGCCGTCACAGAAGGTGAACGTGGACGGCACCGTGGACACGAAGCTCACTGCTGTCGTGACGCCGCGGTGCGTGACCTTGAACGCAGGTTCGAAGGTCGATGTCCTCACCGGTCCGAACTGTCCTGGTGCGGCGCCCAGCTCGCGGCTGTACCTGGGCGGGACGGTGGTGAAGATGCAGTTCGGCGGTGGCGCACGCGACAAGCTCGGGAGCTGGTCCGGCGTGGACGCGTCTGACGATGGTGCGGCTGTGGTCGTGATGAACCGGGACCGGTCGGTCAGTGTGGACTACCACCACATGGGCGACTTGGAGCTGGTGACGAACATTCTGACGAACCTCACGCAGCGCGCGGTCTCGGCTCTGGTCACTGCGGCGACGGGTGCTGCGACGGCGTTCCTTTTCGTTGCTCAGGTCGGTGCGCTCGCGGTCGTCGGTATCGCGGAAGGGTTGGAGGCGCTCGGGGTGCACGGGGCGGCGATCGACACGATGCGCAATGCCGCGGAGACGGTGCAGGCCGGTATCGACGTGACTCAGTCGTTGTCGAACTGCACGTCGGAGTGGGCGACGGGCGGGGGAGCTCCGCCGTTGAGTCCGTCGACGTACCAGGGCGGTCAGGGTGTCTCGGTCGGTGCCGGTCTTGGTGACGAGCTGGTGGGGTTGAGCGAGAACTCCCGCCTGGAGGATGCGTTCGGGTCGGCTGCGTCGGCCTACGACATGATGAACCTGTTCGGTTCCGGCTTCGAGGCGTACCTGCGTGACGCGGGCGACTCGTGGGCCTCGATCGTCGACATCGGTGGTTGCGTGCGTGACTCCGGGTTGGCCGCGGGTGACGCGGCGACGCGTCTGGTAGGGCGAGTAGCCGACCCCGGTCCGCGACCTAAGCTGCCCGGCACCGACTTGCTACGCGTTGGTGCCGGGCAGCTGCGCTGTCGGCAGCAGGCGCTCGACGGTGCCTGCTCGTGTGTCACGGGGTGAGGGGTGTGGGCTTGGCGTGGTGGGCGGTTAACCCACACACCGGTGCGCGAGAACGAGCCTCTCGGGTACCAGGTGCCGATCGTGCTGGCCGGCAACGGGGACTCCGGCGGCTCGGTGGGGCGGTGGTGTGTACGGGACCCGTCGCTCGCGTGGGCGTTGGGTCTGGGGTCGCACGACGATGCGTGCCGATGCGATACGTGACGTCGTGTCGGGGCTCAGCGGCCTGTCGTTCGACGAGCTCAGTCGTCTCGAGCTCGGGTCCGGTGGGACATGGTTGGTTTCATTCTGACAATCCTCCAGACTTCTCCGCACGAGTCTCACTCCGCCCACTATGACGCACGGTTCGGACAGGCCGACGAGACGCCAACGAGTCGCAGGCACCGCTGTGGGTTGGTGACCGCCGTGCGACCGTCGGGAAGATTGGCTTTTCGTGCCTTGCTGCGACCTGTCCGCTCGTGGTTACCGGCCCCGGCCCGGTTGGAGGAGCTGGCCTGATCAGGAGCTTGACCACCTGGCGTTAGCGGCGCCTGGCGTGTCTCATCACAGTCCTGCCGAATCTCCGTCCCGGACCGGAACCACGTCCCGTCCGGCGAAGGAGATCACGCCTGAATAGTCTGACCGACTACGCGAAGTGGTCGACGTCGTCATCGGCGTCCACACCCACGTCCATATCCACTGCTCTGCAGTGGTCGACACCGCGAGGGGTGGCGTCCTTGGTGAGATCACCGTCGAGGCGACGGCCGACGGCGGCTGGTTGCCTGAACTGACTCGGCGCCCCGGTGCGGCTCGCAGGCGTCTCCGTCTCCGTCTCACCGGGCGGCGTAGGACCCCGCGCTGAGGTCCTCGATGATCCCGGGTCCGGTGCTGCGCCACCCCAAGAGACGTTCGGCTCGGCCCGGGTCGAGGATCTGGTCGGTGGTGAGCAGATGCGCGAACGGGCCGATCGCAGCGACGGCGTCCTGCAGGGTGACGGACACCGCGGGCGTTCCGGCGACCGTGGCCACCGCCTCGGCGATCTCCCTCATGGACGCTGGGGTCGGCTCAGCCGCGTTCAAGGCCTTGCCCGCCGGCGGCTGGTCGAGCACCCGGAGGTACAGCCGGGCGAGGTCGTCGACCTGGACGGTGGACCAGCGGTTCTCCCCAGCGCCGATGTAGGTCGCGGCGCCGTTCGCGCGGGCCGCCGCGATCATTCCCAGCGGCAGCGCCGAGCCGCCACGACCGTGGACCAGGGCCGCTCGCACGACCACTCCGGCCACGGTGGGGTCGTCGAGGACCTGGCGCTCTCCGCGGATCTTCCAGGGCTGCGGCGTCGAGTCCGGGTCGAGCGGTGTCTCTTCGTCGAACGCGGTGTGGCGCGCCTCACCGGTCGCGGGCTGCGACGTCGCGGGATAGACCAGTCCGGTACTGGTGTAGACGAACGGTCGACCTCGTCCCAGGCCTTCGAGCATCGCCTTGAGGGCGGCCGACTCCGCGTCCTGCACGGTTGGGTCCGAGTAGTCCACGGCGGCGTGCACCACGGCGTCGGCCCGGGAAGCCGCCTGCTGCAACACGTCCAGGTCGCTCAAGCTGCCCCGGCGTACCGCCGCCCCCCTCGACGACGCCGTGGCCGCGGCCTCGGTGCTGCGAGCCAGGGCGGTCACCTGATGTCCGCTCGCCACCAGGTGCTCGGTGATCACGCCACCGACGTAACCGCTCGCTCCGGTCAGGAACACGTGCACGGGCTTCTCCTTCGCTGATTACATATCAGCGGATAAGCTATCAGAGTCGGATAACGAATCAGCAGCGGAGATGATCTGTGCCCGGAGCCACACCGTCCTCAGGAGCTGTCGCGGCGCAGCAGGACGCGGACCCGAAGCGCGCTGCCGTCCTCCTGGCTGCACGGCACGCGCTCGAGCAGGGGCACCCGCTGCAGCTCAACGACATCGCCCGCTCGGCCGGGGTCGGCGTCGGAACGGTGTACCGGCACTTCGCCACCCCCCAGGCCCTGCTGGAGACCCTCGTGGAGGAGCGGCTCGGAGCTCTCACCCAGCAGGCGCAGAGGGGAGCCTCGGGTCAGGACCCAACCGCCGCGATACGCGGGTTCTTGCGCCACACCCTCCTGGTGCTCACCGACGACCCGTCCCTCGCACAGGTCCTGGCGCAGACGGAGGACGCACTGCCCTCGACCCGCAGCCGCAAGTCCGAGCTGTCCGGGGCCATCGATCGACTGCTGCGGCGCGCGGTCGACGAAGAGGTGCTCCCCGACTGGATCTCCAACGGCGACCTCGAGCGTCTGCTGTGCGGTGTTGCGTTCGCTGCGAGGCTTCACCCAGACTCCACCAAACAGCCCGCCGCCCAGCGCTACCTCGACGTCCTCCTCGACGGACTCATCACCGGCCACCGCGCGGTCTAACGCAGTGGGAGCAGGACCGCAAGCGGAGCGTTAGGGACGTCAGCGCAATGGGAGGCGCTCCGTGATTAGGCGATCGCCCTAGCGCGCTCATGCCCCACGGGTGGTCAGATTGTGAGTCATCTTGGGCTAGTCCCAAGTTGTAAAGGTCCCGCTGTGGGTCGGGGCACGTAGGCCGATCTTCTGCCCGATTGGCGTCGGTGCTGGCCGACCGGCCGTGTCTAATGCGTGTCCAAGTTTCGCGAGTTCCTATGTCTGTGCAGGTCAGCGCCTCGGGATCGACTGTCTGTAAATCCGTCGGTGTATACCTACGAAGGTTCGAATCCTTCACCTGCCACAGGGTACAGAAGGGCCTCTGACCAGCGGAAACGCTGATCGGGGGCCCTTCTGCCGTCTCCGGCCGTCGTCGGCTGTGGGTGGCTGCTCCACGCGCCCCAGGGCGAGTCAAAGCTGAGAACAGCGCGCGTGGAGCAGCAGTTTTGCAGCCCGGCTGCCTGTGTGCCGGCGCGGTCTTACACCGACATCGGCGGGGGAATGGTTGTGAGGAGCGCGCGCACGCGTAGCGAGGCGCCAGCAGTGTCCGGGAGACCACAGCCGTCGTGAGGTCGATCGGGTCGTAGGTGCCGACGTCTCTCAAGGGGCGCCGGTGGTGGGTCGGTTCAGGCAGGCGACGCTATCGACGATACTGACTCGAAGGTCTCTATCCGTGACTCACGGCGGGGCAGGGTGCTGCGAGCAACTTGGCTCAGGTCGCGACTCTTCAACGGCAGAAGGAGCGATGGGCTATGGGCTTCGTGCGAGCGTTCGCGTCGGGCAGCAAGGACGAGCGTGACCTGTTGGGCGGTAAGGGCGCCAACCTCGCGGAGATGACCAACCTGGGGCTTCCGGTTCCGCCTGGGTTCACCATCACCACTGAGGCATGCCGCGCGTACCTTCGCGACGGCGGTGACCCGGAAGGGCTCGCCGACGAGGTCTCGGAACACCTGAGCGCCCTCGAGGGCACGATGGGCCGCCAGCTCGGCCAAGCCGACGACCCGCTCCTCGTGAGTGTGCGTTCCGGAGCCAAGTTCTCGATGCCCGGGATGATGGAGACGGTCCTCAACATCGGCCTCAACGACGAGTCGGTCCAGGGGCTGGCCCGGCAGAGCCAGGACGAGCGGTTCGCCCAGGACTCCTATCGACGGCTGCTCCAGATGTTCGGTGCGACGGTGCTGGACATCGACGCTGAGCACTTCTCCGACGCGCTCGACACCGCCAAGAAGTCCCGAGGCACCAAGAGCGATCTCGACCTCGACGCCGACGACCTGCGCGGGCTCGTCGAGACGTTCAAGGGCATCATTCGCGACCGGGCGGGCCGTGAGTTCCCGCAGGACCCGCGTGTGCAGATGGACCTTGCGATGAACGCCGTCTTCGACTCGTGGAACACCGATCGAGCACGGCTCTACCGACGCCAGGAGCGGATCCCGGAGGATCTCGGCACGGCGGTGAACATCCAGGCGATGGTGTTCGGCAACTTCGGCATGGATTCCGGCTCCGGGGTCGCGTTCACCCGTGACCCCGCGAGCGGTGCGCAGGGCGAGTACGGCGACTACCTCCAGAACGCGCAGGGAGAGGACGTCGTCGCCGGCATCCGCAACACCGTCAGTCTGGCCGACTTCGGTGAGGTCGACCGCAGCTCTCACGATGAGCTGATGGCGATCATGGCGCGGCTCGAGCGGCACTACCGCGACATGTGCGACATCGAGTTCACCGTCGAGCGCGGCAAGCTCTGGATGCTGCAGACCCGGGTCGGCAAGCGCACCCCTGAGGCGGCGTTCCGGATCGCGGTGCACATGGTCGACGAGGGTCTGATCCAGATGGATGAGGCGGTCACCCGGGTCACCGGCGAACAGCTGGCGCAACTGATGTTTCCACGCTTCGACGAGTCGGCCGAGCGCGCTCTCCTTGCGACCGGCATGAATGCTTCGCCCGGTGCCGCCGTCGGTAAGGCGGTCTTCGACTCCGACACGGCGGTCGAGTGGGCCGGGCGCGGCGAGGACGTCATCCTGGTCCGCAAGGAGACCAACCCTGACGACCTGCGGGGCATGGTGGCCGCTCGCGGCATTCTGACTAGCCGCGGTGGCAAGACCTCCCACGCGGCCGTGGTCGCGCGCGGCATGGGCCGTACCTGTGTCTGTGGTGCGGAGGCGCTGGACGTCGACACGAAGGCGCGGGAGTTCCGAGTGCGCGACGGCGGGACGGTGCGCGAGGGCGACGTGATCTCGATCGACGGCTCCACCGGTGAGGTGTTCGCCGGCGAGGTGCCGGTCTCCGCGGCGCTGGTGGTGCGCCACTTCGAGGGCGAGAGGGTCGACGACGACCTGGTCAGTGCCGTCTCCCGGATCATGGCCCACGCCGACGGCGCCCGCCGGTTGCGGGTGCGTGCGAACGCCGACACCCCCGAGGACACCGCCCGAGCCCGACGGTTCGGTGCGCAGGGTGTCGGGTTGTGCCGCACCGAGCACATGTTCCTCGGCGACCGTCGCGAGCTGGTGGAGAAGCTGGTTGTGGCCGAGCACGAGGACGACCAGCGAGCCGCACTGGACGCCCTGCTCCCGCTCCAACGCCAGGACTTCATCGAGATCTTCGAGGCGATGGACGGACTGCCGGTGACGATCCGGCTGATCGACCCTCCACTGCACGAGTTTCTGCCTGATCTGACCGACCTCTCGGTCAAGGTCGCCATCGCCGAGGAGCGAGGCGAGCCCGACGAGCACGACCGGGTGCTGCTCCAGCACGTGCGGAGGCTTCACGAGCAGAACCCGATGCTCGGGTTGCGCGGCGTCCGGCTCGGCATCCAGATCCCGGGTCTGTTCAGAATGCAGGCGCGCGCGATCCTGGAGGCCGCGGCCGACCGCATCGCGGCCGGTATGCGACCGATGCCGGAGATCATGATCCCGCTGGTCGCGAGCGTGCGAGAGTTCGAGATCGTCAAGGTCGACATCCTCGCCGTCGCCGCTGAGATCGAGGAGGCCCGGGGCGTTACTCTCGACTACTCCGTCGGCACCATGATCGAGCTACCTCGGGCCGCCTTCCTGGCGGACCGGATCGCGGCCGAGGCCGAGTTCTTCTCGTTCGGCACCAATGACCTGACCCAGATGGCGTGGGGCTTCTCGCGCGACGACGTCGAGGCGTCGTTCTTCTCCCGCTACTTCGAGCACGCCATCTTCGACGTCTCCCCGTTCGAGTCCCTCGACCAACTGGGCGTGGGTGGGATGGTCGAGATGGGCACCCAGAAGGGTCGCCAGACCCGCCCCGACCTCAAGGTCGGCGTCTGCGGCGAGCACGGCGGTGACCCTCGATCGATCCACTTCTTCGACGACGTCGGGCTCGACTACGTGTCGTGCTCACCGTTCCGAGTGCCCGTCGCCCGGCTCGAGGCAGGCAGGTCGGTCCTGGCGAAGCGTCGTAGCGGGTAGAACAAGCGCGGATAGGCGCGACTCTGGAACGACATGGAGCACTCTGCTGCCTGGCGTTGCGGGGTCTCGGAATCGCTTCAACTCCGAGGCGTTACCGTCCCGGAGCATCGACCCGAGTCCCGGATGACCACGCCACGCTGAATTGCGCCACCCGCATCTCTGTCCGGCTCGACTTCGTCGCGCGACACTGATGAGACTCGCTCCGAGGAGGGAGGCACGATGAATGTCAGTACGTTCTACGCGGTCTTCGCCGCGACCTGCTTCACCCTCGTCGGGTTGTGGTGGGGGGTGACGCTACGCGACACCCGCTGGGTCGGCGACCCAGCGCGTCGACGCGCCATCGGCGGGGTCTATCTGGCCTTCCTACTCCCTGCCCTGATGGGTCTGTTCGCGCAGGTCGGTGGTGTGGAGGATCCGATCGTGTGGCGGGTCAGCTTCGTCATCATCGCCGCTGTCGGATCCGTGGCAACGCTGCGCCTGCTCGCGACCGACACCGAACCCGGCGTCACCGCAATCCGGGCAGGCGCAGCTGGGATCTACGTCTTGGTGGCCGTCATAGGCGCGTTCCCCCGGTCCGCCGACCTCGTAGGCCTGCGACCGATCCAGGCCGAGGCGCTCCTGCTG
>CAVOFS010000009.1:0-152287 GCA_963695055.1 uncultured Actinomycetota bacterium | reverse complement strand
GAGCACGAGCGCCTGCAACGAGCCGGCCTTGAAGCGGCGCACCTCCTGCGGCCAGCCGCATCCGACGGCCACCCGGCTCGCCCACATACGAGCAGACTCGTCGTCGGGCACGTCCACGATGGTCAGCCCACCGAGCCACTCCTTGGTCTCCGCGAACGGCCCGTCGGTGACGATCAGCTCGCCACTCGTGGCGTCCACGCTTGCCGCCTCCTCGAGCTCCTCGACCAGTCCGCCGGCGTAGACCAGGACGCCTTGGTCCTGCATGTCTCGGACGACGGCAGTGGACGGTTCGACGCGGCCCTCGAACCACGCCTCGTCGTGGTCGCCGACCCACTGCTGGTTGAAGTAGATGAGGTAGTGAGGCATCCCTGCTCCCTTCGTCGGGCGACCCCGATGTCCGCCACTGCCTACGCTACGAACAGGAGCGGGAAGATGCGACACTCACGGGCGAGCGAGTTCGGAATCACGCGCCCCGCGCGCCGATCCGTCGACGTGAGATCGTCTCGCCTCCTCAGCCGTTGGCGGCGAGGAGGATTCGATCGACGGTCTCCAAGGTGACCGGCTCGTCGAGGAACTCGGTCACCCACTCGGCGTTGGATGTCCGTTCCTGGTCGGTCGAGGAGGTCAACCAGCGTTCGCAGCCGACCCGGGCGATGTTGCCGAGCTGGGCGACCAGCATGGTCAGATCTCCACGGCCGGCCAGACGGCCGGGTCCGCCGGCGTCGAGGTAGGCCGCGTACAAGGTGCGCATCCGGTCGACCTGTCCCAGCCCGTACTCGAAGAGCGCGCAGCCGAGTTCGCCGTTGACGTCGCCGGGACCACTGTTCTCCCAGTCCAACA
The DNA here is from genome assembly GCA_963695055.1 of uncultured Actinomycetota bacterium. Classification (GTDB taxonomy): domain Bacteria; phylum Actinomycetota; class Actinomycetes; order Propionibacteriales; family Nocardioidaceae; genus Nocardioides. The sequence goes on along the minus strand of CAVOFS010000009.1, from coordinate 151,447 downwards.
CGACCAGACCGCCGCTCGGCGTGCGCCGGACGTTGTCAGCCCACAGGTCCCGGTGGCAGACCTGAACCCGGCGCGGCGCGGCGAGGATGCCCTCCACCTCGACGACGCTCGGGAGGAGAGCCGCGAGCCGGTCGACGAAGGGGGCATCGGCCAGTCGGAGACGCCCCAGCAGCTCCTGCCACGTCGCGGAGCCGATCGGATCGACGTACCAGCCGTCGACGGCCTCGTCGGTGACCACCTCGACCGCGTGGATGGCTGCCAGCATCCGACCCACCTCGCCGGGATCCAGACGCCTGTCGGCCGACAGGACGTCGATCCACTCGTAGACGCGCACGTGGACGCCGCCGATGTCAGCGACCACAGTCGCCGTCGACGGCACGGACCACGGCTGGCATCGGGACGCCTGCCAGGCGCACCGCCTCCTGATAGGCCGCGTCGCGCTCTGCGTCCTCCACCGACACCGCGAACCGAGCCTGCTTCACCGCGAAGTCGCCGCGTTCAGCGACCAGCCGCCAGACAGCACCGAGCCGCCCGAAGGCCACCGGGCCCTCCAGGGACGCGTGCTCCCCCAGCCCGAACCGCGCGGCGACCCGATCGCCGCGCGTCGCATCAAACACAACGCCGCCGTCCGTGCATCACCGGGGCACGGGCTCTACGAACGTGCGTCGAGCCGTCAGCGGCTTGATCAGGGACAGGAGGCTGTCGTCAACATCGATCGGCCCGGTCCGCAGGACGATCCGCTCCTTCACCCGGCGGATCGGTCGCCCGGCGTCGAGGTAGCCGCACTTCCGGTAGAGCGACTGCGCCGCCACGTCGTCGGTGCTCACCTCGAGGCGAATCACGTCGAAGCCCGAATTCCGGGCCTCATCCTCGGCCGCCGCGACCAAGACGCTCGCTATGCCGAGACGTCGGTGGCTCGGGCGGACCTCGAGGTCCTGCAGCTCCGGCGGGGATGTCAACGCGACGTGCACGTGACCCACCGGTGCGCTGGCCGCCCAAGCGACGAGATAGCGCCCGTCTCCTTGGTACAGCCGCGCCAAGCCCAAGACGTCGGTGACGATGTCCACCTCGTCTGGACTCAGACGCCGAATATCCCAAGTCTGCTGCTGCTCGATGTGGGCCATGTTCTCACCACCTACCACCGGACGCCACTGGGTGGCGGCGTCTGAGTCCGCACCCGGTTGAGTGCCGCCCGGCGACGCAGGACGGCACGCTCGCTCTCGTTCCGGGTGCAGGCGGCCGCCTCGGAGAACGCCTCACTCGCCGGCCCGTACAGCCCGGCGAGCTCGAGCAGGTCCCCGCGCACGCTCGGCACCAAGGCCGAGTTGCCCAGGGCGCCTGCATCCAGCTCCCCCAGCACGGCAAGCCCCGCGTCCGGGCCGAACGCCCGCCCGTACGCCACCGCTCGGTTGACCTCGACGACCGGTCCCGGCGCGGCATCGGCCAGGACGTCGTACAGTGCCGCGATCCGGCGCCAGTCCGTGTCCTCGGCCCGCGTCGCCCGGGCGTGCTGCGCGGCGATCGACGCCTGCAGGAAGTACGTGCCGACCGGCCTCCCCCGCGCGGCGAGCACCTCGGCCTGCTTCAAGGCGCTCAGCCCGCGACGGATCATCAGCTGATCCCACCGAGTGCGGTCCTGCGACTCCAGCAGGATCGGCGCGCCGTGCTCGTCGAGCCGGGCCGCCGTCCGCGAGCCCTGGATCTCGAGCAGCGCCTGGAGCCCGAGCACATCGGGCTCGTCGGGCGCGACGTCAGACAGCATCCGCGCCAGCCTGACGGCCTCGGCTGCCAGGTCGGGTCGCATCCAGTCCTCGCCGGCGGTGGCCGTGTAGCCCTCGTTGAAGATCAGGTAGACCACGGCCATCACGTCGTCGAGCCGCTTGATCCGGTCCGGCCCCGTCGGCAGCTCGAACTCGGCGTGGGCAGCAGACAGGGTCTTCTTGGCCCGCGAGATCCGCTGGCCCACGGTGGACTCGGTGGTCAGGAAACCGCGAGCGATCTCCGCGGTGGTGAGTCCCCCGACCAGACGCAGCGTCAGAGCGGCTCGGGACTCGGGGCTCAGGCAGGGGTGGCAGGACAGGAAGATGAGCCGCAGGACATCGTCCTCGATGTGGTCGACCTGACTGTCGAGGTCGGGCATCTGAGCCTCCTCTCCCCCACCGGCGCGTTCGAGCTCCCCGAGCTTGCGTCGAAGGGTGTCGGCACGCCGGAAGTGGTCGATGCCGCGCCGTTTCGCGGTGGTCATCAGCCACGCGGAAGGGTTGTCGGGGACGCCGGTGCTGGGCCATTGCTCGAGCGCAGCCACGAGCGCGTCCTGCGCCAGGTCCTCGGCGAGCGCGACATCACGAGTCATCCGGGTCAGAGCACCCACGAGGCGGGCCGAGTCGGCCCGCCACGCGGCGAAGACGGCCTCGGTGGGGTCGTCCGCACTGGTCTCTCCCGGCACCTGGCCAGCGTAGTGAGTCCGGGTCAGGCGCCGGGCTCCTCAGGGCCTGTGGAGATCTGGCGCAGGGTCGCGATCACGGTGACCTCCGGCCAGTGCTTCGCGTGCAGCTCAGCGAACTCCCGTTGATCGGCCGCGGCCTCCTCGAGGCTGTCGTACTGCATGATGGCCCAGCCACCGACGACCTCCTTGGCCTCGGCGTACGGGCCGTCGACCCGGCTGACCTCGCCCTGGCGGACCACGTAGTTGACGGCATCCTCGGTCCCGTACAGGCCGCCACCATCGAGGAACACACCCTTGGCGGCCCGTTCGCCGATGTGGGCGTCCATCGCGTCGAACAGCGCCTGGGGCGGCGTGCCGACGCCCTCTTCCATCCTCACGAATCCCATGAAACGCGGCATCTTGATCACTCCTACTGGTTGCCAGGAAGTTGCTTCTCGCACGTACGTCGAACGACTGCCCGCCGATTCGACATCGGACCCAAGCTTTTTCTCCGGGGTGCCGTCACTGCGCGCTGCGACAGTCTCCGGGCTCGTCGTCGGTCGCGTCCAGGTGGCAGGTGCCGCCACCACCCTGACCGTCGAGGTGGTCGCGGCCGGCGCCACCGCCGAGGCGGTCGGCGCCCGGGCCGCCGGCGAGGACGTCCTCGCCGTCACCGCCGCGCATCACGGTCGTCGCCGGCGTCGCCGTACGCCGTGTCGTCGCCGGCGCCGGCGCTGATCCGGTCGTCGCCGGCGTCGCCGTAGATCGTGTCGTCGCCGCCCCGGCCCGCGATGCGGTCGTCGCCGCCGAGGCCGCAGATCACGTCGGCGTGCCGGGTGCCGCCGGAGCACGTCGTCGCCGCGGGTGCCGGTGATCGTGCAGCCGCGCGGGCGGACGTCGAACTCCTCGACCCCGAGCACCGGGCGGATCGCGTGCCGGAACGGTCCGGTCGACGAAGTCCCGGCGGATCACGTCGTCGCCGAGCGCGTTGCCGAGCGCGGCCATGATCATGCCCTGGTCGAGGGACAGGTAGGAGCCGCGCGGCGTGTCCGGTCGTGACGTTGACCGAGTCCCGGAAGCCCCAGCGTGCCGTACATCCCGGGCATCGCCTCGAGCCGCGCCAGGTCGGTGAGCGGCGGCGTGCGGCCGGTAGCGCAGGGCGAGGAACGCGGCGTGCGGCGTGACCACCCCGTTCGTGTACGCCGACGCGGGCGGGTCGGCGACAGCCGGTCGGTCCCGGGCAGCCGGCGAAGCCGTGGTCGACGAGCGTGTTGTCCTCGTTGGACGGCATGCCGTTCGGGTCCATGCCGGCGGCGTCGACGCCGTAGGCGCCGTAGCCGCCCTCGGGGGTGTTGGACGGCGAGAAGCCCCACACGCCGTACTTCGCCACGCTCAGGCCGTGGTCGATCTGGGCGTCGACGGTGTACGGGTGGTTGGCCCGCCACGAGCCGGCGCCCCAGCGCTCCTCCGGGCACGAACAGCGCCGGCATCAGCGCCTCGAACATCGAGCCGCCCCAGCTCGGGCGTCAGCCGGGTCCCGCCGTACGGGTAGGCGCCGTCGTAGACGCTGACGCCGTCGTACGTGCCGGTAGAAGCCGCTGGGCCTGGTCTCCTGGAACGAGTAGTCGCAGGTGGCCGGGAAGGTCCGCCAGCGGCCGTAGTACTCCTTGCGCGGCAGCTCGCCCTTGGCGATCCCGATGTAGTCCGCGATGCGGCTCTCGGACACCACGGTGTCGTAGCAGCACGGGCCGGTGCCCTGCGCCGGCGAGTAGTGGAAGAGGATCCGGTTCTTGTCCGGGACGTAGTAGAAGCCGAAGTCCATCGAGTCGTAGATCGCGCCGACGCGCGCGGACAGCTCGGGTACGGCGTTGCGCACGATCCGCAGCCCGGTGGCCAGCCACGCGTTGTCGACCGACGACAGGATCGGGTCGAGCGGCGTCGCCGGTCGGCGGCCAGGTGGTGAGCTTGGCGCCGTCGCGGTGGTCGTACCAGTTGTAGAACTGGCCGTCGGGCGCGTGGCGCTCCATGCCCTCCAGCGTGCGTGACCGTCGCGGAGAGCCGGGTCACGCAGCTCGCCGTGCCCGATGATGCCGAGCCGCTCGGCGGCGACGGCGCTCCACAGGTAGGCGCCGATGTTGGTCGTCGAGGTCTGCACGTCGGTGTGCCCGTCGGCGTACAGCTGGTCGGTGGGCAGGCCGCTCGGCGTGTCGACCATGGCGACGAACGACCGCCACGTCGCGTCGGCGTAGCGATGCAGGCGGGCCTGGTCGCTCTCGTGCGACGCGGTCCCGGAGGTCGCGGTGAGCGCCGGGAACAGACAGGCCAGAACGGCCACGATCAACACGACGACCTTGTGCATCGGTCCTCCCGAGAGGGTCCAGCAGGCGCGAACGTCCTTGAACCTACGCCCCGTACCGGCCTCGTGGACAGACCTAGGGACTACCGCTTTCCCCTGCCGAACATGCGGCCCAGCCGATCGGTGAACGACCGCGCAGGCTTGATGTCGACCAGGGTCGACCCATCGGGCGGTGGAAGCCTCGTCGCCTGCTCCGCGGAGAGCGTCGTACGGACGTACGTGGTGTAGATCGAGCCGATCTGATCGGCGTCGACGAACCGCGTACCTTCCGCCGTGTCGACGACGATGCCGTCGAAGACCGAGACCTTCTCGTCGACCAGGACTGACTGCACCGTGCCGAACTGGTGCCCGGAGCTCGTCTGCACCGGAGTGCCCGGTTGGAGCGCGGTATAGGCGATGGGGTCGTCAGGAGCGTCAGGCATGCACCAACCCTAGGGCGAGGGTCAGTGCTGCACGAGCCTCAGGTCGGAAGTAGCGCGATCGCCTCGATCGAGACGAGGAGGCCGCGGGGAAGTCTGACGTTCGCGGGCGCGGAGCGCGCGGGAGGCGGATCGGGCATGAACCGCGAGTACACCTCGTTGAGCTTCGCGAAGTCGTCCACGTCGGCATAGAAGATGGTGGTCTTCACCAGGTCGGCCAGGGAGGCGCCCGCGGCTTCGAGCACCGCCGAGATGTTGAGCAGCGCCTGCTCGGTCTGGGCCTCGATCCCCTCGGCCACCTGGCCGGTCTGCGGATCGATGCCGGCCGTGCCCGAGCAGAAGACGAAGCCCCCCGCGATGATCGCCTGGCTGTAGGGACCCAGCGCCGCCGGGGCCGCATCGGTGTGGACTGATGCCCTCGCTGGTCTGCCCTGGTCGCCCATACGGCGAGCCTAGAGAGGTGAGCTGTTCTCGGCCAGGGACCGGGCTCGCGCGCAGCGCTGCTGGTCGAGTGCGTCACCTCCGCGCCCACCGCCGGATGACCACCAGTCGGTCACCCCGGCGTGTGATTGAGGGCTTGACGGCATCCGGGGCTAGCATTCGCGCTCCGCCCCGAAAGGAACCTGCCGCATGGCCACCGACTACGACGCATCCCGCAAGTCAGAAGACGAACAGAAGGAAGAGAGCCTGGAGGCACGTCGGCTCACCTCCGGCGAGCAGGACAAGACCTCGGGGAAGGTGGACGAGGACGAGACCGAGCTGGCGGAGACCTATGAGCTCCCCGGCGCCGATCTCTCCCACGAGACCCTCTCCATCGAGGTGACGCCGAAGCAGGCCAACGAGTTCACCTGTACCGCGTGCTTCCTCGTCCAGCACGAGTCTCGGCGGTCCGCTCCGGGCACCGACGTCTGTGTCGACTGCGCCTGAGCAGTCAACGACAGCGAGCCGACGCGCGAGCGCGCCCGATCACGCCTGACCGGCGTCTGCTCGGGCCTTGTCCTGCTCGGCCTTCAGCATCAGCGCGATGTCGATGAGCTGGTCCTCCTGGCCGCCGATCAGCTTGCGGCGACCGGCCTCGAGCAGGATCTTCGCGCCGGAGACGCCGTAGCGGTCCGCAGCGTTGCCGGCGTGCTTCAAGAAGCTCGAGTAGACCCCGGCGTAGCCCATCATCAGGGTCATCCGGTCGAGCTGGCACTCCTCGGGCATCGCCGGCTTGATGACGTCCTCGGACGCATCGACGATGGTGAGGAAGTCGATCCCGGTCTTCCAGCCGAGCTTGTCGCAGACCCCGACGAACGCCTCGAGCGGGGTGTTGCCGGCACCGGCGCCGAAGCGGCGGACCGACCCGTCGATCTGGGTCGCACCGGCACGGGCGGCGATCACGGTGTTGGAGACGCCGAGGCCGAGGTTCTCGTGCCCGTGGAAACCGACAGTGGCCTCTCCCCCGATCTCCGCGACGACGGCCGCGACCCGGTCCGCGGTCTGCTCCATCACCAGCGCGCCGGCCGAGTCCACGACGTACACGCACTGGTTGCCCGCGTCGACCATGATCCGCGCCTGCTTCGCGAGCACCTCGGGCGGCTGGGTGTGACTCATCATCAGGAACCCGACCGTCTCCAGGCCGAGCTCGCGGGCCAGGCCGAAGTGCTGGATCGAGGTGTCCGCCTCGGTGCAGTGCGTCGCGATCCGACAGATCTGGCCACCGTTGTCCTGCGCCGCGCGGATGTCGTCCTTGGTGCCGACGCCCGGAAGCATCAGGAACGCGATCTTCGCGCGCTTCGCGGTCTCGGCCGCGATCCTGATCAGCTCCTGCTCCGGCGTCTTGGAGAACCCGTAGTTGAACGACGACCCGCCGAGCCCGTCGCCGTGGGTGACCTCGATGACCGGGACGCCGGAGTTGTCCAGCGCCTCGACGATGTCGTGCACCTCCTGGGCGGTGAACTGGTGCCGCTTGTGGTGCGACCCGTCGCGCAGGCAGGTGTCGGTCAGGCGCAGGTCGAGCCCGCTGGCCGGATCGGTGTCGGCCCAGGTCCGGGTGAGGATGTCCCTGTCGTTGATGGCGTTCACAGCGTGCTCCCCAGAATCGAACGGGCGATGTTCTGGCCGACCTGCGTGGCGGCGGCGGTCATGATGTCGAGGTTGCCGGCGTACGGCGGCAGGAAGTCGCCCGCTCCCTCCACCTCGACGAAGACAGACACCTTCGTCTGCCCGCGGGTGGCCGGGGACGGGTCGTCGATCTGCGGCTCCTGGAGCAACCGGTAGCCCGGGACGTACTCCTGCACCGCCTTCTCCATCGCGAAGATGCTGGCGATGATCGCGTCCCGGTCGGCGTCGGGATCAACAGCGCAGTAGATCGTGTCGCGCATGATCATCGGCGGCTCCGCCGGGTTCAGGATGATGATCGCCTTGCCGCGAGCGGCACCACCGATCGTCTCCACCCCGGCTGCCGTCGTACGGGTGAACTCGTCGATGTTGGCGCGCGTGCCCGGGCCCGCCGACATGGACGAGACCGAGGCGACGATCTCGGCGTAGGACACTCCCCCCGACGACGCGGCGCCGCGGGTCACCGCGGCGACCATCGGGATGGTGGCCTGGCCGCCGCAGGTGATCATGTTGACGTTCATCGCGCCCACGTGCTCCTGGCCGTTGACCGGCGGGATCACCGCCGGACCGACCGCAGCCGGGGTCAGGTCGATCGCCCGGATCCCGGCCTCCTCGTAGCGCGGCGCGTACTCACGGTGCACGTACGCCGAGGTGGCCTCGAAGATCAGGTCCGGCAGCACATCCTGCTTCAGGAGCCAGTCGACCCCCTCGTGGGTCGACTCCAGACCCTTGTCGGCGGCCAGCTTGAGCCCCTCCGAGGACGGGTCGACGCCGATCATCCAACGCGGCTCGATCACGTCGCTGCGCAGCAGCTTGTACATCAGGTCGGTGCCGATGTTGCCCGGCCCGACGATCGCGGCGCTGAGCTTGTTGGTGGGGGGCTTCGTCATGCGACTACTCCTTGAACTGGACGCTCAGCGGTGCGAACCCGCTGATGGTCGCCTCTACCCGGTCTCCGGGTGCGAACGGCACGAACGGGCCCAGGGCCCCGGACAGGATCAGGTGGCCGGCGCGCAGCGGGTCGCCGAAGCGATAGGCCTGCACCGCCAGCCAGCGCAGCGCCTCGAGCGGGTCGCCGAGACAGGCGGCGCCGTTGCCGGACGAGCGCTCCTCGCCGTTGATAGTGAGAGACATCGTGACGTCGACCGGCTCGATCTCGTCGAGCCCGAGGCCATCCTGGCCGACGACGAACAGCCCGCTCGACGCGTTGTCGGCGACGGTGTCGGTGAAGCCGATCGCCCAGTCGGCGATCCGCGAGTCGACGATCTCCAGCGCCGGGAGCGCCACGTCGACCGCGTCGCGGACCAGCTCGATCGTGATGTCGGCCTCGTCAGCCGGATCGATGTCCTTCGCGAGCACGAAGGCGACCTCGCCCTCGACCCGCGGCTGCAGCAGCGTACGCATCGAGATCGGGTCATCCCTGCTGACGTCCATGTCGTCGAGCAGGTAGCCGAAGTCCGGCTGGTCGACGCCGAGCTGGTTCTGCACGGCCTCCGACGTGGCCCCGATCTTGCGACCGACGACCTTCGCCCCGGCGTCGAGGCGAGCCTGGACCAGGCCCTGCTGGACGGCGTACGCCGCGGGCAGGTCGTCGGTCCCGATGAGGTCGCGTACCGGTGCGCACGGGACCCCACTGGCCAGCGCCTGTGAGAGTCGCGTCACGGCGGCCGATATCGAGTCCTGAGGGGTCACAGGGCAATAGTAGAACCTGTTACAGTTTCTGGCCATGGAGACCCCCTTGCCCACCGAGGTGGACGTCGTGGTCGTAGGCGCTGGCGCCGCCGGGATGTCCGCCGCACTCGCGGCCGCGGACCTCGGCCTCGACACCGTTCTGCTGGAGAAGAGCGCCTACTTCGGCGGCTCGACCGCCCGGAGTGGCGGCGGTGTCTGGATCCCCGGCAACTACGCGCTCAAGGCCGCCCGCCAGGACGACCCGCTCGAGAACTCCAAGCTCTACCTGGACTCGATCGTCGGCGACGTGGTGCCGAAGATCCGCCGAGACACCTACATCGACCGCGGCGCCGAGGTGATGGACTTCATCAAGGCCAAGACACCGGTCCGCTTCACCTGGGTCCCGGACTACGCGGACTACCACCCCGAGCAGCCCGGCGGACGGCCGAAGGGCCGGACCGTCGAGCCGATCCCGATGGACGCGAGCTTCCTCGGCGCCGAGCTCGACCACCTGCACCCGCCGTACACCAAGGCGCCGGCGAACATGATCGTCACCCAGGCCGACTTCCGGAAGATCAGCCTCGGTCTCCGGACGCTGCGCGGCCCGGTCACCATGGTCAAGGTCACCGTGAAGCGTCTGATCAGCCTGCTGCTGCGCCGGCGGATGTACGCCATGGGCAACGCCATCGCGATCGGTCTGCGCAAGGGTCTGCTCGATGCGGGCGTACCCGTCCAGTACGAGACCGACCTGCACGACCTGGTGATCGAGGACGGCCGCGTCGTCGGCGTACGCGTGTCTCGAGACGGCGTCGAATCCGTCGTTCGCGCCCGCCGCGGCGTGATCCTCGGCAGCGGCGGCTTCGAGCGCAACGTCGAGCTGCGGGAGAAGTACCTGCCCCAACCGACCTCCGCCGACTGGACGACCGGCTCGCAGTTCAACACCGGGGGTGGGCTGCTCGCGGGCGTCGCTGCGGGCGCCGAGGCCGACCTGATGGACGACGCCTGGTGGGGACCGACCATCCCCCTGCCGGGCCGCCCGTGGTTCTGCCTGGCGGAGCGCAACCTGCCCGGCTCGATCATCGTCAACAGCGCAGGTCAGCGCTTCATGAACGAGGCACTGCCGTACGTCGAGGCGGTCCACGAGATCTACAAGGGCGAGGCCACGGGCGTCGGTCACGTGCCGGCCTGGATGGTCATCGACCAGCGGTATCGCAACCGCTATGTCTTCGCCGGCCTGATGCCCCGCCAGTCGTTCCCCGGGCGTTGGTACAAGAACGGGATCGTGAAGAAGGCCGACACGCTCGAGGCCCTGGCCGCCGAGATCGAGGTGCCGGCCGAGGCACTCGCCGCGACCGTCGCACGCTTCAACGGCTTCGCGAAGTCCGGCACCGACGAGGACTTCCACCGCGGAGAGAGTGCGTACGACAAGTACTACTCGGACCCGACCGTGAAGCCGAATCCCTCGCTGCACGCGATCGACGAGGGACCGTTCTACGCCGTCAAGATCGTCCCCGGAGACCTCGGCACCAAGGGCGGCCTGGTCACCGACGAGCACGCGCGCGTGCTGCGTGCCGACGGTTCGGTCATCGCCGGGTTGTACGCCGCCGGCAACGTCTCCTCCGCCGTGATGGGCCACACGTACCCCGGCCCCGGCGGCACCATCGGACCCGCGCTGGTGTTCGGCTACCTCGCGGCCGAGACCATCTCGCAGAGCCCGGTGACCGAGGAGTCCGCCTGATGCCCATCGATCCCGATGTCGCGATCGGCGCCGAGCTCGGCTCGCTCGAGTTCTCCTGGTCCGAGAGCGACGTGCTGCTCTACCACCTGGGCATCGGTGCAACAGACCTGTCCTACCTCCTCGAAGGCCCCGAACTGCAGGTGCTGCCGAGCTTCGGGGTGGTCGCACCGACCTTCCACGCCTCGGACCCGCCGCCGCTCGACCTGCCGGGCTGCGACATCAACCTGGCCCAGGTCGTGCACGGCTCCCAGTCGATCGAGGTCGCCGGCCCGCTGCCGACCTCCGGCTCGGCCACCGTCACCACGCGGATCAGCGAGATCTGGGACAAGGGCAAGGCCGCGGTGATCTGGCAGGAAGGCGTCGCGACGGCACCGTCCGGAGAGCGTCTGTGGACCACCCGCTCCTCGATCTTCGTCAAGGGCGAGGGGGGCTGGGGAGGCGACCGCGGATCGTCCGTGCCGGTCGAGATCCCCGACCGTGCGGCCGACAGCGACACGACGTACGACGTGACGCCCCAGCAGGCGCTGCTCTACCGCCTGTGCGGCGACCGCAACCCGCTGCACGCCGACCCGGAGTTCGCCCGGGCCGCCGGCTTCCCGGCCCCGATCCTGCACGGGCTCTGCTCCTACGGCATCGCGCTGCGCACCCTGACCGACGACCTGCTCGACGGTGACGCCACGGGGGTGTCGGGCTTCGGGGTGAAGTTCGCCGGCGTGATCTTCCCTGGCGAGACGATCCGCGTCCGCGGCTGGCGCGAGGACGGCCGGATCATCGGCTCGGCCACCGTCGCCGGCGGCGAGCGCGACGGGGCTCCGGTCCTCGGCGACGTCGTCCTCGAGCCGGTCTAGGAGCTTCGGGAAATCGTATTTGCGGACGATCTTCGACTGCTACGGTCACGCCACTCGCGCGTCTCGACCTTCGGAGTGTCCATGTCTCGTCTCGTCCGTCTGCTGGCCCCGATCGCAACGATCGCCCTCGCCGCAGGACTCTGCGCACCTGCCGACGCGACGACCGCCGACCCTCCGGGACGGGGACCGATCGCGTTCCCCACCCGGACGGTGACCGACGCATCAGGCAACACCCTGCTCGCCGACAGCACCGGGCGCGCGATGCAGCTGCGCGGCGCCAACCTCGGCAAGGTCAACGACATCACCGAGAAGGACGTCGCCGACATGGCCGCCGCCGGGCTGACCCTGCTCCGGATCCCGATCCAGTGGAGCCAGGTCGAGCCGACCGAGGGCGCGTACGACGCGGCGTACATCCAGAGCATCGAGGACGCACTGACCTGGGCACACGAGTACGGCCTGATGGTGATCGTCGACTGGCACCAGGACGTCTTCGGCCCGGCGTTCCCCGGCTTCGACGGCATCCCTGCGTGGGCGACCCGTACCGACGGCATCGAGTTCGAGCCGATCCCGGGCAACTGGTTCTACAACTACTTCACCCCGGCCGTGCAGGCGGCCTTCCAGCACCTGTGGAACGACGCCGACCTGCGGCAGGCCCAGGTCGACGCGTGGACCTATGTCGCCGACCAGCTCGACGGGCTCGCCGGCACTGCTCGGCTACGACCTCTTCAACGAGCCGATGGCGAGCGGCATCACCCTCGCGGACACCGACAACCTCGGCACCCTGGCCAACAAGGCGCTCACGTTCGAGTCCGGGGACCTCGCCGAGCATGTACAACCGGGTGATCGCGGGCATCCGCACCGTCGACCAGCGCTCGTGGCTGTGGGTCGAGCCGACGGTCCTGGTGGGCGAGGGGCTGCCCACGCGGCTGCCGGCCTTCAGCGACCCCCGCCCGGGCGCCAACCGGATCGGGTACGCCCCACACGCCTACTCCACGTCGGTCGAGGACGGAGACGACTGGGACCCCAGGAGCAGCTTCGTGACGTCCTACGAGTCGGCGATCACGGCGTACCCGCGCAAGAACCACATGCCCGTCATCGTGGGTGAGTGGGGACCGAGCGCTGCCGGCCCCAACCACCCGGGCAACGTGGTGCTGGTCCGCAAGCAGACGACCAGCTTCACGCACTTCGCGTCGGGCTGGGCGCTCTGGTACGGCTGCCGCGGCGACAACGACACCCGCTACTGCATCTTCTCCGACGACGCCGGTCACCTCGACCCGGCCCGGGCCGGCGCGTGGCGCCCCTACCCGCTCGCCCTCGCGGGCACAGCCGTGTCCGAGTCCGTGTCGTCGACGGGCTACACGCTGACCTACCGCCCGAAGGCAGGCCGCGGGCCGTCCACGTTCGTCGTGCCGAGCGGGTTCGCTGATGCCCTTCGGGTGACTGTCCGCACGGCCGACGGCAAGCGCGTGCACGTCCACACCCAGGTGTCCAAGCCCGGTGACACCGGCGCCCGCCACGTGAGCGTGGGGACCTGGCGGGTGTCGAAGAAGGTCCGCTGGACCGTCTCGATCAGCGCACGGTGAGCCGCTCCGGCTCCGGATTCCTCAGCCCCACCTGATGCTGTCGACGAGGGTGTCGGACTCCACCGGCATCTCGCCCGTGAAGGTCCACGTCCACACCACGGCGACACCGGAGCCTGGCAGGTCGACAGCCGTGTACCGCCCGGTGATCCCGTCCCAGGCGCCGGTGAAAGCGCCCCCGGGTTCGTAGAGCAGCGGATAGCACGGAATTCCTTGTCCGGTGCACGACGCAGGGCCATCCGGGGATCCAGGCTTCACGTCGACCTCGACGCTCCACGCGGGCAGCCCGTCCAGTTCGCTGCGTCGGATCACGGACGAGGAGAGGAACGGCCGCCGAGCGATCCAACGCACCAGCTCGTGAGCGCTCCCGACGGACGCAACGGGACGCGGCGACTCGTGCGCGGTCGCAGCTCGCACCCCCTCCACGACGGTCACACCTCCGGTGTCGTCGAGACGATAGGTCTCGACGAGCGTCGGACCGATTCCCGAGTACGGCGTTCCGAATCCGCGGGGGACCGTCCACGTCATCGGAGTCGGGAGGGCATATTGGTACCTGTGATCGTCGAGGCAGCTGACCAGCGGATTGCGGCAAGCGGTCACGGGCTGCTGGACCTTGGGGGCGCTCGGCTTCGTCGGTCGGTCGACCGCGTCGGGCGTCCGCTGCGAGCCTTCCAGCAGCTGTCCGGCCCCGATCGCGAGCGCTAGGGCTGCCGCCGCGGTCGCCAAGGCGACCACTACGTGCGCGCGGCGTCGACGAGGCGCCGCGCGGTGGAGCTCGTCGAGCGCCGCGTCGGCGTCGACGTGAACGCCCTCCCTGAGCTCGCGTCCAGCCCGACGTGCGAGGTCGTCGACGTTCATGATCCGTCCTCTCCCGGCATCGCCAGCGAGACGGCGAGCGCGCTGCGGGCGCGGTGCAGGTGCGCCTTCACGGTCCCCTCGGCACAGTCCAGGACGTCCGCGACCTCGCCCACGGGCAGGTCGAGGGCGTAGTACAGCGCGACCACCTGCGCCTGCCGTCGCGGCAGTCGCCGAACGGCGTCCCAGAAGTGACTGCTGTCGGGCGGAAGACCATCGGCAGCGGCCGTAGAGCGCACCGCCACCCGCCCCCAGACCTGGCGCTCGAGCGTACGACGGCGAGCCACCGTCACCGCCTTGTGCAGACAGATCCCGCGGACGTACCCCACGGGCGAGCGCATCGCCCCGATCGCCTTCCACCTGCGGTAGGCGACCAGCAGGGCCTCCTGCGCCACGTCCTCGGCGTAGGCCGAGCCGACGAGTGCCCGGGCGAGGACCAGCAGATGAGGGAACTCACGAAGGTAGAACGCCTCGAACGGCTCCACCGACGGTCCCGGGCAGCCGAGACCGTCCGGGCCACCGCGGTCAGGTTCCGCGGTGTCCGGGCCGGTCTGCGCCATGCTGGTGGTTCGCCGTCCCATGACCATTGATCGCTTCGACGGTGCGGTTCGGTTTACCGCGTCCGAGGAAAGGTGCACCTCGACGGTGATCCACTCGACGCCGGACGTCAACGTCCTGGTGCGCGGCCGGGGTCAGCGCCGGCTGAGCTGCTCCCGCTGACCCAGAGGACGAGGGCCGAGGCCACCAGGACCAGCGCGGACCCCCGTCAGACCTGCTTGCGTGCGATGACGTAGAGCCGCTCGGTCGTCTCACCCCGGTGGGCGAGCGGGCCGCGGCGGTACCACTCCACCTCGATCAGACCCGCCGCCTCGACCACCGCCACCACGTCCGCGGGCTCGTGGAGGACGAAGTCGAGATCGACGTCGTGGTCGAACCACTCGTCGACGTGGCGGACCTTCGCGCCCGCATGGAGCCCGAGCACCAGCCAGCCACCCGGGGCGATCGGTCGGGTCAGCGCAGCGACAGCGGCCGGCAGCTCGGAGGAGGCCAGGTGGATGAGGGAGTACCACGCGAGCACGGCCGCCCACCCGTCGCTGGTCGTCGGCCGCATCAGCCGGCGCAGGTCACCGACCTCATAGCTGCCGTCCGGGAAGCGCTCCCGCGCCTGCTCGATCATCCCCGACGACAGGTCGATGCCCGTGGCGTCCGCACCCGCCTCGGCGAGGTACGCCGTGACGTGGCCGGGTCCGCAGCCGACCTCCACGACCGGTCCCCCATCGGCGTGTGACGCGACCCGGTCCAGCAGCCAGGTCTCGAAGGGCTGGCCGTCGAGCAGCTCGCCGACGAACTTCTCCGCGTAGTCGGCCGCGATCGCGCCGTACGACGACCGGACCCGCTCGTCGCGCGCCTCGCCGCCACCGGCAAGGACGCTGTCGCGGTCGACGGACGGCGTCGCCGCAGCGGCGAGCGTCGGTGCCGCACCGAGGCAGTGTGCCCAGCGGTTGTCGTGCTGACCGGCCTGACGGGGCAGCTCGACCACCAGCCCGCGCTCCGCCATCCGGGTGAGCAGCGCCTGCACCTCACCGCGGTCGGCAAACGCGTGCAGCCGGTCGGTGCGGGTCTTCAGCTCGCCGGGCGCCTGCGGTCCGCGGAGCAGCAGGACCGTGACGATCGCCCGCTCGCCGTCAGCCAGACCGAGCGTCTCGTCGAGCACCTGGTGGTACTTCAGGGTGCGCCGGCCGCTGTCGGACCAGACGATCCGCAGCAGCCCGCGGTCCTTGAGCCGGCGGCCGACCTGCTCGACCGTCTGCTCGTCGTACGCCACGATCGGGTCGCGGCTGCTGGTCTGGTTGCACGCGCCTCGCAGCGAGCTGAGGGTGAGCGGGTAGGACGCGGGCACGGTGCGCTGCTTCTCGAGCAGGCTGCCGAGGAGACGCTGCTCCTCGGCGTCGAGCACGGGGAGGTCGGACATGCGTCCGACCCTACTGACCCGCCAGACTGACCTGGTGCCCGCCGACCCGATCCAGCGACTCCTCGCGGATCCCCCGGCTCTCCCGGTCCGCCACGGGCTGACGGAGATCACGGCCGCACTCCGGGCGACCAGCACCGTCGTCGTCCAGGCGCCCCCTGGCACCGGCAAGACAACCCTGGTGCCGCCTGCGGTCGCCGTCCTGGCGGACGGGCTGGTCGTCGTCACCCAACCGCGCCGGATCGCCGCCCGCGCGGCTGCGCGCCGCCTGGCCCACCTCCTCGGCGAACCGCTCGGCCAGACGGTCGGCTACTCGGTGCGCGGCGATCGGCGGACCAGTGCTCGGACCCGGATCGAGTTCGTGACGACCGGCGTGCTCCTGCGGCGGCTGCAGCGCGACGCGGACCTGCCGGGGGTCGCCGCCGTGGTCCTCGACGAGGTGCACGAGCGCCAGCTCGACGCCGACCTGACCCTGGCGATGCTCGTCGACGTACGCGCGAACCTGCGACCGGACCTGTTCGTCGTCGCGATGTCCGCCACCGTCGAGGCCGAGCGCACCGCAGCCCTGCTCGGGGGTACGGCGCCGGCATCCGTGGTCACCGTGCCGGGATCGCTGCACCCGGTGACCGAGGTCTGGTGCCCGCTACCTCCCGGCGTACGACGCAGCGACGACCGCGGTCTGACCCCGAGGTTCCTCGACCACGTCGCGGCGTGCGTACGGCGCGCTCTGGCCGAGCAGGACGGCGACGTCCTGGTCTTCCTGCCTGGCGTGGGCGAGGTGTCCGGCGTCGCCTCCCGGCTGTCGGGGGTCGCCGCCGACGTACGTCCGCTGCACGGGCGGCTGCCCCACCACGAGCAGGACCTGGCCCTGACTCCCGGTCCAATCCGGCGGGTCATCGTCTCGACCGCGGTGGCCGAGTCGTCACTGACGGTTCCCGGCGTGCGCGCCGTCGTGGACGCCGGACTCGCCCGCCAACCGCGCACGGACCACCGGCGTGGCCTCGCCGGCCTGGTGACGGTCAGCGTCAGCAGGGCCGCCGCCGAGCAGCGCGCAGGGCGTGCGGGGCGGGAGGCTCCAGGTGCGGTCTTCCGCTGCTGGTCCGAGGCCGAGCACGCCCACCTGGCAGCCCACCCCGAGCCTGAGATCGCGACCGCAGACCTCACGTCGTTCGCGCTGGAGATCGCTGCCTGGGGCAGTCCCGACCCGGCCGATCTCGCCCTGATGGACCAGCCGCCCGGGGTCGCGATGTCTGCCGCGCGAGCCACGCTGACGGGTCTCGGTGCCGTTGCGGAGGACGGCTCGGTGACCAGTCGTGGCCGGGCGATCGCCGGGGTCGCCGCAGATCCGCGGCTCGCGCGGGCGCTGCTCGACGGGGCCCCGATCGTGGGCGCCAGACGGGCGGCGGAGGTCGTGGCGCTGTTGGCCGAGGACGTCCGCGCACCTGGCGCAGACCTGGTCGCCGCACTCCGGTCCGTGCGCCGCGGAGGTCCGGAGAGCACCGCGTGGTCGGCCGCGGTGAAGCAGTTCCAGGCCTCCGTGCCGCCGTCGGACCGAGGCGGTGTCAGCGATGACCTCGCCGTGGGGAGTGTCGTCGCCCTGGCTCACCCGGACCGGATCGCTCGGCTGCGACCCGGCGGCACGACGTACCTGCTCACCTCGGGCACCGGCGCCGTCCTCCCCGCGGGCGCGGCGCTGGCCGGACAGTCCTGGCTGGCGATCGCCGACGCGGACCGCAAGCCGGGAGTCCGTGACGCCACCGTCCGATCGGCGGCGCCGATCACTGAGGACCTGGCGCTCGACGCCGCCTCGGCCCTGTGGCACGAGCGCGAGGAGGTGGCCTGGTCGGACGGCCGCGTGGTCGCTCGCCGGGTCGTCGCGCTCGGCGCCATCGAGCTGACGTCGGTCCCGGTCACGGATCCACCCCCTGCGCTCGTGGCCGAGGCCGTGCGCGAGGGTCTGCGTCAGGAGGGCCTCGCAGTCCTCCCGTGGACGGAGGCGGCTACGGCCCTGCGCCAACGGATCGCCTTCCTGCACCGGACCCTCGGAGCTCCGTGGCCGGACGTCTCGGACGACGCGTTGAGGGCCGACCTCGAGGACTGGATCGGGCCCGAGCTGGCCCGGATCCGTGGCACCCGCGACCTGCGACGCATCGACGTCCTCGCCGCCCTGCGCCGCCTGCTCCCCTGGCCGGAGGCGGGGCGGCTCGACGATCTCGCGCCCGAGCGGGTGCAGGTGCCGAGCGGGTCGAGTGTCCGGGTCGACTACGACGGCGACCAGCCCGTGCTCGCCGTACGTATCCAGGAGGTGTTCGGCTGGCCGGCGACCCCGAGGCTCGCCGACGGCCGGGTCCCCCTGCTCCTGCACCTGCTCTCCCCCGCCCGCCGGCCGACAGCAGTCACTGCCGATCTGGAATCCTTCTGGGCGACCGGCTACCCGCAGGTCCGTGCCGAGCTCCGGGGCCGCTACCCCAAGCACGCCTGGCCGGATGACCCGACGACCGAGCCGCCGACGCGCGGCGTACGGCGGCCGGGTCGCTGACGGCCCTACGACATCAGGGTCGGGTCCAGGAACGCGTCGAAGCCGCAGATCCGGCCGTCGTCGGCGAAGGACAGCACCGAGACGCTGTGGGCGAGGAAGGCCCCGACCTCCACGTCCCAGACGTACTTCTCGACCGCGGGCTGACCGTTGGCAGTGGTGACCCGGCACGACCACCGACGCCCCGCGCGCAGCGGGTAGGTCGCCAGGAAGTCGGTCACCGCCGCGCGTCCGGCGAACCACTCGCCGAACGGCGGCATCGCCATCACCACGTCCTCCGCGAGCAGGGCCACGACGGCGTCGACGTCGGCGCGCTCCCAGGCTGCGACGAAGGCCGCCACGGTGGACCGCACCTGCTCGTCGCCCAGGTCACGGAGCACCCGCTGCTGGCTGCGGTCGGGGAGCCGGGCGCTCATCGCCGCACGTGCCCGCTGCAACGCGCTGTTGGCCGCGGGCACGGACGTGTCGAGCGCGACCGCGACCTCGGTGGCCGGCATGGCGAGGACGTCGCGCATCACCAGGACCGCACGTTGCAGCGCCGGCAGGTGCTGGAGCGCCGCCACGAAGGCGAGCTCGACCGCCTCCTTCTGCTCGTAGACGGCATCGACGGGCGAGGACTCCCAGGTCAGGCCGGCTCCGGGAAGCGGCCCGAGCCAGACGGTCTCGGTGAGGGGGGCACCCAGGGTGATCCCGGGCTCGGCGGCGGGTGACAGGTCGACGGGGAGCAACCGTCGGCCGCGGCGCTCGATCTCGCGCAGGCACACGTTGGTGGCGATGGTGACCAGCCAGGTGCGGACGGCGCTGCGGGCCTCGAACCGGTCGAGGCTCCTCCAGGCACGGAGCAGCGTCTCCTGCACAGCATCCTCGGCGTCGTGGGACGACGCGAGCAGCCGGTAGCAGTGCAGCAGCAGACCCGGCCTCAAGGGAGCGACCAGCGCGTCGAAGGCCGCCGGGTCACCGGCACGGGCGTCATCGAGCAGGCGTGAGTCGTCGGTGGAGATCATGCCTGCCTCCCGTCATAGCGGCCGATCCGGCGTACGGCGGTGGCCACGGGTGGATCATCGCACCGCTCGCCGACGGTCCACGCGAACCTCTGGAAGGCGGGCACCTCCTGGAGCAGGCCGTGCTCGTCGATCTCGACGAGATGCACGAACGTGACGCCGTCGGCCAGCACCGCACTCACGACGCCACCGCCACGACCGGGGCAGGGACCGTCACCGGCCGCCGGGCCGGGAGGGCCAGCCCCGCCAGCGCTCCCAGCGCGGACAGGGCCGCCGCCGTGACGATCGCTGGCCCGAACCCGTCCACGAACTCCTGGGGCGACCCGTAGCCGCCGTACGCGCCGAAGACCGCCACCGTCACGGCGATCCCGAAGACACCGCCCAGCTCGCGCATCGTGGCGTTGACGCCGGCCGCCGTACCGACGTCGCGGTCCTCGACCGCGGAGACCACGGCGCTCTGGCCGCACGGGACCGCCATCGACACCCCGATGCCTCCGATCACGAACGGTCCGAGCACGTCGAGGTAGCCCGAGCCGGTGTTGACCACACCGGCGATCCAGAGCATGGCCCCGGCCTGGACGGTCAGGCCGACGGCGAGCAGCGGACGTTCGCCGATCCGGTCCGCGAACGCGCCCGCGACCGGAGCGACCAGCACGAAGGTGCCGGTCCAGGCCATCAGCCGCAGCCCGGCCTCGAGCGGACTGGCACCCAGCACCAGCTGGAGCAGCTGGCCGTAGAAGAAGACCGCGGAGAAGAGCGACGCGAGAGTGAAGAACGCGGCGACGTTGCCGACGGAGAAGCCGCGCCTCGCGATGAGGGCACCGGGAATGAGGGGGTGGGCGGCGCGACGCTCCCAGCCGACCAGCGCGCCGAGGAGGAGGAGGCCGACGACGAGCGCGGCGATCACCTCGGGTGCGTCCCAGCCCACCGTGGCGCTGCGCACCAGCCCCCAGACCAGGGCGAAGCAGCCCGCGCCGAGCAACGCCACGCCAGGCACGTCGAGGGTGCTGTCCGGCACCCGGCTCTCCGGCACGTGCCGCAGCACCAGGGGTACGGCGATCAGGCCGATCGGCACGTTGATCCAGAAGATCCACTGCCAGCTGAGCCCCTCGATCACCAGCCCGCCGACCAGAGGTCCGCTCGCGACCGCGATGCCGGTGACCGCGCTGTAGAGCCCGACCGCCTGGCCACGACGCTCGGCCGGGAACGCGCTGGTCAGCAACGCCAGCCCGAGCGTCATCAGCAGCGCCGCGCCGGCACCCTGCACCGTACGCAGGGCGATCAGTGCGTCCGCGCTGGGCGCCAACGCGCACCCGACCGAGGCGAGAGCGAAGATCACCAGCCCGGCCGCGTAGCACCGTGCCCTGCCGAGCCGGTCGCCGAGCACGGCGGCCGGCACGAGCAGCACGGCGAGACTGAGGTTGTAGGCGTTGACCGTCCACTCGAGCTGGGGAAGCGTCGCGCCGAGGTCGGTCCGGATGGTGGGGATCGCGGTCGCGACCACCAGGGTGTCGAGGGCAGCCATCAAGGAGCCCAGGGCCGTGAGCACGATGACCCACCGGCGGCGTCGAGCGTCGAGCATGTCGACCTCCAGGAGAGGGGCAGCAGCCTCTGCTGCTGCCTTCCCCTGTGAGATCCGCCCCCGACCACTAACTCATCGGGTCACCTGGAAGGTCTTCGTGAGGGTCGCCGTCGAGTCGTCGCCGGCGTACACGTCGATCGCTCCGGGTTCGACCAGGAAGTTGCCGCGGTTGTCGTAGAACCCGAAGTCGCTCGAGTCCAGCGTGAACTTCACCGTGGTCGACTCGCCCGGGTCGAGCGTCACCCGCTCGAACCCGCGGAGCCGGCGGATCGGCTGGGACAGGCTCGCGACCGGGTCGTGGAGGTAGAGCTGGGCGACGTCGTCACCGGCCACGTCACCGGTGTTGGTGACCTTCATCGACGCGACCACGCTGCCGTCCCGACGCACCGAGGTGCGACTCAGGGTCAGGTCGGACACCTGGAACGTCGTGTAGCTCAAGCCCGAAGCCGAAGGGGAACAGCGGGTCACAGGTCCGCAGGTCGCGGTAGCGCGAGTCGTACTTCTGCGTGACGTCACAGGGCCGACCGGTCGGCTCGTGGTTGTAGTAGATCGGGATCTGACCGAGCGTCTGCGGGAAGGACACCGGGAGCTTGCCGCCCGGGTTGACCTTGCCGAAGAGCACGTCAGCGACCGCGTTGCCGGCCTCGGTGCCGGGGAACCAGGCCTCGAGCACGGCGGGTGCCGAGTCGACCACACCGCGCAGGGTGAGCGGGCGGCCGTTGAACAGCACGACCACCAGTGGCTTGCCGGTCGCGGCGATCGCGTTGATCAGCTCCTGCTGCCTACCCGGGAGGTCGAGCGTCGAGCGCGACGTCGCCTCGCCGCTCATCTCGCGGGTCTCTCCGACAGCGAGGACAACCTGGTCGGCCGCGTTCGCGGCGGCGACGGCCTCGGCGAAGCCGGAGTCGGACGAGCAGTCGTCGGCCGGGTCGTAGTCCGGCGGCTCGAGGTTGCTGAGCACACAGCCCTGGGCGTACGTCGTGGTCCCGGACGACCCGTCGGTGATGCCCTGCAGCACGCTGACGGCGTCGTCGTCCTCGCCCCTGCCCCACCACGGGCCGAGCATGTCGTGCTGGTCGTCGCCCAGGGGGCCGATCACCGCGGTGTCCTTCGCCGGGTCGAGCGGCAGGGTCTGGTCCTTGTTCTGCAGCAGCACCATCGACTTGCCGGCGGCGGTGCGCGTGGCGGCCCTGTCGGCGGCGGTGACGAAGCTGGCCGGGTCGGCGGCCTTGTCCTGGTCGACGTACGGGTGCTTGAACAGCCCCGCGCGGAACTTGACCCGCAGGATCCGGCTCACCGCGTCATCGAGCCGCTTCATCGAGATCCGCCCGTCGGCGAGCAGCTGCTTGCCGTAGTCGCGGATGTTCGTGCTGACCATCTCGGAGTCGGTGCCGGCCATCAGCGCGGCCGCGCCGGCGCCGGGTCCGTCAGCGGCCGTCCCGTGCCCGCAGGAACCCTCGTTCGGTGTCTTCGGCGGGCAGGCGCGGAGCTCGTTGACGGCGGTGTAGTCGCTCTCGATGAAGCCGTCGAATCCCCACTCCTTCTTGAGGATCTTGGTCTCGGTGTAGTGGTTGGCGCAGCCGGGCACCCCGTTGATCGCGTTGAACGAGCACATCACCGAGTCGGCGCCGGCGTCGATCGCGGCCTTGAACGGCGGGAGGTAGAGGTTGCGCAACGTCGACTCGGACATGTCGGTGCTGTTGTAGTCACGGCCACCCTCGGCCGCGCCGTACCCCACGAAGTGCTTGACGCTCGTGACCGTCTTGTCGCGCTTGCTGTAGTCGCTGCCCTGGGCGCCCTTCACTCGGGCCGCTGCGAACACCGAGCCGAGGTAGGGATCCTCGCCGTTGCCCTCGACGATCCGGCCCCAGCGCGGCTCGTGGGAGACGTCGACCATCGGGCTGTAGATCTGCTTGATGCCGACCGTCGCCGACTCGCGGGCACCCGTGCTGGCATCGGTCTGCGGAACGGAGGGGTCGAAGGAGCTCGCTGCACCGAGTGGCGCCGGAAAGATCGTCCGGTAGCCGTGGATGGTGTCGTAGGCGAACAGGATCGGGATGCCGAGCCGGGACTTCTCGACCGCCAGGTGCTGGAAGTGGTCGATCTTCTCCGGGTCGGTGAGGCTGAAGACGCCGCCGACGCCGGCCTTGGCGTCCGCGTCGGTGATCTGACCGTCGGACAGCAGCTGCACCTGCTGCAGCTTCTCCTTGGTCGTCATCTGGTCGAGCAGCTTGTCGACCTTGTGCTCGATCCGGCTGCTCGGCGCTGCGCGGGACGGCGCCAACGCCTGCTCGTCGGAGGACGGGCCGTCGTTGGCGAGAACGGTGCCACCCGTCAGGCAGCCTCCTACGAGGGCACCGGCAATCACTGATGCGCTGGCGATTCGCTTCTTCAAGGCATTCCTCCGCGGGCTCCCGAGATCCTCAGCCCGGCTGTTGCCGGCCTAAGGATCTGTTCCCCGTGACGTACGTCACAAACGTGACGACCGGGATACTGACCGGCATGACGCTCCTCGACAGCTGGACGCAGTCCTCGCACTCCGCCGACGGGGTCACCCACCCGACGTACCGCAAGGGCACCGGTCCGGGGGTGATCGTGATCCACGAGATCCCAGGACTGACTCCCGACGTGATCGCCTTCGGCCAGGAGGTGGTCGACGCCGGCTTCACCGTGGTCATGCCGCACCTCTTCGGGACACCCGAGCGGCCCATGTCGCCGGCGTACGTCGGCACGGTGCTGCCCAGGCTCTGCGTCAGCCGGGAGTTCACGACGATGGCGATCGGCCGGACCTCGCCGGTCGCGGTGTGGCTGCGCTCGCTGGCCCGCGACGCTCCACGCACGAGCTCGGTGGGCCGGGCGTCGGCGCCCTCGGCATGTGCTTCACCGGCGGCTTCGCGCTGGCGATGATGGTCGACACCTCGGTCGTCGCACCGGTGCTCGCCCAGCCCTCGCTCCCGTTCCCGGTCGGTCGCAAGGCGCGGCGCCGACCTCAACCTCTCCCCCGCCGACCTGGCCGACGTAAGCGCCCGGGCCGCCGGCGGCTGCCAGGTGCTGGGCCTGCGCTACCGCGACGACATGGCCGTCGGCACCCGCTTCGACACGCTCACCGAGGAGATCGGCGACGCGTTCATCCGGGTCGAGTTCGACGGCAAGGGCCACTCCACCCTCACCGAGCACCGCCAGCAGGAGGCCGTCGACCGGGTGCTCGCGTTCTTCGACGACCGACTCCACGTCTGAACCCCGGGTCGTGAGTCCGAGCGGGCGCTCTGGCGCTCGCTCAGGCTCACGACCCCGTCACACGGAGAGGACCAGCCCGCTGGTCGGCACGCCGGTGCCGGCGGTGACGACGAGGTGCTCGACGTCGTCGACCGGGTTGACCGAGGTGCCGCGGATCTGGCGGACGCCCTCGGCGATGCCGTTCATGCCGTGGATGTAGGCCTCGCCGAGCTGGCCGCCGTGGGTGTTGAGCGGGAACGCCCCGTCGACCTCGATCGCGCCACCCGCGATGAAGTCGGGGGCCTCGCCGCGACCGCAGAAGCCGAGCTCCTCGAGCTGCATCAGGACGTACGGCGTGAAGTGGTCGTAGAGGATCGCCATCCGCATGTCGTCGGGCCGAGGCCGGACTGGCGCCAGAGCTCGCGGCCGACCACGCCCATCTCGGGGATGCCGATGTCGTCGCGGTAGTAGGACGTCATCACGAACTGGTCCGAGCCGCTCCCCTGCGCCGCCGCCGAGACGTACGCCGGCGGTCTGGCGCAGGTCGCGGGCCCGCTCGGCCGACGCCACGACCAGCGCGACCGCGCCGTCGGACTCCTGGCAGCAGTCGAGCAGGTGCAGCGGGTCGACGATCATCCGGGAGGCCTGGTGGTCCTCGATGGTGATCGGCTTGTCGTAGAAGAACGGCGTTCGGGTTGGTGGCGGCGTGCCGTCGGTCGGCCACCGCGACCGCGCCGAAGTCGGCCGAGGTGGCGCCGTACTCGTGCATGTAGCGGGTCGCCTGCATCGCCACCGTCGCGGCCGGCGTGCCGAGCCCCATCGGGTAGGACCAGGCGTTGTCGAGACCGTTGGTGTTGACCTGGGTCGCGGCGGCCACCGAGAACTGGCCGAACCGCGTCTCGGAGCGCTCGTTGAAGCCGCGGTAGCAGACCACGACGTCGGCGACCCCGGTCGCGACGGCCATCGCCGCCTGCTGCACGGTCGCGCAGGCGGCGCCGCCGCCGTAGTTGATCCGGCTGAAGAAGCGCATCTCCTTCATCCCGAGCTCGCGGGCCACCGCGATCTCGGAGGAGGTGTCCATCGTGAACGTCGTCAGCCCGTCGACGTCGGCGGCGCGTCAGCCCGCAGTCGGCGAGGGCGTGCTGGACCGCCTCGACCGAGAGCTGCAGCTCGGAGCGGCCGGACGCCTTGGAGAACTCGGTGGCGCCGATGCCGGCGATCGCGGCCTTGCGGCTCAGCCCATCGTCGGGAGCTCATGCCCGCACCCGCACGGTGCCGGTGACGTGGTCGCCGAGCGACACCGGGCCGACCACCGTGATCGTGGCGATGCCGTCCTCGACCGACTCGACCGTGCCGCGGAAGGTCAGCGTGTCGTAGGGGTGCGCCGGCGCGCCGAGCCGGATCGCGATCCCCTTGAGCTCGGCGTCGTGGCCGACCCAGTCGACGACGTACTTCTCGACCAGGCCGTTGCTGGTCAGGATGTTCATGAAGATGTCCTTCGACCCGGCGGCCTGGGCGACGTCGCGGTCGTGGTGGACGTCCTGCCAGTCGCGGGTGGCGATCGCGGTGCTCACGATCGTCGTCGGCGTCATCGGCAGGCTCCACTCGGGGATCTGCTCGCCCGCGGTCACGCTTCTCATGCTCGCCTCCAGATCGGCAGGGTCAGCTCGTCGTCGATGCGCCGGTAGTCCACGCGCAGCCGCATCCCGATCTCGATCTCGTCATCAGTCACGTCGACGACCTCGCCGACCATCCGGACGCCCTCGTCGAGGTCGACCAGCGCGATCACGATCGGCAGCTCCTTGCCGGGGACGGGCGGGTAGCGGTGCACGACGTAGGAGAAGACGGTGCCGGTGCCGGCCGCGACGTCGTAGCCGCGGTCGAACTCGCCGCACTCGACGCAGGTCGGGCCGGGCGGGAAGCGGAGCGCGCCGCAGGCGTTGCACTTCTGGATCCGCAGCTCGCCGACCGCGGTGCCGTCCCAGAAGAACTGCGAGTCGCGGTTGACCATCGGGCGGATCACCCCGGCGGTCATGGGCGCTCCTTGGGGATGAACTTGAGCACCCGGAAGAGCATCGTCGCCACGACCTCGTCCCGCCGACGTACCAGGTGTTGCGCGAGGTCACGAAGTAGCCCTCGCCCATCGCGGTGCTCTTGGGCCCGACCACCGAGTCGAGCGCGGTGGTCACCCGGAGCTCCTCGCCGACGCGGAGGTAGCGCTCGTAGCTCTGCTCGCAGTTGGTGCCGAGCACGGCGGTGTAGCCCGCGTCGGTCAGGAACTCCATCATCCGGCTCAGCGGGTCGTCGTCGGGACGTCGCCGACCGAGGCCGGGCATCGTCCAGACCTGGGCCATCGACGGCGGCGCCTCGCCGGCGCGGAAGCGCTCGTTGTCGTAGCCCATCGCGTCGAGCCAGGTGCCGATCGTCGGCTGGTTGACGGCGTACGGCGCCATCGACTCCGAGGCCTCGCCGAGCGCCTTGATCCGCTCGGCCTCGGCCATGATCCGGTCGTGGGCACTCATCGGGGCACCCGCGGCAGGCCGAGGCCGAACATCGCGATCAGCTCGCGCTGCACCTCCTGCACGCCGCCACCGAAGGTGAGCACCAGGTTGCGCTTGGCCTGGCCGTCGAGATAGTTCATCAGCTGGCCGGTCTCCTCGTCCGACGGGTCGCCGTAGCGGTGCACGATGTCGACCAGGTCGGACGAGAGGTGCTGGACCTGGTCGGCGGCGAAGACCTTGGACGACGACGCGTCGCCGACCGAGATCTCGCCGACCGCGGCGGCGCGGGCGACCTCCCAGTTGAGCAGCTCGTTGACGCGGAAGACCGCGGTCACCTGGCCCAGCACCCGGCGTACGTCGGGCCGGTCGATCACGCCCGCCTTGGTGGCCCAGTCGGCGACCCGGTCGCGCAGGCCCTCGATCCGGCCGGCCGGGCCGAGCATCACCCGCTCGTGGTTGAGCTGGGTGGTGATCAGCTTCCAGCCCTGGTTCTCCTCGCCGACCAGCATGTCGACCGGCACCCGCACGTCGTTGAAGTAGGTCGCGTTGACGTGGTGGGAGCCGTCGGCGGTGATGATCGGCGTGTGGGAGTAGCCCGGGTCGGTGGTGTCGACGATCAGGATCGAGATGCCCTTGTGCTTGGGGGCGTCCGGATCGGTGCGCACGGCGAGCCACACGTAGTCGGCCTGGTGACCGCCGGTGGTCCACATCTTCTGGCCGTTGACGACGTAGTGGTCGCCGTCCCGCTTGGCCGTGGTGCGCAGCGACGCGAGGTCGGTGCCGGCGTCGGGCTCGCTGTAGCCGATCGCGAAGTGCACGTCGCCGGTCAGGATCCGCTCCAGGAACATGTCCTTCTGCTTCTCGGTGCCGTAGCGGATCAGCGTCGGCCCGACGGTCTGCAGCGTCACCGCCGGCAGGTGCACGTCGGCGTGCTGGGCCTCGTTGGCGAAGATCGTCTGCTCGATCTCGCCGAGCCCGTGGCCGCCGTACTCCTTCGGCCAGCCGACGCCCATCCAGCCGTCGGCGCCCATCTGGCGCACGACGCGCTGGTAGGTCTCGCCGTGCCGGTCGAGCCCCATGTCGCGGTGCTCGTTCTGGTCGGCGAGGCCGGTGAAGTAGTCGCGGATCTCGGCCTTGAGCCGGCGCTGCTCGGCGGTCAGCTCGAGGTTCTTGGTGGTCGGGTCCTCGATCGCGACGTCCTCCGGCGCGCGCCGAGCGCGTGGGAGATGTCGGTGACCCAGGAGAAGTAGTGGTGCAGCGGGTAGGTCACGTCGACGCCCATGCCGCCGTGCAGGTGGTGGCAGGTGCGCAGCGCGCCGGGGCCCTCGTGGCAGACCCAGTACGCCGCGACCGCGAGGTCGTCGGTCGCGTCGAGCCCGTGGCTGATCCGCCAGGCGACGTTGTCCGCGGCCAGGTCGAGGGTGCGCGAGGCGATGTAGACGTCGGCGATCTGCATCGCGACCGCCTGGAACTCCGCCAGCGAGCGGCCGAACTGGGTGCGGCCCTTGATGTAGGTCGCGGTCAGGTCGCGGGCCCCGGCCACGACGCCGGCCGCGGTCAGGCAGAGGCCGGCGGTGGCGAGGTCGCGCAGGATGCGCGCTGCGTCGTCGCCGGGCAGCAGCTCGGCGGGCGCGCCGTCGAGGACCACGGTGTGCGGGGTGAGTCCGGGCGACGAGCTCGACTCGAGCAGCGGGACGCCCGGGTCGGCGGGTCGACCAGCGCGACGACCGGGCGGTCGCCGTCGGTGGCGGTGACGAGCAGCCGGCCGGCGCGGTCGGCGTACGAGACCCCGATCTTGCGGCCGGTGACCGTGCCGTCGGCGTACGTCGTCGCGGGGGCTGCGGTGATCGGCGCGCCGACCTCGCGGAGCGCCGGGGTGAGCAGCACCTCGCCGGTCGCGACGCCGGGCAGCAGCGCCTGCCTGCTGCTCGTCGGTGCCGGCGCGGCCAGCGTCAGGACGCCGCAGCAGAGCGTCTCCCAGACCGGGAGGTGCGACGGCGCGCGCGCCGGTCTCGCGGAGCAGCACGCCGACCTCGGCCAGGCCGAGCCCCTCGCCGCCGTACGCCTCGGGCACGGCGAGCGCCGAGCAGCCCGGCCGCGGCGAGCGCCGGCCAGGTCGCCGTCGGCGTCGTCGCCGCACGGTCGAGCGCCTCACGGACGACCGCGCGGACGGCGTCCGTCGACTCCGGGTCCGGCGGGATGAAGCCGTCCTGCGCCACGCGTGTACTCCTGTCGGTCGGGTGTAGACGAGGTCTGTCCGGCAAAACTGTAACGTGTTCTAGTCTGGAGAGCCGCGAACGTCGAGAGTGAGGATGAACCCATGCGCCTGCTGTCCCCTCGCGCTCCTGCCGACCGCGTCTACCTGCCGTACGCCCGGATCCCGCCGGGCCGGATGGTCGAGCTGCCCGGCCGCGGGTCGACGTACGTCACCGACACCCCCGGCCCGCGCCGACTCCCCCACGATCGTGCTGCTGCACGCGCTGGGCTGCACCGGGCTGCTGACCTGGTTCCCGGCGATCGAGCCGCTGTCGCGGCGGTTCCGGGTGGTCACCCTCGACCTGCGCTGGCACGGCCAGGGCATCCAGAGCGAGGAGTTCTCGCTGCCGGACTGCGCCGACGACGTGGCCGCCCTGATCGACGTGCTCGAGCTCGACGACGTGATCGTCGCCGGCTACTCGATGGGCTCGATCGTCGCCCAGCGGGTGTGGCGCCAGCACGCGCGACAAGATCGGCGGGCTGGTGCTGTGCGCGACCACCGACCGGTTCCAGATGAGCCTCGCCGAGCGGGCCTTCTTCACCTCGCATGGGGGCCGCGATGCTCGGCGCTGCGCGCGCATCTCCCGCTCCCGGACGGCGGTCCGCGCGCCCGCACGGCCGCCGCGCGCGCTCGACCTCGAGCCCGACGACATCGCAGGAGTGGGCGCTCGCCGAGTTCCGCTCCACCTGCCCGTGGGCGGTCGGCCAGGCGATCGCCGCGCTCGGGCGGCACCACTCCCGGCCGTGGCTCGGCCGGATCGACGTGCCGACCGCGGTCGTGGTCACCCGCAAGGACCACGTGATCCCGCCCGCCGCCAGGTCGCGCTGGCCGCGCCATCCCCGGCGCCACCATCCACGACATCGACGCCGGCCACGCCGCGTGCGTCGCTGGAGACGGACCGTTCGTGCCGGCGTTCCTCGAGGCGGTCGCCACCGTCAACGCCCGCCGGCGCGACTTCCCGGCCGCGGAGCGTCGCCGGCTGCACCGGCGCCGAGCGCAGCCGGCTCCTCCTTCGCGGCGACCTTCTTCGCGCGGGCGCCTGATCGGGGTCGGGGTCGCTGGGCGGCGACCGCCGCCTTGAGCGCGGCCAGCTCGGCCGGGAACCGCTGCGCCAGGTCGTCGACGTCCGGCATCGACTCGCGGCAGGCGATGATCCCGACGTGGACCTGGCCGTTGTTGGACATCACGGTGATGTTGAGGCCGGCGCCGTGGAAGACCGGGCCGAGCGGGTAGAGCGCCTCGATCCGGGCGCCCATGAAGTAGAGCGGCACCGGCGGGCCGGGCACGTTGGAGATCACCAGGTTGTGCACCACCGGGTGCTTCTCGGCCAGCCGCAGCCCGGCGTACGCGCGGACGGCGAGGCCGAAGGTGCGCGGCGCCGCGAACTCGGCCCAGTCCTGCAGCGAGTCGGCGCTGATCGCCTTGTGGTGCTCCTTGGCGTTCCGGTTGGCCGTCGGCCATGTCCTCGCAGCCGCTCGAGCGGGTCCTCGATGTCGGTGCCGAGCTTGGTGAACAGCGCGGAGACCTTGTTGGCGCCCTCGGAGCGCTTCGACTCCTCGCGCACCGAGACCGGCACCGTGGCCAGCAGCGAGCTGCTCGGGCAGCTCGTCGCGGTCCTCGAGGTAGGAGCGCAGCGCGCCCCCGGCGACGGCGAGCACGACGTCGTTGACCGTGGTGCCGGTGGCGGTCTTGACCTCCTTGATGTCGTCGAGGCTCCATGTCGGCGCAGCGCGATCGCGCGGTGGCCGGTGATGGTGCCGTTGAACGACGTGCGCGGCGCCGTGAGCGGCGCGGCCATCGCCGTGCCCTCGCGGGCCCGGCCGATGGTCCTGGTGACAGCTGGGCCGACGGCGTCGAGCAGGCGGACGGCGTGGAGCGGCCGGGTCACGGTGGTGACCAGGCCGCGACCGAGCAGCTCGCGCTGGCCGGGCTCGTGGCTGCGTCTCCTGCGGCTCGGCAGGCCCACGGCGGCTCGTCGGGCTCCAGGCTGCACAGGTGGGAGAGCAGGTTGGCGCCGGAGACGCCGTCGACGGTGGCGTGGTGCATCTTCATGAAGACGACGACCAGCTGGCCGTCCCGTCGTAGCCCTCGATCACCCACATCTCCCACAGCGGCCGGGACCGGTCGAGCGGCAGGCCGGCGAGGTGGCCGGACAGCTCGGTCAGCTCGGCGTACCCGCCGGGCGTGGGCAGCGCCAGCCGGTGCACGTGCCGCTCGATGTCGAACTGCTTGTCGTGCACCCAGATCGGGTGGTCGAGGCCGAGCGGCACCCGGCGCAGCTTGCGGGTGAACTCCGGGCACGTCGCGCACCCGTCGGTCGATCTCCGCGCGGAACTCGTCGAACGAGTAGCCGCTCGGCATCGTCGACGGGTCGAGCACGATCAGCCCGCACACGTGCATCAGCTGCGCGGGCGTCTCCAGGTAGAGGAAGCTCGCGTCGAGCCCCGACAGTCGATCCATGGCACCCTCAGCTCCGCAAGTCGAAACGTGTTCTACGTGTAACGACGTACCGCCCGTCGGGCGACGGGTGACCGACACCGCCCACCCGTGGACATCGGGCCGCGATCTGACCGACCCACGCGGCTGCTGCGAACACGTGCTCGCTCGCCGACCTGACGGGCTGGACCGTTCTACATTTGTCGTATGCCCTTCCTGCGCCGTCAGCTGGTCACCGCCGCGCTCACCGCCAACGCGATCCGGCCGCTCCCGGGGTTCCGCGCCGGCATCCCGTCGTTCTTCGCGGGCTGGCTGACCACCGAGCTCGCGCCGCACTTGCTGGCCGCTGACCGCGGTCGACGCCGCCACCCACCTGGCCGGGCGGCGGCGCGACCCGGCCGGCCGGCTCGCCGCTCGCGGCGCTCAACCTGCGCCGGCCTGGCCTACCTGATCGACCAGGCCCGCCGGGTCAGCAGACCCGGCCGAGGACGCGCTGGTCGAGGGCCTGGGCGACGACTACCTCGAGCAGCTCGACGCGCTAGCCGACGCCGGCCGAGCTGCGCGACGCCGTGGCGCTCGCTGGTCAACCCGTTCCGGATGCGCGACCTCGCCGTCCGAGGTCGAGCGGACATCGCCTACGCGCCGAGCACGGCAAGCGCGGCTGCTCGACATCTACCTGCCCGCCGAGGGCGACGGTGTCGAAGGCGCCGGTGCTGCTCCAGGTGCACGGCGGCGGCTGGACGATCGGCAACAAGGACCAGCAGGGCATCCCGCTGATGCAGCACCTCGCCGCCAAGGGCTGGGTGTGCGTCGCGATCAACTACCGGCTCGCGCCGCGCGACCCCTTCCCCGCGCAGATCATCGACGTGAAGAAGGCGATCGCCTGGATCCGCGAGCACATCGAGGAGTACGGCGGCGACCCCGACTACATCGCCATCACCGGCGGCTCGGCCGGCGGCCACCTGGCGCCGCTCGCGGCCGCTGACGCCCAACGACCCCGACTACCAGCCCGGGCTTCGAGGACGTCGACACCAGCGTCGCGGTCGCCGTGCCCCACTACGGCGTCTACGACTTCGCCGGCGTCGACCGGCTCCGCAGCGCCGGAGCTGATGCGCGACACGTTCCTCGGCGCCGCGGGTCGTCAAGCGACGCTGGGCCGAGGACCCGGAGGTCGTTCGAGGCCGGCACGCCGCTGCTGCGGATCACGCCGGACGCCCCGGACTTCTTCGTCCTGCACGGCGCCCACGACTCGCTGGTCGCCGGTCGAGCAGGCCCGCCTCTTCGTCGCCCGCGCTGCGCGAGGTCGTCCAGCGCGACCGTCGTCTACGCCGAGCTGCCGGGCGCCCAGCACGCCTTCGACGTCTTCCCGTCGATCCGCAGCGCCGCACGTCGTCCGCGCCATCGACCGCTACCTGCACTGGCACTGGAACGGCTGGCGCCGCGAGCGCGAGTCCGCTCAGGTGTAGGACGTCAGCGCCGTGTCGTCGACCACGAGGAATCGTCCGTCGCCCGCCTGCATCGTCGACGCTCCTTGCCGACCTGCCGACGTTGAGCGTCCATGCCGCCTTGGTGGCGCCGAGGTCGTAGAACGCGATCTCGCGGCGCCGTCCACGGTGTAGATCCCGTCGGCGCTGAGCGCGGGCCGCCCGTCGTACGTCGCGATGACGTCGAGGTCGTCGCCGTAGAGCTCGCCAGTACCGAAGGAGAACGTGTAGTCCTCGCCGCCGGCGCTGAACGGCACCGTGTAGAAGTAGTCGGCGCTCGTGACCGTGCCGGCCGGCCCGTCGGCGTCGTAGATCGCGATCTCGAAGTCGGCGCCGTCCTGGGCGGATGTTGTTCGGACGCGATCCCGACCTTGTCCTCGGAGAAGCCCGAGACCGTGACGTCGCCGTCGTCGCCCGTCGTCTCGGACCACAGCCGGTCGCCGTCCTCAGCGTCGTACGCCGCCGCGCCGGCGCCGGCGACCGCGACGAAGTCGTCGGCGACCGCGAGGGTGACCGTCACCGTCCCCGATCGCGCCGAGGTCGGCGCTCCACTCGGTGTCGCCGTCCTCGACGTCGACCTTGCGCAGCTCGGCTGCCGACGACCAGGAAGAGTCCGGCCTCGCCGTCCCCGGCGGCGTCGGCCTCCTTCGACCAGCTGCGCTTGCCGGCGTGCAGGTCGTAGGCGACGAACGTCGTCGTCCTGGTTGACGAAGACCTGGTCGCCCTCGAACCAGGTCACGTCTGCCTCGATCGTCCAGAGCTCGGCGGCCGTCCTTCGGTCGACAGCGCGGTGACCTCGCTCTGCATCGTCTGCGCCGAAGAGCACCACGTCGTCGACCTCGGGCGCCGTGAGCAGGTAGCCCTGCTCGTCGAGGTCGGTCGTCCACCGCTCCTTGCCGTCGGCGCCGAGCGCCGTGACCGTCGTGCCGGTCGGCGACATAGGTCTCGTCGTCGATGAGCGACAGCCCGGTCACCTGCTGCGTCGGCCGTCCAGTCCCAGCCCCGGTCGGGTGCCTGGTCACCCCGTGCGGGAGCGGGTAGCCGGCGCCGTAGCCGTAGACCACCGCATCGTCGTCGGCGACCGCGCGCAGGGCCAGGGCGGTGCCGACGACGGCAACGACCGTGCACCACCACCCGCGGCGATCACCCAGCTCGGCGGCCGACGGCGCGCCCGCTGCGGACGGTCGGGGTCACCCATCTCGACGGAGTCGGCACCGACCGCGTCGGGCGGCGGGTACGACGGCGGCGGTGGACGCCACGGGCGGCGGCGGCGACCGGGGTCGCGGACGCGGCTGCGACGGCGGCGCGCCCTGCGGCTGCTGCGGCGCACTGCCCGGCCGCATGAACCGGCTGTGATCCTCCACCGACTCTCTCCTTCTCCGAGGGGGCAGGCTAGCCGCGCCGATGCTCGACGACTAGCACGGGATCCCGCCGATGCGAGCCAGCCCTTCGAGATCTCCAGGCCCGTACGTCGTTCGCCCGACGTTCTCCGGGTTCATCAGCTCCCCCGGGTCGTCGACGTGGTCGAGACCGACCAGGTGACCGAACTCGTGATCCACGATCGCCTGGGCCGCCGGCTGCTCCCGGTCACCGAACTCCTCGAACGTCTCGGCATCCAGGACGATCTGACCGGTGACGTAGCGCCGACCGCGGAAGCCGACATCGACGGCGGTGCTCCCACCGACCCCGGCAACGTCACCCTCGAGATCGGGGACCTCATCCGGCGTGGCCCAGGCGATCAGCACCGGCTGCCGCCGGCTCGAGGCCAGCGTCGCCGGTCGGCGGTCCGTCGTACCGATCCGCTCGAACCGGAGCCCGGTCGCCTTCGCTGTGTGTGCGATGCCCGTGTCGACCAGCTCGTCGTACCCTTCGGGTGCTCCCGATGAATTCACCTCGACCTCGATCACCCGGCAAGGGTCATAGCCGACCGGATCGTCGCTGTAGGGCTGGGTCTGCATGAACGCATAGCTGCCGGAGCCGTCCGGCACCGTCGGCGCAGCATCGATCCGGTCCGCGCCGAGGCCCACCAGCCCGCGCACGGTCCGCATCTCGTCCGTCGGTGCGAACGTGACGACTCCGGCGATGACCGCGGCCGTGATGGCAAGCGTGAGGCCGGTCGCTCCGACCAACGAGGGGGCACGCGCACATGATGCCGGGTGACGAATACCGAGGCAGACCCAGGACCCACTGGTCATAGGGCTGGGCTGCGTGCTGACGCCACCAGTGATGAGAGATCAACGTGACTAGCGCGGCAGGCCGAGGATCCGTTCACCTGCCACGTTGCGCAGGATCTGGGTCGTGCCACCGGCGATCGAGAGGCAGCGGGTGTTGAGCATCTCCCACACGTCGGCGCGAATGTCGTCGCCACCGAGCACCAGCCGGTCGCCCTGCAGCTCGACCACGAGCTCGGCGCCGTCCTGCCGGTTGCGCACCCCGAGCAGCTTGGCGACGCTCGACTCGGCGCCCGGTCCCTGACCGGCCAGCGAGCGCAGCGTGGAGCGGACCCCGAGCAGCGAGCAGACCGTCGAGAGCGCGACCGAGTGGCCGACAGCGACCCGCTGGGCGACCGACAACGGACCGGCCGCCAGCTCGATCGCCCGCTCGGTGCTCTTGCTCAGCCGAGAGGTCGCCATCGCGACCCGCTCGTTGGCGAGCGTGGTGCGGGCCAGCTTCCACCCGTCGTCGACGGCGCCGACCACCATCTCGTCGGGGACGAAGACGTCGTCGAGGAAGACCTCGTTGAAGAGCGCCTTGCCGGTGATCTCGCGCAGCGGCCGGACGTCGATGCCGGGGGTGGTACGCATGTCGACGAGGAAGTAGCTGATGCCCTTGTGCTTGGGGACGTCCGGGTTGGTGCGAGCCAGGCAGATGCCCCAGTCGGCGCGCTCGGCGACGGAGTTCCAGACCTTCTGGCCGTTGAGCCTCCAGCCGCCGTCGACCTTCTCGGCTCGGGTCCGCAGCGAGGCCAGGTCGGAGCCGGCACCCGGCTCGGAGAAGAGCTGGCACCAGACCAGGTCGCCGAGCAGCGACGCCCGTACGAACCGCTCGCGCTGCTCGTCGGTGCCGTGCTCGAGGATCGTCGGGACCGCCCAGCCGGCGATCACGATGTCGGGGCGGGTCAGCTCGGCGCGGGCCAGCTCCTGGTCGATCACGATCTGCGTGACCGCGTCGGCGCCGAGGCCGTACGGCGCCGGCCAGTGCGGCGTCAGGTAGCCGGTCTCGACGAACGCGGCCCGGCGCTCCTCGTCCGGCAGCGCGGCGATCCGCTCGACGGTGGCGCGGACCTCGTCACGCAGCGGCTCGTCGCGGCCCTCGAGGTCGAGCTGCACCCGACGGCGTACGCCCTCGACCGCCCGGGCGGTCAGCCGCTCGGCGGCGGCGTCGCCGTCGCCGAGCAGGCTGCGCAGGCTCATCGCCCGGCGCAGGTAGAGGTGGGCGTCGTGCTCGTAGGTGAAGCCGATCCCGCCGAGGACCTGGATGCAGGACTTGGCGACCTCGACGGCGCCGTCGAAGGCGACCGCGACCGCGACGTCGGCCGCGAAGTCCCACTGCTCGTCGTCCGTGCCGGCGACGGACGCGACGTCCCAGGCGACGGCGGTGACCGACTCGGCGGTCTCCAGCATCTCGGCGCACAGGTGCTTGATCGCCTGGAAGCTGCCGATCTTCTGCCCGAACTGCTCGCGGACCTTCGCGTACTCCACCGCGGTCGCCAGGCACCAGCGCGCGATGCCGGCGGCCTCGGCCGCACCCAGCGTCACGGCGGTACGGCGGACCGCTGCGGCGCTCAGCCCCGCGACGACCACGCCGGCCGACTCGTCGAGGACCTGCACGGTGCCGAAACGGCGGCTCAGGTCGAGTCCGACCGACCCGGTCACCTCGACAGCGGCGCGCGGCAGCAGCCGCCAGGTGTCGTCCGCGTCGGGCAGCAGCAGGTGCGTCGCCGAGGGAGCGTCCCAGACCGCGTCGGACAACCCGACCGCCACGGCGGCACCGTCGTCCAGGCTGTCGAGCAGCAACGACGCGACGGCGGTGCCGAGCAGCGGGCCCGGCACCAGCTCGTGTGCGCAGGCCTCGAGCGCGACGGCGACGTCCAGCGGCGTCCCGCCTCCCCCACCGGCACTCTCCGGCAGACCGATCGTCGCGACGCCCATCTCGCCGACTGCCTCCCAGACCTCGGCGAAGGTCGGCGTCCGGGTCCTCCTCGCGCGATCGGGCCAGGTCACGACCACCGAGGTCGCCGGCCCACTTGCGCAGGCTCCTCGCCAGCTCGACGTGCTCGTCGGAGATCCCGATCGACATTCTTCTCCATATCGGTGATTGAGGAGGTTGCGCAGCAACCGTCACGAAATCTAGAACGTGTTCCAGAATTCTAGCCGTCGTCGACTCCGTTTGCCCACGTGCCCGGGCGGGCATCTCCCTGCCGTGGGTGCCCGCGGTCGTCGTGACGAGGTGATCGCGCTGGTCGCGCTGATCGCCGTCGCTGCCGCGATCGTGATCGGCGGCGCTGTCTCCCAGTCCGACAGCAGCGCGGGCCCCGAGGCGCCCCCGCCCAGTGCGTCCCCGCAGCCCACGGACGAGGTCCCCGACGGGACCGGCGTCCAGCTCTGGCAGGACCCGTTCGTCTATGCCTGCCGACTCCTCCCGACCGACGACGTCGCGCGGATCTTCGGGGCGTCCGGGCCGAAGGGCTACGTCCGCCAGCAGTACCTCGACCGCACCCCGACGACCACCGAGCTCGACGGCGCCAGCGCCTTCGCGTACGGCGGCCTCGGCACCCGCTGCACGCACTGGTTCGACGACAAGGCCGGCCACCAGCTCGACGTCCTGGTGACCCAGTTCCCCTCCGCCGCCAAGGTCGAGCGCCGGTGGACGACGCTCACCCACGCCCAGGGAGAGGGCATCCGTCGCGAGCCGCCGGCCGGCCGGCCGGTCGCGGGTTCCGGCGGTCGCCTGGTCTACCTGCCGGACGACGGGTCGTTCCTGATCCGGGCCGACACCCTGACCGTCGAGGTCGCCTACACGGGCCACCGGAAGGACGATCGCGACGAGCAGCTGCCGCTGATGCGGGACGTGATCACCGCTGTCGACCTGCACCTCAGCGACGGCTCGGCGATCGAGGGACCCGTGTCGACCAGCGACCAGATGACCGGCACCGTCGGTGGCACGCCGTACGTCGAACCGTGCGCGGTGCTCGATCGCGCGGCCTTCGAGGCGCTCGGCGGCCTGCCGCCGGAGCCGGTGGTGGTCGACACCTCGGTGATCCAGCACGACCCCTTCGCCAACACGGCGGTCAGCAGCTGCGAGCGGTCCGGAACCTTCCGCGAGGACGGCCCGCGCCACCTACGCTCCACCTTCGCCGTGCTCGAGGTGCGGGTCGCGCCCGACCCGGCCGCCGCCCAGGGGGTGCTCGAGCGGCACCTGGACAACCGCTACTCGTCGCGGACCACACCGCGTGAGATCGCCACCGACCCGGGCCCGGCGTACGTCGTCGACCTGCCGCCCAGCAAGCGCGACCCGCTCCGCACCCGCGCCGTGCACGTGGTGATCGGGGCCTACGAGCTCCGGCTCGCCGCGGTCCGGGACGTCGGGCCCCAGCACGAGTCGGGCCGACCCCCGACCGACTCCCAGCTGATCGCTGCGGTCAACGCGTTGGCCGAGGCGATGCAGGAGACGCCGGGCGACGTGCCCTAGGGTCCCGTCCGTGACGGACATGCCTGCGGACCTGCTCAAGCACGCTCTCGACGCCAAGGGCTTCATGCCCGAGGACGAGGGGCTCCTCCTCCACCGGGTCGCGCTCGACCGGCTGCCGCACGGCCCGGGGCTCGAGGTCGGCACCTACTGCGGCAAGTCGGCGATCTACGTCGGCGCCGCGGCCCGACAGGTCGGCGGGACGTTCTTCACCGTCGACCACCACCGCGGCTCGGAGGAGAACCAGGCGGGCTGGGAGCACCACGACGACTCGCTGGTCGACGCAGAGCTCGGACTGATGGACACCCTGCCGGTCTTCCGGAGGACCCTCGCGCGGGCCGGCCTCGAGGACCAGGTGATCGCCGTGGTCGGGCGCAGCACCACCGTCGCCGCGCACTGGCGCACCCCCCTGTCGATGCTCTTCATCGATGGCGGGCATGCCGAGGAGCACGCACAGAACGACTACACCGGCTGGGCGCACTGGCTGATGCCCGACGGCCTGCTGGTCATCCACGACGTCTTCCCGGATCCGGCCGACGGCGGCCAGCCGCCGTACCACGTCTTCCTGCGGGCGCTCGAGAGCGGCGCCTTCACCGAGGTGGAGGCGCTGGGCTCGATGCGGGTGCTGCGCCGGACCGCCGGGGAGGCCGGCGCTCTACTGAACTGACAGGGCGTCGGCTGACGGGCAGCCGCACTCGAGGCCGATCTCGGCGAAGTGCGGCGCGAGCGAGGTGCCGCGCATGATGCCGGAGCCGGCCGTGCTGTGTCCGGCGACCTCACCGAGGGCATCGATCGCGAGGATCACCGCAGCCGCCGTGTACGTCGTGTACTCGACCGGCCAGTAGACGTTGCGCGGCTCGTCGGTCGCCTCCGACTCGTCGCCGTAGACCCAGCCCGTCCAGTAGCGACCGTCGTCCTCGCGCAGGAACTGCATGTCCTTGATCAGCGCCAGCGCCCGCCGGTGGTCACCCAGGATGTCGAGCGCCATCGCGAGCTCGCACGTCTCGGCACCGGTCACCCACGGATTGGTGTCGACGCAGAGGATGCCGAGTCCGGGACGGACGAACTCGTCCCAGCGGCTCTCCAGCAGCTCGAAGGCGTCCCGCCCGCGGACGGCACCGCCGAGGACCGGGTAGTACCAGTCCATCGAGTGGGCCGACTTGTCCTCGAACTGGTCGCGGTGCTCGCGCAGCGCGTGGCCGAGCCGGCCGCCGGCCAGCTCCCACTCCGGCTGCGGGTCGTCGAGCAGGTCGGCCAGCGCGACGCCGGCGCGCAGCGACTGGTAGATGCTCGAGGAGCCGGTCAACAGTGCGAAGTCCTCGGTGGGCGTGTAGTTGATCCCACCCCACGGCAGCTGCTGCGAGACCACCCAGTCGAGCGCGGCGGAGACGGTCGGCCAGAAGCGATGCACGAAGCCGATGTCACGGCGTACCAGCCAGTGGTGCCAGATGCCGACGGCGAGGTAGGCCGACATGTTGACGTCGCCCCGGTCGTCCTCGACCTCGCCGTTGACCATCTTGGTCGGGAACGAGCCGTCCTCGTGCTGCATCGAGGGCATCCAGGCGTAGGCGCGCTCGGCTGCCGCGACCTCGCCGGCGACGAGCATCGCCATCGCGGCCTCGACGTGGTTCCACATGTCGACGTGCTCGCCGACGCTCCACGGCACGGCGCCGCACGGCTCTTGCATGGCGGCGATCGTCGCCGCGGTCTGGGCGACCTGCTCGGCCGTGAGAATGCCCTCGACGTACGGGAGCCGGGCGAGCGGGTCGCTCACGCTGCGTCCGGCTTGCGGAAGTAGAGGACCATGCTCTTGCCGATCAGCGGGTCGAGGACCTTGCCGGCGAGATCGAGCGCCTTGGGCTGCTTCATGATCTCCCAGACCAGGAGCTTGTGGTAGGTCTTCGCGAAGAAGTTGTCGTCGTTGGTCACACCGACCGCACACTTGATCCACCAGTACGGCGCGTGCAGCCCGTGGGCGTAGTCCTTGCCCTCGAAGATCATCGCGTCGCCCGGGCTCACCGTCGTTGAACTTGCCGGCCTTGGTGACCTTGTCGATCAGCTCGTGGTCGGTGTAGATCCGGATGTGGCCGCCCTGGGCGTTGTGGTAGTCGTCCGAGAGCTTCCAGTTGATGACCTCGGGCAGCCAGCGCGGAACCGAGATGGCCAGGGTGCCGCCGGGGCGCAGCACGCGCACCAGCTCCTTGATCGCGTCGACGTCAGCGTGGATGTGCTCGAGCACCTCGGCGGCGACGATGCGGTCGAACTCGCCGTCGGCGAAGGGAAGCTGGAGCGCGTCGCCCTGCTTGATGTCGGCCGACGCACCCGCGGGGACCTCACCCTGCTCCTTCATCGCACCGAAGATCTCCAGCACGCCGGCCAGCTCGTCGGCATCCATGTCGAAGGCGACGACGTCGGCGCCGCGCCGGTACATCTCGAACGCGTGGCGTCCGCCACCAGCGCCCATGTCGAGGACCCGGTCGCCGGGCACGAGACCCAGCCGGTCGAAATCAACTGTCAGCACTGATGCTCTCCTCTTGCTCACGCCGGTAGTCGGCAATGACCTCTTCGTAGGCGATGGCGACCGTGGCAGCCACCGCGCGCCAGCTGAACAGCTCGTCGACCCGTCGGCGGCCCGCGGCGCCGTAGCGCGCCCGGCGCTCGGGGTCGTCGAGCAGCGCCGCCATGGCGGCCTCGAGCTCACCCACGTCGCCCGGGGTGACCAGGTCGGCACACAGCCCGTCGGGGCCGACGACCTCGGGGATCGCGCCGGCGTCAGAGACCACCAGCGGCGTCGCGCAGGCCATCAGCTCGGCGGTCGGCAACGAGAAGCCCTCGTAGAGGGACGGGACACAGGCGAGCTCGGCCGAGCCCATCAGCGCGACCAGCTCCTCCTCGCTCACCCCGTGCACGAAGTGGACCGAGTCGTTGATCGACAGCTTGTCGATGAGCTTCTCGGTTCGCCCGCCCGGCGTCGGCTTGGTGACCAGGAACAGCTCGAGATCGCGCTCGGTGCGGAGCTTGGCGAACGCCTCGAGCAGGGTCGCGATGCCCTTCATCGGAGCATCCGCGCTGGCCATGGCCATGATCCGGCCAGGAACCCGCGGCGTGGTCGGCGGCTGGAACCCGTCGTCGACACCGAGCAGGATGACCTGCATCTTGTCGAGGTCGACGCCGAAGTCGGTGGCGATGTCGCGCTTGGAGGTCTCCGACGGCGTCATGATCTTGCGCATCTTGCGGGCCACCCGGGCCTGCATCTTCACGAAGCCGTACCAACGACTCAGGGTGAACTTGCGCCACGGATTCCTGGTCGACCTGATGTCGATCCGGCGGTCGTAGCTGATCGGGTGGTGCAACGTGGTGATCAGCGGCAGCCCCAGCTTCTCGATCTCGAGCATCCCGTAGCCGAGGACCTGGTTGTCGTGGACGATGTCGAAGTCGTCGACGCGCTCGCTCAACGCGCGTACGGCGCGGAGGCTGAAGGTCTTGGGCTCCGGGAACCCGGCCACGCACATGGTGGCGAACTCCTCGACGTCGATGCGGTCGCGGAACTCCTTGAGCTTGGGCACCCGGAACGGGTCAGGCTCGCGGTAGAGGTCGAGGCTGGGCAGCTTGGTGAGCGTCACCCCGGGGTCGAGGTCGGGGTAGGGCTGTCCGGAGAACACCTCGACGCTGTGGCCGAGGTTGGTCAGCTCGCGGCTGAGGTGGCGCAGGTAGATGCCCTGGCCTCCGCAGTGCGCCTTGCTCCGATAGGACAGCAGTGCGACGCGCATCCGCATCCTCTCTCTTCGTGAGCCCCGACCGATGTCGGAGCAGTGGGGCCGGATGCGAATGACACGCCGGGCCAGCCAAGTGGAACGTGTTCCTATTTTAGACTATGAATTGCTAGCCTAGTTGTCGTTACCGGCGGGACACTCGGGGGTCTCCTAGACTCAGCGACCAACGTCGTTTCCGAAACCCACCCGAGCCCACCTGGGAGTCAGTGTGAGCAGCGCAAACTCGCTGGCCGTCGAAGATCTGGGGTCGGCCGCGCAGCGAGACCGTCGCAAGCGGATCCTCGACGCCACCATCACCCTCGCCTCGCAGGGCGGCTTCGACGCCGTCCAGATGCGCGCCGTGGCCGAGCAGGCCGACGTCGCTCTCGGCACCCTCTACCGCTACTTCCCCTCGAAGATCCACCTGCTCGTCTCGGCGCTGCAGCGTGAGTTCGAACGCTCCGAGATCGCACTGCGGGACAAGCCGGTCCCCGGTGACACCACGGCCGAGCGGGTCATCAACGTCCTCAAGCGGACCACCCGCGGCATGCAGAGCGACCCACAGCTCACCGAGGCACTCACCCGCGCGTTCATGTTCGCCGACTCCTCGGTCCAGGCCGAGATCCACCAGGTCGGCATGCTGCTGACCTCGATGGTCAGCCGCGCGATGTATCCCGAGGGCCACACCCAGCTGACCGAGGAGGACGTCGCCATCGCCCGCGTGATCGGCGACGTCTGGCTCTCCGCCCTCGTCGGCTGGGTCACCGGCCGCACCAACGCCGCCGAGACCGGTCAGCAGA
Source organism: uncultured Actinomycetota bacterium (assembly GCA_963695055.1). Classification (GTDB taxonomy): domain Bacteria; phylum Actinomycetota; class Actinomycetes; order Propionibacteriales; family Nocardioidaceae; genus Nocardioides. Next base: position 108,230 of record CAVOFS010000009.1, on the reverse strand, counting down.
TCGAGGTCGCGGTCAAGCTGCTGCTCCGCGACTGACACGTATCCGGCGCCGGCGCACCCCGTCAGGCGCCGCCGCTCAGGTCGTTGTAGCTGCCACAGCTCGGACACCGGATCGCCAGACCGGTGGCGGTCTGGACCTCGGTGGCCGACTTGATCAGCACGAAAGCGCAGTGACCACAGACGTAGTCGGTGTCGCCGGTCCCGACCGAGAACGGCGTACGTTCGGGAAAGCTGGCGTAGCCGATGACGGTGCACGTCGCGCGCCGGGATGCAGGGACAGTCGCCAGCGCGATCTCGGGCATTCGTCGACGGTAGCGGCATGGGCCGTTCATGCCTACCCCTTCGGCACTGAAGAAACCGAAGATACCGAAGCCTGGTGACCTACTCGATGAAGGCAGCCGTCGAACCACCGAGCTCCATGGCGGGCAGGCCGAGCTTGCGGTGGTCCCAGGAGCGGACCCGGTCGACGTCGAGGCGGATGGCCGCGCGGTTCTTGGCCATGAACTCCACGAACGGCTTCATCTCCTCGGTGTACGGCGCGTTGTAGCGCTCGAAGATGTTGACGCACACCTCCCAGACGACGTCCTCGTCCTCCACCACGACGCCCTGACCCTCGATCGCGACACCGCGGAGCTGGTCGTAGGTGTGGCCGGCCTCGACCAGGAAGCTGCAGCGCGGATCCCGGCGCAGGTTGACCGTCTTCTGCGCCTTCTTCTTGGTCTCGAACCAGATCTGGCCGTCCATCACGGCGTACCACATGCCGACCAGGTGGATCTGGCCCTGCGGACCGTAGGTCCCGAGGGTGGAGGAGCGCTGCTGCTGAAGGAACTCGGCCTGCTCGTCGTCGCTCATCACGATCTGGCCGCGCTGGTTCGCCATGGTGCCCCTACCCTGTCGTGGACTAGCCGCCGAAGGCGTGAGTCGCGGTCACGCCTCCGTCGATCGAGATCTCGGCCCCGTTGACGTACGACGACTCGTCGCTGGCCAGGTAGACGTAGAGCGGCGCGATGTCCTCGGGCTGGCCGACCCGGCGCAGCGGCACCCGCGAGGCACCGAACTCCATCGCCGCGTCACCGCCGTGCACCCGCGTCATCGGGGTGTCGATCATGCCGGGGTGGATGGAGTTGACCCGGATCCCCTTCGGGCCGAGCTCCATGGCAGCGCACTTGGTCATCCCGCGGATCGCCCACTTGGTCGCGGCGTACGCCGTACATCCGGGCATGCCGGCCAGGCCCTCGACCGAGGACGCGTTGATGATCGAGCCGCCGCCGTTCTTGCGCATCGTGCGGGTCACGGCGTTCATGCCGAGGAAGCAACCGAGCTGGTTGACCCGGAAGAGCAGCTCGACCTCCTCGACCGGCATCCGCTCGATCTCGCCGAAGCGGAGGATGCCGGCGTTGTTGGCCAGCACGTTGACCGGTCCGAACCGCTCATTGGTGTCGTCCACCACCGCGGTCCAGGAGGCCTGGTCGCTGACGTCGTGGTGCGCGAAGTAGGCGTTCGAGGTCCCCGAGGTCCGGCACAGCTCGTCGGCGAGCGCCTGACCCTCCTCCTTGGCCACGTCGGCGATGACGACCTTGGCGCCCTCGGCCAAGAAGGACCGGCAGATCGCGGCACCCTGGCCCTGCGCGCCGCCGGTGACGATGGCGACCTTGCTGTCGAGTCGACCCATGGAGTGCCCCTCTCAGACCGTGAGCTTGAGGATCGAGTCAGCGGCGAAGCCGACCGCGGGATCGCGGTCCTCGAAGTAGCCGCCGAGCTGCTTGTCGAGATCGTCGGCCGTCCAGAGTGTGCCGGACTTGTCGAAGCGCTGCTCGAGAACCGGCGCGGCGACCAGTCCGACCAGTCCGCCGTACACGACGAAGACCTGACCGGTGATCCGCTCGGCGGCCGGCGAGGCGAGGTAGGCGACGACCGGTGCGACGTGATCGGGCGAGTACGGGTCGACCTCCATCCCGGACTCGTCGTCGCCGAAGACCTGCGCGGTCATCGCGGTGCGAGCACGGGGGCAGATCGCGTTGGCGCGCACGCCGACTGCCGGCCATCGACCGCGCGGTCGAGACCGTCAGCGCCGTGATGCCGGCCTTGGCAGCACCGTAGTTCGCCTGTCCGGGCGGGCCGGAGAGGAAGGCCTCGGAAGCGGTGTTGACGACCGCGGCGCCGACCGGGCCGCTCGCCTTCGCCTTCGCCCGCCAGTACGACGCGGCGTTGCGGGAGAGCAGGAAGTGGCCGCGCAGGTGGATGTGCACGATGAGGTCCCACTCCTCATCGGTCATGTTGAAGAGCATCCGGTCGCGGGTGATCCCCGCGTTGTTGACCACGATGTCGAGCCCGCCGAAGCCGTCGACAGCAGCAGCCATCATCGCGTCGGCGGTGGACCGCTCCCCCACGTCGCCGGCGACCACGGACGCCTCGCCACCGCGGGCGCGGATCTCCTCGGCCGCCTCGTCGGCGCCGCCGGGCAGGTCGTTGAGGACGACCCGGGCGCCGGCATCGGCGAGAGCCAGCGCCTCGGCCCTGCCGAGGCCGGCGCCGGCGCCGGTGACGATCGCGATCTTGCCGTCCAGGGCGGTGTTGCTCACTGCGTCAGTCCTCCAGGGAGATGGCGGCACGCGGGCACGCGGCGACCGCGCGCTTCACGGCAGCGATGTTCTCGGGTGTCGTGTCCTCCGTCTTGAGCTGGAGGAAGTCGTCGTCGTCGAGCTCGAACACCTCGGGAGCCATCGCCTCGCACAGGGCGTTGGACTCACAGAGGTCGAAGTCGATCTTGATCTTCATGGCGTTGCCTCAGCTTCCTTCACTGGAGTGACCGGGGAAAACGTGGGCGCTCGGGTCGATCACGACCGCGGCGTTGTTGACGGCGGTCGCCGCCTCACCGAAGCCGACCGCGATCAGCCGCACCTTGCCGGGGAACTCGGTGATGTCGCCGGCGGCGAAGACGCGCGACAGGTTGGTACGCATCGCGGAGTCCACCACGACGTGTCGCTTGTGCACCTCGATCCCCCACTGCTGGATCGGGCCGAGGTCGGCGAGGAAGCCGAGCGCCGCCACGATCGCCTGGGCCGGGCGGGTGGTGACCTCGCCGTCGACGGTGATGTCCACGGACTCCACGGTGCCGTTGCCGTTGATCGCGGTGACCTCGGCCTTGGTCACGATCTCGACCTTCGGTGACGCCTTCACCGCATCGACGGTGCCGGCGTGCGCACGGAAGGCGTCGCGCCGGTGCACGAGCGTGACCGAGGAGGCGACGGGCTCGAGGTGCAGCGCCCAGTCGAAGGCGCTGTCGCCGCCGCCGACGATGACGACGTCCTTGCCGACGTACGGCTGGAAGCTCGGGACGAAGAACTCCAGGCCGCGACCGACCCAGCCGTCCCCGGCCGGGAGCGGACGCGGGCTGAACTTGCCGATGCCGGCGGTGATCAGGACGACCTTGGCCCGGACCGTGGTGCCGTCGTCGAGACCGACGGTCACGCCGTCCTCGTCCTCGGTCAGGGTCGAGGCGGTGCGCTCGAGGAGGTACGTCGGCTCGGCCTTCGCGGCCTGCTCGACCAACCCCTCGACGAGCTCGCGGCCCTTGACCGACGGGAAGCCGGCGACGTCGAGGATCTGCTTCTCCGGGTACATCGCCGTGATCTGGCCGCCGAGCTCGGGCAGCGAGTCGACGACCGCGATCCGCATTCCGCGGAACCCGGCGTAGTAGGTCGCGAACAGGCCGGTGGGGCCGGCGCCGATGATGAGGAGGTCGGTGTCGACGGTCTGTGGTTCGAGGGAGGGTGAGGGCACGCGGCGATCCTTCCCCTCTCCCGACGATGTCACAACTATAACGTGTTCTAGTTTCGCCGAGACTCTACTGGGTCTTGAGATCGGAGACCAGCCGCCCCTGGTCAGTGCTTGTCTGATCTGCGCAGCAGCGAGGCCGGCCAGCAGGACCCGTGGCGGCCAGACGGTCTCTACGATGAACTCGTGGACAAGGAGTTCTGGTCGTCGTTCAGCCGCGACCCTCGCGACGCGCAGTTCCGGTCACTGCGGGCGTCGGATCAGGACCGTGGGATCGTGCAGCAGGCACTGACCGAGGCGTACGCCGACGGCCGGCTCGACCGCGAGGAGTTCGACGAGCGCAGCGAGCAGGCGATCCGGTCCCGGACCCTGGGCGAGCTGTCGCCGATCGTGGCCGACCTGGTCCCGACGAAGGTGACCGCCGTGTCCGGCAACCGGCTGGTCGACGCGACGCCGGCCGAGCTGCACCAGCGCGCGGTCGAGCAGTACAAGTCGGATCGCCGCGAGGCGGTGTTCGGCTTCCTCTTCGCCACCCTCATCTGCACGGTGATCTGGCTGCTCACCACCGCACCGAGCTTCCCGTGGCCGGCGTTCGTCGCCCTCGGCACCGGGATCAACGTGGTCAAGACCGTCTCCCGCAAGCAGGAGATCATCGCCGGCAACGAGCGCAAGCTCGAGAAGAAGCGTGCGAAGGAGCTCGGCCGGCCCTGGTGGCTCCGCGACTACCGGCCCCCCGAGTGAGGCGAGCCGACGAAGGCCCGGCCCGGTAGGTTCGAGTCCCCATCCACAGGAGGACCACCGTGATCGAGCTGACCCGGGGCCAGGAGCTGCCCCTGACCGCCGCCGACGGCACCCCACTGACCCGGCTTCAGCTGGGCATCGGCTGGGACAAGGAGCGGACGGCCGGAGCCATGGGCACCGGCCGCCCCGACGTCGACCTCGACGCCTCGGCCGTGCAGTTCACCGGCGACCAGCTCTTCGACCTGGCCTTCTACAACAACCTGCAGACCCGAGACGGATCCGTGGTGCACCAGGGCGACAACCTCACCGGCGGCACCGCGGGAGACGACGAGCGGCTGAGCGTCGACCTGACCCGGGTCTACGCGAAGGTCGACACGATCGCACTGCTGGTGAGCAGCTATCAGGGTCACTCGCTGGAGTGGGTCAACAATGCCTACTGCCGGATCCTCGACGAGGAGGACGCCGAGCTCGCCCGCTTCACCCTCACCGCCGGTGTCTCGGAGACCGGGGTCGCACTGGCGACGCTGGTGCGCGACGGGGCAGGCTGGAAGCTCCGCACGATCGGCGAGGGGATCGCGGTGAAGGTGCCGACCGAGTCGGTCGCCGCGCTGCGCCGGTACCTCTGAGCCTCGGTCAGCTCTCGTCGTCGAGAAGTCCTTCTCGGCGCGCGGCGGCGACGATCCGGCGGACGTTGGTGAGGGTGCCGCAGTTGTCGTCGAGCTGTCGGTTGCGCTCGGTGGCGAACTTCTCGCCCAGCTCCGCGCGGACCTGAGGTCCGACGTCGTCGCGGGCGGGGTTGAGGATGGTGAGCTCCTCCTCGGTCAGGTGGTGGTTGACCACCTTCGCGAGCTCCTCGACCGCGTCGTCGAAGGCCTGGGTGTCGGTGCCCTTGAGCTCGAGCACGGCCAGCAGCGCCTCGTGACCCTCCGCGTGCTCCTCCTCACCGTGCTCGGCCTCGTGCTCGCCGACCGCGCCCTTCGTGCGGAGCTTGGGGTAGACGAACTTCTCCTCCGCCTCGGCGTGCGCGACGTGCAGGGCGGCGAAGGCTCGGCGTACGGCGTCCCGGTCAGAGCTGCTGTCGCGAAGGTCGCGCAGCAGCGTCTCGAAGCGCCGGTGGTCGTCGAGGATGAGCTCGACGACGTCTCCCTGGAGGGGCTTGCCAAGATCGATGACGGTCATGCCGAAGCCCTTACCCGCGGGGCGCGTTGAGCACACCCTCGAGCTCGTCGCGATCCACGACCCGACGGGCGCGGACCCGGTAGCGCCAGACCTGGGTCAGGCCGATCGCCCAGATGACGTACTGCGTGCTCATCGCCCACCGGAACCCCGACGGCGTGTAGTCGGTGCTCGAGCCGGGCGTGCGCCAGTCGAGCACCAGGCCGATCACGATGACGATGATCAGGCTGGCCACGAAGCCGCCCTGGTTGATGATGCCGCTGGCGCTGGCCAGCCGCTCGTGCGGGTTGGACGTGCGCCCGACGTCGAAGCCGATCATCGACGCCGGGCCGCCGATGCCGACCACGATGACCAGCACGACCAGGAGCCAGGTGGGTGCGTGGCCGGGCCAGGTCAGCACGACGGTCCAGACGACGACGATGGCGCTGACGATGGTCAGCACCATCGTGGACCGGTGCCACGGGTGGCTGCCCACCAGCCACCCCAGCGTCGGTCCCGCGGCCATCACCGACAGGACCATCAGGGTCAGCAGCAGCCCCGCGGTCGCCGACGACTGATCCTCGCCCTTCACGAAGAACGGGTAGCCCCAGAGCAGGCTCAGCACGGTGGCGCTGAACTGCGTCGAGAAGTGCATCCAGAAGCCCAGCCGGGTGCCGGGGTGCGCCCAGGACGAGGCCAGACTGGTGCGCGCGGCGGCCACCGACATCGTGGGTCCGCGCAGGTTGCGGTGGGTCGGCGTGTCGTGCAGGACGGCGAGCACAGCGACGGCGAGCACCAGGCCCAGAGACGCGGCGATCAGGTAGGCCTTGGTCCACCCGAGGTGGCCGAGCGCCCAGGTCATCGGCACGGCGGCGATCACGGCACCGAGCTGACCGAGGGTGCCGGTGAGCTGGGTCATCAGCGGGATCCGTCGCGCCGGGAACCAGGAGGCCACCAGCCGGAGCACGCAGATGAAGGTCATCGCGTCGCCCATCCCGACGAAGATCCTGGCGACCAGCGCCAGCGGGTAGGTCGTGGACAGCGCGAACCCGGTCTGGGCGAGGGTGAGGATCACCGTCCCGCACAGGAGCACGCTCCGCGACCCGAACCGGTCGACCAGCAGTCCGACCGGGATCTGCATCCCGGCGTACACCACGAGCTGCAGCATCGTGAACGTCGCCAGCTGGGACGCCGAGATGTCGAAGCGCTCGCTGGCCGCGAGTCCGGCGACCGCGAGCGAGGAGCGGTGGAACACCGCGACCAGGTAGACGAGGAGCCCCACCACCCACACCGACCACGCGCGGGTCGTGATGGTGGCGGGTGGTGAACTCACTTCCGCGATTCTACGAGCGGAGCCGGTGAGGCCTCAATCGAGACAGAACTCGTTGCCGGCGGGGTCCTGCATCACGATGAAGCCGCCACTCATCGGCGGGGCCGGCTCGTGGCGCTGGACGCGGGTCGCGCCCAGCGCGACGAGCCGCTCGCACTCCGCCTCGAGCGCGACCATCCGCTCGTCGCCCTGGAGGCCCGGAGCGGCCCGGACGTCGAGGTGCAGCCGGTTCTTGGCGACCTTGTCCTCGGGGACGCGCTGGAAGAACAGCCGCGGGCCGGCGCCCGTGGGGTCGATCGATGCCGAGGCGGAGTTCTGCTGCTCGGGCGGGAGGGACGCCGAGAAGGCGTCCCACGAGTCGAAGCCGGGCGGAGGCGGTGGCAGCTCGTAGCCGAGCGTGGCGTTCCAGAACAACGACAGCGCGCGCGGGTCGGCGCAGTCGAAGGTGACTTGGACTTCCTTGACGATCGTGGTCCCGGTGGTCATCTCGCTCCTGTCGATGCTCACTTCGTCGCATCCATCATCTGTCGTAGCTCCTTCTTCAGGTCGCCGATCTCGTCGCGCAACCGGGCCGCGACCTCGAAGTGCAGCTCGGCGGCGGCCCCCTTCATCTGGTCGGTCAGCTCCTGGATCAGCTGGGCGAGCTCGGCGCTCGGCAGGCCGGCCAGACCAGCGGCGTGCTCGCCCGCCTCCCCACCCGCCATCCGGGACAGGGCCGGGACCGGGGCCTTGCGCTTCTTCGGGTCCTGCTGCTGCCAGCTCTGGAGCAGCTCGTGGGTGGACTCCTCCTCGCGGGCGAGCATCTCGGTGATGTCCGCGATCTTCTTGCGCAGGGGCTGCGGGTCGACCCCGGCGGCCAGGTTGTAGGCGACCTGCTTCGCCCGACGTCGGTTGGTCTCGTCGATCGCCTTCTCCATCGACGGCGTGACCTTGTCGGCGTACATGTGCACCTGACCCGAGACGTTGCGGGCGGCGCGACCGATCGTCTGGATCAGCGACTTGTCGGAGCGCAGGAAGCCCTCCTTGTCGGCGTCGAGGATGGACACCAGTGACACCTCGGGCAGGTCGAGACCCTCCCGGAGCAGGTTGATGCCGACCAGCACGTCGTACTCCCCCATCCGCAGCTCGCGCAGCAGCTCGATGCGCCGCAGCGTGTCGACCTCGGAGTGGAGGTAGCGGGTGCGGATGCCGGCGTCGAGGAGGTAGTCGGTGAGATCCTCGGACATCTTCTTGGTCAGCGTCGTGACCAGGACCCGCTCGTCCTTCTCGGCGCGGGTACGGATCTCGTGGATCAGGTCGTCGATCTGGCCCTTGGTCGGCTTGATGACCACCTCGGGGTCGATCAGGCCGGTCGGGCGGATGATCTGCTCGACCGTGTCGGCCCGACCATCAGCACCCGTGACCTTGTCGAGCTCGTAGTTGCCCGGGGTCGCCGAGAGGTAGATCGTCTGACCGACCCGGTCGAGGAACTCCTCCCACCGCAGCGGCCGGTTGTCCATCGCGCTCGGCAGCCGGAAGCCGTGGTCGACCAGGTTGCGCTTGCGGGACATGTCGCCCTCGTACATCCCGCCGATCTGCGGGACGGCGACGTGGGACTCGTCGATGACGACGAGGTAGTCCTCGGGGAAGTAGTCGAGCAGGCAGTTGGGCGCCGAGCCACGGGTGCGGCCGTCCATGTGCATCGAGTAGTTCTCGATCCCGGAGCAGGAACCGACCTGACGCATCATCTCGACGTCGTAGGTCGTGCGCATCCGCAGCCGCTGGGCCTCGAGCAGCTTGCCCTGGCGCTCGAACGTCGCGAGCTGGTCGTCGAGCTCGAGCTCGATGCCCTTGATCGCGCGCTCCATCCGCTCCGGGCCAGCGACGTAGTGGGTCGCCGGGAAGACGTAGAGCTCCTTGTCCTCGGTGACCACCTCTCCCGTGAGGGGGTGCAGCGTCATCAGCCGCTCGATCTCGTCACCGAAGAACTCGATCCGGACGGCGTGCTCCTCGTAGACCGGGAAGATCTCGAGGGTGTCGCCGCGGACCCGGAAGGTGCCGCGGGTGAAGGACATGTCGTTGCGGGTGTACTGGATCTCCACGAGCTGGCGCAGGATCGAGTCGCGGTCCCGCTCCTCGCCCACGCGCACGCGCAGCATCCGGTCGACGTACTCCTGCGGGGTGCCGAGGCCGTAGATGCACGACACGGTGCTGACCACGATCACGTCGCGCCGGGTGAGCAGGCTGTTGGTCGCGGAGTGGCGCAGCCGCTCGACCTCCTCGTTGATCGAGGAGTCCTTCTCGATGTAGGTGTCGGTCTGGGGGACGTACGCCTCGGGTTGGTAGTAGTCGTAGTAGGAGACGAAGTACTCGATCGCATTGTCCGGGAAGAGCTGACGCAGCTCGTTGGCGAACTGGGCGGCGAGAGTCTTGTTGGGCTGGAGCACCAGCATCGGACGCTGGACCTGCTCGGCCACCCAGGCCACGGTCGCGGTCTTGCCGGTGCCGGTCGCGCCGAGCAGCACGACGTCCTGGACCCCACCATCGATCCGTTTGGTGATCTCCTCGATCGCAGCCGGCTGGTCGCCGGAGGGCTGGTAGTCGGAAACGACCTTGAAAGGCGCCACCCGGCGCTCGAGATCGGTGACTGGACGCATGCAAGAAGCCTAGACGGGCCATCCGACATAGCCAGATGGCCGATGCCGCTGGAGGCCGCGATCACCGACGCTGGGTCCCTGACCGTCGCCTCGTGACCAAGGGGACACACATGTCACTGAAGCTCAGTTCCGTCTCCACCTCGATCTCCGGCTGGCCCCTGCGCCGCAAGCTGGCGCTCGTGCTCGCCCTGCCCATGCTGCTCGCGGCCACCTTCGGCGGCCTGCGTGTCCTCAACGAGGCACGGTCCAGCGCCGACCACACCGCTGCTGCCAGCCAGGTGACGGTGCTGCCGCCGGCGGTCGACTATCTCAACGCAGCCGAGGACGCCGCTGTCATCGCCCGTCACAAGACCGAGGCTGTCGACCCGAAGCGGGACGCGGCCGTGAAGGAGGTCCAGCAGGCGGCGCAGGAGCTCTCTGACGCCGCCGACGCCGCCGACCTCACACCGACTCAGCGCGAGCAGATGGACTCGATCCTCTCCCTGAGCTCGCAGCTGCGGAACGGCGAGGCCTACGTGAGCGCCGGCCAGTCCGTCTCCCAGGTCCGCCAGCTGCACCAGGGCATCACCCAGCTGATCTCCCAGATCGTCAGCGAGCAGACCGAGCCCGAGCCCCTCCTCCTCGTGCTGGTGCAGGCCCTCGACGGCCGGCTCTCGCTCTCGATGCAGCAGTTCCAGGTGGCGTACGGCAACGGCTCCGACGCCAACCCCGTCGACCTCGCTGCCGAGCTCGGCGTCGAGGCCGCCGCCATCGACCGCCTCGGTGCCTCCCTCGGCTCCGACGACCCGCAGGTCATCGGGCTCAACCAGGCCAACGCCCAGCGTTTCGGCGTGGTTCGCGCCGGCGGCTTCGACCTCGGCGGGATGGACGTCTATGCGCCGTACGACGAGCTCAGCACCGGTCTGCTCGCCGACATCGACGGCAACCTGACCGCGGCGGCCGGGAGTGCGCGGAACAGCGCGATCGTCAGCGCCGTGGTCACCGGCCTGGCCCTCCTGGTCGCCGCCCTCCTCGCCCTCATGGTGGCCGGGACCCTGCTCCGCCCGATCCGGCGGGTGCGCGACGGCGCGCTCCACGTCGCTCGCGAGGAGCTGCCCGAGACGGTCGCCCGGATCCGGGCCGGCGAGGATCCCGGCGAGATCACCCCCATCGACATCACCACCGAGGAGGAGATGGGGCAGCTCGCCCGAGCCTTCGACGACCTGCACCGCCAGGCGATCTCGCTGGCCTCCGGCGAGGCGGGGCTCCGCTCCCAGGTGGGCGAGATGTTCGCGACCCTGTCGCGACGCAACACGACCCTGATCAACCAGCAGCTCGGCCTGATCGAGGACCTCGAGCGCGACGAGGAGGACCCGCGTCGACTCGAGAGTCTCTTCCGGCTCGACCACCTCGCGTCGCGCATGCGTCGTACGGCGGAGAGCCTGATGGTGCTCGCCGATGCCCCGACGCCGGGCGGAGACGGCGTCGACCTCAACCTCGGCGACCTCCTCCAGGCGGCGATCGCCGGCGTACGCGACTACCAGCGGGTGCAGATCCTCGTCACGCCCGACGGTCGGATCTCGGGCCTCGCCGCGCCGGACGTCGTCCATCTGATGACCGAGCTGGTCGACAACGCACTCAGCTACTCGCCGCCCACAGCTCCGGTGCTGATCAAGTCACGGCGCATCGAGACCGGGATCGAGATCGAGATCGTCGACGACGGGCTCGGGATCGAGACAGCGGACCTGGCCCGCCTCAACACCGAGCTCGCCTCCGGTGGCGAGGTCACGCCCGAGACCGCACGCCGGATGGGTCTCCTCGTCGTCAGCCGACTGGCCCGTCGACGCGGGATCCAGGTCTACCTCCGGCTCAACGAGGGCGCAGGGGTGACCGCCCACGTGGTGCTTCCCTTCGCCCTCCTCGGCGAGGATGTCGCAGTGCCGACACCACAGCCGTGGGCGTCGATCGAGGCGCCCGTCAGGACACCCGCCGCGGCGTACGGCGCCGGACCGGCCGCCGTCGTGGCGCCCTCCACGGTCCCGGCCGCGCAGAGCACCCAGTCGGGTGACGACAACGACTCGACGGCCCACTACCTCGCCGCCATCAACGCTGTCACCCGGCTTCCCCAGCGCCAGCCGGCCCCGGTCTCCGAGCCCGAGCCCGAGCCCGACTACCGGCCGGCGCCCGTTGCGGTCGCCGCAGAGCCCGCGCCGATCCCGGCAGCGGTCCCCCCCGCGACCCCGACAGCGACCCCGACAGCCATCCCGGCGGTCGTACCCTCGAGCTCAGAGGAGATGACACCCATCTTCGCGACCCTCCGCTCCAACTGGTTCAGCTCCAACGACCGCTCCCAGGCCTGGACCTCGAACGAGATCGAGGCCGGCTGGGTGGCGGCGCACAAGGCGGCCGAGGCGCCGCGCGACACCCTCGGCGCGACCGGACTCCCGGTACGTCGACCTGGTCAGCGCCTGGTGCCGGGAGGGGTCACCGCGGCCGCGCCTCCGGTCGCCCGCGACCCCGAGGCGATCCGCAAGCGCCTGGCGGCCCACGCCGCGGGCGTCTCCCGCGGCCGCTCCACCACCGTCAAGCCGCCCACCGACCTGCCACAGAAGGAAGCTGACCCAGCATGAGCGCGACCCCGTTCTCCCCGTCCGTGACCTCCTCGGCCCGCGACCTGGACTGGGTGGTGACCCGCTTCGTCGAGGAGGTCCCGTCGGCGGCCCACGCGATCCTGGTCTCGGCCGACGGCCTGTTGATGGCTGCCAGCACCGGCATCCCGGCCGACCGTGCCGAACAGGTCGCCGCCGTCTCGTCGGGACTGGCCAGTCTCGCGGTCGGCGCATCCCGCCTCTTCGACGGCGGCGCGGTGCTGCAGTCGGTCGTGGAGATGGAGCACGGCTACCTGCTGCTGATGAGCGTCGGCGACGGCTCGCACCTGGCGGTCCTCACCCAGGAGTCCGCCGACATCGGCCAGATCGGCTACGAGATGGCGCTGCTGGTCGACCGAGTGGGCCAGATGATCCAGGCCCGGGCCCGCGTCATGACCGACACGTCCGGGTGAACCCGTGGCCTCCGAGACACCGTCACCCGACAGCTCCGCCGTACGCGTGCGTTCGTTCACCCTCACGTCCGGACGGACCAAGCCTCGCGTCGAGCTGCCCTTCGAGGCCACCCTGCGTTGCCTCGGCACGGCCGGCTTCAGCCCGACGGAGACCCATCTCGCCCGCATCCTCGAGGTCTGTGACCGCCGCTCGGTCGCCGAGGTGTCAGCCCTGGTCGCGATGCCGATCGGGGTCGTCCGGGTGCTTCTGGCCGACCTGGTCGAGCTCGGCCAGGTCCGGGTACAGACCACCATCCAGGAAGGCTCGTCGCTCGACGAGCGCCGAGACCTGATCGAAAGGACGCTCCGTGGACTTCGCACGCTCTAGCGACCAGCGCACCGCGGCGTCGACCAAGATCGTCGTCGCCGGAGGCTTCGGCGTCGGCAAGACCACCCTGGTCGGCACCGTCTCCGAGATCATTCCGCTGCGCACCGAGGCGCTGGTGACCAACCAGTCCGAGGGGATCGACGACCTCGCCGCCGTACCTCGCAAGGGCACCACGACGGTCGCCATGGACTTCGGCCGGATCACGCTCGGCGAGGACATGGTCCTCTACCTGTTCGGCACGCCGGGCCAGCGCCGGTTCTGGTTCATGTGGGACGACCTGTGCCTCGGCGCGATCGGCGCGATCGTGCTGGTCGACACCGAACGGCTGGATGAGGCGTTCTCACCGCTCGACTACTTCGAGCAGCGCGGCCTGCCGTTCATCGTGGCGGTCAACCAGTTCGAGGGCGCTCCGCAGTACTCGCTGGAGGACGTGGCGAGTGCCCTGGCGCTCTCGCCCGGCACTCCGGTGATCCGCATCGACGCCCGTCACCGGGAGTCGGTCAAGCAGGCACTGGTGCGGGTGACGGAGTTCTCGCTCGAGCAGCTGAGCGCCGGAGCGGCCGTTGCGGCCCGCTGAGTCCTCCCGGCCTCGGCGGCCTCAGCAGCGTCGCTAGATTGTCCTTGTGACCGACCCTGCTCCCACGACGACCGATCGGGTCTGGCGGACAACACGCCGTACGCTGCTGACCTTCGTCGGCATCCAGTTCGCGCTGGCGATCGGGATGTCGCTGGTCGACTCCTACCGTCGTCGCGGCAAGAAGCCGAAGCCGTTCCCCGTCACCACACCGCGGCCGGTGCCGGTCGGCGACGGAACGCTGACGACCTACACCTACGGACGCGACCTCTACGACTCGATGCTGGCCGCGATCCACGGCGCGGAGCGACAGATCCTCTTCGAGACCTACATCTGGAAGGGCGACGACACCGGAGAGCGGTTCAAGGCCGCACTGTCCGCCGCCGCCGACCGCGGCGTCGAGGTCTACTGCATCTACGACGGCTTCGCGAACCTGGTCGTCTCGCCGCGGTTCAAGCGGTTCCCGCCGACGATGAAGGTGCTGCGCTACCCCATCTACCCGGCCGGCTGGAAGTTCTTCGACCTGGCTCGCTACGGCCGCGACCACCGCAAGATCCTGGTCGTCGACGACGCGGTCGGCTTCGTCGGCGGCTACAACATCGGCACGCCGTACGCCACCGAGTGGCGCGACACCCACGTCCGGATCACCGGGCCCGGGGTCTGGGACCTCAAGCGGGCGTTCGCCGACTTCTGGAACCTCAACCGCCGGCGCCGGATCGGCACCAGCGAGCGGCCGCTGCTGCTGGAGGCCGCGTCGACGTGGGAGTCGCAGCTGCGGATCCATCGCAACGTGCCGCGGCTGTGGATGTTCCCCATCCGGGCGATGTACATCGAGGCGATCAACCGGTCCTCGAAGAACGTCTGGATGACCCACGCCTACTTCTGTCCCGACCAGGACTTCGTCGACGCGATGAAGGACGCCGCACGTCGCGGCGTCGACGTCCGGCTGCTGCTGCCCCTGAAGTCCAACCACATCGTCGCGGACTGGATCTCGCGCGGCTACTTCTCCCAGCTGCTCGGTGCCGGGGTCCGGATCTTCCGCTTCAAGGACGCGATGGTGCACGCGAAGACCTCGACCATCGACGGGACCTGGTCGACGGTCGGCACCGCCAACGTCGACCGGCTCAGCCTGCAGGGCAACTACGAGATCAACGTCGAGGTGATCGACGAGGCGTTCGCTGAGAACCTCGAGGAGATCTACCACAACGACGAGTCCAACTGCCTGGAGCTCACCATCGATGAGTGGGAGGCACGCGACCTGCACCGCAAGTTCACCGAGCTGATCCTGGCGCCGCTGCGTCCGCTGCTGTAGCAGGCGGTACTCGGTCTTCCGCGGGCCGCATCACGGCATGTCGACCTGCGCGACCACCCGGTCCAGGCGGCTCTCGGACGGAAGCCGCACCCGCCACCTCAGGCCGTCCGGCTCGCCGCACGGCCTGAGCAAGGCGACGGTCGACCGGGCGTTCGCACACGCGAGGTTGCGAACGACACCACTCCCGGCGGCCGCGACGACGACCACGGTCGGGCCTGTCTGGTCGGGGTAGCTCAGGTCGAGCGACACCGCCTGAGCAAGGACGCGTCCCTCCACGGTGGGGCTGCCTGCCGTGCCGCCCTGGAGCACGTACGTCGCACGCACCATCGTCGTCGAGCGGTCGAACCGGACCACGCTCGGCCCTTCGGAGTCCGGAAGGTCGTCGGCGAGCACGGTTCCGTCAGCTGCGACAACACGTCCGTCGGTGACACTCAAGCCGTCGACACCGGTGAGGTCCGGCGCCGCGACCGAGAGCTCGCTGAAGCCCTCCGGGCTCCGGATCCACTGGCTCACGCCGACAGTGCCGTCGGGGCGCACCTCGCTCAGGACGAGGGCACCGCGGGCCGGCAGCTCGTGCGGCGCGACGAGCGCGACCGTGTCGGCGGACGCGGGGAGGTCCCGGCCGTCGTCGGACCTGCCGGCGCGCACGATCACGGCGCACTCGATCAGGATCACCAGCACACAGGCGGTCACCAGGACCAGGTTGACGAGTCGCCGCCCCCTCGGGAGCACGGGTGAGCTCAGCCTCACGGCCGGCTCCGGGCGTGGGCGACACCGGTCGGGACCGCCGTGACGACAGCGAGATTCTGGTAGCCACCCTGCGCCGGAAGGTACGGCGGGGCGCAGGTGACCAGGGTGAGCCGACGTGCGCCGCGCACCGAGTAGATGCCGGGGTGCGCGCCGAGGTCGGCCCGCGGGACCAGCTGCAGTGACCGGATCCGGAAGACCTGCTCCAGGTGCCCGGACCGGGCACGCACGTGTTGCCCTGCGTGCACCGAGAGCAGCTCGGCGAACGCGCCGAGGCCCTGGTCGACAGCGTCGACGTGGCCGGCGATGAGCGTGGACCCGAACGGGTCGCCCAGCCGAGCCCCGCCCTGCCACCAGCCGGCGTGGCCGATGTCGTCGGGCACCCCGAGGAGGCCACGGCGACCGGTGCCTGCAGGTTCGACCGGTACGACGGTCCCGCTGGGCAGCCGCAGGCTCACGGGTCGCTCGGCTTCCGGCGGGCCGGCACGACGAGCGGGTCGCGCGTCCAACGGCCGATAGTCGTCCGCGGAGTCCGAGGCTGCGGTCCGCGGACCGCTCGCCTCACCCTCTGCGCCCGCGGTGCAGCCGCTCGCGGCCAGCGTGAGCAGAGCGACCCCGGCAGCCAGGACGCACGTCACCCGAACCGCCTGCGGGCCACCTCCCTCACGTCTCACCGCTGGAACGTGACAACCGGCCAGGCTCGCGCGAGCCCGGCGGATCCGGTATCGATCACGCGCGGAGCCGTGGACTTCCTGGTCGCGACGGTCTCTCGGTGCGAGATCACGTCCATCGAACCGTTGGTCGGCGTGCCGACGGCGTACACCATCGTCACGGTGCCAGCGGGGAGGTCAACGTCCAGTGGCCCCAGGATCGGGTCACTGGTCGAGCCTGCGGACACCAGCGCCGCCGTGTGCTGCCCTGACGGCACGTCAGCCTCCGCGAACTCGCCGTTCGCGATGTCAGCGAAGACGACCTTCCCGTCGACCCGGACGTCTGCCGGCGGGATCGTCGCGGTGTGGGCGACCAGGACCCGCGCCATGCCGGAGGCGACGGGCTTGCTGGACGCGCGGTAGATGTCGGCGACAGGGGCGCCACCCTGGTCGGCCGGCAGGTGCAGGACCAGGTCCACGCTCGACCCCGTGCGCACGCCGACGGTCGCCGTCATCGACCGACCGCTGTCCGGATCGAACCGCACCTCGTGCTCGCCGGGGCTGAGCTCGAGTGGACCGAGCACCGTGCCGGTGTCGACGCCCGCCTGCTCCTGCTCGCCGTCGACCCAGACCTCGTAGGTCGTGCTCGGCACGGCCTGAACCACGAACAGGCGGCCCGAGGACTCGGGTGCACCTGGAGACGGTGCGGCGGCCGCCATCATCGTCGCGGTTGCGATGAGCGCAGCCACTGCTGACAACCTGAGCGAACGTTCGACCGACATTGCGACCCCCGAAAAGCAGTGACTGACCGTCTATCCGTACCCCCCTGGCGCCGCGTCCTTCCCCTCACGGGTCCAATTACCTGATCTTGATGAGGCGCCCAGTGTCAGGTCCGCGTGACGGTGGCCGGGAGGTGCGTGCGCGGCGCCATCCGGGGTCCGTGCCGGGGACGCTTCTGCCCGGTGAGCAGGTGCAGCGTGACGACCCGGTTGCGGTGGGGTCGCCAGGGCTCGAGATAGTCGGCCAGCTCCTCGTCGTCGAAGTCGCTGCCGCGCACGGCCCAGCCGACCTGTGCGGCCACGTGGTAGTCGCCGAAGGACACTGCGTCGGGGTCGCCGTGGGCGCGTTGCCGCACCTCCGCGGCCGTCCAGACACCGATGCCGGGAACCGACCGGAGCCGCCGCTCGACCTCGTCGCCGGGAAGGCCGACGGTGCGCTCCAGAGAGGCGGCCACCCGGGCGGCCGTGACGAGGGTCCGAGATCGCGCTGGGTCGACATGCATCCGGAGCCACTCCCACGACGGGACCTGGCGGATCGTGTCGGCCCCGGGCTGGACCCAGAGCCTCTGCTCCGCACCCGGGCCGGGCGCGCGCTCGCCGTACCGGTGGACCAGCATCCGGAAGCCAGCGAACGCTTCCTGACCGGTCACCTTCTGCTCGATGATCGCCGGCACCAGCGCCTCCATGACCAGGCCGGTGCGGCCGATCCGCCAACGGTCGTGGCGACGCCAGGCCGTCTCGACCTGGGGCGTGCGCGGCTCGAACCCGGACACGTCGTCCTCAGCGCCGAGCAGCGCCGGCACCGAGTCCAGAGCCCAGTCGGAGCCCGGGCCCCACGCGTCGGCGCGTACGACGCCCTCGCCGGAGCGCGGCTCGATCGCGAGGGTGGCCGGGCCGTCGGGCGTCCGGATGCCGCGCCAGTGCTGGTCGCCGACCATCCGGTACGTCGGGTCGCCCCCACCGCGCCGCAGCCCGGCGAGCGCAGAGCCGACCGAGCACGGCCAGTCGGGCCGCCAGTCGCGCGTCCGGCCGGTCATGCCACGACGGTAGTCCTATCCTCCGACCATGACGCTCCAGGTCGCCGACGCCCACCGCGTCCGCACGATCACCCTCGACCGCCCCGATGCCCTCAACGCCTTCAACGAGGCGCTGTACGACGCCACCGCCGAGGCGCTGCTCGACGCTGCCACCGACCCGGCGGTGGCGGTGGTGCTGCTGACCGGCAACGGTCGCGCGTTCAGCGCCGGAACCGACCTGCTGGAGATGCACGCGCGCACGACCGACCCCGACTTCGTGCCCGGCAAGCACGGCTTCCAGGGGCTGATGGCGGCGCTCGTCGACTTCCCCAAGCCGCTGGTCTGCGCGGTCAACGGACTCGGGCTCGGCATCGGCGCCACCATCCTCGGTTACGCCGACCTCGCCCTCATGTCCTCGACGGCCCGGCTCAAGTGCCCCTTCACCAGCCTCGGTGTCGCCCCGGAGGCTGCCTCGTCGTACCTGCTGCCCCTCCTCGTCGGCCGTCAGGAGGCTGCGTGGATGCTGCTGTCTGCGGAGTGGATCAGTGCGGACGAGGCCAAGGAGATGGGCCTGGTCTGGCGGGTCTGCGAGCCCGACGACCTGCTCGCCCGAGGCACGCCGGCATGCCGAGCTGCTGGCGGCACGGCCGATCTCGTCGCTCATCGCGGTGAAGCGGACCATGACCGAGCCGCTTCGCGCCGGCATCGACGCCGCCCGCGAGCGCGAGAACGCCGCCTTCGCCGAGCTGATGGGGGGTCCGGCCAACCGCGAGGCGCTCACCGCGTTCGCCGAGGGCAGGCAGCCGGACTTCACGAGCCTGCCGCCGGGCTGGTGAGCAGCCCGATCGACGCCGCATGCCGGCGTACGGCGTCGCTGTCGGCCGCCAGCACGAACGGCACCTCGACATCCCAGGCGTCGGTGACGGCCTCGACCCGCCCGTCGCCCGGGTCGAGCCGGACCTCGCGGATGTAGATGGCGATGATCCGGCCGGGGTGGGCGCGGACGATGTCGGCGTAGATCTGCGGGTCGCGCTCCCCGGAGTCACCGATCAGCACGAACCGGAGCCGCGGGTGCAGCGCGAGGACCTCCTCGATCCGCTCGTGCTTGCGGGCCCGGCCAGCCCGGGTGCCGATCAGGTCACGAAGCAGGATCGGCCCGAGGGGGAAGCTGCGGTGCTCGAGGAAGGCGCTCAGGAAGGAGTGCAGGTTCCACGGGCTGGAGGAGACGTAGAAGAACGGGTTCCCGCCGGCGGCGAGGTCACGGTAGAGCTCGGGCGCACCCTCGAAGGGCATCCGGGTGAGCGCGGAGCCCGTGATCGTCTGGATCAGCATCTCCGAGACCCGTTGCACGCTGGTTTCGATGATCGTGTCGTCGATGTCGGAGATCACCCCGAACTCCGCACCCGGTGGCGGCACCAGGACGTCGTACGGCGTCAGGTGCGGGCCGGTCACGCCGCGGTAGGCACCGGCGAGCTCGACGGTCCCAGACATCCACGGGCTCGTGCACTCCCCCGGCGTCAGCTCGACGAGGAAGTAGCCCTCGCCGTCGGTCGCCGTCTCGACGGTGGTGTCACCGAGGGTGACGCGCAACGGGACGCCGGGCAGCTCGTCGGTCACGAACTGTCCCAGGCTGCGGACCACCGCCGCCCTGACCCCCTCACCGTCGACTGCCGCGGTCGGAGGCGGGTTGTCGAGGACCCGGCCACGCACGACGACGCCGGTCGATCCGCCGTGCCCGCCGTACGGCTCGATCCGGAAGTCCTTCGGCGCCTGCCGACCCTTGCGGCCGCGCCGGACCCCGTCCCACACCTTCTCGACGCCGACCAGGAGGTCCTGCTTTCTGCCCACATGAGCAAACCTAGTGTCGGCACCATCGACTTCAATGGTGGCGTGCTGCTCGCCGACGTCGTTGCCACCTCAGGGGTCGTCGCCGCGACCCGCTCGCGCAAGGCGAAGGTCGCAGCGATCGCCGCTCTGCTGTCCGCGGCTGCTCCCGACGAGATCGAAACGGTCACGGCGTACGTCGGAGGCGCCCTGCGTCAGCGCCGCACCGGCCTGGGTTGGCGTGGACTGGCGACCCTCCCGGCGCCGGCGTCCGACTCGTCCTTGACCGTGACGGACGTCGCACGAGTCGTTCGAGCGACTGGCCGCGCTGTCCGGGCCCGGCTCCCAGTCGGCACGCATGGACGCCGTGGCCGACCTCTTCGGCCCGGCGACCGCCGATGAGCAGTCCTGGCTGCGCGGCGTCGTCACCGGCGCGGTCCGCCAGGGTGCACTGGACTCGCTCGTGCAGGAGGCGCTGGCCGTCGCGGCCGAGGTCCCTCTCACGGCCGTACGCCGGGCCGCGATGCTGGCCGGTTCGACGGTGGCGATCGCGGCGGCGGCCTTCGACGGCGGGGCCGAGGCACTCGGCGCTGTCGGCCTCCAGGTCGGGCGCCCGGTCCAGCCGATGCTGGCCTCCAGCGCGCCGGACGTGGCCGCGGCGCTGGCCAAGGCCGGCGGCGGCGCCGAGGTCGCGGTCGACGTCAAGCTCGACGGCATCCGGATCCAGGTGCACCGCACCGGCGACCATGTGCTGGTCGCGACCCGCTCGCTCGACGACATCACCGCGCGACTCCCCGAGGTCGTCGAGGTGGCTCGGTCGCTGCCCGCGACGTCGTTCGTGCTCGACGGCGAGGCGCTCGCGCTCGGCGACGACGGTCGACCGCGGCCGTTCCAGGAGACCGCGTCCCGCACCGCGATGACCGACGGCGTCGTCGTCACGCCGTACTTCTTCGACGTGCTCCACCTCGACGGCACCGACCTGCTCGACTCCCCCGCGTCCGAGCGTGCCGCAGCCCTGGAGCACCTCGTGCCCGCGGACCACCGGGTGCCCCGCCTGGTCACCGCCGACCCCGTGGCCGCCGAGGCGTTCCTGGCCGAGACCCTCGGGTCGGGTCACGAGGGCGTCGTCGTCAAGGGCCTCGGCGCGCCGTACGACGCCGGCCGCCGCGGCGCGTCCTGGGTGAAGGTCAAGCCGGTCCACACCCTCGACCTGGTCGTGCTCGCGGTCGAGTGGGGCTCCGGGCGCCGCCAGGGGTGGCTCTCCAACATCCATCTCGGCGCTCGCAGCGCCGACGGAGGTCTCGTGATGCTCGGCAAGACGTTCAAGGGGATGACCGACGAGATGCTCGCGTGGCAGACCGAGCGCTTCCTCGAGCTGGAGACGCGCCGCGAGGGGCACATCGTCCACGTCCGACCCGAGCAGGTCGTCGAGATTGCCTTCGACGGCGTACAACGCTCCACCCGCTACCCGGGCGGCGTCGCACTTCGGTTCGCTCGCGTCGTCCGATACCGGGACGACAAGCGCGCCGATGAAGCCGACACGATCGCTACCGTGCAGTCGTTCCTCTAGGACCCAGCCGCCTGATCTGGCTCGAGATCCGTGCGCGGACCTGTCGAGTACACGACCGGTGAGCCAGCAACTGTTTCGTCGCCGGCTTCGGTTGCCTGCTCACCGCCGCCGGGGCTGCCGCGCGGGCAGCGGTGCGTCAGCAACCTGCTGGCGGTGACACTCGGTTGCTGGCTCACCGCCACCCGAGCGTCCGACTCTCGCTACCCCCGGGCGGCAGCGCACTTCGGTTCACCACGGTGAGATCTTCTAGGCTCGCGGGGTGACTCACCAGTTGAAGCCGAAGACGAAGTGGCGCGACCTCTCCCCCACTCAGCAAAGGGCGATCATCGCCGGCGGGGCGGTCGAGGTCGTCCTGACCGCCGTAGCACTGCGTGACCTGAGGCGGCGCCCGGCGAACGAGGTCCGCGGCCGCAAGTGGCTGTGGGTGATGTCCTTCGCCGTGCAGCCGTTCGGCCCGATCGCCTACCTGGCGTCACGTCGACGCTCTCAGGACTGATCCCGAGAGGACTCACGCCGCCGGGGCTACGCCGGTCCTCGGTCTGACGTCTCCGTCACATGTGTGCAACTGGGTGTTGCACGCCCATAGGATCGCCTCCATGAGCAGCACTCTCGAGCCGAGGACCGACGGCCGTCGTTCCGCAGCGGCGATCCGGCGCCGGGCCCGGGAGAAGGACATCATCGGCGCCACGCGCGCGCTCTTCGACCAGCGAGGCGTGCGCGACGCGCAGATCGAGGACATCGCGAAGGCCGTCGGGATCAACCGAGCCATCGTCTACCGACACTTCACCGGCAAGGAGGAGCTCTTCGCGCTCACCCTCGTCGGCTATCTCGACGAGCTGCGCGAGTCGCTCGCGGACGCCGCCGGCTCGACCGACGACCCGGCCGCACAGCTGACCGCGCTGGTCGGCGCCTTCGTCGACTACGGCGTCGCCCACCCCGCGTTCGTCGACTGCGCGCAGACACTCATGCGGCGTACCGGTCCCGAGCTCTTCGACGAGATGTCGGAGAGCGCGGTCTTCCGCCTCGGCCGCAGCATCTCCTCGTGCCTCGGCCTGCTCAGCCAGGTGCTCGAGCAGGGCGTCGAGGCGGGGAGGTTCACCATCGACGAGCCGGTGCTGCTCGCCAACATGCTCTACGCCAGCGGGCTCGGCGCGCTCCAGCTCGCCCGGGTCGGCATCCTGGTCAAGGAGGCAGCGCCGGGGATTCCCACGGTCGGCACCATCTCTCCCGACCAGGTCCGCGACTACCTGGTCGCGTCCGCGCTGGCCCTCGCGACCCGCTAGCGACCGTCGGACGGACGTCAGCGGCGGGTGAGCGCCAGGACCGGGATCACCCGGTCGGTCTTCTTCTCGTAGTCGGCGAAGCCGGGGAAGAGCGCCGGGCCCATCATGCCCGGACGCGACCGGACGCAGCGATCGCGAGCGCACCCAGGAGCGTCAGCGTGGCGGAGACCAGCACGGCGACGTTCCATCCCGCAAGCAGGTCGGAGCCGGCATGCGTCGCGATCACGACGAAGATCGTGATGCCGCACGCGGCGCCGAGGTAGCGCGCGGTGTTGTTGGCGCCGCTGCCCATCGCCACCCGATCGGCCGGCACGCTGGCCACCGCCTCGCGGCCGAGCAGCGCGTTGAGCACGCCGGTGGCCAGACCAGCGATGAACATGGGGACGGCGAGCCGCCACACGCTCGAGGACGCATCCAGGCCGTAGCCGGTCAGCTGGCCGGCGGCCACGACGACCAGCAGCAGCGCGACCGGACGCGGTCCCTCGATCGGTCGGCGCAGGTGCCGGATGAGGTACGACGTCACCACGCTCGTGCCCGACCACACGACGACCAGCAGGCTGGCGGTCCAGAGACTCGCACCGAGTCCCACCTGCGCGACGGTCGGCACGAACGACGACATCCCGATGATCCCGAGCCCGAGCGTCAGCGAGCCCAGGGCCGCTGCGCGGAAGCGGGACGCCACGCAGCAGGTCGGGGTCCACCAGCGGCTGTGCGACCCGCCGCTCGACGAGTCCGAAGCCGACCGCAGCCAGCACCGCCAGGACGCCGAGACCGACGGTCGGAGCGTCGACCCCGTTGCGGCCCTGCGTGAGTGCGGAGACGAGCAGGGTCATCGCGGCCACCAGCAGCGCGAGACCGGGTACGTCGATCCGCCGCGGGTCGGCGGACCTGGACTCCTGGATCCGCGACAGGCTGGGCCACAGCAGGACCAGCGCCATCACGCCGACGACGGCGTACGTCTCGCGCCAGCCGGACCCGATGTCGAGCGCTGCCGACAGGATCGCGCCGGCGGTGATGCCGAGCCCGACGCTCGCTCCCCAGATCGACGTCGCGTGCACCCGCGCCGGACCCGGTGCGAAGTCATGGGCGAGCACGGCCAGACCGCAGGCGAGCACCGCCGCTCCGCCGACTCCCTCGAGCACCCGTGCCGCGACGAAGAGCAGCGACTCCTGGGAGACGGCGCAGACCAGGGCGCCCACGGCGATGGCGCCCAGTCCGGCGGCGTAGACGCGCCGCCGACCGTAGGCGTCGCCGAGGACGCCGGCGGCCAGCAGCGCCGCCGCCAGGCCGACCGACATCGAGCTGAGGATCCAGGCCCGGCCGACCGGCCCGGCGCCCAGGTCCGCGGCGGTCGCCGGGATCGTCGCCATCGGGGTCACGTAGGTGACCAGCACCAGGGCGGTCCCGAGCGCCACCGGGAGCAGCGAGCGGGTGGACGTGGTTGGTTTGACATTCAAACTCACTCGCGACACGCTACACGTGTGACCACGGTTCCTCTAGCCGAGCTGCCCGGACGGCCGTGCCCCATCGCCGCGTCGCTCGAGCTCGTCGGCGAGCGCTGGGCGCTGCTCGTGGTGCGCGAGATCGCGATGGGCAGCACCCGCTTCAGCGACATCGTCCGCGGCACCGGCGCACCGCGCGACCGGATCGCGGCCCGGCTCAAGGCGCTCGAGGCGGCCGGCGTGATCGGTGCGTACGGCGTACCAGCAGCGGCCCGAGCGCTTCGACTACCACCTGACCGAGTCGGGCCAGGACCTGCTGTCGGTGCTCGATGCCCTGCTGGCGTGGGGCGACAAGCACGTGGTCGCCCCCGACGACCCCCGCCGGCTCGAGCGCTACCGGAGGATCGCCGATGACCCGAGCGACCAACGAGCGCACCCGCACCATCACCTGGGAGGACCCCGCTCCGGGCACCGCGCAGGGCCTGTCGATGCCCGGCATCGACTACATGCAGGCGGTGCTGAAGGGCGAGCTGCCCGCGGCCCCGATCGGCGCCACGATGCAGTTCGCACTCGTCGAGGCCGAGGTCGGCCGGGTGGTCTTCACCTGCACGCCGGACGAGTCGGTCTACAACCCGATCGGCGCGGTCCACGGCGGCCTGGTCTGCACGCTCCTCGACTCCGCGGCCGGCTGCGCGCTCCACACCACGCTCCCCCAGGGCAAGGGCTACACCTCGGTCGAGATCAAGGTCAGCTACCTCAAGGCGGTGCGCGCGACCAGCGGCCCGCTGACCGCGACCGGCACCGTGATCAAGTCGGGCTCCCGCGTCGGCTTCACCGAGGCCGTCGTCACCGACGCCTCCGGCGCCGTCGTCGCCACCGCGAGCAGCACCCTGCTGGTCTTCGACCTGCCGCTAGCGGTCAGCCGCGCGGACCTCTGGCGCTTCGACTCCGCTGCGGACCAGCGCCGGCGTATCCGGAGCTCCTCGTTGACCTGGTCGACGAAGTCGTGCGCACGCTTGGACGTCCTTGCGCTTCACCTTGAGCGCGTAGGGGTCCTCCTGGTGACGTGACCGGGGTGACTGCGTCGACGACCTTGATCCGTACGACGGGCCGTCCCTTGCCCGACCGGTCCATCTCGGCGCCGTCGACGTTCGACCACTCGACCTCGTGGCAGACGCTTGGTCCCCCGCGCGCTCGCACCGGCCTTGGTACGACGGACGGTGATCCCTTCGAGGGTGATGTCGAGACGACCGTCGAATCCGGTCAAACGCGTGACGGCCATGTGGCGAGTTGAGCACGACAAGGTGAACAATGCCGAACCGACCCGCGGTTCGGGCTACTCCTGGGCGCCCGGGCCCTCGGACCCGTCCGTGCGCGGGCGGATCAGTCCCTCCTGCGCGGCGGTGGCGACGAGCGTGCCGTCCTGGGTGAAGATCCGGCCGAAGGCCATGCCGCGGGCTCCCTGGGCCGACGGCGACCACTGGTCGTAGAGCCACCACTGGTCGGCGCGGAAGGGCCGGTGGAACCAGATCGTGTGGTCGAGCGAGGCCATCTGCGTCTTCGACGGGTTGACGTCGTGGACCGACAGGGTGGAGCCGAGCAGGCTCACGTCGCTGGCGTAGGTGAAGGCCGCGACGTGGACCCGCGGGTCGTCGCCCAGCCCCTCCTTGAGCCGGACCCACATCCGGGCCTGCGACACGTGCCCGTCGTCCGGCTCCAGGCCGAAGCGGGTGTTGCCGAGCCAGCGGACGTCGAGCGCGCCCCACTCCTTGCCGAGCGCGTCGGCGTCGTCGTTGCCGCCCTTGCGCATCACCTCGACCAGGTCGAAGCCGGTCTCGGGCGCACCGACCTCGGGCATCGCGTCCTGGTGTTCGAAGCCTTCCTCGGGCTTCTGGAAGTTCAGGGTCTGGTAGTAGATCGGTCGGCCGTGCTGTCGCGCGACGACGCGCCGGGTCAGGAAGGACCGGCCGTCCCGGATCCGCTCCACGTCGTAGACGATCGGGACGGCGTAGTCGCCGCCGCGCAGGAAGTAGGAGTGCAGCGAGTGCACGGCGTACTCGACCGGCACCGTGCGGATGCCGGCCATCAGTGCCTGGGCGGCGACCTGTCCGCCGTACACGCGGGCGCGGACGGACTCCGGCTGCTTGCCGCGGAACAGGTCGACGTCGAGCTGCTCGAGGTCGAGCAGGTCGACGAGCTCCTCGGTCGGATTCATCGCTCCCTCGTTCACGACCGACCCCTCCGGGGACGCAGCACGGCCTCCTGGGCGACCGACGCGACCAGCTGGCCGTCCTGGCTGAAGACCCGCGCGATCACCAGCGCACGCCCCGACGACGCCGACGGTGAGACCTGGTCGTAGAGCCACCACTCGTCGGCGCGGAACGGCCGGTGGAACCACACGGCGTGGTCGAGGGAAGCGACGAACGCCTCGCCCTTGCCGAAGCTGATGCCGTGCGGTGACATCGCGGCACCGATCAGGGTCATGTCGGAGAGATAGGTGAACGCCGCCCGGTGCCAGAACTGGTCGTCGGGCAGCGGCGAGGAGACCCGCAGCCACACCCGCTGCCGAGCCGGGTGCGCGGGGTCGGCGTCGAGCCCGCGCGACGAGGAGCCGACGAACCGGATGTCCGCGACGTTCCACTGGTCGGCGTGCAGCTCCTCCTGCGTCTGGCGGCTGACCGGTCGGATCGACGGGTCGTCCGGGACCCGGCACGTCGGGCATCGACTCCTCGTGCTCGAAGCCCTCCTCGGGCTTGTGGAAGTTGACCGTCTGCGCGTAGATCGCGCCGGCCGTGCTGCTGGGCGATCACCCGGCGGGTCGACGAACGAGCGGCCGTCGCGGAGGTTCTCGACGTCGTAGATGGTCGGCACGCTCGGGTCGCCGGGCTGCAGGAAGTAGGAGTGCAGCGAGTGTGCGTCGAACGGCGCCTCGACGGTGCGGGAGGCCGCGACCAGCGACTGGGCCGCGACCTGTCCGCCGAAGACCATCGGCCGCGAGGTCGGCATCTGGGCCCCTCGGTAGAGGTCGTCGTCGAGCCGCTCGAGGTCGAGCAGCGCGATCAGCTCATCGGCGTCGCGGGGCATGTCAGTCGTCGTCCTGGTCGCTGGTCCCGTCTTGCGGCCCGTCGAGGCCGGCCAGGAACCGCTCGAACTCCTTGCCGAGCTCCTCGCCGGTGGGCAGCGGCTGGTCGCGGGCGAGCAGGCTGGAGCCGCTCTCCTCGGCCCGCTCGAACGCGTCGTACTGACGCTCCAGGGCCTGCACGACCTCGGCGACCTCCTCGTTGCCGGCGAGGTAGCGGGCCGACCTCGGCCTCGCGGTCCTCGGCCTCGCGCGCGCAGCCCGGAGAGGTCGATGGTGAGCCGCCCGGCGATCTCGACCTGCTCGAGCAGCGCCGCGGACGCCTTCGGGTAGTCCATCTGGGCGAGGTAGTGCGGGATGTGGGCGACGAAGCCCATCGCGTCGTGGCCCCACTCGCCGAGCCGCACCTCGAGCAGCGCCTGCGCGCTGCTCGGGATCCGCAGCTCGCCGCGCCACGGGCTCTCACCGGTGCAGCAGCTCGGGCCGGTTGGCGTGGTGGGTGATCGCGATCGGTCGGGTGTGCGGCACCGCCATCGGCACCGAGCCCGATGCCGACGACGCGGGTCACCCCGAACCGCTCCACGACCTCGCGCACCGCGCGGCAGAACGCCTCCCAGCGGTTGTCCGGCTCGGGACCCTGGAGCAGGAGGTACGGCGTGCTCGCCGGCGTCGGCGAGCAGCCGGACGACCAGCCGCGGCGCGTCGTACGACTCGTAGTGGTCGCGCACGAACGACATCGGGGGCCGCCGGGCCCGGTAGTCGTGGAACTGGTCGACGTCGAAGGTCGCCACGACCGGGGCCGTCGGAGAGGTCGACCAGGTGCTGGGCGGCGCGGGCCGCGGCGTTGCCGGCGTCGAGGAAGCCGTCGAGCACCAGGACCATCGTCAGATCCTCGTCCTGGTCCGCGTCGAGCGCGGGGACGTCGTCGACGATGTGGACGAGCCGGGAATCAGGGGTGCTCACGAGGTCACGATAGGGGCTCGCCCGCCGTCGCCGCCGTTCGCTACGCCGAGGGGTGATCGTTGGCACACCGAACCGGTCGTCGCGGTTGTTACTTCGCAGTAATGTTGGCGCTGATCCCCCACCGACATCACTGAGGAGAAACGGTGCCCCGACAGCTGCGAGAGGTCGTCTTCGTCGACGGCGTACGCACCCCGTTCGGCGTCGGCAAGGCCACCGGCCAGTACGCCGAGACCCGCGCCGACGACCTGGTCATCAAGTGCATCCGTGAGCTGATGCGCCGCAACCCGTCCCTGCCGCCCGAGCGGGTCGACGAGGTCGCGGTCGCCGCCACCACCCAGATCGGCGACCAGGGCCTGACCATCGGCCGCACCGCCGCCCTCCTGGCCGGCCTGCCGCAGAGCGTGCCTGGCTTCGCGATCGACCGGATGTGCGCCGGCGCGATGACCGCCGTGACCACGACCGCGTCCGGCATCGCCTTCGGCTGCGTACGACGTCGCCATCGCCGGCGGCGTCGAGCACATGGGCCGCCACCCGATGGGCGAGGGCGTCGACCCCAACCCGCGGATCCTGTCCGAGCGGATCGTCAACCCGGACGCGCTCGTGATGGGCAAGACGGCCGAGAACCTCCACGACCGCTACCCCACGATCACCAAGGAGCGCGTCGACGCCTACGCCGTGCGCTCGCAGGAGAAGACGGCTGCGGCGTACGACGCCGGCAAGATCCAGCCCGACCTGGTCGCCGTGGCCACCAGGTCGGCCGAGCTCGGCTGGGGCCTGGCCTCGACCGACGAGCCGATGCGACCCGGCACCACGATGGAGACGCTGGCCGCGCTCAAGACGCCGTTCCGCGCGCACGGCAAGGTGACCGCCGGCAACGCCGCGGGCATCAACGACGGCGCGACCGCCTCGCTGCTCGCCGACGAGGAGACCGCTCGCGAGCTCGGACTGCCGATCCGGATGCGGCTGGTGTCCTACTCCTACGTGGGCGTCGAGCCCGAGGTGATGGGCGCCGGCCCGATCCCGGCGACCGAGAAGGCCCTCAAGCAGGCCGGCCTCACGCATCGACGAGATCGGCGCCTTCGAGGTCAACGAGGCCTTCGCCGTGCAGGTGCTGGCCTTCCTCGAGCACTTCGGCATCGCCGACGACGACGCCCGGGTCAACCCGTACGGCGGCGCGATCGCGATGGGCCACCCGCTCGCCTCCTCGGGCGTGCGGCTGATGACCCAGCTGGCCCGGACCTTCGAGGAGCGCCCCGAGGTCCGCTACGGGCTGACCACCATGTGCATCGGCATCGGCATGGGCGGCACCGTGATCTGGGAGAACCCGCACTACACCGGAGAGAGCGCCTGATGAGCGACCTGACCAACCTGCTGACCCGCGCCCAGGAGATCTCCTCCGACGCCGAGCGCGTGACCCGGGCCCACCTGCGCAAGGTGACCCTGGCCGCCGGCACCGGGCGGCGCGTCGGCGTGATGGGCCTGATCACCCTCGACAACGGCGAGGACCACACGAAGCCCAACACCTTCGGCCCGCGCTCGCTGCTGGCGCTCAACGCCGCGATCGACGCGGCCCTGGCCGACGACGAGATCCCTCGATCGGGGTGACCGGCAAGCCGTTCATCCTGGCGGCCGGAGCCGACCTGACCTCGATCGCCGGCGGCGGGGCCGACGCCGTACGCGTCGTGGCCGAGCTCGGCCACGCGGTCTTCCGCAAGCTGCAAGGACGGCGGCAAGACGTCGTTCGGCTTCATCAACGGGCTCGCCCTCGGCGGCGGCCTCGAGGTCGCGCTGCACTGCGACTACCGCACCGTGATGGACAGCGCCCCGGCGCTCGGCCTGCCCGAGGTCATGCTCGGCCTGGTCCCCGGCTGGGGCGGCGCCTACCTGGTGCCCAACCTGATCGGTGCCGACAAGGCCGTGACCGTGATCCTCGAGAACCCGCTCAACAACGGCAAGACGCTCGGCGGCCGGGCGGCGTACGAGATCGGCCTCGCCGACGCGTGCTTCTCCGGCGCCGACTACCTCGAGCAGTCGCTGCTCTGGGCGGTCTCGGTGCTCACCGGCGAGATCGTCGTCGAGCGGCCCCGAGGTCGACAAGGGCGAGGCGTGGGACGCCGCCGTCGCGCGCGGAGCGGCGCTTGCCGCAGGCCAAGACCGGTGGCGCGAGCCCGGCGGCCACGAAGGCCGTCGAGCTGATCGCCGGCGCGAAGCGCGCGGCCGCGACGAGGGCTTCGCGGCCGAGGACGACGCCCTCGAGGCGATGTCGCAGACGCCCGAGCTGCTCGCCTCGCTCTACGCCTTCGACCTGGTGCAGAAGCGGGCCAAGCGCCCGGCCGGCGCACCCGACCGCTCGCTCGCGCGCCCGGTCACCAAGGTCGGCATCGTCGGCGCGGGCCTGATGGCCAGCCAGCTGGCGCTGCTCTTCGTACGCCGCCTCGAGGTGCCGGTCGTGCTGACCGACCTCGACCAGGAGCGCGTCGACAAGGGCGTCGGGCTACGTCCACGCCGAGATCGACAAGCTGCTCGCCAAGGGCCGGATCAACAACGACAAGGCCAACCGCCACAAGGCGCTCGTCACCGGCGCGGTCGACAAGTCGGAGGTCTTCGCGGACGCCGACTTCGTGATCGAGGCGGTCTTCGAGGAGATGTCGGTCAAGAAGTCGGTCTTCGCCGACGTCGAGAAGGCCGTGTCGCCGACCTGCATCCTGGCGACCAACACCTCGTCGCTGTCGATCACCGAGATGGCTGCCGACCTCGAGCACCCTGAGCGGGTCGTCGGCTTCCACTTCTTCAACCCGGTCGCGGTGATGCCGCTGCTGGAGATCGTCAAGGGCGGTCAGACCGACGACGCGACGCTGGCGACGGCGTTCGCGACCGGCAAGGCGCTGAAGAAGACCACGATCCTGGTCAACGACAGCCCGTCGTTCATCGTCAACCGACTGCTCGGCCGGTTCATGGGCGAGGTCGGCCGGATCGTCGACGAGGGCACTCCGGTGACCGTCGCGGACGGCGCCTTCGCCGGCGTCGCGCCGATGCCGCCGTTCGTCCTGCTCTCCCTGGTCGGCCCGGCGATCGCGCTGCACAACAACGAGACGCTGCACGGCGCCTTCCCGGACCGCTTCTACGTCTCCCCCGCGCTCGAGCGCGTGGTGGCGGCGCGGAAGTCGTCGTACTACGGCCCCGACGGCGCGCTCGACCCCGAGGTCGTGGCGCTCCTGGAGAAGCCGTCCGATCCGGTGGTCCTGGAGCCGGCCGCCGTGCGCACCCGCGTGCTCACCGGCCTGGCCGACGAGGCCCGCCGGATGCTCGACGAGGGTGTCGTCGTCGCGGCCGAGGACCTCGACCTCGCGATGATCACCGGCGCGGGCTTCTCGTTCTGGAACGGCGGCCTCACCATGCTGCTCGAGCGCGAGGGCCTGGGTCACTTCCACTGAGTCGGCAGGCGGTCGTTCGGACGCGCACTGAGTGGCACAAAGGGGTCATTGACCGGCGGCCAGGACGGCACTAGAACGGAAGGGTCCAGACGACCGCCCGCCCACCGTCGCGAGGCTCGCACGGCGCCGACGGACGACCGCTCCCCACGACGACTGCTCACGAGTGGACGGCGATGACTGACTACGTCAAGCACTTCGAGAACCCTTCGGACCCCCGCCTGGGTCGCCACATCCGGCACGATCCCCAGTCGTGGCGCTTCGCCTTCGAGGCCGTCGACATCAGCACGCTCGCATCGGTGAGACACCAGTCGCAGATCCCGACGCTCGACCAGGGGAATCTCGGCTCGTGCACCGGCAACGCTGCCACGAAGTGTCTCTCGTACGAGCCGTTCTGGAGCTCGCCCCCGGTGCAAGCCGTGATCGGGAGCGATGCAGTCGCCGACGAGGCCTACGCCGTCGGGGTGTACTCGGCCGCTACGAAGGTCGACGACTATCCCGGCGTCTACCCCCCGACCGACACCGGCTCCGACGGGCTCTCGGTGGCAACGGTGCTGAAGTCCCGCGGGCTGATCAGCGGCTACCAGCACGCCTTCTCACTCGAGGCACTCCTGAGCGCCCTGGCCAAAGGGCCTGTCATCGTCGGGACCGAGTGGCGCCAGGACATGTTCCACCCCGCCCCCGACGGGCGCCAGAAGATCACCGGCGCGGTAGAAGGTGGACACGAGTACTGCCTCGACGAGCTCGACGTCGAGAATCAACGGGTCTGGATGCAGAACTCGTGGGGCTCGAACTGGGGAGTCGCCGGGCGCGCGTACTTCAGCTGGGACGACATGAAGGCCCTGCTGGGCGCGTCCGGAGACTGCACGATCTTCGCCGCGATCGCCGCGCCGCTGCCGCCGCCGCCTCCACCAGATCCTCAATCCGACTTCGTTGCCGCTGCGCGGACCTGGCTGTCCTTCCCCCACACCTCCAAGGTGAACGCGGCCTTCGTCACGGACGTCAGGACGTTCCTCGACAGCCTGTGACAGGTCGCGGGCGGAAGACGTCAGCGCTTGGCCGACCCTTGGAGCTTGCTGGTCAGCCAGTGGGCGATGGCGCGGCGCGCCCAGCGGAGGACCGTGACGATGGCGATCCCCAGAACGCCGACGGAGATGACCACCGCTGAGATCGCGCCGGTGATCCACGCGTGGCCGGAGTCGGGGTCGGTGAGTGCCGCCGCGATCAGGAGGGCTGCACCGAGGGCCGTGACGGCGTACCAGAGGACCGGGAAGAGCAGGATCACCGGCCAGCTCTTGCTCTTCTCGGGCTGTGCGGGTCGAGCGGTGAGTGATGCCCATAGGCTGCTGCGTGCGGGTTCCGCGAGCCATCGGACGAGGTGATCCACCGCCCCGGGGTTCGCTGTGGCAGGGTCGTCGTCCGGAACTGGTGGTGTCCTGCCGGCTGCCGCCTTGACCCAGCGACCGAGGCCCGCGGGCAGGCCGCCGGAGGAGTGGACGAGGCGGTCGCCGAGCTGCATCGTCGAAGGAGTCGTTGCGGCCTTCTCGTCGGCCTCGTTCATCGCTCTCAGCATCTCGCGCAGGCCCTCGATCTTCGGTCCGGGCGGGAACGCGGTCTCGAGCTCCTGCAGGGTGTTGCTGACATCGCTCTCCGTGAATCCTTCGGCTTCGAGGACGGCGAGCTGGGTGTCCTTGACCCAGGTGGCGGCAGCGGCCCTCTCGTCGTCCGTGCTGGTGTCGTGGAGAAGCCCGCCCAGGTGTGCGACTGCGTGGAGTCGCCCCATGAGCCAGTCCCAACGGCGCCAGCCCTCGGCGCCGAACGACCCGAAGTGGCCGACCTGGGTGCCGTAGATGATCCGGTCACCCAGGCGTGCGGCACGGTCTTGGTCCGCCGGTGACAGCAGAGGGAGGGATACGTCCGGGCCGAGCCGGATGAACTTGAACGGGGCGCTGCGCTGGTCGGGGGTGCGCGATGACATGCACCGCTCGACGACTTCGAGGGCCAGCGCAGTCTGAGTCAGGTTGGCACCGTCGGGGATGTTGTCGATGACCTGCTGGATCTGCTGGCCGAGTCCCTCCTGAACACGGAGGGCGTCGAACACGCCGTTGATGGCGTTGGCGACGACCTCGGGTGGACTCGCCGAGGTGATGAGTGCCGGCCGCGCAGGCGCGTCGCCGTTCGCCTCGCGGGGCTGCCCGAGAAGGGTGACCTCGACACCCACGGCATGACGTATCGCACGGAGGTTGCGCCGGACCTCGGTCAGCGTCTCGAGCTGCTTCTCGAGGGCGTCGAGGTCGTCGGTGACCCCGGGCGCAGCAGTGCCCGGCGTATCGGCGTGGAATGCGGTCGCGGTCTGGGCGCGGACTGCGCGGAGGATGGTTCGGACGACTCGTTCGGCGGGCCCCATCCCCCAGGGCCACCGCGGCGGGCTGTCGGTTCCTGGCCCGGTGTTGTCGACGAACAGTGCGATGGGCTTGTCACCGGGGCCGAGGTCGGTGCCTTGCGGGGGGTTCCAGGGCTGCGGTGTCCACCGTGGGCGTGTCGTGAGGATCTGGACGATGTCTTCGGCTGGGGCCGCGGCCGAGTCATCGAGGGCCGTGATGTGTCCTGCCTGGGCGACGGTGAGGGCCTCCCAGATGCCACCGGCCGCTCGACCGCGGGTGTAGATCGGCTGGAGGTTCTTGGCTGCTTCGAGGAGCCGGGTGCGCTCGGCTTCGTCACTGCAGGCCTGCCTGAATGCTTGCTGCGTGTCGGACCAGGCTGTGTCGGCCTCGATCCGGAGCGCTTCGAGCTCTTCGACGTCGCTGCGGAAGTCGACCTCGCGCGGAAACTGGACCGCAGACATCGCTGTCTGCTTCCAGGACGGTGGCTGGTCGTCGGCGTGGTCGACCCGCGTGGCGCCCTTGCCGACCCCCGACGAAGGCACGACATAGAGGACGTACCGGCTGACGTGGCCGCTCACGGGCGCGGCTGCGACTGTTTCGAGCACGGGGGTGAAGGGCGCGTTGTCGAGGACTCCGCCATCCATCAGCCAGGACGGGTCCGCACCAGCGCGGCGTGGGCGTTGACGGAGGTCCGCGTTGTTGAGGCCGTCTTCGCGCCTGGGAGCAAAGGCGACCGGGAAGGAGGCCGATGAGCGGGCGGCGAGCGCGAGCCGCTCGATGTCCTCGAAGTCACCGCCGGTGCTGGGCGGCGGGGTGAAGGTCAGGTGCACGTGGTCGTAGTCGCGTACGTGGTCGTTGGTGAACCGGTACAGGAACCGGTGGTCGGTGACGGTGAACGGCTGGTCGGCGGCGTCGTGGGCGGTGAAGTCCTGGCTGCCGAGTCCGGATGCCGTGGTGAACAGCGTGACCGGGTGCTTGTTCGATGGTTGCGACTGGCCCTTCAGCTCGGTGAGGAGCCGGTGGGTCTGGTCGTGGAAGAAGTCGCCGTCGAGGACCGAGCCGGTCGGAGCCCGCGGCGGCTTCGCCTCCGGGTCTGGGATCAGCCGCCCGTAGCGGAGCGAGCCGAGGCTGCACCACTGCTCGCGCAGCCATGGCCCTCGGACCGGATCGGCGCCCGGGTCAGGTGCCGGCGCCGGGTCCAGGGTCGAGTCGTACGCGATCGCGTTGGCCAGGAGCGTGCCGTTCAGGCCACCTGCACTGGTGCCGGCGATCACGTCGATCACCAGGCGCCGCTTGTCGGCGACCCCCTCTCCTTGCATGAGAGCAAGCCACCTGGCGGCGACCTCAGTGTCATGCTCCCGTGCCGGGGGTGTGCCATCGGTGGTGGCTCGCCGGATCAGGTCGAGCTCGTGGGTCACGCCGCCCATCCAGACAGCGAGGCTGACCCCGCCGTTCATGACCAACGCGAGGCGGATCTCGTGTCGTTGTGTCATACCTGCTCCCCCGCCCGTAGGTGCTACCCATCAGTCAGGCCTACTCGCCCAGCTGTACGCGCGTCCATAGCTCATCTGCACTACTGACGGTGCCGCCAGGCGGGTTGGGGCAGATCCGTGGTTCTTCGACCGTGTGATGATGCAGCGATGGACAGCGTTCGTCTGGGGACGTCCGGCCTCCGGGTGAGCCGGATCGGCTTGGGATGCATGAGCTACGGGCGGGCCACGGCGGGGATGCACCAGTGGACCTTGGACGAGGATGAGTCCGCCGCGTTCTTCCGCCAGGCGATCGAGTCTGGCGTCACCTTCTGGGACACCGCCAACGTCTACCAGGACGGCACCTCGGAGGAGTTCGTAGGTCGCGCCGTCGAGAGGTACTCGCGTCGTGATGACATCGTTCTCGCCACCAAGGTCTGCGGGAAGATGCACGACGGCCCGGGCGGCAGCGGCCTGTCTCGCAAGGCGATCCTGGAACAGCTCCACGAGTCGCTGCGCCGACTCGGGACTGACTACGTCGACATGTACTACGTCCATCGCTTCGACGAGCAGGTGCCGGTCGAGGAGACGATGGAGACACTGCACGACATCGTGAGGTCCGGGAAGGCCCGCTACCTGGGGGCGTCCTCCATGTGGGCGTGGCAGTTCGCGAAGATGCAGCACGCCGCCGAGGTGAACGGATGGACTGGCTTCTCGGCGATGCAGGACCAGTACAACGTCCTCAAGCGCGAGGAGGAACGCGAGATGATCCCCCTCTGCCTCGATCAAGGGGTCGGACTGACCCCGTACTCACCACTGGCCAAGGGACGAGCTGCCCGACCCTGGGGTGAACAGACAGCCCGGGCATCGACCGACTCGGTAGCCAAGGCGTTCGACCGCGAGGCCGACCGGCCGGTCGTCGAGGCGATCCAGGCGATCGCCGAGAGCCGTGGCCTCCCGATGGCCCAGATCGCTCTCGCCTGGGTCCTGTCGAAGCAGGTCGTCTCGTCGCCCATCGTCGGAGCCACCCAGCCACATCACTTGCAGGACGCCGTGGCAGCCGTCGACATCACCCTGACCGACGATGAGGTCGCGGCTCTGGAGGAGCCGTACAC
The DNA here is from genome assembly GCA_963695055.1 of uncultured Actinomycetota bacterium. GTDB lineage: Bacteria > Actinomycetota > Actinomycetes > Propionibacteriales > Nocardioidaceae > Nocardioides. Next base: position 71,547 of record CAVOFS010000009.1, on the reverse strand, counting down.
CCCGCAGGACAACTACTGGTGGTGACGCAGGCCCGGACGGGCACCGCGACGCGACCGGCCAGATGACACCGGCGCAGCCGCGCTACGCGGCCAGGACCAAGGTCTGCAACCGCCACTCGAGGTCGCTCCGATAGCGGAGCGAGGAAGGTGTCGGCGCGGCAGGGGCTGTCGAGTGGAGGACGTGCCCGGTCGGGAGTGTGGTCTCGACGGTGTGGAGGGATCCGGGTGGACCGGCGATCGGTCTGCACCGCCAGCCGACCGCTTCCTTGGCGAGGTTGCACTGCTGGCACACGCCCTGACCGTTGAGGGCAGAGGTGGGTCCGCCTGCTGCGTGGCGCACGAGGTGGTCCGACTGCCGGATCGGGGCGTCGCACCAGGGAGTGCGGCAGGTGCGGTCGCGCAGCTCGATGAAGGTGGCGAGGTGGGCCGGGAAGAGCCGCGTGGTCGACTCCAGGGCGGTGAGCGAGCCGGTCTCGGGGGTGGCGTAGAGCCGGCGGAGCGCAGCCGTGGCGTCGTCCATCGCACGGCGAGCGACGTCGCGGGCAGCGTCGGCGGGGACCGGGCCGTGGCCGATCAGCCAGGCAGGCTCGTGGCCACCGCCGAGCAGTGTCTGGTCGGAGATGACCAGGTTGACGGTGATCGGGACAGCGCCGGCGGTGGCCTGGCCGGTGACTCGCTCGACGAGCGTGTCCGCCATGATCTGGCCCCGGCTGCGGCCGTCGCCCTGGCTGACGAGCTGGTCGGCCACCCGAGTCAGGGTGGCCCAGACCGAGACTCCCTGCACTGCGGGGAGCAGTGCGGACAGCTGGGACATGGTGTCGGGTGCGGGGCGCAGGCTGACCCGGCGCTCGGACTCTGCCCGGGCTCGCCGGTCGACCACCGCGAGCGGATCGATCGCCGCGACCAGCCTCTGCAGCTCAGCGACGAGGCGGCGATCACCCCACCCATCGAACCGATACCGGCCAGCCGGATCAGGCGCGGCGAGGAGCGCATCGAGACCACACCGTGCGTCGCTGTCCAGGCACGCCGTCTCTCTGGCGATCAGCGTCGCCCGCCACTCCGACAGCGCTCCCGAGCTCATCGCGGCCAGCGTGTGCGGCAGCTCGGAGGTGAGCGCACGAGCCAGGCCGAGCAGCCGTCCACCTCGGGCCGGCGACTCCCGGCGAGCCGCTGCGATCTGGGAGGCGACGCCGCGCCCTGCTCCGCCGAGCGAACACCAAGATCGCGGTGCTCTTCGCGGACCCGGTCGTCCAGCCGAACGGCGAGCTCGGCCTGGGCAGCGCACGCCCGGACCTTGAGCTCCTCGAGCTCGGCGATGGCGTCCACGATCTCGCAGCAGGTGCCGGCTGAGTCCACGAGAGCGGCGGGGTCGAGATCGGAGAGCTGAGCCATGACTCATGATATCGAACATACGTTCGAACGACAAGGGTGCGTGCGCCGTTCGTCCGGGTTTGCGACGATGGCCCGGTGCCCCGTCTGCTCTCGTACGCCGTCGCCCTGGCCTGTGCGCTGAGCCTGGCCATGGCGCCGGCGTTCTCCGCGGACCGACCGGCCGCGCGGCTCGGACTTCGCCACCACGGCCCAGCACCGGCTCAACCACCTGCACTGCCAGGCCGGACCGCCCGACGGCCGGATCGGGGCGTGGACCCGATCGGCGATCGTGCGCTTCCAGTCCCGGGTGGGCATCGCCCAGAACGGCAAGCTCGACCACCGCACCCGCCGGCAGCTGTACGGCGAGACCGCGCCACGCTGCGACGGGCGCCCGGTACCGGCTCGTTCGGGCGCAGGCCGTCGGATCGTGATCTCCCAGGCGCAGAACTGGGTCTGGCTGGTCGGGCCCAGGGGCACGATCGTCGCCCAGGGCGGAATGGTGGACAACCCGCGCGTGCTGCACCCGGGCGTGCACGCCACCGGCTCCTACTGTGGTCGCTCCGGCGCGGATCAAGCTCAACCAGTCGACGAGCGGCACCGTGTGGCTCGACAACTTCGTCCGGTTCGCGCCGTGCGGCATCGGCTTCCACCGGATCCCCCGCTACAAGTCGAGCGGCAAGCAGATCCACGCCGACTGGGTCCTCGGCACCAACCAGGCCGAGTCACACGGCTGCATCCGGCTGAGCCGCGAGCTCTCCGCCGCGGTCTGGGACTTCACGACCCGACGGACCCCTGTCCGGGTGCTCTGACTCCCCTCAGCCGCCGCCGGCGCCCCAGAGCGCGGCGACGTGGCGCGCATCGGTGCCGCAGCAGCCCCCGACGACGCGGAGACCCGGCAGCCGCGGGCGGAGTGCGTCGTACGACGAGACGAGCAGGCCGAGGTCGCCCTCGTCGAGCTCGTCGGCATCATCGAGCTCGGCGTGCGTCATCGTCGAGGCGTTCGGGTTGACCTGCACGATCCGAGACAGCCAGGCGCCGTCGTCGAGGCCCGGTGCGATGTGGGTGGGGTGGGCGCAGTTGACGATGAACCCCTCGGGCGGGTCCTGCTCGTCGACCCGGGCGACCGCGTCGCGCAGGGTGGTGCCGTCGGGGAGCCGGCCATCGGTCTCGACGGTGAAGCCGATCAGGACCGGGATGCCGGCGTCCCGGGCGGCACGGACGATGCCGATGCCTTCCTCGGGACCGGTGAGCGTGTACGCCGCGGCCAGGTCGGCGCCCGCGCTCGCGAACGCCTCCACCTGCCCACGGTGGTAGGCGGCCGCCTCGCCCGGATCGGCCCGCTCGCCCGCGACGTACCCGTCGCCCCGAGGCCCGATCGCCCCGATGATGCGGACGTCGGCCAGGTCGTCGTACGACGCCCTGAGCTCGGCGAGCAGCTCGATGGCCGTGCGGTTGACCCGGGCGAGGGCCTCGGCGGCGTACCCGACGCGTGCGGCCCAGTCGGGGTTGGCCCGCCAGGTCGGCGACTCCAGCGTCAGGCCGACCCCAGCCGCACGGGCGATCACGGCGTAGTCCTCGTAGTAGGCACGTAGCACCTCGCGACCGGACTCGTCCTCGACGAGAGGGAACGACGCGAACTCGGGCAGGTCGAGGCCGCGGTGGAAGATCAGGTCGGTCTCGAGCCCGCCGTCGCTGACGTAGCCGCCCGCGGGGAGGAGCTCGTCGAAGGTGAGCATGGATCCACTTTGCTACATCCGGGAAGATTCATGCTTCAACTTTGTTGGAGGTGGCATGAAGAACATCGGATTCCTCTCCTTCGGCCACTGGACGCCGTCGCCACAGTCGGCGACCCGGACGGCCGCCGACGCGCTGCTCCAGTCGATCGATCTCGCCGTCGCGGCCGAGGAGCTCGGTGCCGACGGCGCCTACTTCCGGGTGCACCACTTCGCGAGACAGCTGGCCTCGCCGTTCCCCCTGCTCGCGGCCATCGGCGCGCGGACCAGCCGGATCGAGATCGGCACCGGTGTGATCGACATGCGCTACGAGAACCCGCTCTACATGGCCGAGGACGCCGGTTCGGCGGACCTGATCGCCGGCAGCAGGCTGCAGCTCGGCATCAGCCGGGGGTCACCGGAACAGGTCATCGACGGCTACCGGTACTTCGGCTACGACCCGGGCGAGGGCGACGACCACGCGACGATGGCCCGCGAGCACACCCGGGTCTTCCTCGCGATGCTCGAGGGCCAGGGCTTCGCGGAGCCCAACCCGCGCCCGATGTTCCCCAACCCACCCGGCAAGCTCCGGATCGAACCGCACTCGCCCGGTCTGCGCGACCGGATCTGGTGGGGCGCCGGGTCGCGGGCAACGGCCGAGTGGACCGCCGCGGAGGGGATGAACCTGATGAGCTCGACGCTGCTCACCGAGGACACCGGCGTGCCGTTCCACCAGCTCCAGGCCGAGCAGATCCAGCGATATCGCGACGCCTGGAAGGCCGCCGGCCACGAGCGTGAGCCGCGGGTGTCGGTGAGCCGCAGCATCTTCCCCGTCCTCAACGACCTGGACCGCTCCTACTTCGGTGGTGAGGCGCGCAGCCAGGACCAGGTCGGCCACATCGATGGTGGGCTGGCCCGCTTCGGCAAGACGTACGCCGGCGAGCCCGACCAGCTGGTGAAGGACCTGGCCGAGGACGAGGCCATCGCAGCGGCGGACACCCTGCTGATCACCGTGCCGAACCAGCTCGGCGTCGACTACAACGCCCACGTCATCGAGAGCGTGCTGAAGCTGGCACCGGAGCTCGGCTGGCGCTGATCGCTCGCGGGGACGTCATACCGACAGTGTGTCCGCTTGCTCCGACCGTACGACGTCCCGGTTGGTCGGTCAGTCGTCCAAGAACGGATAGTCCGTGTAGCCCTCGGCGCCGCCACCGTAGAAGGTGTCGGAGTTCGGCTCGTTGAGCTCGGCACCGGTCTCCCAGCGCTTCGGCAGGTCGGGGTTGGCGAGGAAGAGCCGGCCGATCGCGACCGCGTCCGCGACGTCCTCGTCGAGCAGCGCCTGGGCCATCGCGGCGGTGGTGACCACGCCGAAGCCGTCGTTGGCGATCAGCACGCCGCCGAAGTCCTTGCGCATCCGCTGCACCAGGTCCAGCCGCGGTTGCGCCAGCACGCTCAGGTAGGCGAGGCCGAGAGGTGCGATGCCCTCGATGACGGCGCCGTACGTCGCCTCGACGTCGTCGGGGTCGGTCTCGGTCGCGCCCTGGATGTTGTGCGCCGGCGACAGCCGTACGCCGACCCGGTCGGCGCCGATCTCCTCGGCAACGGCCCGGATCACCTCGATCGCGAAACGGGCGCGGTTCTCGGGCGAACCGCCGTACTCGTCGGTGCGCTCGTTGGAGCCGGGCGCGAGGAACTGGTGGATCAGGTAGCCGTTGGCGCCGTGCACCTCGACGCCGTCGAGTCCGGCCTCGATCGCGTTGCGGGCGGCGCTGACGTACTCCTCGATGACGGCCGGGATCTCGTCGGTGTCGATGGCGCGCGGCGTCGGGTAGGCCTGCTGCCCGTTCGGCGTGACGACCTTGCCGGGTGCTGCGATCGCGCTCGGCGCGATGATCTCCTGGCCGCCGGTGTTGTCGGGGTGGGAGATCCGTCCGGCGTGCATGAGCTGTGCGACGATCCGGCCACCGTTGGCGTGCACCGCGTCGGCGACCCGGCGCCATCCGGCGAGCTGCTCGGGCGAGTGGAAGCCGGGCGTGTCCAGGTAGCCCTGGCCCCGCGCGCTCGGCTGGCTGCCCTCGGTGATGATCAGGCCGGCGGAGGCGCGCTGGGCGTAGTACTCGACCGCCAGGTCACCGGGGACGGTGCCCTTCGAGCGGTTGCGCGTCAGGGGCGCCATCACGACGCGGTTGGGCAACGTCCAGGCGCCGGCGGTCAGGGTCTCGAACAAGTCAGCCATCGTGGCTACAGCTCCTCGGGCTGGAAGACAGGGGGTCATCTGTCCCAGCCGTGCCCGGTCCTCACCCATTCCATGTATGCCGGGTGAGGAGACTCACCCGGTATACGAGGTTTCCTTCTCCTCGGCCCGGCGAACGCGACTGTGCCGGTGGCCGTAGGCGAAGTAGATGACGAAGCCGAGCACCATCCACACGACGAACCGCAGCCAGGTCTCGACGCTCAGGTTGAGCATCAGGTAGAGGCAGATCAGCGCGGCCAGGATCGGGATCACCGGGCTCCACGGGACCTTGAACGGTCGATCCAGATCGGGGCGGGTACGCCGCAGCACGGGGATGGCGAGGGACACCAGCGTGAACGCCGTGAGCGTCCCGATGTTGACCATCTCCTCGAGCTTGTCGATCGGCGTGAAGCCGGCGATCACCGCAACGGCCACTCCGATCGTGATGGTGATCCGCAGAGGGGTGCCGGTCTTCGGGTTCGTGTGGGCCAGACCCGTCGGCAGCAGACCGTCGCGGCTCATCGCGAAGAGCACCCGGACCGCGCCGATGATCAGCGTCATCACCACGGTGGTGAGTCCGGCGACCGCGCCGGCGGCGATCAGCGTCGCGAAGCCGTCCTTGCCGACCGAGGTGAACGCCGTGGCGAGCGCGGCCTTGGGATCGATCTCGGTGTACGGCACCATCCCGGTGATCACCAGAGCGACCGCCATGTAGAGCACGGTGCAGATCGCGAGTGAGCCGAGGATGCCCTTGGGGAGGTCCTTCTGCGGGTTCTCCGCCTCCTCCGCGGTCGTGGCGACCACGTCGAACCCGATGTAGGCGAAGAAGACGACCGAGGCGGCCGAGATGACCCCGAGGATGCCGAACGTCTGCGGCTCCAGGCCGAAGGCCCACTGGATCAGTGGCTGGGTCAACCCACTCGACTCGATCGGAGTGGAGGCCGGCGGGATGAACGGGTCGTAGTTGGCGCTGGAGACGTAGAAGAGCCCGGCGATGATGACGAACAGCACCACGAAGAGCTTGACCCCGACCAGCACCAGGTTGACCCGCAGCGACTCCTTGATGCCGACCGCGATCAGCGTGGTCAGGGCGGCCACCAGCAGCACCGCGGCGAGGTTGACGTGCCCCCAGTCGAACTCCGAGGAGTCGAGCGGGCCGACGGACGTGGGCCAGGTGATGCCGATCTCGTCGAGGAAGGTGACCAGGTAGGTGCTCCACCCCTGGGCGACCACCGAGGCGCCGAGCATCAGCTCCAGGATCAGATCCCAGCCGATGATCCAGGCGACGAGCTCGCCCAGGGTGGCGTAGGAGAACGTGTACGCCGAGCCGGCGACCGGGACTGTCGACGCGAACTCCGCGTAGCAGAGGGCGGCCAGCGCACAGCAGATCGCGGCGAGTCCGAACGAGAAGACGACACCGGGCCCCGCGTAGTCGGCAGCCACCGCACCGGTGAGGGTGAAGATGCCGGCGCCGATCACGACACCGATGCCGAAGACGGTGAGGTCGAGGGCGGTCAGCGACTTCTTGAGCTTGAACTCCGGGTCCTGCGTGTCTTCGAGGGACTGCTCGATGGACTTCGTCCGCAACACATTCATGGACGATCACTCTCCACCACGGTCGCCTCCGAGGCCAGAGTCAGGACGCTCCGTCACCCGGATCGTAGGGCGTCAGGATCAGCCGGTACGGAGAGCTCAGGTCGTCTGCTCGACATCAAGTGGAGAACGACCTTCGGAGAGCGAGGTCATGTCCTCCACGATGCCCAGCGCGAGGGCCTGGGGGGTCAGGCCGATCCGCTCGAGGATCGCGCCGCGCTTGGCGTGGTCGAGGAACTCCTGGGGGATGCCGTGCAGGCGGAACGGGGTGTGCACGCCGGCCGCGTTGAGCGTCTGGAGGAGCACGGCGCCGCAGCCGCCCGTCTCGCCGTTGTCCTCGATGCTGACCACGAGCCTGTGCTCGCGGGCGAGCTCGATGATCGCGGGATCGACCGGCTTGACCCAGCGCGGGTCGACGACGGTGACGCCGATGCCCTGCGCGACAAGCCGGTCGGCGACGTCGACGGCGATGGTGTTCATCGAGCCGACCGCGACGACCAGGACGTCCCTGGAGCCGTTGCGGACGAGCAGGTCGGCGCCGCCGACCTTGCCGATCGCGTCGATGTCGTCCGGGGGCGGACCCTTCGGGTAGCGCAGCACCGTCGGGGCGTCGTCGACCTCGACCGCCTCGTCGAGCAGCTCACGCAGCCGGGTCACGTCCCGCGGCGCGGCGAGGCGCAGGCCGGGCACGACCTGGAGGATCGACATGTCCCACATGCCGTTGTGGCTCGCGCCGTCATCGCCGGTGACGCCCGAGCGGTCGAGGGCGAAGGTGACGCCGCACTTGTGCAGCGCGACGTCCATCAGCACCTGGTCGAAGGCCCGGTTGAGGAAGGTGCCGTAGAGGGCGACCACCGGGTGCAGGCCGCCCATCGCGAGGCCGGCCGCGGAGGTCGCGGCGTGCTGCTCGGCGATCCCGACGTCGAAGGTGCGGTCGGGGAAGCGGGCCTGGAACGCGTCGAGCCCGACGGGGTGCATCATCGCCGCGGTCATCCCGACGACATCGGGACGGCGCTCACCGATCTCGACGATGGCGTCGGAGAAGTAGTCGGTCCAGATCCGTCCCTTGGGCTTCTCGGCGCCGGTCTGCACGTCGAAGGGCCCCGGCGCGTGGAACTGGTCGGCCTCGTGCCGCTCGGCCGGGTCGTAGCCGTAGCCCTTGCGGGTGATCGCGTGCACGATCACCGGCCCGTTGAACCTCTTGGCCTGCGCGAGCACCTGCTCCAGCGCAGCACGGTCGTGGCCGTCGACAGGGCCGACGTACTTGAGGCCCAGGTCCTCGAAGAGGCCCTGCGGCGCCAGCGCGTCCTTGAGGCCCTTCTTCATCGCGTGCAGGGCGTCGTACGCCGCCGGTCCGACACCCGGCACGGCGTTGAGCCGGCGCTTGACCATGTCGAGCACGTTCTCGTAGCGCGGGCTGGTGCGCAGCGAGGTGAGTGCGGTGGCGAGCCCGCCGATGGTCGGGGTGTAGGAGCGGCCGTTGTCGTTGACGACGATGACCAGCTTGCTCCTGCTGGCGATCGCGATGTTGTTGAGCGCCTCCCAGGCCATGCCGCCGGTGAGCGCGCCGTCGCCGATGACCGCGACGACGTGGCGGTCCTCCCCACGGATCGTGTAGGCCTTGGCGAGGCCGTCGGCGTAGCTGAGCGCGGTCGAGGCGTGCGAGTTCTCGACGATGTCGTGGTCGGACTCGGCCTGGCTCGGGTAGCCGCTGACGCCGCCCTCGCGGCGCAGGGTGCCGAAGGTCGCTGCTCGTCCGGTCACGAGCTTGTGCACGTAGGACTGGTGGCCGGTGTCGAAGACGATGCGGTCACGCGGCGACTCGAAGACCCGGTGGATCGCCAGGGTCAGCTCGACCACGCCGAGATTGGGACCGAGGTGACCGGTGTTGGTGGCCACGGTGCGGATCAGGAGGTCACGGATCTCGGTCGCAAGGGCGTCCAGCTGGGCGTCGTCGAGGCCGCGCAGGTCGCGTGGCGAAGAGATCGAGTCGAGAGTTCCCATAGCGAGCCACTGTACGTGGCCAGCGCCTGAGAACAGCGGCGGCGGGCTCCCGCAGGCTGCCGGGCACGGCCTCAGCGAGTGGTCACCCGAGCAGCTGCTGATAGTCCGCCGAGTCGAGGAACCCGGGCACGATCACCGAGGCCGTCGCCGTGTGGTCGAGGGCACGAGCCGCGACCGGGTCGACGAAGACGATCTGCCTGCCCTCTCCGAGCACGATGTCGCGGTCCGTGAGGTCGGTGCCGCCGACCCACACCTGCACCGTGTCCAGGCTGTCGTACTCCCGGTGGAAGATCTCGAGCTCGCGCCACAACCGCAGCGCTCCGGGCGCCATCCGGATGCCGGTCTCCTCCTCGAGCTCGCGGTACGCCGCCGGCTCGAACTCCTCGCCCGCCTCGACGTGCCCACCGGGCAGTCCCCACCTGTCGGGGTCGATCACGGGGTGCTCGTCACGCTCCTGCATCAACAGCCACCCCCGCGCGTCGACGAGCAGGACGCAGGAGAACCGGTGCATGCCGCCACGCTAGCGCCGTCGGCATCGAGCCACGATCGCCTCGGTCCGGGAAGGCCCTATCCTTCCGATCATGCGGATCGGCGTCCTCGGCACGACCGTGGCGACCGGCGCGTCCGGGTCGGTCAGCCTGGGCGGCCCCAAGCAGCGCGCGCTGCTGGCAGCGCTCGCCCTCCACCGCGGTCGCGCCGTACCTGCCGACACCCTCGCCGACCTGATCTGGGACGGCACCCCGCCGCCGGGTGTCTCCGGCACCCTGCAGGGGTACGTCGCCGGGCTGCGGCGGGCGCTCGAGCCCGACCGCACCGCCCGCGGCGGCGGGACGCTGCTGGTCACCGAGCACCCCGGCTACGCGCTGAGGCTTCCCGACGACGACCTCGACGTGGTCGCGTTCGAGAGCGTCGTCACCACGACCCACGGCCAGGTCGCGCCGCTCGCCGACGCCCTGTGTCGCGGCCACGCACTACCCCCGGGCGCCCCCGACGCCGGCGACCTCTCCGCACTCCATGACGCGCTCGAGCAGGCGCTCCGGCTGTGGCGCGGCACTCCGTTCGCCGAGCTCGGTGAGGTCGCCGCCGCCGCGGCCGAGCGGGCCCGTCTGGAGGAGCTGCGGGTGCTGGCCACCGAGGACCGCGCCGCGCTCGGCATCCTGCTCGGACTGCAGGCCACCGTCGCCGCCGAGCTCGACGCGCTCACCCGAGCCCACCCGCTTCGCGAGCGTGCCTGGGCTCTCCGGGCGCTCGCCCTGGCCGGCTCCGGTCGCCAGGCCGACGCACTCGGCGTGCTCCGCGAGGTGCGCGACGTCCTCGATGAGGAGCTCGGCCTCGAGCCCGGGCCCGAGCTGCGCGCGGTGCAGGCCTCCGTGCTACGCCAGGAGGCGACCGCCCCGGCCGAGCCGGCGGTCGTCCCGATCGGGCCCGCCACCCACGCTCCCCTGCCGATCCCGACGGTGTGGCCGTGGTCGCTCGCGGGCCGCGACGACGAGCTCGCCGCTCTCACCGGCCTGCTGGACTCCGTGATCGCGGGGACCCGCGCTGCCCCGGCGTTCGCGGCGCTGACCGGCGAGCCCGGCATCGGCAAGAGCCGGCTGGCGATCGAGCTGGCGTCGTACGCCGAGGACCACGGCGTCTCCATCGCCTGGGGCCGCTGCTCACAGGACGACGGGGCTCCGGCGCTGTGGCCGTGGGCGACGGTCCTCGAGCGCCTCGGCTCCGGGCTGCCGTCCAACGACCACGAGGACGGCAGCGCCGCCTTCCGGGCCTGGGAGTCGATCGTCGAGACCGTCCTGGCCGCAGCCGGACAGGGACCCCTGCTGCTGGTGATCGACGACCTGCACTGGGCCGACATCTCGACGCTCCGCGTCCTCCGGCTGCTCACCGAGCGCGCTGCCGAGGAGAGCCCGGCACACCTGCTGGTCCTCACCACCTGGCGCGAGCACCCGGTGCCCGCCGGTGCGCTCGCCGAGGTCGCCGAGGCCTTGGCCCGCAAGCACGCGCTGCGGATCCAGCTGCGCGGCATCTCCGCCGAGGCGACCCAGCAGGTCTTCGCGCAGGTGACCGAGACCGACCCCACGACCGACGACGCCGACGCCCTGCGGCGGCGTACCGAGGGCAACCCGTTCTTCCTCGTGGAGTACGCACGACTGGCGCGCGACGGCGACCTCGGCACGCTGATGTCCGAGCAGCGCCCGCCAGCGGCCGTCCACGAGGTGCTGTCGCGCCGGCTGTCCTACCTCGACGTCACCACCCAGGGCCTGCTGCAGTCGGCCAGCGTCCTCGGCCGGATCTTCGACCTCTCCACCCTGGCCAGCGTCGCGAGGCTCGACGAGGACACCACGCTCGACCGACTCGACCCGGCGATCGAGGCCGGGCTGGTCGCGGAGGACGGCGTCGACCGCTTCCGCTTCAACCATGCGCTGGTCCGCGACACCGTGCTCGCCGGGCTTCCCCAGTCGCGGCGCGCTCGTGTGCACGCCCGGGCGGCCGAGTCGCTCAGCGGCACGCCCAGGCGCGAGGCCGAGATCGCCCGCCACTGGCTCGCAGCCGGCCCGCGCCACCTCGGTGATGCCTGGCCGGCAGCGCAGTCCGCGGCCCGGTCCGCGATGGCGGTCTACGCCTACGTCGAGGCGCTGGAGATGCTCGAGTACGCCCTGCGCGCTGAGGACGAGGACCCGGGTTCGGAGCCGGGCGCTCGGTTCGAGCTGCTGGCTGACCTCGCCGACGTGCTTCGTCGCGCCGGCCGCTGGGTCGAGCTCCGCGACGTCGCCCACGAGGCGATCGAGGTGGCCGACGAGATCGGCGACCTGGACCTGCTGGTCCGGGCCGGCGAGATGACCAGCTCCGGAGCGCTCTGGACGCCCGGGGGCGGAGAGGTCGACGACGTGGTGGCGGCTGCGCTTCGCCGGGCGCTCGACCAGCTGCCGCCCGGGGACGACGAGCGCCGCTGCCGGGTGATGCTCGCGCTGGCCGGCGAGATCTACTACGGCGCGACCGCCCAGGAGCGGGAGGCGTTGGCCGACGAGGCGGTCGCGATGGCCCGCCGGCTCGGCTCGCCCGAGCTGATCCTGAGCGCACTCCTCAAGGCGACCATCGCCGTCTGGCACCCCTCCACGGTCGAGCAGCGCCTCGAGCTGACCACGCACGCGACCGACCTGGCTCGTGAGCTCGGGGACGACCTCGGCCTGGCTTCCGCCCTGTCACTGCGCGCGGTCGCCGCCGGAGAGCTCGGCCTCGTCGACCTGCTGGCGGACTGCGTCACCGAGGGACGCGCCGTCGCCGACAAGGTTCGCCACCTCTACGCCTACCTCGTGCTCGACTCGCTCGACATCGCCTGGGCGGCGATGCGGGGGGAGTTCGACGACGTCGCCAAGCACATCGACCACATCGCTGCGATCGGCCCCCTGGTCTCGATCGCCGGGTACGACGAGTCGATGGCAGGAGCCCTGATGATGCAGGCACTCTGGCAGGGTCAGGAGGTCTCCGTCGTCAGCGGCATCGAGCTGCTCTCGCAAGACACCTTCCTCCCGCTCGCCACGGCCTACCTCACGATGCTCTGCCGGGCCGGCCGCCTCGAGGACGCCCGCACCTACCTCGCCCAGAACGCCGACGACGTCAGCGAGTCGCTCGCGCTCGAGACGTGGTTCTCCACGATGGCCTGGTGCATGGGCGCCGAGGCGTCCGCTCACCTCGGCGACCGCGAGATGGCCGCCCTCACCTACGCCAAGCTCATCGACTCCGCCGGCCGGCCCGCCTGCGCAGGCTCCGGCACGGCCGTCGGCCCGATCGACATGTTCCTCGCCTTCGCCGCACAGGCCACCGGCGAGATCGAGCTGGCCACCCGGCACGCTGCCAGCGCGCTGGAGCTGTGCGAGGCCTGGGACATCCCGCTCGCTGCGGACTGGGTACGCCGGGAGCGGAGGCGGATCGGGGTCTGAAGCCGGCGTGAAACCGCACTGAAAGCACTGCTACCTAGTGTCACCGGTGCGTCGTTCGATCCTCGAGCGCCGTCTGATCGGAGGCCACGATGACCACCACCACCACCACCACAGTTCCCACCGCGTCGCAGACCTACCCGTCCCTGCGCGCAGCCTGGATCCCGTTGGCGGCTCTGTGCCTGGCCTTCTTCGTCGAGATGGTCGACAACACGCTGTTGTCGATCGCGCTGCCCACGATCGGCCGCGACCTCGGCAGCGGGACGACCGCGCTGCAGTGGGTCACCGGCGCGTACTCGCTGACCTTCGGCGGCCTGCTGCTCACCGCCGGCTCGATCGCCGACCGGTTCGGACGCCGACGCGTGCTGCAGATCGGGCTCGGCGTCTTCGGACTGCTCAGCCTGTGTGTCGTCCTCGTCAGCACCGCCAGTGAGCTCATCGGGCTGCGGGCCGCACTCGGCGTCGCGGCCGCCATGATGGCGCCGATCACCATGTCGCTGGTCTTCCGGCTCTTCGACGACAAGGCGCTGCGGATGCGCGCCATCACGCTGATGATGGTCGTCGGCATGTCCGGCTTCATCCTCGGCCCACTGCTCGGTGGCACAGCACTGGCCCACGTGCGGTGGGAGTGGCTGCTGGTCGTCAACGCCCCGATCGCGCTGATCGCGTCGATCGGCGTCCGCCTCGGCGTGGCGGCCGACCAGCCCGAGGACCTGACCCACGACGCGCTCGACCTGCCCGGTGCCTTCCTGAGCATCACCACCATCGGCCTCGCCTGCTGGTCGCTGACCAGCGGTGTCCTGTACGGCTGGGGCTCCGCGATCACCATCGCCTCGATGATCGGCGCCGTCCTGGCGGCCGTCGCGTTCGTGTCGCACGAGCGTCGCAGCGCCTCCCCCATGCTGGACCTGACCCTCTTCTCCAACGGCCCCGTCCGCGGAGCGGCCATCGCCCAGATCGGGACGGCCATCGCGATGGCCAGCGTGATGTTCGGTCTGATCATGCACTTCCAGTTCGCCTACGGATGGAGCCCGGTGAAGGCCGGCCTGGCCAACCTGCCGATGATCGTGACGATGATCGCCGCGACCCCCTTCACGGAGTGGCTCATCAAGCAGTACGGCCACCGCATCGCCTGCTTCATCGGCGCGATCTTCCTGGCCGGCTCGCTCGGCGGCATGGCGTGGGCCGTCGACCACGGGTACGCCGCCATCGCCGTCTTCATGGTGCTGATGACGGTCGGCCTGCGCACCGTCATGACGATCTGCGCGGTCGCCCTCGTCGACGCGATGCCGAGCAACCGCACGTCCGTCGGCGCCGCGCTCAACGACACCGCTCAGGAGGTCGGCACCAGCATCGGCACCGCTGTGGTCGGCACCGCGATCGCCGCACTGGTCACCACCCGGCTGCCTCCCGGCACCTGGAGCAGCGACCTCGTGGCGTCGTTCTTCCACGGCGAGCGGATCACCTACGCGCTGCTGGCGGTCGTCGTCGGCCTGATCTCGGGCTACGGCGCGCTCAACCTCACCGACTCGCACGCCACCGAGGAGCCGGCCGAGGCTTGACCTGGAGTGCACTCGAACCCACACGATGACTGCATGCGCTAACTGCAGCTGCGCACCGACCAGCCGGCGCTGTTCGACAGCTGAGCCGCTCCGTGACAGCGGCCTCCCCAGGGGCGGACACTTCGAACCACCCGATCGTCGTCCGTCCCCGAGGAGCCGACATGTCCGCATCTGCCGTCCCGCGCCGTCGCGCACTGATCCTGGTCCCACTGCTGCTGATCGTCCTGCTCGCCTGGTGGACGGTGACCCGGACCGACTCCGAGGCCGCCACCCCCTCAACGCTGAAGGCCGCGAGCACCTCCCAAGCAGGGAAGATCACCTTCGACTCGCTCCCTGGCCCGGTGACGTCGACGCTGGCCCTGCGCTCCTTCAGCGCCGGCGGCACGAACACCTCCGGAGCCGTGGGTGGCGGCGGGGGCTCAGGGAAGTTCGTGCCCGAGGATCCGACCGCTGTCGTCGACGCGTCAGGCGTCGACCCGCTGCTGCTCCGTGCCGCGACGACGGGGGTCCACCTGCCGACGGTCACCGTCAGCCTCTACGCCCCGGGCACGACCAAGCGACAGGAGGTGTGGGCGTTCGCCAACGTCACGATCAGCGCGATGCGTACGGCGCAGTCGGGCTCGGCGAAGGCACCACGGGTGTCTCTCGGCCTGCACTACACGCGCGTCACCATGACGACGTACGACACCAAGGGGGCCGTCGTGCGCAGCACCTGCTTCGACCTGGGCTCCAATACCATCTGCTGATGAGCAGGATCTTCACCACCAGTGTCGCCTCGGTCTATCCCCACTACGTGGCGAAGGCCGAGAAGAAGGGGCGCACGAAGGCCGAGGTCGACGAGGTGGTCGAGTGGCTGACCGGTTTCGACGAGTCCGCGTTGCGCGGCCACCTCGACGCCGGTACGACCTTCGAGGACTTCTTCGCCGCTGCCCACCTCAATCCGCATGCGGACCTCATCACGGGTGTCGTGTGCGGGATCCGCGTCGAGAACGTCGAGGACCCGCTGATGCAGAAGATCCGCTACCTCGACAAGCTGGTCGACGAGCTGGCCAAGGGCAAGAAGATGGAGAGCATCCTGCGGGCCTGAGGATCCTGGGGCGGTGATCGCGTGTCGTGCCGGCGCAGGCGCACCATGTCGGTCACACGCCGATCGGAGCGCGGTCGTCGGAGGAGTCGCGAGCCTGTTCGAGCTCGTCCCAGACGTCGTCAGGGGTCTCGGCGCCGATGCGCGGAAGCAGCCGGTCGAGCCAGGCCGGGAGCCACCAGTTCCACCTGCCGAGCAGCGTCATCGTGGCCGGCACCAGGACCATCCGGACCACTGTCGCGTCGAGGACGATCGCGACCGCCATCCCGAAGCCCAGTTGCTTGACCACGGTGTCGGCCTCGGTCGAGAACCCGAGGAAGACGACCACCATGATCGCGGCGGCCGAGCTGATCACCCGGCCGGTCGAGGCGAGGCCACGCTCCACGCTGCCGCGGGCATCGCCCGTGCGCAGCCAGTCCTCACGGATCCGTGAGAGCAGGAACACCTCGTAGTCCATCGAGAGACCGAAGAGGATCGCGAACATCAGGATCGGGATCCAGCTGGACACGGCAACTGTGTGGTCGACCCCGAGCAGGCTCCCGCCCCAGCCCCGCTGGAAGACCAGCGTGAGGACGCCGTACGCCGCTCCGATGGAGAGCAGGTTCATCGCGGCGGCCTTCACCGGCACGACGACCGAGCGGAACATCATCGCCAGCAGGACCACCGACACCGCGACCACGAAGCC
The DNA here is from genome assembly GCA_963695055.1 of uncultured Actinomycetota bacterium. Lineage (GTDB taxonomy): Bacteria > Actinomycetota > Actinomycetes > Propionibacteriales > Nocardioidaceae > Nocardioides. The sequence goes on along the minus strand of CAVOFS010000009.1, from coordinate 55,365 downwards.
GACGACCAGCCACACCCGGCCCGCCAGCATCCCTGAGAGGTCGGCGAACATGGGCGTGGTGCCGGTGACCTCGACACCCGCGGGCATCGTGTCGCGCAGGTCGGTGACCAGCGCGGAGGTGCGCTCGTCGGCGGGGCCGGTGGCCGGTTCCGCGTCGAAGATGCTGATCGCGCCGTCGGGCGTCGTGACCGGGGTGGTGACCCGGACGATGTCCGGCTGGGCGGCCACCTCGGCCGCGACAGCTGTGGCGTCGGCGGCGGCATTGTCGACGACGATCGTGAACGGTCCGTTCGCACCGTCGCCGTACTCCTCGGCGATCAGGTCGTAGGCCTGGCGCACCGACGTGTCGGGGCTGTTGCTGCTGCCGTCCTGCGGCCAGGTGCGCATGCCCAGGGTGGGGGCGGCGAGCAGCAGCAGGAAGATCAGTGCGGCCAGCGCGAAGGCGATCGGGCGCCGGGTCACGCGGGCGGACCACCGAGCGGTGAGCGGCTTCTTCTCGGGGCGGGGGCTTCGCCCCTTGCGGGTACGGCGCGGCAGCAGCCGTCGGCCGGCCAGGCCGCAGAGTGCCGGGACCAGCGTGAGGGCCGCGAGCAGCACCGCGAGCACCGCGATCGCGGTGGCGTAGCCGAAGGACGAGTAGACCGGCAGCCCACCGAGGCGCAGGCCCAGCAACGAGATCAGCACCGTGGCTGAGGCGAAGACGACCGAGCGACCCGCGGTGGCCATCGCGCGGCCGGCCGCGATCCGCTTGTCGAGTCCCAGGCCGAGGAACTCCACGTGCCGGGTGACCAGGAGCAGCGCATAGTCGATCCCGACGCCGAGCCCGACCATGGTCGCGACGGTCGGAGCGGCGGTGCTGACGTCCATCGTCGCGGCCAGGAGGGTGATCCCCGAGGAGCCGACCGCCAGGCCGATGATGGCGATCGCGAGCGGGAGTCCGGCGGCGACCACGGAGCCGAACGCGACGACCAGCAGGAGCAGGGCGGCGATCACGCCGGCCAGCTCGCCGGTGCCCTTCATCGCCGACTCGGCGCCACCGGGCAGCTCGCCGCCCAGCTCGGCCTCGAGACCGGCCTCGCGGAGCGGGTCGATCGCCTGCTCGAGCGGCTCGTAGCCTGCGGCACCGACCAGGTCGGGGTCGGTGACCGGGGCGTCGTAGGTGACCGTGATCAGCGCGGTGTCGCCGTCCGCGGACAGCCGTGGCTCGGTGACGTAGCCGGCGTGGTCGAGACCCTGCAGCCGCTCGACCAGGGCGGTCATCTCGGCCGACTCGAGCGGGACACCATCGGTGTCGTGGACGACGACCTGGGCGCTGGCCCCACCGCCGTTCGGGACGTGCGCCCGGAGCTGCTCCACGCCCACCTGGGCGCGCGCCTGCGGCACGTTGTAGTCGTCGTGGGTCGCCCCGCCGATCGCGCCGGCGAGACCGACAGCGGCGACGACGACCACCAGCCAGGCGGAGATCGTCCGCCAGGGGTGCGCCGCGGTGCCGAAGCCGAGACGGTAGAGGAAGTGAGTCACGGTGTGCTCCCGGTGAGTGGTGATGGGTGAGCACAGCGTCGGTCGAGCTGCTTGGGGTCGACTGGGAGCCGACTTGGAGAGCACGCCAGGGGTCAGCCGAGGCCGCCGTGACCGTCCAGGTACGCCGCCACCAGGTCGCCCATCGTGGCGAGGTGGTAGCCACCCTCCTGCACCAGCACGCTGGGCAGACCGAGCCCGCCGAGCGCCGCACCTGCGGCGTGGAACCCGGCTCCGGTGACCTGCAGCGGGCTCTCCGGGTCGTCGGCCGCGGCGTCCACCCCGAGCGAGACGACCAGGGCCGTGCTACCGGAGTCGCGGACCCACTCGGTGAGGTCGGCGACCGTCCGGACCCACAGTTCGTCACCGGTGCCTTCGGGCAGCGGCAGGTTGCGGGTGGCGCCCTCGCCGACCCCTGCCCCGACCTCGGTGGCGTGACCGAAGACGTGCGGGAACCAGCCCGCGCCGGGGTCGACGTGCAGAGATCCGTAGAGCACGTCGGACCGCTCCCAGAAGACCGCCTGGGTGCCGTTGCCGTGGTGGGCGTCGATGTCGATGACCGCCACCCGGTCGTGGCCGGCCCGCCGCAGTCCTTCGGCCGCCACCGCCGCGTTGTTGAGGTAGCAGGACCCGCCGTACCCCCGCGGGGTGACGTGGTGGCCGGGCGGCCGGCAGAGCGCATAGGCGGTGCGCTCCCCCGCCGCGACCAGGTCGACGGCGGTCAGCGCGACGTCCACGGCGGCGCGAGCGGCCGGCCAGGTGCCGGGGCCGACCAGGGTCATCGTGTCGTAGCAGAACTGCCCCGCCTGCGCGTGCAGCGCCGCCGGCGGCGTGGGCTCCATCCCGGCCAGCAGCGCGGGGGTCGGGAAGAAGTACGGCACCACGCGCTTCTGACCCACGAGCTCGTCGTACGGCCCGAGCGCCCAGGCCGCGGCCGCGCCCTCGAGGAAGGCGAGCAGCTCGCCGTCGTGCACCGCCTCGAGCACCTCGTCGTCGTGGGTGGTGGCCAGGTGGAGGTCGTGGTCACCGACCGCGGCGAGGATCACGTCGACCCGCTCCGGGACCTCGGTGCCGTCGGTGGGCACGCCGACCCAGATCTCCTGCAGCGGCAGGTGCAGCCGCGTGTCGGGTGACCAGACCACAGGGATGCGCACGGAGCCAGCATCCCACCCGAGCAGGTGGGCCTCCGGCAGGATGTGGTCATGCCGCGCACGCGAGATCTCGGGATCCGGATCGGCTCCCTACCGACCGGTCCGACCAACTCCGTCCTCGACGTCGCGGGGGTCGGGCTCGGACACGCGACCATCCACCGCGACGAGCCGTCGCTGGCGCGCACCGGCGTCACCTGCCTGGTCCTGGCCGAGGACGCCTACCGCCGGCCGGTGCCGGCGGGCGGCGCCGTGCTCAACGGCGCCGGCGAGTGCACCGGCTTCATCACCGCCCAGGAGTGGGGTGCCGCGGAGACTCCCGTCTACCTGACCTCGACCATGCAGCTCGGCCGGGTCTACGACGCCGCCTGCGAGCTCGAGCTCGAGGCCGACGGTGGGGTAGCCGAGGACGTCGTGATCCCGATCGTGGGCGAGTGCGACGACTCCTTCCTCAACGACTGCCGACGGATGCAGGTCACCGCGTCCGACGTCCGTGCCGCCCGCGCCGCAGCACTGGCGTCGCGCGGATCGGCGACGGCGCCGGACGAGGGTGCGGTGGGTGCCGGCACCGGGATGTCCTGCCTGGGCTTCAAGGGCGGCATCGGTACGGCGTCCCGCGTCACCGCCGAGGGCCACACTGTCGGTGTGCTGCTGCTGACCAACTTCGGGTCGCGCGAGGAGCTGGTCGTGGCCGGCGTCCCGGTCGGGCGGCTGCTGCCCGCAGCACCGTCCGCGCCGACCAAGCCGGCCGGGTCCTGCATCGGGATCGTGGTCACCGACGCACCGGTCGACGCCGCGTCCTGCGAGCGGCTGGCCCGCCGGGTCGGACTCGGGCTGGCACGAGCCGGCTCGGTCGCCCACCACGGCAGCGGCGAGATCTTCCTGGCCTTCGGCACCGGGATGCGGCTCGACCGCGACCAGGCGCCCGATCGGACTCCGCTCTCGGGACGCGGGATCGACCCGCTCTTCGCGGCGGTCGTCGAGGCGGCCGAGGAGGCGGTGCTCAACTCGATGTTCGGTGCTCCCACCACGGTCGGCCGCGACGGCAACACCAGCGAGTCGCTGCACTCCGACGACGTGCTCGCCCTGCTCGCCGGGGTCCGGTCGTGACCGGCACCCGTCGCGAGGTGCGGATCCCGATGCCGGACGGGGTCTTCCTCGCCGTGACCCTGCACCTGCCGGACGCTGCCCTCGGCCCGCAGCCGTGCCTGGTGGAGGCGCTCCCCTACCGCAAGGACGACCTCACCTCGTCGTACGCCGCGAGCTATGACGACTTCCGCGACCGGTTCGGGTACGCCGTGTGCCGGGTCGACGTACGCGGCACCGGATCGTCGTCGGGCGACGCGACCGACGAGTACCCGCCCCAGGAGCAGCGCGACCTGGTCGAGGTGATCGCCTGGCTGGCCGCCCAGGACTGGTGCAGCGGTCGCGTCGGGATGTTCGGGACGTCGTACTCCGGGTTCAACTCGCTGCAGATCGCCTGCGAGGACGCACCCGCGCTCGGGGCGGTGTTCGCGATCTACTCCAGCGACGACCGGTGGACCGACGACGTGCACTGGAGAGGCGGGGCGCTCAAGCTCGTCGACCTGGTCGACTACAACCACTACATGACGCCGATGTGCGTGCTCCCGCCCGTGCCCGAGGTGTGGGGGCCGGACTGGGCGTCGGAGTGGTCGCGGCGCCTGGACACCAACGAGCCGTGGGTGCTGACCTGGCTGCGGGAGAACGTGCACGGCGACTACTGGCGGGGCGGGTCGGTGCGGCTGTCCGCCGCCGGCGCGGCGCCGGCTACGAGCGTCTCGACATCCCCACGATGCTGGTCGCCGGCTGGGCCGACGGCTACCGCAACAACTCCTTCCGGACCGTCGCGGCACTGGCCGAGCACGGGGTGCCGCACCGCCTGCTCGCGGGGCCGTGGGCACACGCCGACCCGATGCACGCGATGCCCGGACCGCGGATCGACCTCGATGTGGAGATGGCGGCGTGGTTCGACCAGTGGCTGCGTCCGCCGTCGGTCGAGGAGGTTGCGCGGCAACCGTCTGCAGACCCGTGGACGTCGCACTGCGACGTCTTCGTCCGCTCCTCGACCCTCCCGGAGCCCGACCTCGAGATGCACGAGGGCTGGTGGGTGCGGCTGCCGTCGGTGCCGCCGACGGTCTCCACCTCGGTCCCTCTCGACGGGCCGAGGTCGCTCACCGTCATCGCCGACACCGGTACGGCGGCCTGGATCGACTGCGCCGGCCATCTGCCGTGGGGTCAGTCCGGCGACCAGCGCCTCGACGACGCCCGTTCGCTCACCTGGGACGTCGACCCGCCCGCTGACCCGATCGTCGGTCACCCGCGCGCGAGCGTCCGGGTGAGCGCGAGCGCGCCGTACGCCTCGCTGTCGGTGAAGCTCTGCGACGTCTTCCCGGACGGCACCTCGGCCCTGGTCTCGCGCGGCACCGTCGACCTGAGCTTCCGCGACGGCGTGCACGGCACTCCATCGCCGCTGGTGCCGGGCCAGGAGTACGACGTCGAGCTCGACCTCGATGCCTGCGCCTACTCCTGGCGGCCCGGCAACCGGCTGCGCATCAGCATCGCTGGCAGCGACTGGCCCAACACGGTCGCGTCGCCGTCGCCCGTCGTGCTGACGGTGCACGGCGGGTCGGTGTCGCTGCCCGTGCTTGCGGGGTCCTTCGACGCGCCCACCTTCACGCCCGGCGCCGACCACTCGTCGGAGTCGGTCGAGGGCACCACCTGGGAGATCCGCGACGACGTGCTGCGCCGTACGACGACCGCACGCACCCACACGCTGACGGAGTACGAGACGCCGTACGACGGCACCGCCAGCGAGGACTACCTCGGCGAGGTCTCCGTAAACCGGCGGAACCACGAGCAGACCGCCCACGCGGTCACGACGTTCGACCTCACCTGGCCCGGCGTCGAGATCACCGTGCAGTCGGTGATGAACGTGACGATCGATGTCGCCGGGCTGTCGGTCGAGATCTCGACGGTCGCCTCGCGCGACGGCGTGGTCGTGTCCCAGCGGAGCTGGCACGAGCACGTCCCGCGCTCCCGCGAACGGGTCGTCACGGACCACCCAGCGGGTTGAGGCCCGCCTTCTTGCCGGCGAAGGCGAAGAGGAGCAGGTCGGTCATCTCGAAGACGTCTCCGCGGCCGCGGCGCGGTGTGAAGCCCGGCTGGCGCAGCAGCGAGAACCGGCTGCCCTCGATCGCCCGGTGGAAGGTCTCGGCCACGATCCGCCCGCCGACGCCGCGCATCCGGCCGTTGGCGGTCTCCGCCTCGCGCAGCACGTAGAACCACAGCGGCGTGTGCTCGGCCAGCCGGTCCTTCTGGTCGGCGTCGAGCGCCGCGAGCTTCGCACCGCCGCTTCCGCCGAGGATCTGGTTGCGGGTGAGCGGGGTGACAGCGACCCCGAGCTCGCCGAGCCGCTCCACCATCTGCTGGCCGCTGGCCAGCCGGAGCATCGACGCGCGGGTCAGGTTGCGGAAGGCGAGGTTGCGACGGGGGTCGTCGAAAGGGATGCCGGCCCCGCCGCCGAACGTGCTCGGCGGCAGGTTCTTCAGGGGGTCGGTCAGCAGCGTGTCGATCCGCTGAGCCAGGTTGACCCCGTCGGGAGGGGCCAGGGACGGCTGGCCGCCGGCCTCGAAGTCGTACATCCGGCGCCAGTCCGCCAGCCAGTTGCTCAGGAGCCGGTCCTCTCCCCCGAGAGTGCCCCCGAGGGCGGAGAAGTCGAACATGTACTCGAGCAGGCCGTTTCTGCCCGAGAAGCGCCGGTTCCAGTCGTAGGTCGGTCGCACCATGCTGTGGCCGAGGCGAAACGCTGCGACGGAGAACTCCACCGGCATCGTGGGCACGTCGGTCGGACCCGCAGCAGGCTCGACCAGCTTGCGGCCATGGGTGAAGACGTCGTCGAGGATCGCCGGCTGCACGATCCGTGGCAGGTAGTCGTGCCGGAGCAGCCACTGGTAGTGCAGCGTCACCGACTTGCGCGCGCGGAGGAAGCGCTGTGCCTCCGGGACCGAGCCGAGCTTGTCGACGGTCCGGTTGTGGAAGCGGATCATCGCCAGGTGCGTCTGCGCGACGATCAGGTTCTCGTCGTTGCGAGGGTCCGGGATCAGCGCCCTGCGCCGGGCCCTGGGCGAGCCCGTGCCGACCCGCGGCAGGTCGTGGCCGACCTTCTCCCGGTCGGGACCGCTCCGGATCGTGGTGCCGGTCCTCAGGTGCAGGCCGTCGTCCTCGTAGAACACCGCCGAGACGCTGTCGGCCGGACCCGCGCCGTACAGGGAGTCGAGGTCGAGGCTCGGCGAACGGGCCTGGAGGAGCTGCGCCGGGGTGACGTCCTCACCCAGACTGACGTCGGTGACGTCCATGGTCAGGTCGTGGTCGACGAACTGGCCCAGGTAGGTGTAGCCGGCCGGCACGTCCCCGTGGCCCCCGCCGCCCGTCGTCATCGCGTCCGCGAGTGCCGCGACGAGCCGGTCGGGCACGTGCCCCCCACGAGGGCCGACCCGGGAGAAGCGGAACGGCGGTGCGGTGTCCGCGCGCCGTCGCGCGCTCGGCGCGTCCGGATCCGTGATCGGATCGGGATCGGCGCCGGCACGTCCGCCCAGCTGGGTGCCGACGAGACCCTCGCCCTCGATGAAGAAGCTCTCTGATCCGTGGTGAAGCGCCATCCCTCGACGGTAGGTCGGCGGCCGCGGGTCTGGCGATACCGAACGGGCCATTCTCGACTGACCCGTCCGGGCCATCGACAGTCGTGCTGCTGAGGGAGCGCCCCAGCGCCCGCTGGGCAGCACGACCCGAAATGCAGCGACGGCGGCCGCGACCCGAAGGTCGCGACCGCCGTCAGCGGAGTGCGTGGGGGTCAGATGCCCCGGACGTTCTCGGCCTGGGGGCCCTTCGGGCCCTGCGTCACGTCGAACTCGACGCGCTGGTTCTCGTCGAGCGACTTGTAGCCGGTGCCGCCGATCGCGGTGTGGTGAACGAACACGTCAGCGCCGCCACCATCCTGCGCGATGAAGCCGAAGCCCTTGTCGTTGTTGAACCACTTCACGGTGCCCTGCGTCATGACTTACCTCTTATGTAAACGGTTGAATGCGGTGAGCGGACTTTGCTCGCCACGGCTGAAAACATCGTGTAGCACCTGATGTCCAGCAAACCGAAGACCAAGAAGCGTTGCGATGAACCGGCGACCCGTGATGGGCGCCGAGAGGACGAATCCCCTCCAACAGCCTCAACGTTACCAGCCCCGGCATCCGGGTGACGCATCCTCGACCCCAGCAGTCACACGAGCCAGTGTGCGGCGTACGTCGGGTCGGTCAGCGCAGGCCGGTCCAGGGCGAAGGTCGGCGAGATCGACGCGCGCTCACCGGTCACCAGGTCGGCCAGCAACCGCCCGAAGGTCGGAGCGAACTTGAAGCCGTGGCCGGCGCCCAGCCCCACCACGACATCAGGGTGACCGGGGACCCGGTCCATCACGAAGTCGCGGTCAGGAGTCAACGTGTACTGGCAACGCAGCGAACGCACCGGAGCCCCGGACCCGGGCAGCATCCGCGCCACGTGGTCGGCGAGCAGGCCCAGCCGCTCGGCGTCGATGTCGGTGCCGCGCGTGTCCGGGTCGACCTCGGGACCACCGCAGTCCTGCGCGGCCTTGATCGTCGGCTCGCCGTAGCAGGGGAAGCCGTAGAACGAGGGCTCGTCCATCCAGATCCACAGCGGCAGCCGACCGGGCTCGAAGTCCTCGGGCCGCTCGACCTCGAAGTAGGTCGCCTGCTCGAGCGTCACCGTCAGCGGGATCTCATGGCCCACCCCGGCGAGCACCTCGTTGGTCCAGGCGTCCGCGCAGACGACGACGCCACGACAGGTGTACGTCGTGCCGTCAGCCGTCGTCACCGACGACCCGGTCACACCGGTGACGTAGGTCAGGTCGCGAAGCACGGCCCCGTGCCGGGTCGCGAGCTCCTGCATCACCGCAGTACCGGGGCCGGCGGGGACGATCGCCCCACGATCCTGGTAGAGGCCGATGGTCCCGGACGGCAGATCGAACTGGGGCCACCGGGCCACGATCTCCTCGACCGGCAACAGCTCGAAGTCGATCCCGACCTCGGTCAGGGCGTCGGTGTAGTCGACCAGCGGGATCGCCGGATCGGGCGGGAAGAGGTCGAGCCCGCCGACCACGGTGACCAGCTCACGACCCGCGTCCGTGGAGAGCTGGGCCCAGTCGTCGTAGGCGTCCTGGGTCAGTCGGACGTACTCGGGCGTGTGGTAGCTGTGCCGCAGGATCCGGCTGGTGTCGTGGCTGGCACCACGGTGGTGGCCGAGCTCGAAGCGCTCCAGACCGAGCACGGAGTGGCCGCGCTTCGCCAGCTGGTGGGCGGTCGCCGACCCGAGTGCGCCCAGCCCGACGACGACGTAGTCGAAGGTGGTTTCGAGGCTCGCTTCGCTTCGCACCTCAACCACCGTGCTCCGGTGGTTGAGGTGCGAAGGCGCCCTGCGCCTGAGCCTCGAAACCACCGTGCTCCGATGGTTGAGGTGCGAAGGCGCCCTGCGCCTGAGCCTCGAAACCACCGTGCTCCGGTGGTTGAGGTGCGAAGGCGCCCTGCGCCTGAGCCTCGAAACCACCGTGCTCCGGTGGTTGAGGTGCGAAGGCGCCCTGCGCCTGAGCCTCGAAACCACCGTGCTCCGGTGGTTGAGGTGCGAAGGCGCCCTGCGCCTGAGCCTCGAAACCACCGAGGCGGGGCAGCAGCCAGCGCCGGATGTCGGCGGAGTCGTCCTCCATCGGCGCGAACCAGCCGTGCGTGTAGGACCGCGAGGACATGCCGCGCTGGACCGACTCGCAGATCGCCCAGTCCTGCTGGTTGACCAGGTCCCAGAGGTCGCCGGCGTCGGACGGGTCGAACGCCGGGTCCTCGACCGCCGAGGGGTGGAAGAGCAGCAGGCACTCGACCCGTGTGCTGTCGACCGACTGCGGCAGCAGCACGAACGCCGCGACGTGGTCGGCCGCAGCCGAGAGCATCAGGTTGGGGTGCACGAGCTCGCCCTTGTGGCGGGTCCGCTCGGCCTCGTCGAGGCCCGGCAGCGGTGCGCGGTCCGTCGTACCGCTCATGGTGAAGGTCCAGGCGCCCTCGCGGTGGGGTACGCCGTCGTCCCAGTCGATGTCGGTGCCGCCGCCGCCGAAGGCCGGCACCAGCCGGGTGAGCTCGGGGTGCACGGGCCCGCAGTGGTAGCACTCGTTGTAGTTCTCGGCGACCACCTTGTAGTTGGCAGCGACCTCGTAGGAGAACCGCAGCCCGGTCACCAGCTCGCCCATCGCGTAGTTGGCCAGCGTCCGCTCCGGCCTGGCCACCGCCGCTGCGAGCGACCCGGTCGCTGAGCCCGGGGGCATGCCGAGGTGGACGAAGACGAAGCCGGCCCAGGCGTCGGCGGCGACGGCGTTGAGGGAGAAGGACGGCAGGTCGTCGGGAGCCAGGTCGGCGTGCGGCGCCTTCAGCAGCTCGCCGGACAGGGAGTAGGTCCACGAGTGGTAGGGGCAGCGCAGCGACCCGGCCGCAGTGCACACCGGCTCCGCGCCGGGCAGCGCGGCGAAGAGCTGTGAGCCGCGGTGGCGGCAGACGTTGTACGCCGCGTGCAGCGTGCCCTCGGCGTCGGTGGTGACGACGACCGACTCCCCCACGACGTCGACGACCGCGACCCGACCGGGCTGGTCGAGCCCGAGGTCGGCGAGCCGCCCGACACAGAACCACTCGGCGTAGAGCACCCGGTCACGCTCGACGGCGAACGCCGCCGAGTCGACGTACAACTCGCGGGGCAGAGCGGCCTGCAGGCCGCCGGGTCCGTCAGCCACCGACAGCTCCCTCCTGGGCCGCCACCAGGTGGCAGGCGCTCCGGTGCCCGTCGCTGGCCGGCAGGACCGCGAGCGGGAGGGTGCGGCAGGCGTGGTCGACACCGGCCGCGGCTGCTGCCCCGCTCTTCAGTGCCGGGCAGCGGGGGTGGAAGCGGCAGCCGGACGGGATGTGGGTCGGGTCGGGCACCTCGCCCTCCAGGACGACCGGCTCGAGCCGCTCGATCTCCGGCACGACCGAGAGCAGCGCCTGCGTGTAGGGGTGCTTGGCGTGGGCGAGCACCTCCTCGGTCGGTCCGGCCTCGACGATCCGACCGAGGTACATCACCGCCGTCCGGTCGGCGATGTTCCAGGCCAGCCCCAGGTCATGGGTCACGACGAGGACGCCGAGGCCGAGCTCGGCTCGCAGCCTGAGGAGAAGGGCCAGGATCTCGCCGCGGATCGAGGCGTCGAGGCTCGAGACCGGCTCATCGGCGATCAGCAGGTCGGGACGCAGCGCCAGTGCGCCGGCGATCAGCACCCGCTGTCGCTGGCCGCCCGACAGCTCGTGGGGGTAGCGCAGGAACAGTCGCTCGGGAGGGCGGAGCCCGGCAGCCGACAGCGCATCGGCGACCTGCTGCTCCTCACCGCGCCCGTCGGGGTCGTTGCTCGACAACCCGTGCAGCCGCAGACCCTCGGCCACGGAGTCGTAGACGGTGTGGCGCGGGTTGAGGGCGCCGGCCGGGTCCTGGAGCACCATCTGCACCCGCCGTCGGAACGCCTTGAGCGACTTCCCGCGATAGTCGAGCGGTTGCCCGTCGAGGAGCACCTGCCCGCGGGCGGGCCGCTGGAGTCCGGTCAGCGCCCGGGCCAGCGTCGTCTTGCCCGACCCGGACTCCCCGACCAGGGCGACGATCTCCCCGGTCTTGACGGTCAGGTCGGCGCCGTCGAGCGCGAGCGCGACGTCGCCACCGCGGGAGGCGAACTCCACGGCGAGATCGCGTGCCTCCAGGGTGATGTCGCTCATGCGTCCACCCGGATGCAGGCCGCCAGGCGATCCGGCAGCCTTGGTCTCGAGCGGCGGCTCGGCAGTCGTGCAGTCGTCGATCGCCAGTGAGCAGCGCGGCGCGAACGAGCATCCGGGCGGCAGCTCGCGCGGATCGGGCGGATCGCCGGCCAGGCCGGACGGTGCGTAGCGGGCGGCCGGGTCACCGATCCGCGGGAACGACGCGGAGAGCGCCGCGGTGTAGGGGTGCACCGGGTCGGTGAAGAGCTGTCCGGCAGGCCCCTGCTCGATCACCCGGCCGCCGTACATCACCGCGATCCGGTCGCTCATGTCGGCGAGCACGGACAGGTCATGGCTGATCAGCAACATCCCGACGCCGAGGCTCCTCCACGACTCCCGACAGCACGCCGAGCACCTGCGCCTGCACCATCACGTCGAGGGCGGTGGTCGGCTCGTCGGCGACGATGAGCGATGGCCGGCAGGCCAGCGCCATCGCGATCATCACCCGTTGCCGCTGCCCGCCCGAGAGCTGGTGCGGGTAGGCCTTCGCGCGAGCCGCCGGCAGGCCGACCTGCTCGAGCAGGTCGCCGACCCGGCGCTCGACGTCGGCGGCGCTGACGGAGGGCTCGTGCAGGAGGATCGGCTCGGCGATCTGCTGGCCGATCCGGCGTACGGCGTTGAGCGAGTGCAGCGCACCCTGGAAGACGATCGACGCGCCCGCCCAGCGCAGCGCACGCAGGTCGCCCCAGCGCATGGTGACGACGTCCTCGCCGTCGACGAGCACCCGGCCGGTCACGGTCGCGGACGCCGGCTGGAGCCGCAGGATCGTGCTCGCCAGCGTGGACTTGCCGCACCCCGACTCGCCGGCGACGCCGACCACCTCGCCGCGGTCGACGGTCAGGTCGACGTCGCGCACGGCCGGCAGCAGTCCCTCCTCGGTCCGGTAGGTGACCGAGAGCGCCTCCATCCGCAACAGCTGATTCATCGCTGGTCCCTCATGGCTGGCGCAGCCGGGGGTTGAGGACCTCTTCGAGGGCCTGACCGACGAGGGTGAACGACAGCACGACCAGGACGACGCAGACGCCGGGGGGCACGAAGAACCACCAGGAACCCGTGGTGATCGCGCCGACGCTGTACGCGTCCTCCAGCATCGAGCCCCAGGACACCCGGGTCGGGTCGCCGAGACCGAGGAAGCTCAGCGTGGTCTCGGAGAGGATCGCGACGGCCACGGTCAGCGTGGTGTTGGCGAAGACGATCGGGACGACGTTGGGCAACAGGTGTCGTCCGATCAGGTGTCGGTGCCCGGCGCCGAGGGCGCGGGACCGCTCGATGTAGGGCCGCTCCTTGATGGAGAGCACCTGGCTGCGGATCAGCAGGGCCGTCCCCGGCCAGGACGTCACGCCGATCACGATCACGATGTTGACCAACGAGCGTCCGAGCACGCTGGCCAGCACGATCGCGAGCGGCAGGAACGGGATCACCAGGAACCACTCGGTGAGCCGGAAGAGGACCGCGCCCGGCCAGCCGCTGAAGTAGCCCGACGTGAGACCGATCAGGGTGCCGATCAGCATCGAGATCACGGTCGCCATCAGGCCGACGAACAGCGAGATCCGCGCCCCCCAGATCAACAGGGTCAGCACCGAGCGGCCGTTGGCGTCGGTCCCGAGCCAGTACTCCGAGGACGGCGGCTCGAGCACGCCGCCGGTCGCCTGGGTGACCTCGAGACCCGAGGCCGGGGCGATCAGCGGCGCGAGTAGCGCGATCAGCACGAAGAAGGTGAGGACGGCGAGACCGAGCATGCCGGACCGGCTCCGCCGGAAGCGACGCCAGGCGCGAGCGCGGCCCTCGCGGCGTCGGCGCCTGGAGATCTGGCGCGAGCTGAGCGCGACCGCGCCACCTGCGGAGGCACTCATGTCCGGACCCGGGGGTCGAGCCAGCCGTAGAGCAGGTTGGCGGCCAGGTTGGCGGCGATGACGGCGGCCGAGGAGAGCATGAAGACGCCCTGCAGCAGCCAGAAGTCGGGCACGGCGAGCGCGTCGGTCGTCAGCAGACCGAGCCCGGGGATCGAGAAGACCGTCTCGATGGTGATCGCGCCGGCCACCACGAAGCCGAAGTTGAGCGCCACCACGGTCGTGGCCGGCAGCAGGGCGTTCGGGACGGCGTGCCGGTCACGGACATGCACGTCGCGCAGACCCTTGGCACGGGCGGTCGTCAGGTAGTCCGAGCGCAGCTCGTCGATGAGCGACCCCCGCATGATCAGGGCGTAGTCGGCCAGGTAGGCCAAGGTCAGCGTGATCACCGGGAGCGTCAGGTGCCAGGCCGTGTCGAGCACGCCCTTGGCCGAGCTCGGGTCCACGCCGACCGAGTGCAGCCCACCGGTCGGGAAGATGCCCGGCAGCGGACCGATCCCGACCGCGAACGCCGCGATCAGCAGCAGGCCGAGCCACCACTCCGGCATCGAGTAGAGCGTCAACGACGTGCCGGTGGTGAACCGGTCGAACTTGCTGCTCCGGTCCCAGCCTGCCCGGATGCCCAGCCACACACCGATCAGAGCAGCCAACAGCGTCGAGGTGCCGACGAGGAGCAGCGTCGGCCACATCCGCTGACCCAGCACCTCTGACACGTCCCGGTGGTAGAGGATCGAGTAGCCGAGGTCACCGTGCAGCGTGTTGTTCAAGAACGTGAGGAACTGCTGGAACACGGGCTGGTCGAGGCCGTAGGTCTTGTTGAACTCCGCTACCTGCTCCGGCGTGCTCAACCGGCCGCGGCCCAGCGTGTGAGCGGGGTCTCCCGGCAGCACCCGGAACAGGAAGAAGTTCACGACCAGCATGAAGATCAGGCTCCCGAACGCGCCGAGGACCTTGCCGACGGTGTAGCGGCCGTACCCACCGCCTCGTCGCCGGGGCTGCCGGGACTCCGCGGTGGCCTCGGCGTGGTCGGCGGCTGCTGCGAGCGTCACTCCCGGTCCGCCTGGGTCGCAGTGCGGCGCACCAGGAAGAAGCCACCGGCACCGAGCACGACGAGCACCACGAGGCCGAACCCGATGAGCATGCCGGTGCTGACGCTGTCGTCGGCCGCCGCCGAGGTCGCCTTCGTCGCCCCCGCATCGCCGCCGCAGTCGCCGGCATCGGCGGCCGGCTCCATGTTGCGGTAGTTGTAGGTGCCGTACTGGAAGAGCCAGATGCCGCCCGGGTTGGGCTGCTGCACCATGCAGGCGAAGCGGTCACTGCGGAAGGCCTCGCCGACCGTGCTGTAGGCAGTCACCAGGTACGGCGAGTCCTCGTACAGCTGTTGCTGCATCTGCTTGACCATGTCGACCCGCTTGTCCTTGTCGAGCTCGACCTGCTGCTGCGCGTACAGCGAGTCGTAGGTGTCGTCGCAGTACCACGAGTCCGACCAGTTGCCGCGCTGGTCGCAGGTCATGTAGCTGAGCATCGAGTTCGGGTCGGGCTCGACGTACCAGCCCCACTGGAACGCATCGAAGTCTCCGTCCAGGATCACGCTGGTGAGCTTGTTGGACTGCATCGCGGTCACCTCGGAGTCGATCCCGAGGTCATCGAGCCACTCCTTGAAGAAGTCCATCGTGTTCAGGGAGACGTCGCCGTCCGAGTCGGAGCGCGCGAAGAGCCGGAGCTTCCCGATGGCCGAGCCGTCCGGCATCGTGCGCAGGCCGTCGTCGCCCATCGTGTAGCCCGCTTCATCGAGCAGCGCACCCGCCTTGTCCGGGTCGTAGGTCATCAGCTCGTCGTCCGGCGGCTGCCACTGCCAGTTGGAGTACGCCGGCGGCACGATCGTGGTGCCGGGCAGGCCGGCACCCTGGTAGACCTTCTCGATCAGCTGGTCGAGGTCCAACCCCCAGCCCAGCGCGTGCCGGAACTTGGGGTCCTTCAGCGCCGGGTTGCCGTCGCCGATCGGCTCGCCGGTCTTGGGATCGGCGGCGCCGGTGTTGAACGCGATCTCGTCGAAGCCGGGCGAGTCTCCGTCCTGGGCGGTGATCCCCGGCTCGCCCTGGAGCGCCTTGACCTGAAGCGCGGTGATCCCGTCGACGAAGTCGACCTCGCCCTTCTTCAGCGCCTGGACTGCCGGGTCGTCGGACTTGTAGACCCTGAAGACGACGTGGTCGAGGTGCGGTGTGCCGCCCCAGTAGTCGGGGTTGACGTCGAACTCGTACGTCGAGCCGCTCGCCTCACCGGACACGAGCCGGAACGGTCCCGATCCGACGACCGGCTGGCCGTTCTCGGGCTCGGCCTTGTAGGTCTTGACGTCCTTCTCGCTGACGTTCTTCCAGACGTGCTCGGGAATGATCGGGATCGGCAGCAGCGGCAGCGTCGCGAGCGGCTTCTTCAGCGCGATCACCACGGTCTCGGGGTCGGGTGCGGTGATGGTGTCGGCACCGGTCAGGTACGAGCCCCAGGTGGCCGCCTCCGTGCCGCCGTCGATGATCCGGTTGTAGGTGTAGGCGATGTCCGCGGCCGTCAGCGGCTCGCCGTCGGACCACTTCACGCCGTCGCGGATGTGGAAGGTCCAGGTCAGACCGTCGTCGGAGGTGTCCCACGACGTCGCGAGACCGGGCTCCGGCGACATGTCCTTCATCGAGTAGCCGATCATGTAGTCGTAGGTGAGCGCCCACATCTCGAACGACGTCGCCTTGATGCCGACGAACGGGTTGAACGAGTCCACGTCGGTGAGCACCGCCACCGTGAGGGTGGTGTCGTCGTCGGCCGCCTGCGTCGGCCCGACAGCGAGGCCCGGCGACAGGCACGCCAGCACCAGGGCACCCGCCGCCAGCAGCGACGTACGTCGTTTCGTGCTTCTGAGCATCTGCACTCCCTGGTCCTGAACTGCTGTTCAGGTGTTCCTACTACATCGCGACCGATACGGGGAGTGTCAGCACCGATGAATCGAGGAAATCGACAGCATTGAAACCGTTCTGAAACAGGATCCGGCGTAGCTGACGCGTTCGGGAACGAAATCGACACCGGACGCGAGTACGTTGACGTGCGTGACCGCCACCCCGCCCACGGCGCCGCGAACGCCGTACCAGCATGCCGAGCACGGCGTGACCCGACCGGACCCCTACCACTGGATGGCTGCCGGCGGCGACGTCCTGCACCGGCATCTCGAAGCCGAGCGGGCCTTCTACGACAGCGCGTGCGCTCCCCTGGGACCGCTCGTGGCGCAGATCGAGTCGGAGATGGTCGCTCGGCTCCCGGCCGTCGAGACATCGCCCTCCTGGCGTCGGTCCAGGTACTCCTACGCGATGCGGACGCCGCAGGGGCGCGACTACGCGGACCTGGTGCGCGGTAGCGGGCCGGAGGTGGTCCTCGACGTCAACGCCATCGCGGAGGGCACGGACTACCTGGAGCTCGGTGTCACCCTGGTCAGTCCCGACGAGGACTGGCTGGCCTGGTCGGTCGACCGCACCGGAGACGAGGTCTACGAGCTGCGCTTCCGCGACCTGCGGACCGGCACCGACCTCGACGAGGTCGTCCCGCGCAGCTACTACGGAGGCGCGTGGAGTGCAGACTCGCAGTGGTTCTTCTACACGGTCCACGACCAGGCCTACCGTCCCTTCCAGGTCTGGCGGCACCGGATCGGCACGCCCGTCACCGACGACGCACTCGTGCTCGAGGAGCCCGACGAGCGCTTCGACCTCACCGTCCGCGCCACCCGCAGCGGAGGCGCCATCCTGGTGCTCAGCGAGAGCCGCGACACCGGCGAGACGTGGGCGATCGACGCGACCACGCCCGAGTCGCCACCGCGCTCGGTGGGCGGACGGCGACCGGGCGTGCTCTACCGGGCCGAGCACCTCCGCGAGAGCGACGTCCTGCTGCTCGTGACCAACGACGACGCCGTCGAGTTCCGGCTGATGTCCGCGCCGCTCCCCCGCGAGGCCGACCAGGATCACACCACCTGGACCGAGGTGCGGCCCGAGCAGCGCTGGCAGCGGCTGCTGCGCGCGGACGCCTTCGCCACGTACGTGCTGCTGACGGTGCGGCAGGACGGGCAGCGCCAGCTGGTGAGGGTCCCGCACGACGACCTGGCCGGCGAGGGTGGCTTCGGGCTGATGGTGTCCGAGGAGCCCGACGGCGACATGGTGCTGCTGCGATCGCCGCGCTACGACGCCACAGCGGTCACCGTGCTCGAGGAGTCGTGGCTGCGACCGGGTGTCGCCGCCGCATGGGACCTCGAGAGCGGCCTGCTGGAGAGGGTCTGGTCGGAGGAGGCGCCGGGCCACGACCCCGAGCGCTACGTGAGCGAACGACGCTCCTTCCCGTCCCCTGACGGCACCGAGGTTCCGGCGACGATCCTTCGGCACCGGGACACCCCGCTCGACGGCACGGCTCCGGCGCTCGTCTACGGGTACGGCGCCTACGAGGCCGTCTTCGAGCCCGAGTGGGACCCGGCGCTGCCGAGTCTGCTCGACCGCGGTGTGGTCTACGTGCACGCCCATATCCGCGGCGGTGGCGAGGGCGGCCGACGGTGGTGGCTGGACGGCCGGATGGAGCACAAGCAACACACGTTCGACGACCACATCGCCGTCGCCGACGGACTGGCGCGAGCCGGCTTGGTGGATCCGGCCCGGATCGCCAGCCGAGGGCTCAGCGCGGGCGGTCTGCTGCAGGGCGCGGTCTTCAGCCAGCGGCCCGACAGGTGGCGGGCGGTCGTCGCGGAGGTCCCGTTCGTCGACGTGGTCAGCACGATGTTCGACGCGTCGATCCCGCTGACCATCAACGAGTGGGACGAGTGGGGCGACCCGCGTCGGAGGGCCGACTTCGACTGGATGCTGGCCTACTCCCCCTACGACCACCCGCCGGCCCCCGGAAGCCGGCCGGATCTGCTGGTCACCGGCGCGGTGCACGACCCGCGGGTGATGGTGCACGAGCCGGCGAAGTGGGTCGCGTTGCTGCGCGAGACCGATCCGGAGTGGTCGCCGCGCTGCCTGTTCCGGGTCGAGACAGGAGCCGGTGCGCACGGCGGACCGTCGGGCCGGTTCGGACATCTGGCCTACGAGGCCGAGGTCCTCGCCTGGGTGCTCGACCGGTTGGGCGTCCCCTCATGACACCGCTGCAGGCCGAGGTGATCGAGGTCGCCCGGGCACTCATCCGCTTCGACACCAGCAATGCGCCCGAGGCCGCACTCGGCCACCCGCCCGGCAACGAGACGGGCGCGGCGACGTACCTCCGCGACTACCTGAGTGATGCAGGCGTCGACTGTGAGTTGGTCGCCCGCGACCCGCGCCGGGCCAACCTGGTGGCCCGGATCCCGGGCACCGACCCGGACCATCCTTCGTTGGCCTTCGTCGGCCACACCGACGTGGTGCCGGCCGACCCGCGCGACTGGACGCACCCGCCCTTCGCGGCCGTCGTCGACGAGGGCGGCTGGCTGTGGGGTCGGGGGGCGATCGACATGAAGAACGAGGTCGCCGCCCGTGCCGTCGCCATGGCCGAGCTGGCTCGCTCGGGCTTCCGTCCCCGGGGCGACCTGTGGCTGATCGCGGTCGCCGACGAGGAGGACGGGCAGGCCGACGTCGGGATGCGCTGGCTGCTCGAGGCCCGGCGCGACATCCGCCCCGATCTCGCGATCAACGAAGGAGGCGGCGAGCGGTTGTCGCTGCCTGACGGCCGGGTCGTGCAGACGGTCAGCGTCGGTGAGAAGGGCACCTACCCCGCGCGTGTGGTCGCCGTCGGCGAGGCCGGCCACGCCTCCACCCCCGACGTCGGGGCGAACGCCGTACCACTGCTGGGCGAGCTGCTCCGGCGGATCGGCTCGGGGATGCCGACGCCGGTCGCGTCGCCACTGGTCGACACGATGCTCGAGGTGCTCCTCGGGCGACCGGTCGGCACCGACCGCGACTCCGCCCTGCGGGAGGCCGCCGCGCTGCACCCGGTGCTCGGGCACACGATCCCGGCGCTGGGCGGCACCACGATGGCACCGACGCTGCTGACCGGGTCGTCCAAGCGCAACGTGATGCCGGCTCGGGCCGCGGTCGAGCTGGACTGTCGGATCCTGCCCGGCACCACCGAGGCCGACGTCGATCGCGCGGTCCGGGCGCGGCTCGGCCAGGACCTGCCCTACGACCTGGAGTGGCCGGAGGAGCTGGTGGCCGGCTCGGCGTCGTCAGCGGAGTCGGTGCTGATGGACGCGATCTCGCGGGTGCTGGTGGCGTCGGGCGATGACGCCGTACCCGTGCCGATGCTGTGCACCGGCTTCACCGACTCGGTCTACCTGCGCGCGACCGGCACCGCCACGGCGTACGGCTTCAGCCCGTTCCGCTCGACCTCGGCCGAGGTGATCACCGCCGGCTTCCACAACGCCGACGAGCGGGTGCACATCGACGACCTGCTGCTGTCGGTGGAGTTCCACGTCGCCCTGGCGAAGGACGTGCTCTAGGCACCGGACAGGAAGCTGAGGCGCACCTCGCGCTCGGCGTTGTCGACGTTGAGGTCGACCAGGCAGATGCTCTGCCAGGTTCCGAGGGCGAGGCGTCCGTCCAGCACCGGGACGGTGGCGTACGGCGGGACGAGCGCGGGCATCACGTGCGAGCGGCCGTGACCGCGGCTGCCGTGCCGGTGCTGCCACCGGTCGTCGGCGGGCAGCAGGTCCGCGAGCGCGGTGAGCAGGTCGTCGTCGCTGCCGGCGCCGGTCTCGATGATCGCGATGCCGGCGGTCGCGTGCGGGACGAACACGTGCAGCAGGCCGTCGCCGCGGCCGGACGCGAAGTCGCGGCAGTCGGAGGTCAGGTCGAGGACGGCCTCGCGGTCGCCGGTGCGATAGCTGCGGGTCTCGGAATCCACGCGACCGATCGTGCCACGGCTCGGTAGCGTCCCGGCATGGACGTGCGCTCGCTGGCCACCCGGACCGATCTCGCGCTGCTGCGCCTGGCCGGGAGCGAGGTCGTGGACCACGGGGCGCACATCGTGGTCCGGACGCCGGACAACCCCTCCTACTGGTGGGGCAACTTCATCCTGCTCTCCCACCCGCCCACCGCCGACGAGGTACCGGAGTGGATCGACCTGTTCGAGCGGACCTTCCCGGAGTCACGACACCTCGCCTTCGGGGTCGACGGCACGGACGGGTCCGTCGACGACCTCGCCGCGTTCCGGACGGCCGGGCTCAACGTCGAGACCTCCTCGGTGATGACCGCGACCTCGGTCCACGAGCCGCCCCGCCCCAACCGGGAGGCGACGTACCGTCCCCTCATCAGCGACGACGACTGGCAGCAGCAGGTCGAGCTCGGCATCGCGGGCGAGCACGAGGACGGCGGCCAGGACTTCGTCATCGCCAAGACCGCCGCCGAGCGGTCGCTGACCGGCCGCGGGATCGGCGAGTGGTGGGGCGCCTTCGTCGACGGTCGGCTGCTCGCGTCGATGGGGCTCTTCTCGGCCAGCCCCGGCCTCGCCCGCTTCCAGCAGGTGAAGACCCATCCGGACGCGCGCGGCCGGGGTCTGGCCGGAACGCTGGTGCACGAGGTCAGCCGCTTCGGGTTCGACGTGCTCGGGGCGGAGACGCTGGTGATGGTCGCGGACCCCGACTACCTCGCGATCCGGGTCTACCGATCGGTCGGCTTCGCCGACACGGAGACCCAGCTCCAGGCGGACCGCAAACCGAGCTAGACGGCGGTGCCGGTCTCGCCGCCGGAGTCACGCACCCCGCCGGCGCACGACGCGAACGGCTCCGGCGCGGTCTCGCCGCCGCCGAAGGCGTGGATGAAGAGCGCCAGCCGCGGGTCGTCGGCCCCGGTGAGGTCGAGCTGTCGTCCCCACACGGTGACCACGACCGGCGCACGGAGGCCGGGGTACGGCGCCATGATGCCGTTCTGCGGGAGCAGGGCGGCCAACGCCTTGACGTCGTCGGCGTCGAGATCCGGGTCGTAGCTGATCCAGACCGCGCCGTGCTCGAGGTCGTGGACCGCGTTCTCCTCGCGGACCGGCGCGTCGTACGCCCCGCACTCCAGCCAGACCGGGGCGTGCGGGCCGCCGACCGCGGGGCTCTGCGGGTAGTCGAGGTCCCCCGACTCGTGGCTCACCTCGAGGTCGTCGTACACCTGCACGTCCGCGAGGTCGCGGGCCACCGCACTGCTGACCGGGTCGGAGTCGACCAGCATCGGCACCGCGACCGCCAGCACCCCCACCATCAGCACTCCGACAGCTGCCAGCGCGATCACCGGACCCCGCGAGCGGCGCGGCGGCTCCGGTCCCGAGGACGCCAGCAGGGTCGGCTCGAGCGCCGGCCCGGGAGGCGGTGGGTAGGACGGGGGTGGCGGTGGGTACGCCGGCGGGGGCGGGATGTCGGACATCAGTCGGCGAGCGCCTGCTCGATCCGATCCACCTTGGCGGTGAGCTGGGCGTCGTACCCGGGACGGATGTCGGCCTTGAGCACCAGCCCGACCCGCGGAGAGACCGCGGCGACGACGTCGACTGCCTGCTTGACGACGGCCATCACCTCGTCCCACTCCCCCTCGATGTTGGTGAACATCGCGTTGGTCTCGTTGGGGAGCCCGGACTCGCGGACCACGCGGACCGCGGCGGCGACCGCCTCGGTCACGCTGCCGGTCTCGTCGCCGGTCGTCGGGGAGATGCTGAACGCCACGATCATGCCGGAACGGTATCCGTCGACTCCTCACGCAGTCGCGCCAGGGCGTCGCGGGCCCGTGACTTCACCGTGCCGACCGAGATCCCGAGGACCCGGGCGGTCTCGGTCTCGGTGAGGTCCTCGTAGTAGCGCAGCACGATCACCGCAGCCCGAAATGCCGAGTCGGCGCTAGTTTCCAGGAAACTAGCGCCGACTCGGCATGAGATCAGGCCTTGCGGAGGCTGCGGAGCACGTACTGCATGATGCCGCCGTTGCGGTAGTAGTTCGCCTCGCCGGGGGTGTCGATGCGGACGACCGCGTCGAACTCCACGCTCTCCCCGTTCTCCGGGCGCGCCGTGACCTTGACCGTCTTCGGCGTCCGACCCTCGTTGAGCTCGGTGATGCCGGAGATCGCGAAGGTCTCCTCACCGGTGAGACCGAGCGACTCGGCGCTCTGCCCCTCGGGGAACTGCAGCGGGATCACGCCCATGCCGATCAGGTTCGAGCGGTGGATGCGCTCGTACGACTCGGCGATGACCGCCTTGACGCCGAGCAGCGAGGTGCCCTTGGCCGCCCAGTCGCGCGACGACCCCGAGCCGTACTCCTTGCCGCAGAGCACGACCAGCGGCGTACCGGCGGCGATGTAGTTCTCCGAGGCGTCGAAGATCGTGCTGACCGGCGCGTCATCGAGCGTGAAGTCGCGGGTGAAGCCGCCCTCGGTGCCGGGAGCCAGCTGGTTGCGCAGCCGGATGTTGGCGAAGGTGCCGCGGATCATCACCTCGTGGTTGCCGCGGCGCGAGCCGTAGGAGTTGAAGTCACGGTTCTCGACGCCGTGCTCGGCGAGGTACTTGCCCGCGGGCGAGTCCTTCTTGATCGCACCGGCCGGGCTGATGTGGTCGGTGGTCACCGAGTCGCCCAGCTTGAGCAGGACGCGTGCGCCCTCGATGTCGGTCACCGCGGTCGGCTCGTCGGGCATCCCGTCGAAGTACGGGGGCTTGCGGACGTACGTCGACTCCGGGTCCCAGGCGAACGTCTTGCCCTCGGGGGTCGGCAGCGACTGCCAGGCCTCGTCGCCGGCGAAGACGTCCTTGTAGCCGTCGTCGAACATCTCGGAGGTGATCGCGCCGGCGATCACGTCCTCGACCTCGGCGGCGGTCGGCCAGATGTCCTTCATGAAGACGTCGTTGCCGTCGGTGTCCTTGCCGAGCGGGTCGTTGAACAGGTCGACGTCCATCGAGCCGGCCAGCGCGTAGGCGACGACCAGCGGCGGGGACGCGAGGTAGTTCATCTTGATGTCCGGGTTGATCCGGCCCTCGAAGTTGCGGTTGCCCGACAGCACCGACACGACAGCGAGGTCGTTGTCGTTGACGGCCTGGCTGACCTCGGGGATGAGCGGACCGGAGTTGCCGATGCAGGTGGTGCAGCCGTAGCCGACCAGGTTGAAGCCGAGCTTGTCGAGGTACGGCGTCAGGCCGGACTTGTTGTAGTAGTCGGAGACCACCTTCGAGCCGGGCGCGAGGGTCGTCTTGACCCACGGCTTGCGCTCGAGACCCTTCTCGACGGCCTTCTTGGCGAGCAGCGCCGCGCCGATCATCACCGACGGGTTGGACGTGTTGGTGCACGACGTGATGGCGGCGATGGTGACCGCGCCGTGGTCGAGCTCGAACGACGATACCGTCGGCCAGCGTGACCTGGGCCGGGTTGCTCGGGCGGCCGCTCGGGCCGGGACCGGCTGCGACGTGCTCCGCGGGCGGAGCCTCACCGTGACCGTTGGACGGCGAGTCGGAGGCGGGGAAGGACTCGGCGACGGCCTCGTCGTACCCGTTCTGGTCGCCGGAGTCGTCGACGTAGTCGGCCAGCGCCGTACGGAAGGAGTCCTTGGCCTCGGACAGCGAGACCCGGTCCTGCGGGCGCTTGGGACCGGCGAGCGAGGGGACGACGGTCGCCATGTCGAGCTCGAGCTTCTCGGAGAAGCGCGGCTCGGCGTCCGGGTCGTGCCAGAGGCCCTGCTCCTTGGCGTAGGCCTCGACCAGCGCGAGCTGCTCCTCGGAGCGGCCGGTGAGCTTGAGGTACTTGGTGGTCTCGTCGTCGATCGGGAAGACCGCGATGGTCGAGCCGAACTCCGGGCTCATGTTGCCGATCGTGGCGCGGTTGGCCAGCGGCAGCACCGAGACGCCAGGGCCGTAGAACTCGACGAACTTGCCGACCACGCCGTGCTGGCGCAGCATCTCGGTGATCGTGAGCACCAGGTCGGTCGCGGTCGCGCCCTCGGGCAGGTCGCCGGAGAGCTTGAAGCCGACGACGCGCGGGATCAGCATCGAGACCGGCTGGCCGAGCATCGCGGCCTCGGCCTCGATGCCGCCGACGCCCCAGCCGACCACGCCGATGCCGTTGACCATCGTGGTGTGGGAGTCGGTGCCGACGCAGGTGTCGGGGTAGGCCTGCAGCTCGCCGTCGACCTCACGGGTGAAGACGGTGCGGGCGAGGTGCTCGATGTTGACCTGGTGCACGATGCCGGTGCCGGGCGGGACGACCTTGAAGTCGTCGAACGCGCCCTGGCCCCAGCGCAGGAACTGGTAGCGCTCGCGGTTGCGCTCGTACTCGATCTCGACGTTGCGCTCGAAGGCCTCCGGCGTACCGAAGACGTCGGCGATCACGGAGTGGTCGATGACCATCTCGGCGGGCGCGAGCGGGTTGATCTTGGCCGGGTCGCCGCCGAGGTCGGCCATCGCCTCACGCATCGTGGCGAGGTCGACGACGCACGGGACGCCGGTGAAGTCCTGCATGATCACGCGCGCCGGCGTGAACTGGATCTCCTTGCTGGGGTCGGCATCCGCGTCCCAGCCGGCGATCGCCTTGATGTCGTCGGCGGTGACGTCGGCGCCGTCCTCGGTGCGGAGCAGGTTCTCCAGCAGCACCTTGAGGCTGAACGGGAGGCTCTTGACGTCCAGTCCCTCACCCTCGACCGCGTCCAGGCGGAAGATCTCGTAGGACTTGCCGTCCACGTCCAAGGTGCTCTTCGCACCGAAGCTGTCCTGACTGGCCACAGCAGTCATCTCCTGATGTCTCGTCGTCGTCTCGGCTGCTCACCCCATCCTGCCGCCGCGCCGGACCCCCGTAAAAGGAAGGATGCCCTAACTTGGCGCGCGACTCTCGGAGCAATTTCTCTTGACATCAAGATACATGATGTCAAGCGGGTTTGCGAGGCCGACCCGCGGGGTGATCAGCCCTGGGCAAGCTCGGCGTTGTGCTGCCACTGCTCCCAGCTCGCGAGCCGCGACTCGTAGTCGGCCTTCGCGATGCCCAGCGGCGCCGAGCCGAGGAACGCACGGAGCGGGGGCTCGTCGGCGTCCACGATCGCGAGGACGGCGGCGGCGGAGGCGGTGGGGTCACCGGGAGTGCCCACGCGCTTCTTGCGGGCCTCAGCGGTCTTCGCGTGGAGCTCGGCGTACGCCGGCAGCTCGGCCGAGCGGATCGCCGAGGACCCGCCCCAGTCCGTCGAGAAGCCACCGGGCTCGATCAGGGTGACGTGGATGCCGAAGCCCGCCACCTCCTGCGACAGCGCCTGGGAGAA
The DNA here is from genome assembly GCA_963695055.1 of uncultured Actinomycetota bacterium. GTDB lineage: Bacteria > Actinomycetota > Actinomycetes > Propionibacteriales > Nocardioidaceae > Nocardioides. The sequence continues at coordinate 29,719 of CAVOFS010000009.1, read as the reverse complement.
GCCCTCGAGCGCCCACTTCGACGCGTGGTAGGCGCCGACCAGCGGGAACGCCGAGATGCCACCGATCGACGACACCTGCAGGATGTGTCCGGAGCCCTGCTCGCGCAGCAACGGCAGCGCCGCCTGCGTCACCCACATCGCGCCGAAGACGTTGGTCTCCATCTGGTCGCGGAACTCCTGCTCGGTGAGCTCCTCGACGAAGCCGAAGTGGCCGTAGCCGGCATTGTTGACCACGACGTCGAGGCGGCCGAAGTGCTGGTGCGCGCGTCGTACGGCGGCGAAGTCGGCCGCCCGGTCGGTGACATCGAGCTGGATCGGGAGCACGGCCTCGCCGTACTTCGCGACGAGGTCGTCGAGCGTGCTGGTGTCGCGCGCGGTCGCGGCCACCCGGTCGCCGCGCTCGAGGGCGGCGATCGTCCACTCGCGGCCGAAGCCACGGGACGCGCCGGTGATGAACCAGGTCTTCGAGGAGGAGGTCATGTCCTCGAACGTACGACGTGGAGTGCACTCCAACTCAAGGCCGTGCCCCACCGCAGTCTCCTTCGAACCCTCCTGAGAAGCGGCTCAGGGGGACAGCAGGCCGGCGACCAACCGCGGCCGACGACTTACGCCTGTCCTCCGGCTTGTGGCTCGGCCACGCTCGATCGGGTCGGCGGGTTGTCGATCTGCGGCTCGATGGAGGCCATCGTGAACAGCAGTGTCGTAATACCACCGAGCGTGCCGAAGACGACGAGCAGAATGTTGGTGAGGTTGGTTGCCAGGTCCACATCAACCCTGTGCCCACTACTACGTTCCAGTAACCCCATTCCTCATCCGGTCTGGCCGAGTGCACGCCCCAGCTGGTACTCGGCTCCCTTGACCCCTTGATCCTGCGAGCAGTGCCGCAGAGACTTGATCAACTTCTTGCGCCCTGCCGATTGGATCGCCATGATCTCCGTCACCACCGCACCCCAAGTCCAGGCGGAGGTAGCACCGCGGGAACGGCGCCGTCAGCTCCGCCGGCAAGACACGCGGTCTCGGCACCTCGGCGAGCTACACGCGATCCGGTCGCTGCTCGAACGGGCCACCGACATCGTCGCCACGGAGTGGGTCCACGACGCCTGGTTCAACGTCGCCACCACCACCGGGCCGAGAGCAGTCACGGCGTACGACATCGGTCTCGTGCAGCACAACGCAGTGACTGGCGCATGCCTGGTGGGTTCGATCGTGCACGCAGCCGGAGGGCCGGCGACGGTCCGCACGCAACTCGTCCAACGAACCCTGGACCTGACCTGGCACACCCTCCGCGAAGATCCCGAACGACCGGTCCGATGGTGTCCGGGTCCCGGCGCCCGGAGGATGCAGGTCCGCGACCTGACCCATTGGAACGACTTCCCCGGGCGTACGCAGAGCGAGGTGATCGACCTCATGAGCGCAGCCCGGCACGCAACGATCCGTCAGGCCGAGCAGTACCTCGTCCGCCAGTAGCACGAGAGGCTCAGGCTGTCCTTTCGTAACGACGCGAGGGTGAGTGCAACTCCTCCCCGAAAGCCGGTGTGCGGTCCATCGGAGTCGGTGCGGGACAGGCGGTGATCGCGATCTCGAGCAGAGCGCGGAGGCGCGTGTCGCAGTCGGAGGCTCCGCTGGCCACGATCCCTTCGACGGCGCACCGGATCATCGTCGGGGCGCAGCGGTCGGCAAAGACCTTCGGAGAGATTCGCGCCGGCGCCGGTAGCCGCTCGAGCCACGCGACTGCGCCGGGGACAAGGTCGAGCGCGGCCCGGGCCTGACGTTCGGTCGCGGCGAGGTCGGGACCTGCCTCGGCGCAGACCTGGCAGGCCCGCGACAGACCGGCGGCCAGCACGCGCTGCGTCGCCTCGGGCACATCGAGGATCGGCGCGGCGGACACGGCTACTGGAAGAGTGAGCCAGGTGCGATCGTCCCCAGACCGGCCCACCACCAAGGGAATCAGGGGCACCAGTTCCTGCCTGCCCTCATCCCCGATGAAGTCGTTCACCTGCCGCGCAACCTGAGCCAGCAGCGGATGGGTGCAGGAGGGGTGATCGCTCCACCGCTCCCCGGCCAAGAACGAGGCGAACTCCATGAAGCAGGCGCCGCGGCGCGGCGAGCGATGCTTGCCCCTCGCCAGGAACGGCACGCCGCCTGGAGCAGCCGATGAGTTCATCGTGACCTCCTCACTCGAGGATGCAACCGCCGGTCGTCAAGATCAAGGGCCCCAGGCGCGACTGCCCGCCCGAGGTCCGCTCCGCGCTCCGACCAGATCCTTCACGTTGCCACCGTCCGGGACTGAAGGTCGATGACGACGCCTGTCATGTCGCCGGTGGTCTCGAACGCCCGCCGCTGGCGGGTAGCGCCATGACCCCGAGCCTTCAGCGCGGTGATGCCGCGGGCCACCAGCGTCGCGTCCCCCGTCGACTCCAAGGCCTCCGCGAGCAGGGCCGACATCTGCTGGAGCAGATCGATGGCGGGGGTGAGGTCACGGGTCAGCGGCGAGACGAGTGTGTCGCCGAGCCCGAAGCGGCTCGCCCGCCACGCCGCGGCCCGCAGCTCATCGACGCGCCACTCCCCCGCAGGACTCCCGTTCCGCCACTGTTCAGCGCAGTGCGTGACCAGCGCCCGGGCCAGCGCCGCGATGACGATGGCGTCGTCGAGATCGGTGCACACGTCCGCGGCGCGGAACTCCACGGTCGGATAGCGGTGCGACAGCCGCACGTCGAAGTTCACCATGGCGACGTCGAGGGCGGCGCCTCGCCCGACCATGTCGTGCACGACGGCGTGGTATCTCGCAGCGCTGCCGAACAACTCGGCGGGACCCGAAGTCGGCCACATGTTCCATTGGCGTGATCGCCAGCTCTCGTAGCCGCTGTCGCGTCCGTGCCAGAACGGCGAGTTGGCGCTGATCGCGAGCAGGACCGGGATCCACGGTCGCACGCGGTCGATGACCGCCACTCCCTCCTCGTCGTCGACGACCTCGACGTGCACGTGCAGGGCGCACATCAGCGAACGGCGGGCCACGTCGCCGTAGTGGCGTTCGATCGATGCGTAACGCTCGCCCGGCGACAGGTCGGTGGCCAGCAGCGGGTCGGGTGACCAGCACTGGCCCCGGGGTCGGCGAGCGGCGCGACGCCGTACCTTGCCCCGACCTTGGCGATGTGTGTCCGCGCAGCCCTCAGCTCGTCACGGATCGCGTCGACCTCGGCGTTCGGGCTGCTGGCCACCTCGACCTGCGAGCCGAAGAACTCGTGCTTCACCTGCACGCCGTCGGCGTGGCCCGATCCGCACTCTGCGATGATCTCGCGCGCCATCGGGCGCAACTCGCCGGTGACGGTGTCGACGAGCAGCAGCTCCTCCTCGACACCGACCCGACGGACGCCTCGCCTCATAGCGACTCTGTGCCCAGATCGCGTTGTCGCCATGTCTACCGCGAGGGCTGGCTTGAGGCCGCGGATGGGTGTTGAGTGTCTTCATGTGCAGGTGGATGGCCTACTCGGGCGACCCGATCCTGGCCGAGGACCTCTTGTTCCGCCCAGTGCACTCGTTGATCGACCAGAGCCTCCACTCGCGGATGGGAGCGACGACGACCAACGGTGACGGTTTCGGGATCGGCTGGTACGGCGAGGGCACCCAGCCGGCAGTGTTCAAGAGCACCGAGCCGGCCTGGAACGACCGCAACCTGCGCGAGGTCGCAGGGCAGATCAGGACGCCGCTGATGTTCGCTCACATCCGAGCGTCCACCGGCACGCCCGTCGAGCGCAGCAACTGCCACCCGTTCCGGCACGGTCAGTGGCTGTGGATGCACAACGGCGCACTCCGCGGGTTCAACACGACCAAGCGAGACCTGCTGATGGCGGTCGACCCAGCCCTGTACGCCGACATCGAGGGCTCGACGGACTCCGAGGCCCTGTTCTTCCTCGCCCTCACCTTCGGGTTGAAGGACGACCCGTTCGGTGCCGTCGAACGCGCCGTCGGCTTCGTGGAACAGGTCGGGCACGCGCACGGCATCGAGCACCCGGTGCAGATGACCGTCGCCACCACCGACGGCCGGTCGGTCTGGGCATTTCGCTACTCAAGCGAGCACGACACCAGGTCGCTGTTCTTCTCCACGGACGTCATCGCGCTGCGCCGGATCCATCCCGAGCTCGACATCCTGACCAGGCTCGGCGACGAGACGCGCTTGATCGTCTCGGAGCCGATACGAGATCTCGAGGGCGCCTGGCACGAGGTGCCCGAGTCCTCTGCTGGAGTCATCCAGCCGGGCCGGGATGAAGTGCGACCATTCGTTCCCGTCGTGCCGACCTAGAACCCCGGCCTGCTTCCGCCGGTGATGGAACCTGCATCCATCCACCGCCTGTGGGTACGGATCCGAACGAACTCATGGCAGACGCCCTACGACCGGCCGGTCGGTCGGTCAGGGCACGCTCACCCCGTGGATGGTCACCGCCCCGAGCGTCGGGTCCAGCTCGGTGGACTGGTCGACTGCGGCGGGCGTGATCACGTCCATCGCCCTCGGGGCGGTGGCCGGGTCGATCGAGCAGATCGGCGAGGAGCCACCAGGGGCGCACAGCCCGAACTGGTAGTCCTGTGCCGTGGTCTGGAAGCCCCGGGCCTGGTCCGAGGAGAACCCGTCCTGGCCGTGCAGGACGACGGCGAAGGTCCAGCCCGAGCCCGGCGTACCGAACTGCGCGGCCGGCAGCGCGATCGTGATCGTCTTGGTCGCCGGCGACGCGACGACGCCGGTGACGGTGCCGACCGCGTGCCCGTCGGCGTCCTGCCAGACCGGACCGGCGAAGCCCTGCACCTCGAGTCGCTGGCTCCAGGCCGAGTCGGCGGCCAGGGAGTACTCGCGGCTCGCGAACGGCGGTGCGGTGGTGTACGACGCCGCACCCGGCTGGCGGACGAACACGTCGAGCAGCTGGGCCCCGTCGGGGCTGCCGAACGTCGCGGTCAGGTCGCGCAGCGTGGTCCGGAGGTAGACGGTGTCGCCCTGCTGGAGCACCTGGAACCGGGTGATGTCGAAGGCCCCGTCGTGGAAGGCCGCGGCGTTCGGGTACTGGAAGGTGCCCGGGCCGTGGTCGTCGCCCGAGGGGTCGGTGACGTCGAGGATCGTCGTACCCCCGACCAGGTCGCCGACGACGTCGACGCGGGCCACGCCCGTGCCGGTGGCCGTGGTGGCCGTCGCGGTGATCCGGTCGGAGCCGAAGACCGCGACGACGTGAGCCGTCCACGTGCCGTCGGCCGCGGCCGTCGTGGAGTCGACCGACGAGCCCGGCGAGTCGTTGCCGACCAGGCTCACGTCGACCTTGGCGCCGGGCAGGGCGGTCCCGGTCACCGTGGTGGTGCCCGAGACCGTGTCACCGGAGTCCGGCGTGGCGATGGTGACCGGCAGCGCACCCGGGGGTGCGTGACGGACGTAGCGGTCGGTTGTCAGGTCGGGCCGATCGACGATGGTTCCGGTCTGGATGTCGACCAGGAGCCGGACCAGCTGGGCCTGGGCCCAGGTCAGCGGTGAGGCAGAGCCGGCGGGCTGGCCGTCGTGGAAGCCGATCGAGGCCGTCGTCGGGTCCGCGCCGTACGGCGAGGCCGCGACGTCGGGGTCCTCCCAGACCTGCTCCGGGACCAGCCCCACGCCGGAGGCCGAGTTGAGCAGGAACTCCAGTTGGCTGCGGGCCGTGGCGGTGTCGCCGGTGGCGAGCGCGGTCTCGGCTCGCTCCCCGGAGAGCACGGGCCACAGGTGGCCCGAGCCGGTGCCGGTGGTCGGCCACGGCTGCCCGTCCAGCGGGCAGCTGGTGGCGTCGGGCGTCCAGCAGTCGCCGTACCCGTCCTCGCTGCCGGCGGCGTCGGTGCCGTAGCGGTAGTAGCCAGTGCCGGTGGGAGTCGTCGCAGCGATCGTGTGGTCGATCACCGCGAGGGAGTTCTGCACGTCGGCGTCGCGAGCCGGGAGCTCCCCGAGCCGGACCAGCTCCTGGAACCCGCCATCGACGACGGCGCGCTGGTCGGTGGTGATGCTGCCGTTGCCGAGGCCGTAGGGGTCGGCGGAGTCCGGGTTGGCGTCCTTGGTCAGCCGCAGGAAGTACGGCGAGGAGCTGTCCGGGCCCGTGGTGGTCACCGTCTGCTTCTTGATGGCGCGCTGGAAGTCGTCGGCGACCGCCTGGTAGACCCGCGCGCGAGCCGGGTCGCGCTGCACGTGGGCGATGTGGGCGGCCGCGGTGAGACCGGCGATCTCGGCCGCGATGGTCGAGGGCGAGTAACCGCCTTGCTCCTCCCAGCGCTCGTTGCCGAACGACGGCCCGTGCGAGACCAGGTAGTCCGCGGCCGGGCGCACGTGGTCGGTGTAGAGGGCGTGGTCGGAGGACAGACCGGTGAGGTAGGCCATCAGGATGGGGTACGCCGTCTCGTCGAGCTGGACACCTCCGGTGTCGGGGGCGGCCTCGCCGTTGAGCAGCGAGTTGCGCGGCAAGTTGCCCGCCGCGGTCTGCTGCCGCTCGAACAGGAACCTGGTCGCAGCCCGCGCGGTCGCGACGTCGCCGACCGCGAGCATGCCGGTCACCGCCTCGTAGAGATCGCGCGAGAACACCTCGCGGTAGGAGCCGAAGTAGACCGGCTGGCCGCCGGGCAGGTCACCGGCGCTGACCGCCTGGCCCCAGGGGCTGGAGAGGCTGGCCGCGATCGCGCCGGGGAAGGTCTTGTCCTCGCTGGCCTTGAGCACGTTGGCGCTGAGCCAGTAGGCGCGCTGCTGGCGCGGGGCTCAGGTGCTGGGGCCGGCGGAGCCTGGAGTCGTAGCGCCACCAGGTGCGTGCGTAGGCCCGCTCGAGGGCGTCGAAGGAGCGCCGGGTCGACTGCTGGGCGGTGGTGACGGCCTGCGCGGGGGTGCGGCCGAAGCCGAGGGCCAGGGTGAAGGCACGGGTACCGGGGTGGGTGTTGACCCGCTCGGTGACCACCACGTGGCCGTTCGGCGCGTCGGTCCACCGGGTCAGGGCGTGGGTCTGGTCGAGACTGGTCAGGCCGTCCGAGGCGGACCCGGCGTAGCCGACCGAGGCGGGGCCCTGGTCGTCGGAGGTGAGCGCCATCGAGGTCGGGACGGCGTAGTCGCGGTTGGCGGCCTGGCTGACGGTCTGCGGATCGGAGACGACGGGGACGCCGGAGGGGCTGATCGTGCCGTCGTCGGCGCCGCCGTTGGTGGTGCCGCCGCCGCCGTTGCCGTTCACGATCGCGTCGAGGCGCGAGTAGACCTGCAGGCCGCGGGAGCGCGGGCCGGACAGGCTCGTCCGCATGACGACGCTGTCGCGGGCGGGGTCGGTGACGTAGCGCGTGGTGAGGGTGTAGCCGTGGGCGGCACTGGTCGCGGTGACCGTGCACTCCATCCCGGTCGGGTCGGCCTGGACGGTGTAGGTGAGGTCACGGCTCTGCAGGTCGGTGAAGGAGTGGCCGTCGGTCACGACGTACTGCAGTGTGTGCACGTTCGTGTTGTCGATCGTCGGCTCGTAGACGTCGGAGAGCACGCCGTCGGCGACGGTGAACCACACCTTGGAGTCGGTGGTGCGGGCGGTGCCGACGCAGTCCTTGCGGGCGAGGTCGAAGTGGCTCAGCGAACCCGGGCCACCGGGCGCCTGGCCGGCCGCTGTCGCTGCCCCGGGGGCGGTGGCGAGCAGGGCGAGCACGACGCTGACCGATCCGGCGATCGCGCAGACGCGTCGCAGTGGGCGTGCGGACATGGGGGTCCTCCCGAGAGTGGTGGCCCTCGGATCGTCGCGTGCCGCGCGCCGCGCGTCAATGCCCGTTGGGGGTGGAGCCCGGCAGAACTTCCGGGCCGGCTCGGGCCGGGTCAGGGACCGCCGCGCCAGTGGTCGATGCGACGCTTGTCGGGCAGGAACCCGTGGTGCACACCCCAGAGAACGGCCTGGGTCCGGCTGTCGACGTCGATCTTGCGGTAGAGCCCTCGGATGTAGGACTTGACCGTGTTGGGACTGAGGTATGTCAGCGCCGCGACCTCGGCGTTGTTCTTGCCCTGCGTGATGAGGGCGAGGATCTCGGCCTCGCGATCGGTCAGTCCCTCCCCGCGGCCGGGCCAGTCGCCACTCTGGCCGCGGGCCTTGGCGGCCGACGGACTGACCACGACCTCCCCGGCGTGCACGGACTCGAGCGCCGCCACCAGCTCTCGGGCCGTCAGCGCCTTGGACAGGTAGCCGTGCACGCCGAGGTCGCGAGCCGTCGCCAGGAGCTCGGGGTGGAAGTTCCACGTGTAGATCACGACCCGGCGAGCCCGTGGGTTGTCGATGAGGGTCTTGATCTCGGCATGGTCGGACTCGGGCTGGGCGAAGGAGTCGTACAGCGCGATGTCGACGTTGTCCTCGACGGGCTCGTTCGTGTCGAGCTCGGCCACGACGACGCGGTCGCGGTACGGCTCGAGCATGTTGGCAACCCCGATGACAACGACGTCGTAGTCGTCCACCAGGGCGATCTGGATGGGACCGCCGCTCCTGCTCATCGTTGGATCTTAACCCACCTAGGGGTGTGCCGCACCCCTCGTAGGGGTGGTCTGGTATCTGCAGAGGACGCAACGGTCGGCCTCTCGAAGGAAAGGCACACTCATGCTCGGACTCATCCTCACCATCATCATCGTCGGCGCCATCGCCGGCTTCGTGGCACGGCTGCTCGTGCCCGGCCGCCAGGACCTCTCGGTCGTCGCGACGATCGCCCTGGGGATCGTCGGCTCCTTGGTCGGCGGGCTGCTCGGCTACCTCCTGTTCCACAAGGACGCCGACGACGGCCTTCTCCAGACCTCCGGCATCATCGGCTCGATCATCGGCGCAGTCATCGCCCTGCTGATCTGGCAGTGGTCGCAGCGCCGCAACACCGCCCACGTCTGACGATCGCCAAGACACGGGTGTCTCTGCGAGGAGGGATGGAAACAATGGATGAGCCCATCGAGACGTGCTGCGTGGATGGGATGTGGCGAAACTCCATCAAGGGACGCAGTCCGCTGCCCGGGGAGTACCGAAGCCGAGAGGCGGCCGTGGAGGTCGGCCGAGTCGAGGCTCGTGTGCGAGGTATCGAGCACGTGATTCGCCGAGCCGACGGCAGCGTGAGCGAGCGCAACCGATACCCGAAAAGTTCCGCCGAACTCCCGGGTTGCTGACCTCACTACAACGTTCCCGGATGCGGGGTGCCGGTTCGGACCGCGCCCGCTGACCCACCCCTCAGGGTGGCTTCGCTCCGGGGGCGACGGGTACTGGAGGTCGTGACCAACACCCAGTCTCCGCTCGCTGCCGGAAAGGCCCCGGACGGATGCCGACAACGCCTGCGTATCGCGTCGGTACCTTCCGGACACGTCTACGTTCGCCACCTCGGTGCCGAGTCAGGCGACGGCCCGGACCGGCTGCCCGATCCGGACCCTTCGCGGCCGGCGGCACCCGCAGGTGCGGTCTGGTGGCCACCTGTCATGTTGCGGCCCGAGTGGGCGGCCACTGCGGACTTCGACGTGTTCCACCTCCACTTCGGCTTCGACGCCTGCGATCCGGCGGAGCTCGCCGAGCTGGTCGCGACGCTGCGGCGTCGCGGCAAGCCGTTCGTCTTCACGGTCCACGACCTGCGCAACCCGCACCATCTCTCACGGGAGGCGCACGACGCTCAGCTCGACGTCCTCGTCCCGGCCGCGGATGCCTTGGTGACGCTGACCCACGGTGCCGCTTCCGAGATCCGTCGGCGGTGGGGCCGGGAGGCCGCGGTCATCCCCCACCCGCACGTCGTCGAGCTCGAGGACATCTCGAGATTCCGACGAGACCGGCCGGCGGTTGGTGGGCAGTTCCGCGTAGGCCTTCACGTCAAGAGCCTGCGCCCGAGCATGGCGCCGCTGCGCATCCTGCCCGCTCTCGTTCGTGCGGTCGCCGACCTGCCCGACGCCGTACTGCAGGTCAACGCTCACCACGACGTCATGGACGTCGACGGTCAGCGACGAGACGACGACCTCGCCGACTACCTCCAGCGGTCCGCGGCTTCGGGCGACCTCGACCTCCGGGTGCACGACTTCCTGCCCGATGACGCCCTGTGGGCCTACCTGGCCTCGCTCGACGTCTCGGTCCTGCCATACCGCTTCGGCACCCACTCCGGCTGGATGGAGGCGTGCCGTGACCTCGGTACGACGGTGGTCGCGCCGACTTGTGGCTTCTACGCCGAGCAGGGCCCGGTGCTGAGCTACCTCCACGACGAGGACCGGTACGATCCCGATGGCCTGGCAGCGGCCATCTGCACCGCGTACTGGGACCGCCCGACGTACGGGACCACCGTTGAACAGCGCCGCGACCAACGTGGCCTGGTCGCGGCGACGCACGACGAGCTCTACCGATCGCTTACCGGATGAACGCCCTGCGGATCTGCCTGATCGCCTCCAGCCGATACCCGGTCCGTCAGCCGTTCGCCGGCGGGCTGGAGTCCCTGACCCACCAGCTCGCCCGGCAGCTGGTACGCCGAGGGCACGAGGTCACCCTGTTCGCCGCCCCCGGCTCGGACCCCGAGCTACCCGTGGCCGAGCTCGAGATACGCCAGATCCGGTTCAGCCAGGAGGCCCTTCGTGACGTGAACTCGCCGGAGGAGGAGTGGATGACCGACCACCACGCCTATCTCTCCCTCATGCTCGACCTCGCCCGCAGCGGGTCAGGTCGCTTCGATGTCGTGCACAACAACAGTCTCCACCATCTGCCGGTGGCGATGTCGGCGATGCTGGAGGTGCCGGTGCTGACCACTCTGCACACACCCCCGACGCCGTGGCTGGAGTCGGCGATCGGTGCGAGCTCGGCGCCCGTCGAGTGCACCGCGGTGAGTTGGTGCACAGCCGCAGCCTGGCGCCACGTCGTCGACGCGCCGGTCGTGTACAACGGTGTCGACCTCGACCAATGGCAGCCAGGTCGCGGTGGTCGGTCGGCTGTGTGGACAGGGCGACTGGTCGCCGAGAAGGCGCCGCACCTCGCGATCGACGCAGCGAGGCTCGTGGGAATCCCGCTGGTCCTCGCCGGCCCGGCCCCGGACGCGGCGTACTTCGCCCGCGAGATCAAGCCTCGCCTCAGCGGCGACATCACGTACGTCGGACACCTCGACCACCGCCCCCTAGCCGATCTCGTGGCCCGGTCTGCCGTCGCGGTCGTGACGCCTGCCTGGGAGGAGCCGTTCGGGCTGGTGGCCATCGAGGCGATGGCCTGCGGGACCCCCGTCGCCGCCCTGCGCCGCGGAGCACTCCCCGAGATCGTCGCGGCCGGCACGGGCGCACTTGCGATCGGCAACGACCCTGCCGACCTGGCCGCCGCCATGGTTGAGGCACTCGCCTGTGACCGGCGCGCTGCCCGAGAGCACATCGTCCGCAGCTTCAGCGCAGCCCGGATGGTCGACGGCTACGAGAACCTGTACGCCGATCTGCTCGACACCCGGTCTGCCGCATGATCGGCTACTACGTGCACCACCAAGGTCGGGGTCACGCCCATCGGGCGCTGGCGTTGGCCCGTCGGCTGGGTGAGCCGGTGACCGGTCTGTCCTCGCTGCCCCAGCCGCCGGGCTGGACCGGCGAGTGGGTGCTCCTCGAGCGGGACGACCTGTCCCACGCAGTCACCGACGAAACCGCCCGCGGCCGCCTGCACTGGGTACCGAGCTCCGATCCCGGCCTCAGCACGCGGACCGCGCAGATCTCGCGATGGCTCGACGAGCATCGGCCCCGGCTGATGGTGGTGGACGTCTCGGTCGAGGTCACTCTGCTGGCCCGGCTGCACGGCGTCCCCGTGCTCAGCGTCGTCCTTCCCGGGCAACGCTGGGACCCGCCCCACCTGCTGGGCTTCGACGTCTCGACGCATCTGGTCGGGATGTGGCCTGCCTTGGCCCGCAACATGCTTCCCGGGCTGCCCGACTCGGTCCGTGACCGTGTGCGTCTCATCGGCGCCGTCTCTCGCTACCCCGTCCGCATCCACCGGCCGCGGCGACCCGGCCGGCCGCGAGTCCTCCTCATGACGGGCGCCGGCGGGGACGACCTGCGCGCCGAGCAGATCGAGAGAGCACGACGGCAGTCGGCCGGGTGGGAGTGGACCGTTCTCGGACATCACGGTCGGTGGGTGGACGATCCGTGCGCAGCCCTGGAGGACGCCGATGTCGTGGTGACCAACGCCGGCCAGAACATCCTGGCGGAGATCGCGGCCTCCCGGACACCGGCCATCGTGGTCCCGCAGAGTCGACCGCACGAGGAGCAGCGGACCAGTGCCGAAGCGTTGGCGGCGGGCGGCTGGCCGGTCCTGGTCGAGGACCGGTTTCCGGACGACGGCTGGGCGGCACGTCTGGACTCGGCGCTGGAACTCGACGGCGCCCGGTGGTCGTCGTGGTGCGACGGACATGCAGCCGAGCGATTTGCGGACCTGGTCGCGTCAATTCCCGCCCCCGGCCTGGAGCCAGTGTCGTGAGCGGTGTCGGAGTCGTCACGATCGCGCACGGGCGGCACGACCATCTCCGCCTCCAGCATCTGTCGCTGGCCGGTTCGACGATCCCCGTCGACGTCTACGTCGTCGTGGCCATGGACGACCCCGCCCTCCTTGAATGGCCGGACATCGGTGGCCTCGGCGCTCGGGTGCTTCCGATGGACCGGGATCCGGCTGGACTTCCGCTGGCCGCGGCTCGCAACCGGGGCATCGACACGACTTTCGAGGCCGGATGTGACGTGGTCATCGCTCTGGACGTCGACTGCCTCGTCGCGCCCGACCTGGTCGAGGACTATCGACGTGTCGTTGCGCACGCCCCCGCGACCGTGTGGCAGGGCCCGGTCACCTACCTGCCGCCGCCGCCCGCGGCCGGCTACCAGCTAGCCGGGCTGGACGAGCTGTACGACCCCCATCCCGCCCGTCCGCGTCTCGCTCGAGGCGAGACGCGAGAGTCCGGCAGCCCGGAGCTCTTTTGGTCCTTGTCCTTCGCGCTGTCGAAGTCGGCCTGGCTGGGCTCCGGCGGCTTCTGCGAGGAGTACGTCGGGTACGGCGGCGAGGACACCGACTTCGCGCAGCTCCTGAAGACGAGAGGAGTCGACCTGGGGTGGACAGGAGATGCCCGTGCCTATCACCAGTTCCACCCGGTCTCTCGTCCTCCTGTCGAGCACCTGGACGACATCCTCCGCAACGCGGCGATCTACCGACGCCGTTGGGGCACCTGGCCGATGGAAGGCTGGCTGGAGGAGTTCGAGCGCCTGGGGCTGGTCGTCTGGCGGGACGACACCTGGGCCCGGGCGGACGCGACGTACGACGGAATTCGTAGCGGACTTGTCACCTGACGACTACCTCTCCCACGGCGGCGGTTGAGGGTGATCGAGACTTTCACCTGTTGGGGTGCAGTTCTCCGTCAGCACATCGGGGCACCGCAGGAGTAACGGGCTGAAGACGCGCCCGGCAGCACCCAGGCACCGCACCCACAACAGTCGAGGAGAAGCAATGACATCGACTTCGGATACCAAGGAACAAGTGCAGCAAACCGCCAGCACCGCCGCGGACGAGAGCAAGCACGTCGCCGCTGTCGTCGGCGAGGAGGCGCAGAACGTCGCCGGCCAGGCCAAGGACCAGGTCCGTGAGCTGCTCGACGAGACCCTCGGGCAGGTCAACGAGCAGTCCCGCACCCAGCTCGACCGGCTGGTCGGCACCCTGAGGAGCGTGAGCACCGATCTCGAGTCGATGGCCTCGTCCGCTGACTCCGGGCTCGCAACGCAGTTGACCCAGCAGGTCGCTGAGCGCGCCCGCGGCCTCAGCGCCCACCTCGACGGGCGCGAGCCGTCCGACGTCCTCGACGACGTGCGCCAGTTCGCGCGCCGCCGACCCGCGCTGTTCCTCCTCGGAGCACTCAGCGCGGGCGTCGTCGTCGGTCGCCTCGCGCGGGGAGCGAAGCAGGCTCACAGCCAGGACACCTCGTCCTCGATGACCGGAACCCCGGACGCCGTGGGCACTCCCACGCTCACCAACCACACCACGGCCGGCAACCCGGCGACCGGAACGTCGGCTGCGCCGTCGTACGGTCAGCCGGTCATCGCCGTGCCCAGCCCACCGGTCGAGCCGACGTACCCCGCCACCGGTGGCGTCGGCACCGTGCCGGGCTCGCCTCTCCCAGATGACAGGGGCGAAGAGCACGGCTTCGGCGCGGGTCCGCAGGAGGTCCTCCCGTGAGCGTTACCCCGTCACAGACGCCTGCTCCCGGTCAGCCGGCTGACCCGCGCAGCCTCGGTGAGATCGTCAGCGACGTTACTCAGGACCTCACGACGCTCATCCGCCAGGAGATCGACCTGGCCAAGACCGAGCTGAAGGAGGAGGGGACGAAGGCCGCCAAGGGTGCCGGGATGCTCGGTGGTGCTGGTCTCGCCGGCTACTTCACCGTGCTGTTCCTCACGGTGACCTTGATGTTCGTGCTCGACGAGTTCCTCGAGCTATGGCTCGCGGCGCTCATCGTCACGGTCCTGTGGGCCATCGCGACCGCGGTGCTCGCCCTCATCGGCAAGAAGAGGCTCCAGGCCAGCAGGCCGCAGCTACCCCAGACGCAGGAAACCTTGAAGGAGGACGTCCGATGGGCCAAAGCACAGAAGAACTGAGTACCCAGATCGCCGGCACCAGGGATTCCCTGGCCACCGACCTCGATGCGTTGCAGGACCGAGTCAGCCCGAGCGCGATCGTCGAGCGACGCAAGGAAGCCGCCCGCAGCAAGGTCCGCTCTGTCAAGAACAAGGTCATGGGCAGCGGACACAGTCTCGCCGACTCCGCCGGCAGTGTCGGCTCGACCGGCAGCACCGCCGTGGCGGGTGTGAAGGGCGGCGTAGGCGATGCCAAGGACGCCACCAGCGACGCCATCGAGGGAAGCCCCCTCGCAGCGGGCCTCATCGCCTTCGGCACCGGCCTCGTCATCGCGGCCCTCATCCCGGCCACCGACGCCGAACAGCGCGCCTCGCAGCGCGTCGTCGAGGCAGCCCAGCCGCTGGTCGACGAGGCGAAGTCGGTCGGCCAGGACGTCGGGGCCAACCTGAAGGACTCCGCAGCCGGAGCAGCCCAGCAGGTCAAGGAGACCGCCCAGGACTCCGTGCAGCGCGTCCAGGACGAAGGAAAGACGTCAGCCGAGTCCGTGAGGGCCGAGGCGCCCGGACAGAGCTAACCCACACAGATGCCGGAGGCCCGGAAGCGCGCCTGTGCGCTTCCGGGCCTCTGTGGCGCCGGGTCCGCGGCCGAGGTTCATCGATGTGTCACGGGAAGACGTACTTTTCTCCCGACGGTCACCGGCCCGGGTAGCGCTCGGTCCATCTCGTGCTCGGCCCGTACTCGCCGTGCAGCCGCTCGCCGGCGGTGAACTCGTAGATGAAGTCGTCGGCCAACGAAGGCAGTCGTGGAGATTCGCCCGGTCGCCTGCAACCGACCGGCCACGTCCTGCGTATCCCCATCGACGTCCCGCCTCGGGGCGCTGATCGAGAGAGCGAGTCCACCGTGCGCACCCCCTCCGTCCTGCTGCTGTCCCTCGTCGCCACCGGCGGCCTCGTCTCCGGCCCCGGCACAGCTGCCCTCGCCACTGCTCCGCCGCCCGAGGTCGGTTGGGTTCAGGGCGTCGTCGTCGACCGCGCGGGCGACCCCGTGGCGGGCGCTCTGGTCAACGTCCTGCGCTTCCCGGAGGTCCCCGAGGTGGGGCTGGTGCCCGAGCAGACCGACCGCCGGACGGTGACCGCTGACGACGGGGCCTTCCGCGTCCGGCAGGGCGCCGGCGGCTACCTCGTACAAGTCTGCGAGCCGGATGAGGACATCCCGACCGTGTGCCGCGAGATGGCCTCCGGCGTGGACTACGCGATCACCTACGTCGGCGGCTCAGGCACCTCCGACAGCTGGGTGCTGCAGCAGTCGCTGCTTCCCGTGACGTCGGACACCCGTGACCTCGGGAAGGTCACGGTCCGGCCGACGGCCTCACTGGCCGGCACGATCACGGGAGCCGCTGAGGGCGAGGAGGTGCGCGTCATGCGTCTCAACGACACCGTCGCCTTTCGCACCTGGACCGACGCCGGTGGCGAGTACCGCTTCGAGGACCTCGTGCCGGGTCGCTACTACGTCGCCTTCGGTGGCTCGGGCGAGCTGCCTTGGTCGTCGGCACCGGTCGACCTCGCCGCCGACACCACGACGGACGTCGATGGCACGCTCGACCCGGGCGCCCGACTCCGTGCTCGGCTCGCACCCATCTCCACCACCTCGCCGCGGGGCACCGAGGTGCTGCTGCGTCGCAGTGGCGGCGAGATGGTGGCTGCGGCGTACGCCGACGGACGCGGCCGTATCGAGGTCGGCGGCCTGACGCCGGGTCGCTACCTCGCCACCGTCGGTGGCCCCGGCACGAGATGGCGGGCGACGTCCGTGGCGGTGACCGTCCTCGAGGGGCACCAGACCTTGCGGCCGACCATCCGCCTGCACCCCGGCACCACGGTGCGCGTAGCGGTGCGGGAAGGTGGACATAGGGTCACCTTCGTTCCGGTGGAGATTCGCGACCGCAGCGGGACGCCTGTCGGCAGCACGGTCGCCGACGAGCGGGGTGCCGTGGAGGTCAGCGGCCTCAGTCGCGGCCGGTATGTGCTGGTGGCAGCCGGAGCCGAGCACTTCGGCATGGTGCGCCTCTTCGCGAGTGGACGCGACACCGTACGGGTCCTGCCTGCCCTGAGTCTCGACCGACAGTTTCTGACGCTGCGCGGTCGGACCGCCCCGCACGCCGTCGTCGAGGCGACGACCAGCGACCTGTGCCCGCCCGACGAGATGCCCCGATTCGGGACCTTCCAGGAGCTGGTCTCTGCCGACGCACTCGGTCGCTACCGCATCGACCGGTTGGTCCCTGGCCGCTACATGCTCGGTGCCGACGGCTGGCCGCGCGACCACGCCCCGCGCTGCTGGTCGGGAGTGCGGCTGCGGCACGACCTTCGTCGCGACCTGCCGCTTCGCGAGGGTGTCACGGTGACCGGGCGGCTGGTCTACGCCGGGACTTCCCAGCCGGTCGTCACGCCGCTGAGCTACGAGCTGTTCCACCAACCGCACCTGACCACCAACCCGACCGAGGAGCACCCGACCCGGGCGCGCACCCTGCGCGCGACCGGACGTTTCACCATCGAGCGGGTCCACCCCGAGGCCGAGGTCACCGGTCGGCTTGCGCGCGAGGCCGGCGAGGGGATCAACCACCCCAGCTACTTCGTCACCTTCCCCTTCCAGGACGGGACGCCGTACTGGCTTGACACCGAGATCTCCCACCCCGAGATCCCCGCGTCCGGCACGGTGGTGCTCGGTGACCTCCAGGTCGTGACCCACGGGACCTGAGCAGCCATCAGCCAACGGTCGACAACCGAGGGGGCGCGCCCTCGTGGCGCGCCCCCTTGCTAGGGGTCGTTCTACCCGACCGGCTGAAACGCGTGTTTGAGGTCGTACTTTGCGACGTCGCGGCCCAGGACGACGCCGG
This sequence comes from uncultured Actinomycetota bacterium, assembly GCA_963695055.1. Taxonomy (GTDB): domain Bacteria; phylum Actinomycetota; class Actinomycetes; order Propionibacteriales; family Nocardioidaceae; genus Nocardioides. The sequence goes on along the minus strand of CAVOFS010000009.1, from coordinate 12,265 downwards.
CGACGCCCGAGAAGCGGTAGTGCAGTCCCGCCCAGATCCGCGCGTTGATGATCCCGCGCCGAAGCTCGTTCGCGGTTTTGAAGTGGAGCACGGCGTCGAGGTTTCCGGCCGGCCCCGCGGGATCGAAGCCGCGGATGTCGAGGTCGATGTGGTTGGTGCCGAGGAAGGTAGTGAAGACCTGGGCCATCGCCGACGTGATCACGCAGTGCGCGCAGGGGTATTCGGGGTGGTTGGGCGTGGTCAGGAGCGGCCGCCACCCGGCCTCCTCGATGGTGGCAGGGTTTCCGTCGTCGTAGCCGGGCACTGGTCCGAAGCCGTCCGTGATCACGGCGGTGGGGTCGATCGCGGTGACCGGCCGCCAGAACAGGTAGTGGTACTTGGCGTACAGGGCAGACCCCAGCGCGTCGGCGCCGACGAGGTTCACCATTGCGGACAGCCGTGACGTCTCCAGCAGGTTGAGACTGCGGGCGGCGGCAATCTCGCGCGCGACGCCGTTGTACTGGCGGACGACGTTCGCCAATTCGAACTTCGCGATGTTGGTCTGCTCCACGGTGCGCACGCTGCTGGTCGCTCCGCCGTATGCCTTGAGCTCGTTGAAGGCGTCGACCCACTTGTCGCTCTGGAGCGACGGGGGCGGGTCGGGCAGGAACTGGTCGACTCTCGCCAGGACGAATCGGCGCACGTTGCCGACCCATGGCGTCTGCGGCGCAGCGAACGGCGGAGTCAGCCGCCACACGCCCGGTCCTGGCGGCAGCGTCGCGAACTGCGTGCTCACACCGATCGGCGTCATCCGCCCGTCGGGATTGGGACCGGTGGTGCGGTTGTAGATCACCTCGTTGGCAGCCGCCCGGCCGACAGCAGTGCCCGCACCGCCGTCTGCGGTGCACCCGTTCAGGTTCGAGGGCGAGAGCGCTTCGGCGAAGTCGGCGTCGAGGTTCGCGAGGAGAACCGGGAACGACGAGAAGTAGTAGCGAAGCGTGCGGTAGGCGGCTTCGACGACCGCGCAACCGACTGAGGCTCCCGCAGGCGCAGTGATCGTCGAGTCCTGGCGCTCATACCCGCCCTCGATCGCGACGACGGCGTTGTAGACGGCGGTTGACGCGTACGCCGTATAGATGAAGCCCTCCCCCTGGAACGCACCGGACCCCACGGCCGTGTCCTCGGCGATCTTGTTCCACTGTGCAACCGTGTTCCCCGGCGGCAATACAGCCGCTGCGGGGTTTCCCGGCGGCAGTGCAGCCGCTGCGGGAGGTGTCGTGCCGGCCGAGGCCGGAACGGCGAGGGCCGTCATGGCGACGACCGCGATAGGCAGTGCTCGGACCCTCATGCGAAACCTCCTCGAGCTCGGCGGTTCCGTCCACCGACGCGACAGATAGCATGTTCTGCGCGCCTTTGCGCCCACGTTGCTCGACTTTGCGCAGATCGCGTCGTCGACTCGAGGCGGTGAATGTTCTGAGCGTGGTGCCGGATTTCCGGGTGCTCGGCCCGATCGAGATCGTCCACGACGGGATCGCGACGAGGATCGGCTCGCCGACGCAGCGCACGCTGCTAGCGCTGTTGTTGCAGCATCCCGGCAAGGTCGTGTCGACGGACAGGATCGTCGACGTGCTCTGGCCGGCGAACCCACCGGGGGCCCGCCGAAAGCTCTGGTTCCACGTCTCCAAGCTGCGGCGGATCCTCGAACCTCCGGAGGCGTCGAATGCCGCGGCCAGGTTGCTGGGGACGCGCCCGACCGGCTACTTCCTTCGGATCGATCCGGATCAGCTTGATGCCACGCGCTTCGAGCACCTCGCAGGCGCCGCGCGGCCCCTGCTCGAGGACGAGCCCGCCCGAGCGGGCGAGATGCTGCGGACGGCGCTTGCCCTCTGGCGGGGGGAGCCCTTCCAGGACGTCCTCCACGAGGACGCCTTCTCCCCCGAGGTGGCCCGCCTGAACGAGCTCCGTCTCGCAGCGGTCGGGGACCGGCTCGAGGCCGATCTCGCGCTCGGGCGGGCCGGAGACCTGATCCCCGAGCTCGAGGCCCTCGTAGCGGAACATCCCTACCACGAGCACCTCCTTGCCCAGCTCATGCTTGCCTACTACCGCGCGGGACGGCAGGCGGACGCGCTCGCTGGCTACCGCGCGGCGCGGCGCACGCTCGTCGAGCAGCTCGGAATCGAGCCCAGCGAGCGGCTGGAGGAGCTCCACCGACGCATCCTCGGTCACGACCGGTCTCTGGCCGGCACGCACGCTCTCCCTGTTCGCGCAGTCCTGCGGCGGGAGGAGCGAAAGGTCGTCACCGTTGTCTTCGCTGACCTCCTCGACTCCGGGGTCAAGGCCGAGCCGGTCGATCCGGAGGAGGTTCGCGCCTTCCTCTCGCCGCACCATGCCCGCGTCCGCTCAGCACTGGAGCAGTTCGGCGGGACGGTGGAGAAGCTCATCGGTGAGACGGTCCTGGCGGTGTTCGGCGCCCCCGCTACGCACGAGGACGATCCAGAACGAGCGGTCCGCGCCGCGCTGAGCGTCCGCGACCTGTTGACCGACCAGGGCGAGAACCCACACGTGCGCATCGCCGTTGCGACCGGCGAAGCCCTCGTCACGTCCGGCGCCTCCGCGTCCGAGCGGGAGCCGATTGCCGTCGGCCACGTCGTCCAGACGGCCGCCCGCCTCCGGCACGCCGCCCCCGTGGACGTGGTTCTCGTCGACGGTCCGACCTTCCGGCGGACGAGCGACGCGATCGAGTATCGGGAGGCGGCGCCGATCGCGGTGGCAAGCACGAGCGAGGCGATCAGCGTCTGGGAGGCGATCCGCCCGCTGGCGGGTCCCGGCCTCGACCTCTCGCGCCATCGGACGCCGTTCGTCGGCCGCGAGCGGGAGCTCGCCTTGCTCCACGAGCGGCTCGAGTGGGCTGCGTCCGAACGGTCGCCGCAGCTCGTGACGATCCTGGGCGTTCCCGGCATCGGCAAGTCGCGGCTCGTCTCGCAGCTGCAGGAAGCCGTCGCCCGGCGCGACGAACGTGTGACCTGGCGTCAGGGCCGCTCGCTCCCGTACGGAGACGGTGTCGGCTTCTGGGCCCTCGGGGAGATCGTCAAGGCGCAGGCGGGGATCCTGGAGAGTGACCCGCCTGCGAAGGTGGAGCGGAAACTCGCGACGGCGGTTCGTCGCGTCATCGAAGACCCTGCCGAAGCACACCGGATCGCGACGCACCTGGGCCTGCTCGTGGGCCTCGGCGGGGACGAGGCCACTGCGGCCGATCGCCGCAGCGCGACGTTCACAGCCTGGCGACAGTTCCTCGAAGCGCTCGCGGACGAGCGCCCCCTCGTGCTCGTCTTCGAGGACCTCCATTGGGCGGACGCCGCCCTGCTCGATTTCGTCGATGAGCTTCTCGATCGCGTTCGTGGCGTGCCCCTCCTCGTTCTGGCGACGACGCGACCGGAGCTCCTCGAACGCAGGCCGGACTGGGCGGGAGGCAAGCCGAGTGCGCTCACGATCTCGCTGCCGCCCCTGTCGGAGACCGAGACCAGGCGCTTAGTCGCGACCAGGCTGGCAGGGCCGGTGCTCACCAGCGAGGTGGAGGGCGCCCTGCTCCCTCGAATCGGGGGCAATCCGCTGTACGCGGAGCAGTTCTGTCGGATGCTGGCCGAGCGAGGTCGCCTCGAGGCGCTGCCGGAGACGCTCCACGGCATCATCGCGGCCCGCCTCGACGGGCTTGCCCATGCCGAGAAGCGGCTGCTGCAGGACGCCGCAGTTCTGGGCAAGGTTTTCTGGCTCGGCGCGCTCGAGGCAGTCGGCCGGGTCTCGCGCACGGATGCCGAGGCGCTCTTGTCGGCGCTTGCGCGCAGGGAGTTCGTACAGCGGGTGCGTCGCTCCTCCGTCGCAGGCGACATCGAGTACGCGTTCGTCCACCAGCTGCTCCGCGACGTCGCCTACAGCGAGATCACGCACACGGACCGGGCCGAGTGCCATCGCTGGGCGGCCGAGTGGATCGATTCGCTGGGCCGTCCAGAAGAACATGCCGAGCTGGTGGCCCACCACTACCTCGTCGCGCTCGACTACACGCGCGCGGCGGGTGAGGATGTCGCCACCCTTGCGCAGCGGGCTACGCAGGCACTCCACCGTGCCGGCCTACGAGCGATCCGGCTCTCCGCGAACGAGCGCGCAGTCGAACACTTCTCCGGCGCGATCACGCTGGTGGGGCAGCTGCCGGACACCGACGAGCGCAGCCGCACCGAGGCTGAGCTGCAGCTGCAGCTGGGAGTCGCTCTCTTGGCACAGCGCGGGCTGGGCGCGCCCGAGGTAGAGCAAGCGTATATGCGGGCCACCGAACTGATGATGGGCAGTGCCCCCGCCGCCGAGCATTTCCCGGCCCAGGTGGCTCTCTCCATCTATCACGGCCATCGGGGGGACTTCGGCCGGTCGATGCGGCTCGTCGAAAGGCTGACCGAGTTGGCGTCCCAGGGCGACGATTCGATGAGGCTGCAGGCCCTTCACGCCCGCTGGATGAACTGCTTGTTCGGCGGGCAGATCGACGGGGCTATCGCAGCCGCCGATGCGGGGCGCGCCATCTACCGCCCGGAGGTCCATCACTCGCTCTCGTATCTCTACGGGAACCACGATCCCTGCGTCTGCGCGCTGGCGCTCCAGGCGCTCGCCCTTGCATTGCGAGGCGATTCGGTGAGAGCGGTGAGTCAGATGCACGAGGCGATCGATCTCGGCGAAGCGCTTGGACACGCGGCAACCCTCGCCCAACCGCTGACGCAACTACCGTGGGTGTTGCAGATCAACGGCGACGCGGAAGCGACCCTGCGCGCCGCAGAGCGCGCGCTGGCACTCGAGCGCGACATTGTTCATCCCCAGTTCTTCGGCGTCGCCCACGCGATGCGCGGTTGGGCGCTCGCACGCTTCGGGGACGAGGAGGAGAGCGTCGCCGAGCTCGAGAGGGCGCTCGCGGACGAACTCCAGGCCAGCCACATCTGGGCGGCGATGATCGGCGGGCTCCTCGCCGAGGTCCACCTGCGTCGCGGTCGGCGCGACCTCGCCTGCGACCTGCTCGTCAGGATGCGGACGCTCACGGCGTCGATGCCCGCGTACTTCTTCGAGCCCGAGCTGCTCCGGGTCGAGGCCGAGTGGCTGCAGCTGTCCGGGCAGGAAGCGGACGCAAGGGCACTCCTGCTCGAGTCGATCCAGGCCGCGCGACTGCACGGGTCATGGGCCTTCGCAGTTCGCTCCGCGCTTGTACTCGCGCGTCTGCCCTCGGCCGAGGACGAGGCCGATCTGAGGCTGCTCGCCGAGCTCTACGAGCGCCTCCCTCCCGAGAACGACACCGACTACGGACGCGAGGCACGAGCGCTCCTCGGTCGAGACGCCGCGACGACAGTGCCGCCGACGGTGGCCTAGCGCGCTACGGGAGCGAAGTCGCGCCGCCCACTGAACTCCAAGGTCACGAGACGGAAGCATCGGATCCTTGATGGCGTCGCCCGTCCGGTTGCCCCATCTCAGCGCACCGAGAGCGGGTTGGCGACCAGCAGAATCTGGGTTGCGCAGTGACTGAGTCCGCCGTTCCCCTGCGCAAGATGTGGCGCTCTGTGCGCAAAGCGAGCCCAAGGCGAGCAACAGAGTGTCACCAGTCGGATTGGCGAACGCCACATCACCGCAGGTGAGACCCGGTTTTCTCTAGCAGCGCGACGCACTCGACGTGGTGCGTCATCGCCCCGTCGTGCACCGACCGCCCGGCGCAGGAAGTCGGGCCAAGCGTGCCCAAAGTGCGCCATGGCGGTCAATCATCGAAGGTCAACGAGTCCATCGAAGATCGCTCCGCCCCAGGTCAGAGCCGGCTTTTCTCCAGCAGCGCGACGCACTCCACGTGGTGGTCATCGGGAAGACACCGATGATCATGAGCGTCATCGCGATCCCTTGCAGTCGGCTGCGCTCAGGAGGCGAAACCGCCCTCTGACCTGCGGCGATGCCATCCTCGGGGACTGCAAGCGGCGGGTCTACAGAATCTGGACTGCGACCTCTGGACCTCGCCGGCACACTGTCGATGCCCACCGATCGGGCGAGAACCAAGCCCGTTCACGCTTCGTGGTGAAACCTGATCAAGGTCCGCATGCGGCCGCGATAACGCGCCACCGACGTCCGTTCCGGTCGTCGGCAACGCACCCAAACAGGGGCGGCCCGGTTCACGGACATACCGACGACGAGTCGTTGGACGTGCCGGCGACCCGGGAGGTTGGTTCAGAGCGCATCGAGCATGAGTGAGATTGCCAGCCCAGCCACGAGCAGCACCCCAGTCAGAACACCCTCTACGTCGTATGCCTCGGGCAAGAGCTCGTCCCCCACCATCGCCAGCAGCGCGCCACCGGCGAACGCCTGGACCACAGCGCTGGTCAGGCCACTGACCGGGTCCAGGATCAGGTACCCAAGGGCGGCCGAGACCCCGGCTGCGAGAGTGACCACTGACCACATGAGGTAGACGCGCCGGCTCGGCCAACCCGCCCGCTTCAGGCCGCTCGAGGACGAGACCGCCTCGGGCAGGTTCGAGAGCGCAATGCCGGCCAACAGAGGAATGCTCACACCGCCCTGAAGCACGGTGAGGCCCAGCACGAACGACTCCGGAATGCCGTCGAGAACTGATCCCATGACGATGGCCAGCGGCGTTCCGGATGCCTGCTTTCCGGTCGGATCCTTGCGTTCCGCGCCGCCTAGGCGGTTGATCAGCCAGTCACCCACGGCGAACGTGGTGGCACCGAGCAGCAGGAAGGTGCCGACCAAACCCACCGACTGGGTCTCGAGCGCCTGGTCCACCAGCTCGTGAACGACCGAGCCGAACAGGACTCCCGACCCGAGAGCCATCACCACCGCCGTGCACCCTCGGCTGAGGTCGAGCTGGTAGGTCAGCCACGCACCGAGAAGGAGGAACGCGCTGCCGAACAGCCCCAGGCCAAAGCTCCCAGCATGCGGCCCTCACCGCTCCCCTCTTCAGCGGGCTTGTTGTTCTGCGAGCCGAGCCGACCGTCTGTGCTGGACGTGGGCCCGACGCGACCGCGTTGACGGCGGCTCGGTCGGCCGGCGAGCGGACCTACCTCCGTCAGTGCCGGGTCACGTGGACCGCCGCGCCGAGCGTGCGCCCGCGCCGGATGTGACCACCTGCCGGGAGGGTGCGGCAGGACGCGATCGAGCTGACTTCGAGACGTGATGTCGAGCTTCACGAAGACCTTGCGCAGGTGGTACTGCACCGTGCGAGCGCTGATGAACAGCCGACTGCCGATCTCGGGGTTCGACAATCCGTCCCGGGCGAGCTGCGCGATGAGCATCTCCTGGGCGGTCAGCTCCTGGGTGTCCGGCGTGGACCGCCGACGCGCGGTCTCGCCGGTGGCGAACAGCTCGTGCCGGGCGCGCTCTGCGAAGGACTCCATGCCCATTGCTTCCAGCATGCGGTGGGCGGTGCGCAGGTGGTCTCGCGCTTCGATACGGCGACGTTCGCGTCGCAGCCACTCGCCGTACAGCAGATGCGTGCGCGCCAGCTCGGCTCTCACCTGGGTCTGCTCGAGCCAGGAGATGGCCTCGCCGAACGCGGCATCGGCGTCGTCTCCACCAGTGACGAGTGCGCGCGAACGTGCTTGGACACCGAGGGCCCAGTGAGTGCCGCTGGCCGTGGTCATCTCGGTGATCCACTCCACTGCCTCTCGTGCCTCGTCGTGGATACCGCTGCGCGACGCCGCCTCGATCAGCTCGGCGGCGGCCCAGTTGGCGATGCCGGGATAGCGCAGCTCTCGGATACTCCTGGTGGTGCAAGGCCTGGCGAGCGGCGGCGGCGGCCTCGTGGTACTTCCCCTGGCCGTTGTGGAGCACCGCTCGGGTCCATTCGGCGACGGCGATGCTGATCCCCTCGCCCTTGGCACGGGCATCTCGGTTGGTGATCTCGATCAGGTTCTCGGCTACCGACGGCTGTGCGCGCATAGCCGCCAGGAACATCCCGCTGTAGGGCGCCAACTGGCTGCCCGTGGCCTCCGTGACCGTGTGCTGCTCCTCGACGAGCGACGCAGCGGCACCCAACTCACCGGCGAACAACAGCACCATGGCGCGGGTGCTGAGTGCGAGCGGCATCTCGCTCAACGCGCCTGCCGCGCGCGCGAGGTCCACGTAGCGACTCGACAGGCGAAGCCACTGCTCGTCGTCCCACAGGTGCAGGGCGGCGAGGTCGTCGGCCACATCCAGCGCAGCTCCTCGGCGGGCGACGCGCGATCCCGAACGTGGCCAGCGCCTGCCGCAGGTGGGGAACCGCCGCGGCGTAGCCGTCGCTGAAGTTGGCGGCAAGGCCGGTGAGCAGCCAGTCGGTGGACTCGCGGCGGTCCAGGTGGCTGCGGCGCGGCGGCCGCACGCCGGGCGACGTCCAGAACGGTTCCGCCGGGGCTGGCGGCCCGCCCGGCGAACGTGGAGGCAGCGAAGGCGTCCAAGTACGTCTCGCGCGCCAGTCGTGGCTCGATGGGCTCGAACTGGGCAGCCGCCTCCAACATCAGCACCGGCGCGTCCCCGCCGCGATTGAGGACGAACGCGAGCTGTGCTCGCACCAGGCTGATCCGCGCCTTGTCGAGCTCGCCCAACGGCCCAGCCTCCGCGAGGTCGAGGAGGTCCATGGGCCTCGAACGCACCCGCCTGGAACTGGGTGATCGCGGCCGCCAACGCTCGTCGGGCCCGTCTGGTCGGGTCCACGGTGAGCGCCATGGAGCGCTGGAGGAAGGCGGCCGCCGCGGCCAGACCGCCCCGCGCCTGAGCCCGGTCGGCGGAGCGTTCGAGCTCACCCGCGACGTCCTCGTCGGGGCCAGGGGCTGCCTGCGCCAAGTGCCAGCTGCGACGGTCCGGATCGAGGGTCCGGTCCGTCTCCTCAGCCAGTGCCCGATGCACCGCTCTGGCGTTCCGCGACCGATGCCGACCAGTAGCTGACGGACCTGGCCAGAGGATGGCGGAACCGGATCCGGTTGTCGAACTCGGCAAGACCCTCCTCGGTCGCAGCGGCCGCGGCGGTCGGCTCGATACCGAGCCGTCAGTGCCGCCCGCCAGACGAGTGCGGAGTCACCGGTCGGGTCCGCTGCCGCGATCAGCAGCAGCCCACGGGTCTGTCCGGGCAACCCAGCGGTACGGCGCCGGAAGTCCGCCTCCACCGTGCGCGTCACCGCCTCCCGTGAGGGATCGCGAACCCGCCGGCCAGCTCGTCCGCGGTGCGTCCCCTGGGCAGCTCCAGCAGCGCCAGCGGATTCCCTCGTGTCTCGGTGACGATCTGGTCTCGCACCCGCGCGTCCAGCGAGCCGGTGAGCACCGAGTCCAGCAGCGCCCGTGCGTCCGGCCCTTCCAGACCCGTGACCAGGAGCTGCGGGAGTCCGGCCAGGTCGTCGTCCAGCACCCGTGCGGCGAAGACCAGCCCGAGTGACTCCGCCCCCAGCCGTCGCGCGACGAAGGCCAGGACCTGTCGCGACGCCTGGTCCAACCACTGGTGGTCGTCGATGAGGCACACCAATGGCTGCTTCTCCGCCACCTCCGACAGCAGGCCCAACGTGGCCAGTCCGACCACGAAACGATCCGGCGCCGAGCCGGCAGCAAGGCCGAACACGGTCGCGAGGGCCTCGCGCTGGGGTCCTGGTAGTCGGTCCAGGTGGTCCAGCATCGGCCCGCACAGCTGGTGCAGCGCGGCGAAGGGCAGCTCCATCTCGGACTGGACGCCTCCTGCTCGCGCGAACCCACAGTCGAGCCCGTGCTCGGTGACATACGCCAGCAGTGCGGTCTTGCCGATGCCGGCTTCGCCGTGGACGACGAGCGCACGGCTTTCCCCGGAGCGGACATCCTCGACCAACCGGTCGAGCTGCTCGCTCTCGGCCCCTCGACCCTTCAGGTCGGTGCCTCCACGCCCGTCATGGGTCTGCCTCTCGCGATTCCAGATCGCCGACGCCTTCGCCCCGGCGGATGTACGTCGTGTGCCGGCACGGCAGAGGTGTCTCAGGGACGGCCCTTGGGAAGGCTCGACCGTTCCCGGGCACAGAGCGTGTTCGCATCCGCCATCCCCTGGTGGCCACCCCGGGAGGTGACCACGAAGATCGCCCGCGACCATGTCGGCTCCCTTGCCCTGTACCTCCTCACTGTGTCCTCATGGCCGACCTCGCTGAAGCCCACACACCCGAGGGATCGATCCGCAAAGGCAGATGTCGAGGTCGGGTAATCCCGACGTCGTGCAGATCTCGGGTTTGCCCTACCGTCAGGCGCCAGGGCCGGTGGAATGATCGGACGCATGGCATGGTCCGTCCTCGTCGTCGACGACGATCCGTCCTTTCGCGACCTTGCTTCGCGGATCCTTGACGAGATGGGCTTCGAGGACATCAGCGAGAGCGAGGACGCCGCCTCGGCGATCGCCCAGGCTGAGCTGAGACGGCCCCAGGCGGCGCTGGTCGATGTCGGGTTGCCCGATGGTGACGGTGTCGAGCTCGCACGGACGTTGGCCGCCCTCCCCTGGTCACCGCACGTCGTACTGACCTCGAGCGACAAGGACGCCGCCACCGCGATCACGGCACGGGACGGAGAGCCCCTCGTCCCGTTCGTGGCGAAGGAGGACCTGGCGAACGGGACGCTTCGCGGGCTGCTGCTCGGGGATGCGGACCTCGGCTAGAGGCCCGAGGGCTGGGAGGCTGTTAGCGTTCCCGGATGGCGGAGGATCCGGTCCGAGTAGTCGTGGGGGAGGACGACGTACTGCTCCGGGAGGGAGTTGTCCGGCTGCTGGCCGAAGCGGGTTTCGAGGTGGTGGCCCAGGTAGGCGACGCCGAGGAGTTCCTGCGCGAGGCGATCACCCTGAGGCCGTCGGTGGCCGTGGTGGACATCCAGATGCCTCCCGGAAACGGTGACGACGGATTGCGCGCGGCCATCGAGCTGCGCAACCGCGTGCCGGGGATCGGGGTCCTGGTGCTTTCCCACTACTACGAGGACCAGTACGCCATCGACCTGATCGGTGACAGCGCGGAGGGTGTCGGCTATCTGCTCAAGGAACGCGTGGGCGACGTCGAAGTCTTCACCGACGCAGTTGCTCGCGTCGCTGCCGGTGGCACCGCGCTCGACCCCGAGGTCGTCTCGCGCATGCTCGGGCGACGCCGCCGCTACGGGCCGGTGGCCGGCCTGAGCCCGCGCGAGCAGGACGTGTTGGCCCACATGGCGGAGGGCAAGTCCAACCGCGGGATCGCCGAGGCCCTCGTGGTCACCCCCGCGGCCGTGGAGAAGCACGTGACGAGCATCTTCCAGAAGCTCGGCCTCGAGCCCGCTCCGAGCGATCATCGGCGCGTGCTCGCCACGCTCGCCTACCTGCGCGATCTGGGGCGCCACTAGGCCCCGTCTGCGACGTGGTCGTCGCGGCCAGCCCTGGAGGTCCGTCGTACGACGGGAACGGCTAGGTCGCCAGCGGCACTTCGGCGATCAGGACTGTGCCCATCCCCGGTGGACTGTCGATGCGCAGCGACCCACCCAAGGCCGCCACCCGGTCGCCGATGCCCGTCAGACCGGGGCCTTCGGCGTTGGCTGCGCCGATGCCGTCGTCATGTACCTCGAGGCGCAGCATGCCGTTGTCGAGAACGGCGACCACCTTCGCGGTCCCGGCCCGCGAGTGCTTGACGACGTTGGTGAGCGCCTCGGCCACCACGAAGTAGGCGCTCGCCTCGATGTCCGGTGGCAACCGCGTACGGGTGACCTCCACGTCCGACGGGTAGATCGAGCCTCGAGACGATGCTGTCGACGCCTGACCGAAGACCCCCGCGCGTCAGCACTGACGGGAGAATGCCGTGCGCGAGCTCGCGGAGGTCCTCATTGCCTTGCTCCGCATGCGAGAGCGCCTCGGCCAGCAGCACCTTCACGCGCTCGGGATCTTCGTCCACCGCTCGCTGGGTGAGCTTGAGCGCGATGATCGCGTGCACCAGACGCTGCTGAGCTCCGTCGTGCAGGTCGCGCACGACCCGTCGTCTCGCTTCGTCACCCGCGGAGAGGACGCGGGCGCGAGATGCCGTGAGCTGGGCCCGGGTGTCGGCATTGGCGATCGCGGTGTCGACGAGCTGCGCGAACTGCGTCAAGCGCTCCTCTGCGTCCGGCGGCGGCCGGTCCGCCCCCTTCCAGCTCGCGCCGATCATGCCCCACAGGGCACCGTCCACGAAGATCGGCGCTCCGACCGTGATGCTGATGTCGTTGCCGCGCACGACCTCGGCCAGCCTGCCCTGGCCTTCCACGCGGTGGTCGAATCGCGCCGAAGCCCAGCGATACGTCG
>CAVOFS010000008.1:0-123121 GCA_963695055.1 uncultured Actinomycetota bacterium | reverse complement strand
TGGAGGTGCGCGACCTGGTGGTCACCTACGGCGGTGCGGTCCGGGCGCTGAGCGGGGTGACGCATTCCACCGTCCCCGACGGCGGAGTCGTGGCGGTGCTCGGCAGCAACGGCGCGGGCAAGAACGACCCTGCTGCGCACCCTGTCGAGCACCCTGCGCCGCCTCGGGGGCGGGTCGACGGCGGCGATGACTTCGACCGCGACAGACCTCACCGGGAACGACCCGGCGAGCTGCGTCGGCACGGCGTCGTCCACGTCCCGGAGGGCCGACGGATCTTCACCCGGCTCACGGTGGAGGAGAACCTCCACGCCGGTGGCCTGGCTCGACCCGCGGCCGCGAAGGCGACCGCGCGACTACGACCGCATCGACGAGATGTTCCCCGTGCTGCGCGAGCGGCGTACCCAGCGGGGCGCGCTGCTCTCGGGCGGTGAGCAGCAGAGCTCGCGATCGGACGTGCGCTGATGGCCACGCCGCCGCTGCTGCTGCTCGACGAGCCGTCGTTGGGACTCGCGCCGCGCATCATCGGCCAGATCGGCGAGGTGATCCGCGAGATCAACCGGCAGGGCCAGCGGTGCTGCTCATCGAGCAGAACGCGACGATGGCCCTCGGGTCGCTCATGACGCGTTCGTGCTCGACGTCGGCAAGGTGTCGTTGTCAGGAACGGCCGGAGAGCTCGCGAAATCCGACGACGTGCAACGGCTCTACCTCGGTCACGGTGCCGACGCAGGCGTCCGGACGCCGTGGCCACCCCGACCACCAGACGCTGACCCGGTGGTCGCGATGAGTGGGACGGCAGCAGTCGACCTGCGCGAGGACGTCGAGACCCTGACCGTCGAGAACCTCTCGGTGGCGTTCGGCGCGGTCTCGGCACTGACCGACGTGTCGTTCACTGTCGAGCCAGGCACCATCCACGCGATCATCGGCCCGAACGGCGCCGGCAAGTCGACGCTGTTCAACGTGCTGTCCGGCGTCTACCGCGCGACGTCCGGTGAGGTACGGTTGGGCACGACGTGCTCAACCGGATGCGTCCGTACAAGATCGCCGGCTCGGCGTCGCGCGCGCCCTTTCCAGAACATCGCGCTGTCGATCACCCAGACGGTCGCCGACAACCTGATGCTCGGCCGGCACGGTCTGACCCATGCGGGATTCCTCGTCCGGGGGGCTGCGCTTGCCGAAGGCGACTCGGGAGCGACGGCGGCACGGGCTCCGCGTCCGCGGAGATCGCCGAGTTCCTCGACCTCGGCGCGAAGCTCGACGTCCCCGTCGGTGCTCCTGTCCTACGGCGACCAGAAGCGAGTCGAGGCGGCCCGAGCGCTGTGCACCGAACCACGCCTCCTGCTCCTCGACGAACCGGTGGCGGGATGAACGCCGACGAAACCGACGGATGGCGCGAGCGGCGCTCGCAGATCCGCGACGCGCTCGGCATCACCGTCGTCCTCGTCGAGCACGACATGGGCATGGTGATGAGCATCGCCGATCGCGTCACGGTCCTCGACTTCGGACGCCGGATCGCGGACGGCACCCCCGAGGCGACGCAGGCCGACCCAGACGTCATCCGCGCCTACCTCGGCGCCAAGGAAGACGATCCCGCCGGTGCTGCGGAACAGGACCATCACGAGGAGAGCTCGCCATGACGCAATTCCTGTCTCTTCTGTTGAACGGGCTGTCGCTCGGCGCCGTCTATGCGCTCATCGCGCTGGGCATCGTCATCATCTTCAAGGCCAGCGAAGTCACCAGCTTCATGCAGGGCTCGCTCCTGCTCCTCGGCGTCTACCCGATGGGTCGCTTCCACGAGACCCTGGGCTTCTGGGGAGCGGTGGCGGTCGGAGTCGCGGGGGCCGCGACCGCGGCGTTCCTGGTCGAACGCGTACTCATCAACCGCCTGCGCGGCACGCCGGTCATCAGCCTCGCGATCCTGACGATCGGCGTCGATCTGATCATTGTCACCGACCTCACCCGGCGCATCGGCTCCGAGATCCTCAACGTCGGCCACCCGTGGGGTGGCGAGTCGATCTCGCTGGGCGGGGTCGGCGTCACCACCAACCGCGCCCTCGCCATCGTGGCGGCGGGCGTGCTGATCTCGGCGTTCTTCGTCACCTTCAAGTACTCCAACTGGGGCATCTCCATGCGGGCCGCGGCTGAGGACGGCGAGGCGGCGGCCCTGATGGGCATCAGCCTGGGCCGCGTCTCGATGGTTGCCTGGGTGATGGCGGGGGTCCTGGCGGCGGTCGCCGGCCTCTTCGCGGTGGGCGCCCCGACACCCGGCGTGACACCGGCGGTGGCCACGGTCGCCCTGAGCGCCTTGCCGGCCGCCATCCTCGGGGGGCTCGACTCGACTGGCGGTGCCCTGGTCGGCGGTCTGGTGATCGGTGTTTCCGAGGCGATGGCCTCCGGCTACCAGGATCAGATCGCCTTCCTGGGACGGGGGTTCGGCGACGTGGTGCCGTATGTCGTCATGGTCGCCGTGCTCCTGGTCCGACCATCGGGACTCTTCGGAACTCGGGAGATGACTCGTGTCTGACACCACAACCATCGAGGAACGACCGGCCCGCGCCGAACTCCCGTCGAGCCCCGCGCCGTGGGCAGGTCGCCTGCTCAAGCTGGTCGCGGCGCTCACCCTGCTCGTGGTGCTGCTCGCGCTGCCGCTGTATGTCGACGAGTTCTGGCTGCGCACCGGCTTCGCCGTCTTCGGCGCGATCATCGGCGCGGTGGGGCTCAACCTGCTCGTCGGCACCACCGGCCAGCTCTCACTGGCTCACTCCCTTCCTGGCCGTCGGCGCGATCACCTACACCTACGTCGCAGGCGACCCGGGCGGGACCGCCAACCCGTATGGCGGCCTGGGCTGGCCGCCGCCGGTTGCCATGGTCCTGGGCGTGCTCGCCGCTGGTCTCGCCGGGTTGCTGTTCAGCCCGCTCGCCGCTCGGCTGCGCGGGATCTACCTCGGCATCGCCTCGCTCGGGCTCGTCTTCATCGGTGACCACGTGCTCAACACGTGGGGGTCGGTGACCGGTGGCTTCAACGGTCGCTCCGGGCCCGTTCTTCTCGGTGCTCGGTTTCAGCTTCGAGGGCAACGACTCGCCGCCCCTCACCGTCCTCGGTGTGCCGTTCGCTCAGGCAGAACGGCTGTGGTACCTCGGCCTGGTGTTGTCCATCGCCGCCTGCTGGTTCGCAGCCAACCTGCTGCGTTCGCGGCCCGGGCGCGCGCTCCAGACGCTGCGTGACAGTGAGGTGGCGGCCTCGGTGATGGGGGTCGACGTTCGCGACTACAAGGCGAAGGCCTTCCTCATCTCGTCGATGTACGCCGGACTGGCCGGCGTCCTGTACGCCCTGTCGATCGGCTCCGTGGCCCCTGAGTCGTTCGGACTCGTGCTCTCGGTGCAGTTCCTCGCCATGATCGTGCTGGGCGGGCTCGGCTCGGTGTGGGGCTCGATCCTGGGCGCCACCTTCGTCAGCGCCCTGCCGCTGGTGTTCCAGCAGTACGCCGGGTCACTGCCGTTCATCGTGGACCCGGGCCAGCCCGGGATCGGCGCGAGCCAGGCGGCGGCGTTCCTCTACGGCGCGGCGATCATCCTCGTCATCTGCTTCGAACCAGCCGGGCTCGCCGGACTCGCGCGTCGCGTCCGGCGCCCCAACCGTGCACCAGGTGCTGCCTCCGCAGCCACCGCAGGTGCCGATCAGGACCAGGTCACCCCCACGGCGCAAGCCGACTCGTCAAGTGAAGGAGATAGATGATGGACAGGAACACGAAGCGAGGCGTGGTCACGCTCGTGTCGGTCGCCATGGCACTGAGCGCCACCGCTTGCAGCACCAAGTCGGCTGACAACGAGGAATCGGTCCAGGACGGCGTGAAGGTCGGTCGCGGGATCGACGGCACCACCATCCAGCTCGGAGCCTTGACCGACCTGACCGGCGTTTTCGCCGCGCTCGGCAAGGACATCGTCAACGCCCAGTCTCTGTACTGGAAGAAGCAGAACGACGGCGACAAGATCTGCGGCACCTACACCGTCGAGGAGACCGTCAAGGACCACGGCTACGACACGCAGCGCGGCATCCAGCTCTACAGCTCCATCCACAACGACGTGCTGGCGATCGAGCAGACCATCGGGTCGCCGATCAACACCGGCCTCTTGTCGCAGTTCGAGACCGACAGCATGGTCAACATCCCCGCGGCGTGGGCGCAGTCGCTCACCGAGAGTCCCCAGATCGCCGTCGTTGGTGCCACCTACGAGGTCGAGATGATCAACGTCCTCGACTATCTGCTCGATAAGGGCAAGATCAAGGAGGGCGACAAGATCGGCCACATCTACTTCGAGGGCGAGTACGGCGAAGGCGGCCTCGCCGGATCGAAGTACTTTGCCGAGCAGCACGGCATGGAGGTCGTCGAGCAACAGATCCAGCCGACCGATACCGACATGACGGCGGCGGTCACCAAGCTCAAGAGTGAAGGTGTCGACGCGATCGCGATCACCGTGGCGCCGGCCCAGACGGCCTCGGTCGCGGGTGTCGCGGCCTCCCAAGGGCTCAACGTCCCGATCGCGGGGAACAACCCCGTGTTCGCGCCGGCGTTGCTCGACGGTCCGGCAGGACCGCCGCTGAAGGCGAACCTGTACGTCGCCTCGCCGGTCGCGCCCTTCGACAAGCTGCCCGACCTGCTCAAGGAGTACCAGGCCGCCTACCCGGGTGATCCCACGCTGGGTGTCGTCTTCGGCACCGCCGCGGCCGACGTGATGCGGCAGATCCTGGACAAGGCTTGCGAGAACGGCGACCTGACGCCCGAGGGCGTCACGGCGGCCAAGGACGAGCTGGGCACCGTGGACACCGGCGGCCTGGCCGTGCCGCTGACGTTCAAGGTCGGCACGTCCCCGAGCGACGCGAGCTACATCTTCCAGGCCGCGGACGTCCCGGGCGGCGCCAAGGCCATCTCCGACAAGTACGTCGGCCCCGACGTCGCCGGATTCCTCAGCGGAGACTGATCTGCCCGTATCTCTGTGTTGAGCGAAGGCCCGGACCTGCTGGTCCGGGCCTTCGTCGTGGCTCTGCCGTTCGGTGCGGGCGAGCAGACCCACCGGTCGAGGAGTAGAGGCGGTCGGAGTCTTTCTTGACTTGTTCCAGAAAACGCGACAGGCTCGGACCGTGAGCCCGACCGCCGACTTCGAGCAGATGCTGCGCGGCGCCGGGCTTCGGGTGACCCGGCCGCGGTTGGCCGTCCTGGGCGCCGTCCACGACAACGCGCATGCCGACACGGAGTCGATCATCGGTGTCGTCCGGCACGACCTGCCCGAGGTCTCGCACCAGGCGGTCTACGACTCGCTGCACACGCTGACCGGCGCCGGCCTCGTACGGCGCATCCAGCCCTCGGGCTCGCTCGCGCGCTACGAGTCGCGGGTCGCCGACAACCACCACCACGCGGTCTGCCGCTCCTGCGGCGCCATCGCCGACGTCGACTGCGCCGTCGGCGAGGCACCATGCCTGACGGCCTCCCACGACGCTGGCTTCACCGTCGACGAGGCAGAGGTCATCTACTGGGGCCGCTGCCCCGACTGCCTCGACGCACCCCCCTCCTGATCCACCCCCCGAACCGACCCCGCAACCGAAAGGCCTGTCATGGCTGAGCACGACGCCGTCGTAGGAGACATCAACGACGAGACGCGCGAGGGTGGCTGCCCCGTCGCCCACGGCGCCCTCCCGCACCCGACCCAGGGTGGGACCAACGCCAGCTGGTGGCCCGAGCGCCTCAACCTGAAGATCCTCGCCAAGAACCCGTCGGTCGCGAACCCGATGGGCGACGAGTTCGACTACGCAGCGGCCTTCGAGGCCCTCGACCTCGCCGCGCTCAAGGCCGACATCGCGGCGGTCCTGACCACCTCGCAGGACTGGTGGCCCGCCGACTTCGGCAACTACGGCCCGCTCATGATCCGGATGGCCTGGCACAGCGCCGGCACCTACCGCGTCCAGGACGGTCGCGGCGGCGCCGGCGCCGGCCAGCAGCGGTTCGCCCCGCTCAACAGCTGGCCCGACAACGGCAACCTGGACAAGGCGCGGCGGCTGCTGTGGCCGGTCAAGAAGAAGTACGGCAAGGCCATCTCCTGGGCTGACCTGATGGTCCTGACCGGCAACGTCGCGCTCGAGCAGATGGGCTTCGAGACCTTCGGCTTCGGCGGTGGCCGCGAGGACGTCTGGGAGGCCGACGAGGACGTCTACTGGGGTCCCGAGACCGAGTGGCTCGGCGGCGACCACGGTGGTGAGCAGCGCTACAGCGGCGACCGCGACCTGGAGAACCCGCTCGCCGCCGTCCAGATGGGTCTGATCTACGTCAACCCCGAGGGCCCCGACGGCAACCCCGACCCGCTCGCCTCGGCGCGCGACATCCGCGACACCTTCGCCCGGATGGCGATGAACGACGAGGAGACCGTGGCACTGATCGCCGGCGGCCACACCTTCGGCAAGACCCACGGTGCAGGCCCGGCCGACCACGTCGAGGCCGAGCCCGAGGGTGCGTCCATCGAGCAGCAGGGGCTCGGCTGGAAGTCGACGTACGGCACCGGCAAGGGCATCGATGCGATCACCTCCGGCCTCGAGGTCACCTGGACCTACCACCCGACCCGGTGGGACAACGAGTTCTTCCACATCCTCTTCGCCTACGACTGGGAGCTGATGGAGTCGCCGGCCGGTGCCCACCAGTGGCGCCCCAAGGGCGGCGCCGGCGCCGACCTGGTGCCCGAGTCCTTCGGTGACGGCAAGCGCGAGCCGCGGATGCTCACCTCCGACCTGGCGCTGCGCCTCGACCCGATCTACGAGCCGATCTCGCGGCGCTTCCACGAGAACCCCGCCGAGTTCGCCGACGCGTTCGCGCGGGCTTGGTACAAGCTGACGCACCGCGACATGGGTCCGGTCGTGCGCTACCTCGGCGCCGAGGTGCCCTCGGAGGAGCTGCTCTGGCAGGACCCGCTGCCCGAGGCGACCGGTACGCCGATCGGCGCCGCCGACGTCGTCACGCTCAAGGCGAAGGTCGTCGAGTCCGGTCTCAGCGTCGCGCAGCTGGTCGGCACGGCGTGGGCCTCGGCCGCGTCCTACCGCGGCAGCGACATGCGTGGCGGTGCCAACGGCGCCCGGATCCGGCTCGAGCCGCAGCGCGGCTGGACGGTCAACAACCCCGACCAGCTGGCCGTCGTCCTGCGCTCCCTGGAGGGGATCCAGGAGTCGTTCAACGCTGACGGCGGCGCGCAGGTCTCGCTCGCCGACCTGATCGTGCTCGCCGGAGGTGTCGGTGTCGAGCAGGCGGCGAAGGCCGCCGGTCACGACCTCGAGGTCCCGTTCACGCCGGGCCGCGTCGATGCCACGCAGGAGCAGACCGATGTCGAGTCGTTCGCCTGGCTCGAGCCGGCCGCCGACGGGTTCCGCAACTACGTCGGCAAGGGAGTGCGGCTGCCGGCCGAGTACCTGCTCGTCGACCGCGCGAACCTGCTCGGCGTGAGCGCTCCGGAGATGACCGTGCTCGTCGGTGGCCTCCGGGTCCTCGGTGCGACGTACGACGGCTCATCGACCGGCGTCCTCACCGAGGCCCCCGGGACGCTGACGAACCACTTCTTCGTCAACCTCCTCGACATCGGTACGTCGTGGAGTGCGACGGCCGACGACGGCTCGGCGTACGAGGCCCGCGGCGCCGACGGATCGGTCACCTGGACCGGCACCCGTGCCGACCTGGTGTTCGGTTCGAACTCCGAGCTGCGGGCACTGGCCGAGGTCTACGCCAGTGACGACGCGACCGAGAAGTTCGTGAGCGACTTCGTCGCCGCGTGGGTCAAGGTCATGGAGGCGGACCGCTTCGACCTCGCCTGAGCATCTCGTCACCAGGAGCCCGCGCATCGCGCGGGCTCCTGGTCGTCTCGACACGGTGAGCTGAGCTGCGACTGCCCGGGCCGCGGTGACGACAGCGTTCGTCAGTGGATGGCGACCTTGAGGAGCACGACGAGCAGGCCGACGGCGGCGCCGGCGACGGCGCTCGCAATGCGCCCACGGGTCCCCAAGCCGCCGCGCGCCCCGGCGAGGTAGCTGTAGACCGTGAGCAGGGCGATGGTCGAGAACAGCGCCGTCCAGGCCGCCGTGCGTACCTCGGCACCCAGCAGTGTGGCGACGAGAAGGATCCCGAGCGGTACGACGGATGCTCCGGCGATCGGCAACGTCTCGAAGAGCGCGTGCCGGAGCGCGGCGAAGGGATGGTGCCGATGGGTCAGGGAGCTGCCGATCGTGACCGCGTGCAGGTGGGCGATCCAGTAGATCGTGATCGTCCCCAGGATGGTGAGGCTGAGCCGCCCGATCGACTCCAGATGTCCGGAGCTGGCCGCGATCGCGGCGGCGCAGACGACGGTCCCCGTGATGGCCCCCTCGCCGCCTCGGACGAGGCCCAGTGGGTCGCGTCGCGAGAAGTCGTCACTCACCGCCGAAGGTCTCCAGGAGGATCGCGCGCTCGTCCTCGGTGAGGTTGGTGCTGATCAGCTTGCTGTCCCGATTGTGGAAGCGCTCACCGAGACGGTCCAGGTCGGCACCCTCGGTCACCAGGAAGAGTGCCGAGCTGCCCGGACCGACCTCGGTCCGGATCCGCTCCAGGTCCTCCTTGGTGATGCCGGTGCCGGCGGTGGCCTTGGCGAGCGCGCCGATCCCGGCGCCGAGCGCGAGGCCGGCGACCGGGATCGCGAACAGGGCGCCGCCGAGGATGCCCCACAGTGCGCCCCACGCAGCGCCACGCTTGGAGCTGTCGTGCTTGTGGTGGAGCGTGGGTTGCTCGTCGCCCTCGGGCCAGCTCATCACCGCGTGGTCGACGACCGTGATCAGGTGTTGGGACGCTCCTGCCTTCAGCGCGGCCTCCGCGTGGGTGGCGCCCTCGGCGTCCTCGTACTTCCAGACGGTGAACGTCGTCACGAATCTCTCCTCATCGGTTCAGCTGGCGGGGCCGCGTCGGCGACGAGCGCAGCGAAGGTGGCCAGGACGGACTGGGTCTTCATCTCCTGAGGTGCGCCGAGGTCGGCGCCGTGCTGCGCCAAGAACACCTTGGCCTCGGCGGCAGCCCGGAACGCCTGCTCGGTGGGGCTCTTGGTCGAGATCTCGAGGATTCGGCCACCGTCGGGAAGCAACCAGAACTCGGCGACCATCTTCTTGGTGCGGTCGCCCCCCGGTGCGAACTTGCACTTGAGCAGGTGCACCGGACCGAGGACCTGCAGCTCGTCCACGTCGAGCCCCTCAGGCATCCGGTCGAGCAGCATCGGGCGCTGCGCGTCGCTGAGCAGCCTGGACACTCGGCGGTTGCCGGTCATCAGGTCCTTGATCTTGTGGTCAGGGACCTCGGCACTCAGGGAGCAGGAGGACGTGTAACCGGACGGTGAGGCGTCCACCTCGACCTTGAACCCCTTGTGGCCGCGGAGCCCCGCGGGCACGTCAGCGGGAAGCATCGGGCGGAGCTTGACGGTCAGGTCGGCTGGTTTGCGCTGGGTCCTTCGCGCGCGAAGGACGACGCCGGCCGCAGAGAGTCGCAGGTCGGGCGTGTCCAGGAAGGCGACCTGTCGGATCTCCGCATCCAGGGAGTCGATCCCCAGACGATCCAGCACCGTCCGTTGCTCCACCTGGGGAATGGAGAGCTTCAGCTCGATGGCGTCTGCGCCCGGGAGGATCTCCAGCAGCTGGGCGAGCCGGTCAGCGTCGTACGTCGGGGTCTCGCTCATGCACCAGTCTCCTGCCGAAGTCCTGTCGAGCTGCGGGTGAGGCCCGACACCTCAGGAGACTAGCGCTCCAGGGCCAGCGCGGTGTCGCAGCACGAGCTTGATGACCTCCTCGACCAGGACGATCGAGGTTGCGATGCCGATGCAGATCGCCCACTGGTTGAAGCTCAACCCAGTGGTGCCGAAGAGGCGCTCCAAGAAGTCGAGGGCAGTGATCGCGACGATGGCGATGACCGCGAGGGCGTACCGGCGCAGCTGGAGGACGCCTGGGAACGTGTCGCGGTCGAAGATGGTCCCGACCTGGTCCCGGCTCAGCAGCGCGCCGAAGAGGTGGAAGACCGACAGGCAGGTCAGCAACATCGTCGCTGCCACGACCGCACCTCCCTGGTCGTCACCGATCTGGTAGGCGACCAGAGCGCCGATCGTCATCACCGCACCCTGGATGCACAGCCGGATCCAGTTGCTGCGGGAGAGCACGGGAGCACCCACCGGCCGGGGTGGACGGGACATCAGGCCGCGGGCCGGCTGGTCGAACCCGAGGGCGATGGCCAGCGGGATGTCGATCACCATGTTCAACCACAGGATCTGGAGTGGGTTGAGCGGTGCACCGTTCGCGATGCCGAAGATGCCGGCGCCGATGAAGATCGCGATGTAGGCGACCAGGGTGGACATCTGGAAGCGGAGGTACTTCAGCAGGTTGTCGTACAGGGTGCGGCCGTAGGACACGGCACCGACGATCGTGGCGAAGTTGTCGTCGGTGAGGATCATCACCGCGGCCTCCTTGGAGACCTCGGTGCCGGTGATGCCCATCGCGACGCCGATGTCGGCGGTCTTCAGCGCGGGGGCGTCGTTGACGCCGTCGCCGGTCATCGCGACGACGTTGCCCTTCTCCTTCAGGAGGCGGACCAGGCGGACCTTGTCCTCCGGTGCGACGCGGGCCACCACCCCGATCTCGTCGAGCTGGGAGAGCAGCTGCTCATCGCTCATCGCGGCGAACTCGGTCCCGGTGATCGCCCGGCCCTCGATGCCGAGCTCGGTGGCGATGGCGGCCGCGGTGGTGGCGTGGTCTCCGGTGATCATCCGCACCCGGATGCCGGCCTCGTGGCACTCGGCGATCGCGACCTTCGCCTCGGGGCGTGGCGGATCGACGATGCCGACCATCGCCAGCAGGGTCAGCCCCTGCACGAGCCCGATCAGGTCGCCGCCCGGGTCGAAGGTCGAGGACTCGAAGTCGCGCTGGGCGACGACCATGACCCGCTCGCCGGCGTTGGCGATCTGGTCGTTGGCATCGAGGGCGAGGTGACGGTTCTCGTCGGTGAGCGGGAGCAGGGTGCCGTCCGGGTTGCGCAGATCGGTCGAGCGCGCGATCAGTACGTCGGGTGCGCCCTTGACGTAGCAACGCACGACCGGGCGTCCGTCATCTGCGGTCATCTCGTGGAAGGTGGCCATGAACTTGTAGTCGGAGTCGAACGGCACCTCGGCGACCCGGGGGAGCGCGACCCGGGTCTCGTTGATGTCGAGGCCGCCCTTCGCGCCGAGCACGATCAGGGCGCCCTCGGTCGGGTCGCCGATCAACGCCTCGCCGTCGAGCACCGCGTCAGCGCAGAGCACCATCGGCAGCAGGTAGGGGTCCAGGTCGTGCCGCTGTCCGCCCACGTGCTTGATCTCTCCGGCGATGCTGTAGCCCTCGCCGGTGATGGTGTAGCGGTTGTGGCCGGGAATCACCAGCTCACGCGCGGTCATCTTGTTGAGGGTCAGGGTGCCGGTCTTGTCGGAGCAGATCGCCGAGGTCGACCCCAAGGTCTCGACGGCGGGCAGCCGCTTCACGATGGCGTTGCGACGAGCGATCTCGCGGGTGCCCATCGAGAGCAGGGCGGTCACGACGGCCGGGAGACCGGTCGGGATCGCGGCGACGGCGAGCGCGACACCGGTGATGAAGAGCGTGTCGAACGACTCGCCAGCGGCCAGACCGAGCAGGACCACCACGACCAGGGCCACGGCCGCGATCGAGGCGATGATCTTCGACAGCGAGTCGAGCTGCTTCTGCAGCGGCGTCTTGCTGGTCTCGGTGTTGGCCAGCATGTCCGCGATGTGACCGATCTCGGTGCCCATCCCGGTCGAGGTCACGATCAGCTCTCCGCGCCCTCGGGTGACGGAGGTGTTCATGTAGACCATGCAGAGGCGGTCGCCCAGCGGGATGTCCTCGCCGAGCACCGGGTCATTGCTCTTGCCGACCGGGAGGCTCTCGCCGGTGAGGGCGGCCTCCTCGATCTCGAGCGTTGCCGCGAGTGACACCCTGCCGTCGGCGGGCACCCTGTTGCCGGCCTCGACGAGCACGATGTCGCCCGGCACGAGCTCCTCGGCATCGATCTCGACGGCCTGGCCGTCTCGGCGTACTCGTGCGATCGTCTTCATCATCTGGGAGAGGGCCTTGACGCTCTCCTCCGCCTTGGACTCCTGGCGCAGCCCGATGACCGCGTTGAACACCGTGAGCCCGGCCAGGATCACCGTGGTCCCCGTGTCCTGGGTGACCAGCTGGTTGACCAGCGCGGCGCCCAGCAGCACCAGCTGCATGAAGTCCTCGTACTGCCGCAGGAACGCCCGCCAGGCTGGCTCCTGCTTGCCCCCGGCGAGCTTGTTGGGACCGTGGGAGGCGAGCCGCGACCGTGCCTCCTCGGCCGAGAGTCCGCGCGCAGGGTCGACCTGGAGCTCCGACGCGACGGCCTCCACCGAGGCGGAGACAGGGTCGAAGCGGTCAGCCACGGCGGTCGCCGTGCTCGAGGTGTCGTTCGCGCTCATCGGGTCCGCTCCACTCGCCTGGGTCAGTGCTCTCGGTCGCTCTATTCTGGTGTGCAGCAGGGTAGTGCCGTCCCAGCAGGGCGGGAGTGAGACGCGACATCCGTCGAGCTCGTTGCCGTGGTCAGGGGGTCAACGGACAGCCCAGCACGGTATACATGGTGTGCTTGACGCACTGGAACACCTGCCGAGGAGAACCGCATGACGCAGCTGGACGTAGCACCGATCGACTACCTGGCCCTGGAGTTCCCGGGCGCAAAGCTCGAAGGCGAAGGGTTGGCGGCGCTCGTCGACCTGACCGAGCGCGGCATCATCCGGGTCCTGGACCTGATGGTGGCCGTCGTCGCCCAGGACGGGAGCTTCGCCGTGGTGACGCTCGCCGACCTCGATGGTGACGGCCAGCTCGACCTGGCAGTCTTCGAGGGCGTCCAGTCGGGCCTCCTCGACGAGGACGACCTCGCCGAGAGCGCGCGCCTGGCCCAGCCCGGCAGCGCGGTCGGCATCATCGTGTACGAGAACACCTGGGCCGGACCGTTCGTCACTGCGATGCGCCAGGCCGGCGCCGAGGTGATCGCGAGCGGTCGGATCCCCGTCGAAGATGTGCTCGGAGCGCTCGACGCGCTCGAGGCAGCGGAAGCCTGAGAGGAAGAACAACATGGGACTCATTGGTGGAATGGCACGTACCGCCGTCGTCGCGGGCACCGCGACCGCGGTGTCGAACCGGGTGTCACGGCGGCAGGCCGGGCGGTGGCAGACGCAGTCGGATGCCCAGGCCTACCAGGAGCAGCAGTACCAGCAGCCACCCCAGCAGCAGGTGGTCTACGCGGCTCCTCCTCCGCCGCCCGCCCCCGCCGCGACAGACCCTGACGACCTGATCGAGCAGCTCCAGAAGCTCGGGTCGCTGCGCGACCAGGGAATCCTGACCGACGCGGAGTTCGACGTTCAGAAGGCCAAGCTGCTCGCCGGCTGACGACGCAGCTCAGTGAAAGACTTCAGGCTCCGCCTGGCGGTCGTCGCCTGCGCGTGCTTGGCCGTGTCGGGTTGCAGCTCCGATGGTGGAGATGCTGACGGACGAGCCGCGCAGGCGCGGGTGGACAAGGCGGTCGACGACCTGGCGTCGGCGAAGGAGGCGGCCACCGCGGCGGCCGACGACTTCTGCGGCCAGGGTTCCGACTACCTCGTCGCGGTGAACCGGTACGGCGGTGTGCTGACCACCCGGGAGGTCACGGTCGGCGACGTGCGTGACGCCGGGACCGACCTCGCTGCCCCGGCCTCCGACGTGGCGAAGAGCGCGGACGCAGCGGTGGCTGCTCGGGATGCCGTGACGGCTGCCGAGCAGGACCTCGCGGACGCGAAGACCGCGCTCGCGACGACGAAGGGGACCAGCCCGAAGCCGACGCCGACGAGCAAGGCGACCCAGCTCGTGCCGTCGGCGCCACCCGCGTCCCTCACCCGGGTCGAGCAGGCGCAGTCCGACCTGGACTCGGCGGTCGGCGGGATCACCGACGACACACCACTGGCGCAAGCGTCGGAGCAGCTCAACGCGGCTGCGGTAGCGCTCGAGATGTCGTGGCTCCGGCTGCTCGCCGACGTCGGCTGCCTGACCGACGAGCAGCAGACCCAGGCCACGGCGGCCGTGAGCGACTACACGACCATGCTGCAGCAGTCGCTCACCCTCGTGGGCTACTACAGCGGGACCGTGGACGGCGTGTACGGCCCGGACACGGTCGATGCCGTCCAGGCCCTCCAGAAGAAGCATGGTCTCCCCGTGACAGGGGCGATGGACAAGGCCACCGCGGCGGCGCTGGAGTCCGAGCTGGCCGGCGTGGGAGGCGCGGCGGAGGCACAGTCGGTCGCCACCACCGCGGCGGTGCAGCAGACTCTCCACCTGGCGGGCTTCTGGTCGGCCCCGATCGACGGGGAGTGGACACCGGCACTGACGGAGGCGCTCAAGAGCTTCCAGACCGAGCTCGGCGTACCGCCGTCCGGCTCCGTCGACGCCGCGACCCTGGCGGCCCTGGAGCAGGCCATCGCCGACCTGCAGGCGGAGCCGACGGAGAGCCCGTCCTCGGACGACGAGCCCGACGACTCGCCCAGTGACTCAGCAAGTGACGCGCCTACGGAGACGGCGTCCCCGTAGGACGGCGCCACCGAGGGGCCTCTGCCCAACCTCGGTCACCAGACCCCGCGCATCTGCACGCTGAGGGCCCAGATCACCAGGGCGCTGAAGGCGATGATGATGATCGACCAGAAGGGGTACAACGGCAGGAACGCGAAGTTCGTCAGCATCGCCAGGCCCGCGACGACGATGCCGCAGATCGGCGCCCATGACGCCCGCCCGACGATGCCGACACCGACGACAGCGCCGATGACCCCGACGATCAGGTGGATCGTGCCCCACGCCGTCAGGTCCAGCTTGTAGAGGTACTCGGTCCCGGCGTACAGGTCGTCGCCGGCGACGGCCGAGAGGCCCTGCAGGATGTCGAACGCCGAGACGATGAACAGCAGCACCCCCGCGAACGTCGCGGTGACGTCTGCAGCGATCCCTCGGGTCGAGTAGTCGACGTCGTCCCGGGACTCATTCATGGCGGCAGCCTCCTCCTCGGTCAGCGTGATGTCGATCCTCGCCAGTCGCCAGCACCGGATCCAGTGTCGGTGGGTCGTGGCAGGCTGCCGGCATGGAGGAGTTCCTCGAGCGTGACCTGTCCGGTGCACGGTTCAAGATCGTGGACCTGAGCGGGAGTCGCTTCGGCGACGTCAACCTCAGCGGTGTCCTGATCCGCGGCGGCTGGGCCGACCGGCTCGAGCTGGACGGCGACTTCGGCGAGCTGGTCGTCAACGGCGTCGACGTGGCGCCGTACGTCGCGGCAGAGATGGATCGGATCGACCCGGAGCGGGTGCTGATGCGGCCGACGAACGCCGACGGCTACCGGACCGCGTGGCCGGTCATCGAGCGGCGGTGGGCCGAGACCGTCGAGCGTGCCCGGCTGCTGCCGCCCGACCTGCTGCACGAGCGCGTCGACGAGGAGTGGTCGTTCATCGAGACCCTCAGGCACCTGGTCATGGCGACCGACGCGTGGGTGCTGCGCGCGCTGCTCGGCGACCCGGCGCCGTACCACCCGCTCGGTCTGCCGCACTCCGAGATGGAGGACCCGTCCGGCACGGTGCCGCGGGACCTCGAGGCGCACCCGAGCCTCGACGAGGTGCTCGCGGTCCGTGCCGACCGGATGTCGAGGGTCGGCGCGGTCATCGCCGACCTCACCGACGAGCGGCTCGCCGCGATGACCGAGCCGGTGCTCGAGCCGGGCTACCCGGAGTCGGAGAGCTTCCCCGTACGGCGCTGCCTCGGTGCCATCCTCAACGAGGAGTGGGAGCACCGTCGTTTCGCCGAGCGCGACCTCGCGGTCCTCGAGGCGAGGGCCTAGCGAGTCGGCCCACCCGCTAGCATCGAGCAAAACGAGAACCTGTTCTAGTGAGGCGATGAGCATGTCCGGTCCGGCCCCGCACGGCTTCAACCTCTCGCACGTCGTCGACGCCGTCGCGCGCGCCGTACCCGACCAGGAGGCGCTGATCTGGCGCGACCGGCGGGTCACCTACGCCGAGCTGAACACCCGGGCGACCGGCCTCGCGCACGCGCTCGTCGGTCTCGGCCTCGGCTGCCACGTGGAGCGCGACCAGCTCGCCGGCCACCAGTCGGGCCAGGACCACCTCGGCATCTACCTGCTCAACGGCAACGAGTACGTCGAGACGATGATCGGCGCCTTCCGGGCCCGGGTGGCGCCGTTCAACGTCAACTACCGCTACGTCGAGGAGGAGCTGCTCTACCTGCTCGCCGACGCGCAGACCAAGGCACTCGTCTACCACGCGGAGTTCGCGCCCCGGGTGGCCGCGATCCGCGACCGGCTCCCCGGCCTGGAGGTGCTGATCCAGGTCGCCGACGAGTCGGGCAACGACCTGCTCCCCGGCGCCGTCGACTACGCCACGCTGCTCGACACTCCGGCCCCGGACGGTGGGATGCCGCAGCCCGACGGCGACGACCTGTACATCCTCTACACCGGCGGCACGACCGGGATGCCCAAGGGTGTGCTGTGGCGCAATGACGACATCTACGTCACCTCGATGGGCGGTACGCCGTTCGGGACCAACGAGCCGTTCCCGTCGTACGACGCGATCGCGGAGGCCGCCCTGGCCGCCGGCGGCACGATGAGGCTGCTGATGATCCCGCCGTTCATGCACGGGGCCGCCCAGTGGTCGGCATTCCACACGATCACGGGCGGCGGCGCTCTGGTGCTGCCTGACGATGTGCACGGGCTCGACGCGGCCGGTGCCCTGACCCTCGCCGGGCGTGAGCGGGTGGTGAGCATCCCGGTCGTGGGTGACGCCGTCGCGCTGCCGCTGATCGAGGAGGTCGAGCGCGGTGGATACGACCTGTCCGGGCTGGCTGCCTTCAACAACGGTGGCGCGCCGCTGACGCCCGGGGTGCGCGACCGGCTGCTCGAGGCGCTGCCGCACATCATCGTGATGGACGCCGCGGGTGCGTCCGAGACCGGGCTGCAGATGAGCTCGCTGTCGCTCAAGGGCATGGAGGCCGGCACCGCGACGTTCGCTCCGGTGGCCGCGACCACGGTTGTCGACAACCTCTTCGGCCGGGCCCTGGAGCCCGGGGAGGGAGAGGGCTGGCTGGCCCAACGCGGCCGGGTGCCTCTCGGCTACCTGGGCGACGAGGCCAAGACGGCGCGCACCTTCCCGGTGATCGACGGGGTGCGCTTCTCGATCCCCGGCGACCGGGCGACGTTCAACGACGACGGCCAGATCGTGCTGCTCGGCCGCGATGGCGTCACCATCAACTCGGGCGGCGAGAAGATCTTCGTCGAGGAGGTCGAGCGCGCCCTGGCCGCGCACCCTGCGGTCCGCGACGTCGTCGTCGTCGGTCGGCCCTCCGAGCGGTGGGGGAGTGAGGCGGTCGCGATCATCCAGCTCGAGACCGGCGTCGACGCCACCGACGACGAGCTGCTGGCGGAGGCCGGTCGGCACGTGGCTCGCTACAAGGTGCCGAAGGCGATCATCCGGGTCGGAGCCATGCAGCGCTCGCCGTCGGGCAAGGCCGACTACCGCTGGGCGAAGGCGCAGGCCGTCAGCTCGACGTGACGACGTTCGTCGACCAGGGCAGTCGCCGTACGGCGTGGTCCCTTGCCGCCACTCGTCGAGGAGTGCGAGATTTGTCGTGGCCGACTCGACCGGGCGGCCTTGCTAGGAGGAGTCGAGATGTCCCACAGCGAACCTGCCCCTGAGCCAGCACCAGCGACGACGACAAC
Source organism: uncultured Actinomycetota bacterium (assembly GCA_963695055.1). Classification (GTDB taxonomy): domain Bacteria; phylum Actinomycetota; class Actinomycetes; order Propionibacteriales; family Nocardioidaceae; genus Nocardioides. The sequence continues at coordinate 105,296 of CAVOFS010000008.1, read as the reverse complement.
GACACCCCAGCAGTCCGGCGGCGCCCGCGGCCTCGGCATCGCGATCATCGTGATCGGCGTGCTCTTCGCGATCGCCGGAGTGTTCACCTACGCACTCATCTCGAGCACGCTCGCGGCCGAGAACATCACCGTCGTCCGACGACGCTCAGCACTTCGGCGGCAAGGACGTCGAAGGGCCCGTTCACGGCCTACTACCAGGCCGACATCATCGCGACCCACGCCGAGGGCATCGCCGAGGGCAAGACCTACGCCGAGCTCGCCCAGGACGACCCGCGCCGCGACAGCGTCATGGACGCGTCCTTCCTCCGGGCCAGCCTGTTCACCTCGGTCGTCGCCTTCGGCGTCGCTGCCTTCGTCGCGGTGATGGGTGTGGTGCTGGTCCTGATCGGCCTCGCGCTGATGCGCGTCGAGCCGGCGACGAGCCTAGTCAGGCCTCCTCGAGCTCGCTCCAGTCGACGGCCGCGGTGCGGGAGCGGTACTCCGCGACCTGACCGGGCCAGTTCGTCGTGATCCGGCTGCCGTCGCGGTACCAGCTGTCGCAGCCGGCCCAGGCGCTGGTCGACAGGCGGCCCTGCATCTCCCGGTCGTACGCGTCGGCGACCTCGCGCCGTACGACGACATGGTGGGCCTCGCGGTCGGCGACCCGGCGGGCCACCTGGGCGATCCAGCCGGCCTGTCCCTCCATCATCGCGACGATCGAGCTCCCACCGAGGTTGGTGTTGGGGCCGTAGACGCAGAACAGGTTGGGGAAGTCCGGGGCCAGGATGCCGAGGTGGGCACGGGCGCCGTCGGCCCAGACCTCGCGCAGGACGACACCACCGAGACCGCGTACGTCGATGCCGGCGAGGAAGTCGGTGGCCGCGAACCCGGTGCCCCAGATCAGCACGTCGGCCTCGTGCAGCCGGCCGTCGGCCGTGCGGATGCCGGTCGGCTCGAGTCCGGTGACCCGGTCGGTGACCACCTCGACGTGGTCGCGGTCGAGGGCCGGATACCAGGCGTTGGAGAAGAGCAGTCGCTTGCAGCCGACCGGGAAGTCCGGCACGAGCCGCTTGCGCAGGGAGCGGTCCTTCACCTGGACCCGCACCTGCAGGCGCCAGGCGGCACGGATGGCACCGAGCAGCGGACGGGTGATCGGGGAGGTCCCCTCGAGCGTCCCGTTGAACCGCTCGGTGAGCCAGAACCACGCCCGTCGCTCGGCGCGCTGGATCGACGGAAAGCGCTTGAAGACCCGGTGATGGCGCTCGGAGTAGCCCTGGTCGGGCTTGGCGATGACGTACGGCGCGGAGCGCTGGAAGACCGTCATCGCGGCGACCCGGTCGACGATGCCGGGCACGAACTGGATGGCGCTCGCGCCGGTGCCGACCACGGCGACCCGCTTGTCGCTGAGGTCGACGTCGTGGCGCCACTCAGCGGAGTGGAAGGCCGGGCCGTCGAAGGTCCCCGAGACCGAAGGGATGACGGGATGGGAGAGCTGGCCGACGGCCGAGACGACCAGGTCGGCGGTGAGGGTGCCGGTCGAGGTGGTGACCATCCAGACACCGGCGGCGTTCGTCGTACTCGAGCGCGGTGACCTCGGTGCTCGTGCGGACGAGGTCGCGGAGGCCGGTGCCCGCGGCCGTGTCACGGATGTAGTCGAGGATCTCCGGCTGCGTCCCGTAGCGACGGCCCCAGGTCAGGTGCGGCGCCCACGACCAGGAGTAGAGGGGGGACGGGACGTCGCACGCCGCGCCCGGGTAGGTGTTGTCGCGCCACACCCCACCGACGTCGTCGGCGCGCTCGAGCACCGTGATGTCGGTGATGCCCTGCTCTCGCAGCGCCCGGGCGGCGCCGAGTCCGCCGAAGCCGGCACCGATGATGACGACTCGTGGACCCATGGCAGCAACGTAGGCGGTGCCGGGCGCCGCGTGATCCATAATTCCGGCCATGCTGTTCCCGCCGCCGGCCGCCCGAGACTGGGACTTCCCGCGCGCGGCGGCCGGCGTCGCCCACCTCGTGCGGTACGCCGGATCGCGGGGCGTCGAGGCCGGCGCAGCGCTGTCCGGTACCGGGCTGGAGGCCGTCGACCTGGCTGACCCGGGGCACGAGGTGACGGCGGCCCAGGAGCTGCGGGTGGTGCGCAATCTGCAGCAGCACCTCGGAGACGTCGGCGCCGCCGTGGGCCGCAGCTACCACCTGAGCACGTTCGGGGTCTTCGGCTACGCGCTGCTCGCGAGCCGCACCGTCCTCGACGCGATGGACGTCGCGCTGCGGTTCCTCGACCTCAGCTTCACCTTCGCGATCCCGCGGGCCGAGGTGGTCGGGGCGACGGTCCGGGTGACCGTGGACGGGTCCGGCCTGCCCACCGACGTGCGGGACTTCCTCCTCGAGCGCGATGCCGCGGCGATCCGCACGGTGCTCGACGAGCTGGTGCCCGGGGGAGTCCCGACCCGGAGAAGGCGCAGGCCGGACGCCGTGGTGCTCGAGGTCGACACCGCCCAGCTCGTCCGGTTGCTGCCGCAGTCGAACCCGCAGTCGCTCGCCCTCAGCGAGGCGCTGTGTCGCGACGTGGTGGAGCGCCGACGGCAGCGGTCGGGGATCGCGCAGCAGGCACGCATCCTGCTCACCCAGCAGCTCCGGTCGGGCGCAGCGATGGCCGGGGTCGCCCGCGAGCTCGGGCTGAGCGAACGGACCCTCCGCCGCCGGCTCGCGACGGAGGGTACGTCGTACCTCCGTCTGGTGGACGAGGTGCGCGAGTCGCTGGCGATCGAGCTGCTCGCCACCCGGCGGCTGTCGGTCGGGGAGGTCGCGCTGCGGCTGGGGTACGCCGAGGCGTCGCCGTTCATCGTGGCCTTCCGGCGGTGGACCGGCTCGACACCTGGCGCGCATCCCGGTCGTGCGGTCGCCACCTGACCTTCACCGTGGAGGTGTCCGGGGTTCACCCGGGACTGGTCGTCTCTGGGTGGGTCATGTCGACCCGGATCCCCCAGCTCCGGAAGGACCACCACGCGCATGCATGCACGACTGTCTCGATCGCGGTTCGCGATCGGCGCTCTCGCCCTCGCAGCACTGGGCACCACCACCGGCATCGCCTACGCCACGACGCAGGCTCCTGAGGCCGACCTCTCCGAACACGGCGGCGCGACCCGCAACGACGGCGACCGCACGGACGCCGTCCGCAAGGCTGTCGTCGGCGGCCAGGCCCGCAACGTCATCCTCTTCATCGGCGACGGCATGGGCGACTCGGAGATCACCGTCGCCCGCAACTACGCCGAAGGTGCCGCCGGTCGGTTCGCGGGCATCGACGCCCTGCCGTTGACCGGTCAGTACACGACGTACTCGCTCGACAAGACCACTGGTCTGCCCGACTACGTCCCCGACTCGGCGGCGACCGGTTCGGCCTGGTCGACCGGGACGAAGACCTACGACAACGCGATCTCGGTCAACCTGCAGGGCGAGCCGCAGCAGACGCTGCTGGAGCTGGCCAAGGCCAACGGGCTCAAGACCGGGGACGTCACGACGGCGGAGATCCAGGACGCCACCCCCGCGGTGATGGTCTCGCACATCTCGGCACGCTCCTGCTACGGCCCGGACCAGACGACGACGACGTGCCCTGCCGCGGCACTCGAGAACGGCGGTCTGGGCTCGATCACCGAGCAGCTGCTGAACACGCGGCCCGACGTCACTCTCGGTGGCGGCGCGACCACGTTCGCCCAGACGGCGAAGGCCGGTGAGTGGTCGGGCAAGACCCTCTCCGAGCAGGCGACCCTGCGTGGCTACCAGACGGTCTCGGACAAGGCCGGTCTGATGGGAGTCTCGAAGGCGGACCAGGACGAGCCGCTGCTCGGCCTGTTCTCCCCGGGCAACATGCCGGTCCGGTACGCCGGTCCGGCCGCGACCGTCGGCGGCTCCAAGCTGCCGGCCCAGGAGTGCACGCCCAACCCGGACCACGCGGCCACGCTCCCGAGCCTCGCCGACATGACCACGAAGGCGATCGACCTCCTGGACAACCCGAACGGGTTCTTCCTCCAGGTCGAGGGCGCCAGCATCGACAAGCAGGACCACGCCGCCAACGCGTGTGGCCAGATCGGTGAGACCGTCGACCTGGACGAGGCCGTCCAGGCCGCGATGGCGTACGCCAAGACGCACCCGGCCACGTCGGTGTTCGTCACCGCCGACCACGCCCACTCGAGCCAGATCATCGAGGTCGGCAGCACCAGCCCCGGTCTGAGCGTCACGCTCACCACCGCGGACGGCGCCCCGATGGCCGTCAACTACGGCACCGCCCCGGCGGGTGGCTCGCAGCAGCACACCGGCAGCCAGCTCCGCCTCGCTGGCTACGGTCCGGGTGCGGCGAACGTCGTCGGGCTGACCGACCAGACGGACCTGTACTTCACCATGCGCAACGCTCTGGGCCTGGTCGATGACACGGAGAACGGCAGCGACCACGCCAAGGTGAAGGCGTCGCCGTCGAAGGTGAAGCCCGGCAAGACGGTCACGATCACCGCCAGCAAGTTCGGCGCTGACCGTCAGGTGGCCGTCAAGATCACCGGTCCGAGCACGTCGTCGACGATCCGGGAGCTGTCCGGCGGCACGACCAAGCTCTCGATCAACCCCAACAAGGTCGGGTCCTACAAGGTCACCGTGACGGGCACCCAGTCCGGCAAGGCCGCCACGGACACCTTCCAGGTCAAGAAGTAGCTCGACCCTGTCAGCCAGAACCCGCAGACACGCCGTTACCCCAACGGCGTGTCTGCGGGTTTCCCCGGCTGCCCGGGGAAACCCGCCACCGTCACGTGATCGTCATCCCACCATCGACAGGCAGCGTCTGTCCGGTGATGTAGCCGGCGGCGTCGGAGGCGAGGAAGACCACGGTCGCGGCGAGCTCGACTGGGTCGCCCTTGCGACCGCTCGGAATGCGAGGGGCCTGTGACTCCAGGTAGCCGGGCGGGTACTGCTCGGTCATCTCGGAGGTGAAGAAGCCCGGTGCGATCGCGTTGACCCGGATCCCCTTGCGACCGGTCCACTGCTGGGCGAGGTCGCGGGTCAGGCCGATCAGGCCGGCCTTCGACGCGGCGTACGCCGCCTGGGGGAGCCCGGCGGTCGTGATGCCGAGGACCGAGCTGATGTTGATGATGCTCGAGCCCGGCTGCATCACCCGCCCGCAGGCCTGCGCCATCCAGTAGCAGCCGTTGAGGTTGACGTCGATGACCTGTCGGAAGTCCTCCGGCTTCTCCCGGGTGGCGGGTGCCGCCGTACCGATCCCGGCGTTGTTGACCAGGATGTCGACCCGGCCGAACTCCTCCATCGCGAGGGCGACCAGGTTGCTGCACGAGTCGGGATCTGCGACGTCCGTCTCGACGGCCAGCGCGCGACGTCCGGTCGCCTCGACGAGGCGCGCGGTGTCCGCGAGCCGGTCGACCCGGCGCGCACCGATCGCCACGTCGGCGCCGGCCTGGGCCAGGCCCTGGGCGAAGGCGACACCGAGGCCGCTGGAGGCCCCGGTCACGATCGCCACCTTGCCGTCGAGCCGGAACAGGTCGTTGATGGTCATGGCGCGACCTTACGGGGCACCTTCTCGACCACGGAGCGGGCAGGTCGGACCAGTCGCCCGGTCGTGCCGCCGGTGCCGACGAACATGGCCACGTCATCGAAGTTGGGGGCATCGATGACGTGGCCGGCCACGAAGTCGTTCTAGGAGAAAGCGCCGGAGACCTCGCCGCCGAGACAGACCAGCGTGGAGGGGTGGGGGAGTGCTCCACGGATCTGCTGGACGAGTGGCGCGAACCGCTCCTGGAAGAACAACGTGACTCCTCGGCGAGAAGTGGTGGACGTCCACCGTAGGCAGCGGACCTTGACGACTGTCAAGAGTTTGTTGGACAAATGCCCAGAATTATCTGGACACTCGACAAGTTCCACGGTACGTCGCGTTGCCGGGCGCGTATTGTGGCGCCCGGACGAGCGGAGGAGGCGAGGGATGGCAGCCACCAAGGAGGCGCGCCGAGCGCCCGCGGACAAGTACGACGAGCGCCGCAACCAGCTCGCGGAGTCGGCGTTGCAGACCCTGGGCGAGCTCGGCTACGCCCGCACCAGCCTCCGCGAGATCGCCAACAACTCCGAGTTCAGCCACGGGGTCGTCCACTACTACTTCGCCGACAAGGTCGAGCTGATCGTCTACTGCGTGCGCTACTACAAGGCCCGCTGCGTCACCCGCTACGACGCGGTCGTCGACGAGTCGACGACTGCCGCAGGCCTGCTCGACGCGTTCGCCGCGAAGCTCGTCGAGACGCTGCGCGAGGAGTCCGCCATGCACCGGCTCTGGTACGACCTGCGCACGCAGAGCATGTTCGAGGAGAAGTTCCGCGAGGTGGTGCTGATGATCGACGCGACGCTCGAGGACATGGTCTGGCGGGTGATCAGCCGCTACGCCGAGCTCTCCGGCCGCCCGACGTCGCTGACCCCCGCGGCGGCGTACGGCATCCTCGACGGTCTCTTCCAGCAGGCCCTGCTCGGCCACCTGACCGGGGCCGACGGCGCCGCCGAGTCGATGGCCGCCCAGGTGCACGAGCTGATGCCGATGATGCTCGCCTCGGCCGAGCGGTGACGTTCGGGTACTCTGGGCAGATGCGCAGGAACCTGCTCCTTACCCAGCCGCACTGACAGCTTCTCAGTGCGGCCACCCCTCACGCCCGAGGGGTTTTTTTGTGCCTCGGGCCAGGTCAGTGAGCAGACTTCCCAACGAACGCGAAGAGAGATCGAGATGAGCCAGCACGACACCCAGCCCGACCAGCCGGAGACGTACGACGTCCAGGCGGTCCAGGACAAGTGGCTGCCGGTCTGGGACCGGATGGAGCCCTTCCGCGCTGACGACGACTCGCCGCGCGAGAAGAAGTACGCCCTGACGATGTTCCCCTACCCGAGTGGCGACCTGCACATGGGTCACGCCGAGGTCACCGCGCTGCACGACGTGATCGCGCGCTACTGGTGGCAGCGCGGCTTCGAGGTCCTGAACCCGATGGGCTGGGACTCCTTCGGGCTGCCCGCGGAGAACGCCGCCATCCGCAACGACGAGCACCCGGCGACGTACACCTACGCCAACATCGAGACGCAGTACGAGTCGTTCAAGCGCTACGGCATCTCCTTCGACTGGTCGCGCCGGCTGCACACGTCCGACCCGGAGTACTACCGCTGGACGCAGTGGCTGTTCCTGAAGTTCCGCGAGCGGGGCCTGGCCTACCGCAAGAACAGCCCGGTCAACTGGTGCCCCAACGACCAGACCGTGCTGGCCAACGAGCAGGTGGTCGACGGACGGTGCGAGCGCTGCGGCGCCGACGTCACCAAGCGTGAGCTGACCCAGTGGTACTTCAAGATCACCGAGTACGCCCAGGAGCTGCTGGACTCCTTGGACGACCTGGAACCGACCTGGCCGGCGCGGGTTGTGTCGGCCCAGCGCAACTGGATCGGTCGGTCCGAGGGTGCGCACGTGAACTTCGCGGTCGAGGGTCGCGACGAGCCGATCGCCGTCTACACGACCCGGCCGGACACGATCTTCGGCACGACGTTCATGGTGGTCGCGGTCGACTCTCCGCTGGCCGCCGAGCTGGTCACGGACGGGCAGCGCGCCGCGTTCGAGGCCTACCGCGAGGAGATCCGCAAGGAGACCGAGATGGAGCGGTTGTCCACCGACCGCCCGAAGACCGGCGTCGACCTGGGGGTCACCGCCACCAACCCGGTGACGGGCACGCAGATCCCCGTCTGGGCGACCGACTACGTGCTGGCCGACTACGGCACCGGCGCGGTCATGGGTGTGCCCGGCGGCGACCAGCGCGACTGGGAGTTCGCCACCACCATGGGCCTGGAGATCGTCCGGACGACGCAGACGCCCGACGACTTCGAGGGCGAGGCCTTCCACGGCGAGGGTCCCGCGATCAACTCCCCGGCTCCCGGGATCGACGCGCCGCTGGACATCAACGGGCTGGGCGTCGCGGAGGCGAAGCGCGCGACGATCGACTTCCTGGAGCAGCAGCAGACCGGCGCCGGCGCCATCAACTTCCGGCTGCGCGACTGGCTGCTCAGCAGGCAGCGCTACTGGGGTGTGCCGATCCCGATCATCCACTGCGAGAAGGACGGCGAGGTCGCCTTACGTTATGACCAGCTGCCGCTGGAGCTGCCCGCGCTGCGCGGCGCGGACCTGAAGCCGAAGGGCGTCTCGCCGCTGGCCGCGGCCGAGGAGTGGGTCAACGTCGAGTGCCCGACGTGCGGCGGCCCTGCGAAGCGCGACAGCGACACGATGGACACGTTCGTCGACTCGTCGTGGTACTTCCTGCGCTACTGCTCGCCGGACTACACCGACGGCCCGTTCGACGTCGCCAAGGCCAACGCCTGGATGCCGGCCGACATCTACGTCGGTGGCGTCGAGCACGCCGTGCTGCACCTGCTGTACGCGCGCTTCTTCACCAAGGCGCTGCGTGACATGGGGATGCTGGAGGTCGGTGAGCCGTTCGCCGCGCAGCTGAACCAGGGCTTCGTGATCAACCAGGGCAAGAAGATGAGCAAGTCGCTGGGCAACGGCGTCAACCTGGGGGACCAACTCGCGGAGTTCGGCGTGGACGCCGTACGCCTGACCCTGGTCTTCGCCGGTCCGCCGGAGGACGACATCGACTGGGCCGACATGTCGCCGTCCGGGTCGCTGCGCTTCCTGCAGCGCGCCTGGCGGCTGTCGGGCGACGTCACCTCGATCGTCGGTACGTCGCCCGAGGGCGGCGACGTGGCGCTGCGCCGGGTGACCGCGCGCACCGTGCACGACGCGGCCGAGCTGGTCGAGGCGCTACCGGTTCAACGTGATGATCGCCCGGGTCATGGAGCTGGTGAACGCCACCCGCAAGGCGATCGACTCGGGCTGCGGCCCGGCCGATCCCGCCGTGCGCGAGGCGAGCGAGGCGGTCGCGATCCTGCTGTCCCTGGTGGCGCCGTACACGGCCGAGGAGATGTGGGCGCGGCTGGGCCACGAGCCGACGGTCGCGCGCGCCGGCTGGCCGACTGTCGACCCGGCGCTGCTGGTCGAGGAGTCGGTCACCGCGGTCGTCCAGATCCAGGGCAAGGTCCGTGCTCGTCTGGAGGTCTCGCCCGACATCAGCGAGGCCGACCTGGAGCAGCTGGCGCTGGCGGACGAGGCCGTGATCAAGGCGATCGACGGGCGACCGGTGCGCAAGGTGATCGTCCGTGCGCCCAAGCTGGTCAACGTCGTCGTCTGACCAGGTCGTCTAGCCTTCCTCGCATGCCGGCCGTGATCGTCACCGACTCGACCGCCATGCTCCCTCCGGAGCTGGCGGCCGAGCGGGGCGTCATCGTGGTCCCACTGCAGGTGGTGATCGGGGCGACCGTCTACGACGAGGGTGCCGAAGGCGCGACCCCCGACCTGGTCGCGGCCGCGCTCAAGGAGTGGCGACCGGTCAGCACGTCGCGTCCGGGACCGGCGGCGCTGCTGGAGGTCTACGAGCAGGCGGCTCGCGACGGCGCCACCGACATCGTCTCGGTGCACCTGTCCGGCGACATGAGCGGCACCTTCGAGTCCGCCCAGCTGGCGGCGCGCGACGCCTCGATCCCGGTGATCCCGGTCGACACCCGCCAGGTCGGGGTTGCCACCGGCTACGCCGCGCTCGCCGCGGCCGACGTGGTCGACGCCGGGGGGTCCGCTGGGGAGGCTGCAGCCGCCGCCCTCGCGCGGGCCGACGCATCCGTGTCGCTCTTCTACGTCGACACGTTGGAGTACCTCCGTCGCGGTGGCCGGATCGGCGCCGCCGCCGCGGTGCTCGGTGGCGCGCTGGCGGTCAAGCCGTTGCTCCAGATCGCGGACGGCAAGGTCGCCCCGCTCGAACGCGTGCGTACGTCAGCCCGCGCGCTGGCCCGGCTCGAGGAGGTGGCCGTGCAGGCGGCCGGCGATGCGTCGATCGATGTGTGCGTCGCCCACCTGGCGAGTCCGGACCGAGCAGCGCAGCTCACCACCAAGCTCGCCCAGCGTCTCGAGGCCAACCTGGAGGGTCGCGAGGTGTGGTGCGGTGAGCTCGGAGCCGTGCTCGGTGCCCACGTCGGACCCGGGATGATCGCGGTCTGCGTGGCGCCCCGGCTCTGAGACCGGGCCGGATCTCGTCCACAGTCGGCGTCCTCGCAGCTCCATCCACAGGGTGCCGATCGGTGCCCCCCGGTCGTCGGAACAGCTACCTAACGTCGAGCGCATGCCGAACCGTCGCCCGACCGCCCAGCACCAGGAAGCCGTCTCACGTCGGCTGGCCCTGCTCAGTGCCGAGCTTGCCGGCACTCGATCCCAACCCGAGGCCCCACCCGAGGCCCAACCCGAGGCCCGACCCGAGGACGACTGGTCGAGCGGGCACACCCGGATCCGTCAGCTGGTTGCGGTGCCGGATGTCGAGCTGTCGGCCGCGCCACGACGTGGAGCCGGCGGTCGTGCCGGTGCCAGGTCGGCACGCGTCTCGCCGAGCACTCGGCATCGTCCCGAGCGCCCTGCGCGGTCGGATCGCACTCGGGCCGGCCCAGCTGGCCGTCGTCGCGGTGGTGGTGGCGCTCGGGCTCGCGGTGACCTGCTGGTCGTTGGTGCGTGGCGACCCTGACCAGCTCGAGGCGCCGACGATCGAGTCGAGCCCGACGGTGCCGGCGAGCCAAGCACCGATCGCCGAGCTGTCGCCGGCGGCGGCGAGCGGCGCTCCCGAGGCCGGCACCGTCACCGTGGACGTCGCCGGCAAGGTGCACCGTCCCGGCATCGCGGTGCTGGACACCGGGGCCAGGGTGGTCGACGCCCTGAAGGCGGCCGGCGGAGCGCGGCCCGGGGTCGACCTGTCCGGTCTCAACCTGGCCCGGCTCCTGGTCGACGGGGAGCAGATCCTGGTCGGCCAGGCGACGCCGACCGGAGTCGCCGCCTCAGCCGTGCCGACACCCGGCGCCCCGGGTGGCGCGCTGGTCAACATCAACACCGCAACGCAGGCCGAGCTCGAGGCGCTGCCGGAGGTCGGTCCGGTGACTGCCCTCGCGATCCTGTCCTGGCGAGACGAGCACGGTGGTTTCAGCTCCGTCGACGAGCTCCTCGAGGTCGACGGCATCGGTGATGCCACCCTCGGCCAGCTCGCGCCCTACGTCACGGTGTGAGGTGGTCGTCGATGACCGGACCCGACCCAGCCCGCGGCCCGACCTGCGGATGCTCGCTGCTCGGCGCCAGCGCGTGGGCGGGGGCCTTGGCAGCCGGGTGGCTGGGCTGGTGGGTGCCTGCAGGCATGGCGATCATCGGGCTTGCCGGGTGGTGGCTCCTGCGGCGGCGTGGCGCCGTGCCGCTGCGCACCGGCGCTGCGGTCGTCCTGGTGCTGGTCGCGGTCGCCACCGTCACCACGGTGCGACTCGAGCAGGTCGCCCGGAGTCCGGTGGCCCGGCTGGCGGACGACCGGGCCGCGGTGCGGGTGGTCGGCACGCTGGTGTCCGATCCGCGCTCGATCGACGGGAGGTTCGGTCCGGTGGTGCTCGTCCGGCTGCACGTCACGGAGGTGACCGGGCGCGGCACGACCTACGCCCTGGCAGCCGCCGTGCTGGTCCTGGCGGACGAGTCCTGGCTCGACGTACCTCTCGGCGCGACGGTGAGCGCCGGCGGGCTGCTGTCGCCCGCTGATGAAGGCGACCTGGCGGCGGTGCTCGGTGCGCGAGGGCCGCCCGAGATCCGTGAGCAGCCGGATCTCTGGTGGGACGCTGCCGCGGCCGTGCGCAGGTCGATCCGGGACGCTGTCGACCACCGTCCGACCACCCAGCGCGCGCTGGTGCCGGCCCTGGTCGACGGCGACGACGCTGATGTCGACCAGGCGCTCGCCGCCGACTTCCGCACCACCGGCCTCACCCACCTGTTGGCGGTGTCGGGCACCAACCTGACCCTGGTCGTCGGGTTCCTGCTGGTCCTCGCCCGCTGGTGCGGGGTACGTCGACGCTGGCTCTACGGCGTCGGTGCGTTCGGGATCGTCGGATTCGTGCTGCTGGCACGCACCGAGCCGAGCGTGCTGCGGGCCGCGGTGATGGGCACCGTCGCGCTCTTCGGCATGGGCGTCGACGGTCGCCAGCGCGGCGCCCGGGCGCTCGGGGTGGCGGTGGTGGCGCTCTTGCTGGTGCAGCCTCCGCTCGCCCGGTCGGCAGGGTTCGCGCTGTCGGTGCTGGCGACCGCTGGGATCGTGCTCCTCGCACCTGGGTGGCGTGATGCGTTGTCGCGCTGGCTGCCCCGGTGGGCGGCCGAGGCGGTCGCGGTGCCCGCGGCCGCCCAGCTGGCCTGCACACCCGTGGTCGCCGGTCTGTCGGGGCAGGTGAGCCTGGTAGCGGTCGCCGCCAACCTCGCGGTCGCACCCGTCGTCGGCCCGGCCACGGTGCTCGGGCTCGGCGGCGGCCTGGTCGGTCTGGTCTGGGACCCGGGCGGCAGGCTGCTCGGCACGCTCGCGGGATGGTGCGTCGCCTGGCTGGTGCTGGTCGCAGGGCGCGGGGCCGACCTGCCGGGCGCCGCCGTCGGATGGGGGACCACCCCGTTCGCGCTCGCGCTGCTGAGCGGCGTCGTGATCGTCGTCGCGTTGCTGGGCCCGCTGCTGATGCGTCACCCGGTCACCGGCGTCGGCTGCTGCCTGCTGCTCGTCCTCGCTGTCCTGGTGCGACCACCGACCCTCGGCTGGCCGCCCGACGGGTGGGTGCTCACCGCCTGCGATGTCGGCCAGGGCGACGCGCTCGTGCTCAACGTCGGCCCGCACGCCGGGGTCGTCGTCGATGCCGGACCCGACCCGACCGCGGTCGACGGCTGCCTCGACCGGCTCGGGATCGAGCAGGTGCCGCTGGTGGTGCTCACCCACTTCCACGCCGACCACGTCGACGGCCTCGCCGGCGTGTTCGACGGGCGCGAGGTCGGTGCGGTCGAGACCACCCGGCTGCTCGACCCGCCCGCCGGGGTGCGTGAGGTGGAGGCAGTCGCGGCCGCGGCGGGGCTGACCCCCGAGCCCGCGCCGTACGGCGTGACCCGCCAGGTCGGCGCCGCCGCCCTCCAGGTCCTCTGGCCGCCGCCGGACTCACCGAGCGACGGACCGGGTGACGGCAGCACCGCCAACGAGGCGAGCGTGGTGCTGCTGGTCGAGATCGACGGGGTGCGGATGCTGTTGACCGGAGACGTGGAGCCCGAGGGTCAGGCCGCGCTGGCCACGGCGCTGCCGGGCATGCAGGTCGACGTGCTCAAGGTCCCGCACCACGGCAGCCGCTACCAGGACGAGCCGTGGCTGCTGTCGCTCGGTGCGCGGGTCGCCCTGGTCTCGGTCGGCGTCGACAACGACTACGGGCACCCCGCAGCCGAGGCGATCGACCCGCTCGCGGCGGCGGGCACCCGGGTGCTGCGCACGGACGTCGACGGTGATCTCGTCGTCGTCGAGCGCGACGGCGAGCTGCTCGCCCAGACCCGCTGAGGGGTGGCGTCCACCGTGTGACCGAGCGTCGGTCGGCTGTGGCAGGCTTGCCGCACCATGGCAGGTCCTTCGCAGCAGCGCGCGGCAGACGTCCTCGGCCGGGTCACCCTCGTGACCGGCAAGGAGGAGTTCCTCAACGAGCGCACCGTGTCCGCGGTCCGCGACGCGGTCCGGCAGTACGACGCCGAGTCGGAGTTCTCCGAGACCGTCGCCTCCGACCTCTCCTTGGCCACCCTGGGCGAGCTCGCCGCGCCCTCGCTCTTCTCGAGCATCCGCTGCGTGGTCGTGCGTGGGCTGGAGAACCTGCCAGAGGAGTCGGTCGAGGGTCTGCTCGCCTACGCCGCCGCGCCGGCCGACGAGGTCGCGCTGGTGCTCGTGCACGGCGGCGGCCCGAAGGGCAGCGGCGTGCTGACCAAGCTGCGCAAGCTCGACGCCGTCTCCGAGTCGAAGTCGGGCGAGCTGCGACCCTCGGAGTTCCCCGGCTTCGTGTCGGCGGAGGTGCGCCGTCATGGCGCCTCGATCGACCCCGACGCCGCCGATGCCCTGGTCACCGCCGTCGGCCAGGACCTGCGCTCGCTCGCGGCGGCCGCCGACCAGCTCACCAGTGACTTCCTGGGCCAGACGATCACGGCCGAGAAGGTCAAGCAGTACTTCGGGGGCCGCGCCGAGGCGAAGTCCTTCGCCGTCGCGGACGCCGCGTTCTGGGGCCGCCGCACCGTCGCGCTCGAGGAGCTGCGCTGGGCGCTCGACGGCGGCACCGCCCCGGTGCTGGTGACCTCGGCGTTCGCCGGCGGCGCACGCGGCGTGGCCCGCTACAAGGCGGCTCCGCGCGCGATGCGCGAGGCGGACCTGGCCCGCGAGGTCGGCGTACCGCCCTGGAAGCTGCGCACGATCAAGGACCAGTCGCGCGGGTGGTCCGACGGCGGCATCGCCCGGGCGATCCAGGCGATCGCCCGTGCCGACGCTGACATCAAGGGCGCGGCGAGCGACGCGTCGTACACCCTCGAGCGGCTGGTGCTCACCATCACCTCGCTGCGCGACCCGCGCTGAACACGGATTCGCGAGCTCAGGCTGGGGCAGGCCAGAAATGACGTCGACCCGCCCGAGGATCTCGGGCGGGTCGACCAACGACCGACGTGCCACCCGAAGCTCGGGTGACGGGGAGGATCAGAGCGAAGCGGCCTTCTTGGCGATCGCGGACTTGCGGTTCGCGGCCTGGTTCTTGTGGATGACGCCCTTCGAGGCGGCCTTGTCGAGCTTGCGGGCGGCGTCCTGGCCGGCCTTCACAGCAACGTCCTTGTCGCCGGCCTCGGCGGCCTCGCGGAACTTGCGGACGGCCGACTTCAGGCTGGTCTTGACGGCCTTGTTGCGCTCGTGCGCCTTCTCGTTCTGCTTGTTGCGCTTGATCTGGGACTTGATGTTCGCCACTGGTGTGCCTTCGCGTCGAGGATGATCGGTGATCGGTCGTTGTTACGTCGGGTCGCGAGCACGGTGGAACCACACATGACGCGACTGATAAGGCTAGCAGCGGCGGTCCGCACCGCCAAAACCGAGGACGCGGAGCCTCACAGCCAGCCGCGCCGCTCGGCCAGCCACTGCCAGCAGACCTCGCCCTGCCACCGCTGTGCGTCCCGGATGTACGGCGAGGTCGGGGGGACCGGCTGGGCTGCCGACATCAGAAAGTACCCGGTGATCAACGCCAGCACGACATCCACGTCCTCGGCCGGGACGTCGCGGGTGATCGGTGAGTCGGCCAGTGCGGCCTCGACGTCGAGTCCGTCGCCGCGCGGTCCGATCATCAGGAAGAGCGTGTCCAGCCACGGGGCACCGACCACCGGCCAGTTCCAGTCGCACAGCAGCACCCGCCCGTCGGTGGCCAGCAGCAGGTTGTCGTCGCGGATGTCGGTGTGGACGAGTGTCGAGCCGGCAGTCACCTCGGCATAGCGCGTCGCGAGCGCGGCCGCCTCGTCGAGCCGTTCGGTGAGCATCGGCAGGTCGGGAGCGGAGGTGCGTACCCGCTCCCAGTACGCGGGCCAGTCGGCGAACTCGCTCGCGAAGTCGGCGTCGGCCAGCTCCGCGGGCGCGGGCGTGAGGACGGATGCCATCGTCGGCGGTCATCGCGAGGCAGGCCGCCAGGTCGGCATCGCGCCAGGGACGGCGCGGCTGACGGGCCTCGATGTGCTCGATCCCGAGCACGATCCAGTCGTCGTCGTCGTGCAGCCAGAGCAGCCGTGGCGTCGGCGCGGCTGCGGGGAGGGCGGCGAGCTTGCGTGCCTCCTCGCGGTAGGCGCCCGCGAACATCCGCTGGGCCCTGTGGGAGGCCGCCTTCACGAAGTGTCGCGACCCGTCCTCGCACACCAGCACCGAGGCGAACCCGGGCGTGAATCCCGCACCCTGGGATCTCGCCTCGGCGACCGGCGACCCGCAGTGCTCCTCGACCAGGGCCCGCACCTGCGGCGGCAGGTGCGGCCACTCCAGGCGGCGGGCGGTCCTGCCGTGCGGGATGGTGGTCGGTAGGCGTACGTCGGTCACGGCGTCATCCTTGCCCACTGCTCGCGCCGGCCGCGAACGGGTTCCGCTCGGGACACACATGCTCCGGCGTCGGATCGGGCACGAGCAGATGTCGGCGTACGCCACGCCGGCCCAGCCGATCCCGTGACCCTGAGCAGAGGAACCCGATGACCACCGTTGCCGAGCTGTTGATCGAGGCCCTCGCCGAGCACGGGGTGACCCAGGTGTGGGGAGTCGTCGGCGACGCTCTCAACCCGGTCACCGACGCCATCCGACGTGAGGATCGGATCGAGTGGATGGGAGTGCGGCACGAGGAGGCCGGAGCTTTCGCAGCCGGCGCCCAGGCCCAGCTGACGGGCACGCTGGGCGTCTGCATGGGCACCGTCGGTCCCGGCTCGATCCACCTGCTGAACGGCCTGTACGACGCCAAGAAGTCGCATGCGCCGGTGCTCGCGATCTGTGGGCAGGTGCCCCGCGAGGAGATCGGGAGCGACTTCTTCCAGGAGGTCGACAACGACGTGCTCTTCGCGGATGTCGCGGTGTTCAGCGCCACGGTCTCCAGTCCCGATCAGTTGCCGACCCTGATCGAGCAGGCCGGCAACGCGGCTCTCCAGCAGCGCGGCGTCGCGGTGCTCACGCTGCCGGGAGACGTGGGTGGGCTGGACCTGCCGAAGCACACCCCGGTCCCGACGATTCGTCACCGACCTGCCGGCGGCGGCGCCCAGCGTCCCGTCCCTCACCGCGGCCGCGGCGGCGGTGAACGCCGCCGACACCGTCACCCTTCTCGTCGGTCAGGGTGCGAGCCATGCCCGTGACGAGGTCCTCGAGCTCGCCAGGACCCTCTCGGCCCCGATGGTGGTCACGCTCAAGGGCAAAGAGGCGTTCGACGGCGACAACCCGTACGAGGTCGGCCAGTCCGGGCTGCTCGGCAACCGTGCGAGCGCGATCGCCTTCGACGGCTGCGACCTGCTGCTCATGATCGGAACCGACTTCCCCTACCAGGCCTTCTACCCGGACGGGAAGGTCGTGGTCCAGATCGACGCCGACGGCAGCCACATCGGCCGGCGTACGTCGGTCGACCACCCCGTCGTGGGCGATGCCCGGCTGGCGCTGCGGGCGCTGCTGCCGCTCCTGGAGGAGAAGCTGGACACGGCGCTCCTGGAGGAGGCCCGCTCGTCGTACGCACACTGGCAGGAGCGGCAGCAGCACCTCACCGACCCTGACTACGAGAGCAAGCCTCGGGGCCTGTTGCGGCGCAAGGTCGAGAACCCCGAGGGTCGGATCCGCACCTGAGCTGCTCGCCGCGGCCGTCGACAAGCACGCCTCGACGGACGCGGTCTTCACGACCGACACCGGGATGGCGACGACATGGCTGGCCCGGTTCGTCCGGATGGGCGGCGGACGGCAGCTGCTCGGCTCCTTCAACCTCGGATCGATGGCGAACGCGATGCCGCAGGCGCTCGGTGCCCAGGCGCTGGACCGCGACCGGCAGGTCGTCGCCTTCTGTGGGGACGGAGGTCTCTCGATGTTGATCGGCGACCTGATGACGGCGGTGACCTACGACCTGCCGGTCAAGCTGGTGGTCTTCGACAACGGCCGGCTCGGCATGGTCAAGCTGGAGATGGAGCAGGTGGGTCTGCCCGAGTTCGGCACCGTCCTGCACAACCCCGACTTCGCCAAGGTGGCCGAGGCGTTCGGCATCAAGGGCATTCGGGTCACCGACCCGCACGCGGTGGAGGGCGCGCTCCTGGAAGCCATGGCGCACGACGGCCCGGTCCTGATCGACGTACTGACCAACCCCGACGAGATCGCCGTCCCGCCGAAGCCGACGCTCGAGCAGGGTTGGGGCTTCGCGATCGCCAAGACCAAGGAGTTCGTCGACAGCCCCGAGTAGGGAACTGGCTGTCGGACCGCTGCCGGGCGGTGCGCGGAGGCGGTTCCGCGGCCACGCGTGTGGGAGACTGAAGCGTCCCCAGCAAGTCGACGAGAGACGTCTGTGCCCACGAAGAACATGCCCCGTCCCGGGCAGACCGACCCCGCGATCATCCGCAACTTCTGCATCATCGCGCACATCGACCACGGCAAGTCCACGCTGGCCGACCGGATGCTGCAGCTGACCGGTGTCGTCGACGCGCGCGCCGCCCGTGCGCAGTACCTCGACCGGATGGACATCGAGCGCGAGCGCGGCATCACCATCAAGAGCCAGGCCGTGCGGATGCCGTGGACGGTGCCGGCGGACAACGCCGAGGGCGCCGAGCCCGGCACCTACGTGCTCAACATGATCGACACCCCCGGTCACGTCGACTTCACCTACGAGGTCTCCCGATCGCTCGAGGCCTGCGAGGCCGCGGTGCTCCTCGTCGACGCGGCGCAGGGCATCGAGGCGCAGACGCTGGCCAACCTCTACCTCGCCATGGGCGCCGACCTCCACATCATCCCGGTGCTCAACAAGATCGACCTGCCGAGCGCCAACCCCGAGAAGTACGCCGCGGAGATCGCCGGCCTGGTCGGCTGCGACCCCGACGACGTCCTGCGGGTCAGCGCCAAGACCGGCCTGGGTGTCGAGGGCCTGCTCAACCACATCGTCAAGCGAGACCCCGCCGCCGGTCGGCGACGCCGACAGGCCCGCCCGGGCGCTGATCTTCGACTCGGTCTACGACACCTACCGCGGCGTGGTCACCTACGTCCGGGTCGTCGACGGCAAGCTCAGCCACCGCGACCGGATCAAGATGATGTCGACCAACGCGCGTCCACGAGATGCTCGAGGTCGGCGTGATCAGCCCCGAGCCGGTCAAGGCCGGCGAGCTCGGCGTCGGCGAGGTCGGCTACCTGATCACCGGCGTGAAGGACGTCCGTCAGTCACGGGTCGGCGACACCGTCACCACCCAGCACCACGGCGCGACCGAGGCGCTCGGCGGCTACAAGCACCCCAACCCGATGGTCTACGCCGGGCTCTACCCGATCGACGGCGACCAGTACGGCGACCTGCGCGAGGCGCTCGAGAAGCTGCAGCTCAACGACGCGGCGCTCACCTACGAGCCGGAGACCTCCGGCGCGCTCGGCTTCGGCTTCCGGATCGGCTTCCTCGGCCTGCTGCACATGGAGATCACCCGCGACCGGCTCGAGCGCGAGTTCAACCTCGACCTGATCTCGACCGCGCCGAACGTCGTCTACGACGTCCTCATGGAGGACGGCTCGGAGCTCGAGGTGACCAACCCCAGCGAGTTCCCCGAGGGCAAGATCGCCGAGGTCCGCGAGCCGGTCGTCAAGGCCACGATCCTGTCGCCGAGCGACTACATCGGCACGATCATGGAGCTCTGCCAGACCAAGCGCGGCACCCTGGAGGGGATGGACTACCTCTCCGAGGACCGCGTCGAGATGCGCTACACGCTGCCGATGGGCGAGATCGTCTTCGACTTCTTCGACCAGCTGAAGTCGCGTACCAAGGGCTACGCCTCGCTCGACTACGAGCGCGAGGGCGAGCAGGCGGCCGACCTGGTGAAGGTCGACATCCTGCTCCAGGGCGAGCCGGTCGACGCGTTCTCCGCGATCGTGCACAAGGACGCCGCCTACGCCTACGGCGTGATGATGGCCGGCAAGCTCAAGGACCTGATCCCGCGCCAGCAGTTCGAGGTGCCGATCCAGGCCGCCATCGGCGCCCGGGTGATCGCCCGCGAGAACATCCGCGCGATCCGCAAGGACGTGCTCGCCAAGTGCTACGGCGGCGACATCACCCGCAAGCGCAAGCTGCTGGAGAAGCAGAAGGAGGGCAAGAAGCGGATGAAGATGGTCGGTCGCGTCGAGGTCCCCCAGGAGGCCTTCGTGGCTGCGCTGTCGACGACTCAGACCTCGGAGAAGCCGAAGAAGTAGTGCGGCCGCCGGACTCCTTCTTGCCGGACACCTTCCTGGCCTATGCCGCCCGAGGGGCGCAGTGGTCGGCGTTCCTCGACCGGCTTCCGGCGCTCGTGCGCGACCTGATGGGGGAGTGGGACCTCGTCGCGGACGGCGAGCCGACCCACGGGTACGGCGCTGTCGTCCTGCCCGTGCGCACCTCGTCCGGGCGACCGGCGGCGCTCAAGGTCGGCTGGCCGCACGAGGAGGCCGAGCACGAGCACCTCGCGCTCCAGCACTGGCACGGCCGTGGCGCCGTCCAGCTGCTCCGGGCCGACCCGCGCCGGTTCGCGCTGCTGCTCGAGCGACTGCACCGCGAGGACCTCGGCGACCTGTGGGACATCGAGGCGTGCGAGGTCGTGGCCGGCTTCTACGAGCGGCTGCACGTCCCGGCACCGCCGCAGCTGCGCACGCTGGCGTCGTACGTCGCCACCTGGACCGCGCGAGCTCCAGGAGCTGCCCCGTGACGCGCCGCTGCCGCGGCGGCTGGTCGAGCAGGCGGTGACGGCCGGTCGCGACCTGGTCGCCGACGACAGCCACGGCGGTCGGCTGCTGCACGCCGATCTTCACTACGCCAACGTCCTGGCGGGCGACCGGGAGCCGTGGCTGGCGATCGACCCGAAGCCGCTGAGCGGTGACCCGCACTACGAGCTGCTCCCGATGCTCTGGAACCGGTGGGACGAGCTGGCCGCGGCCCCGCGCGGAGTGCGCGACGGCGTCCGGCTGCGCTTCCACACCCTGGTCGACGTGGCCGGCCTTCGACGAGCAGCGGGCCCGCGACTGGGTCGTCGTACGGCGATGGTCAACGCGCTGTGGCGACTCCAGGACTCGCCGGAGACCCGACGCCGACCGCGACCTCCGACTACCTCACCCAGTGCGTGACGATCGCGAAATCGGTTCAGGACTGAGTCGGTGGCCTGTCAGGATGACCCATGACCACCGTGATCTCTGTGAACGTCGGAACTCCACGAGACGTCCACTGGGCCACGATCGGCCGGACCTCGATCGCGAAGCACCCGGTCGCGGGGCCGGTTCACGTCGGGCTGCTCGGCATCGACGGTGACCAGGTGTCCGACCTCGAGCACCACGGCGGCCTCGACCAGGCGGTCTACGCCTTCGCGCGGGAGGACCTCGACGCCTGGGCGACCGACCTGGGCCAGGACATCCCGGACGGACAGTTCGGCGAGAACCTCACCACGCTCGGCATCGACGTCAACGAGGCCGAGATCGGTGAACGCTGGCAGGTCGGTGAGGTGCTGCTCGAGGTGCGCTCGCATCCGGACGCCGTGCAACGACTTCAAGAACTGGATGGGCCGGAGCGGGTACGACGCCTCGGCCTGGGTCAAGCGCTTCGCCCAGGCCGCCCGCCCGGGGCCGTACCTGAAGGTGCTCGGTCGAGGGCCGGTCCGGGCCGGTGACGAGATCTAGGTCCTGCACCGTCCGGGCCACGGGGTGACGGTGTCGCTGATGTTCCGGGCTCTCCACGGCGAGCCGACGCTGCTGCCGATGCTGCTCGACGTCCCGGACCTGATCCCGCAGGCGCGATGGAAGGCCGAGAGTATGTGGCGACGGGGCCGACTGAGGCTGCCTACCCGCGAGCTGGCCAGGTGATCTAGGTTACTCCGCATCACCGACCGTCTCGGCCGCCCTGCAGGAGCGTCAATGACCACCGCCCAGGACACCAGCTTCGTCGACAACCTCACCCAGAACTTCGCTGTCCAGTTCCTCGACCGCGTCGCCACCTCCGGTGACCACGAAGCGTTCCGCTACCCGCGCGGTGAGACCTGGGAGTCCGTGACCTGGACCCAGGCCGGGGAGCTGGTCGAGCGGCTGGCCGCCGGACTCCTCTCGCTCGGCATCGAGTCCGAGCAGCGGGTCGGCATCGCCGCCGGCACCCGCTACGAGTGGATCCTCGCCGACCTCGCGGTCATGTGCGCCGCGGGCGCGACCACCACGGTCTACCCGACGACCAACGCCGAGGACACGACGTACATCCTCGCGGACTCGGAGTGCCGCGTCGTCTTCGCCGAGGACGACGAGCAGATCGCCAAGCTGACCGAGAACAAGGCGAAGCTCCCGCACGTCGGCAAGGTGATCACCTTCGACGGTGCCGTCGACGGCGACTGGGTGATCGGCATGGACGACCTGGCGGAGCTCGGCGACGCCTACCTCGCCGAGCATCCCGGGATCGTCGAGGAGACGGCGCGGTCCGATCGAGCCCGATCAGCTCGCGACGCTGATCTACACCTCCGGTACGACGGGGCGGCCCAAGGGCGTCCGGCTGCTGCACCGGGCGTGGGTCTACGAGGGCGCCGCGATCCAGGAGCAGGACATCCTCGACGAGAGCGACCTCCAGTTCCTGTGGCTGCCGATGGCGCACTCCTTCGGCAAGGTGCTGCTCTCCGCCCAGCTGGCGTGCGGCTTCGCCACCGCCATCGACGGTCGGGTCGACAAGATCGTCGAGAACCTCGGGATCGTGAAGCCGACGTTCATGGGTGCCGCACCGCGGATCTTCGAGAAGGCGCACGGCCGGATCGTCACCATGCAGGCCGCCGAGGGCGGGGTGAAGGAGAAGCTCTTCCTCAAGGCGTTCGAGGTCGGCATCAAGGTCGACCGACTCGCCCGCGAGGGCAAGTCCGTCCCGCTCCTGCTGAAGGTCCAGCACGGACTCTTCGACAAGCTGGTCTTCAGCAAGGTGCGCGAGCGCTTCGGGGGTCGGGTGCGGTTCTTCATCTCCGGCTCGGCGGCGCTGAACGCCGAGATCGCGGAGTGGTTCCACGCGGCGGGCATCCTGATCCTCGAGGGCTACGGCATGACCGAGAACGCCGCCGGCGCCACCGTCAACCACCCCGACGACTACAAGATCGGCACCGTCGGCCCGGCGCTCCCCGGGAGTGAGGTCAAGATCGGTGAGGACGACGAGGTGATGCTGCGCGGTCCGCACATCATGGCCGGCTACCACAACCTCCCCGAGGAGACGGCGAAGACGCTGACCGCCGACGGCTGGCTGCACACCGGTGACAAGGGCAGCCTCGACTCCGACGGCTTCCTCACCATCACCGGCCGGATCAAGGACCTGTTCAAGACCTCGGGTGGCAAGTACGTCGCGCCGCCCGCGATCGAGTCGAAGTTCAAGGCGATCTGTCCCTACACCAGCCAGTTCATGGTCTTCGGCAGCGAGCGCAACTTCGTGGTCGCGCTGGTCACCCTCGACCCCGACGCGATGGTCGGGTGGGCCGAGGAGAACGGCATGGCGGGGGCGTCGTACACCGAGATCGTCTCCTCGTCGAAGGTCAAGGAGATGGTGGGCGGCTACGTCGACGCAGCTCAACGCCAAGCTCAACCGCTGGGAGACGATCAAGAAGTGGGAGATCCTCGACCACGACCTGACCATCGAGTCTGGTGAGCTGACGCCGTCGATGAAGGTCAAGCGCAATGTCGTCGAGGCCAACAACGTGGACCGGATCGCGGCTTTCTACGGGTGACTTTCGGGCGGGTTTCCCCGGCCGCCCGGGGAAACCCGCCGACACGCCGTTGCGGTAACGGCGTGTCGGCAGGTTTCGGCTGACAACCCAGGTTGACTCGTTCGAACACCTGTTCGATCATGGGGTGTGGCACCGCCGACTGACGCCCAGGGGGGCACCCTCGACACCATCCAGCTGCTCCGCACCCGGATGGAGCGGATGTACGACGGGGTCCCGCGGCTGTCGCTGGAGACCCACCCGGCGCTGACCGGGCTGGTCCAGCTGCGGGCCGGGGGGAGCTACTCCGTCGACAGTGCGACCCTCGCTCTCGCGCTGATGGCCGGGCCGTCGCGTGCCGGCGGTTGGTGCGCGGTGGTGGGGGTCGGTGACTTCGGGGCGGAGGCGGCGTCCTCGCTCGGGGTCGACCTGACCCGGACCATCCTGGTCCCCGATCCTGGTGACCAGTGGCTCGACGTCACGGCTGCGCTGGTCGACGTCGCCACGGTCGTGGTGGTCCGGCCGGCCGGGCGGGTCACCGAGCAGGTCGCCGAGAAGCTCGGTGCCCGGTTGCGCAAACGGTCGGCGGTCCTGGTCGCCCTGGAGAGGACGTCGGGCGAGTGGCCGCGCTGCGAGGTCCGGCTGACCACCCGCGAGCCGGCCTGGTCCGGGATCGGCCAGGGTCACGGGCACCTCCGCTCGCGCCGGATCGTGGTCGAGGCCCAGCGGGGTACGGCGCCGTCGCGGCGCGGGGCGCTGTGGTTCCCGGCCGAGGACCAGTCCTACGTCCGCGCCGACCGTGAGCGTCGGCGCCGTACCCGTGGTGGAGGCGGCGAGTTGAGGTTCTCCCCATGAGAGTGATGGTCGTCTGGTGCCCCGACTGGCCGGTGGTGGCCGCGTTGGCCGACGCCGGCCTGCCCACGCACCTGCCGGCGGCGGTCTTCAGCGCCAACATCGTGCAGGCCTGCAACGCCGGCGCGCGCTCCTTCGGCGTACGCCGGGGGATGCGCCGCCGCGACGCCCAGGGGCGCTGTCCCGAGCTGGAGGTGCACCCCACGAGTCCCGACCGCGACGCCCGGGCCTTCGAACCCGTGCTGGCCGCGGTCGAGGAGCTGCGACCAGGGGTGTCGCCGCTGCGGCCCGGGCTGGTGGCGCTGCGCGCGCCAGGTCGCTTCCACGGCGGTGAGCCGGCCGGGGCAGCGCTGCTCGCCGAGCGGCTGGTCGGGCTGGGCGTCTGGGACTGCCGGATCGGCATGGCCGACGAGCTGTTCACCGCCGAGCAGGCCGCCCGGCGGGCGACGGCGCAGGACTGCTTCGTGGTCGAGCCAGGGGAGTCGGTGCCGTTCTTGCGGCAGCTGCCGGTGGAGGTGCTCGAGGGTGACGTCGTGAGCCTGCTCAAGCGGCTCGGGCTGCGCACCCTCGGCGACCTGGGCGACCTGTCGGCGGCCGACGTACGCGACCGGTTCGGCCGCGACATCGCCTGGATCCACCGGGTGGTCGGGGGTGACGGCGCCGTCCTGCTCGCGACCCGCACCGCACCGCCCGACCTGACCTGCCACATCGACTTCGAGCCGCCGCTCGACAACGCCGAGACGATCAGCTTCAGCGTCCGACAGACCGCAGACCGGGTCGTCGACCAGCTGGCCCGGCTCGGACTGGTCTGCACCGAGGTGCTGGTCGAGGCGCGTTGCGAGGGCTCGAGCGAGCCCGCGTCCTCGCGGACCTGGCTGCACCCGCGGTGGTTCACCGCCGCAGACCTGGTCGACCGGCTGCACTGGCAGCTCCAAGGAGGCTTCCGGGCGGGGGAGGTCCGGGCACCGGTCGACCGGGTGATCTTCGAGCCGGTGACAGTCGTCCCCGACGCGGTCCACGCCGACCCGCTCTGGGGTGGCACCGACGAACGCGTCGAGCGCGGCATCGCCCGGGTGCAGGGGATGCTCGGTCATGAGGCCGTCGTCCGGCCGCTGCTGCAGGGCGGCCGCGCACCCGCCGACCGGCAGGCGCTGGTGCCGTGGGGCGAGCGCCCGACCGGCTTGCGACCCACCGGTTCACCCTGGCCGGGCCACATCCCCCCGCCTGCGCCGGCGCGGGTGCTGAGCAGTCCGTGGCCGGCCGAGGTCGTCGGCGTGGGCGGTCGCCCGGTCGGGGTCGACGAGCGTGGCGCGGTCAGCGGCGAGCTGCAGCGGTTCCGACCGGAGCCGCAGGGCAGCTGGCAGCCGGTCGCCGCCTGGGCCGGGCCGTGGCCGGTGGAGGAGCTGTGGTGGGAGACCGTCCCGCGGAGGGTCGCCCGCTTCCAGGTCGTCGGTGTCGACGGCCGCGCCTGGTTGATGACCTGGGACGACGGCGTCTGGTTCACCGAGGCTGTGTACGACTGATGGGCCACGACTGATGGGCTGGTCCAACCCCGAGATCACCTGGGGCGAGCTCGAGAAGCGGCTGTCCGGGCGGACCACCACCCCGCAGGACCCCGAGGCGCCGATCTCGACCCGCAAGCGCAAGCGCACCCGAGTCGAGATCGACCGTCCCGACGGACCGGTCACGCCGTACGCCGAGCTGCACTGCCACTCCAACTTCAGCTTCCTCGACGGTGCCAGCGGCCCCGACCACCTGGTGCTGGAGGCGATCCGGCTCGGCCTGCACGCGCTCGCGATCACCGACCACGACGGGTTCTACGGCGCGCCCCTCTTCGCCGAGACCGCGCAGCTGCACCGGGCCGACGGGCAGGGTCTCGCCACGGTCTACGGCGCGGAGCTCTCCCTCGGTCTCACCAAGGCGCAGAACGGCGTCGCCGACCCCGAGGGCAGCCACCTGCTGGTGCTGGCCCGCGGTGTCGAGGGCTACCACCAGCTGGCCGCCGCGATCACCGACGCCCAGCTGCGCGGCGACGAGAAGGGCCGACCGGTCTACGACCTGGCCGAGCTGGCCGAGCGGTCCGGCGGCCGGCACGACGGTCACTGGCTGGTGCTGACCGGCTGCCGCAAGGGCGGCGTCCGTCAGGCGCTGGCCGCAGGCGGGCCGACGTACGCCGCTGCCGAGCTCGACCGGCTGACCACGCTCTTCGGCCACGACAACGTCGTGGTCGAGCTGACCGACCACGGCTTCCCGACCGACACCGCTCACAACGATCTGCTCGCCGCGCTGGCCGCCGACCACGGTCTGCCGGTGGTCGCCACCAACAACGTCCACTACGCCCAGCCGTCCGGTCATCGGGTCGCCGGTGCGATGGCGGCGGTCCGGGCCAGGCGCAGCCTGGCCGACATGGACGGCTGGTTGCCCGCCACCGGTGCCGCCTGCCTGCGGTCGGGGGCGGAGATGGCGCGCCGGTTCACGCGCTTCCCGGGCGCGGTGCAGCGCAGCGTCGTGCTCGCCGACGAGGTGTCCTTCGACCTGCAGAAGGCCTCGCCCCGGCTGCCGAAGTTCGTCCCGGAGGGCTACACCCCCTCCGGCTGGCTGCGCGAGCTGACCGAGCGTGGCTTCGCCCTCCGGTACTCCGGTGGCGACCTCGAGGAGGCCGCACGAAAGCGGGTCGAGCACGAGCTGCGGGTGATCGCCGAGAAGGACTTCGACGGCTATTTCGTGATCGTTCACGACATCGTGGAGTTCGCCAGATCGCAGGGAATCCTCTGCCAGGGCAGGGGATCGGCAGCCAGCTCGGCGGTCTGCTTCGCGCTCGGGATCACCGCGGTCGACCCTGTCTACTACCAGCTGCCCTTCGAGCGGTTCATCTCCCAGCACCGCGAGGAGGAGCCCGACATCGACGTCGACTTCGACGCAGGCAAGCGCGAGCAGGTGATCCAGTGGGTCTATGACCGCTACGGCCGCCACAACGCCGCCCAGGTCGCGAACGTCGTCGGCTACCGGCCGAAGATGGCGGTTCGCGATGCCGCCAAGGCACTCGGCCACTCGCCCGGGCAGCAGGACGCCTGGTCCAAGCAGGTCACCAGCTGGACCTCCGTCGCCTCCCGCGACGGTGACGAGCACGGCGTACCCCCGGCGGTCGTCGACCTCGCCAACGGCTTCCTCGGCGCCCCGCGCCACCTGGGCATCCACTCCGGCGGGATGGTGCTCACCGAGCGGCCGATCGGGGAGGTGGTGCCGATCGAGCGGGCCAGGATGGACAAGCGCACCGTGCTGCAGTGGGACAAGGACGCCTGCGAGTTCATGGGGCTGGTCAAGTTCGACCTGCTCGGCCTCGGGATGCTCAGCGCGCTCGACCACATGATGCGGATCGTCGAGGAGCACCTCGGCGAGCACTGGGAGCTGAGCACCATCCCCAAGGAGGAGTCGGGCGTCTACGACATGCTCTGCCGGGCCGACTCGATCGGCGTCTTCCAGGTCGAGAGCCGCGCCCAGATCGGCACCCTGCCCCGGCTCCAGCCACGGGAGTTCTACGACCTCGCGATCGAGATCGCGCTGATCCGGCCCGGTCCGATCCAGGGTGGCGCCGTCCACCCCTACGTACGCCGCGCGACCGGTCGCGAGGAGATCCAGTTCGCCCACCCGCTACTGGTCCCGGTTCTGGAACGGACCAAGGGGGTGCCGCTCTTCCAGGAGCAGCTGATGGAGATGGCGCGGGTGCTCGGCGACTGCGACCGCGACGAGGCAGACCTGCTGCGCCGGGCGATGGGCTCCAAGCGCGGGGTCGAGCGGATCGAGTCGATCAAGGTGAAGCTGATGACCGGGATGGCCCGCAAGGGCATCACCGGCGCGCGGGCCGACGCGATCTACCTGCAGATCCTGTCCTTCGCGAACTTCGGCTTCGCCGAGAGCCACGCGCTGTCCTTCGCCAAGCTCGTCTATGCGAGCTCGTGGTGCAAGCTCCACTACCCGGGTGCGTTCCTCGCGGCACTGCTGCGTGCGCAGCCGATGGGCTTCTACTCGCCGCAGTCGCTGGTCCACGACGCCCGCCGGCATGGCGTCGAGGTGCTGCGGCCCGACCTCGCGCTCTCAGCGGCGACCGCCGACCTCGAGCTGTTGGGGGAGGGACGCGTCACGGGCCTCGACTCCTGCCTGGTCGACGGGAAGCGCACCGACTGGGTGCCCGGCACACCCGACCCGACCCTGACCCACCGACGCGACACGGCGTACGCCGTACGCCTCGGCCTCGACTCCGTACGCGGCGTCGGCGCGACCGTCGCCGAGAGGATCGTGGCGGCGCGTGCGGAGCGACCGTTCACCGACCAGCTCGACCTCTCCCGGCGGGCCGGGCTCGACGCGCGGCAGCTCGAGGCGCTGGCGACCGCGGGAGTCTTCGAGGGGTCCGGGCTGTCGCGGCGACAGGCACTCTGGAACGCCGGGTGGACCGAGCGCACCGACCAGCTCGAGGGGATCCGGGTCGCCGGCCCGGCGCCGATGCTGCCGGACATGGAGGACGTCGAGATCACCATGGCGGACCTGTGGGCCACCGGGATCACCCCGGAGCAGCACCCCTTCGAGCACCTGCGCGGCCTGTTGCGCAGCTCCGGGATCATGGCGGTCACCGACACGGCGTCCGCCGAGGCCGGACGCCGGGTGCACGTGGCGGGGCTGGTCACCCACCGACAGCGGCCCGGCACCGCAGGCGGGGTCACCTTCCTCAACCTCGAGGACGAGACCGGGATGCTCAACGTCATCTGCACGGTCGGGGTGTGGCGCCGCTACCGCAAGGTCGCTGCCGGCTCGGCCGGCATGGTGATCCGCGGGATGCTCGAGCGCCACGACGGCGTCACCAACCTGCTCGCCGACCGGCTGGCGCCGATCGAGGACGTCTATCCCCAGGCCGGGCAGGCGCTGCAGGCCCGGCACCGCTCTCGCGACTTCCAGTGACATTCCAGGACGGCACACTGCGCACCCACAGGGGACGCACAGCAGAGCCGGGTGAGGTGGACCCATGACCGCCGCACCCGGACGCCACCACTCCGACGACGAGCTCGAGGACCACGACCTCGGTCTCTCCC
The DNA here is from genome assembly GCA_963695055.1 of uncultured Actinomycetota bacterium. Classification (GTDB taxonomy): domain Bacteria; phylum Actinomycetota; class Actinomycetes; order Propionibacteriales; family Nocardioidaceae; genus Nocardioides. The sequence goes on along the minus strand of CAVOFS010000008.1, from coordinate 76,043 downwards.
ACGATCTACCCCGGATCGTGGAGCGTCAGCGGAGGCTCGGCCAGCGCGGGATGTTGGGGGTCTTCGGCGCGGCAGGCGTCGCTGCGCTTTGCAACGACGTCTTCGCCATCGAGGGCTACGAGCAGAGCGTCGCCAACCTGGCCCAGATCAGCCTGGACAGCGACGGCATCTTCTCCGACGGCTACTCGCTGCAGATGGCCTCCGTGACCGGCTCGGTCGACGACGGCTACACGGTCACCCTCAACATCCCCGTCTGAGCCGACCCGGCGCTAGTTTCCCTCGTGGTGTGGCCGAGTCGGCGCTACTTTCCCTCCTGCGTGGAAACTGGCGCCGACTCGGCGGGGGCAGACGGGAAACTGGCGCCGGGTCGGCGGATGGGAGGATGGGTGGGTGCCGTCCGCCCTGCCTGCTGGTGACCCGGTCCCGGACGACGGGGCGTTGCCTGCGAGCGCCCTGACGGGGCTGGGCAAGCGGCCCTTCGGGTTCTACGTGCACGTGCCGTTCTGCACGGTGCGGTGCGGCTACTGCGACTTCAACACCTACACCGCCGAGGAGCTCGGGCCGGCCGGCGGCGCGCCGGGCGCATCGCGCGCGACGTACGCCGAAGCCGCGATCGCAGAGGTACGCCGGGCCCGCACGGCGCTGGGCGACGCGGACCTGCCGGTGCAGACGATCTTCTTCGGTGGCGGAACGCCGACCCTGCTGAGCCCGGGCGACCTGGGCTCGGTCGTGGCCGCGATCGCCGCCGAGTTCGGGCTGGCCGACGACGTCGAGATCACGACCGAGTCCAACCCGGACACCGTCGCGCTGTGGGACCTCGAGGAGCTGCGCGGAGCCGGGTTCAACCGGCTGTCGTTCGGGATGCAGTCCGCCGTCGACCACGTGCTCAAGGTCCTCGACCGCACGCACGACCCGCTGCGGGTGCCGGCCGTCGTCGACTGGGCGCGCCAGGCCGGGTTCGAGCAGGTCAGCCTCGACCTCATCTACGGCACACCGGGGGAGTCCCTTGCCGACTGGGAGACCAGCGTCGAGGCGGCTCTGGCCTGCGCGCCGGACCACGTGTCCGCCTACTCCCTCATCGTCGAGGACGGCACCGCACTGGCCCGACGGGTCAAGCGCGGCGAGCTGCCGATGCCCGACGAGGACGACCTCGCCGACAAGTACCTCCTCGTCGACGAGCGGCTCGGCGCGGCGGGACTGAGCTGGTACGAGGTCTCCAACTGGGCCAAGGACGAGAGCAGCCGCTGTCGGCACAACCTCCTCTACTGGACCGGCGGTGACTGGTGGGGCGTCGGCCCCGGCGCGCACTCCCACGTCGGCGGCGTGCGGTGGTGGAACGTCAAGCACCCCGCTGCGTACGCCGACCGGCTGGCCGCCGGCCGCAGCCCCGCCCACGCCCGTGAGGTCCTCGACGTCGAGAGCCGCCGTGTCGAGCGGGTACTGCTCGAGCTGCGGCTGCATGACGGACTGCCGGTCAGTGTCCTGGACGCGACCGGTCGGGCCGCGGTCGCGCGGCTGATCGACGACGGACTGCTGACCCGGCACGCGGAGCGACTGGTCCCGACCCAGCGCGGCCGGTTGCTCGCCGACGCGCTGGTCCGCGACCTGTTGCCGTAGGAGCACCCGACAGCCGGTCCCAGGACCTACCCTGGGGCCATGACCCAAGGTCCTGAACAGCCAGACCAGCCGCAGCAGCCCGAGGACCAACCGCCGCCGTACGGCGTGCCCGCGCCGCCGCCGTACGGCGAGCCCGCACCGCCGCCCTACGGTCAGGCCCCGCCCCCGCCGTACTCCCAGCAGCCGAGCGGCTACCCGCCGCCGCCCATGGGCGGGATGCCGTACGGCGCCAACCCGGCCGCGCCCTACGGCGTGCACCCGATGACCGGCATCCCCTACTCCGACAAGTCCAAGCTGGTCGCGGGCCTGCTGCAGATCCTGATCCCGCTCGGCATCGGCCGCTTCTACATCGGTGACACCAAGATGGGCGTCTGGCAGATCGTGGTGACCGTCCTGACCTGCGGGATCGGCGCCCTCTGGCCGTTCATCGACGGGATCATCATCCTGGCGACCGACAGCGTGGACGCCGAGGGACGACCGTTGCGCTCGTGATCCGGAGCGGCACGGCGCTCTCCGCCGCGACAGCCTGACCTCAGGCCAGCTCGTCCTCGAGCCGGTCGCGGTCCAGGACGACGATCCGGCCGCGGCCCAGCTCGAGGACGCCCTCGGCTGCGAGCCGCTGCAGGATCTGGTTGACGCTCGGCCGGGTGCCACCGACCAGCTCGGCGAGGTGCTCCTGGGTGAGTGGGATGGTCGCCGGTCCAGGCGCCTCGCCGTACATCTCGGAGAGATCAGCGAGCCGGCGGTGCACGCGCCGGTCGAGTCCGTCGTACGTCGCCTCCAGCAGTCGCGCAGAGAGCTCCTCGATACGACGGGCCATCAGCATCAGCAACAGCTGGTCGGCGGACCGGTGCCGGGCCCGGAGCGCTCGGAACTCGGTCGCCGACAGGGCCAGGGTCTGCGACCTCTCCAGCGCGACGATGGTCGCGGACCGTACCGGCGGTTGACCGTCGAGCAGTGAGAGCTCGCCGAAGTAGTCGCCAGGTCCCAGCAGGTTGATCGTGACGTTCTCACCGTCGCTGGTCGAGACCCGGACCGCGAGCCGTCCAGCGGCGACCAGGTGCAGGCTGTCGGACGGATCACCCTCCTGCACGACCGTCTCACCGCGTTCGAAGCTGCGCCGGCGCGTCTTCGCCAGGACCCGTCGGCGTTCGTCCTCGTCGAGTGAGGCGAGCAGCGGCCACTCCATGGTGGTCAGTCAACCATCGGATCGCCCGCCCATGGACGCGAGAGCGTCGCCGCGGGATTCGTGCGCGCGAGCCGGACCCGGGCACCGTCGACGAACGCCGTGGTCGGCGCGGCCTCGGTGAGCGCGGTCAGGAAGGCCGCACCGTCGACGCGCAGCAGCCGGCCAGCTGTCGTCGCGGTGACGGTCGCGGTCCGCGGGACCCGCTCGATCAGGCCGAGCTCGCCGAAGTGGTCGCCATCGCTCATCGTGGAGAGCAACGTGTCGCCGCTGGTCGCTGTGAACGTGCCGGACTCCACGATGTAGAAGTGGTCCGCCTCGACACCCATCCGGATCATCACCGTGCCCGCGGGTACGTCGATCAGCTCGGCCGCGCCGGCCAGCTCGTCGAGCGCGCCGTTGCTGGTCGAGGCGAACACGTCGCATCCCTCCAGCAGCCGGAGCACCGGCTCGAGCTCGGCGCGCCGCGCCTGCGACTGCTGGTCCATCCGGTTGAGCCACGGCAGGCCGGCCAGGCAGGCGAGCGGGATCCCCAGACCGACGATCCACAGCACCCCGTCCAGGCCGAAGACGTGGATGCCGATCGGCATCAGGGTGGAGCCGATGAGGATCGCCAGGAGGCACAGGGCGTTGAAGGCGCCGAAGACCCGGCCGAGGAGCTCGGTCGGCAGGGTGCGTTGCAGTGCGGTGATCGCGAGCACGTCGACCACCAGGGTCCCGGCGCCGCGGATGCACTGGAGCACGAAGCCGACGACCGGCTGGTCGATGACGAGGAACGCCAGCGTCGGCAGGCAGTAGGCGGCCACCCCGAGGAGAATGACCGGCCCGAGGCGTGGCCGCCGCTCCAGCCGGGTCACCACGCCCGCCGCGGCGACGCCACCGACGCCGAGCCCGGCGAGCAGGTAGCCGTAGCCCTCGGCGCCGGTGCCGAGCACGTCCTCGGAGAGGATCACGAACAGGACGGTGTCGGTGCCGTAGACCATCGTGACGACCAGGCAGAAGGTCACCAGGGTCGCTGCCGTCGACGACGTGCCGATCGCACGGATGCCCACCAGCATCTGCTGGAGAGGACCGGCCTGGCCGCCCTCGGTGACGTCGACCGGTGTCGCTGCGGGTGCGGATCGAGCTGACCAGGATCGCGGAGAGCACGAACGACCCGGTGTTCGCCAGGACGGCCACCCAGGGTTCGGCGACGACCAGCAGCACCGCTCCGAGCCCGGGCCCGGCGACGACGGCCACGTTGTCGATGGTGTTGCGCAGCGCGTTCGCCGAGCCGAGCTCGCGCTCGGGCACCAGCCGCGGGGTCAGCGCAGCGGAAGCCGGCTCGTACGCCGTGCCGGCCGTCGAGGCCAGGGCTGCGAACACGAGCACGAGCGCCGGTGGCCCCGACAGCAGCCATCGACGCGGCCATCGCGGCCATCGCCGCGGCGCAGACCAGGTCGATCACCCACATCACGCGGACCTGCTCGAAACGCTCGGCGATCACGCCGCCGTACGCCGAGAACACCAGGGCCGGGACGAACCGGCAGACCGTCGCGGCTGCGATCCAGCTGGGGGAGCCGGTCTCCTCGATCAGCCACACCGCGAGCGCGACGTTGTAGGCCCAGCTGCCGATCGCGGACGTCGTGAAGGCGCCGATGAACAGGCTGAAGTCCCGGTTCCGCAGGCTCGAGAACAGACCGGGTGCCTTCGTCGGAGCCAACCTGTCCATGTCGGGTGAATCTAGAGCACATTCGGCACCCGGGGAGGCGAAAAGGCCCCTAGATTGTTGCCGCGTGGAGAACTTCCAGGAAGTGGTGTCCGACCTCCGTGACCGGCTGGATGCGGCCGCGGTCTCCTGTGCTGTCGTCTCGCCCGACGGTGGGCTGACCTACGTCGCCGCTGCCGGTGAGGGCGCGGCCGAGATCGTCGGCGTCGAGCTGCCGGTGGGGCGTGGCCTGGCGGGATGGGCGGCCACCTCGGGTCAGTCGCTCGCCGTACGCGACGCCCGAGCGGACCCACGCTTCGCCGCCGACATCGCGGAGTCGACCGGCTACGTGCCGCGGGCGATCATGGTGGCGCCCTTCTTCGACGGCAACGGTGACCTGCGCGGCGTGCTGACCGTCCTCGACCCGGATCGCGACAGGTCGTCGGTCCTCCCTCTCAGTGAGCTCGAGGTGGTCGCCGGCGTGCTCACCCGTCCCGACCAGCTCGCCTGGTCGACTGCCTTCGCGGCCGACTCGCTGGCGTCAGTGGTGCCGCTGCCGCTGCCCGACGTCGCGGCCTGGGCGCTCGAGGGCTCCACCGGGGCCGGGGTCAAGGTCGCCATCGTCGACAGCGGCGTGGATGCCGACCACCCGCGGGTCGGTGGCGTCGCCGGGGCGGTGGCCTTCGAGCCGGACAGCGACGAGGCGTCGGGATTCCGCGTGATCGAGGGGCCGCACGGCGACCTGGTCGGGCACGGTACGGCGTGCGCCGGGATCATCCGGTCGCTGGCTCCGGACGTCGAGATCTACAGCGTCCGGGTGCTCGGGGCGAACCTCAAGGGCCGCGGCTCGCTGCTGCGCGCCGGCGTCGCCTGGGCTGTCGAGAACGACATGGCGGTCGCCAACCTGTCGTTGTCGAGCCGCAGCCCGGCGATGTTCGGCCGGCTGCACGAGGTCACCGACGCGGCGTACTTCGGAGGCACCGTCCTGGTCTCCGCCGCCAACAACGTGCCCGGCCCGACCTATCCATCGCAGTACGCCACGGTCGTCTCGGTCGCGGCCCGTCCGGGTGCCGGCCCTCGGGAGATCGTGACCAACCCGCGCCCACCCGTGGAGTTCGGTGCCCACGGCATCGATGTCGACGTCGCGTGGGCAGGCCACGGCTCGATCGTCGCGACCGGCAACAGCTTCGCGGCGCCCCACGTCACCGGACTGGTCGCGCTGATCCGGGCCAAGCACCCGCGCCTCACGACGTACCAGGTGAAGTCGGTGCTGCAGGCGATCAGCACCAACGCCAGCGATCCAGGTTGACGCGAGCCGCTCAGTCCGGGGTGGCGACGAAGTCGATGAGCTCCTCGACCCGGCCCAGCAGCGCCGGATCGAGATCGGCGTACGAGGAGACCTTGCCGAGGATGTGCTTCCAGGCGCGGGCGGTGTCGGCCTGGTCACGATGGGGCCAGCCGAGCTGCTGGCACACGCCCTTCTTCCACTCGATGGAGCGCGGCACGTCAGGCCAGCGCTGGAGGCCGAGCCGTTCGGGCTTGACCGCGGCCCAGATGTCGATGAACGGGTGCCCGACGATCAGCACGTGCTTGCCGACAGGCGACTTCGCGATGCCCTGGGCGATCCGGCTCTCCTTGGAGCCCGCCACCAGGTGGTCGACCAGCACGCCGACCTTGCGCTCGGGGCCGGGCCGGAAGTCGCGCAGGTGCTCGGCGAGGTCGTCGACACCGCCGAGATACTCGACGACGACACCCTCGATGCGCAGGTCGTCGCCCCACACCTTCTCGACCAGCTCGGCGTCGTGGCGGCCCTCGACGAAGATCCGGCTGGCGCGGGCGACCCGCGCCTTCGCGCCGTGGCACGGCGACCGAGCCGGACGCCGTCCGGGTCGGCTTGGCCGGTGCCCCCGCACGTGCCGGCGGGACCAGGATCACCGGGCGGCCATCGAGCAGGAAGCCCGGTCCGAGGGGGAACGTGCGGCGTCGGTTGCGCCGGTCCTCCAGCGTCACCGTGTCGAGGTCGCGGTCGACCTGCACGATCTCGCCCACCCAGTCGGTGGTGACCTCCTCGACCACGGCGCCGATCTCGGCGGGCGCCTCGACGGCGCGGCCGCGCTTGGGGGCGCGCCAGTCGGTGGAGAGCACGTCGGAGCCGTAGCGGTCGTTCACCTGCTCCACGCTAGGCGGAGCCACCGACACCGCCGGTGAGGGCGCGCCGTCAGTCCTCGGAGTCGTCCGTGTCGTTGGTCTCGGTCTCCGTCTCGTCGGGGTTCTTGCCACCCAACACGTCCAGCTCCTCCGGCGACTTCGCGTCGTCGTCCTCGGTCAGGGGCTGGGCGAGCGGGTTGTCGTCGGTGGGCTGGAGGTCCTCGGGCAGGTCCTCGTCCTCGATGCCGTGATTGCTCATGCCTGGCTCGTACCCCCTCAGATCAGCGGCAACCGCTTCTGGCTGCGGGGAAGGTGCTCGTAGCCACGGCGGACGGCGGCCGCGAGCTCCTCGCGGGGGTAGGGCCAGTCGCCGGTCTCCAGCGCCTGGTCGAGGGGGACGCCACTGCCGGCCAGGTGTCGGATCGTCTCGGCGACGATGCCGATCGCGTTGCGCTGCTCCTCGACGAAGTCGCGGTCGACCGGCGCACCGTGACCCGGTACGACGATGCTCCCGCTCGTGGTCAGGCCCAGGACGATGTCGAGGCTCAACGGCCACTCCATCGGGTAGCAGTCGTCACCGAACCCCGGCACCGCGTTGCGCGCCACCGACTCCTCGACCAGGTCGCCGGCCAGCAGCACGTCGGCGTCGGGCACCCGGACCACCAGGTCGCCGCCGGTGTGGCCGCGACCGGGGTGGATCAGCTCGACGTACCGGTCGCCGAGGTCGAGCGCGACCGCAGAGGAGAAGGTGTGGTCGGCTGCCACGAGCGCCGTCGCCTGCACCTCATCGCGATGCGGGTCCTCGGGCTGGTCGTCGTAGCGGCCCTTGATCCGTTCGCCGGCCGAGACCGTGCGCTCGGCAGCGGTCTCGTGGGCGTGGATCGGCACCGCGCCGTACGTCGTGCGGAACTCCGCGTTCCCGAACGTGTGGTCGAAGTGCTCGTGGGTGTTGACGATCTCGACGACCTCGCCGGCCCCCAGCAGGCGGACGTCCTCGATCACCTCGCGGGCCGCCCGGCCGGAGGCGTGGGTGTCGACCACCAGGAGTCCGCGCGTGCCGGCGACCAGTGTGACGTTGACGTCGAACCAGTCGTAGCGCGCGACCCAGACCCGGTCGGCGATCTCAGCGAAGCTCACCGGCTCACCCTAGGCGCACCGGACGGTAGCCCAGACAACTTCGAGTTGTGTCAGGAAGCAGACAGTCAGGGTCGACTTCCGGTGCGAGTATCAAGTCATCAACTTCGAGCCACAACCCAGAGGAGAAGGTCATGACGAGCAACTTCCAGCCGTCGCCCGACGAATTCGACGATGTGGCCGGCCACCAGGCGCCGGCGCCTGAGCCCATCGTCAAGCCGGACGAGGACGACGTTCAGGGCCACCGGATCATGCAGTTCGAGTCCGAGGACGCCGGGGACAGCGTCGACGGACACCGTCGCATCTGAGCTTGGGTGGGGGAGGGTGGGCCGGCGGCCCCGGGACCAGTTCCGGGGCCGTCGGCCTGTTGGTGTTGCCGCGGACGAGTGGATCAGCAGATGTCCGCGTGCAGCCCGCGGCGCAGCATCTCGCCGAGTCGGGCCGGCACACGAAGTGGAGGTATCTGAAGTTAGGAAAGCCTGACCGATGTGATCACCACGGCACCCCAGGGAGGCTTCCGTGATGTGACCCGTGGGTGGCGGCGGGTAGGCTTGGCACTCCCGGGGATCGAGTGCCAGAAGGAGGCGGGCAGTGCAGGAAGAGCGCAGGCTCGCCGTGCTCCGCGCCATCGTGGAGGACTACGTCACCACCGAGGAGCCGGTCGGGTCCAAGGCCCTGGTCGAGCGCCACGGTCTGGGCGTCTCTCCGGCAACGGTGCGCAACGACATGGCTGCCCTCGAGGACGAGGGCTACATCACCCAGCCCCACACCAGCGCGGGCCGGGTCCCCACCGACAAGGGCTACCGGCTCTTCGTCGACCGGCTCACCACGCTCAAGCCGATGAGTACGGCGGAGAAGCGGGCGATCACCACCATCCTCGACGGCGCCGTCGACCTCGACGACGTCGTCCAGCGCTCGGTGCGGCTGCTGGCCCAGCTGACCCGCCAGGTCGCGGTCGTCCAGTACCCCACCCTCTCGCGCTCGACCGTCCGCCACATCGAGCTGGTCGCGCTCGCGCCCAGCAGGCTGCTCGTCGTCCTCATCCTCAGCACCGGCCGGGTCGAGCAGCGGGTGCTCGAGCTCGCCACCGACCTGACCGACGAGGAGATCGCCGAGCTGCGCGACCGTGGTCAACCGGGCGGCCACCGGCGAGGTGATCGCCGACGGGGCGACAGCACTGCGCGCACTCGCACCCCTCGACGCCGCCGTACCGACCGGCCCGGCCGCCATCCGGCCTGTCGTCGAGACGCTGCTCGAGGCGATGTCCGACCACCGCTCCGACGAGCGCATCGTGGTCGGCGGCGCGGCCAACCTGGCCCGCTACGGTGACAGCTTCGACTCCGCCGTACGTCCGCTCCTCGAAGCCCTGGAGGAGCACGTCATCCTCCTCAAGCTGCTCGGCGAGGCGACCGGCGGCGAGCTCGTCACGGTGCGGATCGGCGCTGAAGGTCCCTACCAGGAGCTGTCGTCGACCAGCGTCGTCGCGGCGGGCTACGGCCCGGCCGACGAGAGCTTCGCGAGGCTCGGGATCGTCGGTCCGACCCGGATGGACTACCCCGGCTCGATGGCCGCCGTACGAGCCGTGGCGCGCTACGTGTCGCGGATCCTCGACGACGCCTGAGCCCGCACCACCCAGACCAGAACCAGAACCAGCCCAGCACCAGCAACGAAGGAACCACGTGAGTCAGGACCTGTACGAGCTCCTCGGTGTCGCCCGTGACGCTGACGCCGACGCCCTCAAGAAGGCCTACCGGCGGCTGGCCCGGCAGTACCACCCGGACGTCAACCCGGACCCGAGCGCCCAGGACCGGTTCAAGGAGATCTCCGCGGCCTACGAGGTGCTCTCCGACCCGCAGAAGCGTGCGGCGTACGACCGTGGCGGCGACCCGTTCGGCGGCGGCCAGGCCGGCTTCGGCCAGGGCGCGGGCTTCTCGTTCACCGACATCATGGACGCCTTCTTCGGTGGCCAGGGCGGGGCGGCCGGTCAGGGTCGCGGCCCGCGATCGCGCGAGCGTCGTGGCCAGGACGCGCTGATCCGGCTCGAGGTCGAGCTCGCCGAGGCGGCGTTCGGCGTCACCCGCGAGCTCAAGGTCGACACCGCGGTCCTGTGCTCGACCTGTCACGGCGAGGGTGCGGCTCCGGGCAGCCACCCGGTGCCGTGCGAGACCTGCCACGGCGTCGGCGAGGTCGCCCACGTGCAGCGGTCGTTCCTCGGTGAGATCCGGACCCTGCGTCCGTGCGCGGCCTGCCGCGGCTTCGGCACGATCATCCCCGACCCCTGCCGCGAGTGCGCCGGCGACGGCCGGGTCCGCTCGCGTCGCACCCTGACCGTGAAGATCCCGGCCGGCGTCGACGACGGCACCCGCGTCCAGCTCACCGGCGAGGGCGAGGTCGGCCCCGGCGGAGGCCCGGCCGGCGACCTGTACGTCGAGATCCACGTGGCCGCCCACCCGACCTTCACCCGCCACGGCAACGACCTGCACTGCACGGTCACCCTGCCGATGACGGCTGCCGCGCTCGGCACCACGCTCACCCTGCCCGACGCTCGAGGCCGACGTGGTCGACGGCGAGGAGGCGTCGGACCCGGCGCTGGAGACCAGCTTCGAGCTCCTCGTCCGCCCCGGCACCCAGTCCGGGCTCCGAGCAGGTGCTCCGCGGCCGCGGCGTCCCCGGGCTGCGCGGTGGTCGGGGCGACCTGGTCGTCACGACCGTGGTCGAGACCCCGACCCGGCTCGACGCGCAGCAGGAGGAGCTGCTGATCCAGCTCGCGGCGATCCGCGGCGAGGAGAAGCCCTCCGGTCAGGTGCGGGCCGGATCGAAGTCGATGTTCGGCCGGCTCCGCGACGCGTTCAACGCGCACTGACCGAGGCCGGCATGTCCCTCCCCGTCCACCTGGTGCCGTCGCTGAGCGGCGTCGTGGCCGGTGCTGAGGTCGTCGTCGAGGGCGACGAGGCCCACCACGCGGTCGCCGTACGCCGGCTCCGGGTGGGGGAGCAGGTCGTCCTCACGGACGGCGGCGGTACGTCGGTCCGCGGCACCGTCGCGTCGACCGGCAAGCGGGTCTTCGCGGTCACCGTCGACGACGTGTCGCACAGACCCCGTGGCCGAGCCCGCGGTCGTCGTCGTGCAGGCGATCCCCAAGGGCGACCGGGGTGAGCTCGCGGTCGAGGTGCTGACCGAGATCGGCGTGGCCGAGGTCGTCCCGTGGGCGGCCTCGCGCAGCGTCGCGGTCTGGAAGGGCGAGCGGGCCGCGAAGTCCCTGGCCCGCTGGCGGTCGACCGCGCGCGAGGCGGCCAAGCAGGCCCGCCGTACCTGGTTCCCCGGGGTCGCCGAGCTCGCGTCCACCGCCGACGTCACCGCGCTGGTCGCGGCCGCCGACCTGGCCGTCGTCCTCCACGAGGAGGCGACCTCGTCGCTGGCCGGGCTCGTCGTCCCGCAGGCCGGGCGGATCGTCGTCGTCGTCGGCCCCGAGGGCGGCCTGTCGGAGGACGAGGTGGCCGGCTTCGTCGCCGCCGGCGCGGTCTCGGTCCGGCTCGGCAGCGAGGTGCTGCGCACCTCCACCGCCGGCGTCGCGGCCGTGTCCGCGCTGCTGGCGCAGACGCCGCGCTGGTCCTGATCTCGAGACGGTTGCTGTCGCAACCTCCTCAATCACCGAGCTTCAGGAGGTCGTCGACCCGGGCGATCTCGTCGTCCAGGTCGGACTGCTCGCGCTTGGTGAGCGTCGACGCCCGGACCACGCTCACCCGCCCGTCGACCTGCCGCCAGAGGCCCTCGAGCATCCCGTCGACGAAGAGCGTCATCGCGACGCCGCCGTTGGCGCCCATCCAGTGCTGGCGCTTGGCCGGCTCGGTGACCCGGTCGCGGCCGGCGTGCGAGAGCCAGACGTTGTCGTAGGTGCCGAGCAGCCGCACCGGCGCCGGCGCATCGTCGTCCTCGATCGACGCCGTCGGCGACGTCGTAGACGACCTTGCCGCTCGGTCCTCGTGCCGCACCAGGTCGGCCATCGCCTTCAGGACCGGGCCGAGCCGGGTCACGCCGGACCACGTGGTCACGTCGGCGGCCGACGCCGGGCCGAAGGCGCGCAGGTAGCGGCGTACGACCTCCTGGACGTCCGGCTCGCGCAGCGCGGCGCCCACCCAGTCCTCGAGCGGCTCGTAGACGACGCCGCCCGAGCGCTTCCACCTGCCGCGCGGCGGCGTCTGCACCAGCGGCCGGGCGAGCTGCGGCAGGACGTCGGCGTGGTTGCGCTGCACCCGGTCCATCACGACCTGCGTCCACGGCCGCAGCCTCAGCGCGTCGTCGGGCGTGTGCAGGTGGATGGCGAGTGCCGCGCAGCGTCAGCAGCCGGACCAGGCTGCGGTCCTCGAGCGCGCGGTCGACGTCGTACGGGTCGAAGTCGGTGAGCCGCGCGTGCAGCGAGAGGTACGGCGGCAGCGTCTCCTGCGCCTGCAGCCCGACCAGGTGGTCGGCCATCGCGTCGGGCGTCAGGTCGACGCGCTCGAGCAGGTGCTGGCGACGGAGCAGCGTCCGGTTGAGCTGGCGGGCGGTGAGCCTCACGGCACCGTGATGGTCTTGGAGTCCTCGGTCGGGCCGGCGCCCTCGCCGTCGGACGGGTCGTCGGTCATCGCGACGAACGTGTAGGTCGCCCGGCGCCAGGTCGGAGACGTCGACCTCGGTCTCCCAGGGGTAGAGCTTGTCCATCCAGCCCTCGGCGGTCGCGAAGCCCTCCTTGACCACCGCGCCGTCGGGTCGCCCTGCCGGATCTCCCACGGCACGGTCGCCTCGAAGGAGCTGGCGACGCCGCTGGCGGTGAACGTGTCGCGACGGCGACTGGCCCTCCTCGGGCGAGGTGACGTTGACCAGCGCCAGCGTCTCGATCGGGTCGGCGCGCGCGTGAAGGCGACCCGCGCTCGGAGGCGAAGCCGACGATCTGCGGGCTCGCCGTCGAGTCGGTGAACTCGACCGGGATCCGCGTCTGCAGGACGCCCTGCACCGTGTAGACGAGCTGCTGGACGGCGAGCTGCGCCTCGTCCTCGGTCATCCCGTCGGGCAGCCGGGTCCACGAGTCGTCGGGGAGCGCTACGACGATCTGCTCGTCGTAGGTGACGTCGCTCGAACGGTGCCCGCCGGCAGCAGGGTGCAGTAGTCCGGGTCGAGCGTGTCGCCGGCGGCGGCGAGGTCAGCGCCGCGCCGAGGCGGTTGTCGGCCGGCGACCTTGCGGAACTCGCGGTACAGCCGCGGCGCCCTGCGGCGTGTCGCCGACGAAGTAGACCGGCACCGTGGCGGCTGTCGCGGCTCGGCCCGCCCGTCGTCGGGTCGCGTCCGTCGTCGGGCTCGTCGGCGAGCTCGGATCGGCGTGGTCGCTCGCGTCGTGTGCGTCGTGCTGCTGGCCGGGTCCTGGTCGTCGCCCGCGAGTCGCCGCAGCCGGCGAGGGCGACGAGGGACGCGGAGAGGAGCACGGCGAGGCGGACGCGAGCAGTCATGGGGTCCATCCTCCTGGGGTCGGACGGGCTACCGGACGGTGATCGTGCGCGTGTCGGTGGTGGGTCCGGGCGGCTCGACGGCCGGGTCGTCGGTCATCGCGACGAACGTGTAGGTCCCGGGCGCCAGGTCGGTGACGTCGATCGTCGACCTCCCAGGGGTAGAGCTGGTCGCCGGCCCCGAGGCGGCCATCGTCGGAGCCCTCCTCGACCGACGGTGTCGCCGTCGCGGACCTGCCACCCGACGGTGGCCTCGAAGGAGCTGGCCCGGCCGCGGGCGACGAACGACCCGTCGTACGCGTTGCCCTCGGCCGGGTCGCTGATGCTGACCAGGGGCTCAGCACGTCGATCTGCGGTGCCGGCGTCGACGGTCGTGATCGGCTTGCCGTCCTGGAGGAAGCGCACCGGCAGCGGCTCGCCGAGCGGCCCCCTGCAGCGTGTAGACGACCTGCTGCACGGCCAGGTCGTCGGCGTCAGCGCGACCGGAGCCGACCTCGACGTCGATGGTGTCGTCCCCGAGGGTCGCCGACTCGAACGAGCCCGGCGTCCCACGGCGTCCGGTAGTCGGGGTCGATCGGCCGGCTGCTGGATCCGGTCGAGGGCGGCCTGCAGCGGGTCGCTGCCGGTCACCTCGTCGAACTCGCGGAACAGTCGCGGCCCCTCGGGGGTGTCGCCGACGAAGTACGCCGCGACGAGCTGCGTCTCGGAGGCGGCGGTTCGGTGGCGTGCTCGGCCCTGGTGTCCGTCGTCGCTGCCGACGACCGCGAACGCCGCGACGGTCGCCGCCGTGGCCAGCACGGTCGCGCCGGCGGCGTACAGCCACGGCCGGGCGGCCGAGTGCGTCGGGTCCGCCGTACGGCCCGGATCTCGGTCGAGGCGGTCGGTCGGCTCGACGTCGGCGACGGCGTCGTGGAGCAGAGCTCGGACAGGGGTGTTCACAGGTGGTCCTCCTGGAGGAGTGCGCGCAGCGCGGCGGCGCCGCGGAGGCGTGGCTCTTCACCGCGCCGCGGCTGATGCCGAGCGTGTCGGCGATCTCGGCCTCGGACAGGTCGAGGTAGTAGCGCAGGGCGAGCACCTCGCGCTGGCGGTCGGGCAGGGCGCGCATCGCGTCGAGGACGGCGTCGCGCCGGTCGGAGTCGGGGGTGGGGTCGGCGGTGTCGACCGGCCGGCAGGGTGGCGGCGTGCCGCTCGACGACGCCGCGGTGGCGCAGCGCCGAGCGGGACCGGTTGACGACGGTCTGGCGCAGGTAGGCCAGCGCCTTGTCCGGGTCGCGCAGCCTCGACCAGCGCGCGTGCACGGCGACGAACGCGTCCTGGACGACCTCCTCGGCGGTGCCGTGGTCGCGCACCAGCAGCACCGAGAGCCGGACCAGCGAGCGCCAGTGCGCGGCGTACAGCTGCTCGAGCGCTTCGTCCGCGTCCAGGCGGGGCGGTCCGTCACCGTCGTCACGCTAGTGGGACGCGCAGGTCGGTCCCGGGGTTTACACGCGGTCGGTGCCGACGAGGTGAGACCATCGCCACAGGAGGTCGTTCAGTGGAGGACTGCTTGTTCTGCAAGATCGTCGCGGGAGAGATCCCGGGCGACATCGTGCACGTCACCGAGCGGACCGTCGCGTTCCGCGACATCAACGCCCAGGCGCCGACGCACGTGCTCGTCGTACCCCGCGACCACTACGCGAACGCCGCCGAGCTGGCCGCGGCCGACCCGGTCGCGTCCGCCGAGCTGGTCACCACCGCCGCCGCCGTCGCGACCGCCGAGGGCCACGACGACTACCGGCTCGTCTTCAACACCGGAGCCGGCGTCGGGCAGACCGTCTTCCACACCCACCTGCACGTGCTCGCGGGCCGGGCGATGACGTGGCCACCCGGATGAGCCTCGCCCTGCGCCGGATCGTGTTGGCCGCCGCCGCCCTCGCGCTGGTGCTCCCACTCGCTGCCTGCGTCTCCGAGGACGCCGACCGACGGACCGGCTCGCCCGTCGAGCTGCTCGACCCGGTCGACCCGCCCGAGGTCCAGGCCTCGCAGCTCGCCGACATCAAGCCCGCCAAGCTGGTCCCGCTGCGCGACGGTGAGCAGCGGATGACGCTCACCATGGACGCCGACTACACGCCGTCAGCGCCGAACGGCGTCGGCACCGACGACTACCGCTGCTTCCTGCTCGACCCGCACCTCACCAAGGACACCTGGCTCACCGGCACCAACGTGCTGCCGGGCAACCCCTCGGTCGTCCACCACGTGATCCTCTTCCAGGTCCCGCCCGACAAGGTGGCCGAGGCCGAGAGCCTCGACGCCGAGACGCCCGACGAGGGCTGGACCTGCTTCGGTGGCAGCGGCCTCTCCGGCGAGTTCACCAACCTCGACGACGCCTCCTGGCTCGGCGCCTGGGCGCCCGGCGGCAAGGAGTCGCTGACCAAGGACGGGTACGGCGTCAAGCTGGCGCCCGGCTCGCGGATGATCATGCAGGTCCACTACAACCTGCTCGCCGGTGCCGAGCCGGACCGCTCGTCCACCCAGATCCGCGTGATGCCCGGCCGCGCCGCGCTGACACCGGTGCACACCTACCTGATGCCCGCGCCGGTCGAGATGCCCTGCCGGCCCGACCACGACGACGGACCGCTCTGCGACCGCGACGCCGCGGTGGCCGACGTGCTCTCCCGCTTCGGTAGCGCCGGCAACACCAACAGCCTGCTGCACCTGCTCTGCGGCACCGACGCCGAAGCCGTCCAACACCACGACCTGCACCCGCACCGTCGGGAAGCCGATGACGATCCTCGGCGTCGCCGGCCACATGCACCTGCTCGGCCGCTCGATCAAGATCGTCGTCAACCCGGACACGCCGGACGCGAAGACCATCCTCGACATCCCGGTCTGGGACTTCGACAACCAGGGCACCAAGCCGATCGACCCGGTGCACCTGGAGCCCTTCGACACCGTGCAGGTCACCTGCCGTCACGTCCAGTGGCTGCGTGACGTGCTGCCGTCGTTCGAGGGTCAGCAGGAGAAGTACGTCATCTGGGGCGAGGGCACCACCGACGAGATGTGCCTCGGCATCCTCCAGGTCGCCTACGACGACTGAGCCCCTGGGGCCTCGTCAGAACGCGTAGAACAACCGCATCACGGCGAACACCACCGGCAGGCCGAAGACCAGCAGCATCGCCCAGGCGGTGAAGCGGTGCAGCGGCTTGGCGGCGTCGAGCGACCCGGCGAAGTCGAGCAGCGCGCCGTCGGGGACGGGGTGGGTGAGGCCCATCCGGCGGGCGTCCTCGGGCAGGTGCTGGCCGGGGAACCAGGACGGCGGGGTGTCGTCGTCGTGGTCGTCGTACGCGTCCTCGTCGTACGTCGGCTCCACGCTCATGCCGCAACCGTACGCCGCGCTCGCGCAGGGCGAACGGAACTCGCTGGGCCGGCGCCGGGTGCTCCCGTAGCATGGAGACCCTCGATCATCTACCGGAGAGGCCGCCCGCCCGGGCATCCATGACTGACAGCAACCAGCAGGGGGACCGTCCCGCCGTCCACGACACGCGGCACACCGTCGTCGTCCCCAACAGCATCAACATGGTCAGCCTGCTCGGCCCCGGTGACGAGCACCTCGGCATCATCGAGGGCGCCTTCGACGCCGACATCCACGTGCGCGGCAACCGGATCACGATGAAGGGCGAGCCCGGCGAGATCGCCCTCGCCGAGCGGCTGCTCGACGAGCTGGTCACCATCATCCGCACCGGTCAGGGCGTGACGAACGAGACCGTCGAGCGGGTGCTCGCCATGCTGCGCGCCGAGACCACCGAGCGCCCGGCCGACGTGCTGAGCCTCAACATCCTGTGCAACCGCGGCCGCTCGATCCGCCCGAAGACGCTCAACCAGAAGCGCTACGTCGACGCGATCGACAAGCACACGATCACCTTCGGCATCGGCCCGGCCGGCACCGGCAAGACCTACCTGGCGATGGCCAAGGCCGTGCAGGCGCTGCAGTCCAAGAACGTCAACCGGATCATCCTGACCCGCCCGGCCGTCGAGGCGGGGGAGCGGCTCGGCTTCCTGCCCGGCACGCTCAGCGAGAAGATCGACCCCTACCTGCGCCCGCTCTACGACGCGCTGCACGACATGATCGACCCCGAGACGATCCCCAAGCTGCTGGCCGCCGGCACCATCGAGGTCGCGCCGCTCGCCTACATGCGCGGGCGGTCGCTCAACGACTCGTTCATCATCCTCGACGAGGCGCAGAACACCTCGCCCGAGCAGATGAAGATGTTCCTCACCCGGCTCGGCTTCGGCTCCAAGATCGTGGTCACCGGTGACGTCACCCAGGTCGACCTGCCGAGCGGCACCAAGTCCGGCCTGCGGGTGATCGAGGACATCCTCGACGACGTCGAGGACATCTCGTTCAACCGGCTCACCGCCCACGACGTGGTCCGGCACAAGCTGGTCGGCAAGATCGTCGCGGCCTACGAGGAGTTCGACGCCCGCGGCAGCCAGCAGCCCGGTCGCCCCGGCGAGGTGCGCCGATGAGCATCGAGATCCTCAACGAGTCCGGCCGTCGAGCTCGACGTCAAGCAGCTGGCCGGGCTGAGCCGGTTCGTGATGGACCGGATGCGGGTGCACCCGCTCGCCGAGCTCTGCATCAAGGCCGTCGACGAGGCCACCATCGCCGAGCTCAACGAGAAGTGGATGGAGAAGGAGGGTCCGACCGACGTGCTCGCCTTCCCGATGGACGAGCTGCGCCCCGGCCTGGTCAACGAGGAGCCCGAGGAGGGCGTCCTCGGCGACCTGATGCTCTGCCCCGACATCGCCGCGAAGCAGGCGGCGACCGCCGGACACTCGGCCGAGGCCGAGCTCGAGCTGCTGACCGTCCACGGCATCCTGCACCTGCTCGGCTACGACCACGCCGAGCCGGAGGAGCACAAGGAGATGTTCGGGCTCCAGGACGAGCTGCTCGCCGACTGGCGAGGCTCCGACCGCCAGTGAGTAGCGGTGATGTCTGGCTGCTGCTCGCGGCCGCCGCGCTGGTCGTCCTCGCCGGGCTGTTCTCCGCCGCCGACGCCGCGCTCACGTCGTTCTCCCGCGCCCGCGCCGAGGAGCTGCTCGCCGACCGGCGCGGCCGGTGCCACGCGGCTGGTGACGATGCTCGACGACCCGCCGCGCTACCTCAACACCGCGCTGCTGCTGCGGCTGCTGTGCGAGATCTCGGCGATCGTGCTGGTCACCGTGCAGGTGCTCGACGCCTTCGACGGGGAGCGCTGGCCGGCGCTGCTGACCGTGATCGGCGTGATGCTGGTCGTCTCGTTCGTCGCGATCGGCGTCGCCCCGCGCACCCTCGGCCGCCAGCACGACGAGCGGGTCGCGCTGGCCTCGGCCGCCGCCGCTGGTCACCGTCACCGCCGTGCTCGGCCCGATCCCGCGGCTGCTGATCCTGGTCGGCAACGCGCTCACGCCCGGCAAGGGCTTCCGCGAGGGCCCGTTCTCCACCGAGACCGAGCTGCGCGAGCTGGTCGACCTCGCCGAGGCGTCCGCGCTGATCGAGTCCGGCGAGCGCAGGATGATCCACTCCGTCTTCGAGCTCGGCGACACCACCGTCCGCGAGGTGATGGTGCCGCGCAACGACGTCGTCTTCATCGAGCGCCACAAGAACCTGCGCCAGACGATGTCGCTGTTCCTGCGCAGCGGCTTCTCGCGGGTGCCGGTGATCGACGACAACCTCGACCACATCGTCGGCGTCGCCTACCTCAAGGACATCGTGCGCCGCGACTTCGAGGCGCCCGACGTGGAGTTCACCCAGCGCATCGACGAGGTGATGCGCCCGGTCTACTGGGTGCCCGAGTCCAAGCCGGTCGACGACCTGCTCCCCGAGATGCAGGCGCGGCGCCAGCACATCGCGGTCGTCGTCGACGAGTACGGCGGCACCGCCGGCCTGGTCACCATCGAGGACCTCCTCGAGGAGATCGTCGGCGAGATCACCGACGAGTACGACGCCGACGAGATCGAGGTCGAGCCGCTCGACGACGGCTCGGTCCGGGTGTCGTCGCGCTACCCGATCGACGACCTCGACGAGCTCTTCGGCTTCGACGTCGAGGAGGAGGACGTCGACAGCGTCGGCGGCCTGATGGCCAAGCACCTCGGCCTGGTCCCGATCCCCGGCTCGCAGGTCGTGGCCCACGGGCTGCGCTTCGCGGCCGAGGAGACCGCCGGGCGCCGCAACAAGATCGGCACCGTCCGGATCGGCCGGGTCGGAGCCCGATCGACGACGACGCGAGGAGTCCGACGATGAGCTGACCTGCCCGAGCTCTCCGCCGAGGACCAGAAGCTGGTCACCCTGGCCCGCGCCACCCGGGCGCGCACCCAGGCCGCCGAGGGCGCCGCGGTCCGCGACGCCGACGGCCGCACCTACGCCGCCGCCACCGTCGACCTGCCGTCGCTGCAGGTCTCCGCGCTCGGTGTCTGCGTCGCGATGGCGGTCGCCTCCGGGGCCCAGGGGCTCGAGGCCGCGGTGGTGCTGACCGCCGGCGCCGCAGTGGCCGACGCCGACCTCGCCGCGCTGCGCGACTTCGGCGGTGCCGGGGTCGTCGTACACCTCGGCGACCCGAAGGGCACGATCTCGGAGACCACCGGCACCTGACCACTCTGCCGTTCCGTCGGCTCGACCAGCGGAGTGCGTGTCCCGCGTCACCTGGCGGGTCCAATTTCAACGGCCGAAACGACGCCGATACGCAGCAGGAGTAAGTTGCGTTGGCGTGAGTTTGCGTGGGTGGCCGGCACACGAGCGGCGGTCGAGCGGCTGCGGGCGTCGTACGCCGCGATCCCGGCCGGTGCGCCGGTACGGCTGGCGAAGAAGACGTCCAACCTGTTCCGCCCCCGAGCGGCGACCACGGCCCCCGGGCTGGACGTCTCCGGGCTCGACGGCGTGATCGCGATCGACCCCGACGCGCGGACCGCCGACGTGCAGGGCATGTGCACCTACGAGGACCTGGTCGACGCGACGCTGCCGCACGGCCTGATCCCGTACGTCGTGCCGCAGCTGCGCACGATCACCCTCGGCGGCGCGGTCACCGGCCTCGGCATCGAGTCGACCAGCTTCCGCAACGGCCTGCCGCACGAGTCGGTGCTCGAGATGGACGTCTTCACCGGCGCCGGCGAGGTCGTCACGACCACGGCCCGGCGACGACCTGTTCGACACCTTCCCCAACTCCTACGGCTCGCTCGGCTACGCGACCCGGCTGCGGATCAAGCTCGAGGCGGTGCCCGGCGTACGTCGAGCTGCGCCACGTCCGCTTCGACGACGCCGGGCTGCTCGCCAAGACGATCGCCGAGATCGTCGAGACCGGCACGCTACGACGGGGCCCAGGTCGACGGCCTCGACGGCGTCGCCTTCGAGCCGGGGGAGTACTACCTGACCCTGGCGAGCTGGACCGACCAGGGCGGGCACGACCGAGCGACTACGCGGGCCAGCAGGTCTTCTACCGGTCGATCCAGCAGCGAGAGACCGACCTGCTGACGATGTACGACTACCTGTGGCGCTGGGACACCGACTGGTTCTGGTGCTCGGGCGCGTTCGGTGCGCAGAACCCGAGGATCCGCCGGTTCTGGCCGCGCCGCTGCCGCCGCTCGCGACGTCTACCAGAAGCTGCTCGGCCTCGACCGGCGCTTCGGCGATCGCCGACCGCCTCGACCGCCGCGCCGGCCGCCCGCAGCGCGAGCGGGTCATCCAGGACGTCGAGGTGCCGGTCGAGCGGCTGCCGGAGTTCCTGGAGTGGTTCGACGACGAGGTCGGGATGCGTCCGGTGTGGCTGTGCCCGCTGGCAGCCGGACGCGGGCCTGGCCGACCTACCCGCTGGCCCCGGGCGCGACCTACGTCAACGTCGGCTTCTGGGGCACCGTGCACGTCGGTCCCGACGCCGCCGAGGGCCCGCTCAACCGCGCGATCGAGGCCAAGGTGCACGAGCTCGGCGGTCACAAGTCGCTCTACTCCGAGGCGTTCTACGACCGCGAGACCTTCGACCGGCTCTACGACGGCGCCAACCTGGCCGCCGTCAAGAGCCGTTACGACCCAGAGGACAGGCTGATCAGCCTCTACGACAAGGCGGTGAAGAGACGATGAGCACGATCAGCATCGGAGATGCAGTGGGCTCGACTGCTCCGCGAAGGGATGCCCGTGCGCTTCACGGCCTACGACGGCAGCGCGACCGGTCCGGCGGACGCCGCGATCCACGTCGACCTGCTCAACGAGCGCGGCCTGTCCTACCTCCTGACCGCGCCGGGCGACCTCGGCTTCGCCCGCGCCTACGTCGCCGGCGACCTCGAGCTGCACGGCGTCCACCCGGGTGACCCGTACGACGTGCTGACGCTCGCTGCAGAGCAACCTGCGCTTCCGCGCCCCGTCGCCCGTCGAGGCGCTGACCCTGGTGCGCGGGCTGGGCATCTCGCACCTCAAGCCCCCGCCGCCGCCGCCGCAGGAGCACCTGCCGCGCTGGCGCCGGCTGCTGGAGGGCGTGCGGCACTCGATGGAGCGCGACGCCGAGGCGATCCACCACCACTACGACGTCTCCAACCGCTTCTACGAGATGGTCCTCGGCCCGTCGATGACCTACACCTGCGCGCTCTTCCCGACCGAGGACGCCACGCTCGAGGAGGCGCAGACGGCGAAGTACGACCTGGTCGCCCGCAAGCTCGACCTCCAGCCCGGCCAGCGGCTGCTCGACCTCGGCTGCGGCTGGGGCGGCATGGTCCGCCACGCGGCCCGCGAGTACGGCGTGAAGGCGCTCGGCGTCACGCTCTCGCGCGAGCAGGCGGCGTGGGCCCAGCAGGCGATCAAGGAGGAGGGGCTCGACCACCTCGCCGAGGTCCGGTTCATGGACTACCGGCACGTCGAGGAGACCGACTTCGACGCGATCTCCTCGATCGGCCTGACCGAGCACATCGGGGTCAAGAACTACCCGGCGTACTTCGCCTTCATCCACGACCACCTGAGGCCGCAGGGCCGGCTGCTCAACCACTGCATCACCCGCCACGACAACAAGCCGACCGAGACCGGCGCGTTCATCGACCGCTACGTCTTCCCCGACGGTGAGCTGATCGGCTCCGGCAAGATCATCACCGAGGTGCAGAACGCCGGGCTCGAGGTGCAGCACGAGGAGAACATCCGCGTCCACTACGCCAAGACCCTCGCCGGCTGGTGCCGCAACCTCGTCGAGAACTGGGACGAGTGCGTCGCCGAGGTCGGCGAAGGCACCGCGCGGGTGTGGGGCCTCTACATGGCCGGCTCCCGGCTCGGCTTCGAGCGCAACGAGATCCAGCTCCACCACGTGCTCGCGACGAAGACCGACGACGGCGACAGCGGCTACCCGCTGCGCCACACGTTCTGACGACCGTGACCGATAACGTGGAGCGGTGAGCACCGGGCCAGCCAGTACGACGCGCAGGTGCTGCGCCGCGACCAGCTCTCCGACCACCTGGTCCGGCTGACGCTCGGAGGTCCCGGCCTGGCCGGGTTCGCCAGCACCGGCATCCCCGACGAGTGGGTCGGGCTGATCGTGCCCGGGCAGTTCCAGAGCCGCTACTACACGGTCCGGTCCTGGGCCGAGGGTGAGCTGACCCTCGACGTCGTGGTGCACGACGTCGGCCTGGTCACCGAGTGGGCGGCCCGGGACGTGACCGGCGAGACGGTGACCGTCACCGAGCCCAAGGGCTCGTTCGCGATGCCCGCCGACGCCGCCTGGCTGATCCTGGTCGGCGACCTCACCGCGCTGCCGGCGATGGCCCGGATCAGGGAGACGGTCGGACTCGACGGTCGGACTCACGATGTCCGGATCTGGGCCGAGGTCCCCGACGACCTGACTGCCTACCTGCCCGGCGCCGACGTCACCTGGCTGGCCCCACCCGGTGCCGGGCAGAGCCGGCTCGCCGAGGTGGTCGAGGGGATCGACTGGCCGGCCGGCGACGGCTACTTCTGGATGGCGGGGGAGTCCGCGCAGATGCGCGCGATCCGCAAGCACCTGATGCGCGAGCGTCGATTGCCGAGCTCGGCGTACGACGTGATGGGCTACTGGCGTGGTGTCGCCCAGCGCCAGCCGCGTGCCGTCGACCCGGGTCCGATCTACCGGGCCGGCAAGGCCGCAGGCAAGAGTGACGAACAGATCTGGGCCGAGTACGACGAGGCGAGGGACGCATGAGCCAACCACCGGAGCACAAGAGCGGGTTCGTGTCCTTCGTCGGGCGGCCCAACGCCGGCAAGTCGACGCTGACCAACGCCCTGGTCGGCACCAAGGTCGTGATCACCTCCGACAAGCCGCAGACCACGCGGACCGTCGTGCGCGGCATCGTGCACCGCCAGGACGCCCAGCTGATCCTCGTCGACACCCCTGGACTGCACCGGCCGCGCACCCTGCTCGGCGAGCGGCTCAACGACCTGGTGAAGACCACGCTCGGCGAGGTCGACGTGGTCGCGGTCTGCTTCCCGGCGAACGAGAAGATCGGTCCCGGCGACCGGTTCATCGTCAACGAGATGGCGAAGATCAAGCGCACCATGAAGGTCGCGATCGCCACCAAGACCGACCTGGCCACCCCCGAGCAGATCGGCCAGCACCTGCTCGACATCCAGAAGCTCGGCGCCGAGACCGGCACCGAGTGGGCCGAGATCGTGCCGGTGTCGGCCAAGTCGGGCGACCAGGTCGCGCTGCTCCAGGACCTGCTCGTCGGGCTGCTCCCGGAGGGTCCGCAGCTCTACCCGGACGGCGACCTCACCGACGCCCCCGAGGAGATCCTCGTGGCCGAGCTGATCCGCGAGGCCGCGCTCGAGGGCGTGCGCGACGAGCTGCCGCACTCGATCGCAGTCGTGGTCGAGGAGATGGGGCTGCGCGAGGACCGGCCCGAGGACAAGCCGCTGCTCGACATCCACGCCAACCTCTACGTCGAGCGCGACTCCCAGAAGGGCATCATGATCGGCCACAAGGGCGCCCGGCTCAAGACGATCGGCACGACCGCGCGCAAGCAGATCGAGGCGCTGCTCGGCACCCCGGTCTACCTCGACCTGCACGTCAAGATCGCCAAGGACTGGCAGCGCGACCCGCGCCAGCTCCGCAAGCTGGGGTTCTGATGACCATGCCGTCGCCGGTCGCCCGGTGGCACCAGATCGCCGAGTCGCGCGACCCGGCCGGTCTCGCCGACCTGCTCGACGACGAGGTCGTCTTCCGCTCGCCGGCCGTGCACACCCCGCAGGAGGGCAGAGCGCTGACCACGGCGTACCTCTCCGCGGCGATCGTCGTCCTCGGCCCGACGCTGCAGTACGACCGTCAGTGGTACGCCGACGGCTCGGCCGTCCTCGAGTTCCGCGCCGAGCTCGACGGGCTGACGGTGCACGGCGTCGACATGCTGGCGTGGAACGACGACGGCAAGCTGGTCGAGTTCACGGTGATGGTCCGCCCGGTCAAGGCGCTGCACAAGCTGATGGAGCTGATGGCGGCCGAGCTTCAGTCCGGTGCCCAGCAGAGCCCGTAGTGCTGTCCGTCCGACCACTGCTCAGCTGTCGGCCACTCGTAGCCCCACTTGAAGTTCAGCGCATCGTCGGCCCGCCCACGCGCGATGTCCTCGCACCGCTGCTGACCATCGTCACGGACGGTCGGGAGGCCGGGGAAGTCGTCGCCGCGGAACGGGACCGTCGCGATCGCCCGCCAGGTGTGGTCGGCCGAGCAGATCACTCGAGCGAAGTCGGGGCTGCCGGGCTCGGCGGTGCCGCACATCGCGTAGCGCGCCGCATCCTCGGGCCGGTCGAGCACGCCGGCCAGTCGACCCGTGAGCGGTGCGAGCTTCTCGTCAGCCGCGAGGGCGGTCACGTCGCAGCGGTACCAGCCGGCGCCGGCGTCCGACTCCTCGATGGTGGGGGTGAACCACACCGACCGCAGCATGCTCAGCTGCCGGTCCTCCGGCGTACCCCCGAGGAAGTCCGCCAGCTGGGCCGGACAGCTCGTTGAGACCCGCTCCTGCACCAGATCGGAGTCAACGGCCAGCAGGTGCCCGTCAAGGAGGGTGTCCAGCTCGCCGACGGCGAAGGTGATCGCGGTGTGCGGACCGGTGCAGGGGACCGGGGCGGAGTCCTCGGTCGGCGCGACCGCCTCGTCATAGGTGAGGTCGTGGCAGGCCTTCGTGTCGGGCGCCGGTGCCGCGCTCGCCGTCGGGGCGGGCGGGGAGGAGGTCGCGACGCTGGGCGACGACGGCGCCGGGGGGTCAGGCTCGTCGGAGCCGCCGCCGCAGCCGCTGAGCGCGAGCAGCAGGACGGCGGAGCAGGCCAGCAGGCGGGGTACTGCCGGGGTCATTGCTCGGTCTTGGCCCAGCACACCGAACGCCGGTTGCCCGCCTGCCACTCGGCCTCGTGGAACCACGTGTAGCCGAAGTCGTAGTCGACGGGGTAGCCCAGGTAGGCGCCGACCTGGTCGGAGCAGAAGTCGCGGGTCTTGGCCTCGACCACCTTGTCGCCCGGGTAGTCGGCGTCGTCGTCCCCGAGCTTGATCGTCGACACCGCGCGCCAGCTGTGGGGTGACAGGCAGGGCACCTTCACCGACCCGGAGACCGTGGCCCCGTCGGCGCAGACCATCCAGCGGTCCGAGGGGAGACCGGTCAGCAGACCCTTCGCAGTGGTGGGCAGGTCGACGTACTCCTTGCTCTGCTCGCCGCCGCCGACCACGTCGCAGCGGTACCAACGGGCGCCGTCGTCCCACGCCACCTTCGAGGGTCGGAACCACGCCCAGCTGACGACGGTGCGCATCACCAGGCTCTCGTCGGCGCCGAGGAAGTCCATGAAGGTGGTCGAGCACTTGTCGTAGGCCCAGGCACCGAGCCCGTCATCGTCGTACTCGACATCGGTGAGGGCGTCCGGCACCTGACCGACGGCGTAGGTCTCCGCCGTGTGCGGCTCGGTGCACGGCACGGTCGGGCTCGTGTTGCTGGCCTTCGCCACGTCGGCGGGGTCGAGCAGTCGACAGGCGCCGAGCGTCGGCGGGTCCTCTTCAGCAGCGTCGGCGCCGCCGCCGTCGGAGCACCCGGCAAGGGTGGCGCCGGCCAGGAGGAGGGCGACCGCAACGACGGCTACGGCGCGTGGGCGCCGGAGCGTGGCGTTCGGCACGGATCCTCCTCGGCGGCCCTCGGTCGACGGGCCGCGGTGATCGTACCCCTGCGTCACGCGGAGATCAGGGCCGCGAGGGTGCCCCCGAGCTCGTACGCCGCGGCGACCTCCGGCTCGCCCACCTCGCCCAGCACCTCGAGCGTCTCGGCAGCCTGCACCCAGGGCAGGGCGCCGACGATCGAGAGCACGGAGCGGACGGCGCCGGTGGTGTCGTAGCGCCCGTGCACCCAGAGCCCGAACGGCTTCTTGCCGCTCGGCGTCGCACCCGCCGCACCGTCGTCGGTCAGCGCGCCGCCGGCCTCCAGGAAGATCGTGTCGAAGAAGTGCTTCAGCGCGCCACTCATGTAGCCGAAGTTGGCGGTCGTCCCGAGCAGGAACCCGTCCGCGGCCAGCACGTCGTCGGCCCTCGCCGTCAGCGCCTCCCGGACGACCACCTCGACGCCCTCGATCGCGTCGTCGTGCGACCCGGCCACGACGGCGTCGGTCAGCGACCGGACCCCGTCGGTCGGAGAGTGGTGGACGATCAGGAGGGTGCTCACAGGGACCGACCGTAGCCCCGGCACCGCACAGCCGACGGATTCGTGGGCTAAGGTGGCGGCATCATGTTGCGCAGCCTCCTCCTTCGCTGCCGCAGCGAGGTCTGAGCCAGAGCCGGACCCCCTCGCTGCGGAGTGAGTGCGCCCGCCGGCCCCGCACCGACAGACCGAGCGAGGACCCCATGAGCATCCCCCAGCAGAAGCCCAGCGGCATGCCGCACCAGCGCTACCGCGCGTTCCCGCCGATCGACCTTCCCGACCGCGTCTGGCCGAGCAAGGTGATCACGGAGGCGCCACGGTGGCTCTCCACCGACCTGCGCGACGGCAACCAGGCACTCATCGACCCGATGAGCCCGGCCCGCAAGATGAAGATGTTCGACCTCCTCGTGAGGATGGGCTACAAGGAGATCGAGGTCGGCTTCCCGGCCGCGTCCGAGACCGACTTCTCCTTCGTCCGCCAGCTCATCGAGGGCGACCGGATTCCCGACGACGTCACCATCTCGGTGCTGACGCAGGCCCGTGAGGACCTGATCGAGCGCAGCGTGCAGTCGCTCGTCGGCGTGCCCCGCGCCAACGTGCACCTCTACAACGCCTTGGCCCCGCTCTTCCGCCGCGTGGTCTTCCACGCCAGCAACGACGAGATCAAGGACATCGCGACCCGCGGCACCGAGATCGTGATGAAGAACGTCGAGAGCTACCTCGACGCGACCGTGATCGGCTACGAGTACAGCCCGGAGATCTTCACCTCGACCGAGCTGCCGTACTCCCTCGAGGTGTGCGAGGCCGTCTCCGACGTCTGGCAGCCCGAGGACGGTCGCGAGATCATCCTCAACCTGCCGGCCACCATCGAGTCGGCGACGCCGAACGTGTACGCCGACCAGATCGAGTGGTTCAGCCGCCAGCTCAGCCGGCGTCAGAACACCGTGATCAGCCTGCACCCGCACAACGACCGCGGTACGGCGGTCGCCGCGACCGAGCTCGCGATGATGGCCGGTGCCGACCGCGTCGAGGGCTGCCTGTTCGGCCACGGCGAGCGCACCGGCAACGTCTGCCTGGTGACGCTCGGCATGAACCTCTTCAGCCAGGGCGTCGACCCGATGATCGACTTCAGCGACATCGACGAGATCCGCCGGACGGTCGAGTACTGCACGCAGCTGCCGGTCCACCCGCGCCACCCGTACGCCGGCGACCTCGTCTACACGGCGTTCTCGGGCTCCCACCAGGACGCCATCAAGAAGGGCCTCGAGGACCTCGACCGCCAGGCAGCCGAGCAGGGCGTGCCGGTCGGGACGCTGCCGTGGGAGGCGCCGTACCTCCCGATCGACCCGAAGGACGTCGGCCGCACCTACGAGGCCGTGATCCGGGTCAACAGCCAGTCCGGCAAGGGCGGCGTGGCCTACATCCTCAAGGCCGAGCACAAGCTCGACCTGCCGCGTCGCGCGCAGATCGAGTTCAGCCGGGTGATCCAGGAGCGCACCGACGCCGAGGGCGGCGAGATGACGCCGGAGGCGATCTGGGCGGTCTTCTCGGGCGAGTACCTCGACCGCGAGACCCCGCTCAAGCTCAACTCCGTGCACACCTCGTCGGCCGCCGGCGAGAAGGACGCCCTCGACGTCAACGTCTACGTCGACGGCGAGATCCAGTCGCTGCACGGCGAGGGCAACGGCCCGATCGCGGCGTTCGTCGCCGCGATCAACGAGCTGCCCCAGGACTTCGACGTCCGGGTCCTCGACTACGCCGAGCACGCGCTCACCTCGGGCGGCGACGCGCTCGCCGCGGCGTACGTCGAGTGCCTGGTCCGCGACCAGGTCTACTGGGGTGTCGGGGTCGACGCCAACATCGTGACCGCGTCGCTCAAGGCCGTGATCAGCGCGGTCAACCGCGCGTCGGAGTTCGACATGTTGGTGTCCGAGCGGATCGGCCAGTTCTTCGTCGAGAGCGACGCGGGACGCGACCGGCTCGAGTTCACCGAGTACGGCGCGGGCGACGCGTGGGTCGTGCTGCTGCCGGCGGAGCTGCTCCCGCGCCGGATGCAGCAGCCGCTGGCCCGCGCGCTCGCCGGTGCCGGGCTGCACGTCGTGACCCTCGACCTGCTCGGCCACGGGCGCTCGGACCGACCGGCCGACCCGCAGTCCTACTCGACGACGGCGTTCGCGGGCCAGGTGGTGGCGCTGCTCGACCACCTCGGCGCCGCCCAGGCCGTCGTCGGCGGCACCTCGCTGGGGGCCAACGTCGCGCTCGAGGTCGCCGCGATCGCCCCCGAGCGGGTCCGCGGGCTGCTCCTGGAGGTGCCGATGCTCGACAACGGGGTCGAGGCCGGCATCCTCACCTTCGGGCCGTTGCTGCTGACGGCACGGTTCCTCCCGTGGCGATCTCCGCGCTGCGCCGCTGTCACCCGGCCGGTGCCGCGGGGCGTCGTACCCTTCTGGGCCGGCGTCGTCCTCGACGCCTGGACCAGCGCCCCGCCTCGGTCGCCGCGCTGGTGCACGGGCTGTTCTTCGGCCGGGTCGCGCCGTCGGCCGCCGAGCGGCGTCGGATCGCCGTCCCGGCCCTGGTCGTCGGTCACCGCTCGACCCGATGCACCCGTTCGCCGACGCCGCGATGCTGGCCGACGAGC
Organism: uncultured Actinomycetota bacterium; assembly: GCA_963695055.1. Lineage (GTDB taxonomy): Bacteria > Actinomycetota > Actinomycetes > Propionibacteriales > Nocardioidaceae > Nocardioides. The sequence goes on along the minus strand of CAVOFS010000008.1, from coordinate 46,533 downwards.
TGCCGGGCGCACGGCTCGAGCAGGCCGGTTCCGCACTCGAGTGGCGGCTGCGCCCGGCCCGTCTCGACGAGGCGGCGGCCGAGGTCGCCCTCGCCGCCTGGAAGCGCCGCGTCGCCGTCGCCGCGCCGGGACCTGATCTCGACCTGCCACCAGGCACACTCGGTCAGTGGCCGCCACCCGACGTACGCGCGTGTCCCGCACCCCCGACGTACCTCGGGCGGTGTCCGCTAGTGCTCTACCGCGACGAGGCGATCGTGCTGCGCACCCACAAGCTGGGTGAGGCCGACCGCATCATCACCCTGCTGACCCGCCACCACGGGCGGGTCCGCGCGGTCGCGAAGGGGGTACGCCGCACCACCTCGCGGTTCGGCTCCCGGCTCGAGCCGTTCACCCACGTCGACCTGCAGCTGGCCGAGGGCCGCAACCTCGACACGATCACCCAGGCGGAGACGCTCACGCCGTTCGCCAAGGGTCTCGGTCTCGACTACGACCGCTACACCGCCGGCACCGTGATGCTCGAGACCGCCGAGCGGCTGGTCATCGAGGAGCGGGAGCCGGCGCTCCAGCAGTTCCTGCTGCTGGTCGGCGGGCTGCGCGCGATGGTCGGCGGCGAGCACCGGCCCGGCCAGGTGCTCGACTCCTACCTGCTGCGCTCGCTGTCGGTCGCCGGCTACGCGCCGTCCTTCGAGCACTGCGCCCGCTGCGGCGAGGTCGGTCCGCACCGCTGGTTCAACCCGTCGATGGGCGGCATGCTGTGCGCGACCTGCCGGGTGCCCGGCTCCGCCGGCCCGGCCGCCGAGACGGTCGACGCTGCTCGGCGCGCTGCTCACCGGCGACTGGGCGGTCGTCGACGCCGCCGAGCCGCGGCACCTCAAGGAGGCCAGCACCCTGGTCGCGGCCTACCTCGCCTGGCACCTCGAGCGCGGCCTGCAAGTCGCTGGCGTACGTCGAGCGCTGACCCGGCCGCCGGGTCACCAGGCTCCTGACCGTGAAGCGCGCCGTCCGTCAGCCGACGCCGCACCCCTCCGGTGCCCGGCCGCCGGCGATCCCCGCGGACCTGGTGCCACGGCACGTCGCGATCGTGATGGACGGCAACGGCCGCTGGGCCAAGGAGCGCGGGCTGCCCCGCACCAAGGGCCACGAGCAGGGCGAGCACTCGCTCTTCGACGTCGTCGAGGGCGCGATCGAGATCGGCGTGAAGGCGATCTCGGCCTACGCCTTCTCGACCGAGAACTGGACCCGCTCGCCCGACGAGGTCCGGTTCCTGATGGGCTTCAACCGCGACGTGATCCGGCGCCGCCGCGACGAGATGCACGAGCTGGGCGTCCGGGTCCGGTGGGCCGGCCGCGCGCCGCGGCTCTGGAAGTCGGTGATCCAGCGAGCTCCAGGTCGCCGAGGAGCTGACCCGGGACAACGACGTCCTGACGCTGACGATGTGCGTCAACTACGGCGGCCGCGCCGAGCTCGCCGACGCCGCCCGCGCGATCGCCCGCGAGGTCGCCGCCGGGCGGCTCGACCCCGACAAGGTCGACGAGAGGACGTTCGCCCGGCACCTCTACGTCCCCGAGCTCTCCGACGCCGACCTGGTCTGGCGCACGTCGGGCGAGCAGCGGCTCTCCAACTTCATGCTGTGGCAGGCGGCGTACTCCGAGCTGGTCTTCACCGACGTGCTCTGGCCCGACGTCGACCGGCGCGACCTGTGGCGTGCGATCGAGATCTACGCCGGGCGCGACCGCCGGTACGGCGGAGCGCAGCCGAACTTCGGTGAGTCGCGCTACGGCACGTCCTAGCGCACCTAGCCGCTGCAGCCCGGGCAGGTGCCGAAGATCTCCAGCGTGTGGCTGACGTCGGCGTACCCGTGCTCGGCGGCGATGCTGCGGGTCCAGCGCTCGACGGTCGGGCCCTCGACCTCGACCGTCGCGCCGCAGCGTCCGGCAGACCAGGTGGTGGTGATGGCTGTCGGAGCAGCGCCGGTAGATCGCCTCGCCGTCCTCGGTGCGCAGCACGTCGACCTCGCCGGCGTCGGCCAGCCGCTGCAGGGTGCGGTAGACCGTGGCCAGGCCGACGGTCTCGCCCGCTCGCCGAGCAGCTCGTGGATCTCCTGGGCGGAGCGGAAGTCGGCGAAGGACTCCATCGCCTCGACGACGGCCTTGCGCTGCCGGGTCGGGCGCAGGGGCGGCGGTCGCGGGTGCTCAGTGCTCGTCATAGTGCTTCCCGTGGACGGCGTGCCGGTGGCCGTCGTGGACGTAGTCGACGTGGTCGCCGTGCGGGACCGCGACGTGGCCGCAGTCCTCGCCGTGCGTCGTGCGGGTGCTGGTCGATCTCCTGGTGGGCGGCGGTCTCGTCGACCGGGAAGGGCTGCTGGAGCCGGCGTCGGGACCGCAGCCACACCCCGACCGGCCACGCGACCACGAAGCCGGCCAGCGCCAGCAGCACGATCGTCGGGCCGGGCGCCACCCGGGCGTGCGCCGAGGCGTACGCCGAGAGCAGCAGACCCGCCGAGCGACGCCAGCGTGCCGAGGACCATCGCCGCGGCCAGCGTGGTGCGGAAGGACCGGCTCACCTGCTGTGCGGTCGCCACCGGCACCACCATCAGCGCCGAGACCAGCAGCAGCCCCACGGTGCGCATCGCGACCGTCACGCTCACCGCGGCGAGCACGGCGACCAGCAGGTTGTAGAAGCGGATGTTCAGGCCCGCCACCCGGGCGAACTCCTGGTCCTGCGCGACCGCGAAGAGCTGCGGCGCGAGCCCGACGCACACCAGGACGACGACGGCCGCGAGCACCATCGTCACGATCGACGTCGGAGACCGACACCGTGACGATCGAGCCGAAGAGGTAGGTCTGCAGCCGGGCGCCGCTCTGTCCGGCGAGACCGGTGATCAGCACGCCGCCGGCCAGGCCGCCGTAGAAGAGCAGAGCGAGCGCGACGTCGCCGTTGGCGTGGCCGCGCTCGCGGATCACCTCGATGACGACCGCGCCGATGACGGCGACGACGACCGCGGTCCACGTCGGGGAGGTGCCGGTGAGCAGGCCGAGCGCGACACCGGTGACGGCGACGTGGCCGATCCCGTCGCCCATCAGCGCGAGCCGGCGCTGCACCAGGTAGGTGCCGACGGCCGGCGCCGCCAGGCCGGTGAACAGCGCGGCCAGGATCGCCCGCTGCATGAAGGGCAGGCCGAGCAGGTCGAGGAAGTCGCTCATCGCTCGCCCTCGATCAGGCGAGGAGACGTGCGGGGCGTGGTCGTGCCGATCCGGCTCGGCGTGGTGGTGGTGCTGATGGCCGTCGAGGTGGGCGGTCGCGACCTCGGCGCTGGCGAGCGGCGAGCCGTCGTACGCCACCCGACCGTCGCGCATCACCACCGCGCGGTCGATCAGGGGTGCCATCGGGCCGAGCTCGTGCGCGACCAGCACGATCGTGGAGCCGCGTTCCGACATGGTCTCGAGGGTGTCGGCCAGGATCTGCTGGTTGGGCAGGTCGACCCCGGCGGTCGGCTCGTCGAGGAAGAACAGCTCCGGCTCGCCGGCCAGGGCGCGCGCGATCAGCACCCGCTGCTGCTGCCCGCCGGACAGCGACGCGACACCGTCGCGGGCCCGGTCGGCCAGGCCGACGACCTCGAGCGCGTCGTTGATCGCGCTCCGGTCGGCCCGACCGAGCGGACGCAGCAGCCGCCGACGGGTGAGCCGTCCGGACGCGACGATCTCCCACACCGAGGCCGGGACGCCGGAGGCGGCGCCGCCGCGCTGCGGGACGAACCCGACCCGCTGCCAGTCGTCGAACGCGTCGAAAGGGGTGTCGAAGAGTCGCAGCGACCCGGTCGCGAGCGGCCAGAGCCCGGTGAGAGCGCGGACCAGCGTGGACTTGCCGGAGCCGTTGGCGCCCATCAGGGCGACGAACTCTCCGGACCGGACGGTCAGGTCGATGTGCCGCAGGATCGGGCGACCGGCGATGGCGACGGCGCCGTTGCTGAGCTCGACGACGGGCTCCGTGGGAGTGCTCAACAGCCGTTCGCCTCCTCGAGGGCGGCGAGGTTGGAGCGCATGAGGGAAAGGTAGTCCTCGTCTGCGGTCTCGTCGGAGAGCCCCTCGATCGGGTCGAGCACCTCGCTGCTCACTCCCATGTCGCTCGCGAGCTGGTCGGCGGTCGCGGGGCTGGCCAACGACTCGGAGAAGACGGTGGTCACCCCCTCGTCGTGGATCACGTCCTGCAGCCGGGCCAGGTCGGCGGGAGTCGGCTCGGAGTCGGGGGAGAGGCCGAGGATCGCGTCCATCGTGATGCCGTACTTCTGCAGGTAGCCGAACGCGTCGTGGCTGACGACCACGGTGTCGCGCTCGCAGTCGGCCAGTCCGGCGGCGTAGTCCCGGTCGAGGCGCTCGAGGTCGGTGCGCAGGTCGGCGGCGTTGGCCGCGTAGTCGTCCGCGTTCGTCGGGTCGACCTTCGCGAGCCGGTCCGCGACCGCGTCGCCGACGTCGGCGAGCAGCAGCGGATCCTGCCAGAAGTGTGGGTCGTCCTCGTCGGAGTCGACGCCGTGGTCGCGGAAGGGCACCAGGTCGACGACGTCGGCCACGTCGAGGACGTCGCCCGCGGCGTTCTCGTCGACGGCGTCGTCCACCGAGGGCTGGAAGCCGCGCTGGAAGACCACCAGGTCGGCCTGCGCGATGTCGGCGGTCTCCCGCGGTGTGGGCTCGAGGTCGTGCGGCTCGCCGCCCGGAGCGGTGAGGTTCTCGACCTCGGCGTGGTCGCCGGCGACCCGGTCGGCGACGTACGCGAGCGGGTAGAACGCCGCCGCGACCTGGACTCCGTTGTCGAGCCCGACGGAGTCGTCGGTGAAGGCGGCGCAGCCACTCAGGAGAAGCGACCCGGCGACGACTGCGAGGGCGACCTTCATGAGAACGATTCTCAGTAGAGTGAGAACGATTGTCAACTCGGACGGAACCCTGCTGTCGAGCAGCGAGCGCCGACAGAGCCCCACTACGCTGGCGGCGTGCTGGTCGTGAACAGGTTCCGCGTCGACGCCGGGGCGGCCGAGGCCTTCCGAGTCGACCTCGCGATCGCCCACGAGGCCCTCGCGGCGTGTGCCGGGTACGTCGGGGGAGAGGTCGGCCGCAACGTCGACGATCCCGCGTTGTGGGTGCTGACCACCCGGTGGGCCAACGTCGGCAGCTACCGCCGCGCGCTCTCGTCGTACGACGTGAAGCTGCGGGCGGTCATGGTCCTGAGCCGGGCGATCGAGGAGCCGTCGGCCTACGAGCTGGTCGGGCCGGACACCACCCTCAATATCGAGTCGCCCCGGTCGTTAGGCTGAACGCTCGCATGATTCGCCTGACCGGCAGCCAGCCGGCCGACTCGCAGGGAGCTCCACCGTGGCCAAGCCGCCCCCGTCCACCGTCGATCACGTCGTCTCGCTCGCCAAGCGACGGGGCTTCGTCTACCCGTGCGGTGAGATCTACGGCGGCACTCGATCTGCCTGGGACTACGGCCCGCTCGGCGTGGAGCTCAAGGAGAACATCAAGCGCCAGTGGTGGAAGTCCATGGTGCAGATGCGCGACGACATGGTCGGCCTCGACTCCAGCATCATCCTGCCGCGCCAGGTCTGGGAGGCCAGCGGCCACGTCGAGACCTTCTCCGACCCGCTGACCGAGTGCCAGTCCTGCCACAAGCGCTACCGCGCCGACCACCTCCAGGAGGAGTCCGCCGAGAAGCAGCGAAGAAGGGCGACGAGGTCGACCCGGACACGATCGACCTGTCCACCCTGGTCTGCGCCAACTGCGGCACCCGGGGCGCCTGGACCGAGCCGCGCCAGTTCTCCGGCCTGCTCAAGACCTACCTCGGCGTCACCGAGGATGAGTCCGGCCTGCCCTACCTGCGTCCCGAGACCGCGCAGGGCATCTTCATCAACTTCGCCAACGTGGTGACCTCGAGCCGCCAGAAGCCGCCGTTCGGCATCGCCCAGATCGGCAAGAGCTTCCGCAACGAGATCACGCCCGGCAACTTCATCTTCCGCACCCGCGAGTTCGAGCAGATGGAGATGGAGTTCTTCGTCAAGCCGGGTGAGGACGAGGAGTGGCACCAGTACTGGATCGACGAGCGCACCCAGTGGTACGTCGACCTCGGCATCGATCCCGACAACCTGCGCCACTACGAGCACGCGCAGGAGAAGCTCAGCCACTACTCCAAGCGGACCGTCGACATCGAGTACCGCTTCAAGTTCGCCGGCTCCGAGTGGGGCGAGCTCGAGGGCATCGCCAACCGCACCGACTTCGACCTCACCACCCATGCGAAGCACTCCGGCAAGGACCTCAGCTACTTCGACCAGGCCAACAACGAGCGCTACACCCCGTACGTCATCGAGCCGGCCGCGGGCCTCTCGCGCAGCCTGATGACCTTCCTGGTCGACGCCTACCACGAGGACGAGGCGCCCAACACCAAGGGCGGCGTCGACAAGCGGGTCGTGCTGCGCCTCGACCCGCGGCTCGCGCCGACCAAGGTCGCGGTGCTGCCGCTGAGCCGCAACGCCGACCTGTCGCCGAAGGCCAAGGACCTCGCCAGCCGAGCTGCGCCGCAACTGGAACGTCGACTTCGACGATGCCGGTGCGATCGGCAAGCGCTACCGCCGCCAGGACGAGGTCGGCACGCCGTACTGCGTGACCGTCGACTTCGAGACCCTCGACGACCACGCGGTCACCGTGCGCGAGCGCGACTCGATGGCGCAGGAGCGGGTCAGTCTCGACCGGATCACCGCGTACTTCGCCGAGCGTTTCGTCGGCTGCTGAACCGCGACCGGGAGGCACACTGTGCGCATGACTTCACGCCTGCTCGGGCTGACCGCCGCGACCGTCGTCGCCGTCGGCTGCCTCGCGGGCTGCAGCGGCAGCGACTCGAGCGACTCCTCCGGTGACCCGTCGAGCCCGAGCGGCTCGAGCGGCTCGGCGAGCGCCACGCCGTACCTCCCGGTCCCCGACGGTGTCGAGCTCACGCCGCCAGGCACCCACATCGAGCTCGGCGATCACGCGACGGTCGCCTACAAGCCGCGCCAGGACACCGTCGGTGCCCTCGACATCAACGTGACCGCGCTGGAGCAGACCACGATCAAGCAGTCCTTCGGTGCCTGGAAGCTCACCGAGGCGCAGCAGAACTCGACGCCGTACTTCGTGCGCGCCAAGATCAAGAACGTGGGCGATTCCGACCTCGGCGGCCGTCGGGTCCCGCTCTACGCCGTCAACGAGAAGAACGTGCTGCTCGAGTCGACGCCGTTCGCCAGCTCCTTCGAGGCCTGCCCGAGCACGCCGTTCCCGAAGAAGTTCGGCCCGGGCGCCAAGACCGACGTGTGCCTGGTCTATCTCGCGCCCGACAAGGGCACGCTGGAGGCGGTGAGCTTCCGCCCGGAGGAGACCTTCGACCCGATCACGTGGACCGGCAAGATCGAGAAGTACCAGGAGCCGAAGCCGGCGAAGTCGGGGAAGAAGAAGGACCAGAAGAACTGACCCGCGAACCACCCGCGGCCGATCGATTTGTTCACGCCCGAACCTGCGCCGGACAATAGGTCCATGTCCACCGCTGCGCTGCCGACCTCGTTGACCCTCGGGTCCCTGCGTGTCGACACCCCGGTGGTGCTCGCGCCGATGGCCGGCATCACCAACGCCGCCTATCGCCGGCTGTGTGCCGAGCAGGGCGCTGGGCTCTACGTCTGCGAGATGATCACCAGCCGTGGCCTGGTCGAGGGCGACCAGCACACCAAGGACATGCTGTTCTTCGACGAGCGCGAGAGCACGCGGTCGGTCCAGCTCTACGGCACCGACCCGGTGTACGTCGGCAAGGCGGCCGAGATCCTCTGCGCGGAGTACGGCGTCGCGCACATCGACCTCAACTTCGGCTGCCCGGTCCCCAAGGTCACCCGCAAGGGCGGCGGGGGAGCGCTGCCGTGGAAGCGTGGGCTGCTCGCCGAGATCCTCGAGCACGCCGTCGCCGCGGCCACGCCGTACGACGTTCCGGTCACGATGAAGACCCGCAAGGGGATCGACGAGGACCACCTGACCTACCTCGACGCCGGCCGGATCGCCCAGGAGAGCGGCGTCGCCGCCATCGCGTTGCACGGACGGACCGTCGCGCAGGCGTACTCCGGCTCGGCCGACTGGGAGGCCATCGCCGCGCTGGTCGCGCACGTCGACATCCCGGTGCTCGGCAACGGCGACATCTGGGAGGCCGCCGATGCCATCCGGATGGTCGAGGAGACCGGTGCTGCCGGAGTCGTGGTCGGCCGTGGCTGCCTGGGCCGGCCCTGGCTCTTCCGCGACCTGGCCGCCGCCTTCGCGGCGCGGTCCTCGTCCGAGCCGGTCGAGACCCTGACCCTCCCGACGCTCGGCGAGGTGATCGCGGTGATGCGCCGCCACGCCGAGCTGCTCTGCCAGCACATGGGAGAGGAACGGGGCTGCAAGGAGTTCCGCAAGCACGTGTCGTGGTACCTCAAGGGCTTCGCTGCGGGCGGCGATCGGCGCCGATCCCTCGGCCTGGTCAACACGCTCGCCGACCTCGACCTGCTGCTCGCCGAGCTCGACCCCAGCGAGCCCTTCCCGGTGGCCGAGCTGGGCACGCCGCGAGGACGACAGGGCTCACCGCGCGGCCGGGTGGTCGTGCCCGAGGGCTGGTACGACGACAGCGACGGTGCCGGCTCCCACCTCCACGAGGATGCGAACGAGACCACCGGAGGGTGACCGGGAACACCGCACAGCCGGCCGACCCGGATTCGGTCAGGCACTGTCACTGTGGTTGACTCGGTCGGTCGTTGCCGTTTCGTTACCTTGACGTCGACGAGCCCCCCGACCGCAACAGCAAAGGATCAGCGCTGTGGCAGATCATCGCCACAAGCGGGACACCAATGCCCGCCGTACCCCCCGCGCCGTACTCGTAGCCGGGCCGCTCGCGGTCCTGGCGACCGCGTCCGCAGTCACGCTCGGCGTCCTCGCCAGCAACCCCGCCGCGCCTGTGCTGTTCGCGCAGTCGGATGCTGCCGACATCTCTCAGCCGATCGCGCGGCAGCCGATCGCGCGGCAGCCGGTCTCCCGCTCCGACTCGCGACTCTCGGCCAAGGCCGAGCGGACCGACATCGAGCGGGTCGCTACCGCCACGGCGATCCGGAAGGCCGACACCAGGCTCTGGACCTCCACGGCCCTCAACCTCTGGGCCGACTCCTACGAGGGTGCTGCCCAGCGCGGTGAGATCGAGGCCCGCAAGCAGGTCCTGATCACCGGGCGCAAGGCCGACGACCGGGTCGAGGTCGTCGTCGACGGCGAGTCTCGGTGGGTGACCGCCGGCTACCTCGTCGCTGACAAGCCGCCCAAGGAGCCCCCGGCGCCCACGGCCGCGGCCGGCCTGTCGATGGCGCCCTGCCCCGACCCCGGAGTCGAGAGCGGACTGACGTCCAGCGCCGTCTACGTCTACCGCTCGGTCTGCCACGCCTTCCCGCAGATCACGTCGTACGGCGGCTGGGACGCCCACGGCGAGCACTCCTCGGGCAAGGCGATCGACATCATGACCAGTGACGTCGCGCTCGGTAACGCGATCGCGGAGTTCCTCAAGACGCACGCCTCCGAGCTGAACCTCTACGACATCCTGTGGCGCCAGCAGATCTGGACCCCGGTCCGCGCGTCCGAGGGCTGGCGGACCTTCCCGTCCCGCGGCTCGGCGACGGCCGACCACTACGACCACGTGCACGTCTCGACGAACTGACCCCCGGCCAGGTCCTCAGGTCGGCGTCAGCCGAGGACCGGGAGCCTGGCTCCCACAGCACCCATCGACTCGGGTGCGGGGATCCGTCCAGTGCCGATCAGCGTGACATCGACGTCGGTCCACGACGTCGGCAGGGACGCTCCGAGGAGCGCTTCGATGCTCGCGCGAGCCAGCCCGACTGCGCTGGCAGGTGGCTCCCGGTCGGACAGCAGGTCGAGCTCATGCACGACGTTCTCGACCGCCCACACGGCGAGGTAGTCGCCCGGTGCGAAGACATGCCCCTGCCACACGCACGGCCTGTCGTCGAAGGAGTCGAGCCCGCGCAGCAACGCGTCGGCGACATCATGCAGCTGCGCGGACGCCGACGCCGGCCGCGCATACGCGGCTGTCCGGCGTCGCTGCGACATCAGCGTGGGCACCGGGTCCTCGGTCGCGTACTCAGTCGCGAACGCCGTCCAGAAGGTCGCGGCATCCACCGTAGGCTCCGACTCGACCGGTGAGACCAGGCCGCCGAGCATCTCCTGCCAACCGGCCAGCACATGGACGACGACGTCCAGGCGGGCCCACCCGTGGCATCGGGACACGTCCAGAAGGTCGTACTCGCTCAGGTCGTCGACCGCCGCCAGGAACGACTCGATCGAGTCTGCGCACGCCGATCGGCCGACATCCATGGCTACCGTGAGTCCCACGCGCGCCCAGCGTAAGTGCTCCTGTCGCCGGCTCGTCTAGTGCTCGCGCAGCAGTGCACCCGAGCCGTCGACCTGGTCGTCGATCCCGTGCTCGCGCAGTGCGTGCCACAGCGTGGCGGCGTTGATCGCGATCACCGGCTTGCCGAGCTCGGCCTCCAGCCGGTCGGCCTGGGCGACGAAGGACAGGTTGGTTCCGACCTGGACGATCGCGTCCACGTCGGGTCCGTCCAGCTCGGCGACCATCTCGCGCAGCCGCGGCTCCTCGACCCGCGCGATGTCCATCGCGGTCGGGCAGCGCAGCCCGGTGATGGCGGCGACCTCGAAGCCGGCCTCGGTGAAGAACCGGCCGACCTCGCGGTCGGCGACCGGCTGGTACGGCGAGAAGACCGCGATCCGGCGTACGCCCAGCTCCTCCAGTGCGGCCCGGCACGAGCTCGCGCCCGTGGTGACGGGGAGACCGGAGCGCTCGCGGAGCCGCTCCTCGAACGCGGCGTTGCCGGCGACGCCGCCCCAGAACGTCTCCGCCGACATGCCCATGACCAGCCGGTCGGGCTCGGCGGTCAGAACGTCGCGCAGCGCGGTGTCGATCGAGCCACGGATCTGCACGAGCAGGGCCTCGAACCCGGCGTCGCCGTCCATGGTCGGGTCGGCGATGTACATCGACCCGGCCCGGAAGCTCACTCCCGCGACGCCCGCGCGCCAGTAGTCGTGCTCGACGACGGTGTTGGTGCTGGGCACGATGACCCCGAGGACGGCACGGGGCCCGACGACGTTGGGCATGGAGCAGACGATATCGACGTACGTCCGGTCGGACCTGCCCCTTAGGCTCGCCCTGCCATGACAGAGCACCCTGATCCCGCCGAGCAGTACGACGCTGCCGCGCGCGAACGCCTGGTCGAGGAGCCCCCCAAGCGGGTCGACGCCCCGGTGCGCACGCCGTTCGAGCGGGACCGGGCCCGACTGGTGCACGCCGCGGCGTCTCGTCGGCTGGCGGCCAAGACCCAGGTCGTCGGTCCGCGCACCGACGACTTCGTGCGCAACCGGCTCACCCACAGCCTCGAGGTCGCCCAGGTCGCCCGAGACGTCTCGCGCGCGCTCGGTGGCCAGCCGGACATCGCCGAGACCGCCGCGCTCGCCCACGACCTCGGCCACCCGCCGTTCGGCCACAACGGTGAGCGGGTACTGGCCGAGCTGGGGGACCCGGCGGGCGGCTTCGAGGGCAATGCCCAGACGCTGCGGATCCTCACCCGCCTGGAGGCCAAGACGTTCTCCGCCGACGGGCGCTCGGTCGGGCTCAACCTCACCCGAGCCACCCTCGACGCCTGCACGAAGTACCCCTGGCCGCTCAGTGCGGCCGAGGAGCCCCAGGGCGTGCATGCCGACGGGTCGCCGCGGTTCGGGCTGAAGTTCGGCGTCTACCAGGACGACCGGCCGGTCTTCGACTGGATGCGGCAGGGCGCGGTCGGCACCCGCCAGTGCCTCGAGGCTCAGGTGATGGACCTGGCCGACGACGTCGCCTACTCCGTCCACGACGTCGAGGACGGCGTCGTCGTCGGTCGGGTCGACCTCACCACGCTCGACGAGCCGGCGGTCTGGCAGACGGTCCGCGACTGGTACCTCCCCGACCGCCTCCGACGACCTGCTCGGCGAGACCCTGGCCGGGCTGCGCACCGTCGGCAGCTGGCCGAGCACGCCGTACGACGGCAGCCGGCGTTCGCTGGCCGCGCTCAAGAACCTCACCAGCGACCTGATCGGTCGCTTCTGCGGCGAGGTCCAGCACGCGACGTTCGCGGCGAGCGACGGCCCGTTCGTGCGGTACGCCGCCGACCTGGTCGTGCCGCGAGCAGACCCGGCTGGAGATCGCGGTGCTCAAGGGGATCGCCGCGCACTACGTGATGCGCACGGACGACCGGGTCGCCCTGATGGAGCGGCAGCGCGACCTGATCGCCGACCTCGTCACCGCGCTCACCGACCGCGGCCCCGACGACCTGGAGCGGCCGTTCGCCGACGACTGGCACGCGGCGGCCGACGACGCCGGACAGGCTGCGGGTCGTGATCGACCAGGTCGCCTCGCTCACCGACGCCAGCGCCGTCGCGTGGCACCGACGACTCTGCTGAGCGAGGTTACGTACAGTCACCCTGCCAGCAGCCGCTGGCAGCGAACGAGGGGACGGGCATGACCGGCGAGACCGCCAACACTCACAGCCCGGCGCGGGCCGTCCTGACGGTGGGTGCCCTGGGAGTCGTGTTCGGCGACATCGGCACCAGCCCGATCTACACGATCCAGACGGTCTTCAACCCCGACGACCCACACCCCGTCGACGCCGTCACCGACCACGTCTACGGCATCGTCTCGCTGATCTTCTGGTCGGTGACGATCATCGTCACGATCAAGTACATCCTGCTCGTCCTGCGCGCGGACAACGACGGCGAGGGCGGGGTCCTCTCCCTGATCACCCTGATCAAGCGCCGAGCCGTCGGCGGGTCCGCGCGGACCAAGGCGATCCTCGCCGGGCTCGGGATCTTCGGCGCGTCCCTGTTCTTCGGCGACAGCGTCATCACCCCGGCGATCTCGGTGCTCTCGGCCGTCGAGGGGATCAAGCTCGTGGAGCCGTCGTTCTCGCCGTACGTCGTGCCGATCACCGCGGTCATCATCGTGCTGCTCTTCGCGACCCAGCGCTTCGGCACGGCCCGAGTGGGCCGGCTCTTCGGCCCGGTGATGATCGTCTGGTTCACCACGATCGGGGCCTGCGGGATCGGCGGGATCGTCCGCGAGCCGCGGGTGCTCGAGGCGCTGTCGCCGACCTACGCCGTCAGCTTCCTCGTCGGTGACTTCACGACCGCGTTCTTCGCGCTGGCCGCCGTCGTCCTCGCCGTCACGGGCGCCGAGGCGTTGTACGCCGACCTCGGGCACTTCGGGCGCGGAGCGATCGCCCGGGCCTGGCTCGTCCTGGTCTTCCCGGCCTGCATCCTGAGCTACCTGGGGCAGGGTGCCCTGATCATCGACGACCCGGAGGGGGCGATCGCCAGCCCGTTCTTCCTGCTGGTGCCCGACAAGCTCCTGGTGCCGATGGTCGTCCTCGCGACAGCCGCGACGGTGATCGCGGCCCAGGCCGTGATCACCGGAGCGTTCTCGGTCGCCCGCCAGGCGGTCCAGCTCGGCTACCTGCCGCGGCTGCGGATCACGCACACCTCGGCGGAGACGCAGGGGCAGATCTACGTCCCGTGGATCAACTGGGTCCTGATGCTCTCCGTGCTCGCGCTGGTCTTCGCGTTCGAGAGCTCCGCGGCGCTGGCCTACGCCTACGGCATGACGGTCACGGGCACCATCACCATCACGACGATCCTGTTCTTCTACCTCGTCCGGCACCGCTGGGGCACGCCGCTGTGGCTGGTCATCCTCGGTGCCACCTTCTTCCTGAGCGTCGAGCTGCTCTTCCTCGCCGCCAACGTCACCAAGATCCCGCACGGCGCCTGGCTGCCCCTGCTGATCGCGATCGTGGTCTTCACCGTGCTGACCACCTGGCAGCGTGGGCGCGCGCTCGTCACCCGACAGCGCGAGGAGGACGAGGGATCGCTGCGCGAGTTCGTGGAGCAGCTCCACGAGGCGCAGCCGCCGCTGGCACGCTCGCCCGGGACCGCGGTCTTCCTCAACCGGGGCAAGGACACGACGCCGCTCGCGATGCGTGCCAACGTCGAGCACAACCGGACGCTGCACGAGCACGTGGTCATCCTCTCGATCGAGACGATGCCGGTGCCGATCGTCGAGCCCGAGGACACGCATCGAGGTGGACGACCTCGGCCACTCCGACGACGGGATCGTCCACGTCAACGCCCGGTGCGGCTACATGGAGACGCCCGACGTCCCCGCGCTGCTCGAGCTGGCCAAGCGCTCCAGCCCGGAGCTGACGTCCGATCCCGAGGACACGTCGTACTTCCTGTCCACCATCGAGCTCCGGGTGGGCGATGGCCCCGGCATGCCCCAGTGGCGCAAGGAGCTGTTCGTGGCGACGTCCAGCATCAGCGCCGACGCGGCCGACTACTTCAACCTGCCCCGCGACCGCACCGTGATCATGGGCTCGCAGATCATCGTCTGACCCCTACTAGGCTCGTCGACCGTGACCGACCGACTCGTCTGGCTGCCCGTTCGAACCCGCCCTGCTGGGCGACCCGCCCGCCGGGCTCCGTTACGAGGTCGTGGATCCGACCCGCGACGTGCCCGACAGCGTCGGCGACGTCCGCTTCTACGTGCCGCCGTACATGGTCGGTCCGAAGGTCAGCGAGGTCCTCTCCCAGATGAGCAGCCTCGAGGTCGTGCAGACCCTCACCGCCGGGGTCGACAACGTCCGCGCCGCAGGTCCCCGCCGGGGTCACCCTCTGCAACGGACGCGGCATCCACGACACCTCGACCGCGGAGCTCGCCCTCACCCTGATCCTCGCCAGCCTGCGCGGCATCCCCGACTGGGTGCGCGCCCAGGACCGCCACGACTGGAAGCCCGGCTGGCGTCCCGCGCTCGCCGACAAGCGCGTCCTGCTCGTCGGGTACGGCGCCATCGGCGCAGCCGATCGAGCGTCGACTCGAGCCCTTCGAGGTCGAGGTCACCCGTGTCGCCCGGTCGGCCCGCGACGGGGTCCACCCGATCACCGCGCTGCCCGACCTGCTGCCGGCCGCCGACGTCGTGGTGCTCGTCGTACCGCTCACCGACGAGACCCGCGGGCTGGTCGACGCCGACTTCCTGGCCGCGATGCCGGACGGCGCGCTGCTGGTCAACGTCGCCCGCGGTCCGGTCGTCGACAACGAAGCGCTGCTCGCCGAGCTCGCCACCGGGCGGCTGCGTGCCGCGGTCGACGTGGTCGATCCGGAGCCGGTCCCGGAGGACCACCCGTTCTGGGACGCACCGGGGCTGCTGATCTCGCCGCACGTCGGTGGCGCGAGCAGCGCGATGTGGCCGCGCGCCCACCGGTTGGTGCGCGACCAGCTGCACCGCTACGCCGCCGGCGAGGAGCTTGTGAACATCATGTCCGGGGAGTACTGACACCCCCGTAGAATCGCCACGTGCCAGGCCGGATCCGCGAGGAAGACATCGCTGAAGTGCGCGAGAAGGCGCGCATCGACGACGTCGTGTCGCAGTACGTCACGCTGAAGAACGCCGGCGGTGGCTCCCAGAAGGGCCTGTGCCCCTTCCACGACGAGAAGTCGCCGTCCTTCCACGTCACGCCGGCGCGAGGATTCTTCCATTGCCTGGCGGGCGAGACGCAGGTGCTCACCTGGGACGGTCCGCGGCCGATCCGCGAGCTCGCCGGGGGGACCCACCGGATCCTGAACGCACATGGCGACTGGGCCGAGGCGCCGTTCAAGTCGTACGGCGTGCAGCGGCTGCACCGAATCGTCGTCACCCGCAACCGCCAGCGCAAAGAGATCTATGCGACCGACGGACACCGATGGTTCGTTCCCTCGGGTCGGGACCAGATGGGGCGCCGCGAGGTCCTGACGAGTGATCTGAAGCCTGGCGACCGGCTGTCCTCGACGTTCCCGCGCTCACGGATCCAGCGGACCACCCCTTCGCCGTTCGGTATCGCGCATGGCTTCACCTCCGGTGACGGCACCCGCTCCGAGACCGGGACCATGGCGCTGGTCCGTCCGCCGAAGGACCTTGCGATGCTGAAGTGGTTCCCCAACAGCCACACGTCGGCGTCGGGTGACGACCTCCTGGTCCACCACCTGCCCCGATTCTTCAAGGACCTCCCGCCGGCAGACGAGTCGGATTCCTACCTCTATGGGTGGGTGGTCCGGTCGGTCGAGCCGACCGACCGCGAGGAGGAGGTCTTCTGTGCCGAGGTCGAGGACGGTCACGCCTTCACGCTCGAGGGCAACATCCTCACCGGCAACTGCTTCGGCTGCAACGAGAGCGGCGACGTCATCAGCTTCCTGATGAAGATCGACGGGCTCGCCTTCACCGAGACCGTCGAGCGCCTCGCCGACAAGTACGGCGTCCAGCTGCGGCGCGAGGAGGGTGACGTCCGTGAGGAGCGGCCGAAGGGACCCCAGCGGGGCCGCCTGATCGAGGCCAACAAGGTCGCCCAGGAGTACTACGCCGAGCAGCTGGACGGCCCCGACGCGGTCGTCGCCCGACAGTTCCTGACCGAGCGCGGCTTCGACCAGGCCGCTGCGGCCACGTTCGGCCTCGGCTTCGCGCCGCGTGAGGGCGAGGCCCTCTTCAAGCACCTGCGTGGCCGTGGCTTCACCCAGGAGGAGGCGGTCGAGGCCGGCCTGGTGGCGATCGGCCGCTCGGCGTACGACCGGTTCCGCGGCCGGCTGCTGTGGCCGATCCGGGACGCTCCCGGTGACACCATCGGCTTCGGCGCGCGGCGGATCTTCGACGACGACCGGATCGAGGCGAAGTACCTCAACACCCCCGAGACCCGGATCTACAAGAAGAGCCAGGTGCTCTACGGCCTCGACCTGGCCCGCCGCGACATCGCACGCTCGTCGCAGGCCGTGATCGTCGAGGGCTACACCGACGTGATGGCCTGTCACCTGGCCGGCGTCGGCACGGCGGTCGCCACGTGTGGCACTGCCTTCGGCGACGACCACGCGCGGGTGCTGCGCCGCTTCCTCAACGACCACGACGAGTTCCGCGGAGAGGTGATCTTCACCTTCGACGGCGACGCCGCCGGGCAGAAGGCCGCGATCCGCGCCTTCGGCGGCGACCAGAACTTCGTCTCGCAGACCTACGTCGCCGTCGAGCCCGACGGCCTCGACCCGTGCGACGTACGGATCAAGAAGGGTGACGCCGCGGTCCGCGAGCTGGTCGCCCGGCGGGTGCCGCTCTACCGGTTCGTGCTCGCCAACATCGTCGGCAAGTACGACCTCGACCGCGCCGACGGCCGGATCGACGCGCTGCGCGAGAGCGCCCGGCTGGTCTCGAGCATCCGCGACAAGTCCAAGGTCGACGCCTTCGCGCGCGAGATCGCCGGGCATGATCGGCGTCGACGTCGACGAGGCCCGCTCCGAGGTACGCCGGGCCGCCAACCGCCGCCCGGCCCCCGACCAGCGGTCCGGAGCGCCCCCGTGCGCCGACGACGCCGGCGCCGCCGCGGAGCAACGTCCCCGACCTGCGCGACCCCCGCTTCTCCCTCGAGCGCGAGACGCTGAAGCTGGTCGTCCAGCACCCGATGACGATCGGTCGCTCGACCTCCGAGATCGGGCCCAACGACTTCATGCACCCGACCTACCGCGCGGTCTGGGAGCTCGTCGCCGCCGCCGGCGGCCCCGGTGCCGGTGCCGGCGACCCCGGCTGGGTGACCCGCCTGCGCGACGCCGCTCCGGAGCCTGCCGTCTCCGCGGCGATCAGCGAGCTCGCGGTCGAGCCGCTCAAGAAGGAGCCGGACGCGGCCTACGTCGCCGAGCACGTCTTCCGGCTGATGGAGCGCACCACCGGTCGTCGTATCGAGACGATCAAGTCCAAGCTGCAGCGCACCAACCCGGTCGAGCAGGCCGAGGAGTTCAACAAGATGTTCGGCGAGCTGGCCGCCCTCGAGGCACACCGCCGGATGCTCCGCGACCGGCTGGCCGGGCCGCCGCAGTGAGCCTCTTCAAGCGCGAGCAGAGCCCGGTCCGGGTCGAGCGCGGCGAGCGGCTGCTGGCCGACGCGGTCGCCGCGGAGGCCCACGTCGGCGGCACCCGCGACGCGCTGTACGTCGTACGCCCCCTGATCGGCGGCTCCTACGACCTCACCGAGACGATCCGCATCCCGTGGGAGCAGGTCGAGGCCGCCGACTGGGACCGCGACGCGAGCGTGCTGCGGGTCAGCGAGGTCGGCAGCTGGGGTGAGCAGCGCCCCGTGCACGAGTTCGCGATCGACGAGCCCGGGGCTGCTGCTCGAGCTGGTCCGCGAGCGGGTCACGGCAAGCGTCGTGCTCCAGCGTCACGTGCCGATCGACGGACGCCGCGGGGTGCGCGTGATCGCCCGCCGGGCGCCGCGCGGCGACCAGCCGGTGGTGTGGATCTACGAGTACGACGAGGGCGTCGACCCGGCCGACCCGGTCGTCCAGCGCGCCGCCGAGGAGGCGCTCGAGGCCGCTCGCGTCGACGTCGGCCCGATCTGACCCCCTCGATTTTTCACTCTCCTTCGGTGTTGCTAATCTGTGCGGGCTGCACCCGATCCCCTGTAGCTCAACTGGCAGAGCATTCGACTGTTAATCGGAGGGTTGTTGGTTCGAGTCCAACCGGGGGAGCAGAAAGAGGGCCTCTGACCTGCGGAAACGCAGATCAGAGGCCCTCTGAGATTCGAACCCGGTACCAAAACTGTCCAGAAACAGCCAGAAACCCTCGGACGCATCGGGTCCGGAGTCCTTTACATCGATGTCCTCGGCTTCGAGGATCACACCGACATCACGCTGGGCGACGGCTACCGCTGGTGCACCGTCAAGCACCCCCCCCCGAGCGCCAGGTGCACCTCACCGGGCCCGGTCCGCCGTGCCCCCTGAGATGGCCGCGGCGATCACGAGGACGCTCGGCGAGCGCGGCGTGAACGGTCTCGGCATGGCGGTCGCCGATTGCCGCAAGACCTAACAGGAGCTGAGCGCCAAGGGTGTCGTGTTCCCGCAGGAACCGGCGGAGAGGCCCTACGGCGTCGCGGCGGTCTGTTGAGACAACTCCGGCGACTGGATGGCCCCGCGACTGCTCAGCGGTCTTCGATCGGGCGGGTACGCGATTGCTCATGCGGGGGAGACGGTACGACTCGGCGAGTGAGACGAGAGTCCCGGGCCTGGACGTCGTTCGCCGGGATCCTCTCCTAGCGACGTGCCGAGCATGACTCGGAGCCGTCGCCGCGCTGCGCGGTAGCGGGTGCGTGCGGTTGGGGCAGGGATCGACATGATTGTCGCGGCGTCCGCGAGGGTGAACCCCTCCCAGTGGTGGAGCCGCACGAGCTCGGCGAGCTCCGTGGGCAGGGCGTCGATCGCGTCGCGGACGTGGTCCGAGTCATCAGTCTTGGTGTGGGTCTGGTGCCAGGTGGGATCGGTCATGAGCCTTCGCACCAGTGCATGTCTTCTGCGGTAGGCACGCTGCTGGTTGCGGATGGTGTTGGCAGCCACACCGAAGAGCCAGAGTCGGACCTCATGCGTGCTGTGTGGCAACTGGTCGCGACGCCGCCACGCGGTCAGAAACACCTCACTGAGCGCGTCCTCGGCATCATCGGGGCCAGCACAACGGCGGGCGAGATAGGCGTACAGGTCAGGGCCGTTATCATCCAGGAACTGCTCGAGGCCGACGGCATCACTCACCGTCAGTGGCCTTCGGCATGTCATCACACGTGAATCTTCCCTCGACGCCGATTGTGGTCGAGTTATAGCCCTGCGCGGTGAGTTCAGCTCCGACCGCCTTCGTGATGGCCATCGAGAGGGCGACAGTTTCCCGCGTATCTTGGCTGTCCTTGATGTACTCGTGGTCGGGCTCGGGGCCTTCCCCGGTCCACTCGTAGTCGCGTTGGGCATCGAGTCCACCGCTGAGGTCGAGGGCGTTCAAGTCCAGTGTCTTCAGGACCTGCTTGGCTGCGATGACAGCCGCCGGATCAGCGCCGCCGTCCGGCGAGATCCAGAAACGCTGGTGGCACCGATCGCCGTTACTGACCGCCTGGGTGTTGCGGATGCCTCCGTGGTCGACGAAAGGTAGACCCACGGTGGCTGCAGCGGCGGCCCCCACACCCAGGACCAAGCCACCCGCGATGCCTGCAGCAGCAAACCGGCGGGGCCAGCGGTGCGTGGTGCGCGCCCGGGTCGCGGATAGACGAGCGCGATTGACGCGGTCGTAGTCCGAGGTGACCTCGGGGCGCGAGGCATCAAGCGCGGTGTCCAAACCATGCTCATCGATCATGTTGAGGCTCCTTCTCGAACGGTCTACCCCTACATGTCCGGATGCGTACCCAAGCGTTTTACCTACCGCGACTGGTTGGACGCAGATCGGATCCGCCTCCCTCGGCGAAAACGAGCGACCGACTGCACGGTCCTCACCGACAACAGCATCGGCCACACGAGCCCGAACAACGCCGACTGGAGCACCAGACCGCGAATAGACAACGGCGTCTCGCTGCCACCAACCGCACGCTGTTGCATTCCAGTACCGCATCCGCCCGGGGCCGGGCCGCCAAGGTTCGCAATATCCGATGTTGCCACGGCTCGATTGAAGGTGTGCGGTCATCGCGGCGGATGAGGACCTTCACGTCAGTTCACCCGGACGAGAAGTGCTTCGACTTCCCGGACCGACATCCAGTCTCTCCCTGATCAAGGACGTGCTGCTACGCGAGTGAGGCCGGTAGTGGACCTCAGGCATAGGCTCGTTCAGTAGCGTCGAAGGAGGCGCCACGACTCGCGCCCAGGGCCTGACCAGGTCCTCGCAGACGTACATCGTGGTGCCGTCCTCGTCGTTCTCGATCCCCCAGCGGTTGCTCAGCTCGCCGACCGGGTGGACCGACCGAACAACCGACGCAGGATCTTCTGGTCGATGCCGACCGCGAGGACAGAATCCGTTGCGTCCGGCGGTGGACCCCAGTCGTAGTACGCCATGTGACCGCTGTAGGCGCCCGGCAGACCCCGGTCCGGGCCGTAGCGGTCAACGGCACCGGCCTCGCCGTAGTTGGCCGTCAGGATCACAGTCCCTGCCGGCAGCGTGCGGTACACCTTGGAGACCTGGGCAACCAGTCCCGGCCAGCCGATGGTCTCGCCGACGTCGTAGTTCACCGCGACCGCCGTTCCGGCATCGGCGACGGGAAGGACGGGCAAGGTGAAGACGACCGCCGGCAGGCTCAGGGCCAGCAGTGCCACCGAACCCCACACCCGCAGCCGGTCGAGCACCGGTTGCGCTCCGGCCGCGAGCAGGAGGGGGTACAACCCGGCCAGGTAGTACGGCTTGCCACCAACTGCCAGGAACACCGCGCACAGCCCGACGTACGACACCCCGAGCGCCCGCAACGACGGCGACCGCAGGAGCCTGACCAGGCCGGTGATCCACAGCGGGGCCAACCACGGCCCGACCAGCAGCAGCTGCATCGGCAGGAAGACCAGCCGAGACGCCGAGGTGCCCGAGTCACCGTCAGCGATCCCCTGCGCCACATCGAGCTGCGGAAACCCGTGCGACGCCTGCCAGACGACGTACGGCGCGACCATGACAGCAGCCACCAGCGCGGCCGCGTACGGGCCAGGAGTCCGCAGGAGTTCTCGCGGGCCGACCGCGACCACGGAGGCAGCGAGCACGACGAGCAGGGCGATGAGCAACGGATTGGCCAGGAGCGTCAGCCCGGCGACGACGCCGGCAAGCAGCCAGAGACGGAGCGTCGCCACTCCCCGTGAGCACCCGCACCAGGACGAAGGTGAGCGTGACCCACCCCAGGAAGGCGATCGTCGTGGTGCCGAGAAGGTGCCCGGTCGCCAGGACCAGGCCGCACACAGCGGCCGCCCCGGCGGCGAGCACCTGCCCGCCGCGGGCGGCGCCGAGCTCCCGCGCGATCAGCGCGGTCAGCAGGACCACCGTCCCCGCCGCCAGCGTGGCCGGCAGTCGCAGCACCACCAAAGATCCTGGGGCGAGGATATCCGTCAGCCGGGCCAGCAACGGAACGAGCGGTGGCTGGTCCGGATACCCCCACGCCGGGTGCCTTCCCGCTTCGAGGAAGTACAGCTCGTCGCGGTGGTAGCCGTACCTTCCTGACAGTCCCAGCAGTACGAGTCCGAGCGGTCGCCGCCACCAGAAGGACCTCGCGACGGGCGAAGGCCGGGCGGGCGTCCATCCCCACAGATTGGCAGCGAGCCACTGCCCGGTCAACGTCCCGCGTCAGACGGACGGGATGATCCGATCCCACTCGACGTCGACGCGGTGTTTCGCCAACACGCCGGAGCGCACGTCAGCTGGCGATCAGGCCCGCCGCGACGGGCAGGAGGGCGACCGTCAGCGCGAGCGCGTCGAGGACGACCTTGGAATCCCGAGCCCGGAGCTTGATGGCGGTCAACACCGACATCGAAGGTCACTCGCTCGAACGCGTCGAGATCAAGGGAGGACTCGCTGACTTCTGCGAACAGCACTACCACCGCACGCCGCACCAGTACTCGCGTGCCCGTTGCGGCGCGCCGGTGAGTATGTGGGTCGACATCAGCCCCCGCGGATGTAGTGCCTCGGCCCTCGCTCATC
This sequence comes from uncultured Actinomycetota bacterium, assembly GCA_963695055.1. Taxonomy (GTDB): domain Bacteria; phylum Actinomycetota; class Actinomycetes; order Propionibacteriales; family Nocardioidaceae; genus Nocardioides. The sequence goes on along the minus strand of CAVOFS010000008.1, from coordinate 23,937 downwards.
GGCTGCTCCGCGGTGTGAGAGAGCGTCTATTGAGTCCAGCCCACGAAGTGGCGGGATTCGCCGTCGTCCTCGGCTGTCGCGGCCCTACGTTCTCGCCACGGCCTTCCGCACGGAGGGGGTGACGCGGGGGAACACAATGACGGACTCGTCGGTCGGTAGAGGCAACCGTCCCGACGACGAATGTCTCTATCTAGGTGTGAGATTGGAAAATCATGGGATGCCCTAGCCGCGATGAGGCCTTCAGTGCATGGGCCGGCGCCGCACAGAACCAGCTTTATCGCAAGGCCTACCTGTTGACCGGAGAACGCGAGAGCGCCCGCGACTTGGTCCAGCAGGTACTCCTGAGCACCTACCTCGCCTGGGACCGGGTCGAGCAACCAACGCCCTACGCCACCACGTCCCTGCTTCGTGGGTTCTTCAAAGTTGCGAAGCACCGCAGGCGGGAGGTGCTCTCCGACGTCATCGACGAGTCGCCAACGCCATTGCACGCACCGGAGGACGCGCTAACGGTGCTCGATGCACTCAAGGAGCTACCGCCCCGGATGCGAGCCACCCTCGTCCTCCGCTTCTGGGACGACCTGTCTGTCCGTGAAACGGCCAGCTTGTTGGGCTGCTCGGAAGGAACCGTCAAGTCCGCCACCAGCAAGGGCCTTGCTCAGCTGCGTAGCCGTTTCGGTGGGGACCTTCGCACCAGCGAACCCGCCGCAGCCATCAAGGGAGCCATCCAATGACATCAGACCTTCGTGATCGTATGGCGGCTGAGCTCGACGAGCTCGAGCCGCTCGGCGATCTTGTTGGCAACACGATCAGCACAGGGCGGACCAAGCTACGGCGCAGAAAGGCAGTCCTGGGCAGCCTGGTTGCGACGGCCGCGGTAGTTGTGGGGGCGACGTGGGCTGTAGGGGTCGGCGCCGACGGGCGCGGCAAGGGCCCGAGCTTCGTCGCGGACCAGCCGGGGGCGCCCGCCGTGCCCACGATCGGTTCTGACCCGCGAGAACAATGGGCGCAGCAGACGGCGCAACTCTTCGCTGCCCACCTTCCTGCCGGCTTTGCCGCCGGAGTGAGACAGACCGGAGGAGATGACCAGAACAAGGAAGCGCTCCAGTTCATCGCCTCAGGTCCACGCGGCCAAGTGCAGCTGAACGCCCTGGTTTACCCCGGCAGCGGGCTACCCACCCCCGACTGCGAAGCGACGAAGGCTTCGCAGTGTCGGGTCATCTCGACCCCGGCCGGGACGATAACGGTCCTTAAGAACATGTACATGGTCGGGCCTGATCAATCGGACGCATCGGAGATTTGGGTCGACGGGGACGGCGTCCAGACCATCATCAACCTCGTCGAGGTGAGGCCTGGCGATAGCCAGTTCTCAATGAGAGATCTCAGGGCCCTCGCTTCGGACAGCCGCCTCGACCAGGCCGTCAACTTCGCACTCGAGCACACCGGCGAACTGAAGGATATCGCCGTCGTTGGACGATAGCCCGCGCGAGGTTGTTACCTATCGTGCGGCAGTCCCGCACTCAATCAGGCTGGAGCGTACGCGGCTAGCCCGTACGGAGAGCGGCCAGTAGTACTGCCACACTGACGCTTTGAGAGGACGCAGAGGATGAATCGAGTGGCGGGCATTGGGTTAGACATTGATGTCACTGCAGTCGCGCCTACATCGGCATCGGCTGAGCTGGCGATGCGCGCCTATCTCTTTGATGTCGCCAGTCGGTACTACCTCCGGCCCGCTAGCGCAGTCGAACTGGAGACTGCGCTAGCGCAGCACCCGAGTGACGACCTCGTTGCGCCGCACGGCCTTTTCCTCGTGGCGACGTCCGGTGCCGACGTCGTTTGCGGCTGCGTGGGACTCGCGCGCGTGGCCGCCGGGGTCGGGGCAGGTCCGTCGTCTGCACGTCGGCGAGGAGTTTCGCAGACTTGGATTGGGACGTCGATTGATGCTGGAGGTCGAAGGTCGAGCGCGCAGTATGGGCCTCGTCGCGCTGCGTCTAGACACCCGCAACGATCTCGTCGAATCGCAGCGGCTCTACGAATCCCTCGGATATAGCGAGACCCCGGCCCACTCAGGCGGGCCGTTCTCTGATCGTTGGTACCGCAAGACGCTTGAATGACGGGGCCGCTGGTATCCGAGGACTAACGTACGCACATCGGCATGGCAGCGAGCTAACGGCGGCTAGATGAGTGGGTCGCTAGAGTCGCGTCGAGTCCAGTCGTCCTGAGATCATCTGCATCTGTGGGTCGGCGAGGTTCATGACCGAGATGCGCGTAGCGAACCGTGAACTGACCTTCGCCGGAGTCATCGTCGTCGCCCCGAGCGAGGCGGACCAGTCGCGCACGCCCGAGCAGAAGGCCGTCCTGGATGCTCTTCACCTGCGCAAGATCGACTTGGCCGACCGTGTCTTGATCGTCAACCCCGGCGGGTATGTCGGAGAGTCGACACGGAGAGAAATCGCCTACGCCCAAGCGTCAGGCAAGCCGATCACCTTCACCGATCCCGTCTGACCACAACGGGCACGCACTTCGGCTCCGGATCCTCGTTCCAGCTCGCAGGCGGGCCTACTCACCCCGATAGGCGACTCACGGGACGAGGCGCATCTCGGTCGACTTCGACCTCTCCTCCACCACAGCGAAGCCGAGTCGCGCGTACAGCGCACGAGCCCGCGGGTTGACGTGCAGAACGCGGAGCGATACCGCCCGTTTAGATGCTGCGGCGCGAGCAACGACACGCTCGATGGCGGCAGTCCCGATGCCGCGTCCTTGTGCTGTCGGCAGCAACTCCAGGTGACGGATGGTGAGCTCCGGCCCGTCATCGGTCACTTGCTGCAGCCCGATGCGCTCTCCCGTCTCATCTACGATCGCTTCGAACGTGCCACTGCGGAGCCCTTCCAGCCGCTCCTCGCGCTGTCGCTCCTCCGTCCAGTCAACGGCCCGCTCAATGTGCTTTCGAGTGGTCGCCTCGTAGACGGCCCATGCCCAGCCGATATCCGTCTCGACAAGCAGTTCGAAACTCAGATTGGTCACGAATGTCGACTCTAGCGAGCCGCCAACGACAGTCGGAACTGGACCGGGGTTCGACGATGACATCGGATCGATCCCGGGTGGGATCGCAAACGACACCCTCGATCTGGGAGCCCCCAACCCAATCCGCTACGCCTCCAGGGACGGGGCGGCCGCGAGCCGGTGCAGCCGTCAGAAGCCCGAGTGTCCCCTGACCTGAGTAGATCTCGGCAACTGCTCACGATTGTCAATGTCCGCCGCATCTCGACGAACAACACGCCACCAAAGTTCACGCCATGGCGCCACTCGAGCTCAGGAGATGCGCGACCTGCGCCGCCACAGTTTGCAAGTCCGCGCCGCGAATGGTGTGCATCCTGCGGAAGGGAAGATCCCCGCCCGTCGCGTCTTTGACGGGCACGCGCACACCCCTTGCTCTCCGCCTTCTAACCAGAAGGTCTGTCATGTCTCGGCCAAGTTTCCTCGATCCACTGGAAATCGTCGACTGTCGAAGGTCCCAACAATCTTCTCCATTCTCTCGGACTGTTCACTTCCTTGGCCCTCTCTTCCAGGCGGCACGGATTCCACTTCCTGACTGTCGACGTCGCCGGCGTCTAGGCGATGCCCGCGTCAGGTCCGCTCGAAATGCAGCGGGCCTTCATTCGTTCTCGATCGCTCGACACACCTCGGTCAGGGTCGATCCGAGCGTCAGCCGTTGCTCAGCTCTTCGGCGAGCATCACGATGATGCCGCTGGGGCCGCGGACATAGGTGAGCTTGTAGACATCTTCGTAGGTCGCAACGCCGCGCAGCGGATAGCAGTCGTGCCGCGCGGCTATCTCGAGGGCCAGGTCGATGTCGTCGACGGAGAAGGCAACGCGGTGCATGCCGATCTCGTTCGGCCGGGTTGGCTCCGTCTCTATGGCCTCAGGATGGATGTATTCGAAGAGCTCCAGGCGACCCTTGCCGTCGGGGGTTTGGAGCATGGCGATGTTGGCGTGATTGCCGTCGAGACCGACTGCCGTATCGGTCCACTCTCCGCTGACGGTGTCACGGCCAAGGACGGAGAGCCCGAGATCGGTGAAAAAGGCGATCGTCGCTTCGATATCGCGGACCGCGATGCCGACGTTCTCGAGTTTGATGGGCATGCGTTGCACGCTACCCACTCACCGTGGCCGTCGTGCCAGTTGCCGGCGAAGCTACGCAGTCGCTCGCGGCGAAATGGGCTAGGTCGCGCTGACACCGATTCGTGCTGCAGACCCCTGAGTTTGTTGTGGGTCCTACCGGCCTGGCCCGTTCAGTGCGCCGGTGGGCGCAACCGGATCGACTTCTGGCCCGGGAGGTAGCGGGAGTCGCCGCGGTAGGTGACCAACAGCTGGGCACGTGCCGTTGTGAGCGCCTTCGAGACCGGCAGTGCCACCACACCGTTGACGAGCGTCGCGGTGCGCTTCCAGCCCTTGGGACCCGTCACCACCACGGTGCCGGTGGGGATACCAACCGTGCCGGTGACGCTGACCTTCACTCCTGGTGCGCCCTTGGGCAGCTGGGTGGCGGTCACGCTGCTGACGCTCGGGATCAACCGTTCAGCAGACGTCGCAGACCCGGGAGTGACACCTTCACCCGTGGCGTTGACCCGAACGCTGAGACGGTGCCCCCGATCGGCAGCCGTCACGACGTACTGGGCACCTGTGGCGCCGACGATCGGGGCCTTGTCACGCATCCACTGGGTCTGGAACGTCAGAGTTGCGCGAGCAACCCGCCACGTTCCCTGTGTACTGGTGAGCGTGGTCCCAGCAGTGACGACCGGGGCGGTGGTCGTGATCCGCGGAGCAACGAGGTTGACTGCGGCACAGGAAAGTTCGAGCGCGACCGGGGCACCGTTGATGCAGGACGTCTCGACAGGTGTGGTGGCCTGCTGGCTGAGAATGTCACGGGCGACGAGGGAGAACTCTTGCCAGTGCATCGGCATCGGTGACTGGTCCTCGTCACGGACGATGTGGTGGTACCCGACGCTGACCCAGGCGACCGGGTCGGTCAGGGGTGCGGTCTCCGCGGCTACGTAGTCGGGAACCGACAGGCCAGGGCAGCCGGCGTCCAGGTTGTCCGAGGCGTACTGCTGGCACGCGTGGTTGTTGGTGAAGCTCACCTTGGGCCGGGTCAACGGGTCGTAGGGGTTCTGCAGGGAGTCGTTGACGATCTCCAAGGACCGTGGGTGACCATCGGTGTTGAGGGAGGTGGGGTTCAACACGCGCCACCAGGTCTGCGGCTCGGGGTCGTCGTCGGCCTGAAACGCGGACGTCTGGATCGTTCCGGTCGCTTCCACCCGGGCAGGGTGGGCGCCGGGGTCAGGTTGGGTGTAGTCCCACTGCTGGACCTGTTGGGCCCCAGTTCCGATGCCGAAGTCGACCCGGTAGATAGCGTTGTGCCAGTGCGACGCGGCGTACGGTGCGGGCTGCTCGCTCGCGGGACCGGTGGGCCATCCGACAGATGGGTCGGATTGGTTGAACGTGTCCAGGGGTGCCACGTCTCCGGTGGCGCCGAGGCCCACGGTGATGGTGCCCTGGTCGGTCAGGGTGACCTTCTGCTGGTAAAGATCCCAGCTGATCTTGCTGATCGACGAGATCTCCAGGGCTTCGCCTTGCTGCGCATACGCCACCACGTCACCTGGGGTGCCGTTGCCGGCTCGTTCACCGCTGGCCCAGCTGAGACCGGTGGAGACCTCGTCTACACAGATGGCGGGGATGGTCCGTTCGATGACCGTCTGGTTGGGGCCCACGAGCGACTGTTCGACGTCCTTGGTCTGCCCGGGACAGGTCTGCTTGGTTTGGGCGAGAACGTGGTCGTTACCGAAGCCGTACTCGGTGATGTCGTTGAACGCGGCCGCGTCGTTGTCGAATGGGTCGACGAGCTGGGCCAGGTACACCGAGTCGATGACCGGGAGCCAGCCCGGGTACTCGCGGTCGCCGGTCGCGGGACGGAACTGGACGTGTTCGAGCACCAGGCCCTTCATCGGGTCGATGCGGGCGCACATGCGCCACGCTGACCCGGTGGCCAGCGTCTTGGTTACCTCTGCGCTCCCGCACCCCAGGCTGGCTGTTTCATCGGTGTCGTGGTTGTTGTCGGCCCAACTGGGCACGATCCCGACGGCGATAAACACGGCCACAGCCACAGAAGCAACACCGGCGACGGATGCGCCGATCCAGCGTGACCGCACCGTCAAACGCGGTGCCGCCGGGGTTCCGTGGGCGGAGGTCGGTGACTGCTTGGTCATGGGGCTCTCCTGGTACGGGGTTGATGGCACCCTAAGTGGTGGCTGCCGCGGTGATGAGCGCATTCGCCGATCGCGACGAAACTGTTGCAGCGCGTGCCAGGATCCGTTGGCCAGCCACCGGAATCCGTTCGGTGATCGGGTAACCCAGGCGCGGCACTGTGGTGTCTTCTTGGGTATGAGGAGGTCGCGATGACCGCTGACGCCACGTACGTCGAGTTCGTGCACACACGCTCGCGGGCATTGCTGCGAACAGCCGTCCTCCTGACGAACGGCGATCGGGCAAGGGCCGAGGACCTGGTGCAGACGGCGCTGACCCGCGCGTACGTGTCGTGGCGGCGGCTGCGTGAGCCGGCGGCGGCCGAGGCCTACGTTCGCCGCATCCTGGTGAACTCGGCCATCAATGAGGGCCGACGACGAAAGCGGCGACCTGAGGTGCTTGTCGACTCGGTGCCCGACATCGCGACGATCGGCGAGGGGGACAACCTCACCGTGAGGCTCGGACTCTGGTCGGAGCTGAGCGCGCTGAGTCCTCAGCAACGCGCGGTCTTGGTCCTGCGCTACTACGAAGACATGTCTGAGGCGGAGATTGCCGCGACGCTCGGTTGCGCACCGGGAACGGTGAAGAGTCACGCGGCTCGCGGCCTCGCGACGCTTCGGGCGCGGCGAAAGGCATCTGAGGGCGGGGTTGCGGCAGACAACGGCGCGAGAGACGGAGGATGACCGATGGATACCACGGAGCGGGAACTGCAACGGCGGTTGCAGGCAGCGGTCGACGAGGTCGATACTCCGGCGGGATTTGAAGAGTCGACGATCGCGATCGCCGGCCACGCCCGGCGTCGTCGTGCGACGGCTGTTGCAAGTGCCGTAGCCGTCGGCGGTGTCGTCGCCGGCGTTGGCATTGCGTCAGTGCTCCTCGGCGGCGGGCCGACCGGCGATCAGGCACCGGCGGCTTCCCAGGCGACGACACGTCCTGAAGAGTCGGAAGCCGCCAACGACGGGGTTGAACAGTGGATCGAAGGGCTCGCACGTGGCGCCAACACGAGCGTCCCGTATGTCCAGGGCGACGATCTTCGCGTCGGCGACTCCGTGCTCCCGCTCGGTGTTCATAACGCGTCCTACGCAGGCAGGCTTGAGTCCGGAGGATGGTTGGTCATGCTGGAAGGCAGTGGTCCTGCGGTCATTGCCGTTGACGGAACTGCACACGCGCTACCTGCAAGCGAGCCCCAGTTGCAAAACGCTGCCGCTTCTCCAGATGGCACCCAGCTCGTGTACGGATCGTCGGTTCGTGCCGCTGGCACGTGGGAGACGGTCGCTGCGGTCCCCGACGACGCAGTGACCATCGTCGGTTGGACCACGCGAGGAATCGTGTTCAACGACACCGAGAACCGTAGCTGGCTGTGGGACTTGTCCGGACCTCCCTCGGCGCTGGATCAACACCTGGTTGCCGTGTCCGAGTCTGGCGACGCCGGCATCACTCGCCTCTCCGACGACTTCTGCGCAAGCGTCGTAAATCTGCGCACCGGAGACACAACCTTGGAGGGTTGCGACGCAGACGCGCCAGTCGCCCTCTCGCCTGACGGAACCATCACGGTGACTGCCGGACTCGGCGTGAGCTCTCCAGCTGGCACGAGCCGTCTCAGGGAGGGGTCTGACATGGTGGTCAACCCATGGGCGATCGATTGGGAGAGCCCGGATGTGTTCGTGTTCGGCGTGCTCACCGGCGGCGACACCAATCCGGGCCCCCTGGACGGTCGGCCCGCAGCGAGGACGGGTTACGTCGTTCGCTGTTCGGTTGCTGACGGGCAGTGCGAGCGTGCCAGTGACCGGTTGAGGGTTGCGGCAAACGATGACCTGGTCCTTGCCGGAGATCCATCCTGATCTGGTCGACACCCCTATCAGTGCGGACTGCTCGTACACCCGCCCGGTATCCAGCGCGGACCTCCCACGCGTCGAGCCGTGTCGGCAGAGGTCCGGCATGAACCCGCCGGCCAAAGCGGACGGTCTCGCCGAGCCCGCCGTGAGACAGTTTCGCCCGTGGACGGGACATGGCCCGAGCGCATCCGGGACGAGATGCAGCCGCTTACGTCGATCGTGCTCTACCGGACGTCGACCGCTTGGCGGTACGCCGTCTATGCCGGTGGAGTCATGGACGGTCGGCTCTACGACGTCCCGGCAGACGCATCCGAGGCGGTCGCTCAGAGGGCGCTGGTGCGGTTGGTTGAAGAGGGCTACGGCAAGCACATCCTCGTCGATTGGAAACTGACCACCCCAGGCTGGTGGGCGACGGAAGCGTCGTTCGCCGGCTAGCCCGCTCATCGCCAGAGTCGCGCACTCTCGGCGGCACGAGCGTGCGTCTCCGAGCGCACGCTACGCGGCCGATCCGGGTGCCCCGCAGTCTCGGCCTCTGTTCGCTATCGTTCGGGCGTGTCGTCACCTGCCCGGTCCGCCTCTGTAGGTTCAGCCACGGCGGCCTATCTGGTCGCCGGTGCACTTACGACAGTCCCGGTGTGGTTCGTCCTCGCAGCGTTCCTAGGGCTCTACGTCGCCACAGGCGGTGTCGTCACACTGTGGGCGCTCGGAGTTGTCTGGCTCCTCAGGAAGCGCCAAGAAGATCCTGCGTGGGACCAACTTCCGCCTGCTAGCCGTACCTGAGCACGAGTAGCCCAACCCCCGCTCATCGGGATGAGCGCACCCTCAACGCTGATGAGCGTGCGTTACGAGAGCCCCACCCGGACGTCAGCGGTCACCCAGATGTCACCCGCACCGATCTGGGTAACCGCTCGGAGGGTCACCGCGTCCGCTGCCGTGCTCACCGTGTGCGCCGATCGGTAATGGTACCGGAGGTGCAGATCCCAGATCGTGGCGAGTGCCGAAGCGATCGCCTGTGCGTTGTCGAACTTGCCCACCGCTCGGCCCGAGATGAGCCACTCCGCGCCCTCGGCCCGTCTCACCTCCATGTCCTCCCACAGCCCGGGACTGACGTCGGCGTCGGACGGGTCTCCGAAGTAGGCGCAACAGTCGATCTCCATACCCAGCAGGTTGTCTTCATCGCTGGCGGGACCGGATGCGCAGATCTCTGATCGGATTCGCTCGAACTCCTCAGCCTCGACCACGGCTGCATCCTGCCACTCGGCGCGCCCTCACATCGGCACGACCGAGCGGAACGCGGCTAGATCCGGATAGTCAGTCGTCGCTATCCCGGAGCTAGCGACTTCGCCCCCGCTGGTAGACGCAGGTGAGGCAGGGGTCGACCTAGATGTTCGCTGATTCCTCGACGAAGCAGGCTGTGGCGCCGTGGGCGTGGTCGGCCTTGGAGACGTCGACAACGAAGACGTAGTCGGCCTCCTGGTGGCCACGGACGTGGATGACCTTCGTCGCCTTGACCACGACCTCTTCGGTGTTGGTGTTGCGAACCCCGGCGATCAGGGTGACTTCGCTGCTGTCGCGGGTGGTGGAGTCGAGGTGGGTGCGGATAGTCGTCTGCTGAGTGCCGGCGATGTAGACGCACGACGTGGCAGAGGGGGTGGCGAGGTCGAAACTGACGGAGTCGACGGTGTCTTCGCGGGGAAGGTGAGCCACGCCCAGCAAGGCGACCGCAAAGACCGCCAAGATAGCCATGACGAGAAGGGCGTAGGTCTTCGTCGTGATCGGGGTCCGCTTGACGGCTCTGACGCCCGGGATCCGCTGCTCGTTCACGGGAACCTTCTTCCAGCAATGTCGGAGAACTGGTCGTTCACCGTACCAGTGTCGCCCCGAGCTTGCTGATTGCGGCAAGAGCGTGCGTTCAGGCGGTGGTCGCACTGGGTCGGCTTAGCCCAAGCGCGGTGGCGCTCTGATCGGCCCACCGATCAAGTTGCGCTCGTGCGCCTTCAGGTCTGACGCGGAGGAGCTCGAGGATGCGGGCAGCGCGTCGTCGTGACTCTGTCTCCCAGTCACGATCGTCAGCCTGGTCGACGCAGTGCTGTCCCAACTGCTCGGCAGCCGCGTCGTACTGCTCCAGAAGGACTGCGGCGTAGCCGGCGTCCTCGCCGTGCCAGAACACGCCGCGCTCCGAGAGGAGGCGTGCTTGAGCATGCATCACGTGATCGAGAAAGCCGCCGAGCGTTCCGATTCTCTCTATAAACGGGAGTCCATCCGCATTGAAGGCTCGCGCGACATCGTGGGCGACGCGGTCCCGGTCTTCAGGCGCAGGATCGTCGAACGCCCGACCACCCGACTGTGACCGGAGGTCCCGAAGCCATTTCACGCCAGGCGCGTCTGTGGGCACGAAGAGCGGGAGAACGAAGGTGTCGACTCGGAATGTCGGGCGACCGTGCGCTGGCCAGCGGATGAGGCCTTGGGCGAGCCAGGGCGTAGGCGCGCCGGCTGCTCCGAAGTCGGTCGCTGTCCATTCCGTGACACCTAAAGGCCAGTGCGTGGGACGAGCCAACTGTGGAGCGATCGACCGCGATGCCCAAGACCGCCATGCCTGGGTTCTCATGCCCACAACTCACGCTGAGGGGACGGGTTCCTTCTCACGTGATCGACCCTAGGGTGCGACAACCCGCACTCGTTGGGCAAAGCCCGCATCTCGGCTGCTAAGAGCGCGCACCGGATCGCGGCTAGATCCGGACGTTCGTGCGATCAAGCCGTCGAGGGTCACGGCTGGCGCACGGGTCTCCGTGGACTCGGTCGATTCGGTAGCGGTAGGTGCCGCGGTCCGTGGACCCTCGTTGGCCGACCAGCAAGTCACGTGGGGCGCACGGTCCGCAGGGGGGACAAGCCAACGATAATCGTCGACACGGCGGACAAGGCGGCCACGCCGATCAAAGTCAGGCTTTCGTCGAATACGGTCAGCGCTATCCCGCCGAGGACGGCGCCGAGTGCTCCGGCCGAGCGGTTCGCCGCGCGTCTAGTGGCATTCGCCCGACCGAGCAATCTGTCGGGGGTGATGATCTGCCAATACCCCGTGTCGTTGGCGTTCTCGACGCCCATGGCGAGGCCCTGGAGCACCAACGCTCCGCCCAGCAGCGCCACACCGGCGGAAACGTCGGGCGCCGCGGCGACCAGGATCCAGGCAACGGGGTAGACCGATCGGGTTGCGATGATTGCCCGTCCGGTGCCGAGTCGGCGTCCGACCATGGGTGCGGCACTCGCGCCGACGAGGCTGGCGAACCCACTACACGCGACGAGCAGTCCGAACACCAACGCCGACAGACCCATCTGGCGCAGTGCGACGACCGTAAGTGCCGTGAACCCTGCCGCGTTGGCGACGAACCAGACGTGGGTCGACACCGCCAGCGGAGCCAAGGTGGGGTGCCCGTAGGTCCATCGCAAGCCCTCACGGATCTCGCGTCCTAGTTGGCGCTTGACGCCCCGTTCGGCCGGTGGTTCATCTACCCGAAGCCCGGCGTTCAGCACGGCGTCCACAAGGTAGCTGACCGCATCGACCGCGATGGCGAGGGGTGCACCGAGCAGACCGACCAGGCCCCCACCGAGTGCGGGGCCGAGTGTCTGCGCCGCTGCGTCGCTCTGGTCGAGCCGGGCGTTGGCCGAGACCAGGCGGTTGCGAGGGACCAGGCGCGGCAGCAGCGACTGAGTCGCAGCGAATGCGAACACTGAGAACGCGCCAAACGCCAGCAGCAACATGACAAGCGTCCAGACCTCCAGCGCCCCGACTGCCCACAGCACCGGCATCGCCCCGAGCGTTGCCGCTCGTCCGAGGCTGCTCCAAACCAGGATCGGCTGCCGCCTCCATCGATCGGCGTAGACCCCGGCAACGAGTCCAAGAATCGCGTAGGGCACGAACTGCGCGGCGTTGACGACACCGACTGAGAATGCTGATGCGTCCAGTTCTTGGATGACCAGCACGGGCATTGCGACGGTGGTGACAGCGGTGCCGAACGAACTGATCGTCGACGCCAACCAGTAGCGGCCGAACGGGGCGTCCACCACTGCCATCTCCTGCCACCGGTCGTTGGTTCTCATCCCATCACACTCTTGACCGCAGGGCGGTCCGACGTTTGCGAGTCGACCGCTCATCGGCAGATCCGCGCACCGCATCGCGGCTAGATGCGGATGGTTCATGCGGCATGATCGGCCGCGTGCCAGACCTCATTGCGCAGGCGATCCAACGCCTTAGCGCCGGCGGAGTGCGACTTGACCGTGGCCTCTCGGACGAAGAGGTGTCCCGGGTCCAGGACAGGTTCGGCTTCGCCTTCGGCCCGGAGCACCGCGAGTTCCTCCAGTCGGTGGTACCCGTTGGCGAGTCGTGGCCGGACTGGCGAAGCGACCCCGACGACGACCTGCGAGGGCGGCTCGACTGGCCGGTCGTCGGCGTCGTCTTCGACGTACACAGCAACGGCTTCTGGCCAGCCTCATGGGGTGATCGACCTGATGCGAGGGATGATCGGGAGCGTGAAGCCCGCGCACACCTTGCTCGCGTCCCGAGACTCGTACCGGTCTTCTCGCATCGCTACCTGACATCAGACCCGCAGTTCAGCCCGAGCCCGGTCTTTTCTGTCCACCAGTCCGACGTCATCTTCTTCGGCGACAACCTCCTCGACTATGTCGCTCACGAGTTCCGCGTCCCGCCCCTTCGTCCGTCCGACCGGACGCATGTGCCGTTCTGGTCGGACCTTGCTGAGGGTGCTGAGAACCGCGACCTGTAGGTGACGCTCATCGGCTGCCATGAGCGCGCCCTCAATGCGGCTAGATCCGGATGGATGCCCGACGAGTTGCCGATGGCGAAAGGCAGCGGCGTCGGTCCAGGACTGGTCGCGCCTTCCGCTGTGCTCCGGTGGTCAGCTGCGACAGAATGTTGCGATGAGCGAGCAGCGTGCTGGGAACGCCGAGCGGGCGCCATTGTCGACCGCAGGGGCGAGTTGGCTCGCAGGCATGGGCGCTGCGTACATCGTGGTGTTCCTAGTACTCATGGTCGGCGCGCAGGGGTTTGACGACTTTGGGTGGTGGGCGGTGATCGCGCCCACCGCCGGTTGGGCCTTCGTCGGGCTGGCGCTACACCTGGTCCCCGGTTGGCGGCGCTTCGGCTCCGGTCTGTTGTGGACTACGGCGTTTGTCTTCGTCGCGTACTGGGCGTTCCTCGGCTGGTGGCCAGTGACCCGGTGATGCAAGCGGCCGTTCACAGCCCGCTCATCGGATCCGCGCACATCAGCGGCGTGAGCGGATGTTTCTGCCTCCGGTATCGGGTCAGCGCGCGAATGTCTTCAGAAACGACACGCCGTGCTTCTCGACTCCGTCGTGGATTCGACGCGCGTAGGTGATCGCCTGCTCCCGGTTCCGGGCCTTCACCCTGCACCGCTCGCCGGTGTCAGCCTCAACGTCGACCGCCCATCGATCCCGGAGCAGGTGCCGCTGAACCAGGTCGGGCAGGACCCGGTAGGTCAGGTAGGTCTGGCCGGGATCAGTGACGACGAGAGGGGTGGAGAACATGAATCGCCAGCGCCGGTATCGGTCCACTGCGGGCTCGACGCGCAACGTCACGCGCGCCTCGTCGGGACCGACTGCGTCATCCGCTCGCAACGAGTCCGGCGACACTGGGCTGTACAGCTCGCGCCTGTGGTTCTTCTTCACGACACCAATTAGAGCGACGACATCCGCCGACCGCCCATCGGCAGTCCCGACCGCTCGGATCGCAGGCCGAAGCGTGCGTTCAGCCTTCTCGCGCGGCCTGTACCTGCTCGCGAAGTATGTCCGCGTGCCCACAGTGCTGGGCCAACTCACGCAGGACATGCAGATAGATCCATCGCAGAGGAAGCGGCCCCCGCCGATTGCCCTCGACGACGTCGTCGACACCAAGATGTCCGACAGCCTGCCTGGAGGCGGCACAGGTCCGCACGTACCTCGACCGCACAGAGTCGATGGTGTCGGTCTCGCTGAGATCGAAGGACTCATCCGCGTCGGCTTCAATGGCGGTCTCAGAGCGAGGTCGGCACGTCACGGCCTCCTCGAACCAGACCCGCTCGACGAAGGTGGCGTGCTTGACCAGGCCCAGCAGCGTGGTCTTGGACGGCACAAGTCCCAGGCGGACCTCGGCCTCGGTGAGCCCGTCGAGGCAACTTGCCAGCATGTGCCTATGTTCGTCGACGAACACGGACAACTGTTCGCCAATTTGCGCGCTCAACACAGAGCGTTCATGGGTACTCACTGCATCACCCTACGGAGTCCAACCGGTTGCTCCGGGCATCGCGCTCATCGGCAGATCCAGACGACCGGATCGCGGCTAGATGAGTGCGCTTCAGGACGACGTCGGCGATGCCGAAGGTAGAGTGCGTCGGGATCTTAGATTTGGGGGTTTGGGTGTCGTTCGGGGACTGGCTCATGCTCGTGTTGTTCACGGTCATCGTGGTCGTCGGGTGGATTGTCATCGTCCGCGTTTGGCGCCAGCAGTTAGACATCGGCTGGTTTCGCGGGGTCCGGCCGGGGACCCCGCAGTCTGCCGGGCACCATGCGGCGATGGGTGCTGTCGTGGGCTTCTGCACCGTTGCGGCCGTTGTGATCTGGGGACTCTTTCTCGATGAGTCAAGGGGTGACTCGGAGATCGTGACCTGGGTCCTGTGGTGGGTATTCGTGGCGGGATTCGCCTTGTGGCCCCTCGCAGGATTGCTCTACGTGTTCCTACGTCCGCGGTTTCTCGTCCCTCCTCATCTACGTTGCAGCCAGTCATTGGCCGGTTCCTGGTGGTCAGGCAGGCAGCAATGGCGCGGGGACCGTCGGTCGGAGCCGGGCGAGGTACCACCGGCGGGACGGCACAGCCGGTTCGGCGCGTAGTCCAGCCGCACGCTCATCGCCAGAGTCGCGCACGCTCCGCGGCAACGAGCGTGCTTCTGCGAGCGCACGCCACGCGGTATGGGTGCGTTAGTTGCCTTGATTCCCTCGGCGACTCAGGAGGAGCCACGCCACCAGCACCACGATCGCAAGCACGAAGGAGATCCCGAGGATCAGAAGCGGGACGCTGACGCTTACCGCGGACGTTGTTTCGAGTGCAAGGGTCACAGGTCGGAGGCTAGTCAATGGGACGCGGCGACCAGACATCGGACGAGCCCGAAGGCGGGGCCGCTCGCACGTACGCGGCCCCGGCGAGTACGGCGCTGCGTGACCGGCGGTCGGCCAGGACACCAGCGAGCGCGGAGCAGAGGGCGTACGGCGCGAACGCCAGCGCGACCGTGACGGAGACCCAGACGCCTGATCGGGTCTCCACCAGCACGTGGACCCCCACCGCGAGGGTGAGGACGAGCTGCCCGACCGTGCCACCCCGTGAGCGAGGCAGAGCCGGCGAAACGGCCTTGCTCGCCAGCGCCGATCGGAAGCCCGGGGGGCTCACCGATGGACCTCGCGGAGGGGCGCGAACCCGTTGAAACCGACGGAGGAGTACGTCGTGGTGTAGGCGCCGGCCGCATGGATACGCAGCCGGTCGCCCACTCGCAGGTCGAGCGGCAGCTGGGGACGGTGCTGCTGGTAGAGGACGTCGACGCTGTCGCAGGTCGGTCCGGCCAGCACGACGTCTGCGGTCCGTCCTTGTAGCGGGCGCCCGTCGCGGTGCGCAGTGATCCGGTAGCGGATCGCCTCGCCCATCGTCTCGGCCAGCCCGGAGAACAGCCCCACGTCGATGTACACCCAGCGTCGGCCGGCTCGCTCGGACACGAGGACCACCTCGGTCTCGAGGGTGCCGGCGTCGGCGACGAGCACACGACCCGGCTCGGCCATGAGCGGCGGCACGTCCGGACCGAGGTAGCGCCCGACCGCCGCCATGATTGCGTTGCCGAACGACGGCACTTCCGGCGTCGGATCGGCGGCATGCGCCGGGAAGCCTCCGCCGAGGTCGACGACGGCGAGGTCGGAGCCGTGGGCTCGGACGACGGCGCGGAGCCGGGTGGTCGCCGCGAGCGGCTCGTCCCACGCCGAGACGTCGTGCTGCTGGCTTCCGACGTGGAAGCAGATGCCCACCGGGTGGCCGTGCGTGACCGCTCGGGCGAGCAACCGGCCGGCCGTCACCTCATCGCAGCCGAACTTCTGACCGAGTGCCCAATCGGCTCCGACTCCGCTGGTGGTGATCCGTACCAGCAGCGTCGCGCGAGGTGCCAGGTCGATCAGCTTGTCCAGCTCGGCGTCGCAGTCGACGGAGAACTGGCGCACGCCGCGGGCGTGGGCGTAGGCGATGTCGACGGGCTTCTTCACGGTGTTGCCGTAGGAGATTCGCGCCGGATCGGGGTCGACGGCGAGGACGGCGTCGATCTCGCCGGGGCTGGCGACGTCCCAGCAAGCGCCCTCCTCGAGGAGCGCGTCGAGCACCGGCTGTGAAGGGTTCGCCTTGACCGCGTAGTGCAGGTCGACGCCAGGCAGCGCGGCATGCAGTTGCCGGTAGGAGCCGCGGACCGTCGCCAGGTCGACAGTCAGCATCGGCGTAGTCGAAGCGCTCGTCGGGCCGACGCGCGGCTCGGCGTGACGCCGCTCCCGCGCGATCGGCGAGAGGGGCGGGGTGATCGGCATCGGTGGCTCCTTTGGTCCGTCGGCAGCCCGCAACGGAGCCGTCTGCCCTCAAGGAGTCGGCGGATCGGGCGGTGATACCGCCGCCCAGCGGAACGGGCGCCGTCAGCGGCGCGAACGTGATCGAGGACCTGCGGGCACGGCATGACACCGGCGAGTACAGAACTACCGAGAATTCGACCGCGGTCGGTAAGGACAGGCCGAGACCGATGAGCGGACTCAAGGCCCATCGAAGTGTCCGACCAGGTCAAGACGATGTTGGGCGAAACCCTGGATGCGGCGGGCCTGCACGGGGTCGAAGGATTTGTTGAGATCTTGTGTCGCTGGTCCGCGATTGGGACTTCCGAGTCGAGGAGGTAGTGGCACCGACCCGCGTCATGGTCCCCCGGGACGACACGTCGGTGCCTGTGGCCCACGTTGACTGGCTGGTCCGACGCCTCCCCAACGCCGATGTTGTCTGGGTAGACGGAGACCACTTCGGGCCGCGAGACGGACCCGAGATGGAGCTGATCCGGTGGGTCGGCCACGGCAACCCGAGCACCCGGCCCCGTCGAGCCTGACTAGGTGGGTGGACTCACCGGAGATGCTTCGGAGGCTGGGCCCCCGGAACTCGGGAGGTCTATACGGCCCGCGACTTCGCCCAGCGCCGACACGCGCGCAGCGACGAGTCCGCCGAGACCGTCGTCCGGGCATCGGGGTTGGTGATGGGTGAGTGGGCAGAGGCAAAGGTTCAGGAACGGTGATGGAGTTGGCCAGCGCGATATTCGAGTGGATCGAAGCGTTCTACAACCCCGTCCGACTCCACTCCGGCATCGACTACCGGTCACAGGTCAAAATCGCAGATCCGGTTCGCCTGGACTGTCTAGGATTTCGAATCCCGTGGGCTCACTCCAAGTCGACGCGCCCTTGGGTCACGGCACCCGCCAGTTCGGTCCGTGACCGCACGCCGACCTTGCGGTAGATCCGGGTGAGATGTGCCTCCACGGTCGAGACACTCGTAAAGAGCTGCGCGGCGACTTCCCTGTTGGTCCGGCCGGCGGCCACCAAAGAGGCGACCCGTGCTTCAGCGCCAGTTAAGGAGTTGTCGGTGCGCGCCCGTGGTTGGGCGCGCCGAAGTTCCCTGTCGGCGCGGTCCTTCCAGCGACGGGCTCCCAGTGCGTGGAAGGTCTCGCTGGCCGAGGTCAACATGTCGACTGCTGCGCTCCGTCTGCCGGCGCGGCGCAGGGCGTTGCCGGCGATGAGGCGGGTGCGGGCTGCCTCGTACGGCGCAGCCGCTTCATGGAACCCGTCGTACGATTTCCGCAGATGGTCCAAGGCGTCGCCAGTCTCGCCCGCGGTCAGTGCGATGAGCCCGCGGCACCGCTGAGCCGCGGGGACGCCGAGAGGATGCCGCGTCGAGATGGCGCGGAGCTCGAGTTCGTCAGTCAAACTGGCCGCGAAGGAAGCGTCTCCGGCCTGAAGGCACGCCTCGACCGCGTCCGGGGTGACAAGCAGGATGGACAACTCACGGAGTCCGTGCGCCTGGAGCTGTGCGGGCAAGGGTCGCATCCACTGCGCGGCGTCCACGGCCCGCTCTTGGGCGAGTGCCACCAGGCCCACTGCGTAGTCTGCGGTGGCCCGCAGGAGCGGATCGCTGGACGTTGCGGACGAGGACCGCGCTTCTTCCACGTCTTCGAGGGCTGCGGGATCGCCGCGACGGGCGAGCAGGAGAGCTCGCCACAGCAATGCCCTAGTGCGCCAGTAGTCCTCACCCGTCCCTTCGAGCGCAGTGTCCAGGAGACGTGCGGCCTCAGTCCAGTGACATCGTCGGATCTCCAGATCAGCCTGGAACAGGTTCAGCCGCTCGAGCCGCGACTCTTCGCCGTTGCGCAGTGCGTGGCGCCGTTCGACGTCCAGCCAGCCCTCGGCTCCAGCCCAGTCGCCTCGCCAGAAGCGTTGATGGGCGAAGGCCACGAAAGGCAAACGGTCTCCGTCGAGCCATTCGATGGGGTCGGACGACTCGACGGCACGCTGGAGACACACCTCGGCGCCGGGATCGCCGTGCAACGACTGCAGGAGCCCGGCAGTGGTCAGCGCAGTCGTCTGCACACCCCGGTCTGCGGTGGTCATCGCCAGGGCTACCGCGGACTCGGCCTCGACGCTCGCCGGCTCGATGTCCCCTCCCCAGGCACCTCGCATCCAGGCAAGAGTGGCGAGGGCACGAGCGCGTACGACGTCGTCGCTGGCTGATATCAGCACCGCCTCCTCCAGGCGAGCTACTGCGACGGCCGGGTCGGAGTCGTGCTGGACTCGGTGAATGAGGGCGCGCGCCCGAACCACTCCTGTGGCGTCACCGTGCAGCACGCCTTCAACCAAGGCCGACGCCTGGGTGTGCCCCCCGGCCCGGTAGAGGTAGTCGGCTTGAATCACCTCGCGGCGCGCGAGATCCTCCCGGTCAGCCGGTGGTGTCAGGCGACACGCATGGGCGATGAGGTTGACGCCTGATTCGAGCGCACCTCGAGCTTGCGCAGCCTTCGCCGACCCCTCCAGGAACGATGCTGCACTGCGGTCGAAATCGTCCGTCGCCAGAGCCAGGTGGCGTGCCCGATCCTCCACCAGATCGGCAAGGCCGGCCGCCCGTCGGTGCAACTCGCGGAGCCTCATCGGGGGGATCGCAGCAAGTGCGCCGGAAGCAAGCAAGGGATGCACGAATCGCAGGGACCCATTCTCCACGACCATCACGGCCGCAGCCACGATCTCGTCGATCGCTTGCGCGTCGACCCCGAAGCGGAGCAGGGCACTGATGGGGGCGGGGCCCAGCACACCTACCGCTTCGATGGCGGCGCGGGAAGTGTCTGACACGGCGCACAACCGGTCATCAATGACCGCGCGAAGCGACGGTGGCAGGTCGGGAGCCGCGCCTGATCGCGCCAGCTCCAAGGCGTAGAAGGGGTTGCCTCCCGAGGTGGCATGGATCAGGCGTGACTCGCGCTGGGAGAGGGTGGAGCCGCCCTGGCGGAGCACGCCATGAACAGCCCCCACGCCCATAGCCTTCACCTCGATCTCAGAAAGACGACCGCTGAGGGCGAGACGCAGATCGAGCGGATCGCTCGCGGCTCCACGCAACGTCGCTACGACTCCGGTCCCCTTCCCCAGCCTGCGCACGGCGAATGCAAGCGCCCTGGCAGAGGGGGCATCGAGCCACTGCAGGTCATCAAGGGCCAAGACCAGCGGACCGGCCAGTGAAAGCTGTTGCAGGGCCTCGGTCAGACCACGCCCTACCGCGAGGGGGTTCAGCCCGTCGAGAGGCGGCGTCCGCAGCAGCGCGGCCCCCAGCGCGACTGACAGCGGCGCCGACAGTTGCGGCAGCACGTCCTCAGCAAACTCACCGAGCAGGTCCCCGAGGGCGGCGAATCCCAGCGGCAGCTCCGACTCCACGGCCCTCGCCGTCAACACCGTCGCGCCCAGGTCGAGAGCCCTCTCGATCGCGGCCCCCCACAGAGTCGTCTTGCCGATCCCGGGTTCACCCGTGAACACCAGTCCGGCGCAGCCGTTCGGGACGTCACCCCACCAGCGCTCGATAGCGGCGAGCTCCTGCTCTCGCCCGACCACGCCGCCTCGCCGGCTGGTCATTGTCATGTGCTCAGTATCGACCCAGGGTCCAGCCAAAGTGTGGGGTTTCCCCCGACGCGGACGCCGGCGGGCCTTGGCACAGTGGCAGCACCGCGCCACCTATAGGAGACCGCCATGAGGATTGCATCAGCCACCGTCCGTCCGCTTCATCACAGACTTCGGGATCCCGACAAGAGCCGATTCACCAAGCGCGCGGTCACCGCCTCGGCCGTCGCGGCGGCAGCCGTACTGGCGACTGTGGCGCCCGCTCATGCCGTCCACGAGGAGTTCCAGATCGTGCTGCCCGGTGCCATCTCAGCCGAAGGCATCGCCAGCGGCTCGGGATCTACCTTCTACGCCAGCGACCTCTTCTCGGGTGACATCTACAGAGGCGACATCCGGCACGGCACCGCTGAGAAGTTCATCGACAACCCACCGGGCCGTAACGCCATGGGCCTGCGGGTCGACATCGCCGACAAGTTGCTCTTCGCGGCCGGCGGATTCGATGGGAAGGGCTACGTCTACGACTCCAGGACGGGTTCCACCCTGGTGTCTTACCAGTTCTCTACGGCGCCGTCGATCATCAACGACGTGGCGCTGACCCGGGCAGGTGCCTGGTTCACGAACTCCTTGCAGCCTGAGCTCTATTTCGTGCCGATCGTCAACGGTCACCCCGGGCCCTTCACCACCCTCCACCTGAGCGGCCCGGCCGCCACGGTGGACCCCGAGGGAATCAACAACAACGGGATCCAGGCCACCTCTGACGGCTCGACACTCGTCGTGGCCCACTCGAGCTCGGGCGCTCTCAACGCGGTCAACCCGCGGTCCGGGACCAGCCGCACGATCGAGGGACTCAGCCTGCCCAACGTCGACGGCATCCTCATGGAGGGTCAAACCTTGTACGCGGCGCAGACCTTCGCCAACCAGCTCGCCGAGGTCCGTCTGAGCAGAGACCTCACTTCGGGGGCGGTGAAACGGGTGATCAAAAGCGGCCTTTTCCAGGTGCCCTCAACCGTAGCCCGCTTCGGGGACCGGCTTGCGACCGTGAACGCGAAGTTCGACACCGGCCTCCCGCCCAACGCCGCCAACTTCGAGGTGGTCGTCGTCGACCGCTGACTCACTCTTCTGACCGCCCGAGGTCCCTGGTTCACCTGGGCCCAGCGATCCGAACACGCACCGGACACGCCTGGATGCCCAGAACGGCGCAGATCCACCACGTGGTGGCGACGAGCGACGGGAGCGACAACACGGAGGGTCTTCCTGAGTTGGTCCGCCGCA
This sequence comes from uncultured Actinomycetota bacterium, assembly GCA_963695055.1. Taxonomy (GTDB): domain Bacteria; phylum Actinomycetota; class Actinomycetes; order Propionibacteriales; family Nocardioidaceae; genus Nocardioides. The sequence goes on along the minus strand of CAVOFS010000008.1, from coordinate 2,320 downwards.
GGGGCGCCACCGGAAATGCACCCAGGCCCGCGATCCCGATGGTGGAACGCACCTATCGCCTCGCCCTTCACCGCCGCGGTGGCCGACGCGGTCGACATGCCGCGCGGGGCCAACGCGGAGGGCAACCGGACGACGCCGTCGGTTCTCAAGTACACGTGTAGCTGACGCAAACATTGGCGGGCCGGAGCGATGCTCCGGCCCACCAGGTCACTCCCGTTCTGTTCAGTTGTGCGTCGCGGACCGGGGCGTTACGGGTACTGAACGACCGCGACCGGGACGGTGCCGGTCGCCGACGTGGCAGGCCCGCCGGTGTCGTTGATCACGTGCAGGTAGCCGCCGTTGCCGACGATCCACACCGTGTCGATGTGGGTGAACTGCACGCCGGCACGCACCGGCGCCTGGTAGGCGGCGGTGGCGTAGGCGGTCGCGTCCGTCTGGTTCTGCACGACGTAGCTGCCCATGCCGTAGGCGTGGAAGGTCTGGACGTCGTCCGCGACCTGGAACGCCGGGTAGCCGACGAAGGGACCCGGCTGGTCCCACGCAGCCTGTGTCGGCGGGTCGTACGGCGTCTCGTTCTGGAAGAAGATGTTGACGCCGTTCTCGCCATTCCAGATCACGTCTTCCTTCTGGAAGTGCTCGACGAACAAACCCGTCGCGGTGACGTCGTCGCCGTTGACGATCAGACCGTGGTCCGCAGTGTTGATGGTCCAGCCGACGGAGCCTGCCACGCCGTGGTCGGCACGCCAGGCCCAGACGTGGTCGATGAGCGTGTTGTCCTGGTTCACCTCGAGGCTGGTCGTCGCCTTGCCGACGTGCGGGCCACCGATGCGGAAGAACACGTCCATCAGAGCAGTCGGGTTGTCGGCCGTCTGGTGCGGCCCGCCGTTGTTGCCGTTCTTCGAGCCGATCCGCATGAGCACGTCCGAGTTCACCGGACCTGCGTCAACCGTCACACCGGCGATGACGATGCCCGGCACGTCCGCCGTCTGCAGCGCCGTGACGCCGTTCTCCGCCGTCAGCGTGGCGTATCCGAGGCCGAGCACGACCGTGTTGGCGCGCTTCACCTTGATGGTCTGCGCGACGTCGTAGACGCCCGGAGTCAGCAGGAGGTTCTCACCCCTGGCCAGCGCGTTGTTTATGACCTGCACCGAGTCCGACGGCTTCGCGATGAAGAAGCTCGAGATCGGCAGCGAGGTGCCGGGCGTGTGCCCGGTGGCCCACGTGGTGCCCACCGAGTTCCGCTGCAGCGACGGGACGAAGACGTTGTACTTGCCCGCGTCGTCGATGTAGAGGTACGGCTTCTCCTTGCTCACCGGCGTCGTGGGCAGGGTGGTGTAGTACGGGCCGCCCGGCTGGTAGTCGTCCGCCGGCACGCCTGCTCCGGTGTCACCAGAGAAGACCTGGTTCCACACGGAGTTCGACCACCCGTCGCCGATGTTGCTGTTGCGGACGTAGAACTGCTGCTGCGAGCCGTTGAGCGCGCCGCCCTCGAGATTCGAGTCGGCGACGAAACCGCCACTCGCGTAGTTCGGGTCCTCGCAGTACGGCATGAACGTCGTGAAGCCCTCGACGTGCACGCGGCGCATCGGAGCAGCCTGCGAGACGGCCCACATCTCGTTGCTCGTGTGGCAGGGGTCGTCCGAGCTGGAGATGAAGTGAATCTTCAGGTTGGACACGGACCGCCAGAACGTCGTGAGGGCGCCGCTCCCGTTGTGACCCGCCGCTGTAACGGTGCCGTTGATGGTGACGTCGTCGGGGTCCTGACCGAGCCCGGCGACCTCGGTGTAGTAGCCCACCTTCACGTTCAGCGGCTGGGCTGCTGTGCCGTAGGCGCCCGGCTTGAACAGCAGCGTATAGCGCTCCGTGCCGAACTCGTTGAAGTCCTGCTGGGCGAAGATGGCGTCGGTCTGCGCCTGGATGCTCGCCGTCGACATCGACGGGTCGAAGATCTTGACGTTGGTGCCGAAGTCGGGGTTGGTTGCGCTGGTCGTCGTTGTGGGTGCCGCGACGGCGGTGCCCGCGGTCGGGATCACAATCGCGAGCGCTGCCGCGCCGACGAGGAAGCAGCGGCCGATCCGTCGGCCCCGTCCGCTGGTGAGATTTAGCAAAGACACGCGGCGTCCTACCTTCTGTTCGGGGACTGTGCGACGAAAACGTTCGGAAACGTTTGCGGTCTGCCCCACAGTAGAACCGCCGAGAGGTCTCGTCGAGAGCACCAAGCCACCCCCGGAAAACGTTCGCAGCGGGCCGATACGCCAGCCGAGCGAGGCTCGGGACTGGTGTTGCTGCAGTCGTGGTTCAGCCTGCGTCTAACTGGGCG